>CAWJYW010000012.1:0-51102 GCA_963847255.1 uncultured Gaiellaceae bacterium
CGGCAACTTGTGGGAGACTTCCACGCCGCCAGTGAAGAGCTGGAAGACCGCGAGCGCCACCGCGACGGACGCGGCCACACCTTCATGCGGATCGTGTCGCTGAAAACCAGTCGAAGTTGCCCGCGCGGTCTCGCCCGCCTCGGGGACGAAGGCCTTCGCCGCGGCCGGCGAGGCGCGCGAAGAAGGCAAAGGCGAGCAGCGACGCGACCGGCCCGCTGCGGCGAGCACTTCGGCATGCGCGGGAGATTCTCATGTCGGGCCCACGCCTGTCCACGGCCCAGGTTCGGCGCACGGTAGCCTTCCGCCGATGGCCGTGACCGAGAAGACGACCCCTCTCGACCCGCTCGACTTCCTGGCGATCGACGGCCTGCTCGACGACGAAGAGCGCGCCATCCGCGACACCGTCCGTTCGTTCGTCCGCGAGAAGGTCTTGCCGGACGTCGGCGACTGGTTCGAGCAGGGGATCCTCCCGCGCGAGCTGATCGCGGAGCTCGGCAAGCTCGGGCTCTTCGGGATGCATCTCGACGGCTACGGACTTCCGGGCGCGAGCGCCGTCGCGTACGGGCTCACCTGCCTCGAGCTCGAGGCCGGCGACTCCGGCGTGCGCAGCGCCGTCTCCGTGCAGGGGTCGCTCGCGATGTTCTCGATCTGGAAGTGGGGCTCGGAGGAGCAGAAGCAGCGCTGGCTGCCGGCGATGCACTCCGGCGAGGCGATCGGCTGCTTCGGCCTGACCGAGCCCGATGCCGGCTCCGACCCCGCCTCGATGCGCACCCACGCTCGCCGCGACGGCTCCGACTGGATCCTGAACGGCGCGAAGATGTGGATCACGAACGGCACGATCGCCGACGTCGCCACGGTCTGGGCGCGCACCGACGACGGCGAGATCCGCGGCTTCCTCGTCGAGAAGGACACGCCGGGCTTCAGCGCGCCGGAGATCCACAAGAAGCTCTCCCTGCGCGCGTCAGTGACGTCCGAGCTCGTGCTCCAGGACGTTCGCGTGCCGGACGAGAACATGTTCCCCGAGGTCAGCACGCTCCGCGGCCCGCTCTCGTGCCTGAACGAGGCGCGGTACGGGATCGTCTGGGGTGCGGTGGGCGCGGGGCGCGCCTGCTTCGAGTGCGCGCTCGACTACTCGAAGGAACGAATCGTCTTCGACAAGCCGATCGCCGGCTACCAGCTGACGCAGGAGAAGCTGGCCGAGATGGCGCTGGAGCTGAACCGCGGTCTCCTCGTCGCGCTCCACATCGGCCGGATGAAGGACGCCGGCACATTGCGCCAGGAGCACGTCAGCCTCGGGAAGATGGGCAACGTCCGCGGCGCGATCGAGGTCGCGCGCTCCGCCCGCACGATCCTCGGCGCGAACGGCGTCACGCTCGAGTATCCGGTGATCCGCCACGTGAACAACCTCGAGTCCGTCCTCACCTACGAGGGCACGCACGAGGTGCACACGCTCGTCGTCGGCCAGGCGCTGACCGGCGAGAACGCCTTTCGCTAGACCTCTCGGTACGGGTTACACCGGGTACGCCGAATCGGGGATGGCACGCGGCGGCGAGTTGCCGACGACTGGATCAGAACGCAGGTCGCATTGACCGGGCCGCGTTCATTCGCTCCGCCGCACGACGAAAGCCAAGCAACGCCGCAGCTGACGACCCCCACGCCGCCCGTGGGGGTCGTTGGCGTTTCTAGGACCCTTCTCCGTCCCAGTAATCGACGGCGCTGCCGATCTGGAAGAGCCGCGGCGGGTCGGCTTCGTCTCCGGTCCAGATCCCGATCTTGCCGCTGTCCGGATAGACCGCGGAGTTCGGGAGCCCCTTCGTCGAGAAGATCAGCACGCGGATCGGCTCGTCCGTCCCGTTCCGGAGCTGGTGCGCGCCCGCAGGGCCCTCCGGGAAGACGACGACGTCTCCGGGGCGGAGCTCGTGCTCGCCGTCGGGGTCGCGCAGAGTCGGCCGTCCCGCGACCACGAGCAGCCATTCCTCGCAGCCGTACTCGTAGTGGTACGGAAAGGTCTTCTCGCCCGGATCGAGCTCGTAGAGGGTCGCGCCGAGCTTCGTCGCTCCGAGCTTCTCGCCCACGACAGCAGCACGCCACGAGAACCCTGGCCGGTCACGCTCGAGGTCGAGCTCCCCGTCGAACAGGTTGAACCTCGCCACGCACTTATCCTCCCACACGTGCGCTTCCTCGCCGTCATCGCGGGCACAGTCGTCCTCGCCGGCGCGGCGTCGGCAGCGCCTCCCGGCGCCGGCGTTCTGGTACCGGGCCGCAGCCTCGGCGGGATCGAGCTCGGGATGACGAAGGCGGCGCTCGAACGGAGCTGGGGCCGGGCCTACGGCGTCTGCAAGGGCTGCCGGCACGAGACGTGGTACTTCAACTACTACGCCTTCCAGCCGCGCGGCGCGGGGGTCGAGCTGCGTGCCGGCAAGGTCGCCGCGATCTTCACGCTCTACCGGCCCGAGGGCTGGCACACGAACCGGGGCCTTCGGCTCGGCGACGCCGAGTCGCGCGTCACGTCGCTCTACGGCGCGCTCGTCCGCAGGCAGTGCGGCGGCTACTCCGTCCTGTTGCTGCCGGGCCGCGCCGCCACGACCGCCTTCTACGTCCTAGACAATCGGCTCTGGGCTTTCGGGCTGTACCGGCCCGGACTTCCTGCCGCATCGTCGCGCGACGAGCGGGATCGCGAGCAGGACCGGCACGCCGAGGTCGGCGAAGACGCGCCAGCTGTGCGAGATGTAGGCCCGCACGCCCTCGAAGACGCGGCCGTGCCCGCCGTCCTCCCGCAGGAAGACGATTGGCGAGGCGCAGGCCGCGGTGACGACGACCGCCGCGACGAGGAACGGGAACGGCTCCCAGATGTGAAAGAGGGCGCCGCCGCCGATCAGCGCCGTGCCGAGGGCAGCGCCGCGCATCAGGTGCTGTGCGCTCTGGGCACGCCCGTAGAGCCGCTCCGGCAGCAGATCGGGGTAGAGGCCCCGGTACGGCGGCTCGTAGACGTAGTACGCGAAGAAGAACGCGAGGACGAGCAGCGCCGTCGTCCAGATGCTCGGCATGAACGCCATCAGCGCAAGGCAGAAGCAGATCGGGCCGAGCGCGACGAGCATGAAGGGCCGCCGCCGGCCGAGCGGGGTGTGGAAGGTGTCGCTCCACGGCCCGATCACGAGTGGCAGAGCGACGGCGAAGAGCCCCTCGGACGCGAGCACGAGCGCGATCAGCGTCGCGGAGGTCGTGAATTGCCCGAGCAGCGGCGGCAGGTAGGCCGCGGTCGTCGTGAGCGAGAAGGCGAGACCGAATGCTCCGAGCCCCAGCGTCCAGACGACGCGCGTATAGCGAGGCTCAGACGGGTGCCGCGGCGCCGACTCGTGTGAGCCCGCCGCAGAGGAGGTCGACCACCGTCTGCTCGGCACGCGCCACCTCCTCGTCGCCGTCGGGGAGCTGGCCGAGCACCCACCCGGTCAGCAGCTCCTCGAGACCGCCGTAGAAGATCCAGCTCGCGAGACGGGCGTCGAGCTCCGGCCGGAACGAGCCGTCTGCCTGCCCGCGCTCGATCACCCGCTGGATGACGAGGAAGACGCCACGGATCTCGTCCACCTGCCCCTGGAGCTGCGGGCTCCGCGCGACCTCGCGCACCATCACGCGAACGAGGTCGGGCTGGTCGCGCCAGGAGCGGAGCAGCACCTTCGCGATCGCTCCCAGCTGCTGAAGCGGGGGCTCGTCCGACGTCTCGATGCGCGTGAACGCCTCGAGGAGCTGGCTCCAGTTCTCGCGAAAGACGGTCTGCAGCACCTCTTCCTTCGACCCGAAGTAGTGGTAGAGGAGCCCATGTGCGATCCCGGCCTCCTCGGCGATGTCGCCGACCCGGGACGTGTGGTACCCCTTGGTGGCGAACACGCGGACGGCCGCAGCGAGGATCACGCGACGCTTGTCCGCGGAGCCGCCACCGTTGGTTGAACGGTCAGTCAACGTGCGATCACTGTAGTGCTAGGTTCGCGGCGGATGCAACCGCTCGCAGGGATGCTCGTCGTCGACCTGACCCGCTACCTGCCGGGCGCGTTCGCGTCCCGCGAGTTGCTGCGGCTCGGCGCCCGGGTCGTGCGGCTCGAGCAGCCCGGCGGCGACCCGATGCGCGGTGTCTCCCGCGCCTGGGAAGAGGCGCTGAACGCCGGCAAGGAGTCGGTCGCGATCGACCTGAAGACGGACCTCCCCTTCGCCCGTGCCCTGCTCGCCCGCGCCGACGTGGTCCTCGAAGGCTTCCGGCCCGGCGTGGCCGAGCGGCTCGGCGTCGGCCCCGACGATGTTCCGGAGACCGCGGTCTACTGCTCGATCACGGGGTTCGGCGCCGACGGCGCTCACGCCGCGCGGGCGGCTCACGACGTGAACTACCTGGGCTGGGCGGGCGTGCTCGAAGACACCGCGCCGAGCCTGCCGCCGATCCAGCCCGCCGATCTCGCGGCCGGCGCGCTCGGCGCGGTGACCGAGGTCCTCGCTGCACTTCTCGAGCGGGCACGCACCGGCCGCGGCGCCCGGCTGACGATCTCCATGACGCACGGCTCACACCGGCTCGTCGCACACCGCCTCGGCGGCGATCCGCTCCCACGCTTCCTCACGGGCGGGCTTGCCTGCTACCGGATCTACGCGACTGCCGACGCCCGGCACCTGACCGTTGGGGCGCTCGAGCCGAAGTTCTTCGAGCGGCTGTGCGCGGTGATCGAACGCCCCGAGCTCGCCGCGCGCCAGTTCGACCCCGACGGACAGGACGCGCTCGCCGCCGAGCTCGGCGCCGTCTTCGCAACACGGCCGCTCGCCGAGTGGCTCGAGCTCTTCGACGGCGAGGACGTCTGCGTCGGCCCGGTCGCCACCCTGGCGGAGGGAGCGGCGGCGTTCGGCGAGACAACGTCCATGCCGTCCGCTGCCATCGGGCAGCATACGGACGCATGGCGGGTAGAGCTCGACTCACGCTGATCGCAGCGGTGCTGGCGCCGCTGCCGCTGCTCGCCGTCCTCGCGTGGGGGATCGAGGCCGGCGATGCGCGCGGGCTGCCCAAGCTCGTCGTCTCCTCACGCGACGGCGACCTCTACGTCGGCAAGCAGTTGATCACGCCGTCGGCGGCGAGCGACACCGAGCCCGACTGGTCTCCCGACCGGCGCAAGATCGCCTTCGTTCGCCAGGACCCCGGCAAGCGCAGCTCGAGCCTCTATGTCGTGCGGCGCGACGGAGGCAGCCTCCAGCGGCTGACGAAAGCCGAGCAGGTCGTTGCGACTCCAGCGTGGAGCGGCGACGGCCGCCGGATCGCGTATGCGGCGAGCCCGCTTGCGGGCGGGAGCTTCGACGTCTACGTCATCTCCGTCGACGGCGGCAGGCCGAAGGTCGTCGCGAGGGGACCGAAGGAGCAGCTGTTTCCGAGCTTCAGCGACGGCAAGGTCCTGTTCCGGACACTCGAGCCGGGCGAGCCCTTTCCCGAGAAGACCGCCGACGCAGGCACGCCGCAATCCGGCCCGCGGGAGCTCCTACCGGACTTCGATCAGCGCGCGCCGTTCCGGCTTGCGGTCGCCGGAACGAAGCTCGGCTTCGCCTCCGCGACCGACAACATCGGCGAAGGCCCCGTCTGGGTGCGCGGGAGCCGGCCGGCCGCAGCCGGCCCGATGATCGCGCGCCAGCTCGTCCGCCTGACCGACGGGACGGCACGCACCTACGACGACGCCGGGCGGCTCCGCTACACGTACTCGCCGACACATACCCACTGGCACCTGCTCGACTTCCAGCGCTACGAGCTGCGCACGCTCGACGACGAACTGGTCGTGCGCGACCGGAAGAGCGGCTTCTGCCTCGCAGACCACTACGGCCTGGCGCGGCGGCGCGTCGTGCGGTTCACGGGCGCGCGGTTCTTCGGCAACTGCGCCGCGTCGAACCCGCAGGCGCTCGCCGTCGAGCAGGGAACCTCGACCGGCTTCACGGATCTCTATCCGCCGCACTTCCACGGCCAGAACCTCGAGCTCCGCGGCGTCCCGGCAGGGACCTACGTGCTCGTCCACCGCGCGAACCCGACCCAGCAGCTCGAGGAGATCGACTACACGAACAACTCCGCCTCGCTCCGCATCCGCCTGACCTGGAGTGGCGACGTCCCTCAGGTCGAGACGCTCCGGACCTGCCAGGGCTCGGATCGCTGTTAGAGGCCGGTCTCCGTGAACGCGATCCCGAACCGCCGACCCATCGTGTTCCGGTTCGCCTTGTAGGTCTTGGTCAGCGCCGCGATCCGCTTGGCGGCCGTCTTGCGCTGAGGCGCCAGCCGCACCAGCTCGAGCCGGTTGCGGGCCACCGCTTGCGCCGCAGTGAACCCGGCGATGCCCTCGGTCTTGACGCGCATCGCGCGCGCCGAGAGGGGACGCGACGCCACGAGTGCCGACCGGCCCGCAGCGGCATCGCGGGCGAGTGCACGAGCCGCAGCGACGATCGAAGTCTGGTTCGTGCCTTCGAGGCCGCTCAGGTCCCGAATCACGTAGGCATACCTGGCGAGAAGAGTCCCGACGGTGCGAGCGTCCGCGTGGACCGCCTCGAGCGGGGTCGACGGCGCCGCTGGCAACGACACGGTCACTCCGGCCGGCTGGAGCTGCGGTGCGTAGTCGCCGCCCGCACGCTTCGTCAGCCGGGTGCGGCCCGACCCGTTGGGCCGAACTCGGAAGAGCCCGTCATCGGTGCCCAGCGGGACGGACAGGAACAGGAACGACCCGTCCGGCGACCAGCTCGGCTCCCCGCCGGCGGTCAGCCGCCGGTGGCCGCCACCGCTCGCGCGCATCAGCCACACCTCGCTCTTGAACGAACCGGCGGTTGCGCGCGCGTAAGCGATCGTCCTGCCGTCCGGTGACCAATCGGGGTCGGATTCCAGAGCCTGCCCACTGGTCAGGCGCTGCACGTTTGCACCGTCTGCATCGACGACGTACAGGTCGCTCCCCGCACCCGCGTCCGATGTGTAGGCGATCCGAAGTCCGTCAGGCGACCATTCCGGCGACCCGTCGTTGCCTGGTCCGGCAACAAGCTTCTTGAGGCCGGTGCCGTCGGCGCCGACGAGCCACAGGTCGCTGCTGCGTCCGCCGCGCTTCGCGCTGAAGACGATCTGCGTGCCGTCGGGTGACCAGGCGGGCTCGAACTCGTAGCTCCAGGTGGCCGGCCACGCGGACCTCGTCAAGCGGGCGACGTCCGATCCGTCCGCCGACGCGACGCACAGCTCGAAGTTGCCGCACGTGAAGACGACACGTGTGCCGTCGGGAGACCAGGCCGCATCGCCCTGGTAGGCGCCGACTCCGGCCGGCGTCAGCCGACGCGCACCGGTGCCGACGCGGTTGGAGACGTAGAGCGCGGCGTTGCCGCCTCGCAGGCTCGTGAACGCGAGCACGGAGCCATTCGTCGCTCCGCTCGACGCGGCTGCGAGCTGTGACGCGACGAGCACCACGGCGACGGCGGCGGCCGACTTCCACAGTTTCGTCAACTTCCTCCCCCGTCTTGTCGAACGTGCTCCGGCCCGTTGACCCTAGTCACGTCATCCGTCCGAATCAATCCCAGTGCCGCGGGCAGCGCGAGCAGGTCGGGGAGCCGATCGGGCTCGTTAGGGTAGCGGCCGTCTCGGTCGAGCAGGAAGGCCTTCATCCCGAGGGCACGGGCGCCCTCGATGTCGTCCTCGTACGAGTCGCCGATCATCGCCGCGTCCTCCGGCTCGGCGTCGAGCAGCGCGAGCGCGCGCCGGAAGATCTCAGGATGCGGCTTCGTGCGGCCGAAGGCACGCGACCCGATCGCGCAGTCCACGTCCAGCGCGTGGTGCACGACGAACTCCTCCAGATCGCGGCTGCCGTTCGACACCAGCCCGATCTTCACGCCATGCTCGCGGAGAGCGGCGAGCGCGGGGAGAGCATCCTCGTAGAGCGTGAAGCGCTCGTGCAGCTCCCAGGCCCGCACGAGATCCTCGGCGCACGCGCGGGCCTCCGCGGCGTCGCCTCCCATCCCCCGCACGATCTCCTCGGTGAAGACGATCCAGAGCTCGTCGTCGTGCTCGAGCTCGGGATGCCGGCGCAACGAGGAGAGCGCCGCCTGCCGCGCCGCTTCGTAGCGCTCGGGGTCGAGCGTGAGCCCGTGCCGCTCACCGGCCCGCCGATACCCTTCCGGGCCGAGCTCGGGGCCGGGGCGCGCAAGTGTGAAGTCGACGTCGAAGAGAACTGCCCGGATCACCCTCTGAGGATACGCTCGGGGAATGCGCACGCCGGCCGAGATCCTGCGAGACGCAAAGACAATCGCCCTGGTCGGCGCCTCGCCGAAGGCGGACCGGCCGAGCAACAGCGTCATGCACTACCTCCAGCGGCAAGGCTACGACGTGATCCCGGTGCGGCCGGCGGACTGCGACGAGGTGCTCGGCGTCGCCTGCGTGCGGACACTGGCTGAGATCGACCGGCCCATCGACCTGGTCGACGTCTTTCGTCGCGCCGAGTTCACACCGGCGCACGCTCGCGAAGCGGTCGAGGCCGGCGCCGGCGCGCTCTGGCTGCAGCTCGGGATCGTCTCGGACGAGTCGCGGGCGATCGCGGAGGCCGCGGGGATCGACTACGTCGAGGATCTCTGCACGGCCGTCGTGCACCGGTACGAGGTTCGAGAGCCGCCGAGCGGGTAAGGGACGGACGTGGAGTACGGCCTACTGCTGTTACGGCTCGTCGTCGGGCTCCTATTCGCTGCGCACGGCGCGCAGAAGCTCTTCGGCTGGTTCGGCGGCGGCGGGCCGCAGGGGACGGCGGCGTTCTTCTCGTCGCTCGGCTACCGGCGGCCGGCGCTGCTCGCAATCGTCGTCGGGCTCTCCGAGCTCGGCGGGGGACTGCTGCTCGCGGCCGGCCTCCTGACACCGCTCGCCGCGTTCCTGCTCACGACCGTGATGCTGAACGCGATCGCGACCGTCGTCTGGCCGAAGGGCTTCCTCGGCGGCTACGAGTTCGAGGTCACGCTCGCGACCGTCGCGGTCGCGCTTTCCGCGACAGGCCCCGGCGAGCTCTCGCTCGACGATGCGATCGGGTGGGCCGACGAGCTCTCGGGCATCCTCTGGGCCTCGCTCGTCCTTTCGTCCGCGATCGTGATCTCGGTCATCACGACGACGCTCGGCCGCGGCAGCGCCGACCTGGACGAGATTCCGGGGTAGCCCCCAGCCGTCCCGGGCGAGAGCACAGTCGCCCAGGGTCACGACTCGGTGGACTCCGTCCGAGCACGTACGCTCAGCTGCTGGCACTTCGACCGAGGAGGGTCTCCGTGGGGACTGCGACCGATGCGTATCTGCACCTGCCCGAAGAGAGCGAGCGCCGGTGGATGGGAGAGACGTCGACGTACTTTCTGGCCACAGGGGAGCAAACGGGTGGGGCGTTCACTCTGGTCGACGAGCAGGCAAAGCGCGGGGAGAGCGTCCCGCTGCACCTGCACCGTGACGACATGGAGTCCTTCTATGTGGTCGAAGGCGAGATCACGCTCTTCATCGGCGAGGAGCCAGGGGTTCGGGCCGGTGCTGGTTCGTTCGCGCACTTACCTGGTGGCACCGTTCACGGCTTCCGAATCGAGTCGGAAACGGCCCGCTATCTGATTCTCACCACGCCTCGCCATGGGCAGTTCTACCGCGCGATAACCCTGCCTTCGCGAGCAGGCGGCTTGCCGCCGCTCGAATCGATCGAGGGATCGCAGATCAAGCAGGCCAGCCAGGAGTACGGCGTCGAGTTCGTCGGACCACTCCCCGAACGCTGAGGCATCCACACGCCGGACAGTGTGCGTGGGGGAACCATTACGGTTCCCCCACGTCAATCGGGGTGCGGAGATTCGAACTCCGGACCTCTCCGACCCGAACGGAGCGCGCTACCAGGCTGCGCCACACCCCGAGCGCGCAAAGGGTAGCGATAATCGGGCCCGTGGCCCAGCGCGACGAGATCATCCGGTACGCGAACGAACTGCTCGAGATCCACCGCTTCCCCGAGTACGGCACGCCCGGTCTGCAGGTGCTCGGCGCCGACGAGGTGACGAAGATCGCGTGCGGAGTCTCGTCCTCGCTCGAGCTCTTCGAGCGGTCGGCGGCGGCCGGCGCTCAGCTGGTGATCGTGCACCACGGCATGTTCTGGCGAAACGAGCCTGTCTGGATCGACCGGCGCCAGCGTGGCCGCCTCGAGGCGCTCTTCGCTGCCGACCTGAACCTGGCTGCGTACCACCTGGCGCTCGACGCGCACCCCGAGATCGGCAACAACGCCCTGCTCGCCGACGCGCTCTCGGTGGACGTCGAGCAGCCGTTCGGCGAGGTCGGGCAGGGAGGCCGGCTGGCCGAGCGGGTCGGCATCGAGGAGTTCGCCGGTCGCATCCGCGAGACGATCGGTCGCGACCCGCTCGTCTTCCCGCATGGCCCGGAGCGAATCCGGCGCGTCGCGATCTGCTCAGGCGGCGCCGGCAGCGAGCTGATCCGCGCAGCACACGAGGGCTACGACCTCTTCCTCACGGGCGAGCCGGAGGAGCCGAGCCTGCAGGCCTCACGCGAGCTCGGGATCCATTTCGTCGCGGGCGGTCACGATGCGACCGAGCGGCTCGGCGTGCAGGCGCTCTCGCAGCGGCTGGCCGAGCGCTTCGACCTCGAGTGGGAGTTCCTCGCGGTCGAGAACCCGGTCTAGCGGGAGCCCTCGGCCAGCTCAGCGAGTGCGTCCAGACAGGCCGCCGGCCTCTCGACGATCACGAGGTGCCCGCAGTCGGCGACGACGCGAAGCTTGGCACCGAGCCGGCGCGTGTACTCGAAGGCATCGTCGAGCGGCAACTGCGGGTCGCGTGCGCCCCACAGGATCACGACCGGGCATGCGACTTCGGCGAGGTCGCGGCGCGGATCGTCGGCATTCATCGCCCGCGCTGCCGTCTTCGTGTCCCTGTGCTCGCGCTGCGCGCCGAGCAGCCCGTGCGTCGCGCGCTCGCTGAGCACGGTCGCATCCGAGACGAACCACGGGCGGAAGACCGCCCTGCGGTACCACTCGCGGCCGCCGTAGCGATGGCGCAAGGGCGCCACCCAGCGTCCGGGGCGCACCGTCGTCGAGGCCAGGACGAGCGAGCGCGTGAAGCGCGTCGTCGTCTTGATGCCGGCGGGCGAGATGAGCAGCAGACCGCAAACGAGCTCCGGACGGGCTCGTGCGAGCCGCAGTGCTACCAGCCCACCGAAGGAGTGGCCGGCGACGAGAGCCGGTCCTTCGACCTCGGCCTCCAGCACGGCTGCGGAAACGGCCGCGAAGTCGCCGATGCTCGTGCCGCGCGGCGCCCTCGCGGAGCCGGCATGTCCCGGCAGGTCGACGGCGATCACGCGATGCCGCCGAACGAGGTCCGGCAGCAGCTCGACCCAGTTCCCGGACGAGCCGGCCAGCCCGTGCAGGAGAAGAAGCGGCTCGCCCTCGCCGCCGCTGTAGTAGTGGATCGAGATCCCGCCGGTTACCAGATCTTTCGGCTCCAGCCCGGCCAAGTTCGTTGCGGCCGTCATGCGCGCAGAGTATCCTCCGAGGACTATGTCGATTCTGGGGGCGCGGGCCCGTTGATTCCCGCGACAAAGACGAGCGAGCGTGATCCGAGCCCGCCTGAGCGCACTGTGCAGACGAAACTGCATGCGCCCAGCGGGCTTTTTCATTGCCGCGACACTGCAGTCTACGACACAGGGAGGAAGACGAATGGCAAATCACCTGACGCCGGACGAGCTCTCGAAGGAGCTCGGGATCGACCGGCAGGAAGTGATCCGGGTCTGCATCGAGGAAGGCGTGCCGATCTACCAGGGCAAGATCGACAAGACGCTCTTCCAGGCGCAACTCCAAGCGCTGGGCGCAATGCCTCAGGCGCACTGATTAGCCACGCAGATCGGAATCCGCAGAAGCGGATCCCGATCGCTCAAGACCCCTAAAGGGCCGCTTCGCGGCCGCCAGATCAGTGTCGAACGCTAGCGAGCGGCGGATTTGCGCCGCGCGGGGGCCTTCTTGGGCGCTGCCTTCTTGGCGGCCGGCTGCTTCGCCTGCTTGGCGTCCTCGACGCTGCGGCGGAGCGCCTCCATCAGGTCGATCACCGGCGCGTCCTCGACCGGCTCCTCGGGAGCCGTGATCTCCTCGCCCGCGAGCTTCGCCTCGAGCAGCGCCTTCAGGTCGCGGCGGTAGTCGCTCTGGAGCTCCGAGGCATCGAAGTCGCCGGAGAGGCTCTCGATCACCTGCTGGGCGAGCTCGAGCTCCGGCCCCTTCACGGTCGTCTCCTCGACCGCCTCCTCGATCTCTGCCTGCGAGTACACGTCCGCTGAGAGGAAGAGCGTCTCCAGGGCGAGCGCGTCTCCCTTCGGCCGGATCAGGCAGAGCTTCTCGCGTCCCTGCTGGACGAATTTGCCCATCGCCGCCATCCCGGTCTCGCGCATCGCGTTCAGCAGCAGCACGTATGGCCGCCGCGCAGCGGGTGCCTCGGCGGGAACGAGGAAGTACGTGCGATCGAAGAAGATCGGGTCCACCTGGCCGGCATCGACGAAGCGGGCGATTTCGATCGCGCGCGAATCGTCGTGCGCCGTCAACGCCTCGAGCTCCTCGTCCTCGACGAGCACGAACTGGCCCTTCGAGACCTCCCAGCCCTTGACGATCTCGTCGGGGCCGAGATCGCGCTCGTGCACCGGGCAGTAGCGCTTCTGCTTGATCGGCGTGCCGCACTCGCGGTGCAGCATTCGGAACGAAATGTCAGACGAGCGCGCGGCAGGCTTCGTCGCCGGGGCCAGGCCCACGGGGATCGAGACGAGTCCGAAGCTGATCGAGCCGTTCCACGTCGTGCGCATCTTCACCTTCAAATATAGAGGGACCGAACCGATTCGCCCTTCCCCGGAGGCTTCCTTCTCAATAATGTGCGACGCGTGAGTGAAAAACGGACGATCGAGCGGCTCTGGCGCGACGCGATCGCGGCCGGCCGCCAAACGCCTGCGTATCTGGTCCAGGAGGGCGACGACTGGCGGCCGCTCTCATGGGTCGAGGCGAACGAACGCGTGGAGGGATACGCGAACGGACTGCTCGCGCTCGGCGTGCGCAAGGGCGACGCGTTCTCGATCCTCGCCTCGAGCAGGGTCGAGTGGGCGCTCTTCGACTTCGCGCTCGGGTCGATCGGAGCGATCGGGGTCGGAATCTACGCCAACAGCTCGCCCAAGGACGCGGGCTACATCCTCGACCACTCCGAGTCCGTCGGCGTCCTCGTCGAGGACGAGACACAGCGGGCGAAGGTCGAGGAGATGCGAGGCGAGATCCCCCGGCTCAGCCATGTGCTGACGTTCGCCGACCTCGACGACCTCGCCGCCCGCGGCCGCGCCTATGCGGCCGACCACCCGGACGCGCTCCGCGACGCCCGCGAGGCGATCGAGGAGGACGACCTCTTCACCTACATCTACACCTCCGGGACGACCGGGCCGCCGAAGGGCTGCATGATCTCGCACCTCAACTACTACGCGATGGTCGCAGTCGTCGACGACCTGCCGAGCTTCACCGGGCCCGAGGACACGATGCTCCTCTACCTCCCGCTGGCGCACAACTTCGGGCGCCTGATGCACCTCTCCGGTGCCTACGTCGGCTATGGGATCGCGTTCCTGCCCGACCCGCTGAAGGCGGCGGCCGCGTTGCCGGCCGTGAAGCCGACCGTCTTCCCGAGCGTGCCGCGCGTCTACGAGAAGGTTCACACCGCGGTCGTCGCCAAGTTCGACGCCGAGACCGGCGTGAAGCGGAAGCTGATCGACTGGGCGCTGGGAGTCGGCCGCCGCGTGAGTGCGCTGCGCCGCGCCGGCAAACCCGTCCCACGCGCGCTCGCCGCGCAGCACAAGCTCGCCGACAGGCTCGTCTACGCCAAGGTGAAGGATCGGCTCGGGGGCCGGCTGCGGCTGGCGATCTCCGGCGGCGCGCCGCTCTCGGCCGAGATCGCGGAGTTCTTCCACGCGATCGACATCCTGCTCGTGGAGGGCTACGGGCTGACCGAGTGCACGACTGCAGCGTCCACGAACACGCACGAGGCCTATCGCTTCGGCACCGTGGGCCGTCCGCTGCCGGGGACCGAGGTGAAGCTCGCAGAGGACGGCGAGCTCCTGATCCACAGCCAGACGGTCTTCCAGGGCTACTACAAGGATCCGGAGGCCACTGCGGAGGTGCTCGGGGCCGACGGCTGGCTGCGAACGGGCGACATCGCCGAGATCGACGAGGACGGCTTCATCAAGATCACCGACCGCAAGAAGGACATCATCGTCACCGCCGGCGGCAAGAACGTCGCGCCGCAGAACCTCGAGAACGATCTGAAGGCTTCGAAGTACATCTCACAGGCGATGGTCGTCGGTGACCGGCAGCCGTACATCGCCGCACTGATCACGCTCGATCCGGAGGCGCTGCCCGCGTGGGCCGCCGAGCGCGGGCTTCCCGTCGAGCTGGATCGTCTCGCAGGCGAGGACCAGGTGCGAGAGCTGATCCAGGGTGTTGTCGACACCGTCAACGCCGACCGCTCGCGCTACGAGCAGATCAAGCGCTTCGCGATCCTGCCGCGCGACTTCACGATGGACGACGACGAGCTCACGCCGACGCTGAAGCTGAAGCGGCGCGTCGTCACGAAGCACTTCGGCGGGGAGCTCGAGGAGCTCTACGCCGGCGAGACGCTGAACCAGGCCGCCGGGATCTAACCGAATCCGTCGCGCGCCGACGTAGGTCGCGGCGTACCAGGAATCGGAGAGGCTGGAGATCTTGACGACGTCGCCGGTGTGCGGCGCGTGGATGAACTGGTCGCCGCCGATGTAGATACCGGCGTGGCCGAGCCCGTTGAAGAAGACGAGGTCTCCGGCCTCGAGCGCGTCGCGCGAGACGGGTGAGCCCGAGCCGTACTGCGACGCAGCGTGGTGCGGAAGCGACACGCCCATCTGGCCGTAGACGTACATGATGAAACCGGAGCAGTCGAAGCCTGACGGGCTCGCGCCGCCCCAGACGTAGGGAACGCCGAGGTACTGCATCGCGATCCCGACCACGCCGCCGTAGCGAGAGGGCGGGGCAGGCGCGAGCACCTCGGCCGGAGAGCTTGCGACGAGCAGGGCGTCACTCGCCGGCACGGACTGGTCCTGGGCTTGCAGCGTCGCTCTCGAAAGCCGGGCACGCGCCTCAGCGGCGAGCCGCGCCTGCCGAAGGCGCTCGGCGGCCTCGAGGCTGGCGATCTGGTCCTTGATCGAGGAGAGCAGGCGGTTGCGTTCGGCGAGCTGGCCCTCGATCGACTGCCGTTGGGCCGCGCGATCGGCGACGACTTGCACCTGCTCCGCTTTCGCCCGCTTGAGCCGCACCCCTCGTTGCCTGACCTGTGTACGGAAGCTCTTCACCTCGCTCAGTACGCGCGTGTCCTGCGCGGAGACCCGCTCCACGGCGTCGAGCCGGTTCATCAGGTCGTCGATCGACCTGGCTCCGAGCAGCACGTCGATCGACGTGCCCTCGCCGCCGCCCACGTACAGCGCGACGAGTCGCTCGGACAGGTGGGTCTGGGCGTTCTTCAGGCTCTTGCGCGCGATCACCAGGTGGTGAGCGTTCGTCGTCAGCTCTCCCTGGATCCGGTCGAGCTTCAGGCTCGCGAGGTTGTACGCCTCGACCGCCTGCTCGAGCTGGCCGTCGATCTCCTGGATCTGCGCGAGCACGTCTTGCGCCTCGGCGCGTTTCGACTCGATCGGATCGGCAGAGGCTGTTTTTACGCATGCCAGGGCGACGGCCACCAAAATCGCCGTGAGAACAGTAAGGAGCGCCGGCGCCTTCCGCCTGCTCGAGCTAATTGCGCAACTTCTTCCGCTCGAACACGCCAGACACCCCGGTGGGGGCCAGGTCCGTCACAAGTGGGGCACCCTAGCAGGCCTTTCGGACAGTCGCAACGCCCAACAGAGCCAAAAACACGCCGGCTCGACATGTGCTTACGAAGCACAAACAACGACGGCGCGCGACCAAACTTGCTACCGTCCCCGACCTCGTGGGGACGTATTCAACGAGGGGCGCGGCGCGCCTCGTGGCCGTCTTGACGGGTTTTGCCTTGCCGGCAGCCGTTCCGATCGCGCTCGCCGCAGACTCCTCCGGTCCGCCCTCGCAGGCCGCCCAGTCGAAGGCAGCCCAGTTGCGTGCGGACGCCGGCTCGCTCGACGCGCGCGCGAACGCCGCGACCCTCGAGCTGTACGCGCTCGAGAGCGACCTTCGCCGCGCACACGGCGACCTCGAGGCCCTCGCCGCCCGCCGGACGCAGGTCGCGCAGGAGCGCGCCGCAGCCGCCAAGCAGCTCGGCATCGCGAGACAGGCCGTTCGTGTCTCCGAGTCGCAACTCGCGGTGCTGGTCCGGGCTCTCTACAAGCAGCCGGACCAGGGCGATCCGCTTGCTGTCCTGCTGAGCTCCAGCTCACTCGACGAGGCGCTCGCGGGGCTCGACAGCCTCAGCCGCGCCGCCGGCCAGAACAACCGGATCATCGAGCAGGCGCGCGAAGCCCGGACGCAGCTCGCCGCCCTCGACGCGCGGCTCGCGGAACAGGCGGCGGAGCTCGACGCTCTCGTCGCTGCCGCAGACCAGCGCACAAGACAGCTCGCCGCGACCGCAGCTGCACGCCGCAGCTTCGTGGCGAGCCTTCGGCATCAGCAGGGCCTGAACACTGCGCGCATCGCCGCCATCGAGGCCCAGGCGCGGACGGCGGAGCAACAGGCCGCTGCGATTTCGACCGCCGCCCCGGTTTCTGCTCCGGTCCCGACCGCCGCGCGCGGCCCGCAGACGATCACCGTCTCCTCGACCGGCTATTCGATCCACGGGCGCACGTCGACCGGGATGCCGACTGCTGCGGGCGTCGTCGCGGTCGATCCAGCGGTGATCCCGCTTGGATCGCGGCTGACGATCCCGGGCTATGGAACGGGCATCGCAGCCGACACCGGCGGGGCGGTGCACGGAAATGTGATCGATCTCTGGTTCCCCACCTTGCAGCAAGCGCGAGCCTGGGGCCGGCGGACGGTCACGATCACGATCCACTGACGATAAGCTGGCACCCCCTGCCACTGTCCGGGAGGCAGCGCTGACCGACATTGCACCGATCGAGGACGCACCAGAGCACACCATCCGCGTGCTGCTCGTCGACGACCACGACCTCTTCCGGACGGGGCTCCGGAACCTGCTCGAGGAGCAAGGGGTGCAGATCGTCGCCGAGGCGGCAACCGGCGCGGAAGCGCTGCAACACGTCCGCGACGCGGCGCCCGATGTCGTCGTGATGGATCTCAACATGCCGGGCATGACCGGCGTCGAGGCCACCCGCCACATCAGCCGTGACGCGCCGCTGACGCGGGTGATCGTGCTCACGATCTCCGACCAGGAGCAGGACGTGATGGACGCGATCCTCGCCGGCGCGTGCGGCTATCTGCTGAAAGACGCATCGATCCAGGATCTGATGAGCGGAATCCGCTCGGCGGCCGTCGGGGAGTCGCTGATCTCGCCGCACATCGCCGGCAAGGTCCTCCAGCACGTGCGCGCGACGACCGCCGCGCCGGAGGCTGCCGCGACCATCCGGGCCGAGCTCTCGGACCGCGAGATTCAGGTGCTGAAGCTGATCGCGAACGGCAAGGACAACGGGATGATCGCCGGCGAGCTGCACATCAGCCCGAAGACGGTCAAGAACCACATCTCCAACATCCTGATGAAGCTCCAGATCGAGAACCGGATCCAGGCCGCCGTCTACGCCGTGCGATCCGGGATCGTCTAGCCCGCGTCTCTCGCCGGCCAGGAACGCGAGGCCACTACCCGAAGAGATGGAGATGCGGCTACAGAGCTTGCGCGCGCAGCGTGGAGAGGAGGGCGCGGAGACCCGCGAGCTCCCGGTCGGCGCCGGCGAGCAGTCTCGACAGCTCCGCGATCTCTTCCATGCGGACCCGCGCACTCGGGCCGGGCTCCGCGCGCAGGAGCGCGCGCAGTCGCCGTTCGATTCGCAGCCGCTCTCCCTCGATCGCCAGCGCCTCGGCATAGCCGTTCGTCAGCGTGTCCTCGACGACGGCACGCGGCGGCCGCTCCGCATTCGCGGGCGCATCGAGAAGCGACCGAATCTCGGTCAGGACTCCGGGGAGGCGGCCGTCCACAGCCCTCTTAAGTATCCGCCGTGGGCCGGTCGACGACATGGGCCGCCGGGCCTATCTTCGGGGCGTCCTCGGCCCATGTTTCGCGGTCGTCGCGCTCATGCTCGTCCTCGTCCGCGCCGGCACGCGGCGCCGACTCCACCCTCGTCAGCCGCCTCGACCGCGCGCTCGACGTGCCGAACGTCGATCCGGCGCGCACCGCGGCGCTGGCGGTCGATCTCCGCACGGGTGCGGTCGTCTACTCCCGCAATCCGGCTCTCGCGCTCGTGCCGGCCTCGAACCAGAAGCTGCCCGTGGCCTACGCGGCGCTCGCGCAGCTCGGGCCCGGCTACCGGTTCCACACGGAGGTCCTCGGTGCCGGCACGCTGGTGGGCGACGTCTGGCACGGCGATCTCTGGCTGCGCGGGTACGGCGACCCCACGCTCGGGCCGGAGGATCTCGACGCGCTCGCGACGGACATCGCGTCCTGGGGGATCCGACGGGTCGACGGAGCGGTGATCGCCGACGAGTCGTGGTTCGACGCCGTCCGGGTCGGCCCGGGTTGGAAGCCCCGCTTCTACATCCAGGAGTCGCCGCCGCTGTCGGCGCTCGTCGTCGACCGCGGACGCTACCGCGGGCGCACATCCCCAAATCCCGCACTCGCCGCTGCGTCCCTCCTGCGGCAGGCGCTGGAGAGCGCCGGGGTCGCGGTGGCGGAGCGCACGCGGGCGGGAGTTCTCACGATGACCGGTCTCCCACTCGCGCGGGATGTCTCCGAGCCCCTTGCCGACATCGTTCGCTTCATGGGGCGCGAGAGCGACAACTACACGGCCGAGATGCTCGTGAAGCAGCTCGGCGCGGTCTATGCCGGGAACGGGTCGACAGCAGCCGGCATGCGCGTTGTGCGGGCAGCCCTCGTGACGGCGGAGATCCCGCTCGCCGGCGTTCGGCTCGCCGACGGATCGGGCCTTTCCAGTCTCGACCGGCTGACCGCGACGGCCGTGGTCGCGCTCCTCGAGGCGGGTCTTGCCGAGGGCGACCTGCGCGATGCGTTCCTCCAGTCGCTCGCCGTTGCCGGCGTGGACGGGACACTCGAGGACCGGCTCGGATCGAGACCGGCGCGCGGGCAGGTGATCGCGAAGACCGGCACGACGAGCATCGCCTCCGCCCTGTCCGGCTTCGTTCGCGACCGCTACGTCTTCGCGATCCTCCAGAACGGCCGGCCGATCTCGACCTACTGGGCGAGGATCGCGCAGGACCGCTTCGCGACGGCGCTCGCCGCGTCAGGCTGACGCCAGCCCTGCGGGCTCCTCGGGCCGCCGCAGGCGGGAGCCGAGATACACGCGCCGACAGCGGCCCCGCGAAGAAGGTGCCGACGATGACCGCCAGCTCGAGCGGCCCGAGGCTGCTCGAGCCGTTGCCGCTGCTCGTCGCCGACGTCGCTCCGACCTGGGTGACCTCCGAGCCGTCTGCGCGAGACGGCGACAAAGCCGAGAGCGAGCACGACTGCAGGCAGCAGCACGAGCCCGATCGCGACCGCCTTGTCTCGGCGGGTCCAGGCGCGAGAGGCGGAGACGAGGACAACGCCGACGAGCCAGCCGACGAACGGCATCGCGAGCGCGATCAGCGCCGCGAGCTCGAGCCTGCCCGCGCGCGCGCTCCGCGCCGGGGGCCGGCAGCAGCGGCGATCTCCTCCGGGCGGGCCGAGGCGCTCGAGCACGTTCCGCACCACGACCTCGTCGGCGGCGCCCGCTTCGAGGAGCGCGTCGTCGATGTGCTCGCGGATCTCCGCGACGAGCTCGGCCCGCCGCGACCGCGGCAGCGGAGCGGCGGCCCGCTCGAGGCGCCGCAGATAGTCGGCGACGAGCTCGTTCGTGTGCACGGTGGTCATCCTGTTCCCTCCTCTATGAGCAGCCCGTCGACTCCGTCGCGGAATCGGGCCCACTCCTTCGTGAAGCCGGCGAGCGCCTCGCGGCCCGCGTCGGTGAGCTGGTAGTAGCGCCGAGGCGGCCCCGACTCGGACTCGCGCCAGGATGTGGTCACGAGCCGGTCGCGGCGGAGACGGGTGAGGAGCGGGTAGATCGTCCCCTCGCTCGTCACGAGGCCGTCGACCTCGGCGAGCTTCCGGACGAGCTCGAAGCCGTACCGCTCGCCGTCGCGCAGGAGCGCGAGCACGCAGTACTCGACCGCGCCGCGACGGAGCTGGGAGAGCGAGTTCCTTGTTCCACCCGGTTCCATGCGCCGCATGGTACCTTGCGGACGCTACTTCTTCAAGCGCGCTCTAGCGACGACGCCGCGGTGACGCGGTCGCGGGCTGAGACGTCTTCGGCGCGTCCTTGACGAGCTCACGCAGATCCGCCTCCGAGAGCACGGGCACTCCCGCCTTCTCCGCCTTTGCAGCCTTCGATCCCGGGTTCTCACCGACGAAGACACCGGTCGTCTTCTTCGAGACGTTGTCGGAGACCTTGGCGCCGAGCGCCTCGAGCGCGACCTTCGCCTCCTCGCGGGAGAAGGACTCGAGCGTGCCGGTGATCACGTACTGGCTGCCCGTCAGCGGGCCTTCGATCGGCCTCTCCTCCTCCCCGATCTCGAACCGCAGCCCGAGCTCGCGCAGCTCCGCGACGAGCGTCCGGTTCTGCTCGTCCGAGAACCACTCCGCGATCGCCTCCGCCCGGTCCGGGCCGATCCCGTCCACCTCCTGGATGTCCTCCTGGCTCGCATCGAGGAGCGTGTCGACGTCGCCGAAGTGGCGCGCGAGGTTGCGCGCGGTCACCCAGCCGACGTCCGGGATGTTCAGGCCGAAGAGGACACGTGAGAACGGCTGTTGCTTCGACAGCGCGATCGCCTCGATCGCGTTCCGCGCCGAGATCTCGGCGTAGCCGTCGAGCTCCATCAGCTGCTCCGCGGTCAGCCGGTAGAGATCGGGCATCGAGCGGAGGAGGCCCTCGTTCCAGAGCCGCCAGACGAACTGCTCGCCCACGCCCTCGATGTCCATCGCGGCCATGACCCAGTTGTTCAGCGTCTCGAGGCCGCGCGATGGGCAGGCACGGTTCGGGCAACGGTGCATGACCTCGCCCTCGGGCCTCACGACCTCGGCGTCGCAGAGCGGGCAGCGCTCGGGCATCTTGAACTCCTTCGTGCCCTTCGCGTGCGGCCCGGCAGGCCCGACGATCTGCGGGATCACGTCGCCGGCGCGCTGCACGATCACCCGGTCGCCCTCGCGGATCTGCTTGCGGTTGATGTCCTCCTCGTTGTGGAGGGTCGCGCGCGAGACCATCACGCCGCCGACGTTGACGGGCTCCATGATCGCCCACGGGTTGAGGGCGCCCGTGCGGCCGACGCGGATCGCGATCTTGAGCAGCTTCGTCTCCGCGGTCATCGGCGCCCACTTGTAGGCACGCGCCCAGCGCGGTCGCTCGTGGAGCGCGCCGAGACGCTGCTGCTGGTCGAACGAGTCGACCTTGACCACGATTCCGTCGATCTCGTAGTCGAGGTCGGCGCGCCGCCGCTCCCACTCGGCGCAGGCCTTCGCGACCTCCTCGATCGACTCGAGCCGCTCGGCGAACGGATTGATCCGGAAGCCCCGCTCGCGCAGCCACTCGAGCGTCTCGAAGTGCGTGTCCGGCGCGACGCCCTCGCGGTAGCCGGTGCCGTAGATCCAGACCGAGAGCGGGCGCGCGGCCGTGATCCGGGAGTCGAGCTGGCGCAGCGAGCCCGCCGCGGCGTTGCGCGGGTTCGGAGCGGGCGCCTTCCCGGCCGCGATCTGCTCCTCGTTGAAGCGACGGAAGCCCGAGAGCGGGAAGTACACCTCGCCGCGCACCTCCATCAGCGGCGGTGCCTCGCCACGGAGCGTGAGCGGGATCGACCGGATCGTGCGCAGGTTGACGCTGACGTCCTCCCCGCGCTGTCCGTCGCCGCGCGTTGCGCCGCGGACGAGTTGCCCGTTCTCGTAGACGAGCGAGATCGCCGAGCCGTCGATCTTCGGCTCGATCACGTAGGCGACCGGCTCGTCGGAGTCGAGCCGCTTGCGCACGTCCTCGGCCCACTTGAGGAGGCCCTCGTCGGTCGTCACCTTCTCGAGCGAGCCCATCGGCGCGAGGTGCGCGACCTTCTTGAACTTGTCCGACGGAGGCCCGCCGACCCTGCGCGTCGGGGAGTCGTCGGTCGCGAGCTCCGGGTGCTTCTCCTCCAGGTCCTTCAGCTCGTCGAAGAGCCGGTCGTACTCCGCGTCCGTGACCTCCGGATCGTCGAGGACGTGGTAGCGGTGATTGTGGTGGTGCAGGAGCTCCCGCAGCTCCTTGGCGCGTGCAGCCTTAGAGGGCGGCAAGGAGCTCCTCCGGCGTCTCGACGACGGTGTCCGGCTCCTCCGCTTCGAGCCGCTCGCGCGGGTGGATGCGGCCCCAGGTGACCGCGACCGAGTGCATCCCCGCGGCTTTCGCTGCGCGGATGTCGAACGGGGAGTCGCCCACGTAGACCGCGTCGTCCCGTTTCGCGCCGAGGAGGTCGAGCGCGTGTGCGAGCGGTGCGGGATCCGGCTTGTGCCGCTCGGTGTCGTCCGAGCTGACGACGACGTCGAAGAACCGCTCCAGCGGCAGGTAGGAGAAAGCCAGCCTCACCGTCTCGCGCCGCTTGGCGGTGACGACGCCGAGCATGCGTCCTTCCTCCTTCAGCGTCGTCAGGACGTCGGTCATGCCTGCACACTCGGCGAGCTCGGCGTGCAACGGCTCGTTGTGGTCGCGATAGGAGGCGACGAGCTCGTCGACCCGGTCCGGCGCGATCATCCGCATCTGCTCGATCAACCCGGCGCCTCCGACGGCGCGCCCGAGCTCCTCGTCCGGGATGTCGCGGCCGAGCACGGACTTCGTCGCGTGCCGCATCGACGCGATGATGATCGCGCCGGAGTCGATCACGGTGCCGTCGAAGTCGAAGAGAACGACCGGGAAGCGCATGTGGTCGATCGTACCGAGGCGTTCAGTACTCGACGCGCTCCAGGTAGAGCCCCCAGGGCGGGGCGGTCTTGCCGGCGTCGCTGCGGGGACGGCCCGCGAGCAACGGCTCGAGCTCGAGGCCCTCGAGCATCGAGCCGACGAGGATCCGGACCATGTGGCGAAGGAAGCTCACCGCTTCGAGCGTCAGGTGCAGCTCGTCGTCGTGCTCCTCCCAGGCAGCGGCGAGGACGGTCCGCTCGAAGCGCGTGTGCTCGGTCTCGGTCGGCGTGAAGGCGGTGAAGTCGTGCGTCCCGGGCAGCAGCGCAGCGGCGGCGTCGAGGGCGTCGCGGTCGAGTGGCTTCGGCCACCACAGCGCCCGGCGGGCCTCGAAAGGGGAGCGCACGCGGCGGCGGAGGATCCGGTACCGGTAGGCACGGGAGCGTGCCGAGAAGCGCGCGCTGAAGTCGTCCTCCGCCTGCTCGGCCAGGAGGACGACGATGTCGTCCGGCAGGGCCGCGTTGAGCGCCTTGGCCGCCTTCTCGGGCGGCGGCCCGCCGGCGGCTCGGACACTCGCCACCTGGCCGGTGGCGTGCACGCCGGTGTCGGTGCGGCCGGCGACCTCGAGTCGGCTCCAGGCCGGGAAGACGGCGTCGAGAGCATCGCGCACGACCCCCTCGATCGTGCGCTCTTCCGGCTGCCGCGCCCAGCCGCGAAAGCCGCTGCCGTCGTACTCGAGCGTCAGCTTCAGGGTCTTTTCGGCCACGGGCGCGCAGTCTAAGCTGGCCGTGATGGCGACGACCGAGCGCAAGTACGACCTCTACGGCCCGGAGTTCCGCGCGGATCCGGCGTGCGTCTTCGCGCAGATGCGCGAGCACGACCCCGTCCTGTGCCAGCCCGGCCTCGACGGCGAGACTCCGATCTGGTTCATCACGCGGCACGACGACGTCGCCGCGGTGCTCCTCGACGACGAGCGCTTCGTGCGCGACCCTCGAAATGCGCTGAGCGCCGAGGAGCTCGCGGCGCGCGACGAGACATTTCCGCTGGCCCTCGAGGCGATCGAGAACCACATGCTCAACCGCGACGGCGACGACCACAGGCGCCTGCGGCGGCTGGTGACGAAGGCCTTCACGCCGAAGCGGGTCGAGCAGCTCCGGCCGCGGATCCAGGCAATCGCCGACGAGCTGCTCGACGCCGTCGAGCCTCGCGGGGCGATGGATCTGTCGGCCGACTATGCGTTCCCGCTGCCGATCACCGTGATCGCGGAGCTCCTCGGGGTCCCCACGGCCGATCAGGACCGCTTCAAGGAGTGGTCCGACGCGATCATCTCGCCCGCACTCGACCCGGAGGACATGGAGCGGTTCTTCGAGCAGATGGGCGACTTCGTCGGCTACCTGACCGATTTCTTCGCGCAGCGACGCGCCGCGCCGACCGACGACCTCGTCAGCGCGCTCCTCGCCGCACGGGACGAGAGCGACGCGCTCAGCGAGCAGGAGCTCTTCGGCACGGTGGTGCTGCTGATCGTCGCGGGCCACGAGACCACCGTCGGGCTGATCGGCAACGCGGTCCTGAACCTGCTCGAGCATCCCGACCAGCTCGCGCTCCTGCAGGCGGACCCGACGCTCATCCCGGGCGCGGTGGAGGAGGCTTCTGCGCTACGAAGGCCCGGTCGAGCGAAGCCTCAACCGCTGGGCGGCGACGGACGTCGAGCTCGGCGGGCAGACGATCCGCAAGGGCGACCTGGTGATCCCGATCCTGACTGCAGCCGGCCGCGATCCGGCCCGCTTCCCGGATCCCGACCGGCTCGACGTGACCCGCGAGGACACACGCCATGTCGCCTTCGGTCGGGGCAGCCACTACTGCCTGGGCGCGCCGCTGGCTCGCCTCGAGGCCGAGATCGCGCTGGAGACGCTGTTCCGGCGCCTGCCGGAGCTGCGACTTGCGGTGCCCCGCGACCGGCTCGAATGGCGCCCGACACCCGGTTTCCGCCGCGTGACCGCGCTGCCGGTCGCCTGGTAGGCCCTACGAGGGCTCCACGACGAGCGTCAGGCCGTCCACGGCCCTGACGATCACTTCGTCCCCGACGTCCGCACCGGGCTCGCAGCGGGCCTGCCAGAGCTCGCCCACGATCCGCACCTGGCCGACTGGCCTGCACTCGGTGGAGACGATCGCGCGGCGTCCGATCAGCGCCTCGGTCCCGACGACCGCCTTGCGCCGCTTCGACCACCAGATGAAGAGCGTGGTCTCGCCGAGCTCGAACGTCGCGCCGGCGATGACGACGATCCAGGTCCACGGCTCCTCGAGGACGAAGATCGCGAGCAGGATCGCGACGACCAGGACCATCAGGCCTTCCGGTCCAGCAGCTCGAACCGCCGTCCGTCCGGTGCGCGGAAGTGCTGGTAGCGAAGACCCCAGCCGGACGCGATCTCCCCGTCCGGTTCGATCCCCTTCGCGGCGAGCTCGGCGGCCGCGGCTTCCAGGTCCTCGACGAGGAAGCCGAGAATCGTGTCGGAGGGAGGCTCGACGTAGTCGGGCGGAACGAGCGCGAGCGAGCTCCCGTTCGGGAAGACGAGCCGGTGGACGTCGCCGGTCGTCTCCACGTCGACGCCGAGCACGTCGCCGAGGAAGCGGGCGACACCGCCGTTGTCGGCTGGTCCCGACGCCCGCGAACACGAGTCCTTCGACCTTCACTGCGCCATAGGATGCCCGGATGCGCCTGGCGCTGATGATCGAGGGGCAGGAGGGCGTGTCGTGGGAGGACTGGCTCGCCCTCGCCGGGGCCTGCGAGGAGCACGGCGTCGAGGCCCTGTTCCGCTCCGACCACTACCTCTCGCAGACGGAGCCGGGCCGTGCCGCGCTCGACGCCTGGGCCGTGATCCCCGCGCTCGCGGCGCGGACCTCGACGATCGAGCTCGGCACGCTCGTCTCGCCGGTGACGTTCCGGCCGCCGGCCGTACTCGCGAACGCCTCGATGACCGCGTACGAGATCTCAGGCGGCCGCGTCTCCCTCGGCATGGGAACCGGCTGGATGGAGGCGGAGCACGAGGCGTTCGGCTTCCCGTTCCCACCGATGAGCGAGCGCGTGCAGATGCTCGCCGAGCAGATCGAGGCGGTCAGGCGGTTACTGGGGCGACGGCCCGCGCCCGCACCTGATCGTCGGCGGCAGCGGCCTCTCGGGGACGGTCGGGCCGGCTGCGAAGTGGGCCGACGAGTACAACACGGTGATGGCGACGCCCGCGGAGTGCGCCGAGCGCCGCGAGAAGCTCGCGCGGGCGTGCGAGCGCGAGGGGCGCGACCCGATCCCGCTCTCGCTGATGACCGCCTGTGCGATCGGACGCGACGCGGACGAGGCGCGGGAGCGAATCCGCCGCCGGCTGGGTCGCGCGGGCCAGACCGTCGATCCCGACGAGTACAAGGCGAGCCGCGGCGAAGCGGCGATCCTCGGCACGATCGACGAGGCGGCCGAGCGCCTCCGCGCCTTCGAGCAGGCCGGCGTCGAGCGCGTCATGCTCCAGCACTTCGACCACACCGACCTCGAGATGGTCGAGCTGATCGGCCGCGAGCTCGCGCCCGCCGTCGCCTAGTAACAGACTGTTACTTGGTCGTTGACTCGGCCGACCGCGGCGACCGAGCCAAGTAACAGACTGTTACTTGGCCGGGTCGCTGCCCGAGGACGCGTTCCGGTTCCGAGAACGCGATGGCGCGAGCCCGAGGCGGCCAGGCCGGTCCGCCGGCCGCGCCGCTAGCCGGCCAGTGCGTTCTCGGGCTCGTAGTCCACGAGCTCGAGGTACACCATCTCGGCGGCGTCGCCCTGCCGCTGGCCGAGCTTGATGATCCGCGTGTAGCCGCCGGGCCGCTCCGCGAAGCGCGGGGCGACCTCGGTGAACAGGTTGTGCACCACGTCCTGCGAGCGCAGCTCGGCGAGCGCCTTGCGACGGGCGTGCAGGTCGCCGCGCTTGCCGAGCGTGATCATCTTCTCCGCGAACGGCTTGACGGCCTTGGCCTTCGCCTCGGTCGTCTGGATCCGCCCGTGGGTGATCAGCGCGCCCGCGAGGTTCGAGTAGAGCGCCTTCCGGTGCGCGGAATCGCGCCCCAGCTTCTTGCCTGCGCGGGCGTGCTTCATCTCGTTACTCGTCTCCCCGGAGCGACAGCCCCTGGGTGGCGAGCGTCTCCTTGACTTCCTCGATCGACTTCTTGCCGAAGTTCGGGATCGCGGCGAGCTCGTTCTCCGACTTGGAGACCAGGTCGCCGATCGTCTCGATGCCGACACGCTTGAGGCAGTTGTACGAGCGGACGCCGAGCTCGAGCTCCTCGATCGGGAAGTTCTCCATCCCGTGCGCCGCCGGCGCCTCGGCACCGGCCGCCTCTGCGGCAGCCTCGGCGAAGCCCTCGATCCGGTCGAGATCGGTGAAGATCGCGAGCTGGCGGATCAGGATCTCCGCAGCCTGGCCGATCGCGTCGCGGGGCTCGATCGAGCCGTCCGTGGTCACGTCGAGGCGGAGCTTGTCGTAGTCGGTGCGCTGACCGACGCGCGCAGCTTCGACGTCGTACGAGACGCGCCGGACGGGCGAGAAGATCGAGTCGATCGGGATGACGCCGATCGTCGTCTCCGGGCCGCGATTCAGCTCGGCCGGGACGTAGCCGCGGCCGCGGCCGATCGTCAGGGTCATCTCGAGCTTGCCCTTGTCGCTGAGCTGCGCGAGCTCGAGGTCCTCGTTCAGGATCTCGAGGTCGGCGGGAGCCTGGATGTCGGCGGCGGTGACGGTGCCGGCACCCTTCTTGGCGATGTGCACCTCGACCTCGGGCGACTCGCCGTGGAGCAGGCAGATCAGGTTCTTGAGGTTGAGGATGATGTCGGTGACGTCCTCACGCACGCCCGGGAGCGTGGTGAACTCGTGCGCGACGCCCTCGATCTTGACGGCGGTCACGGCGGCGCCCTCGAGCGACGAGAGCAGCACGCGGCGCAGCGAGTTGCCGAACGTGTAGCCGAAGCCGCGATCGAGCGGCTCGATCACGAAGACGCCGCGATTCTCGTTGATCTCCTCGTGGACGATCCGCGGAATCTGGAAGTCCATCAGGCTGGTACGTGTAGCCAAAGCGATCCCTTCTTTCTCTGGAAAACAGAGTCTTGTTACTTGGAGTAGAGCTCGACGATCAGTGATTCCTGGACCGGCGCGTCGATCTCGGCGCGCTCGGGCCACTTCAGCACCTTGCCGGTGAGGCCCTCGTGGTCGGCCTGGAGCCAGGGAGCCACGGACGCGGTGAGGTCGGTGGCGTCGCGGATCGTCTGCTCCGCGGGGCTGCCGGACTTCATGGTGACGACGTCGTTCGGGCGGACGCCGAAGCTCGGGATGTTCACCCGGCGGCCGTTGACCTGGAAGTGGCCGTGGCGGACGAGCTGCCGCGCCTGGGCGCGTGAGCCCGCGAAGCCCAGCCGGTAGACGACGTTGTCGAGACGGGTCTCGAGCATCCGGAGCAGGTTCTCACCCGGAGCACCGGTGCCCTCTCGTGGCCTTCACGTAGTAGTTGCGGAACTGCTTCTCGAGCAGGCCGTAGTACCGGCGCGCCTTCTGCTTCTCGCGCAGCTGCAGCAGGTACTCGCTCTGCTTGATCCGGCCGCGGCCGTGCTCGCCCGGCGGATAGGAGCGGCGTTCGATCGCGCACTTCTCCGTCAGGCAGCGCTCGCCCTTGAGGAAGAGCTTCATGCCCTCCCGGCGGCAGATGCGGCACTTGGGTCCGAGGTCGCGGGCCACTAGACGCGCCTCCGCTTGCGGGGGCGGACACCGTTGTGGGCCTGCGGGGTCACGTCGCGGACGCCGAGGATCTCGAGGCCGGCGGCCTGGAGCGAGCGGATCGCCGTCTCACGGCCCGAGCCCGGGCCCTTGACGAAGACCTCGACCTTCTGGAGGCCGTGCTCCATGCCCTTGCGGGCGCACGAGTCGGCGGTGACCTGCGCGGCGAACGGCGTCGACTTGCGCGAGCCCTTGAAGCCCGCGGAGCCGGCCGACTCCCACGCGATCACGTTCCCCTCCTTGTCGGTCAGGGCGACGATCGTGTTGTTGAACGACGTCTTGATGTGCGCCTGGCCGATCGCGATGTTCTTCTTGACACGGCGACGCGTGCGGCCACGGGCCGCTGCCTTGCGAGGAGGCGCCATCTAGACCTTCGCCTTCTTCCCGCGGCCGACGGTCTTCTTCGGGCCCTTGCGCGTGCGGGCGTTCGTCTTCGTCCGCTGTCCGTGCACCGGGAGCCCGCGGCGGTGCCGGATGCCGCGGAGGGAGCCGATCTCCGACAGGCGCTTGATCGCCTGGGAGCGCTCGCGGCGGAGGTCACCCTCGACCTGCAGCTCGCTGTCGATGTAGGTGCGGATCTTGTTGACCTCGTCGTCCGTGAGGTCCTTCACCTTCTCGTTCGGGTCGAGCTCGAGCGCCTTGCAGATCTTCTGCGCGGTCGTCTGGCCGATCCCGTAGATGTAGGTCAGCCCGATCTCCAGACGCTTCTGGTTCGGAAGGTTGACGCCTGCGATTCGTGCCAAGTGACTAGCCCTGCCTTTGCTTGTGACGAGGATTGGTGCAGATGACCATGGTGCGCCCGTGCCGCTTGATCACGCGGCAGCGCTCACACATGGGTTTGACGGACGGACGGACCTTCATAGAAAAACGTTGCTCCTCAGCGGTTGCGGTAGGTGATCCTGCCGCGGGTGAGGTCGTAAGGAGAGAGCTCGACCTTGACGCGGTCGCCGGGCGCGATGCGGATGTAGTGCTTGCGCATCTTGCCGGAGATCGTGGCGAGAACGGCGTGTCCACCGTCGAGCTGGACCCTGAACATCGTGCTTGGGAGTGCTTCGACGACCTCGCCCTCGACCTCGATCTTCTCTTCCTTGACTGGCATTAACCTCGCTCGTGGTACGAATATCTCGACGCGCAGCAAAGCACGGCGCTGAGCCGCGCGGCCATTTATCGTAGCAGAGCGACCCGGTTCTCCGTCAGGATCTGCGGCCCTTCGGCGGTGATCGCGACGGTGTGCTCGAAGTGGGCTGCGAGCGACCCGTCCTCGGTCGAGATCGACCATTCGTCGTCGTGAACGTAGACCTCGGGCCGTCCGGCGGTGATCATCGGCTCGATCGCGAGCGTCATCCCCTCCGAGAGCAGCGGACCGCGGCCCGGCTGGCCGAAGTTCGGGATGTGCGGGTCTTCGTGGTAGGAGCGGCCGACGCCGTGGCCGACGAGGCTGCGCACGACCGAGAAGCCCTGTCCCTCGACGTGGTGCTGCACGGCCGCCGAGATGTCGCCGACGCGGTTTCCCGGCTGAGCCTGTGCGATCCCGGCGATGAGCGCCTCGCGGCCGGCGTCGAGCAGCCGCTGTCCGATCTCGCTCACCTCGCCGACGCCGAAGGTGTAGGCACTGTCCGCGATGTAGCCGTCGAGCGTGACGCCGACGTCGATCGTGATCAGGTCGCCGTCGGCCACCTCGTAGGAGCCCGGGATCCCGTGCACGACCATCGCGTTCGGCGAGATGCAGATCGCAGCCGGAAACCCGCGGTAGCCCTTCGAGGTCGGGATCCCGCCGTGCGAGCGGATGACCTCCTCGGCGATCCGGTCGAGCTCACCGGTCGTGATCCCGGGCTCGAGCTGCTCGCCGACGTGCGCGATCGTCTCGGCGACGACCCGGCCTGCGGCCGCCATCTTGGCGATCTCCTGTGCGGACTTGCGAATGATCAACGTGCCCCAACGGTATCCAACGCGCTCTGGATCTCGTCGGCCACTTCGTCGACCGTCAGGTTCGCGTGCAGCGGCACGAGCTTCCCGGTCGTGCGGTAGTACTCGACCACCGGCTCCGTCTGCTCGTGGTAGAGGGAGAGCCGGCGTTCGATCGACTCCGGCGTGTCATCGGTCCGCCCCTCCTCGTGGGCGCGGCCGAGCGCGCGCTTCTTGGCGGTCTCGTCGTCGAGATCGAAGAAGAAGATCACGTCGAGCGTGCGGCCGATCTCGTCGAGCATCCGGTCGAGCGCCTCCGCCTGGGCGAGGTTGCGCGGAAAGCCGTCGAGGATGAACCCCTCGCGCGCGTCGTCGTGCGCCAAGGCGGTCCTGGATCATCCGGATCGTGATGTCGTCCGGGACGAGCTCGCCGCGCTCCATGATCTCGTTGACCTCGCGCCCGAGCGGCTTCGTGTCGTCGAGCGCGCGGAACATGTCGCCGGTCGAGACGTGCGGGATGCCGTGAGCCCGCGCGATGCGCTTCGCCTGCGTTCCCTTCCCCGACCCCTGCGGGCCGAGTACCAGGACATTCACTATTTGAGGAAGCCTTCGTAGGAGCGCGCCATCATCTGCGACTCCATCTGGCGCATGGTGTCCAGCGCAACGCCGACTGCGATCAGCACAGAGGTACCGCCGAGCGCGCCCGCCGTCGCCTGCGAGAAGCCGCCGTAGCGGATGAAGAGGGTCGGCAGCGTCGCGACGAGGGCGAGGTAGATGGCGCCGGGCAGCGTCAGCCGGGTGAGCACGCGGTCGAGGTACTGCGCGGTCGGCGGCCCCGGACGGATACCCGGGATGTAGCCGCCGTAGCGGCGGAGGTTGTCGGCCTGGTCGACCGGGTTGAACTGCACCGCCGTGTAGAAGTACGTGAAGATCACGATCAGGACGCCCTGCATCAGCATGTAGGGGATGTTCGTCGGCAGGAAGTACTTGTTGACGAAGTCCTGCGTCTGCGGGAAGTACTGGCCGACCGTGGGCGGGAAGGCCATCACGGCGGCGGCGAAGATGACCGGGATGACTCCGGCCATGTTCACGCGCAGCGGCATGTAGGTCGAGCCGCCCGCGGTCATGCGGCGGCCAACCATGCGCTTCGCGTACTGGATCGGGATCCGGCGCTGACCCTCCTGGATGAAGACGATCGCGGCGATGATCGACAGCGCGATCAGCGGGAAGAAGAGCTTCTCCATCGGGCCGCCGTTCCACCAGGCGGCGATGCCGATCGGCGCGCCGACGAGGATCGAGGCGAAGATCAGGAGCGAGATGCCGTTGCCGATGCCGCGCTTGGTGATCAGCTCGCCCATCCACATCAGCAGGGTGCAGCCGACGGTGAGCGTCAGGATGATCAGCGTCGTCCGGCCGAGGTCCGCGTCGAGCACGCCCTGCCGGCGGAAGAGGAACGCGTACCCGGTCGACTGCGCCGCCGCGAGCGCGACGGTCAGATAGCGCGTGTACTGGTTGATCTTGGCGTAGCCCGACTCGCCTTCCTTCTGCAGCTCTGCGAGCCGCGGGATGACGACCGTCATCAGCTGCAGGATGATCGAGGCCGTGATGTACGGCATGATCCCGAGCGCGAAGATCGAGAACTGCGAGAGCGCGCCGCCGGAGAAGAGGTTGAGCAGGCCGAGAATCGTGCCGCCGCGGCCCGAGAAGTAGTTGCTGATCGTCTCCGAGTCGACGCCGGGCGCGGGCACCCAGGAGCCGAGGCGGTAGAAGCCGAGGATCATCGCCGTGAAGAGCACGCGGCGCCGAAGCTCCGGTACGCGCCACGCATTGGCGAGCCAGCTGAACACTTGCCGCTACGCCTCCTCGGCGGGGGCCTCGGCCTCGGCGGCGGGCTCGTCGGCCTCGGTCGGCCTCGGCCGCCTCGGTCTCGGGCTCCTCGGCGACCGGCTTCTTCGCCTTGCTCTTCTTCTTGCGCGGATCCTTCGGCTCCTTGAGCGCGGTCGCGCTGCCGCCGGCGGCCGTGATCTTCTCGCGCGCGCTGGCGGAGAAGCTGTGGGCGGTGACGGAGAGCTTCTTCTTCAGATCGCCCGTCCCGAGCACCTTCACGTCGGTCTTCGTGTTCTTGAGCAAGCCCTTTTCGACCATCGCCTCGATGTTGACGGTGTCCCCGTCGGCGAAGACGCGGTCGAGATCGCGCAGGTTGATCGGCTGCGAGTACGTCCGGAACGGCCCGATCGGCATCGCGTCGGCCGACGTGTTACCGCGGAGCTTCGGCGCGCGCATGTCGAGCGGCATCTGGCCGCCCTCGAAGCCGGCAGGCATCTTCTTCGAGCCGGCGCGGGACTTCTGGCCCTTGATCCCCCGGCCGGAGTAGCGGCCCTTGCCCGAGCCCAGGCCGCGGCCGACCCGCTTGCGGTCCTTCCGCTCCTGCGCCGGCTTGAGGGTGTGAAGGTTGAGCTCTTCGGCCATTACGCGCTCTCGACGCTCACGAGGTGAGCGACCTTTCTGAGCATGCCGGCGAGCTCCGGTGTCTCCTTGAGCTCGTTCGACTTGCCGATCCTCCCGAGCCCGAGCGCCCGCAGCGTGCCGCGGTTGCGCGGGTTCTGGCCGATCCCGCTCTTGATCTGCGTCACCTTGACCGTGCTCACGACGCGGTCTCCTCGACCTCGGTCGTGGCCTCGACGGTCTCCGGCGCCGGCACGGCCTCAGGCTCGCGACGGGCTCGTCTCGACGGGTGCGCGCCACGGCAGCACCTCGGCGATCGTCTTGCCGCGCATCTTCGCGACGTCCTCGGGGCGGCGCAGCTTCTTCAGGCCGTCCACGGTCGCCTTCGCCATGTTGATCGGGTTCGTCGTGCCGAGGCTCTTGGCCAGCACGTCGCGAATGCCGGCGAGCTCGAGCACGGCGCGCACGCCGCCGCCGGCGATGACGCCGGTTCCCTCGGAGGCGGGCCGGATGAACACCCTCGCGGCATCGAAGCGGCCGAGGATCTCGTGGGTGACGGTCGTGCCGTGCTTCGGCACGGTGAACAGGTTCTTCTTCGCGTCGTCGACGGCCTTCGAGATCGCGAGCGGAACCTCGCGCGCCTTGCCGTAGCCGACGCCGACGCGGTCGACCTCGTCGCCGATCACGACGAGCGCCGTGAACGAGAAGCGCCGGCCGCCCTTGACGACCTTGGCGACACGGTTGATCTCGATCACGCGCTCCTTGAGCTCGCGAACTTCCTCGCGGGCGATCACTTCACGTTCAACGACGCTGCTCAAAACTTCAGTCCCCCCTCACGCGCGGCCTCTGCGAGGGCCTTGACGCGTCCGTGGTACAGGTAGCCGCCGCGGTCGAACACGACGGTCTCGATCCCGGCCTTCTTCGCGGCCTCGGCAATCGCCTTGCCGACCTCGGCTGCCTGGTCCGACTTGTTGCCCTTGAACGACTTCTTGAGGCCGAGCCAGCTCGTGCCGGCGAGCGTGCGGCCGGTCTCGTCGTCGATCAGCTGGGCGAAGATTCCCTTGTTCGAGCGGAAGACGGCGAGGCGCGGCCGCTCTGCGGTGCCCGCAACCTTGCCGCGAACCCGGCGATGACGGCGCTCGCGCGCCTGACGTGTCGTGAGCGGTGCTCATGCGCGCTTCCCGACCTTCCTGCGAACGACCTCGTCCTGGTAGCGGATCCCCTTGCCCTTGTAGGGCTCGGGCGGCCGCACGGAGCGCACCTCGGCCGCGGTCTGGCCGACCTGCTGCTTGTTCGTGCCCTTGACGATCACCTGGGTCGGCACGGGCACCTCGAAGCTGATCCCGGGTCGCGGCTTGATCACGACGGAGTGCGAGTAACCGACGTTCAGCTCGAGGTCGGTGCCTCGCAGCGCAGCGCGGTAGCCGACGCCCTGGATCTCGAGGTGCTTCTCGAAGCCCTTCGTGACTCCCTCGACCATGTTCGCGATCAGCGTGCGGGTGAGGCCGTGGAGCGCCCGGTCCTCGCCGCGCTCGGTCGGCCGCGTGACGACGATCGAGCCGTCGTCCTGCTCGATCTTCATCCGCGCCGGGACGACCTGATCGAGCTCGCCGAGCGGCCCGTTGACCTGAACGCGCCCAGGGGAGATCGCGATGTTGACGGAGCTCGGGATCTCGATGGGCTGTCTGCCGATTCGACTCATGGAGCTACCAGACGAAGGCGATCACTTCGCCGCCGATGCCGCGCTCTGCGGCTTGGCGGCTCGTGATCAGGCCGGTGGACGTGGACAGGATCGCGGTGCCGAGCCCGCCGAGCACGCGCGGCAAGCGGTCCTTGCGCGCGTAGACGCGGCGGCCGGGGCGCGAGACGCGCTTGACGCCCGTGATCACGCGCTGCCGGTTCTTGCCGAACTTGAGCTCGACGACGAGGGTGGAGTACGGCTGGCCCTCGACCTCGACGACGCGGAAGTCCTTGATGTAGCCCTCGTCGCGAAGGACGCGGGCGATCTCCTCCTTGATGCGGGAGGTCGGCATCTCGGCGGTGTCGAGCATCGCCTTGTTGGCGTTGCGGATCCGGGTGAGCATGTCTGCGATCGGGTCGGTCAGCATCTCTTCTCTCCTACCAGCTGCTCTTCGTCATGCCGGGGATCGAGCCGTTGTGCGCGAGCTCGCGCAGGCAGATCCGGCAGAGGCCGAACTTCTTGAACACCGCGCGCGGGCGGCCGCACTTGTTGCAGCGGGTGTAGGCGCGCGTCTTGAACTTCTGCGGGCGCTTCTGCTTGACGACGAGGGACGTCTTGGCCATGCGCTACTGGTCCTTCCTGTCTTCGGAGGCGAACGGGAGCCCGAGGCCGCGCAGCAGCGCGAAGGCTTCCTCGTCCGTCTTCGCCGAGGTTGTGATCGTCACGTCGAGGCCGCGGATCGACCCGACCGAGTCGTAGTCGATCTCCGGGAAGATGATCTGCTCGCGCACGCCGAGCGAGTAGTTGCCGCGCCCGTCGAACGAGCCCGGGATTGAGGCCGCGGAAGTCGCGGATGCGCGGGAGCGCGACCGACACGAGCCGGTCGAGGAACTCGTACATGCGGGCGCCGCGCAGCGTCACCTTCGCGCCGACTGCCATCCCCTCGCGGAGCTTGAAGCTCGCGATCGACTTTCGCGCCTTGCGCACCTGCGCGCGCTGGCCGGCGATGATCGTCAGCTCCTCGATCGCGGCGTCGAGCGCCTTCGCGTCGGTCTTCGCGTCGCCGACACCCATGTTCAGGGTGATCTTCTCGATGCGCGGGACCTGCATGATCGACTTCAGCTCGAGCTCCTCCTGCAGCTGCGGTCGCAGCTCGGAGTAGAGGTCCTTCAGGCGTGGGCTGTAGGTCGCGGTCGCCATTACTTGTCCACTTCCTGGCCGCAGCCGTCGCGCTTGCAGACGCGCACGCGCACCGTCTCGCCCTTGATCTCCTTGACCTTCGTCCCGACGCGGGTCGGGAGCTTGCAGACCGGGCAGACGAGCATCACGTTGGAGATGTCCACGGGCGCCGCCTTCTCGATCCGGCCGCCGGGGGACATCTGCGTGCCGCCCATCCGGTTGGAGTCGCGGAGCGGGCGCGGGCGCGTGTGCCGGGTCATGACGTTCAGGTTCTCGACGAGGACGCGGCCGTCACTCGGGCGCGCCTCGATGATCCGGCCCTGCTTGCCGCGATCCTTGCCCGCGAGGATCTGCACGAGATCCCCCTTCTTGATCTTCATCTTCACTGTCATGTTTCTCAGAGCACCTCTGGAGCCAGGCTGACGATTTTCATGAAGTTCTTCTCGCGCAGCTCGCGGGCGACGGGCCCGAAGATGCGCGTCCCGCGCGGGTTCCGCGCGGCGTCGATGATCACGGCTGCGTTCTCGTCGAACGCGATCTGCGTGCCGTCGTCACGGCCGTAGGGCTTCTTCGTCCGGACGACCACCGCCCTGACGACCTCGCCCTTCTTGACCGCACCCTGCGGCGTCGCGGACTTCACGGTACCTACGATCACGTCGCCGACGCGGGCATAGCGCCGCTTCGAGCCCCCCATCACGCGGATGCAGAGGATCTCGCGTGCGCCGGTGTTGTCGGCCACGCGAAGGCGGGATTCCTGCTGAATCACTTCGCGACCTCGACGATCTCGGCCAGGCGCCAGTTCTTCGTCTTCGAGAGCGGGCGCGTCTCGATGATCTTGACGATGTCGCCGATCTTGGCGGCGTTCTGCCTCGTCGTGAGCGTGGAAGCGCTTCGACTGGCGGATGACCTTCTTGTACCGCCGGTGCGCCTTGATCGTGTCGACCTTGACGACGATCGTCTTGTCGCCCTTGTCCGAGACGACCGTGCCCAGGCGCTCCTGGCGCCGGCCGAACTCGCCCTCGGGCTTCGGGATGCGGACGATCGGCTTGCGCTCGGTCGCCTTCTCCCGCTTGACGCGACCCTTCTTCGTGCTCGGGCGAAGCGCGCGGGGCAGATGCTTGCGCTTCGGCTTCGGGCCGGACTGCGGTGCCGGGCGTTGCGGGCTCGGCGGCAGCAGCGGCGCCTCGGCCTCGGCTGCCGGCTCCTCGGCGGCGGGCTCCTCGGCGACAGGCTCCTCGGCCGACGGGCTCCTCGGCGACGGGCTCCTCGGCGACGGGCTCCTCGGCGACGGGCTCCTCGACCACGGCCTCCGGCTCGGGCTCCGCCTCGGCGACGGGCTCCTCGACCGGGCAGCCTCCTCGGCCACGGGCTCCTCGACCACAGGCTCCTCGGCTCGGGCTCCTCGGCCACGGGCTCCTCGACCACAGGCTCAGGCTCCGCCTCGGCGACGGGCTCCTCGACCACGGGCTCGGGCTCCGCCTCGGCGACAGGCTCCTCGACGGGTGTCTCTTCAGCGACCGGCTCCTCGACGGGTGCCGCCTCCTCGACGACGTCCGTCGCCTCGGCCACCGTCTCCTCGACGGGCGCCTTCTCGGTCTTCTTTTTCTTTGGTGCTGGCTTCTTCTCGGCCATTACGTGTTCCCCAGTCGGTCCCGCTCGAGGCGGACGGTCAGAATGCGTGCGATCTCGCGCTTCGCGGAGCGCAGCCGGGCACTGTTGTCGAGCGCGCCGGTCGCGGACTGGAAGCGGAGGTTGAACAGCTCCTGGCGGCGCTCGCCGAGCGTCCGCTGAAGCTCGTCGTCTGTCATGTCGCGGAGCGCCTAGCTTTCAAAGAGATCAGCCTCTCTCTTCACGATCTTGGTCTTCACCGACAGCTTCGAGCCGGCGAGACGCAGGGCTTCCTTGGCGAGCGGCTCGGCGACGCCGGCCAGCTCGAACATCACGCGGCCGGGCTTGACGACGGCCACCCAGTGCTCCGGGGAGCCCTTGCCGGAGCCCATGCGGGTCTCGGCCGGCTTCTGCGTCACCGACTTGTCCGGGAAGATGTTGATCCAGACCTTGCCGCCGCGCTTGATCTTGCGGGTCATCGCGATCCGGGCAGCCTCGATCTGGCGGTTGGTGATCCAGCCGTTCTCGAGCGCCTTGATCCCGAAGTCGCCGAACTGGACCTCGGTCTGCCCGCGCGAGACGCCGCGGCGGCGTCCACGATGGACGCGGCGGTACTTGGTCTTCTTCGGGAGCAGCATTAGGTGGTCTCACTCTCCTCGGCCGGCGGCGCCGCGTCGGTCTCGGCCGGGGTCGGTGCCTCGGTCGGGCCGGTGCCTCGGTCGGTCGTCTCGACCTGCGGCTCGACGACTCGGCCACGGGCGTCGTCTCCTCGACCGTCGGCTCCACGACATTCTCGTCCGTCTTGGGCTGCTCGACGTTCTCCTGGCCCTGGCGGCTCCGGCGGCTGGCGCTGCCGGGGCGCGAGCGGCCGGGCTGGCCCGCGCCGGGACGACCGCCGGGCGCACCGGCACCGCCACCGGGGCGGCCGCCGGGACGGCGGGACTTCTTGACGAGCCCGAGACCTTCGCGGTCCTGCGAGCGGTTGCGGCTCGACTCGCGCGAGGCACCGAGGCCCTCGGTCGCGCCACCGCGGCGGCGGCGGGCCTGATCCTGGTCGCCGAGGCGCGTGTCCTTGCCGGTCGTCAGGCCCTCGAAGCCCTCGGGCATGATCTCGCCCTTGTTGATCCAGACCTTGACGCCGATGCGGCCATACGTCGTCTTCGCCTCGGCGAAGCCGTAGTCGATGTCCGCGCGGATCGTGTGCAGCGGGATGCGACCCTCGGTGTAGCGCTCCGAGCGGCTCATCTCGCCGCCGCCGAGGCGGCCGCCGCACTGGATCTTGATTCCCTGCGCACCCGAGCGCATCGCAGAGGCGAGCGAGCGCTTCATGGCGCGGCGGAAGCTGACCCGGTTCTGCAGCTGCTCGGCGATCGACTGGGCGACGAGCTTCGCGTCGAGCTCGGGCCGCTTGATCTCGTTGATGTTGATGTGCACGTTCTTGCCCGTGATCGAGTGCAGCTCCTTGCGAAGCGCATCGACCTCGACGCCGGACTTGCCGATCACGATTCCGGGGCGCGCCGTGAAGATGTCGACCGTGATCCGCTGCTTGTCCTTGCGGATCAGGATGTCCGACAGGCCGGCGTGGCCGAGCTTGCCGTTGATGTGGTCGCGGATCTGGATGTCCTCGAGGATGTACTTCGGGAACTCCTTCTTCCCGACGTACCAGTTGGACTTCCAGTCGTGGATGACGCCGACCCGCAGGCCGCCGGGATGCACCTTCTGGCCCATCAGGCCACCGCCTCCTTCTTCTTCGCGCGCGGTTTCGCGAGCGCGCTTCGGCTTCTCTGCGGTCTCGGCGGGAGCCGGGGCCTCGGTCGTCGTGGGCGCGGCCGCGCGCGGTGTGCGCGTCGTCTCGACCTTCGGGTTCTGGGCGAGCTCGATCGTGATGTGGCAGGTGCGCTTGAAGATCCGGTTGACGCGGCCACGTGCGCGGGGCTTCCAGCGCTTGAGCGTCGGGCCCTCGTCGGCGTAGGTCGCGCTGATCACGAGGTCGTCGCCGTTCCAGTGCAGGAGCGGGTTCGTCTCCGCGTTGGCGACGGCCGAGCGGAGCACCTTCTCGATCTCGATCGCTGCGGCGCGCTGCGTGAAGGCGAGGATCGTCCGCGCCTCGGGCACGCTGCGCCCGCGGATGTTCGCGAGCACGATCCGCGCCTTACGCGCCGAGAGGCGGACCCACTTGGCCTCCGCGCGCACGACCTGCTCCGGTGTCTGCTTCGCAGCCACTAACGCGGCACCTTCTTGACCTGTGCCTGCCGGTCGCCCGAGTGCCCTCGGAACGTCCGGGTGGGAGCGAACTCGCCGAGCTTGTGCCCGACCATCTGCTCGCTGACGAAGACCGGCACGTGCTTGCGGCCGTCGTGGACCGCGATCGTGTGCCCGACCATGTCGGGGAAGATCGTGGACGTGCGCGACCAGGTGCGGATCATCCGCTTCTCATTGACGGCGTTCATCGCCTCGATGCGGCTCATCAGCCGCTCCTCGACGAAAGGCCCCTTCTTCGACGATCTGCTCACTTAGCGCTTGTCCTTCCCGCGGCGACGGCCGCGAACGATCAGCTTGTTCGATTCCTTGTGCTTGCGGCGCGTGCGCTTTCCGAGCGTCGGCACGCCCCACGGGGTGACCGGATGGCGGCCGCCCTTCGACTTGCCCTCGCCGCCGCCGTGCGGGTGGTCGACAGGGTTCATCGCCGAGCCGCGCACGCCGGGACGGATGCCCTTCCAGCGGCTGCGACCCGCCTTGCCGCCGGACTGGTTCTCGTGATCCGTGTTGCCGACCTGCCCGACGGTGGCCCGACAGGTTAGCGGCACGCGACGCATCTCGCCCGAGGGCAGCCGGAGCACGCCGTAGCCGTCGTCCTTCGCGACGAGCTGGACGCTCGCGCCGGCCGAGCGGGCCATCTTGGCTCCCTGCCCCGGCTTCAGCTCGACGTTGTGCACCATCGTGCCGGTCGGCATGTTCTCGAGCGGCAGCGCGTTGCCGGGCTTGATGTCGGCGGTCGGGCCGGACTCGACCATCGCGCCGACCCGGAGCCGTGCCGGGGCGATGATGTAGGCCTTCGCGCCGTCGAGGTAGTGGAGCAGCGCGATCCGCGCCGACCGGTTGGGGTCGTACTCGATCGCGGCGACCTTCGCCGGCACGCCGTCCTTGACGCGCTTGAAGTCGATCACGCGGTAGCGGCGCTTGTGGCCGCCGCCCTGGTGGCGCGTCGTGATCCGCCCCATGTTGTTCCGGCCGCCCTTCTTCTTCAGCGGCTCGGTGAGGCTCTTCTCCGGCGTCGTCTTCGTGACCTCCTCGAAGCTCGAGACGGTCATGAAGCGGCGACCCGGTGACGTGGGCTTGTATTTCTTCAGCGCCATGGCTTAGACCTGTGCCCCTTCGAAGATCTCGATCGTTTCGCCCTCGCGCACCTGGACGATCGCCTTCTTCCAGCCCGGCCGGATGCCCTTCGAGATGCCGCGGCGCTTCGGCTTGGGCTGCACCTTGAGGATGTTCACGTTCTCGACGTGCACCTCGAAGAGCTCCTCGACGGCCTGCCGGATCTGCGTCTTGTGCGCGTTCTTGTGCACCTTGAACGTGTACTTGCGATCGCCGATCAGGCTGTAGCTCTTCTCCGAGACGACCGGAGCGAGCAGCACTTCGTTCGGGTGGAGGCTCACGTTGCCCTCCCCTGGACGAGCGGCAGGGCCGCCTCGCTGATCAGCATGCTCTTCGCCCAGACGACCGTGGCGACCTCGAGCTCGGACGGGACGGCGACGAGCACCTTCGGCAGATTGCGGAACGACTTGATCAGCGTCTCCTCGTCGTCGTTGAGGACGATCACGAGCGGCACGTCCTTCCCCCACGACTCGACGAGGCTCTTGGCCTGCTTCGTCGAGGGTGCCTCGAAGCCGCTGCCGTCGAGCACGCCGAGCGTGTCGTTCGCAACGTGGTTCGAGAGAGCGCCACGGAGCGCGGAGCGGCGCGCCTTGCGATTCACCTTCACGTCGAAGCTGCGCATCACGGGGGCGAAGACGACACCGCCGCCTGTGAACTGCGGCGCGCGGATCGTGCCGGCGCGGGCGCGGCCCGTGCCTTTCTGGCGCCACGGCTTGGCGCGGCCGCCGGCGACGAGGCCGCGGGTCTTCGCGCCGCGCGTGCCGGCGCGGCGGGCGTTCAGCTCGGCACGAACGGTCTCGTGCAGCAGGTGGGGCTTCACCTCGGCGCCGAAGATCTCGGCCTCGAGTGAGACGTCCTTGGCGGACTTGCCGCCGATCAGCTTGGCCTTCGGCGTGCCATCAGCTCACCACCCGGATCTCGACGAGGCCGCTCTTCGGGCCGGGAACCGGGCCCTTGACGAGCAGCAGGTTCCGTTCGACGTCGATCTCGTGGATCACGAGGCCGGGCTGGGTGACGCGCACGCCGCCCATCCGGCCGGCCATCTTCTGGCCCTTGAAGACGCGCGACGGCGTCGCAGACGCGCCGATCGAGCCCGGCTTGCGCACGTTGTGCGAGCCGTGTGACACCGGCCCGCGGGAGAAGTTGTGGCGCTTGATCGTGCCCTGGAAGCCCTTGCCGATCGAGATCCCGGCGACCTTCACCTTCTCGCCGGGCGTGAACGCCTCGACGGTGACGGACTCGCCGACCTGGAGCTCGCTCTGACCGCGGAACTCGACGAGATGGCGGTGCGGCGCCGCGCCCGCCTTCGCGAGGTGGCCGACCTCGGCCTTCGAGAGCTTTCGCTCCGCGACCTCGTCGAACGCGATCTGGACTGCCTCGTAGCCGTCGGTCTCGTTCGTCTTGATCTGGACCACCGGGCACGGGCCGGCCTCGATCACCGTCACGGCCGTGACCTGGCCGCTCTCCGGATCGAAGACCTGCGTCATGCCGAGCTTCTTGCCGAGGATCCCCTTCATCAGAGCTTGATCTCGATGTCGACGCCTGCCGGGAGGTCGAGGCGCATCAGCGAGTCCACCGTCTTCGGCGTCGGGCTGTGGATGTCGATCAGCCGCTTGTGCGTGCGCACCTCGAAGTGCTCGCGCGAGTCCTTGTCCTTGAAGGGACTGCGGATCACGCAGTACACGTTCTTCTCGGTGGGCAGGGGCACAGGGCCGGTGATGGTTGCACCGGTGCGCTGAGCCGTCTCCACGATCTGCGATGCGGAGCGGTCGAGCTGCTGATGGTCATAGCCCTTGAGCCGGATGCGGATCTTCTGCTGCGCCACGTCTCCCCGTTTCCCTAACTACTTGGTGATCTTCGTCACGACGCCGGCTCCGACCGTGCGACCGCCCTCGCGGACCGCGAAGCGCAGGCCCTCGTCCATGGCGATCGGCTGGATGAGCTCCACCGTCATCTGAGTGTTGTCGCCCGGCATGACCATCTCCTGGCCCTCCGGCAGCGTGATCTCGCCCGTCACGTCCGTCGTGCGGAAGTAGAACTGCGGGCGGTACTTGGAGAAGAACGGCGTGTGGCGGCCGCCCTCGTCCTTCGAGAGCACGTAGATCTCGGCGTCGAAGCCGGTGTGCGGCGTGATCGAGCCGGGCTTCGCGAGCACCTGGCCGCGCTCGATCTCCTCACGCTTGATGCCGCGGAGGAGTGCGCCTGCGTTGTCGCCGGCCTGAGCTGCGTCGAGCGTCTTCTGGAACATCTCGACGCCGGTGACGACCGTCTTCTCCACCTTCTCGTGGATGCCGACGATCTCGACCTCGTCGCCGATCTTGATCTGGCCCTGCTCGACGCGGCCGGTGACGACCGTGCCGCGGCCGGTGATCGTGAAGACGTCCTCGATCGGCATCAGGAACGGCTTGTCGATGTCGCGCGTCGGCTCCGGGATGTAGGAGTCGACGGCCTCCATCAGCTCGATGATCTTCGGCGTCCACTCCGGGTCGCCCTCGAGCGCCTTCAGCGCCGAGACGTGGACGATCGGGATGTCGTCGCCGGGGAAGTCGTACTTGGAGAGGAGCTCGCGCACCTCCATCTCGACGAGCTCGAGCAGCTCGGGATCGTCGACCATGTCGGCCTTGTTCAGCGCGACGACGATGTACGGCACCTCGACCTGCTTCGCGAGCAGGATGTGCTCGCGGGTCTGCGGCATCGGCCCGTCGGCGGCGCTCACGACCAGGATCGCGCCGTCCATCTGCGCGGCGCCCGTGATCATGTTCTTGATGTAGTCGGCGTGCCCCGGGCAGTCGACGTGCGCGTAGTGCCGGTTCGCGGTCTCGTACTCGACGTGCGCGGTGTTGATCGTGATTCCGCGCTGGCGCTCCTCCGGAGCCTTGTCGATCTCGTCGAAGGCGACTGCGGTGCCTCCGCTCGACTCTGCGAGCACCTTGGTGATCGCAGCGGTGAGCGTCGTCTTCCCGTGGTCGATGTGACCGATCGTGCCGACGTTGAGGTGCGGCTTCGTGCGCTCGAACTTCTGCTTTGCCATTGCTTGCTCTCTCCTTCTTCTCTACGAACTTGTCTGCGTGTCGACGATGTCCGCGGCAATGTTGCCGGGAACGTCCTCATAACGGTCGAACTGCATGGAAAACGTGGCGCGCCCCTGTGTCATCGAGCGCACGTCGGTCGCGTACCCGAACATCTCCGACAGCGGCACCATCGCCTTGATCGTGGTGGCGTTGCCCATCGGAGTCATCTCCTCGATCCGGCCGCGGCGGCTGTTGAGGTTGCCCATCACGTCGCCGAGGAAGTCCTCGGGCGTGACGACCTCGACGGCCATCACCGGCTCGAGCAGCTTCGGCTTCCCGCGCTTCATCGCCTCCTTGAAGGCCATCGAGCCGGCGATCTTGAAGGCCCGCTCGCTCGAGTCGACGTCGTGGTAGGAGCCGTCGATCAGCTCGACCCTGACGTCGACCACGGGATACCCCGCGAGGACGCCCGAGTTCATCGCCTCGATGATGCCCTCGTTGATCGGCTTGATGTACTCCTTCGGGATCTTGCCGCCGACGATCTTGTCCTCGAACTCGTAGCCCGCGCCGGGCTCCTGCGGCAGGAGGTTGATGACGGCGTCGCCGTACTGGCCCGAGCCGCCGGTCTGGCGGACGAACCGGCCCTGAACCTTCTCTGCGGGCTTGGAGATCGTCTCGCGGTAGGCGACCTGCGGGCGGCCGACGTTGGCGTCGACCTTGAACTCGCGCATCAGCCGGTCGACGATGATCTCCAGGTGGAGCTCGCCCATGCCGGCGATCAGCGTCTGGCCGGTCTCCTCGTCGGAGGTGACCCGGAACGTCGGATCCTCCTCGGAGAGGCGCGCGAGCCCGGCGCCCAGCTTGTCCTGGTCGCCCTTCGTCTTCGGCTCGATCGCGACCGAGATCACGGGCTCGGGGAAGGTCATCCGCTCGAGCACGATCGGAGCGTTCTCGACCGAGAGCGTGTCGCCGGTCGTCGTCTGCTTCAGCCCGACACCCGCGGCGATCTCGCCCGCCCAGATCTCCTCGCGCTCCTCACGGTGGTTCGCGTGCATCTGGAGGATGCGGCCGATGCGCTCCGTCTTGCCGTTCGTCGTGTTCAGGACGCGGTCGCCGGCCTTGAGCGTGCCCGAGTAGACGCGGAAGTAGGTCAGCTTGCCGACGAAGGGGTCGGACATGACCTTGAAGGCGAGCGCCGAGAAGGGCGCGTTCGGATCGGCGTCACGCGAGGTCTCGGCCTCCGTCTTGGGGTCGATGCCGTGGATCGCGGGCACGTCGAGCGGGCTCGGCAGGTAGTCGATCACGCCGTCGAGCAGCGGCTGCACGCCCTTGTTCTTGAAGGCGCTGCCGAGCAGCACGGGCGTCAGCGCGTCGGCGAGCGTGCCGGCGCGAAGCGCGCGCTTGATCATCTCGGGCGTGACGAGCGACTCGTCCGTGAGGTAGGTCTCGGTCAGCTCGTCGTCGTGCTCGGCGATCGAGTCGATCAGCAGGTGGTGGTACTCGTGCGCCTGCTCGACGAGCTCGGGCGGGATCTCGCCGACGGTGAACTTCTCGCCCAGGTCGTCCTCGTAGGTGATCGCGTTCATCTCGACGAGGTCGACGACGCCGCGGTGGTGCTCCTCCTGGCCGATCGGAAGCTGGATCGGCACCGGGTTGGCGCCGAGCTTGTCGACCATCGACTTGACGGAAGCGAAGAAGTCGGCGCCGGTGCGGTCCATCTTGTTGATGAACGCGATCCGCGGCACCTTGTACTTGTCGGCCTGCCGCCAGACGGTCTCGGACTGGGGCTGCACGCCCGCAACGGCGTCGAAAACAGCGACCGCGCCGTCCAGCACGCGCAGGCTCCGCTCGACCTCCACCGTAAAGTCCACGTGCCCGGGCGTATCGATAATGTTGATCCGATGGTCGCGCCACTCCGCGGTCGTGGCCGCCGAGGTGATCGTGATCCCGCGCTCCTGCTCCTGCGCCATCCAGTCCATGGTCGCGGCACCCTCGTGCACCTCACCCATCTTGTGGGTGCGGCCCGTGTAATAGAGGATCCGCTCCGTCGTCGTGGTCTTGCCGGCGTCGATGTGCGCCATGATCCCGATGTTGCGGACGCGGTCCAGCCCGATGCGTGTGGCGGTCGTGCTCATGTCTCCCTTACCAGCGGTAGTGCGCGAAGGCCTTGTTGGCCTGCGCCATCCGGTAGATGTCGTCCTTCTTCTTGAACGCGCCACCCTGCTGGTTGATCGCATCCATCAGCTCGCCGGCAATCTTCTGCTGCATCCCCTTCTCGCGCCGGTCGCGCGAGAACTGGACGAGCCAGCGGATCGCGAGCGTGCGCGCACGGCGCTGAGGCACCTCGATCGGCACCTGGTAGTTCGCGCCGCCGACACGGCGGGAGCGGACCTCGAGCACCGGGGTCACCGTCTTCACGGCGGACTCCAGCGCCTCGACCGGCGGCTTGCCGGTCTTCTCGGCCACGATTGCGAGCGCGTCGTAGACGAGCCTCTCGGCCGTCGAGCGCTTGCCGTCGAGCATCACCGCGTTGATGAACTGGGTGACGAGGGTCGACGAGTGGACCGGGTCGGCCTCGAGGACGCGCGGTGTGATGTCTGCGCGGCGTGGCATTACGAGCGCTTCGCTCCGTACTTCGAGCGACCCTGCTTGCGGTCGGGGACGCCGGCCGTGTCGAGCGCGGCCCGGATCACCTTGTAGCGGATGCCCGGCAGGTCCTTCACGCGACCGCCGCGGATCAGCACGACCGAGTGCTCCTGGAGGTTGTGGCCCTCACCCGGGATGTACGTCGTGACCTCCATCCCGTTCGTCAGCCGCACGCGCGCGACCTTGCGCAGCGCCGAGTTCGGCTTCTTGGGGGTCGTCGTGTAGACACGCGTGCAGACGCCGCGCTTCTGCGGCGCGCCACGGAGCGCAGGGGTCTTCGTCTTCGCCTGCGGCGACTGGCGGCCCTTGCGGACGAGCTGATTGGTTGTCGGCACGCGTCTCCTTCGAATCCTGGAATCACTCGTTTGGTGCGCTGTGTGCTCACACAGCAACGGTCGGCAGGGCATGTACTTCGCCCGGCCAACCGGACAGCGGAGTGTAGCGAACATCGCGCGGCTCGGCAAAAACACGCGGGTTCGCGAGCCTGCCGACCGCACAGTTTTACCCGTTGCAACCCATAGCTATGTGAGCTACGGCCGCTTACAGTTAGCCCGCGGCAACGAAGCACGTCCACAACACCCATCGTCATGACCACGATCGTCATCGCCTGCGCTGCGGCGCTCTTCGCGACGGCTCTTGCCGTCGTCGTCTTCGTGCTCGGACGCAGGTCGCGCCGGAGGACGGACGCCAAGCTCTTGGAGGTCGCTTCGCGAGCTCGACGAACGGATGGCGTCGATGGTGCGCGACCTCTCGGCTGCGCTGGAGCGCGCGCAGGCCGAGAACCGGCGCACCCGCCAGCTCGGCGAGCTCGGCGGCTCGATCGACCTCGACGAGGTGCTCGCGCGAACGCTCGCTGCTGCCGGCTCGCTCGAGGGTGTCGACGCCGCGGTGATCTCGATCCCCGTCGAGGGCGGTGAGCCACTCGTTGCCGCTGCGGGTCTCGGTGAAGCGGTGCCGCCGGCGACGATCTCCGGCCCTCCGGACGGCGGGTCGCCGCGCATGATCGTGATCGAATACGGCTACGGCCGCTCCGACGAGGCTGTCGAGGGCGGCCCGATTCGCGCCGCTCTCGCCGTGCCGCTGCTCTCCGACGGCGAGCAGCTGGGCTATCTCACCGCCTACTCGCGCAGTGGTCGAGCGGCGTTCGGCGAGTCGAGTGCTGCGGAGCTCGAGGACCTCGCGCTCCGGGCAGGCCCGGCGATCGACAACGCGCGCCGCTTTCGCGAAGCGCGCCAGCTCGCCGATCTCGACGCGCTGACGGGACTGCACAACCGGCGCTACTTCCACGAGACGCTGCAGCGGGAGGTCGCGCGGGCGCACCGGTACAGCCGCAACCTCGCACTCGTCGTCTTCGACCTCGACGACTTCAAGGCGATCAACGACCGGATCGGACACCTCGCGGGTGACGCGGTGCTCGCCGAGGCGGCTGAGCGAGTCCGCGACGTCGTGCGCACCGCCGACTTCGCGTGCCGGGTCGGCGGCGACGAGTTCGCGGTGATCCTGCCCGAGTCGTCCGTCACCGACGCCGACCAGCTCTACAAGCGGCTCAGCCAGGCCATCTCGGCGCGCCCCGTCGGCCAGGCGGGTCGGCTCCACCTCTCCGCAGGCGTCACGGAGCTGAGGCCGGACGACGACGCCGTCGCGCTCTTCGAGCGCGCCGACGAGGCGCTCTACCGCGCCAAGGGCGCCGGCAAGGGGACCGTCGTCGCAGTCGAGACGACGCCCACCTTGCCGCGCGCAGACGCCCGGGAACGGCACAGGCAGCCGCGTGAACCGGCAGCGACGCGTACGCGGCGGGTCGGAAACAGCGAGGGCGGCCTTCCGGCCGCCCTCGCGTCACTCGTATCGCTCGACTGCGCTCAGGACTAGGCGTCCTCGTCGAGCGGTGAGTCGACCTCCGGTACCTCGGTCGCCTCGCCCGCGTCGTGCGAGCTCGTCTCGTCGGCGCCGGGCGTGCCGCCGAACGTGAGGCCGAGGGCCTCGAGGTTCAGGCCGTCGCCGTCGCCGCCGATCTCCTCCAGCGCCGCCAGGAGCTCGGCCTCCGTCTCGGGCCGCGCGTACAGGTGCGCGGGCACGGAGTCGGACGGGCCGATCCCGATCTGGCGATAGCGCTTGAGTCCGGTCGCGGCCGGGATCAGCTTGCCGATGATCACGTTCTCCTTCAGGCCGAGCAGGTGGTCGACCTTCCCCTCGATCGAGGCGTCGGTCAGCACCTTCGTCGTCTCCTGGAAGGAGGCCGCCGAGAGGAAGGACTCGGTCGCGAGCGAGGCCTTCGTGATCCCGAGGATCAGCGGCTCGAACGTGGCCTTCTCGTCCTTCTTCTTCAGCTTGGCGTTCTCGCGCTCGAGCTTCGTCTTGTCGGCCAGCTCGCCCGGAAGCAGGGACGTGTCCCCGGCCTCCATCACGCGAACCTTCTTCAGCATCTGCCGGACGATCAGCTCGATGTGCTTGTCGTGGATGTCGACGCCCTGCGACTTGTAGACCTTCTGCACCTCACCGACGAGGTACAGCTCGGTCTCCGTCGAGCCCTTGCCCGCCTTGGCGTGCAGGTCGAGCAGCTCGGACGGTGCGCGTGAGCCCTCGTTCAGGGCGTCGCCGAGCTCGACCACCTGGCCGGGCGTGACGAGCAGCCGCGAGCGCCGCGGGAGCGTGTACTCCTTCGACGGGATCGGCTCGCCGTTCTCGTCGAGCGCGTCGGGGACGATCGTCACCTTGATGGTGCGGTCGGCCTCCTCGATCTCGACGTGGCCGGCGACCTCTGCGAGCGTCGCTGCGCCCTTCGGGTTCCGAGCCTCGAAGATCTCGACGACACGCGGCAGGCCGTGCGTGATGTCCGCGCCGGCGACACCGCCGGTGTGGAACGTCCGCATCGTCAGCTGCGTGCCCGGCTCGCCGATCGACTGCGCGGCGATGATGCCGACCGCGTCGCCGATGTCGGAGACGTTGCCCGTCGCCAGGAAGGTGCCGTAGCACGTCTGGCACACGCCCGTCTCGGCGCGGCACTTGAGCACCGAGCGGACGGGCAGCTTCGCGTTCTCGTCCTCGAGCCCCTCGGCGATCTCCTTCAGACGCGGAGCCGTGATCGACTCGCCCTTCTCGGCGACGATCGTCTTGCCGGGCTTGCCGCTCGCGAGCGGCTTGTGGACGTCCTCGGCGAGGATCCGGCCCATGACGGACTTGTTGATCCCCTCCGGCAGGTTGATCGCGAGCTCGACGAACTCCTCGGTGCCGCAGTCGGCCTCGCGGATGATCACGTCCTGCGAGACGTCGACCAGGCGGCGCGTCAGGTAGCCCGAGTCGGCCGTGCGGAGCGCGGTGTCGGCGAGGCCCTTACGGGCTCCGTGGGTCGAGATGAAGTACTCGAGCACCGACAGGCCCTCCATGAAGTTGGCCTTGATCGGGCGCTCGATGATCTCGCCCTTCGGGTTCGCCATCAGGCCGCGCATGCCGGCGAGCTGGCGGATCTGCTTGAACGATCCACGCGCTCCGGAGTTGGCCATCATGTAGATCGAGTTCAGCTCGTTCAGGTTCGCCTGCATCGCGTCGGCGACGGTGTCGGTCGCCTCCGTCCAGATGTTGACGATCTGCTCGTGCCGCTCGTCCTCGGTGATCAGGCCGCGCTCGTAGTTGCCCTCGACGACCTTCACCTTCGCCTCGTAGCCGGAGAGAATCTCTTCCTTCTCCGGCGGGACCACGATGTCGTTCTTCGAGATCGTGATCCCGGCCTGCGTCGCGTACTTGAAGGCGAGGCTCTTGATCGTGTCGAGCACCGACGCGATCGCGTGCGCCCCGTAGCGGTCGACGAGCTCTGCGATGAAGCTGTCGATCTCACGCTTCGAGAGCGTGCGGTTGATGAAGGTGTGCTGGCCGGCCTCGCCGACCACGACTGCCTCCTCGAGCGACCGCTCGACCTCGCTGTTGAAGATCACGCGGCCCGGCGTCGTCAGGATCACCTCGTCGTGCCAGCGGTACTCGATCGGGTCCTGCAGGCTCGACCTGCTTCGAATCGAGGTGCGAACTCGACCTCTTCCTCGTTCTGGAAGCGCTTGATCCCCTTGAGCTTCAGCTCCTTGGCGAGATCCGTCGGCGGTCGTCGCCAGGAGGTCGCGGCTGGAGTAGGTGAGGTAGTACGACGCCGAGCACCATGTCCTGCGTCGGCGTCGTCGAGCGGACGCCCGTGAGCCGGCGAGAGGATGTTGTTCGAGGAGAGCATCAGGATCCGGGCCTCGGCCTGTGCCTCCGCCGAGAGCGGCAGGTGGACGGCCATCTGGTCGCCGTCGAAGTCCGCGTTGAACGCGTGACAGACGAGCGGGTGCACCTGGATCGCCTTGCCCTCGACGAGCACGGGCTCGAACGCCTGGATGCCGAGGCGGTGGAGCGTCGGAGCGCGGTTCAGCAGAACCGGGTGCTCCGCGATCACCTCTTCGAGCACGTCCCAGA
>CAWJYW010000013.1:0-205749 GCA_963847255.1 uncultured Gaiellaceae bacterium
GGCGCTTCGGCGTAGGGCTCGGTCGCGTTGCTCCGAGCCCTACGGCCGGGTCGACCTACAGCGGGCCCTTCTTCCACGGCCCCCAGATCGCGCACGTCATACCGCTGCCGGGAGTCCCGTCGCCGAAGACGTTCACGAACAGGATGTCGCCGTCCGGGCTGAAACACGCCCCCGCGAACTCGGCGTCGTTGAGGGTGTTAACGGCGAACTCGAAGGAGGCGCCGTCCTCTGTCACACCGATCAGCCGGTTCACGTTGGTGATCCCAGGCGCCGCCGGATGCACATCAGTCGGGTCGTAGGCGGTGGAGGGGTCGTCTTCGCAAAGGATGAGGCCTCCTCGGGGAGTGACGCAGAGGTTGTCCGGCCCGTCGAGCACCGCACCCTCGCCGGACTCGAAGATCAGCCGGAGCGAGCCTGAGTCGTGACGGCCGCGGCCGGTCCGCAGCTCCCAGATCTGACCCCAGCCCTCCTTGAAGCCGTCGCTGTTCACGTCGCCGTTCTTGCCCGCGCCGCCACTGGTGCCGCCGCCGCTCGTCGAGGCGAAGAAGACAGAGCCCCGCTCGTACCAGCAGCCCTCGAGACGGTTGAACTTGATCGCGCCCTTCGCGAAGCCCTCGTCGAAGACGGTTCCGATCGTCGCGTCGTCCGGGTCGGGATCCTCGATGTCGATCCACTCAGTCGCGAACTCGGCGTACAGCACCTGGTTCTCGCGAGCGTCGTACTGAGGTCGGCGCTTGCGGGCGAGGATCTGCAGCCGGCCTCCCTCGGAGAGGTCTCGCCGATCCTTCGGCAGGAATCTGTAGAGACCCGCGCCGCGACCCGAACCGGGGTCCTCGGTCTGGTAGACGATTCCCGTTCGCTGGTCGACCGCGCACGCCTCGTGAGCGAACCGACCCATCGCGCGGAGTAGGCTCCGTGAACTCCGGGCCCTCGCGGTTGAGCGGGACGAGGAACTGGTAGCCGTGGTTCTGCTCCCAGCCTTGAGCCGGGCCGATGACGACCTCCTCGCCGGTGATCCAGCCGGTCTCGCGGAACGAGGCGCCGCCTGCACAGTTGACGGTCGTGCCGTTGAGGCTGATGAAGTCGCGGGTGAACTTGCGGGTCTTGAGATCGAACTCGAGCGTGGTCGTTCCGCCGCCGCCGAGCTTGTCGTACCGCGTGCCGGCCGGGCCGAGAACGCTGCCGGCGCCCGGGGCCGCGCGGTCCTCCTGATTGCGGATGAGCCGCAGCTTGTGGCCGCGCCACTTGAAGCACCTCATCCCGTCGTGCGCCACCGGGGTCGGGTTGCCGTCTGACATCGGTGCGCCGATGTCACCGAACGTGATGTAGTCGAACTCGGGCGGCAGCGCGAGAATCTCGCGACCGAACTGATCGCGCTGCCGCACCGGAGCGCCGTATCCCTTCGTCTTCTTGGGGTGCTTGAGCGTTGCGGCGGCGGCGTTTCTCGTGTTCAGGCGATCGAGCACACCTGCCGTGAAAAATGCGCCACCGCCTAGCCGCGGCCTTCTCCAAGAGGCTTCGCCGGTTCATTGCCGTCATCGACATGTTTCCTCCCCTGTCGGCACGATCGCGAGCACGTCGGCCGCGCATCGTCTGCGAGCCGAGCGGCCGGGTGGGGTGCGGAGAGGAGAATTTCCTGTGTTCGGGTGGTGAAACTACGCGTGCTGCGCGTCGAACGTCCCGAACTCGTCGCGGAGCGCGTTCGAGATCTCGCCGATCGTGACGCGGGCGCGGAGCGCCTCGCGCATCGGCGGCAGCAGGTTCTCGGGCCCGGCGGCGATCCGGCGGACCTCCGCGAGCGCGGCCTCCGCCTCCTGGGCGTTTCGCTCAGCCCGCACGCGCGCCGTTCGCTCCAGCTGGCGCTGCTCGGCGTCCGGGTCGATCCGCAGCAGCTCGACCTTTTCCGTGTCGTCCTCGGCGAAGCGGTTGACGCCGACGATCACCCGCTCGCCCGACTCGACCTGCTCGTTCCAGCGGAACGCGGCTTCTTCGATCTCGCGCTGGACGAAGCCCTGCTCGACCGCTGCGACGGCGCCGCCCATCTCGTCGATCCGCTCGATCAGCTCTCGGGCCTGCTCCTCCAGGTCGGATGTGAGCTCCTCGATGAAGTAGCTGCCGCCGAGCGGGTCGGCGGTGTCGGTCGCGCCGGCCTCGGCGGCGAGGATCTGCTGGGTGCGGAGAGCGATCCGGGCCGAGCGCTCGGTCGGGAGCGCAAGCGCCTCGTCGAAGCCGTTCGTGTGCAGGCTCTGCGCGCCGCCGGCGATTGCCGACAGGGCCTGGATCGCGACCCGGACGATGTTGTTCTCCGGTTGCTGCGCCGTCAGGGTCGAGCCGCCGGTCTGCGCGTGGAAGCGGAGCGCCATCGCCTTCGGGTTCGTCGCGCCGAAGCGATCGCGCATGATCGTCGCCCACATCCGCCGCGCCGCCCGGAACTTCGCCACCTCCTGGAAGAAGTTGTTGTGCGCGTTGAAGAAGAAGGAGAGGCGCGCGCCGAACTCGTCCGGCGAGAGCCCGGCTGCGACCGCCGCCTCGCCGTAGGCGATCCCGTTCGCAAGCGTGAAGGCGAGCTCCTGCACGGCGGTCGAGCCTGCCTCGCGGATGTGGTAGCCGGAGATCGAGATCGTGTTCCAGCTCGGGATCCGCTCCGCGGCGTACGCGAAGAGGTCGGTCGTCAGCCGCATCGACGGCCGCGGCGGGTAGATGTAGTTCCCGCGGGCGATGTACTCCTTGAGGATGTCGTTCTGCACGGTGCCGCGCAGCGCCGTTCCGGGGACGCCCTGCTCCTCGGCGACGAGCTCGTAGAGGAGCAGCAGCAGGGACGCGGGCGCGTTGATCGTCATCGAGGTGGAGACCTCGTCGAGCGGGATGCCGGCGAGCAGCAGGCGCATGTCCTCGATCGAGTCGATCGCGACGCCCGTGCGGCCGACCTCGCCCAGCGCGTGCGGGTCGTCGGAGTCGTAGCCGAGCTGCGTCGGCAGGTCGAACGCGACGGAGAGCCCGGTCTGGCCGCGGTCGAGCAGGTAGCGGAAGCGCGCGTTCGTCTCCTCCGCCGAGCCGAACCCCGCGTACTGCCGGATCGTCCAGGGGCGGCCGCGGTACATGTCCGGGTACGGGCCGCGCGTGTACGGGAACTCGCCGGGCTGCTCGCCGTCGCCGTAGACCGGCTTGATCTCGATCCCCGAATCGGTCTCCCGCTTCGGGGTGGTTTCCTCTTTCACCCTGCGGATGCTATGGCTAGCGGCGACGCACCGTTTCGCAGTTACGTGCAACGGTGTCGAAGCGATCGGCGACGACGACGTCGCGGCCGGGGCCGCAGTTGACGATGTCGCGAGTGCCATCGCGCGAGACGATCGTGTCGTTGCCCGCTCCGCCGAGCAGCGTGTCCTTGCCGGGGCCCCCGGTGAGCCGGTCCGCGCCGGTCCCGCCCTCGAGGCGGTCGTTGCCGCGGCCGCCACTGAGCCGGTCGTTCCCGCCACGGCCGCGGAGGATGTCGTTCCGGGCGGTGCCTGTGAGCGTGTCCGCGCGAGCGGTTCCGTTTTGCGTCGTGCCGACACTGCCTTTGCTGCCGGTATCTCCGCCCCCAGGCGCGGGTGCGGGTGCAGGTGCAGGTGCAGCTGCGGGGGCCAGGTAGGGACTGTTAGCGAAGTCCGGGCAGTCGGCTCGGCCGTGCAGGTAGTAGTCATCGTGACCGACGTCGAGAGTCATCAGTTGCGGCTGGCCGGTCAGCCAGGGAGCGTCGCCGGCCCACATGAGGTCGTGTTGGCTGTCGGAGACATGATCGAGGCGTGTCACGTGCGGCGCACACGGCGGCGCGAAGTCCAGCGTGTGCATGATCTCGTGCAGCATCGCGAACTCGAAGTAGCCGGGGGGCGTACCCCCTAACGGGTTCGTCGCGCACGGTATCCACCCGGGTGGAGCCCCTTTCAGATACAGCGCGGCAACGGCGCCGCGAAAGATCGGATCCGGATCGCCACCGCCGCACGCCCAGGTCGACGATCCGTCGTAGTAGACCGCGTAGATCTTCGACGGCGAGTTGAAGCCGGCGGCGTAGATCTCTTCCTCGATCTGCTCGCGCACGTACGCACCCCGTGAGGCGACCGCAGCGTCGTCCATCGCCAGCCGGAAGAAGCTCACGTCGATCTCGCCCTGGGATGTGTCGACGTAGAGCTGTCTGCCGCCCGTCTGGCCCCGGAGCCACTCCTGCCATGAGCCGATCGAGTTCGTGATCGCCGAATTCGTGTCCAGCCCCCGGTCGGCTCCGTCGCGCGGAACGACGTACAAGAAATGAACTTGCGGGCCTGCGCGGTCGTCCTGCCGATCTGAGGACGAGCGCGGCAGGGCGGCGCCGGCCGGCGAGCAGAGTGCAAACGCGACGCCCGTCAGAAGCCCGAGCACTCCCAGCCGGGCGAGCATTCGGTCCATCGACCGGCCCACAGGAGCTCCGTGTGTAACGCGAGGCATCGCGCGCTGCGCGAGGCCGGGGCTCCTGAAGGTCACGTGGGAGCCATCGTTCGCAGACCCACCCCGAATTGTCAAGCAACCGCAGCGGATCCGGCTGGCTAGAGAACGCCTCCGGTTTCCTCGATCGCCTCCAGCGCGATCCTGCGGCCGCTGGCGATATGCGCCCGGATCGCCGCGTGGGCGGCTTCCAGGTCGCCCGCCTCGTACGCGTCGACGATCGCGGCGTGCTCGGTCGGGAGGTAGGCGCCGCCCTCGAGCTTGCCGCCGCGGATCACCTGCATCATCAGGTTGACCGACAGCTCCCGGTAGAAGCGCGAGAGCAGGGAGTTGCCGGCGAGATCGACCTGGTGCTCGTGGAAGGCGGCGTTCGCGGAGTCCCACTCGGCGTGCGAGACCGCCTCGGCGGTCGACTCGTGCAGCTCGCGGAAGCGGCGCAGGCCGTCCCGCCCGACCCGGCCAATGGCGCTCTCGGCCGCCTGGAGCTCGAGTGCGAGCCGCACGTCGTAGCCCTCCTCGAGCGCCGACTCGGTCAGCGGCGTCACGAAGTAGCCGCGCCGGGACTTCACGCTCAGCAGGCCCTCAGAGACGAGTCGCGTCAGCGCGTGGTGGACGGGGCTGCGGGAGACTCCGAGCGTGGCGGCCAGCTCGTGCAGGCTCACCTTCTCGCCCGGGCCGAGCTCACGGCGCACGAGCCGCGCCTTCAGCGTCTCGTAGACCTGGTCGTTCAGGTTCGTCCTGGGTGGGGCGGTGACCGGCATGAGCCATACGTAACATGACACGGGCGGGGGAGGCAACCCTTCCGGCCGCGGATAGGCTGCGGAACCGTGCACGTGAGCATCAGACTCTTCGCCGGTCTCCGCGAGCGCGCGGGCACCGGTGCGCGCGAGCTCGAGCTCTCAGACGGCGCCCGCGTCGCCGATGTCTGGTCGGCGCTCGAGCTCGGGAACGAGCCGCCGGGCCTGCTCTACGCGGTCAACAAGAGCTACGCGGATGCCGAGTCCGCGCTCGCCGACGGCGACGAGGTCGCGCTGATCCCGCCCGTCTCCGGAGGAGATTTCAAGCTGACCGGCGCGCCGCTCTCGGTCGACGCAGCCGTGCGGGAGGTCGCCCGCGACGAGGCGGGTGCGATCGCGACGTTCCTCGGCACCGTCCGCAACCGCTCGCGTGACCGCACGGTGCTGTACCTCGAGTACGAGGCCTACGAGGGGATGGCCGAGGACGTGATGGCGCAGCTCGCGGCAAAGCTCGCCGAGCAACACGAGCTCTCCGGCATCGCGATCCACCATCGAGTCGGCAGGGTCGAGATCGGCGAGCCGAGCGTCGTGATCGCCGTCTCGTCGCCGCACCGTGCTGCAGCGCTCACCGCCTGCCAGGAAGCGATCGACACGCTCAAGGAGACCGTGCCGCTCTGGAAGAAGGAGGTCTACGAGGGCGGCGAGGAATGGATCGGCCAGGGCTCGTAGCGGCTCAGTAAGCCCCAAAGCACGCGGCGCAGGAAGCGGCGGCGTCGACGGTATCTCCATTGCATGACGGTCCTCTCGGTCAATGACTCGCACACCGTCGCGCGGAGCGCTCAGAATGGCCTCAACGAACGCTCAACGAGGAGGGGTTCGTGGAGTTCCGGATACTCGGCCCGCTCGAGGTGGGAGGGGAGCCGTTCCACGGCGGCCCAAAGCCGCGGGCGCTCCTCGTCTCTCTCGTGCTCGCGCGCGGTTCGCCCGTCTCGAGGGAACGTCTCGTGGATGCGGTCTGGGGTGAGCGGCCACCGGCGAGCGCCGCGCACGCGCTGCAGGTCTACGTCTCCGAGCTGCGCAAGGCCGGGATCGAGATCGAGCGGCACGGCGACGGGTACCGGTTGTACGCCGACTGGCTCGATGCCGCGGAGTTCGAAGGCCTGCTCGAGACCGCGAGGGATCATCGCCGGGCGAGTCGACACGAGGAGGCGCTCGCGTCGCTCGAGGAGGCGCTCGCCCTCTGGCGCGGCCCGGCGCTCGCGGGACTGGACGGCGGCGGCGCTCTCGGCGTGGAGCGCGACCGGCTCGAGGAGCTACGCGTCGCGGCGATCGAGGATCAGGCCGAGTCGGCGCTGGCACTTGGTCTCGCGCTCGACTTGCCGGAGCTCGAGCGCCTCGCGATCGAGCACCCGTTGCGAGAGCGTCTGCGCGGCCTGCTGATGCTCGGGCTCTACCGCGCCGGCCGACAGGCCGCCGCGCTCGAGGCCTATGTCAGAGATCCGGCACGAGCTCGACGAGCTCGGGCTCGAGCCGGCTGACGGAGTTGCGGGCGCTTCAGAGCGCGATCCTGCGCCACGACGCCGCGCTCGAGGTCGAGCCGGAGTCGGTTCGGGAGCGCAGGCATCTGCCCGCACCCGCGACGCCGATCGTCGGGCGCCGAGGCGAGGTGGACATGGTCACGTCCCTGCTCAGAGGCGACACTCGTCTCGTGACGCTGACCGGCCCCGGTGGTGCCGGCAAGACACGCGTTGCCCTTCGTGCGGCCCATGAGCTCGCCGATGCCTTCGCCGACGGCGTCTGGTTCGTCGGGCTGGCGGCGCTCGTCGATCCGGCACTCGTCCGCCCCGCGATCGCGCAGACGCTCGGGTTGGCCGAGGAGAGCCTGGACGACGAGCTGCGGGACCGCGAGCTCCTGCTGCTCCTCGACAACTTCGAGCAGCTGCTGGATGCCGCGCCGGTTGTGGGCAAGCTGCTGGAAGGCGCCCCGCGTCTGCGTGTGCTCACGACGAGCCGCGCTCGGCTCCACCTGTACGGGGAGCACGAGCTCGAGATACCGCCGCTGCCTGCTGCCGATGCGGAAGAGCTGTTCGTCAGCCGGGCGCGCGCGACCGGCCGCGAGCTGCCGCCGGGACCGCTCGTGGCCGAGATCTGCGGGCGGCTGGATGGGTTGCCGCTCGCGATCGAGCTCGTTGCCGCGCGGACCTCCGAGTTGACTCCCGCGGAGCTGGTGTCGTCCCTCGACGACCGGCTCGGGCTCGCGTCCAGGGGCGCCCGCGACCTGCCCGAGCGCCAGCAGACACTGAGGGCGGCGATCGGGTGGAGCCACGATCTCCTCGCAACGCCCGAGCGAGGCTTGTTCGCGCAGCTGGGCGCGTTCAGCGGCGGCTTCACGCGCGAGGCCGTTCGGGCGGTGTGCGGTGACGAGGCGACCGACCAGCTCGCGGGCGCTCGTCGAAGCCAGCCTCGTCCGGCGCGCCGACGACAGCCGGTTCCGGATGCTCGCGACGATTCGCGAATACGCCGTCGAGCGCCTCGCCGAGAGTGGCGAGTCCGACGCTGTTCGGCGTCGCCATGCCGAGTACTTCCGCGGGCTGGGCGACGAGCTCGTTGCCGCGCTGCCGGGAGACCAGGTCGACGAGGTGTACGCGACGTTCGAGCGCGAGCACGACAACTTCAGGGCCGCGCTCGCGTTCGCCGGCGAGACCGAGTCGGTCGAGCTTCGATTCGGGCTCGCCGCCGCGGTCTCGCACTTCTGGCTCGTCCGCGGATACCTGGCTGAGGGACGCGCCTGGCTCGCAGAGACGCTTGCGTCGGCGTCGGCCGAAAGGGTGCCGCCGCTCCTCCGCGCCCAGGTGCTGCGCAAGCTGGCGACACTCGAGTGGCGCCAGGGGGACTTCGACATTGCGGGCGAGCGCGCCGAGGCAGCTTTGCCGCTCCTCGCCGGAGAGGTCGACGAGAACGAGCGCTACCGCCTCATGATCCTTCTCGGCTGCATCGAATACAGCCGCCAGAACCGCGAAGGGTCGCGCGACTGGTGGGAGCAGAGCGCGGCCCTCGCGCGGACGCTGGAGAACGACGCGCACCTTGCTCTCGCTCTCTCGAACCTCGGCGTGGTCGCGGCCGAGCTGGGGGACTACGAGGGCGGCGTGGCGATCTACGAGGAAAGCCTCGAAGTCGGCCCAGCGCGCGGAGCACCGCGAGTACCTCGCCGGAGCGCTGCTCGGGCTCGGCGACATGAATCTGCGGCTCGGCCGCTTCGAGGCGGGTCGCGCTCAGCTGACAGAGAGCATGGCGCTCTACCGGCGGCTCGGCTTCCAGGATCGAATCGCCTCCTGTTGCGTCTGGCTCGCACCAGCGCCCGAGCACGACGGCGACCAAGCATTCGCCGTGCGGCTCCTCGGCGCAGCGGCGGGAATCAGGCAGCAGACCGGCGCCTCGATCGACTGGCAGGAGCAGGACTTCCTCGATGAGCTCGCCGCGCGGTTGCGCTCGTCGCTCGGGGATGCGGCCTACGACGTGGCCTTTGCCGCAGGAGAGGCGGCGCCGGACGAGGTCGTCCAGGAGGTGCTTACTTCAGCGGCAGCCGCCGCCCCAGTGGCCGGTCAGAACGTGAGTCCAGGCAGGTAGACGGCAGTCGCCGGGCCTCTCCGCGTCCGGCGCTGCGGGCGCTGCGGGGACGAGGAAGACCAGAGCAGCCAGGCAGGCGACTGCGGCGACGGCGAGCGATGCGCGGATCGTTGACTGTCGATTCATCGTTACCTCCTTCGAGCGGTCGACAGCCACGTTGCTCCCGGCCGCTCAAGAACCGCTCGCATTCCGCTCAAGCCCGCGCGGTGATCCAGCGAGCGCGACCAGTACTCTGGGCGCGTGAGTCAGTACGACCCCTACGCCCCCAGAGAAGCCGCCGAGCCGAGCGAGGCGGAGTACTCGCCGGTCAAGCAGCCGCTGTCGATCCGCGACCTCCTCCGGAAGCTCCTTGCGCCGCTCATCGCGCTTGGGCTGCTCCTGATCAAATTCGGCGCCTTCGCGATCAAGTTCTTCGGGATCTTCATCTCGGTCGCCGGCTATGCGCTGATCTGGGGCTGGCGCTTCGCGGCCGGGTTCGTTCTGCTGATCGCAGTGCACGAGCTCGGCCACTACATCGAGGCCACGCGCCAGGGCCTGAAACCGTCGCTGCCGGTCTTCGTCCCGTTCCTCGGTGCCTATGTGGCGATGAAGAATGCGCCCTTCGACCCCTGGCGGAATCTGCTCGTCTCGGCTGCCGGACCCTTCCTGGGCGGGCTTGGCGCCCTCGCCGTGTGGGTCGCGGGTGAGGCGAACGACTCCCGTTTCCTCGTCGCGCTCGCCTACACCGGGTTCCTGCTGAACCTCTTCAACCTGATCCCGGTCAAGCCGCTCGACGGCGGCTTCATGTGGCGGTCCGTGAAGGCCCTCCGGTACGGCAATCGCGAACACGCGGCGTGGGCATCGCCGGCCCGACTCGCAGGCGGCAGCCTCATCTACACCGGCTTGGTCGTGCTGCTCATCCTCGGGATGGTCGCCACGCACGTGGAGCAAAACCGACTCTGATGGACGACAGGCGCGTTCTCGAGCGAACGCACGAGGATCTCGCGAACGACGTGGCGGTGATCGCCTCGGAGTTCCTCGGCGGCTTCCAGAAGGTGCTCGAGATTCACCGGCCGGCGGTCTCGATCTTCGGCTCGGCCCGAGTGCCCGAGGACAGCGAGCCGTACCGGCACGCTCGCGCGACGGCGCGGATCTTCGCCGAGGCGGGATTCGCCGTCGTCACGGGCGGCGGCCCGGGCGTGATGGAGGCGGCCAACCGCGGCTGCAAGGAGGCGGGTGGGCTCTCGGTCGGCTTCAACATCGAGCTTCCGCACGAGCAGGGCGTCAACGCCTACTGCGACATCGCAATGACCTTCAAGCACTTCTATGCGCGCAAGACGATGTTCGTGAAGGCGGCAGAGGGCTTCGTCATCTTTCCCGGTGGGTTCGGCACCCTCGACGAGCTGTTCGAGTCGCTGACGTTGATTCAGACCGGCAAGGTGCTGAACTTCCCGGTCGTCCTCTTCGGCCGCGACTACTGGCAGGAGCTGCTGGACTGGGTCAACGGCGACCTGCTCGCCGGCGGGATGATCTCGCCGGAGGACGTCGAGCTGCTGCACGTGACGGACGATCCCGCCGAAGCGGTTCGACTCGTGGTGAACAGCTACGACGAGCGCAGTGGTGTCGACTCTCCGGCCGCGCCGGAGAAGGTCGACGCTCAGTAGCTCGAGCTACACGCGGGGCAGCACGAAGTACGGCCCGGGGATCGAGCGCCCGGGGCCGTAGATCTGGGTCGGGCCGACGGCGATGTAGGCGCTCGTGAAGGCGTCGCGGCGCTTCAGCTTCCCGTGCTCGTACACCTTGCGGGTGACGGTGACGTCGAAGCCGGACTGGTTCGAGCCGGACACCGTGCGCACCGAACCGCGCGGTGCATAGGGGTCGAGCGCGTACGTCGTCCGCGGCGAGCGCCAGTTCGTGCGCTCCCCGGTGGCGGCGACGACTCGCCGGCCGGGATCCGTGCCGTAGAAGGTGAAGGTCAGCGTCGAGCTCGTGTAGCTCGTCTTGATCAGGATCCCGGTCTTCAGGTCGTTCTTGAACGCGAAGTCGGGCCCGCCCCAGGAGACGGTCGCGTCGCGTCCCATCGGGTAGTGCGAGATGTAGAAGCTGTGGTTGTGCCGCTCGACGATCGGGAGGCCGAGCTCGAACGCGTTGTTGAAGAGCGTTGTCGCCGTCTGGCAGACACCGCCGCCGATCGCGGGGAGGAGGAGAGAGCCGATGATCATCTGGCCCTCGCGGAAGCCGCGCTCCGGCGTCCGCGGGCCGACCGAGTCGTTGAACGAGAATGACTCCCCGGGGCGGACGACCGTGCCGTCGATGTAGTTCGCCATCAGCTGCACGTTGTGGATCCGGTTCGACGAGGACGGGCCCATGTCCGTCGTGAACGTGGAGATCTGCTGCCGGATACCGAGCTTCTCCGCGTCAGCCGTGGTGAGATCGGCACGGATCTGCTTCAACCGCAGAGACGCGCGGCTGAACGATGAGGTCGCCGCTGCGGCGACGGAGTCGGCCACCCACTTGCCGTCGACGGCGAGGCCGGGTCGGGAGGGGCGGATCCGCACGCGCTTGCCGTCGACGATGAACCGCGCGTTGACCGCCCGCTCTCGCCATGGTGTGAGCAGCGGCTCGACGGCTTTCGCCACCCGCTGCGGGTCGAATCCGACCCGGAAGCTCTCGACGCCGACCCGGAAGCGGACGAGCCTGGCGAGCTGCGCCGGCGAGAGCGAGCCGACGTCCTCGCCCTTGAACGTCAGCGCCACCGGCTCGTCGACGAGAGCGCGCGCTTCGGCGACAGCTGCTTCGGCCGCCGGAGTGGTCAGCGTCGGCTCGACGTGGGTCAGCTCGGGTGAGAGCGTTCGCTCGCCTTCGCGGGCTGCCCGCTCGAGCGCGGCGAGCAGGTCCTCGGCCTCGACCGCGTCGCCCGGCCGTGAGGGGAGGATCGAGAACGACCCCCCGCGGGAGACGACCTGCGCGCGGCGAGGCTTCGGGAGCGCGCGCGAGAGCCGCTGGGCAAGGGCCTCTGCGCCGGGCCGCGGCACGAGCACCGGGTCGACTGCGAGCACCGGTGGGCTCGGATCGACCAGCTGCCGGACCCGGCGGAGGAACGAGTCGTGACCGGCCTGAACGAGTGCGGCATCCGTGGCCCGATCGTCGACCATCAGCGCCTCGCTGGGCCGGACGTCGTAGGTCTCGTCGTCCACGACGACGTGCACCGTCCGGCTGAGCTCGACCTGCGCGAGCTCCACGCCGGGAAGTGGCTTCTCCCAGTACACCGCATCGCGCGCGGCGACGGCCGCAACCGCCGCGACGGCCAGTGCAGCGAGAACGGCGACGGCGATCACACGCACTCGTTTCACAGTTTGCAAAGTAGCCGCTCTGGCGGCTTTACACTCGTTTCGTGAGGCTTCGCGACCTGCCATCGGTGGATGAGCTCGTGCGCGACGTCGGCGATCCGCTCGCGGTCGCCACGGCGCGGGGCGTGCTCGACCAAGCTCGCGAGGAGATCCGGGCCGGTGCGGACCCCGGGAACCTCCACGAGCGGTTGACCGAGGCGCTCGCGGCGGCACGGCGGCCCGCGCTCCGCCGCGTTCTCAATGCCACCGGGATCCTCGTCCACACGAACCTCGGCCGGGCGCCACTCGCCGAGGCCGCGCTCGCACGCGTGCACGAGGCGGCCGGCTACTCGAACCTGGAGTACGACCTCTCGACCGGCTCGCGCGGCTCCCGCCAGGACCACCTCGCGCCGCTGCTCAGGCGGCTGACCGGAGCCGAGTCGGCGATCGTCGTCAACAACAACGCGGCGGCGATCCTGCTCGCGCTCGCAGCGCTCGCCGAGGGTCGCGAGGTCGTCGTCTCGCGCGGGGAGCTGATCGAGATCGGCGACGGCTTCCGCATCCCGGACGTTCTCGCTCGCTCGGGCGCCCGCCTCGTCGAGGTCGGGACGACCAATCGGACACGGGCCGCCGACTACGAGCGGGCGATCGGGCCGGACACCGCCCTGCTGCTGCGCGTGCACCAGTCGAACTTCCGCGTCGTCGGGTTCGCCGAGCAGCCGCGGCTCGAGGAGCTCGCCGCGGTCGCGCGCCGCCACGAGCTCCCGCTCGTCGACGACCTCGGCTCGGGCGCCCTCGTCGAGGTCGAGGGCGAGCCCACCCCGGCCGCGGCGCTTGCAGCAGGGGCCGACCTCGTCTGCTTCTCCGGCGACAAGCTGCTCGGCGGGCCACAGGCGGGCATCGTCGCCGGCCGGGCCGATCTCGTCGAGCGCCTCCGCCGACACCCACTCCACCGTGCACTGCGCTCCGACAAGCTCACGCTCGCCGCGCTCGAAGGGACGCTCGCGCTCTATCTCGACCGGCCGGACGAGATCCCGGTGCTGCGCATGCTGCGCGAGCCCGCCGAGGCCGTTCGCGCACGCGCCGAGCGACTTGCGGAGGCGACGGGCGGCGCGGTTGAGGAGACGGTCGCGCGGGTGGGGGGCGGTGCGCTTCCACTCGCCGAGCTCCCGAGCTACGCCTGCGCCGTCGAGGAGGAGCTCGCCGCCGCGCTCCGCAGCCACGAGCCGCCGGTGATCGCGGTCGTCCGCGACGGCCACACGCTGCTCGACTGCCGCACCCTCACCGACGCCGAGGCGGACGAGGTCGCGGCGGCGGTTCGCGCATGTCGCTGACGGTAGGAACCGCGGGCCATATCGACCACGGCAAGACGTGGCTCGTTCGGGCGTTGACGGGGAAGGACACGGACCGGCTGCCCGAGGAGCGCGAGCGCGGGATCTCGATCGACCTCGGCTATGCGCCGCTCGACCTCCCCGACGGCCGCCGCCTCTCGCTGATCGACGTGCCCGGACACGAGCGCTTCGTCCGCAACATGGTCGCCGGCGCAACGGGGATCGACCTCTTCCTTCTCGTCGTCGACGCCGCCGAGGGCGCGCGGCCGCAGACGCACGAGCACCTCGCGATCCTCTCGCTGCTCGGGATCGAGCACGGCGTCGTGGCGGTCACGAAGGCGGATGCGGTCGACGCCGAGACGCTCGAGCTCGCCGTCGAGGAGGCGCGGGAGCTCGTGCCGCGGAGCAGAGGTGGTCGCGGTGAGCGCGAAGACGGGCGCCGGGCTCGACGATCTCCGAGGCTGCGCTGTCCCGCGCCGCGGACCTTGTGTTACAGGAACACAATCTTGACTCCGGTGTCGACGCCGCGGCGCGCCTCTACGTCGACCGGGTGTTCTCGCTGCGCGGGATCGGCACGGTCGCGACCGGGACCCTCTGGTCGGGATCGATCGGCGCCGGCGACGTGCTCCGCGCCGAGCCGGGTGGACGCGACGTCCGCGTGCGCAGCGTCCAGGTGCACGACCGTCCGGTCGAGCGGGCGGAGCCGGGGCAGCGAGTCGCGCTCGCGCTGCCCGGCGTGGAGCGACACGAGCTGCGGCGGGGTGACGCGCTGCTTGCGCCCGGCGCGTTCGCAACGAGCTACCGGCTCGACGTGGCGCTCGAGGAGCTCGTGCCGATCGCAGACGGGACGCGCCTTCATGTGCACCACGGCACGTCGGCGGTACCGGCTCGCGTGACGCGCGCAGGGGAGGGTTTCGCCCAGCTTCGGCTGGCGGCGCCCGTTGTCGCAGCGCGCGGCGACCGCGTCGTCCTCCGCGGCGAGACGACCGTCGGCGGCGGCACGGTCCTCGATCCCGCTCCTCGCCGTCACGCCGACCTCGAGCGCTTCGAGCGGGCTGCTCGCGGCGAGAGGACCGTGCACGCGCCGGTGCTCGTCGACGGCGCCTGGAGCTTCTCGGAGGCCTGGCTCGAGGAGTTGCGCGCCGAGCTCGAGCGGGGCATCGAGGCCGCCGACCCGCTCGACCCGGGCGTGAACGCGCCGGTCGAGCCCTGGGCAGCGGAGGTGCTGTCGCGCCTTCCGTTCGAGCGGAGAGGGTCGAAGCTCTACCGCCCCGGCAGAGGCCGCGAGCCTCGGCGAGCGGGAGGCTGAGGCGGCCGCGGTCGAGGCCGAGCTCGAGGCAGCGGCGCCCGCGCCCGTGAAGGTCGCGGACGCGGAGCTGGCCCGCTTTCTGGAGCGGGAAGGACGGCTCATCCGCCTCGGCGACGGGTACGCCGTCTCGCCGGCGGCCTACGAGCGTGCGCGGGCTCTGGTTCTGGAGGAGTGCGAGAGCGCCGGCCGGATTGCCCTCGCCCGCTTCCGCGACCTCGCCGGCTGCGGCCGCCGCGACGCGCAGCTGCTGCTCGAGCGCCTCGACGCGGACGGCGTCACCCGCCGGGTCGGAGACGAGCGCGTGCTTCGCCGCCGATCACTGCGGTCACCGCCGGCGTCTGCCTAGGCCGGGTCGTCCTTCTCCTCGCGCCTCGGCTCCGGCTCAGGCTCCGGCTCCGGTTCGTCATCGGCGACGGTGCGCATCGCGCCGGAGAGCATCATCGTCGTCCAGCGCTCGCTGAAGCCGGCGAGGAACGAGACGACGACGAAGAACGGGAGCGTCAGCTCGCTTTGCTCGAACGGGATGAGCGTCGTCTGGAAGAGGAAGTAGACGATGATCCCCGAGACCGAGCCAATCACCGGTCGGTAGGCGCCGAAGAGCGTCACCTCCCAGCGCGAGAGCTCATGGTCGATCGCGAAGCTGCCGGGACGGCTCATCCGCATCAGGACGCTGATCACCGCGCCGAGTCCGCCGGCCGCAGCGGATGCGTAGAACTCCTGGTTGGCACTCGACTCGAGATCGAGGGCCCCGAAGAGTGCGAGGACGCCGGCCGTCGCGAGCGACAGGATCACGAGCATCGCGACGCCGAGGCCGAGCATTCCCTCGACGTAGTGCAGCTTTGCGCGCTTCTCGCCCGACCGGAACGTGTACTCCTCGATCCGGCGCAGCTCGGCGCGCTCGCTGGCGGCGAAGCGTGCCGCCGTCCGCGCCGAAGGTGGTGCGTCGCGATGACGCTCGATGAAGCCGAGCAGGTGCGACTCGACGAGCAGGAGCCACTGCATCACGACCGCGCGCGGTACGCCCTCGAGGCCGTGGGCGGCCTTGATCGCGAGGATGTCGCAGTCGTGGAGGAGGTCGGCGATCTCGTGCGTTTCGCCGGTGACCCAGTCCGAGACGCGGTGTAGCCGGTACTCGAGCTTCCTGCGGCGGCGCAGCAGGCGCCCGCGCTGGAGCAACTCGCGGCGCGTCAGCGCGACCGCGGCGGGCTGGTCTCGACACCAGTAGGCGTCGACGATCTCGCCGGTGGCTGCCTCGAAGCTCTCTCGCAGCTGCACGAACCGCTGCCGAACAGCCTCGCCGGGCGCTGAATCCGCGCACTGATGGTGAGCGCGGACGAGCTCCGAGAAGGACACGTGGCCGTCGCCGTTCCCGTTCGTGGCCAACATTCCGTCGCGTGCGATCGCTTCGGGCATCGAATCCCCCTCGGGCGCCGCAGCCCAACTGGTCGGTAACCCCTGCAGGATACCCAGGTCGCTGCAGGCGTTACAAGGGAGTCACGGTCAGCGTGAGCACGTCCGGCCGGTGGTAGTGGCCGGCCGGGTCGAAACGCTGGCGGGACTGGAGTAGCAGCTCGGGATCGAGCTCGGCGTAGAGGATCCCCTCTTCGTCGTAGAGCGGCCCGGCGAGGTAGCTCCCGTCGGGCCCGAGAATGGCCGAGCCGCCGCGCCCGAGGATGTCGCGGCCTTCGAGCAGCGAGGCGAGCGGGAAGTCGTCCGGATAGGAGCTCGCCCGCTGGAAGTGGCAGGGGGAGATCACGAACGTGCGGGATTCGAGGGCGATGTGCCGTAACGTCGCCTGCCACGAGTCGCCGTCGTCGGCGGTCGACGCGATGTAGATCTCGATGCCCGACTCGTAGAGCGAGAACCGCGCCAGCGGCATGTAGTTCTCCCAGCAGATCAGCCCGCCGAGCCGGCCGATCGGCGTCTCGATCGCTCGCAAGCCCCGGCCGTCGCCCGGACCCCAGACGAGCCGCTCGTGGTTCGTCGGCACGAGCTTGCGGTGATGCAGCGCCAGTTCGCCCGCCGGCGAGTAGTAGAGAAGCGAGTTGTAGAGCGTCCCCGGCCGAGCCGGGTCGACCTCGTTGACGCCGATCACGAGCCACACGCCGTGCTCGCGGGCGATCCCGGCGAGCCGGTCGGCATCCGGCCCTGGGAGCTCGAGCGACTCGCGGTGGAGCAACGCGAACGCCTCTTTCGCCCCCGGCTCGCCCCAGCCGGCGAGCGCCTTCGCCCACACCGAGGACGGGTAGGCGGGAATGAACGTCTCGGGGAAGACGACGAGCCCGGCGCCGGCCGCCGCTGCCTCCGCGGTGCGCTCTGCGACACGGTCGATCGTGCCGGCACGGTCGAAGATCGCCGGCTCGACCTGGACGCACGCTGCTGTCACCGGTGCGCGCACTAGGCCCAGTCCAGCGGCGTGTAGCCGCTCGTCCGCGGGGCGGAGACGATCAGCAACGTGGCGTCGGCCTCGCTCCGGTTCGCGACCGTGCGCCTCGGCTCGGGGTCGAGCCGCGCAAACGTGCCCGCCGGCGCCGGATGGTCGACGCCGTCGATGACCATCGTCGCCTCGCCCGACAGGATGATGAACACCTCTTCCTGGTCGCTTTCGACCTCGGTGTGCTCGGGGATCGTCTCGCCCGGAGGCAGCTCGACGACGTTCATCCCGAACGACTGCAGTCCGAGCGACTTGCGGGCGAGCGCCCACTTGGGGAACGGCCGCTCGAAGTCGTCCATGTGCACGATCGTGAAGCCGGTCATCTCAGCTCCCATTCCGGTTCGGGATCCGTCCCGACCCCTTCCGCGATGCGATTGATGTAGTTGAAGTATGCGATCACCTGGATCGCGTCGTGAATCGCGGCGTCGTCCCAGCCGTGCGCACGCAACTCGTCCGCGTCCGCAGCGCCGACCGAGGCGGGATCGCGCGTCAGCTTCACCGCGTAGTCGCACAGCGCCCGCACGGGTGCCGGCAACTCGGCCTGTCGGTAGTCGTGCATGGCGTGCGACGCCAGCTCTTCGTCTGCGCCCTCGGCACGGAGGTCGTCTGCATGCGCGCGTATTCAGTAGTGGCAATCGTTGTGGCGGGAGACAACGGTCGCGAGCAGCTCGCGCTCTTGCCGTGAGAGCCCGCACGGCGCGAACATGATCTCCTTGTAGAGGTCCATCGAGCGCTTCAGCACCCCGGGCCTGAGGCTCATCGACTTGACGATGTTGAAGACCTTGCCCGCGCGCCCGATGGCGGCGTCGTACTCCTCTTTCAGCAGGCCGGTGGCTTCGTCGACCTCGGTCAGGCGCAGATGCGGCATGCGCCGATCCTCGCACACCGGCCCGGCGGGACGAATCCCGCCGGGCCCTGTGCGGTAGTCCCCTAGCGACTGAGGTCGACCGGGAAGGAGACCAGGCGGCGCGTCGAGACGCCCGCGAGGATGTCCTCGCCCTGCTTGCGGGCGCGGGCGAAGATCACCAGCAGCGCCTGTCGGCTGGTGGCGGGGAATCCGGCCGCACGGTTCATCGTGATCGTCGCCCAGCCGTCGGCGCCGGTGGGTGCTTCCGCCGGAGTCGAGAACTGGTTGAACGGGACGGCATCGCCGTACACGAGCGCACCCTGCACGGGCTTGCCCTTGCACACCACGTGGAAGCGGAGCGTGATCGACGGCGTCGAGCGGCCGACGACTCCGGGGCTGATCTGCTGCCCGTCGATGATGAGCCGGTTCGGCAGCGCGACGTTCGCGATCGGGATCGGCGCGGCGCCGTCACACCCGCTCGGCGGCGCGGTGGCGGCGCGAATGACTGCGGTCGGGACCGAGGTCGACGGCGTCGAGCCGTCGTTGTTCCTGGCGGTCACGCGCACGCGAATCGTGGCGTCGACGTCGACCTTCTTCAGGGCATACGTCTTCTGGTTGGCGCCGCTGATACCGGAGCAGCTGTTGCCGTCGGAGTCGCAGCGCCGCCACGAGTAGGCGAACGTGATCGGCGCGGTGCCGGCCCAGTTGCCGTTGGTGGTGGTCAGGGTCTTGCCTTCCTCGGGTGAGCCCGAGATGACCGGCGGCACCTGGTTCACAGGCGCCGCCTGCGGTGCGGCGTCACCGATCTCGGCGCGCCCGGCGATCATGGCGAGCACGGCGAGCGTGCCGGCAAATGCCACCCAGAAAAGCTTCGACTTACGTTTCATCTGAGGCCCCTTTCGATTGGCAGTTCGATGTCATTGCGTAGGCTCAATGCGGAGCGGCACGGGCCCGGTGGCCCAGCCGGTCTTCAAAATCGGCCCGGTCGTGCAACCCACGGCTTGCTCGGTTCGACTCCGGGGCCGCTCCGTTGCACTGGTTCTCCTTGGGTTCGCGGCAGGGCCGCCGTCTGCTGTCGGCCCGTCTACCGTCTACCACCTTCTGCGGCGAGCTAACCGCTCAAACCGCAGGCTTTACGCAATCAGTCACTAAGCCTTACTCGTTCACCACATTCTCGAATGTGCCGAAAACGGTGCCGGAAGGCTACGGGCCGAGGAGGATCTCGCAGTCCGCCGCAACCGTGTCAGTTGCGTCATGGCGGACGACATCGGTTCCGTAGCCACAGTCGACGGTGTCCGCGCCGCCGTCGAGGACGTCGATGTAGTCCCGTCCCGCGCCGCCGTGGATCGTGTCGGCGAAGGCGTTGCCGATGATCGTGTCGTCGCCGTCGTTGCCGCTGATGGTGAAGCCCTCGCCGCTCATCTGAGGGATCTGGCCGTGGATCGCGATGATGTCGTCGCCGTTGCCGCCGGTCGCCGTGCCGCCGGCCGGCTGGCTGATGATCGTGTCGTGGCCCGTGCCGCCGTCGAGCGTCGCCAGGCCGCCGAGGAACGTGCGGAAGTAGATGATGTCGCTGCCGGAGCCGCCGAGCCCGGTTGCGTTGCCGGCGAACCCGCCCGCGTTCACGATGTCGTCGCCGGAGCCGCCGTCGGCCAGCTGTGATCCTTCGCCGCCGGCGCTGATCTCGTCGTCGCCCCCCTGGCCGTAGACGCGCGTGAAGTTGCCGAACGAGTCGGCGATTACTTTGTCGTCACCGGAACCGGCCCAGACAGTCCCGGTTCTCGAGATCGAGATGTGGGCCGTGTCGTCGCCGTCCTTGAGATGCGCCTCGACGTTTGTGGCCTCCGAGTCGCAGCGGACGCTGCCGTTCGGCTGCTTCGTGCAATCCGTCCCCGCAGTCAGGAGTGCGAGCGAGTCGAAGAACGAGAGCTGGCCGTTGACCTCCGTCACCGTCAGGTCGTTCGTCTCGCCCGCGCCGGCACGGAAGACGGCAGGCTTGTTCGGGAAGGGCGGCGAGTTCTGAGGAACGAATACCTTGCCCGCCAGGGAGACGCTCGGAACGATCAGGAAGATCGCGGCAATCAGTGTTCCCAGTCCGACTCGTCTCATGCCGACGACGCTACGACTCTCGGGTCGACTCCACAACTGAACGGAAGACGTGACCGCCCCTACCCGTACGGCGAAAACAATTGTTCTCGGTCCTACCGCCCCGTGCTCGCTAGGTGACGACCGCTGTCTGAACCGACTGGCCGGTGGCCGTGCCGAAGCGGTTCTTCGCCGTGATCGTGACGCGGAGCGTGGTGGCGGCGTCCTCCGGCGCGACGACATAGGTCGAAGCGGTCGCACCGACGATGTCGGCGCACGCCGCGCCGGCCGCGTCGCAGCGCTGCCACGCGTACGTGAACGTCGGCGTCATGCTGAACGTCCCGGTCGACGCGGTCAGCGTCTGGCCCTGCTGCGGCGTGCCGGCGATCGTCGGCGGCACTGACGACACCGGCGTGAACTGCTGCCCGACGTGCGCGACGATCATCTGGCCCAGCTTGGCGACCGACACGGGGCCGGTGGGGCGGAGTCCGACGACGACGAGGAACGAGAGTGCGCGGTCGACCCGGAACCACGAGATCGCGGCATAGAAGCGCCCTTCCGGAGTGCGGACGGTCAGCGACACCAGCACGCCCTCGTCTCCGATCGGTGGTGTCCGAAGCTTGCCGATCGTCACGTCCTTCTTCTTCACGTTCGTGCCGAGTTGCGCGCCGACGCTGTTCGCGAGCAACTGGCGGCCCTGCGTCGAACGGAGGAACCTTCGGAGGCTCGCAATGTCTGCGATCGTCGTCTTCGCTGAAGCCGCGACTGCGACCTCGGAGTTGATGTAGAGCAGCTGCGAGGAGCCGTACGGCTTGCTGAGCTCGAACTCCCGCGTGTACGAGGCGAGGTAGCCGGCCTCGGGCTTGAGGCGCTTACCCTTGGCCTTCGAATTCGGGATGTCCGCGGCGAGGAGCGCCATCTGCGCCGGATCGGGTGCTGCCGTGACGGCGGCGAAGCCTGCCGTCGCAGCGAGTGCTGTGGTGGCGGCGAGCACGAGCAGCGCCGCGATTGTCCTGCTCTTCATCGGGGATCCCCCTGTTGACAGAGGTGAGCGTAGCCGACGTTTTGGCGTCCTGGCCGTAGCCCGGCCGGGCAGACTCAGCGCGCGCGGCGGTAGACGATCTCCTGGCTGAACGCGCCGAGGTAACCCGCGCCAGCCTGGTTGACCGACATCGCGATCCGCAGCCGGCTCGCCCCGATCGGCAGCGGCACCTTGAAGCGGGCGCGCGAGTTCAGGTCGAGCGAGATGCGCTTGATCGTCACCCACTGGCCGAAGCGCGAGAATCGCTGCAGCTGCACCTGCTTTCGCGCCATGCTCCGTCCCGCGTAGACGCGGGTGACGAAGCCGTTCATCCGGCCGAACGAGATCGACGGCGCGACCGAGGTCGCAACGGGAAGGCTCGATGCGGTCTTCCAGATCGCACGGTAGGTGGTGAGGATCTTCGGCGTCACGTTGAAGCTGAAGACACCCCCGGCTCCGGTGATCACCGTCGCGAGCACGAGTTCGGAGGGTTGCCCGTACGGCTGATAGTTGAGCTGCACGTTCTCGCCGGCCTTCTTGCTGTTGATCTGTCCGGCGAGGGTGATCCGCGCGCCGAAGGAAATCTGCTGTAGGGACGTACCGAGCGTCAGGGCAGGCGGTGCGCCCGCGACCCTGATCGTGCCGATGCTGGCCGGGACGAGGGCGTCGCGGTACCGGTATGTGCCGGCGACCTCGAACCTGAACGAGTAGTCCCGCCCCGGGCGGAGAACCGGTGAGGCAAACGTGCCGGTCGACGAGACGACCTGGTGGTTCCGTGTGTCGTCGTTCCGCCAGCGGATGGTGTCGCCGGCGACGATGTTGACAGTTGCAGGTGCGAACGCTGCACGTTTGATCGAGACGACCTTCGTCGCAGCCGAGGCGGCGGGAGCGACGACGAGCGTGGCGATCAGCAAGACGAGTATGAGGAGTGTTCGGCGCATGGCGTGATCGTGCCCTCGCCCGGAGGCTCGTATGCGCTGCGGAGTGAGGTTTTACCGGATGCGTACACGCGTTTTACGCTGCGCTTGCGTTCACGGCTTCTCTAGGCTGTCGCAGTGAGCACGAGACGGCTCGGCAGCTCCGACCTCGAGGTGACCGTGGTCGGTCTCGGCTGCAACAACTTCGGCGGCCGGACCGACGAGGAGGCCTCTCGCGCGGTCATCGACGCGGCTCTCGACGTGGGCGTCACCTTCTTCGATACCGCGGACGTCTACGGCAACCGGGGCGGCAGCGAGGAGATCATCGGCCGCGCACTCGGCGGGAGGCGCGACCAGGTCGTGCTCGCGACGAAGTTCGGCCACGACCTCGGCGACGGCGAGACGGCCCGGGGTGCGCGCCCCTACATCCGCAAGGCGATCGAGGCTTCGCTGCGGCGGCTGCAGACCGACCGGGTCGACCTCTACCAGTACCACCGTCCCGACGGCGTGACTCCGCTCGACGAGACACTGGGCGCGCTGCACGAGCTCGTCCAGGAAGGCAAGGTGCTCACGATCGGCTCCTCCAACTTCACGGCCGCGATGGTCGAGGAGGCGCACGCGATCGCCGCCGAGCGGCAGCTGACGCCTTTCGTCTCCGAGCAGAGCGAGTACTCCTGGCTTGCCCGCGAGGCGGAGAACGAGTTGCTGCCGGCCTGCGAGCGGCTCGGGATCGGCTTCATCCCTTATTTCCCGCTCGCGAGCGGCCTGCTCACGGGCAAGTACCGGCGAGGCGAGCCGGCGCCGGAAGGCACCCGGCTGCACGGCCGCGACCTCGACGACGCGAAGCTCGACCGCGTCGAGCGACTCGAGGCGTTCGCGAGCGAGCGGGGGGTTGCGCTCCTCGACGTCGCGATCGGCGGACTGCTGGCGCAGCCGGCGGTGACCTCGGTGATCGCGGGTGCGACGAAGCCGGAGCAGGTGCGGGCCAACGCCCGGGCTGGGAACTGGCAGCCGTCGCCCGACGACCTCGCCGCGCTTCGCTCGCTCTGAGAACCGCTGTTTCCAGATTGGCAACAGCCGCACGAAAATAGCCGCACGTTGCGCAGATCGCTCTTGTATCTCGCCCGTGACGCCTGAGAAGGTGCGCGTCCTGCGTGCAAGGAGGCCGTCCGTGCAGAGCAACAACCCTCCGCCGAACGTCACGATCGTGCTCGAATGCCTCGAATGCGGGGTGCGGGACGACGTCGCCAAAGGATGGCGTGCGTATCTCGACCCAGACGCCGACGGCGTTCTCGTCTTCTGCCCGGACTGCGCCGAGAGGGAGTTCGGGTCGGACTAGGCCCTCCGGGGTGCGGCTTTCTGCTGGGACGAATCCGCCGTCGTCAGCGGGTCAGACGACCGGCAGCAGCAGGTCGATAACGTCGCGGCGCCGGTAAAATTCGATGCCGGGACGCGAGCGGTCACGATCGGGGCGACGTGATAGCCGTTCGAACGTTGGCCCGATCAGACGGTAGACCTCGGTCGGCTCGCCGGTGAGGCGCACGCGCGCATAGCGCCCGCCGGGCAGCGTTCCCACTTCCAGCCCAAGCGCCTCCGGATCGTCACTTTCCCGCAGTTGCACGCACACGCGGTACTCGTCGCCATCCGCGTCGAACGCGCCGTAGTACTTCCTTCCGCGCAAGCCGACCGCTTCCTCCACATCGGCCATACCGCGGGTGATCGCGTCAGGCTCGTCGGCGACGCGCTTGAACATCACCGCAACGTCGTCAAGCTCGATGAGCACCTGCTCCTCCGCCACCTGCCGAGCATACCCCCGAGACGATCCCAACCAGAAGCCGCACCTCGGCCTCCTAGTACCGTGCGCGCGTGCTTGTCGAGCTCACGGCCGCTGCACTGATCTGCCTCGACCCCGGTCACGGCACCGCGCCCGGGATCGGCACGCAGCTCGAGCCGATCGGCCCGGGATCGCGAGAGTTGAAGGTCAAGGATCCCGGCGGCGCGGCCGGCGAGGCTCCGGTCGCACTCGCAATCGCGAGGCGGACGCGGGCGCTGCTGCTCGCACGCGGCTACCGCGTGGCGATGACGCGGAACGGCCCCGGCTACCGCGGGGGCAACCGCGAGCGCGCGCGCTTCTGCAACGAGCGCGGCGCCGCACTGATGATCAGGATCCACGCCGATGGGTCAGCCGATTCGTCGGTGCGCGGGGTCTCGACGCTCGTGCCGGCTCTGCGTCGCGGCTGGACGGACGACATCTACAGCCCGAGCCGCCGTGCCGGCGTGCTGCTTCAGCGTGAGCTCGTCGCCTCCACCGGAGCCCGCAACCTCGGCGTCGTCGAGCGCCGCGACCTGACCGGGTTCAACTGGGCCGACGTGCCGGCCGTGCTCGTCGAGACGGGCTTCATGTCGAACCCGAGCGAGGCGGCGCTCCTGCGCTCGGCGGAATACCAGGAGAAGGTGGCGGGCGCTCTCGTGCGGGCGACTCAGCGCTTCCTGAACCGGTAGATCACGCCGCGGCCCCAGTCGCCGGCGAGGAGGCCACTGGTTTTCATGTGACTGCGCGGCTCGGCCGCGAGGCCGAGTGGGTGCTCGAAGCCGTCGGCGAACGTCGACGAGCGGCCGGTTCGAACGTTCACCTGCACGAGCTTCCGGCCCCAACGCTCGCTCAGGTACTGACCCCACTCGGCCACGATCATCGAACCGGCCCAGAGAGCGAGCGAGTTCGCCGACGAATGCGGCTCGAGATACGCAACCGGCGGCGTGACACCGCGGCACGAGCCCTGCAGCCTTCTGTGCTGCCAGCTCGCCCAGCAGCGTGGCCAGCCGTAGTCCGCACCGGGCTTGATCTGCACGATCGTCTCGGCAGGCTCATTCTTGCCGAGGTCGTCGCGGGCGTTGTCCGAGGCGTACAGCGTGTCGCCGTCGAAGACGAGCCCGAACGGGTTGCGGAGGCCGGTTGCCACGATCTTCAGGTTGCTCCCGTCGGGCTTGAAGGAGAGGATCGCGCCGCTGCGGCGATCCTTCTCACGGCAGACGTCGCAGGTCGTGCCGCTGCCGAGATAGAGACGGCCGTCGGGGCCGAGGACGATCGTGTCCTGCTGGTGCCGGCCGAACGGGAGGCGCTTGACGATCGTCGTCCGGGAGACGACCCGTTTCCCCGCGACGGCGAGGCGGTGCACCGAGCCCTGCGCCGACACGAAGAGCGTCGATCCCGACCAGACGAGGCCGAGCGGCGTCTTGAAGCCGCGGGCGAGGACGCGGGGCTTCGAGGAGCCTGCACCGACCGCGACGACCTCGCCGCTCTCCTGCGTCGCGTAGAGCAGGCCGTCCGGGCCGAACGCCAGCGCAGTCGGGCGCTTGAGTCCGGTCGCATAGACCTCGGCGACGAAGCCGCAGCAGACCTTCAGCGCCGGTGCCGGCCCCAGCGACGGGTACAGCGACGGGTACAACGCCGAGGCGCCGGGCACCGTGACCAGGAAGGCGGCTGCGACGGCAGCCGCGAGGCTACGCCTCCCAGGGATCGCCGGCAGGATCGGCAGCGCTCGTCTCGGCGGGCTTGCGGCGGCGGAGGATCCGCCGGCGCTTCGGCGCCGGCTTGGCCTCCGGAACGGCGTCCGGTTCGACGGGGAGCTTGGCCACGATCGTCTTGGACTCGGGGTCGGGACCACTCTCCACGACCGTCGCCTCGACGACCGGCATGTCCCACGGCCCGGTCGTGTCGGCCGCCGGCTCCGAGCCGGCATCGGCCGGCGGAGCGATCTCCTCGAGTCGCCAGCGGGTGCGCTTCGCTGCTGCGGCCCACTCGGTGAGGACGACGAGGCCCCATGCGACCGCCATCACGAGCACGATCCACGCGGCAGACAGGTCTGCCAGTCCGGCGAGCACCGCAACGAGCACCAGGAACACTCCCTCGAGAACGAGCCGCGGCACCGCCGGATCGCGCGAGAACGGCGGCGGCACGGAGGCCACCCAGTCAGGGGACGGCGCCAGACCCGCGCTCGGGAGTCCTCGTTCGGCCGGCCAGTCCTCGTCGTCGTACCGTGCCGGCGCAGTTCTCTCGGCGCGGACCGCTTTCAGTTCGGCGCGCAACTCGGACGCGACCGACTCGAGCTCGCGGACGCGGTCGCCGAAGGCCGCGAACGCCTCCTCGACTCGTGCGGGGTCGTACCCCTCGTCGGCGTGCGGCAGCTCGTCGGCCTGCGGCAGCTTGCTCATCCCCTTGAAGTATGCCGCGGCCGCGAAGAAGCCTGCTCAGTGGCGATTTCTCAGTCGCTGCGGTCGGAGCCGTGCATCTCGCCGAGTGCCTCTTGAGCCTTGTCATGGATTGCCCGCCGGCGCTCCTCGATCGAGCGGGGCCGCTCGACCTCGTCGACCGGCTGACCTTCCGAGGCGTCGAACTCGTCGCGATCGTCTGCGGCTTCCCGTGCCTGCTCGAGCCGGACGCGCAGCTCCTCGGCGGGATCGACCTCGGTCGTCTCCGGAGCCGGCGCCCGGCGGAGGAACCGCCAGAGTGCCGCCAGTCCGAAGGCGCCACCGAGCCCTGCGAGCAATCTGCCCATACGCGCGATGCTACTCTGTCTGCCGCTTCCTGCCTCGTCTCGCGTGCGCTGTTCCCGCTCACGCTTGCCGCCGAGGCCGCCTAAGACCGAGGGAAGCCCGACGGAAGGAGACCGGGAACGTGAACGACTACGAAATTTTGCTGATGCTGGACCCCGACCTGCCCGAGGAGCGGCAGGAGGAGATCGTCAAGCGCACGCGTGACCTCGTCGAGAAGAGCGGCGGCACGTGGGACGGCCAGGACGCCTGGGGCCGCCGCAAGCTTGCGTACGAGATCAACAAGAAGACCGACGGTGTCTACCACCTGCTTTCGTTCAGCGCCGACGGCGACACCCTCGATGAGATCGCGCGCGTCCTCAAGATCGACGACGACGTGATGCGGCACCTGGCGACTCGTCGCTACAAGCCTGGTTCGACCCAGCCAGTAGCGGTGGGCGGCCCGGCGCGCGAGGATGTCTCCGAGCCCATCGACACCTCGTTGGAGGAGGAGTAATGCCCCAGAACATCAACAGCGTCGTCCTCGTCGGCAACCTGACGCGCGACCCCGAGCTGCGGCACACGCCGTCCGGGACTGCCGTGACGACGCTCAGGATCGCCGTCAACGATCGCGTCAAGCGTGGTGAGGAGTGGACGGATGCCGCCTACTACTTCGACGTCACCGTCTGGGGCCGCACGGCCGAGAACTGCGCCCAGTACCTCGCCAAGGGCCGTCCGGTCGGCGTCCAGGGGAAGCTGACCTGGCGCGAGTGGGATGCCCAGGACGGCAGCAAGCGCCAGTCGGTCGAGGTCGTCGCCGACAACGTCCAGTTCCTCGGGAGCCGTGGCGAAGACGGCGGCGGTCAGAGCCAGCAGTTCGTGCCTTCCGGCGCAGCGCAGGCCCCGTCCGACGACTTCCCCGCCGCGGCCGCCGACGACGACATTCCGTTCTAGGAGAGATGTAGATGGCACAGCCGAAAACACAGCAGACGCGGAAGCGTCCCGGCTCTTCGATGGCCCCCGGCCGCCGCAAGAGCTGCCTCTTCTGCAAGGACAAGGTCGAAGAGGTCGACTACAAGAACCTGAACCAGCTCCGGCGCTACATCTCGGAGAAGGGGAAGATCCGCAACCGTCGCATCACCGGCGCCTGCCGGCGTCACCAGCGGCAGGTCGCGGTCGCCGTCAAGCGGGCGCGTGAGATGGCGCTCCTGCCCTACGTGGAGGCGCGCTAGCGATGGAGGTCATCCTCCTGAAGGACGTCGACAAGGTCGGACTCCGCGGTGAGGTCGTGAACGTCGCCCGCGGCTATGCCCGCAACTTCCTCCTCCCCCGCAAGCTCGCCGAGCCGGCCACGACAAGCCGTGTGACGGAGCTGAAGAAGATCGAGGACCAGCGCGCCCGCAACGAGGCGCGCACGGTCGAGCAGGCAAACCAGATCGCCGACGTGCTCCGCCAGGCCGAGCTCCGCTTCGACGTCAAGTCGGGGCCGACCGGCGCGCTCTTCGGCTCGGTGACGACGACCGACATCACCGACCGGATCTGGGCCGACCACAAGATCCGCGTCGACCGCAAGAAGATCGACACGGACTCGATCCGGCGGATCGGCCGCTACTCGGTCCCGATCCAGCTCTTCGAGAACGTCACCGTCGAGGTGAAGACCCTGGTCGTCCCCGAGGGCGGCGAGCTGCCGCCCGAGGAGGAGCTGGCGGCGATGGAGGCCGCCGAGGCCGAGGTGCAGGCGGCCGCGCAGGCCGAAGCGGAGGCGCATCGCGCCGAGGCCGAGGCCGCGCTGGAGGTCGAGCTGGAGGAGGAGCCTGAGGCACCGGCGCAGACACCGGCCGAAGCCGCGGCCGAGGCGGACGACGCGCCGCAGGCCGAGGCCGAGCCCGAGCCCGAGCCCGAGCCCGAGCAGCCCGAGCAGCCCGAGCAGCCCGAGGAGAACGAGGAGCCGTAGCTTTTCCACAGCGTGCTCCACAGACCTGTGGAGCACGCTGTGAACTTCTCGCTCTCTCCGGCAGAAGCGGGCATGTCCGCTGTGGACGGGCGAGGACCGGCGCGGCTCCAAGCAGTGGAGAACGCTGCGAACGCGCGTTCCTTCTGCCTGCAAATCGCCGCTGCAGGTTCCCACAGCCGCCTGTGAATCCCCAAGCTTGAGGCCGTCCGCCGCTGCGGCTTCAATGGGTAGCCATGTCCCAGGTCGCCGCCGTGCCCCCGCCGGCACAATCACCGCACGTCCCGCCGCAGAATCTCGAAGCCGAGGAGTCGGTGCTGGGCGCGATGCTGCTCTCGCCGGGCGCGATCGGAGCGGTCACCGAGATCCTCTCGGCGACCGACTTCTACCGTGAAAGCCACGGCGTCGTCTTCCGGGCCTGCCTCGCGCTCTACCAGCAGGGCGAGCCGGTCGACGCGATCACGCTCGTCGATTCACTCGAGGAGCGCGGCGAGCTCGAGCAGGTCGGCGGGCGCGCCCGGATCCACGAGCTCGCGGCGCTCGTGCCGGCCACGGCGAACGCGGCCCACTACGCGCGGATCGTGCGGGAGATGGCGACGCTCCGGGGGCTCGTCCGTGCGGGCGCCGAGATCGCACGGCTCGGACAGGACCGGCCCGGCGAGACGACGGACCTCGTCGACCGGGCGGAGCAGATCGTCTTCGACCTCGCCCAGCAGCGGGTCACGAGCGACTTCAGCCACATCGAAGGGCTGCTGAAGGAGAGCTTCGAGCGGATCATGCACCTGTACGAGGCCGGCGCCGATGTCACGGGCTGTCCTACCGGCTTCAAGGAGCTCGACAAGCTCACGTCGGGCTTCCAGCCGGGAAACCTGATCATCATCGCCGCCCGGCCGTCGATGGGAAAGTCGGCGCTCGCGCTGAACATGGCTCAGAACCTCGCAGTCCGGCACGACGTCCCGGTGGCGCTGTTCACGCTCGAGATGTCGAAGAGCGAGGTGACGCAGCGGATGATGTGCAGCGAGGCGAAGGTCGAGTCGCAGAGCCTGCGCACCGGCAAGCTCAAGCCCGAGGACTGGCCTCGCCTGACCGCCGCGTGCGACAAGCTGATGAAGGCGCCGATCTGGGTCGACGACACCGGCTCGATCACGATGATGGAGATCCGCTCGAAGGCGCGCCGGCTGAAGTCCCGCGAGCCGACGCTCGGCCTGATCATCGTCGACTACCTCCAGCTGATGACCTCGGGCGGCAACTCCGAGAACCGCGTCCAGGAGGTCTCTCAGATCTCGCGCCAGCTGAAGATCCTCGCGCGCGACCTCGAGGTTCCGATCCTCGCGCTCTCGCAGCTCTCGCGGGCGGTCGAGCAGCGGCACGACAAGCGTCCGATCCTGTCCGACCTGCGCGAGTCGGGCTCGATCGAACAGGACGCCGACCTGGTCGGCTTCGTCTACCGGGACGAGTACTACAACGGCGAGGAATCCGACTCGCAGGGAATCGCGGAGTTGATCCTCGCCAAGCACAGGAACGGGCCGACCGACACGATCAAGCTCTCGTTCCTGAAGCGGTACGCCAAGTTCGCGGATCTAGCGGCCGCCTGACCGGGGCCGAGGAAAGGAGCAACGGCATGATCGACCAGACGATTTGGCTCTCGCCACGGGCAACGTCGTACACCGTCGTCTGCGAGGAGTGCGCCGCCGACCACGGCTACCTCGGGGCGCAGGTCGAGGGGCGACTGGCGCTCGACCGCGAGCACACCGACGTCACGTGCGTGCGGGGCCACTGGATTCGCATCGAGCGCGCGAATCACCACCCCATCGGAGTGCTCTCCGTCTAGATAGGGCACACTCCCGTCGTGCCTGCCACCGTCATCGTCGGTGCGCAGTGGGGCGACGAAGGCAAGGGCAAGATCGTCGACCTGCTCGCGCAGGAGTCGGACGTCGTCTGCCGCTACCAGGGTGGGCCGAACGCCGGCCACACGGTGATCGTCGACGGCGAGACGTTCAAGTTCCGTCAGCTTCCCTCGGGAATCCTCTCCGGCAAGGTGAGCGTCCTCGGCGCCGGCTGCGTCGTCGACCCGGAGGTGCTGCTCGGCGAGATCGACGACCTGGAGGGCCGCGGGATCAGCGCCGACCCGCTCAAGATCTCGGGCAACGCGCACCTGATCATGCCGTGGCACATCGCGATCGACGGCGCGAGCGAGAAGCGGCTCGGCAAGCTCCAGATCGGGACGACGCGCCGCGGGATCGGCCCTGCCTACGCCGACAAGGCGACGCGAATCGGGATTCGCGTCCAGGACCTGCTCGACGCGAAGATCCTGCGCCAGAAGATCGAGACCGCACTCGCCGAGAAGAACGTCTGGCTCGTCCGCGTCTACGAGCACGAGCCGTTCGAGCTGGAGGACATCGCCGCGCGGTACGAGGCGTTCGCGCAGCGCCTCCGCCCCTACATCGCCGACACGTCGCTCCTCGTCGACGACGCGATCCGCGCCGGCAAGCGCGTCCTGCTCGAGGGAGCGCAGGGGACGCTGCTCGACCTCGATCACGGCACGTATCCCTTCGTCACGTCGTCGAACCCGATCGCCGGGGCGGCCGCCACCGGCATCGGGATCGGGCCGACGCGGATCGACGAGGTGCTCGGCGTCTCGAAGGCATACGTGACCCGCGTCGGCGCCGGGCCGTTCCCCAGCGAGATGGACGACGAGATCGGCGGTCAGGTGCGGGAGCTCGGGCAGGAGTTCGGCACCGTGACCGGCCGCGAGCGGCGGCCCGGCTGGCTGGATCTCGTCGCGCTCCGCTACGCCGTCCGGCTGAACGGGATCACGTCGCTTGCACTGACGAAGCTCGACGTGCTCTCCGCCTTCGACGAGCTGCAGGTGTGCGTCCGCTACCGGCTGCCCGACCGCACGGAGACGCCCAACTTCCCTGCGCACCAGAGCGACTTCCACCACGCCGAGCCGGTGATGGAGACCGTTGCGGGCTGGGGCGAGCCACTCGACGACTGCGAAACGATCGGCGACCTGCCCGAGGCGGCCCGCGCCTACGTGCAGCTGGTCGAGCTCGCCCTCGACGTGCCGGTCCGGCTCGTCGGGACGGGTGCCGCGCGCGAGCAGGTGCTCGCGGCGGCCTGAGCTCTACCTAGATCACCTTCCAGGGGTCGACGTAGATGTCGTCGACGCGCCACGTGCCGCTTCCGAAGAGAAGCCCTTTGGGTGTGAAGCGCAGCGCGATCTGGGACGTGAGTCCGTTCAGGGTCAGCGTGTTCACCGCGCCCAGCAGCTGGAGCGCGGGCAGTCCCGGCGACCACGACTTCGAGGGCAGTCCCATGGGAAGCAGGTCGAGCGCGCGCTGGCGTCCCGAGGCGTCCGTGTAGACCGCTTCGACCCGGAGGTACGAGAGGAGTGCGCCGCCGGTCGAGAAGTAGCGGACGATCGGCAGCAGGAGACCCATGCACATCGTTGGGCTCGTGGCCGAGCTGCCCGGAGGCAGGAGCAGCGAGTGCGAGTCTCGCGCTGTGGTCACGAAGAAGGACTCGTTGCCGTCGACGACCCTGGCGCCGCCGGAGAGCTTCCAGCCCTGGGCGCCCGACTCGAAGTCGCCGCCCGGCAGGAGCGAGTAGGGGAGCGGGTCGAGGAAGCGCATGAACGGATGAACCGGCTGGTAGCCGCAGCCGAGCAGCGATCCGTCCGCAGCCGCCGCCGGCGAGGCCGACACAGCAGCTACCGCAACCAGTGCCGTGAACAGCGCCAGCAGGTTCCGAGCGCTCTTCCGTGAAATCGCCGCAACGTTCATCTTCCGCCTTCTCCCTTGTCCGACCGCAGTGGACTCAGTCTTCGCGGTTGCGCGTAACGGGCGTCCCCCTTCCGGGTGACGGCGAGGCTAGGGCGAGGCTAGGTTTAATCCCCCGATCGAGTGACCGTACGCCCTGAGGCGCCTCCGATACTCGGACGTGAGCACCGCGGCGGGAACCGAAGCCTGGTCTGCAGAGCCGTCGACCCGCCCCGGGGTCGACCTCGACCCTGCCCGCGATCAGCCGATCGAGGACGGACGGGCACGCCGGCGCCAGCGTCTCGGCAGCCGTGGGCTCTGGGCGAGCATGCTCACCGGCGGCGTCTTCCTCGCGGTCGCGCTCCCGCTGCTCGTGTTCTACGACTCGGGGCAGACGGTCTCGCCGCTCCTTGTCGCGATGCTCGTCGGCGCCTACGCGCTCGCCTACAACGTCGAGTTCGAGGTCGGGCCCGGTCTCGCTCCGGCGACGCAGCTCGTCTTCGTGCCGCTGCTCTTTCTCCTCCCGCTCGAGCTCGTGCCGCTCTGCGTCGCGGCCGGAGTGATGCTCGGGAACGTGCTCGAGCTGGTCGAGGGCCGGATTCGACTCGAACGCGTGCTCGGACGGCTCGGCGAGGCCTGCTACTCACTCGGCCCCGTACTCGTTCTCGTCGTCGCGGGAGGCCCCGCACCCGGAGACGCTGCGGTGCTCGTGCTCGTCGCGGCGCTGGTTGCACAGTTCGCCTGCGACTTCGTGATCGCGACGATGCACGCCCGGGTCGCGCTCGGGATCTCACCGCGGCTCTTCATCCGCGACCTGGCCGTGGCGTGGGGCGTGGATGCAACGCTCGCGCCGATCGGGCTGCTCGCCGCGCTGGCGGCTGTCGACCATCCCGCTGCATTTCTCCTCGTCCTCCCGCTCGTCGGGCTGCTCCGCACCTTCGCGCGCGAACGGCGCAGTCGCGTCGACCACGCGCTCGAGCTCAGCCATGCGTACCGCGGCACGGCGCTCCTGCTCGGGGACGTCGTCGAGGCCGACGACGCCTACACGGGCTCGCACAGCCGTGACGTCGTCTCACTCTCGATCGCCGTGGCCGAGGAGCTCGGGCTCGACTCACGCGGCCGCCGCGACACGGAGTTCGTGGCGCTCTTGCACGACGTCGGCAAGATCCGGATCCCGAACGAGATCATCAACAAGCCCGGCCCGCTGACCGACGAGGAGCGGGCGATCGTCGAGACGCACACGGTTGTGGGCGAGGAGATGCTCGACCGCGTGGGTGGCGTGCTCGGGAACGTCGGCAGCCTCGTCCGTTCCTGCCACGAGCGCTTCGGCGGTGGCGGCTACCCGGACGGGCTCGTCGGCGACCAGATTCCGCTCGTCGCCCGCATCGTCTGCTGCTGCGACGCCTACAGCGCGATCACCACCGACCGGCCCTATCGCGCCGGTCGCTCCGCGGAGGAAGCGCTCGAGGAGCTCCGCCGCTGCTCGGGGACGCAGTTCGACCCGGATGTGGTCGACGCCCTCGCCCGCGTCGTCGCCAAGCCTGTCTAACGCCCGGCGGAGGCGCGCCCACCCGCCCGTCAAACGCGGGGAGTAGACTCGGCCGCCGTGAAGGTGCTCCTGGTCGGGTCGGGCGGGCGCGAGCATGCGCTCGCGTGGAAGCTCGCGCAGGCTCCCGGGCTGGAATCGCTGCACGCCGCTCCAGGCAATCCAGGGATCGCGCGCCTCGGCGCCTGCCATCCGGTCCGGGCCGAGGACGGCGAGAGCCTGCTCGGGCTCGCACGCAGCCTCGACATCGACCTCGTCGTCATCGGCCCTGAGGCACCTCTCGTCGCCGGCATTGCCGACCTGCTGCGCCGCAACGGCGTCGCGGTCTTCGGCCCCGGCCGGGCCGCTGCGAGGATCGAGGGCTCGAAGAGCTTCGCCAAGGCAGTTCTCGCCGCAGCCGACGTTCCGACGGCCGAAACGCTTGCGGTTGCCCGCCCCCCGTGCGTGGTCAAGGTCGACGGGCTGGCGGCGGGCAAGGGCGTCTTCGTCTGCGAGACCGTGGAGCAGCTCGACGAGGGCCTCCGCGCGGCGGCCGTCTTCCCGGGGCCGATCGTGATCGAGGAACTGCTGGTGGGTGAGGAGGTGTCGGTCTTCGCGCTCGCGGACGGCCGTGGGGTGGTGCCGCTCGCGCCGGCGCAGGACTTCAAGCGGATCGGCGACGGCGACACGGGCCCGAACACCGGCGGCATGGGCTCCTTCTCGCCCGTGCCTGGAATGGGCGCCGACGAGGTCGCGGAGCTCGTCGAGCAGATCCACAAGCCGGTCGTCGAGGAGCTCGCGAGGCGCGGCGCACCGTTCGTCGGCGTCCTCTTCGCCGGCCTGATGCTGACGCCGGACGGGCCGAAGGTGCTCGAGTTCAACTGCCGCTTCGGGGATCCCGAGACACAGTCGATCCTGCCCCGGCTCGAGGGCGACTTCCTCGGCGCGCTCGCGGCGGCTGCGGGCGGCGACCTCGACGGCGTCGAGCTCACCGCCTCCGACGAAGCCGCGGTGACCGTCGTGATCGCCGGTGCCCACTACCCGGAGAGCTCCGACAGCGGCTCGGCGATCGAGGGGATCGAGGACGCCGAGGCGGCGGGCGCGCTCGTCTTCCACGCCGGCACCGCGCTGTACGGCGACCGGCTGGTCACGAACGGCGGGCGGATCCTCGGGATCACCGGCACCGGGGCGACCATCGGCGAGGCGCGCGACCGCGCCTACGCGGGCTGCGAGCGGATCACGTTCCCCGGGGCGCAGTACCGCACGGACATCGCCCTCGCAGCTTCCGGCACGCCGGGCTGATCCGCCGCGGTTCGATCGGCCGACCCGGGCGGTAGACTCGCTTGAGTGATTTCGCGCTACTCCCGTCCGGCCATGTCGGCGATCTGGTCGGACGAAGCGAGGCTGGCGCGCTGGCTGGAGGTCGAGCTCGCTGCGCTGGAGGGGTGGGCTGAGACCGGCATTGTCCCGCGCGAGGCGATCGAAACGATTCGCGAGCGAGCGGTCGTTCCGACGCCGGAGCGCGTCGCCGAGATCGAGGCGCGGACGCACCACGACGTCGCCGCCTTCGTCGACGCGGTCGCCGAGGGACTCGGGGAGGAAGGGCGTTGGTTTCATTACGGCCTGACGTCGTCGGACGTCCTCGATACTGCGCTCGCGCTCCAGATCCGCGACGCCGGAGCGCTGATCCTCGCCGGGATCGACCGTGGCTTCGCCGCCGTTGTCGCCCGTGCCGAGGAGCATCGCGAGACCCTGACGATCGGACGCACTCACGGCATCCACGCGGAGCCCACGACCTTCGGTCTCAAGCTCGCCGGCTGGGCCTTCGCCCTCGAGCGTGACCGAACCCGCGTCGCCCGAGCGCTCGAAGGGATGCGCGTCGGCAAGCTCTCGGGCGCCGTCGGCACGTACTCGGCAGCCGACCCTGAGGTCGAGCGGGTCGCCTGCGAGCGGCTCGGCCTCGAGCCGGCTCCCAGCTCCACGCAGATCCTCCAGCGCGACCGTCACGCCGAGGTGCTGAATGCGCTCGCACTCCTCGCAACCTCACTCGAGCGGTTCGCGCTCGAGATCCGCCACCTCGCCCGGACGGAGGTACGCGAGGTCGAGGAGCCGTTCGGAAGCGGTCAGAAGGGATCGTCGGCGATGCCGCACAAGCGGAACCCGATCGTCTCGGAGCGGATCTGCGGGCTGGCGCGCGTCGTCCGCGCAGGCGCGGTTGCAGGGCTCGAGAACGTCGCGCTCTGGCACGAGCGGGACATCTCGCACTCCTCGGCCGAGCGGATCGTGTTGCCCGACGCGTTCCTCGCCGTCGACTACATGCTCGACCGGCTCGCCTGGCTGCTCGAAGGTCTCGTCGTCCGCACCGAGCGGATGCGCGAGAACCTGGACTCGAGCCATCGGCTGTATTTCAGCCAGCGTCTGCTGCTCGCGCTCGTCGAGGCCGGCCTCGCACGCGACGATGCGTACCGGCTTGTGCAACGTCACGCGATGCGCGCCTGGGACGAGGGCCTGGACTTCCCGGAGCTCGTCCGCGCCGACGCCGAGATCGCCGGACGCGTCGACCTGGATGCTGTTTTCGACCTCGGCGCCTACACGCGTCATGTCGACGTCGTCTTCGAGCGGCTGCGCGCGCTCAGCCGGGAGCAGGTCCATGCCTGAAGCCGCGGTCCATCTCGCGAGCGGGAAGGTGCGCGAGCTCTACGCCCTCGATGACGAGCGGCTGCTGCTCGTCGCGTCCGACCGAATCTCGACCTTCGACGTGATCCTCCCGACCGAGGTCCCGGACAAGGGCCGCGTGCTCACCGGTCTCTCGGCCTTCTGGTTCGCGCGGACGCGGGAGCTCGTCCCGAATCACCTGCTGGCGCTCCGCGACGACGGCCGGTCGCTCGAGTGCCGGCGTCTCGAGATGCTCCCGGTCGAGGTCGTCGTCCGCGGCTATCTGTCGGGTTCCGGCTGGAAGGACTACCTCGGCACCGGCTCCGTCTGCGGTCATGAGCTCCCGAAGGGCCTGCGCGAGTCGGACCGCCTGCCCGAGCCGATCGTCACCCCCGCGACGAAGGCGCAGTCGGGCCACGACGAGAACATCGACGCGCAGGCGGCGGCCGGCCTTGTCGGCGCCGAGCTCTGGGCGAAGGTGGAGTCGGTCGCGGTCGCGCTCTACCGCTACGCGGCTGCGCACGCCGAGGAGCGCGGAATCATCCTCGCCGACACGAAGTTCGAGCTCGGGGTCGACCGCGACGGCGCCCTCGTGCTCGGAGACGAGGCGCTGACGCCGGATTCGTCCCGCTTCTGGCCCGCGATCCGACTACGCACCCGGTGGTCCGCAGCCGTCGTACGACAAGCAGTACGTGCGGGACTACTGCGAGAGCCTGGGCTGGGACAAGACCTACCCCGGCCCTGAGGTCCCGGCAGACGTGGTCGCCGGTACACGTGCGCGCTACGTCGAGGCCTTCGAAGTGTTGACGGGGCTTGCGTTCGCCGACTACCTCGCCGACCCGCAGGTGGTGCTGCGATGAAGGTGACGGTTCTCGTCAGACCCAAGGCGGGGATCCTCGACCCGCAGGGTGAGGCGGTGCAGGGGTCGCTGCGCAAGCTCGGGTTCTCCGTCGGAGGCGCACGCGTGGGCCGGCTCGTCGACCTCGAGGTCGACGCCCCGTCGTCCCACGAGGCCAAGGCGCAGGTGGAACGAATGTGCCAGGAGCTGCTCGCGAACCCGCTGATCGAGAGCTTCGAAATCGAGGTGGCGGAACCGTGAGCGTCAGGCCGCGCATCGCCGTGCTCGTCTTTCCGGGCTCGAACGACGACCGGGACGCCGCGTGGGCGCTCGGCGCGCTCGGCGCCGACCCGATGCTCGTCTGGCATGCCGAGCAGGAGCTCCCGCGCGGCACGGAAGCCGTCGTTTTGCCCGGCGGCTTCTCGTACGGCGACTACCTGCGCTGTGGCGCGATCGCCCGCTTCGCCCCGGTGCTGGACGCGGTGCGCGGCTTCGCAGCTGCAGGGGGACCGGTGCTCGGGATCTGCAACGGCTTTCAGATCCTCTGCGAGGCAGGGCTGCTTCCGGGCGTGCTGCGCCGGAACCGTGATCTCGAGTTCATCTGCCGCGACGTCCGGCTGCGCGTGGAGCGCACGGACACGCTGTTCACCGCCCGCTGCGAGCCCGGACAGGAGCTGACGATCCCGGTGAAGAACGGGGAGGGGAACTGGTACGCCGACGACGAGCTCTATCGCGAGCTGGAGGCGTCGGGCCAGCTCGTGCTGCGCTACGCGGAGGACTGCAACGGCTCGGTCGGCGACGTGGCGGGCGTGTGCAACGAGGAGCGGAACGTCTTTGGCCTGATGCCGCATCCGGAGCACGCGGTGGACACGATGCTCGGCTCCGGCGACGGCGCCCTCCTGCTCGCCGCGCTCGTCGACGCCGCGCGCGAGCGCACGTTCGCGGCCGCCTGACCGAGGACCAGCCCGGCTCACAGCCGCAACGCCTCCTCGAGCCCGGGATGCTTCGCGAGCGCCGTTCGCAGCCGCTCGAGGTCCTTTGCCCGCAGCGTCACCGGACCGCGCCGCGCGACACCGTCGGTGGCGTAGGCGAAGCGGACGAGGCGCTCGTCCGTTGCCGGTCTCGAGCAACTGGACGAGCGAGGCAAATCGCTTGTCGCCCGCCTGCTGCGGCAGCTTCAGCTCCTCGAGCAGCGTCGCCGCGCCCCAGGGCGTTGCAGCTCGCGTCTCGCCGTTCTTCATGCCGCAGACGCTACGGAGCGATGTGCAACGCGTGTGCAACGCCTTCGCACCGAAACCGAAACGATTGTTCCTCCGTTCTCTCTGTATGCCGAGAGCGATCTGGAGCGGTGCGATCTCGTTCGGGCTCGTCAACGTGCCCGTGCGGATGTACAGCGCAATCGAGGAAAAAGACCTGCACTTCCACCTGATCCACGAGCCCGACAACGGCCGGATCGGCTACCAGAAGTTCTGCAAGAAGGAAGAGAAGCTGGTCCCCGACGACGAGATCGTGAAGGCCTTCGAGACCTCGAAGGACAAGCACGTCATCCTCACCGACGAGGACTTCGCGGCCGTGAAGGCCGAGGGCGTCAAGACGATCGACATCTCCGACTTCGTCCCCTACGACGAGATCGACCCGATCTACTTCGACCGCACCTACTTCCTCGGCCCGCAGGACGGTGCCGAGAAGGTGTACGCGCTGATGCGCGAGGCGATGGAGCAGACAGGTCTCGCCGCGATCGGCAAGTACGTGATGCGCGAGCGCCAGTACCTCGGCTGCCTGCGCGTGCGCGACGGCGTGATCGCCCTGGAGAAGATGTTCTTCCACGACGAGATCAGGCCCTCCGACAAGCTTGCCCCCGGCAAGCGCAAGGTTCCGAAGGAGGAGCTCGAGCTCGCGACGGCGCTGATCGAGCGCTTCACCGGGCCTTTCAAGCCGGAGAAGTACGAGGACACCTACCGCAAGGCGCTGCTCGCGGTCGTCAGGGCCAAGCAGAAGGGCAAGACGATCACCGCTGCGGAGCCGGAGGCTGACGAGGAGCCCGCGGATCTCCTGGCCGCGCTGAAAGCCTCGGTCGACGCCGCGAAGAAGGGCCGCGGCTCGGTGCGCGCGAAGCGGCCGCCGGCACGCAAGAAGCCCGCCGCGCGCCGCAAGACCGCGAAGCGCTAGTCGACGGCCGTCGTCGTCACCCGCCGAGCGTGGTGGCGTGGGCGATCAGGTCGCGGTACCAGGAGAAGCTCGACTTCGGGATCCGCCGCAGCGTCGGGTAGTCGACGTAGACGATCCCGAACCGCTTCCCGTAGCCGTGGGCCCACTCGAAGTTGTCGAGCAGCGACCAGACGAAGTAGCCCGCGACCGGGACGCCGTCGGCGATTGCGCGCTCGATCGCGTCCACGTGCCCGGCGAGGAACGCCTGCCGCTCAGGGTCGTCGACGACGCCGTCGTGGCGCAGCGTGTCGCCGAACGCAGCGCCGTTCTCGGTCACGTGGATCGCGGCCGGCGCGTACTCCTCGTGCACGCGGACGAGCAGGTCGTGGAGGCCGTGCGGAGAGACCTCCCAGCCCATCTCGGTGTACATCGAGTCCGGCTGGTGGACCATCTGCCGGCCGCCGTCGGGCGTCGCGGCAACGATCTCGCGGCGGTAGTAGTTGACGCCCAGGAAGTCGATCGGCGTCGAGATCACGTCGAGGTCTCCGTCGCGGACCGGGGGAGCGTCGGGAGCGAGTGCGGCGAGGACGTCCTCCGGATAGGAGCCCTTGAAGACCGGGTCGAGGAACCACCTGTTCTTCTCCCCGTCGGCCGCGCGCGCCGCCGCGGCGTCGGCTTCCGACGATGAGGCCGGGTAGGCCTGGGTGAGGTCGAGGGTGATGCCGACCTCGGCGCCCGGGGCCTCGCGCCTGATCACGTCGACGGCGAGCCCGTGTGAGAGCAGGAGATGGTGCGCGGCGGCGAGCGCGTCCGGACGAGACGCCCGGCCGGGTGCGTGCTCGCCGAGGCCGTAGCCGAGCCAGGCGGCGACCCACGGCTCGTTGTGGGTGATCCAGAGCGAGACGCGGTCGCCCAGCCTGCGGGCGGTCGCCTCGGCGAACTCGCAGAACGCCTCGGCCGTCGCGCGCTCCGGCCAGCCGCCCGCATCCTCGAGCGCGACCGGGAGGTCCCAGTGGTAGAGGGTGACGACCGGCGCGATCTCGTTCGCGAGCAACTCGTCCACGAGCCGGTCGTAGAAGTCGAGGCCGGGCTCGTTCACCTTCCCGCGGCCCTCGGGCAGGACGCGCGGCCACGCGACGGAGAAGCGGAAGGCGCAGGCGCCGAGCTCGCGCAGGAGGGCGACGTCCTCTGGGTAGCGATGGTAGAAGTCGCACGCGACTTCGCCGGTCTCGCCGTTGCGGACGTTGCCTTTGATCGCGCAGAAGCGGTCCCAGATGCTCGCGCCCCTCCCGTCCTCGTTGACTGCACCCTCGATCTGGTACGCGGCTGTCGCCACGCCCCAACGGAAGGTGCTCGGGAAGCTGCCGTTGCGCATCGCGCCCTCTCGTGGAATTACTGAACCGGTTAAGTGAATCATAAGCTCATGTCCATGCACAACGCTAGGCTCTGAGCAAGGAGGTTGACGTGGCGGCGCCCAAGGAGGACCGAGCACGCAGAGTGACGTCGAGCGACATCGCCCGCCGAGCGGGCGTGTCGAAGGGCGCGGTCTCGTTCGCGCTCAACGAGCGTCCCGGGCTCTCCGACAGCACACGGGCGCGAATCCTCGCGATCGCCGAGGAGATGGGCTGGTACCCGAACAGCGCTGCGCGGGCGCTCTCGGTCGCGCGCGCCAACGCCTGCGGGCTCGTGCTCGCGCGCACGCTGACGACGCTCTCGCTCGAGCCGTTCTTCATGGAGTTCATCGCCGGCGTCGAGTCGGAGCTCTCGTCGCGCTCGATCGCGCTGACGATCCAGATGGCCGAGGACGTCGACAGGGAACTGTCGATTCACCGCCGCTGGTGGGCGGAGCGGCGCGTCGACGGCGTGCTCGTCGTCGACCTGCGGAAGAACGACCCGCGCGTTGAGGGTCTCACCCGCCTCGGAATGCCGGCGGTCGTGGTCGGGGGCCCGCTCAAGAGCAGTGCGCTCCCTTGCGTCTGGCACGACGAGGCGTCGGTGATCGGGGAGATCATCGACCACCTCGCAGGGCTCGGCCACCGCCGGATCGCGCGCGTCGCCGGCCTCCCGAGCTTCGTCCACTCGGCCGCTCGCAACAACGCCTTCCGGCAGAAAGCTCGGGCTCTCTCGCTCTCGGCGGAGATCGCCTCGACCGACTTCAGCCCCGAGAGCGGTGCCGACGCGACGCGCCGGCTGCTGTCCGGCTCCGAGCCGCCGACCGCGATCGTCTACGACAGCGACGTGCTGGCCGTCTCAGGGCTCGGGGTGGTGCACGAGCTCGGGCTCTCGGTTCCGGGCGACGTCTCGATCGTCGCGGGAGACGACTCGCTTCTCTGCCAGGTCGTGGGGCCGCCGCTCACGGCCGTCGAGCGCGACATCCCGGCGTACGGCGTGGCTGCGACGCGCCGTTTGCTCGACGCGATCGACGAGAACGCGGTCGGTGACATCCAGGTGCCTCGCGGGCGTTTGACCGTTCGCGGGAGTACCGCGCGGCCTCGCCGCCGTCGCAGCCGTGCCTGACCGGGACTTGACAACTAAACCGGATTAGTGATGAAGTGCGTATGTACGGGGGAGACCATCCGACGAAGGATGAAGAGAAGTGGCAGGAGCAACCTCGAAGATCGTCCTGCCGAGCGTACCCTGGCTCGGCGCGAACTTCTGGTCGAGAACCGGCGGCCCACGCATGTGGGCGCGCTACGACCCGGACGTCGTCCGGGAGGAGCTCGACGTGCTGGCCCGGCACGGGCTCACCGTCACTCGTTCCTTCTGTTTCTGGCCCGACTTCGTCCCGACTCCCGAGGTCCTCGACGAGCAGGTCGCCGAGCGCTTCAGCGACTTCCTTGACGCTCACGTCGAGCTCGGGCTGGGGACGATTCCGACGTTCATCGTCGGACACATGTCCGGCCAGAATTGGGACCCTCCCTGGCGGGGCGGCCGCGACCTCTACCGTGATCCCTGGCTCCTCTCCCAGCAGGCCTGGTTTGCGGGAGAGATCGCGCGCCGCTTCGGCAGTCACCTCGCCGTCGTCGGCTGGCTGATCTCCAACGAGATGCCGCTGTACGGCGGTACCGGCACGAGCGAAGAGGTCGCCGCCTGGGCCCGTGCCCTCGTCCAGGCGGTTCGCTCGGCCGGAGCGCAGCAGCCCATCTCGCTCGGCGACGGCGCGTGGGGCGTCGAGGTCACCGGCACCGACAACGGCTACTCGCTGCGAGCGCTTGCGCCGCTCGTCGACTTCGTCGGCCCGCACTCCTACCCGATGCAGGACGACCAGGTGCGCCAGTTCCTCGCACCCGCATTCGCGTGCGAGCTCGCCGGCACATTCGGAAAGCCGGTCGTGCTCGAGGAGTTCGGCGTCAGCTCGGACTTCGCGGCCGACGAGCACGCGGCCGCGTACTACCGGCAGGTGCTGCACACGACCCTGCTGGCCGGGGCGCGCGGCTGGATCGCCTGGAACAACTGCGACTACGACGATCTCCGTGCCGAGGATCCGTACCGGCACCACGTCTTCGAGCTTCACTTCGGGCTGACGGACCGGCACGGCGAGCCAAAGCCGCAGCTGCTCGAGCTCCGCGACTTCGCTGCGCTCGTGCGCGATCTCTCGGCGCAAGGTTGGGAACGGGTCGCAGGCGACGTGGCGCTCGTCGTCCCGGAGCACTTCGAGCGTGTCTTGCCCTTCACCGAGCAGTCGTACCGGAGCGACCTCCGCGACAACCTCTTCCACGCCTACGTCGCGGCGCGCGAGGCCGACCTGCCGGTGGCGCCGATGCGCGAGTACGACGGCTTGCGCGACTCCGCGCGCCTCTACCTGGCGCCGTGCGCGAAGCTCCTGACCGCGCCCGGCATCGACCGGTTGCGCGAGCTCGCCGAGGGGGGCGCGACCGTCTACGCCTCGTACTTCGGCGGCAGCACAGCCAACCAGCGCGGCCCGTGGCTCTCCGGGCTGGACGAGATCTTCGGGATTCGCCATCTCCTGCGTTACGGCCTCGTCGACCCGATCGAGGAGGACGAGGTGACGCTCCAGTTCGTCGAGGACTTCGGCGGCCTGCCCGCCGGAACGAGATTGTCGTTCCACGTCGGGGGCGAGAGCAGCGCCCGTGCCTACCTGCCGGTCGAACTGCTCTCCGCTCGGGTCGTCGCGATCGACGCTCACGGACGGCCGGCGATCGTTTCCAACGAGCTCGGCCGCGGCCGGACCGTCTTCTGCACCTACCCGCTCGAGCACTTCGCCGCCCGGACGCCGCGGGTGAACCCGGAGGAGACCTGGCGCCTCTATTCGGCGCTCGCCGAGGTCGCGGGGGTCTCCCGGCCGGTTCGGGTCGACGATCCCCGCGTGCTCGTCGGCAGGCTGCGCGGGGGGCGGTCGGAGACGGCGATCCTGGTGAACGTCTCCGGAGACGACATCGCGGCGGAGCCGCTGCTCGAGGAGGGGGTCGAGCTGGAGATCGACGAGGCGACCGTCGTGCTCGAGCCGTTCGGAGTCGCCGTGCTCGGCGTGAGGAGGTCGCCGCTCGCCGGCGTCGGTCCAGGCCGACCAGGAGGCGGTCCGGTGAGGATCGCGCAGTCATCGACTAAACCGGTTAACCAACTAACTGAGCTAACTGACGTCAGAATCGTCCAACGAAGGAGGAGGGGCAGCACATGCGTAATCGCAAGACAAGGACAGCGATAGCCCTGAGCGCAGTCGCGGCGCTCGCAGTGGTTGTCGCAGTGTTCACAAGCGGGGCAGGCGCGAAGCCCACGAGCACCGACGCGCTCCCGCGGAACGAAACCCTGTACACCTCGGGCACCGCGTGGGGCCCCTTTACGAACTTCAACCCGCTCCGGCCCGGCTACGCGACGGGGGTGCTCGGGCTTCTCTACGAGACACTCTTCCGCTACGACCCGCTCCAGGACCGCTTCATCCCGTGGCTCGCGACCAGTGGTAAGTGGCAGGGTCGGAGCTTCGTCGTCACCTTGCGGAGCGGCGTCACCTGGAACGACGGGAAGCCGTTGACCGCGGCGGACGTGAAGTTCACGTTCGAGACGGGCAAGCTGGAGGGCTCGCAGTTCTCCACGATGTGGAAGACGGGCCTGCAGAGCGTCACGACGAGCGGACGCACGGTCAAGTTCAACTTCAAAGGCACCCCGAACTACCAGGACTGGGATACGAACATGTACTCGGTCCCGATCGTGCCGAGGCACATCTGGTCGAGCTACAGCGCAACCGACATCGTGACGGGCAACACCGACAAGAAGTTCGTCGGCACCGGCCCGTTCACGTATGGCGCCGGCAAGGGAAGGTCACAGACGTTGCAGTGGAATCAGGCGCGACGGCTGGTGGGCGACCAAGGCGGTCGGGATGAGGATGCCGATGAAGTACATCGTCGACATCCACAACACGGCCAACACGGCATCGCTGCAGAACTTCCTGCAGAACAAGATCGACCTGAGCAACAACTTCTTCCCGGGCATCGACAAGCAGATCGGCGGCAAGGTCCGCACGTACTACCCGAAGGCCCCGTACATGCTCTCCGCCAACACGGCCTGGCTGGTGCCGAACACGACGAAGAAGCCGCTGGACGACAGGGTGTTCCGCCGGGCGCTGGCCACCGCGATCAACATCGACCAGATCGTCAAGGCCGACTACGGGAACATCGTCGCCAAGGCGGATCCGACCGGCCTGCTGCCGACGTGGGGCCGCTGGATCGACAAGGCCCAGTCCAAGAAGCTCGGGTTCACCTACAACATCGCGAGGGCGAAGGCGCTCCTGGCGGGTGCCGGCTACAAGGACACCAACGGTGACGGCTTCGTCGAGAACAAGGACGGGTCGTCGATCAACCTGCGGATCATCGTCCCGAACGGGTGGTCGGACTGGCAGACCGCGATCCAGATCATCGCCAACAGCACGAAGGCCGCCGGAATCAAGCTGACGCCGGCGTACCCCGACTTCAACGGGCTGGTCGAAGAGCGCAACTCCGGCAAGTTCGACCTCGTGATCAACAACGAGAAGCAGCTCGGCAACACGCCGTACACCTACTACGACTACCTCTTCCACCTGCCGGTCGCCGATGAGCAGACGTTCGCCAACTTCGCGCGATTCACGGCTGCAGGCCCGAAGCCGTGGGCGTTGACCCTCGCGTTGAACAAGGTGCCGACGTCGAACGTGGCGAAGGCGAAGAAGATCCACTCGCAGATCCAGAAGTACATCCTCGAGGAGCTGCCCGCGATTCCGCTCTGGTACAACGGGCTGTGGGCGCAGTACAACACGAGCGTCTGGACCAACTTCTCCAGCGCGTCGGGTGCGGGGCTGCAGACCACGCCCGCGATGTGGAACGGCTACCTCAACATGACGGGCATCGAGGCGCTCGCCAGGTTGAAGAAAAAGTAGTAACACCAGCAAATGACCGCTGACCTGTCGGGCCGCTGCGATTTCCGCAGCGGCCCGCGGTCGGTCTGACCGATGTACCGATACCTCGCCCGCAAGAGCCTCATCTACCTCCTCACCTTCTTCGTGGCGGTGACGATCGACTGGGCGATCCCGCGTCTGATGCCGGGCGACCCGATCGCCGGCCTGATCTCGCGCTTGCAGGCAGACTCGACGGCCTCGCAGGAGCTCCACGGGTACTTCACCGAGTCGTTCGGGCTCGACCAGCCGCTGTGGACGCAGTACGTGAACTTCTGGCGTGGGCTGCTCCAGGGCGACCTCGGCCCGAGCATCGCCTACGTCGGCTCGTCGGTGAGCGACTTGATCCTGCAGGCGGTGCCGTACACGCTCGCGATCCTCGTCCCGGCGATCGTGCTCAGCTACATCGCCGGCAATCGTGTCGGCGCCATGGCCGCACGGCGGAAGGTGCTCGACAACACCATTCTGCCGGTCGGGTACATCCTCACGGCGACGCCGTACATGTGGCTGTCGCTCGTGCTCGCCTACTTTCTCGCCGCCCAGTTCCAGATCTTCCCCGTCTCGGGTGCCTACGACTTCTCGATGCAGCCGGCCTGGACCTTCGAGTTCGCACGGAGCTTCGCCGTGCACTGGTTCCTGCCGTTCCTGTCGCTGTTCCTCGTCGCGTTCGGCGGCTGGGCGATCGGGATGCGGAACCTGATCATCTACGAGCTGGAAGCCGACTACGCCAACTACCTCCAGTCGCTCGGGGCACCGAGCCGGCTCGTGCGGGGGTACGCGTACAAGAACGCGCGGCTGCCGCAGATGTCCGGCCTCGCGCTCGCGCTCGGCGCAGTCGTCGGCGGCGCTCTCGTCACCGAGATCGTCTTCGGCTACCCCGGCGTCGGCTCGCTGATCCTGACCTCGATCCAGGTCCGCGACTACTTCCTGCTCCAGGGGCTCTTCCTCTTCATCATCATCGGCGTCCTGATCGCCAACTTCATCGTCGACATCGCCTACGTGATCGTCGATCCGAGGACCCGCATGGGAATTCAGGGGTCCTAGGTGAGCACCGTCGCGACGCCCGGCACCGCCCAGCTGGATCCCGAGGCCGTCGAGCCCCAGGAGCTGCAGCCGCAACGCAGAGGCGGCGAAGCGCTGTACTTCGCGTTTCGCAACAAGAAGCTCGTCATCGGGCTCGGCATCGTGCTCTTCTTCCTCGCGTTCGCGCTCGTCGGGCCGTGGCTGACCGATGCCGATCCGTTCGACTTCGGGTATCCGACGGGGTCGCCGCCGTCCTCCGAGCGTTGGTTCGGCACCACGGCTCCGGGCCAGGACGTCTTCGCCCAGTTCGTCCACGGGCTCCGGGCGAGCTTTCTCGTCGGAGCGCTGGCCGGCTGCGTCGCGGCCGGGATCGCGATGCTGATCGGCTTCACCTGCGGCTACCGCGGCGGCCTCATCGACGAGGCGCTGAGCATGCTGACGAACGTCGTGCTCGTGATCCCGACGCTGGCCGTCCTGATCATCGTCTCCGCCTACCTGTCGATCCAGGGCCTCGTCTCGGAAGCGGTGCTGATCGGGCTCACGTCGTGGCCGTGGGCGGCCCGGGCGATCCGGGCCCAGACCTTCTCGCTCGCCTCGCGCGACTTCGTCAGCATGGCGCGCCTCTCCGGCGCGCGTACCTCGCGGATCATCGTCAAGGAGATCGCGCCGAACATGAGCTCGTACCTCTTCCTCACGTTCATCCTCCTCTTCGGAGGCGCGATCCTGACCGCCGCGACCCTCGACTTTCTCGGGCTCGGCCCCTCGAACGCGATGTCGCTCGGACTGATGATGAACACCGCGGTCGCGAACAGCGCCCTCCAGCTCGGGATGTGGTGGTGGTTCATCGTCCCGGGCCTCGGGATCATGGCCATCGTCGGCGGTCTCTACGTCATGAACGTCGGCCTCGACGAGGTCTTCAACCCGAAGCTGCGTGAGATGTGAGCCTCGCGGTCGAGAATCTGCGCGTGTACTACCGCACCACGAAAGGCGACGTCCGCGCGCTCGACGGGGTCAACTTCCAGGTCGCAGACGGCGAGATCATGGGCATCGCCGGCGAGTCGGGCTGCGGGAAGACGACGCTCGGCAAGAGTCTGATCCGGCTCGACGGCCGCATGCGGTACGTGGAGGGAACGGTCGCAGCTCGACGGCGTCGAGCTGCCGATCGACGACAACAAGGCGATGAACGACTTCCGCTTCCGGAAGGTCTCGATCGTGCCGCAGTACGCGATGAGCGCTCTCAACCCGACCCGGAAGATCGGACACGATGATCTCGGAGCTGCTCGGCTCCCGCGGCGTCAGCTACGACGACACGCTGCCGGAGCTGAGCCGTCGCCTTCGCCTGGTCGGCCTCTCGGACGACGTCCTCCAGCGGTATCCGATCGAGCTCTCCGGCGGGATGAAGCAGCGCGTGGTGATGGTGCTCTCGACGCTGCTCGACCCGTCGCTCCTGATCGCGGACGAGATCACCTCGGCGCTCGACGTCTCGACCCAGCGGGCCGTCGCCGAGATGCTCGTCGAGTTCCGCGATCGCTCCTTCGTCAAGAGCACGATCGTGATCACGCACGACCTCTCGATCCTCTACCAGATCGCCGACACGATCCTGATCATGTACGCCGGCAAGCTGGTCGAGAAGGCGTCCGCGACGGAGATCACGGAGGACCCGCGGCATCCGTACACGCGGCTTCTGCTCGGGTCGCTCCCCGAGGTCGGAGTGCGCTTCAAAGAGCGCCGGCTGAAGGGCATTCCCGGCCGGCCCCCGTCGCTGCTCAACCCGCCGACCGGGTGCAGGTTCCGCGCCAGGTGCCCGCTCGCCTTCGAGAAGTGCGTCGAGGAGCCGCCGTACGTCGAGGTCGAGCCGGGACGGTTCGCCGCCTGCTGGAAAGCGACCGGCTGATGCTCCGGCTCAACGACGTCACGAAGGTCTTCAGCACCGGCACCTTCGGAGGCGTCGCGCTCACTGCCGTCTCGCCGTGTCACGTTCGAGGTCAAGCCCGGCGAGGTCGTCTCCCTGATCGGCGAGAGCGGCAGCGGCAAGACCACGGTCGGCCGCATGATCCTGCGCTTGACGGAGGTCACGGACGGGACGATCACGTTCGAAGGCGAGGACGTGACGGCGCTCCGCGGCCGTCGGCTCCGCGGCTACTACCAGCACGTCCAGGGCGTCTTCCAGGACCCCTTCAGCTCGTACAACCCCGTGTTCAGGGTCGACCGGGTGTTCGAGATGATCCGCTCGAGCTACCTCGGCGGGCTCAGCCGAACGGCGTGGCGGGCGAAGCTGCGAGCCTCACTCGAAGCGGTCGCGCTCGAGCCGGCGGACGTGCTCGGCAAGTATCCGCACCAGCTGAGCGGTGGGCAGCTCCAGCGGCTGCTGATCGCGCGGGCGCTGCTCCTCGAGATCCGGTTCCTGGTCGCCGACGAGATCATCAGCATGCTCGACGCCTCCACCCGGATCGACGTGCTGAACCTCCTGGGTGACCTGAAGGCGCGCGGCCTCGGAATCCTGTTCGTCACGCACGACCTCTCGCTCGGCCACTACATCAGCGACCAGACCGTGATCCTGCGCCGCGGCGCGGTCGTCGAGCGGGGCGAGACGGAGAAGGTCTTCGGCGATCCGAGGCACCCGTACACGCAGATGCTCATGGCCTCCGTGCCGCAGCTCAACCGCAAGTGGACGTCCAACGGCGGTCCGCACGCCGCGGACGGCGCGGAGCCGGAGGGCGACCTCGTCGAGGTCGAGCCCGGCCACTGGGTCGCAGCGCCGGTCTAGACCTTGCGGATCGCGTCGCCGCGGCGGACCGTGCCCGGCTCGACGACTTTCGCGTTGATCCCGCGCAGGTTGAGGTGGCGGTGCGCCTTCGTGTTCACGAACCGGTGCGCGTCCTTGCCGAAGCGCGCGCTGAACTTGACGCAGCCGTCGTGGGGCGCGGCCGACACCTCGATCACAGCCGTGCCCAGCGAGAGCCGGGTGCCGGCCGGGAGGTTCGCCTCCGAGATGTCGAAGTCGACGTAGAACTGGTCGCCGGCGAGCGCCCAGCGCTCCCGGTCGCCGGCCGCGACGAGGTCGACCGCGCGCGCGTTCGCGAGCGTCAGCTGCGCGTCGGGGTTCGACGAGCCGTCGCTCGTGCTCTTGCTGCCGCCGCGCGTACCAGTCGTCGCCGACGAGACCTCGCTCGAGGTCGAGCTCGGCCTCCTCGAGCAGCTCGCGCTCGTCCACGACCGGACGGCGCACGATCAGCTCCACCGTGCCCTCGTCGGCAGGTGAGCGCAGGATCTCGGCGAGTCCCGCCTCGAGCTGCTCGGTGTCCAGATGCTCGACGACGCGTGTCTCGGAGGTGGCCATGTCGTTGTTCTATCAGACGCTTGACTTTCCCCACAAAACCTGGGTATAGAGGCGATCGTTCGGGACCGGTCGTCGTCTTCCAGGGAGGGCACACCGTGGCGCGTCGAATCAGGCTTTCGTTCTCGTTGATCCTTGCGGCGCTCGCCGTCGCGCTCATCGGCTCGCCCGCCGCCTCGGCGGCAATCGGGCCGCCGTGGTGCGGCACACCGATCCCGGACGCCGTCGGCGCGTATCCCGACGGATCGGATCCGTCCCATCCCGTCGGCAGCTACCCGCACATTCCCTGGTATGCGATCGGCTGCACGCTCGACGCGATCGCCGCGCAGAGCAACGGCCGGCTGACGGTCGAGGTGATCGGTCAGTCCGCGCTCGGCCGGGACATGTACCTCGCGACGATCAACGCGCTCGACACGAAGCACCAGAAGCAGAGCTTCAAGAACTGGCAGAAGTTCCGCAAGCTCGCACTCACAGAGCCCAAGCAGGCGCAGATCGGGCTGTGGAGCATGCACGACAAGATCAAGGTGCCGCTCTACATCCAGGCCGGGATCCACGGCGACGAGTCGGAGGGGATCGACGCCTCGCTCCAGATCATCGAGCGGCTCGCGACGACTCCCTACGGCACCGATCCCGAGGTCGACACGATCCTCGACAACGCGGTCGTGCTCTTCAACGTGATCCACAACCCGGACGGCCACATCGCGAACCGGCGGCAGAACGGGAACGACTTCGACCTCAACCGCGACTTCCTGACCCAGTCGCAGTCCGAGACGAGGGCGTCGGTCGCGGTCATGCAGGAGTGGCTGCCGCCCGAGATGCTCGATCTGCACGGCTACGTGACGCCGACCCTGATCGAGGCGACGACGAAGCCGCACAACCCGAGCATCGAGTACGACCTCTGGCTGAAGTGGAACCAGGCGCGCATCGACGCCAACGAGGCGGCGGTGAACTCGATCGGGCTGGCCGTCACGCGCCCGATCAACGACTGGTGCCCGAACGGCGACCTCCCGCCGGCCTCGACCGGCCTGTGCGCGGGCGGGATCCAGCCGGGACCCGCCGTCGCCGAGGGCTGGGACGACTGGGGGCCGTTCTACACCCCGATGTACTCGCAGCACATCGGCCTCAACGGCTCGACGGTGGAGATGTGCCTGGAGGAGGAGGGTGACCCGACCTGCGGCGTGCCCGGGTCGACGACGCATCCGCGCGGCCGCGTCGGCTCCCGGATGGCGCAGTACACCGTCGTCTGGTCGACGCTCCTCTACGACGTCGCGAACCGCTACGACCTGACCTGGGACCAGGCCGAGATCTACATCCGCGGCGAGGAGAACGCGGCCCGGCCGCCCTGCTGCCCGCCGCCGTTCGACGTCGCCAACAACTGGATGACGGAGTACCCGAAGGCCCATGCGATTCCGGTCGGAGCGGGCCAGCGGAGCGACGCCGAGGCGAACCGCCTCGTCCAGTGGCTGCTGGACAACGGCATCGAGGTGCAGCAGACCACCGCCGACTTCACGTGGGGCACGCAGACGTTCGAGAAGGGGTCGTACGTCGTCTACATGACGCAACCGCGCCGTGGCCTCGCGAACACGGCCCTCGGGATCGGGGACGACATCTCGAACTCGATCACCCAGCTGTATGCACCGCCCGCGGCCTGGAGCCACGGCTACCTGTGGGGCGCGGACATCGTCACGATCCCGCGTAACGCCAACTTCCATCCGGAACGGCGCCAGATCAAGAAGCCGGGGCGCCTGACCGGCGGCGTCGACCGCGGGAAGGCCGACCGGTACGTCCTCGAGATCGACTCGCCGACGGCCGTCCGCGCGCTCAACGAGCTCGTCGGCTCGGGCGTCGCGGCGCAGATCGCGCTCGCGCCCGTTCGCGGGCGCCGGTGGCACGCTCCCGGCCGGCAGCGCCGTCTTCGCGGCCGACAACGCCACGAAGGCGAAGCTCGCCGCGCGTCGGCAAGGAGCGCGGGCTGCACTTCAAGCCCGCTCTGGCCGCATCGCTCCCCGCGCTCGACCCGGTCGACCACGCGCCCCGGATCGCCGTGCTGACGGCGTGCGGTCAACCAGGACGTGCTGGTCGCTGCGGAATCTCGGCTTCACAGCCGACCCGATCTCGATCGCGACGCTCAACACGGCCCTCACGGATCCGCTCGAGAGCTACGACGTCGTCTTCAACACGGGCAACTGGCCGTCGGCCGCGAACCCGCTCGCGCGGACGCGGCTGACGGCGTTCTTCGCCCGCGGTGGCGGCTATCTCGGCGCCGGCGCGAACGGCGGCAACTTCCTGACGACCGGCGCCCAGCTCGTCGGGCTCACGGCGGTCACGCGCAGCGGCAACGGCCGGAGCGGGATCCTGTACTGGGAGAACAGGCTCGGGGCGGCGAGCCCGATCGTCGGTGCCTATCCCGCGATCGACACGCTGATCGCCGATCCGCCGACGTGGTTCACGCACGTTGCCGACGACGCTCACCGCCGATGCCCGATCTGCCGGCCACCGGGATCCTCGCGGCCGGGCTGTGGCTGATGGATCCCCAGTCGGCGTCCGCGCCGGGTCGGCCGTGATCGCGCACGGCACGAACGCGGCAGGCACCGCACGCGTGACGCTGTTCGCCAACAACCCGCTCTATCGCGCCGATCCCGAGCGCGAGTGGCCAAGCCTGGGCGCAGCGGCCTACTGGGTCGACCAGTAGCGCAGGACGAGCGTGGGGGAGGGACTGTGAGGTCCCTCCCCCACGCAGCGTGTTAGTCGCCGGTTAGCGCCGCGTGAGCTGGCGGGCGCATCCTCTCTTCGTCAGACTCACGACGAAGGAGACGACATGTACAGGCTGGTGGCAGGAACGACGTGGAGCCGTGCGGCCCGGCTCGCGTGCGCAGTGGGGTCGGTCGCGGTCGCGTTCGCAATGCCCGCCAGCGGGAGTGCCGCCGCCGTCAGTTCCGTACTCGCTCCAGGTCAGCGCGCTCACGGGACCGCAAGGCGGGCTGGTCAGGATCGAGGTCGACGCTGAGGCACCCGCCCCGGCCGTCGCGACCTTGACGTACGTCCAGGTCTCGGTGAACGGGGCGACGATCCGGGTGCTGAGGAACGTCGCGGCACCGGACGGCGTCGCCGAGATCGACCTCGGACCGGTTGCCCGCGGAGCAACGGTGAGCGCCAGCGTGCACGTGCGCAACCCCACGACCGCCGAGCTCGTGCAGTTGCGGCGTGCAGCGATCGCCCGCTTGCGGCCGGATCTCGTCGTCAAGGCCGTGCACGCACCGCCGCAGACGCTCACGACGCGGCCGGTCGACGTCGTCGTCGACATCTCCGAGCTGAACGGCGACGTCGGTGCGACGGCCACGCTCACGCTGATGCTCGGCCCGACACCACTCGCCGAGCCGAAGCTGGTGACGGTGCCGAAGGGCGGCGGTATCTCGTCGACCTTCGAGGGCGTGAAGCTGGAGACGCCGATCTCCTCCGAGCTGACGGTGCTCATCGACGGCGCCGCGCCGTTCGAGACCGACGCGACGAACAACTCGGGCTCCAGCACGGTCGAGGTGACCGAGCACGAGCTCGTCCGCTCGAACGTGCTCGTCCAGGCGCTCGGCGGCTACGGCGCGCAGTTCAACCAGCACGTTTACGCGCCGGTCACGAATCCGCCGGTCGCGACCCTGCCCGACTTCGAGGCGAAGGTGAAGGCGCTCGAGCCGCAGCTCGTCCGGATCTTCTACAACGACAACTTCGAGGAGCGGCAGCCGAACCGGGTGCGGAACCTCGCGTCGTTCAAGGACACCGTGCAGCTCGCCCACGAGGCGGGAGCGACGATCAACATCACCTACCAGGCCGTGAATGTCGCGAAGTCGGACTCCCGTCGCGTCGATGACGCGTTTCGCCGTCGTGCTCGAGGACCTGGTCGAGGTCCAGGGGCTACACGAACGTGCGCTGGGTGACGGTCGCGAACGAGCCCAACGACGACCGCCATCACGATGACCGAGTACGAGGCGCTCTACCGCGCGCTCGACGCCGAGCTCGTCGCCCGGGGTCTCGACGAGCAGATCAAGCTGATGGGCGGCGACCTCGATCGGGACAACCAGCGGATCTGGTTCCAGTACATCGCGGCGAACATGAACGACATCCTCGACGCGTACTCGGTGCACATCTACTGGGACTACTGGAACACGCCGTTCTTCAGGAGTCGCGGCTCAAGGACGTGCGCAAGATCGTCACCGAGGAGCTGCCGGTCGAGGCGCGCAAGCCGACCTACGTCATGGAGTTCGGAGTGCGCGGCATTCGCGACGCTTCCCGGGCAAGCCGATCGCGCGAGTCCGGCTACTGGGAGGACGGCACCGACATGGCGTCGGACGAACATCGCCGCGTTCCAGCAGCTCTGGTTCGACATCGCTGCGGTCGCAGCTCGGCTTCACCGGCAGTCGGTCAAGTGGGACGCGTACTGGGGGAAGTACAACGCGAACGTACAACTCAGCCTGGTACGCGATGATCGGCCCGGCGTCCGAGGGCTGGCCGCTCTTCCCGGCCTACCACGCGACGCGCCTGCTGCTCCAGACGACGCAGCAGGGCTGGCAGGTGCTGCAGGTCGCTCCGTGGGAGGACGACGACTGGAAGGTCGGCAAGCCCGACCAGCCGGAGAAGGAGATCGCCGCGTACGCCGACGACGACGGACACCTGACGCTGATGGGCCTCGACTCGCACGGCCGCGACCTGAACACGGTCTCGGCCGATCCGGCGCCGGCGTACAGCATCGGCGGCCTGCCGGCGAGCACGAGCTTCAACCTCGCGCTCTGGAACGCGACGGGGAACGGGCTGAGAACTCGCTCGCCGGCACGGTCACGACCGACGCGGCCGGCGTCGCCCGCTTCGAGGTGCCGTTGCACGCGGCGTTCTCGCTGACGACGGTGCCGGTCTCGTAACCACCCTCGGGGGCGCGCGTCGCGCGCCCCCGAGGATCAGCTCTTGCGACCGGCGAAGATCGCCCAGCCGAGCTGCGCCCGCTGCGAGCGGAGGTAGTTGTCGCGAGAGGCGAGGTGTTGCGTTCGCGCATCGCCGCTGCGTCCGGATGCTCGGGGTTGGCGGCGAGCCACTCCTCGAGCGCGCGCCAGTGGAGGCTCTCGTAGCGGTCCCAGTCGTCCTCCGAGGCGGCGATCAGGCCGGTGAGCGCGAGGCCGGCGGACTGGAAGCGCTCGACCGTCGCCGCGAGGTCGACGAAGCCGTCTGCCTCGACGCCCTCCTGGTGCCAGAACGGCTCGCCGATCGCGACGAAGCCGCCCGGCCGGACCGCGGGCACGAGCGCTGTCGCGGCGTCGCCGATGTGCCCCCAGACGAAGCTCGCTCCGAGGCAGAGCGCGGCGTCCCAGGCCTCGGGCTCGAGTGGGTAGTCCGCGGCGTCAGCCGTCTCGATCGACACCAGCGCCGCCGAGCCCACGCTCCGCGACCCGCGCGCGAGCCTCGTCTGCGAACTGCGGGCGCAGCTCGACGCCCTGGATCCGGCAGCCGAACGCCTCCGCCAGCACGATCGCCGGCCCCGCCTTCCCGCACGCGAGATCGAGCACCCGGCTCGAGCCGTCGAGGCGCAGGTACTCGCCGAGGAGCCGGATCTTCTCCGCGCTCGTCGGGTCCTGGATCTCGTGGTCGCGCTCGGCGACCTCCCACGACCAGGTCACGCGGCGCCCTCGTCGGCGAGCTCGAGCAGCTTCGTCACGGTGCGCCAGTTGCGGTTCGTCCCCGCGCCGCTCACGCCCGTCTTCGCGAGGAGCTTCGCGAGCGGCGAGCGCTGGAACCCGCCCGGATGCCACGAGTAGACCTCGCGGCCGCTCACAGCCACCTGCTCGGGCGCGACGTCCAGGGCGCGGAGCTCGCGCACGAGCTTCGCTGCCGGCTTCGTGCGGAGGAAGGTGACGAGGTAGCGCGAGGGGTCCTTCGCCACGTCGGCGAGCGGATTGCGGGCGACGACCCGGGCGAGCTCGGCTCGGGTGCGCACGATCACCTCCACCTCGAATCCGAGCCCGGCCTCGAGCTCCCGCTCGAGCTTCTTCGCCAGGCGGTCGGCCGCGGTGCTGCTCGTCAGCAGGACGTTGCCGCTCTGAAGGTGCGTCCGCACGTCCTCGTAGCCGTGACCGTCCAGGAGCTTGCGAAGGTCGGCCATCGCGACACGCCGGCGGCCGGCGAGGTTGATCCCGCGCAGCAGGACGATCCGCCGTTGCGACACCTCGGCCATCCCGGGATCCTATGAGGGAGGGGCCGCGTAACGACCCCTCCCAGGCATCGGAGTGCTAGGTGCGGGCGACTTCCGGTGTCTCCGCCGTGGGCCGCGCGGGCTCTACCGGCAGCCCGGAGAGCACCACCTTCAACGCGTGCGTGTTTGCGGCGTCGCCGAAGACGTCGTATGCCTCCATCGTCTCTTCGAGCTGGAACCGGTGGGTTGCAAACGGCGTCGCGTCGAGTCGGCCACCCTCGATCAGCCGGAGCAGGCGCGGGGTCGTGAACGTGTCCACGAGCCCGGTCGTGATCGCCACGTTGCGGATCCACAGCTTCTCCAGGTGCAATGTGACCGAGCAGCCGTGGACGCCGACGTTGGCGACTCGGCCGCCGGCGCGGATCAGCTCGGTGCAGAGCTCGAACGTGTCGGGGACGCCGACAGCTTCGATCGCCGTGTCGACACCGCGGCCGCCCGTGAGCTCCATGACGCGGGCGAGCGCGTCCTCGGTGCCGTTGTTGATCACCACGTCCGCGCCGAAGTCGAGCGCGCGGGCGAGCCTTCCGTCGTCGAGGTCGATCGCGATGATCTTCGCCGGGCTTCGGAGGCGTGCGGTCATGATCGCGGCCAGGCCGATAGGGCCGGCGCCGACGATCGCGATCGTGTCTCCGGGCTCGACCTTGCCGTTGAGGACGCCGACCTCGTAGGCGGTGGGGAGGATGTCCGCGAGGAACAGCACCTGCTCGTCCGTCAGCTCCTCGGGGATCTTGTGCACGGAGGTCTCGGCGAACGGGATGCGGGCGAACTCGGCCTGGAGGCCGTCGATCAGATGTCCGAAGATCCAGCCGCCGCCGCCCGTGCACTGGCCGTAGTGGCCCTCGCGGCAGTAGCTGCAGCGCCCGCACGATGTGATGCAGGAGACCAGCACGCGGTCGCCGACGGCAAGCGTCGTCACCCCCGCGCCGAGCTCGGTGATCGTCCCGACTGCCTCGTGGCCGAGGATCGTTCCCGGCTTCACGGCGGGCACGTCGCCCTTGAGGATGTGCAGGTCGGTGCCGCAGATCGTGGAAGAGTCGATGCGGACGATCACGTCCGTGGGCTCCTGGATGACCGGGTCGGGCACGGTCTCCCATGCCTTCTGGCCTGGCGCGTGATACACGAGTGCCTTCATTAGGTGCCTCCTACGTTTCGGGTGCACCCAGTTTCCGGCGGTTCCCACCGCATGGCATCGGGGGCTGCCCTGACGCGCTTGCGGGAAATCCCTGCCCGCTCGGAACTAGATCGTCGGCTCACCACGACGCCGCCGCGCCCACCAGAAGATGCCGCCGGCAAGCACGAGGGCGACGAGCGGCGCGATCAGGATCGGGTTGAAGCTGCTCTGCGGCGGTGGCTGGTAGTCGAGGCTGCCCCGGATCGCCAGCGGCTGACCGCCGACGGTGCCGGGGACGTTCCAGTCGAAGACGTGATGCGGCTCGTCCTTCGCCTGGCGCACCTTCGGCGGGTCGATCGTGCTCATCCAGTGGATCCGGTGGTCGTGCCAGTCGTAGCGAGTTCCCGCGCGAGACCCGCTCCCAGCGCGGCGCGGCGGTCTTCGACGCCGAGGCGGGCACGTCGACGCCGCCGTAGCGTTCCTCGTTCAGATAGGTGGCGGGCGAGTTGGCGTTCCGGAAGACGCCGCCGTCGGCGCCGAAGCGGAGATACGGCTCGCCTTCGTAGCCCTCGATCACGAGCTCACGGCCCGTGTCGTTGCGGAGGTCGAGTTGGTCGTCCCCTTGCAGCACCTGCACCGTGAGGCCGTCGAGCTCGGGTGCGATCGTCTTCACGGCCGAGGTGTAGCCGCGCGCTGCCCCGTCGCCGTGCCCCACCGCAGCGGGGCAGGCGACGAGAGCAGCGAGCAGTGCGGCCGCGAGGAGGCGGAGGCTCACGCTGCCCGCGGCCTCCGGAAGAGCACGAGGCCGAGTGCGGCGAGACCGGCTACGAGACCGGCGATCCCGAACCCGAGTGCGAGCCCGTCCAGGTCCGAGTCATCTTCCTCGGTTGCCTCCGAGGCAGTGGTCTCCGCCGGAGCGGACGCCGCCGTCTCCTCGACCTTCGCCGTCAGGGTGACACGCGGCGCAGGCTCGTCGGCGTCGGGCGCGCCGATCCAGCGGACGACCTCGCCGTTCGAGTACGTCTGCGACGGCCGGGAACACGAGCGTCGTCCTGCTCGGCCGGAACCTTCGCGCTCATCCCGAACTCGTCGAACTCGCCGGGGGCGATCTTGCCGCCTTCCCAGGTGACGGTTGCGACACGTTCCGTCTGCTTCTCGCCGAACAGCTCGACGGGCGGGTCGAGCTTCTCCATCGTGACCGTCCGCTTCCAGCCCGGCTTCGGCTGGAAGCTGACGAAGAAGAGGCCCTTCGGCAGGCTCAGCACGACCTTGGTGGTGTCTGCGGCCGGCCGTTCGGTCGGGACACGGATCGCGAAGCGGGAGAAGCTGTCCGCCGGGACCTCGTTCGGATTGACGGTGACGTGGGCGCTCGCAGCCGGCACGGCGAGCAGGGCGCCGGCGAGCACGAGCACGATCAGGGTTTTCTTCATCAGTGAGGGTTCCTTTCTGATTGGGACGGAGACCGTCGCCGTGGCCGCGTCGAATTCGCCGCGGCGAGTCTCGACGCGGAGCTGCCAGTCGCCCGCGAGCGCGAGCTGAGCGCCGTGGACGATGAAGTGGCCGGGACCGGCCCGGTGCGCCTTCAGGCGAATCGGGCCGATCTGACGGCTGGCGAGCGTCGCCGAGACGGATGCCTCGTCGACGTCGGTCGGCTGTCCCGAGGAGTTGGTCAGGTAGAGGTGGATCTGGTTCCGTCCTGCCGCGGCCGGGTCGACGACGAGGTTCAGCTCGAGGTCGCCGAGCTGTGCCGTCGTCGCATACGGGCCGCGTGGTGCAACCTCGGCTCGTGCCGGCGGCTCCGACACCAGCACTGCCGTGACGCTCACGATCGCCACCATCAGCGCGAGCTCTGCTCCGGCTACGCGGAGGAAGCGTGTCCGCTCCGTTGCCGTGGCAAGCCGCTCACGCAGGCGCGGGACCGCGCGGCGGTTGTTGTAGAGGCCGAGCGCGAGCAGCGGCAGGACGAGGGTGATCTTGACGAGCAGGAGCTGTCCGTAGGTGGTCTCCCACAGTCCGCGGAGCGCCCGGACCTGCAGGTAGGCGCTGACCGTGCCGCTGGCGATCAGCCACGAGACCGCGACGACCGCAACCCCCGAGAACCGCGGCACGGCGCTGACCGCGAGCTCCCACCGCGCCGTTCCGGCCCAGACGAGAGCAAGCACGAGCGCCGCGAGACCGCCGACCCAGACTGCGGCGGCGGTGACGTGCGCGACGTCGGTCACGAGCGCGATCGCGCCGGACACGCTTGCGTGCCCGGACAGGGACGGCGTCAGCAACAGCAGCGCTGCCGGAATCAGCGCGCAGCGACCCGCACGCGCCGACTCACGACCAGCAGCGCCGCACACGTCACGGCGAGTGCCGCCTGTGCGAGCCAGACGGTGCCGAACCGCGTTCCGAGCACCGCCGAGACGACGTCCCAGTGAAGCGCCTCACGGAGGCCGAAGCCGCCCGCTGCCGCGCCCTGGAGCACGATCCCCGCGAGCGCGACCACGGCGAGCAAGCAGAGAGAGGCCTGCGAGCAGACGCGACAGCCTCGACCGCGTCTCGCTCGAGGCACCGCCCGAGCCCGGTGATCAGCATCAGCGTGCCGCCGCCGACGAGAAGGAGAAGGAGGAAGTCGAGCGCCCGTACGACCGAGAAGAGCACCGACACCGAGCGCCGGCGTTCCGCTCTCGAGCACCTGGGCGGCGATCGCCCGCCGGGTTCGCACCAGGCGCGCCGACGTGGAAGACGAATGCGCCGGAGACGGGGTGGCCATCGGCCGACACCGCTCGCCACGTCGCCGTGTAGGTGCCGCGGGCGAGCCGCCGGTCGAGAGCGATCCGAGCCTCCGTCTCGCTCGGCCGCTCGACCTTGCCCGGCGTCGACACGGCGAGCCTGCGCGTCGTAGACGCGGATCGCGCCGAACGCGGTCTCGACCGGCTCGTCGAACCGCAGCAGCACGAACCCGGGACTCTGTTCGAGCACCGCGTCGTTCGCCGGCTCAGTTGTGATCAGCCGCGCGTGCGCACCCGCCGCCGGCACCACCGCGAGCGCCACCAGGGCGGCGATCGCGACGAGCACCAGCCGGCACGAACGACGGCTCGGGTGATCGTCCATCTCTCCTCGCTTCGATCAGCGGCCGGGCTCGGCCGCTCCTGCTCGACTAGGCGAGAAGCGGAGGGCCGCGGCCGGCGTAGCCGCGGGCGAGAGACCGGCTCGGGCCGAAGATCGACCGAGCGCCAGGAAAGGAACGTGAGCGCAGTGCCGCGGGGGCGCGGCAGGCGAGCGGCGCTGATCGCCCGCGCGACGCGCTGTGCCGCGGTCGCCAGCGCGAACGCGATCGCGGCCGCCAGGAGCGCGAACGGCACCTGCGTCGCCAGTCCGAGCAGGAACGGCGCGGACCCGACGAGCTCCCAGTGCAGGTGTCCGTCGTGCAGATACCGCTCGATCAGCTCCTGCAGCACGAAGGCGGCCGGCGCAAGCGTCGCGACGAGCTTGATCTGCGTCCCGCCGGTCGTGTCGCGCCCCCGGAAGGCAGCGAGCGCGTGTGCGACGAGCCCGAGGGCGGCGAGTGCGACGCAGAGCGCGAGCACGAGCGGCGCGTACGCCAGGTAGCCGTGGCCGCTCGAGGCGAGCACGTTCGCGCGTTCATGCGCATCCGGAACCGCCGCCCGGTAGCCGACCGAATGGCCGGCGAGTGTTCCGACCACCGTCAGCGGGATCGCAACCAGCCACGGAAGCTGACGCTTCATGTGCGCATCGTGGCACACCAGCGTCAGTGGAGCGTCAAGATTCCGTTAGTCCGCGGGAAGGCGCCGGACAAGCTGGGATAGTTCTCCGACGTGGACGTGACGGCGACGAAGCGGCTGCGGCTCTTTTCCGGCCGCTCGCACCCGCACCTCGCGAACGCGATCGCCGCGAAGCTGGCGACCGAGGTCGGTGGGATCCAGCTCGAGACCTTCGCCGACGGCGATGCCTACTGCCGCTACACCGAGTCCGTCCGCGGCGCCGACGTCTTTCTGGTTCAAACGGCCGTCGCTCCGGTCGACGTTCACCTGATCGAGCTGATGATGATGATCGACGCCGCACGGCTTGCCTCTGCGAAGCGGATCACGGCGGTCATTCCGCGGTTCTTCTACGCCCGCCAGGACCGGAAGTCGGCGCCGCGCGAGCCGATCACCGCCCGCATGGTCGCGGACATGATCGAGAACGCCGGCGCGGATCGCGTCCTGACCATGGACCTTCACGCCGGACAGGTTCAGGGGTTCTTCGAGATCCCGGTCGACCACATGACCGCGCTGCCGATGTTCGCGGACCGGTTCCGCGAAATCGCAGCCGGCCGCGACGCGGTCGTCGTCGCCCCGGCCACGACGCGTGCGAAGCAGGGCTCGTGGCTGGCGGAGATGCTGCACGCCGAGCTCGCGATCATGAACGACGACCCGGGTACCGGCGGCCGCGGGATGACGATCCTCGGCGAGGTCCAGGGGAAGGATCGCCCTGGTGCTCGAGAACGGGATCGGCAGCGGTCAGTGGTTTGCGCGCGCCGCGGAAGAGCTGATGGAGATGGGCGCTGCGTCCGTCTATGCCTGTGCGACGCATGCGGCGTCGACGGCCGGTGCGGCCGATCGCCTCGCTCGCAGCCCGCTCGCGGGCGTCCTGGTCACCGACACGGTCCCGATCCACGAGTCGCTCGAGTCGGCGCGGCTCGAAGTGCTGTCGGTGGCCGGGCTGCTGGCAGACACGATCGCGAGCGTGTTCGCGCAACGAGTCCGTCTCGGCGATCTTCGTCGGCGACAACCAGCTCTTCTAGCGCGCACGAGACCGTCCTCCGCCAGAGGCGTCAAGACGGCGTCAAGACTGCGACCGTCGCCGTAGAGCTTCCGTCAAGGGTCGGTTCTTGCCAGGAACGGCAGCGCTATACCGGTGATGTGCTCGACGTTCTCTTCATCGCGATCGTCATTGCGTTCTTCGCACTGGCCGCCCTCTACGTGCGCGGCTGTGCGCGAATCATCGAGCCCTCGGAGGAGGGGCGATGACCGTCGGAGACGTCTTCCTGCTCGTCCTCGTCGTCGCGCTGCTCGCGTACCTGCTGTGGGCGCTGCTTGCGCCGGAGCGCCTCGGATGAGGACCGCGCTCGAGTGGCTCTTCGTCGGCGCCGCCATCGTCGGCGTCGCGAGCGCAGCCGTTCTCGTTGCAATCGCGATGCGCGGCCTCTTCCACCGGCACCACCACGCGTGAGCGGCTCCGCCTGGCTCCAGGTCGTCGTGCTCGTCGCGCTGGTGCTCGCCGGCACGCGGCTGCTCGGTCCGTACCTCGCGCGCGTCTACGGCGACGGTCCCGCGCCCGGCGACCGCGTCTTCGGCCCGGTCGAGCGGCTGTTCTACCGGCTCGGCGGGATCGACCCGCAGCGCGAGCAGCCATGGACGCTCTACGCGCTCTCGCTGCTCGCGTTCAGCGCCGTCTCCGTCGTCGGCCTCTATTTCCTCCAGCGGCTGCAGGGCGAACTGCCTCTGAATCCGACAGACGTCGGCGGCGGTGCCTCCGACGCTCGCGTTCAACACCGCGGTCAGCTTCGTCACGAACACGAACTGGCAGAACTACGGCGGCGAGTCGACGATGAGCCACCTGACGCAGATGGTGGGGCTGACGGTGCAGAACTTCGTCTCGGCCGCCGTCGGGATCGCGGTTGCGGTGGCGCTGATCCGCGGACTGACCCGCCGGCGGAGCGAGACGATCGGGAACTTCTGGGTCGACCTCGTGCGCACGACGACGCGCGTGCTGCTGCCGCTGTCCGTCGTCGTCGCACTGTTGCTCGCGAGCCAGGGCGTCGTGCAGTCGGTGCGCGGTCCCGCCCAGGCGCAAACGGTTGAGGGCGCGGACGCAGGCGATCTACCGCGGCCCGGTCGCGAGCCAGGAGGCGATCAAGGAGCTGGGTACGAACGGCGGCGGGATCGTCAACGCCAACTCGGCCCACCCGTTCGAGAACCCGACCGGCTTCACGAACCTGATCGAGCTGCTGTCGCTGCTGCTGATCCCGTTCGCGCTCACGTACGCGTTCGGCCGGATGGTCGGCAACCAGCGGCAGGGCTGGGCGATCTTCGCCGCGATGTTCACGCTCTGGATCGGCTCGGCCGCGGTCGCGACCTACTTCGAGGTCGAGGGGAACCCGCGCATCGATGCGGCCGCGGCGAACATGGAGGGGAAGGAGGTGCGCTTCGGCGCGCCCGCCTCCGCGCTCTTCGCCGCCGCCACCACGGGAACGTCGACGGGCGCGGTCAACGCCGCCCACGACAGCTTCACTCCCGGCGGCGGCGCGGTGCCGCTCGTGAACATGATGCTCGGCGAGGTCTCGCCCGGCGGCGTCGGCGCGGGCCTCTACGGGATGCTCGTCTTCGTCCTGCTCTCCGTGTTCATCGCCGGGCTGATGGTCGGACGGACACCCGAGTTCCTCGGGAAGAAGATCCAGGCGGCGGAGATGAAGCTCGTCGTGCTGTACCTGCTCGCCACACCGCTTCTGGTGCTGGCGTTCAGCGCGACGTCCCTCGTGATCGAGCGGGGCACGTCGTCGATCCTCAATCCCGGCCCGCACGGCCTCTCGGAGGTGCTGTACGCCTTCACGTCGGCGTCGAACAACAACGGCTCCGCCTTCGGCGGCCTGACCGGGAACACCGACTGGTACAACACGACGCTCGGCCTGGCGATGCTCGGGCGGCCGCTTCCTGCTGATCGTGCCGCTGCTCGCGATCGCCGGCTCGCTGGCGCGCAAGCAGCCGGTGCCGCCGACGGCCGGCACGTTCCCGACCGCGTCGCCTCTCTTCGTCTCTCTGCTCGTCGCGGTCGTGATCATCGTCGTCGGGCTGACGTACTTCCCCGTCCTCGCCCTCGGGCCGATCGTGGAGCAGCTCGGGCTATGACGCGCGCATCGACCTCAATCCTCGAGCCGGCGATCCTCCGCCGGGCGGTGGCCGACAGCCTCCGCAAGCTCGACCCGCGCCGGATGGCGCGGAACCCGGTGATGTTCATCGTCGAGGTCGGCAGCGTCCTCGTCACCGGCATCGCGATCGCCGATCCGAGCGTGTTCGCGTGGCTGATCGCGGTCTGGCTCTGGTTCACCGTCCTCTTCGCCAACTTCGCGGAGGCGGTGGCGGAGGGCCGCGGCAAGGCGCAGGCCGAGGCGCTGCGGCGGACACGCGCCGAGACGACCGCCCACCGACGCCGCGCCGACGGCTCGGTCGAGGAGGTCGCGTCGAGCGCTCTGGCCGAGGGTGACGTCGTCGTGGTCTCGGCGGGCGAGGTGATCCCGGCCGACGGCGAGGTGATCGAAGGGATCGCCAGCATCGACGAGTCGGCGATCACCGGCGAGTCCGCGCCGGTCATCCGCGAGTCGGGCGGCGACCGTTCGGCGGTGACCGGCGGCACGCGCGTGCTCTCCGACCAGATCGTCGTCCGCGTGACGCAGCGGCCCGGCGAGAGCTTCCTCGACCGGATGATCGCGCTCGTCGAGGGCTCCTCGCGGCAGAAGACGCCGAACGAGATCGCGCTCGACATCCTGCTCGTCGGCCTGACCGCGATCTTCCTGCTCGCGGTCGTGACGCTGCAGCCGTTCGCGATCTACTCCGGCGACCGGCAGGACACGATCGTGCTCGTCGCGCTGCTCGTCTGCCTGATCCCGACCACGATCGGCGCGCTGCTCTCCGCGATCGGGATCGCCGGCATGGACCGGCTCGTGCGCCGGAACGTGCTCGCGCTCTCGGGCCGTGCGGTCGAAGCCGCCGGTGACTGCTCGACGCTCCTGCTCGACAAGACCGGCACGATCACGCTCGGCAACCGGCAGGCCGCCGAGTTCCTGCCGCTGCCGGGCGTGCTCGAGCGCGAGCTCGCCGACGCCGCGCAGCTCGCGAGTCTCGCCGACGAGACGCCCGAGGGCCGCTCGATCGTCGTCCTCGCCAAGGAGCGCTTCCAGATCAGAGAGCGCGAGCTCGCCGGCGCGACGCTGGTCCCGTTCACCGCGCAGACGCGGATGAGCGGCGTCGACATGCCCGGCCGCTCGATCCGGAAGGGCGCCGCGGACGCGATCAGGCGCTGGGTCGGCTCCGAGGACGGGAACGAAGCCGCGCTCACGACGCTCGTCGACGAGCGTCGCGCTCAGCGGCGGCACGCCGCTCGTCGTCGCCGAGAACGGGCATGCGCTCGGCGTCGTCCACCTCAAGGACGTGGTCAAGGAGGGTCTGCGCGAGCGCTTCGACGAGCTGCGGGCGATGGGGATCCGCACCGTGATGATCACCGGCGACAACCCGCTGACCGCGAAGGCGATCGCCGACGAGGCCGGGGTCGACGACTTCCTCGCCGAGGCGACGCCCGAGGACAAGATGGCGCTGATCAAGCGCGAGCAGGCCGGCGGCAACCTCGTCGCCATGACCGGCGACGGCACGAACGACGCGCCCGCGCTGGCGCAGGCCGACGTCGGCGTGGCGATGAACACCGGCACGCAGGCGGCGCGCGAGGCCGGGAACATGGTCGACCTCGACTCGAATCCGACGAAGCTGATCGAGATCGTCGAGATCGGCAAGCAGCTCCTGATCACGCGCGGCTCGCTGACGACGTTCTCGATCGCGAACGACGTCGCGAAGTACTTCGCGATCATCCCGGCGATGTTCGCGGGCACCTTCCCGGTGCTCGACGACATCAACGTCATGCGCCTGGACAGCCCCGAGTCGGCGATCCTGAGCGCGGTCGTCTTCAACGCGCTCGTGATCGTCGCGCTGATCCCGCTCGCGCTGCGCGGCGTCCGCTTCCGCGCCGCCTCGGCCGCCGCCGTCCTGCGCCGCAACCTGCTCGTCTACGGTCTCGGCGGTCTCGTCGTGCCCTTCGTCGGGATCAAGCTGATCGACGTCGTCGTCTCCGGGCTGGGGATCGTCTGATGCGCCGGCAGCTCGTTCCCGCGCTCGTCTTGTTCCTCGCGTTCACCGTGCTGACCGGGATCGTCTATCCGCTCGTGGTCACCGGCGTCGCCCAGGTCGCGTTCCCCTCGCGCGCCGACGGGTCGCTCGATCGAGCGCGACGGCCGCGTCGTCGGCTCGCGCCTGATCGGGCAGGAGTTCGAGGGCGCGCGCTACTTCCAGCCGCGGCCCTCGGCGGCCGGCGACGGCTACGACGCGATGTCGAGCTCCGCCTCGAACCTCGGGCCGACGAATCAGGACCTCCTCGACGCCGTCGAGGAGCGTCGGGCCGCGTACCGGGAGGCGAACGACGCCGACGCCCCGGTCGACGCGCTCACCGCCTCCGCCTCGGGCCTCGATCCGCACATCTCTCCCGAGAACGCGCGGCTTCAGGCGCCCCGCGTCGCCGAGGCGCGAGGCCTGCCGCTCGACGACGTCCTCGCGCTCGTCGAGGAGCACACGGACGGTCGCTCGCTCGGGTTCCTCGGCGAGCCGGGCGTGAACGTGCTCGAGCTCAACCTCGCACTCGACCGGCAGGCGTAGCCTTAGCGCATGGCGCGCGGGCAACTTCGCCTCTACCTCGGCGCCGCGCCCGGCGTCGGCAAGACGTACTCGATGCTGAACGAGGGCCGGCGCCGCGCCGAGCGCGGTGAGGACGTCGTCGTCGGCGTCTTCGAGACACACGGCCGCCGCCCGACCGCGGAGCAGGTCGGCGAGCTCGAGGTGCTGCCGCGCAAGCGCGTCCAGTACCGCGACTCGGAGTTCGAGGAGCTGGATCTCGACGCGCTGCTCGCACGGCGGCCCGAGATCGCGCTCGTCGACGAGCTGGCTCACACCAATGTCCCCGGCTCGCGCAACGAGAAGCGCTGGCAGGACGTCGAGGAGCTCCTCGAGGCGGGCATCGACGTCATCTCGACGCTCAACATCCAGCACCTCGAGTCGCTGAACGACGTCGTCGAGCAGATCACCGGCGTCAAGCAGCGCGAGACGATTCCCGACGAGGTCGTGCGGCGCGCGGACCAGCTCCAGCTCGTCGACCTCGCCGTCGAGACGATCCGCGCGCGGCTCGCGCGGGGCGACATCTACCCGGCGGAGCGCATCGACGCGGCCCTCGGCAACTACTTCCGGCCCGGCAACCTCGGCGCGCTCCGCGAGCTCGCGCTGCTCTGGATCGCCGACCGGGTCGAGGAAGGGCTTGGAGGCGTACCGGGCGCGGCACGGCATCGAGCAGCCGTGGGAGACGCGCGAGCGCGTGCTCGTCGCGCTGACCGGCTCGCCCGACGGCGAGCGGCTCGTCCGGCGGGCGGCACGAATGGCCCAGCGCGCGAACGGCGAGCTCGTCGCGGTCCACGTCATCCCGCAGGATGGGCTTGCCTCGGCGCCCGCGGCTCTCCTCGACCAGCAACGCAGACTGGTCGAGCAGCTCGGCGGCACCTACCGCGAAGTCGTCGGCGCCGACGTCGGCCAGGCGCTGATCGAGGCGGCGCGGGCGCTGAACGCGACCCAGATCGTGCTCGGCGCGACGCGACGGTCGCGCTGGCGCGAGCTGACGCAGGGGTCGGTGATCAACCACGTGATCCGGAACTCCGGCATCGGCCTCGACGTGCACGTGATCAGCCGCGAGCCGGGAGCAGCGGCGACCGAGCCCGCTCGCCGACGCACGCGCCGGCCTCGCGGCCTGCCGCGGAGAAGGGTGATCGCCGGCTTTCTGCTCGCGGCGGCGGGCCTGCCGCTGCTCACCTGGGTGCTCAGCCACTTGCGCGACCACGTCGGTCTGCCGAGCGTGCTCCTCCTCTTTCTCCTCCTCGTCACCGGCATCTCCGCGGTCGGCGGCGCTCTGGCCGGCGCTCGCCGCGGCCGTCGCCGGCTTTCTCCTCGTCAACTGGTACTTCACGCCGCCGCTCTACACGTTCACGATCAGCGAGGGCGAGAACATCCTCGCGCTCGTCGGTCTTCGTCGCGGTCGCCGGTCTCGTCAGCGCGTTCGTGGCGCTCGCGGCGCGCCGCGCGGCGGAAGGCACGCGCGCCCGCGCCGAAGCCGAGGCGCTCTCTCGGCTCGCCGGCTCGTCGTCGGTCGAAGCGCTGCTCGAGAGCCTGCGGCGCGCGCTCGGCTTCGACGCCGCGGGCGTCCTGCACCGCGACGGCGCCGGTTGGAGGCTCGAGGCGGCGAGCGGCCCGGCGCCGACGGCGCCGGCCGAGGCGACGGCCACGGTCGACGTCGACGCGAACCACGTGCTCGTCCTGGTCGGCTCCGGCGCACCGCCGGAGGACGACCAGCCGATCCTGAACGCCTATGCGCGCGAGCTCGCCGCGTCGCTCCAGATCGAGGAGCTCGAGGCCGAGGCGTCGACCGCCGGCAGCCTCGCGGCCGCGAACGAGCTCCGCACGGCCCTTCTCTCGGCGGTCTCTCACGATCTCCGCACTCCGCTCGCGGCGATCAAGGCGTCGGTGACGAGCCTGCTCCAGCAGGACGTCGACTGGACAGAGGCCGAACAGCACGAGTTCCTCGCCACGATCCACGAGGAGACGGACCGCCTCGACGCCCTCGTCGGCAACCTTCTCGACATGAGCCGCCTCCAGACCGGCGCCGTCGAGCTCGACCCGCAGCCGATCAGCCTCGACGAGGTCCTTCCCGGCGTCGTGCGCAGTCTCGGCGACCGCGGCGCGGACGTGATTCTCGATCTCCCGGAAGACGTGCCGCCGGTCATCGCGGACGCCGGGCTGCTCGAGCGCGCGCTCGCCAACATCGTCGCGAACGCAGCGGCCTACTCGCCCGCCGAAGATCCGCCGCGAATCGTCGCCGGGGCCGTGGACGGCGGCGTCGACGTCCGCATCGTCGATCGCGGCCCCGGCGTTCCCGCCGGCCGAGCGCGACCGGATGTTCGTCCCCTTCCAGCGCCTCGGCGACTCGAACCCTCGCGAAGGTGTGGGACTCGGCCTGGCGGTCGCGAAGGGGTTCGTCGAGGCGATGAAGGGCTCGATCGAGGTCGAGGACACGCCCGGCGGCGGGCTCACGGTGATCGTTCGGTTGAAGGCCGCGGAATGACCAGGATCCTCGTCGTCGACGACGAGCCGCAGATCCTTCGTGCGCTGAACACGAACCTTCGCGCGCGCGGCTACGACGTCGATCTCGCACCGACCGGCGAGAAGGCGCTCGACCTCGCCGCACGCAAGCATCCCGATCTCGTGATCCTCGACCTCGGCCTGCCCGGCATCGACGGCGTCGAGGTGATCCGCGGCCTCCGCGGCTGGACCAGCGTCCCGATCGTCGTCCTCTCCGTCCGCGAGCGCGAAGCCGACAAGGTGGCCGCCCTCGACGCCGGCGCGGACGACTACGTCACCAAGCCGTTCGGGATGGACGAGTTGCTGGCGCGGCTCCGCGCTGCCCTGCGGCGCGCTGCACCCGCCGAGGAAGAGGCGGTCGTCGAGACGCCCGACTTCACGGTCGACCTCGCCGACAAGCGCGTGACCCGCGACGGCGCCGAGGTCCGCCTCACGCCGACGGAATGGCAGATCGTCGAGTTGCTCGTCCGCAACCCCGGCAAGCTGATCACCCAGCGGCAGCTGCTGCAGGACGTCTGGGGGCCGCAGTACGAGCGCGAGACCAACTACCTCCGCGTCTATCTCGCCCAGATCCGGCGCAAGCTCGAGCCCGACCCCGCCCGGCCACGCTACTTCCTCACCGAGCCCCGGATGGGGTACCGCTTCATGGCGGACGGGACCGCCTAGCTCAGCGGCGCGCGGTGCCGAGAATGTACGGCGCCGATGTGATCGTGAGCAGAGACGAGGAGTGGAAGCCTCGCTCGAATCTGACGAGCTCGAATCCCGCCGCTCCGATCGCCGCTGAGGTATCCCGCGTCGTCTCGCAGCCGCCGAGCGCCCGCGTCCAGAAGAGCTTGTCGGTGGCGCGCTGCAGCGCTCGGAACACGGCGTTGCCGGAGCGAACATGCTCCCAGAAGCGGAGCTCGCCGCCGGGTTTCAGGACACGCCGCAATTCGGCGAGCGCGGCGGCGGGATCGCGGACGCTGCAGAGAATCCCCATCAGCACCGCCGCGTCGAACTCGCCGTCCGCCGCCGGAAGCTTCTCCGCGGTGCCGCCGACGACCTCGATCGGAACCGCGGCGTTTCGCGCCCGCTCCGCGGCGGCCACGCGCGCCGTGGCGTCGGGCTCGACGGCGAGCAGGCGCTCCACGTCCGGTGGGTAGTGCTCGAACGAGCGGCCGTCTCCACATCCGACCTCGAGCACGCTCCCGCGCAGGTCCGCGAGCACCCGCCGCCGCAGCTCCCGCGCCTCCTGATCGGGACGGCGCTGCTCCCGCCGCTCGAGGTACCGCGCAAAGCGCGACTGCTGCGGCCCGTAGAGCGGGGGCATCTCACCCACGGCTGACTAGGCGAGGCGTACGGCTACACGACGTCGACGTATGAGACCTCGATCGCGTTGTTTCCGTAGCCGAGCCGGTTCCAGGGTGGAACGTCGGGCTGGACGTTGCCGGCGCCGTCGGTTGCGCGCGCACGCAGGCTGTGGCGTCCGACGCCGGTTGCCTCCCAGTCGAGGGACCAGTCCTGCCACTGAGACGGATCTTTCGGGGGCTCGAGTTTCGCTGGATGCCACTCGCCTTCGCCCGTGAAGCTGACATCGACTGCGGTTACTGGCCCGTTGCCTGACCAGGCCTTTCCGCGCACGGTGTAGGTGCCGGCGGGGATGATCGTGCCGGGGGCCGGGTCGGTGATGCGGGCGCGTACGCGCATCAGGTCGACGGGCTCGTGGGGACGATCGGGCCACTCGTAGATGTAGTGGCCGGTCTGGAACTCGCCGGAGTACGGCTCGGTGAGTACGTCGATCCGCTTCAGCCACTTGACGGAGGCGACGGCGTACCAGTGGGGCACGATCAGCCGGAACGGGGCACCGTGGTCGGGGGTCAGTGGTTCGCCGTTCATCTCGTAGGCGATCAGGATCTCCGCTGCCGGATCGACTGCGTGCTCGAGCGCGAGCGAACGCACGAAGGCCAGGTCGTCGCGGTTGGTCTCCGGCAGGACGGGCTCGAGGTGGTACGGACCGTGGTCGGCACCTTCGAAGAGCACCTCGACGCCGTCCGCCGTGGGCTGCGCCTGCTCGAGGACGTCGCTGAGGAGGGCGCCCGTCCAGCGGGCGGTTGAGACGGCGTAGTCGCCCCAGGGCTCGCCGACCGGCAGGGGCCGTGTCGCGAGTCGTCCGTTTCCGGCGCACTCGAGCGTGACCGCCCGCTCGACCGCAGGCAGCCGGCGCAGGTCGTCGAGCGTCAACGTGGCCGGGTTCCCGACAGCCCCGCCGACTTCGAGATTGCCGTCGTGAGTCGGTACGGCGAAGTTGCTCCGGACGTAGTGGAGCGCGACCGGCGTGATCTCATCCGCGAGTGCCTCCGGCGGCGCTTCCGCGTTGTACGGGGCCGGGTTGATCATCTTGAGCGCGGCGCGCTCTCGCTCGAGGTTGTCTGCCACTGCCATGTCTCAGCCTCCTCGCCGATGACGGCGCATTAGTAGTCGGAGTCCTGGAAGGTCGGGTCGCGGCCTTCGTTGAAGGCGCCGATTCCCTCGATGCGGTCGGGATGGACGGCGGAGCGCCAGTGGGCCGACATCATGATCGCGATCGCCTGCTCGATCGGCTGTCCCTCGCCCATGCGGACGGCGCCCTTGACCGCCTGTACCGCCGTCGGCGAGTTGCTCGCGATCTTCGCCGCGATCCGGTGCGCCGCGTCCATCAGCTCGCCCTGCGGATGGAGCTCGTTGACCATCCCGAGCCGGTGGGCTTCCTGCGCGGTGATCGGGTCGCCGGTCATCAGCATCTGGAGCGCCTTGCCGGGCGGGAGCACACGAGGCAGGAAGACCGGCGAGCCGCCACCTGCAGAGAGGCCGATCATCGCTTCGGGCTGGCCGAAGGTGGCGTTGTCGGACGCGATGATGAAGTCGGTGCTCTGAGCCAGCTCGGAGCCGCCGCCGTACGCGATCCCGTTGACGGCGGCGAAGATCGGCTTGCGCATCTGCCGCATCGTGTAGAGGGTGCGGTCGAAGTCCTGGCGCTGGCGCAGCCAGTCCTCCTTCGTCATGCTCTTGCGCTGGCGCAGGTCGCTGCCGACGGAGAACGCGCGATCACCCGCGCCCGTCAGGATCACGGCACGGACGGCGGGACGGACGGCGATCGACTCCAGGATCTCGGTCAGTCGGGCACCCATCTCGGTGGTGATCGCGTTGTCCGCGTGCGGCCGGTTCAGCGTGATCACCGCCACACGCTCATCCGGGCCGTACTCGACGAGGACCGGCTCATCGGGCTCGGCCGCATCGGCCGGGGGCGCGGCGAAGTCGAGCGCTTTCCAACGGTCTGTGCTTGTCTTGGCTGCCACGTCCGTCCTCCCTCGATGCGTGCCTGTCAGGTGTCCAGTTCAGCGAGCCAGCGCATCGCGCGCAGCCCTGGGGCGAAGCAGTACTCGCCGCCGCGGGTGACCACGAACGGCGGCAGGGTCTGCAGCCGGCGGCGGATCGGCCGCTGCGGGATCGTGAACATCCCCGAGCCGTCTTCGGCCCGACGAGCGGGTCGCTCTCGCTCGGCGCGCCGATGAAGATGCCGTCGTTCAGCCACTGCGTCTTCACGAACTCGAACTGCCGCTTCGGATGCGCGCCGGCGAAGACGAAGATGATGCCTCGGTCGGCGCCGTCGTCCTCCAGCACGCCCTCGGGCAGCATCGGGCCGTAGCTCGTGCCACGCCGGATCATCCGATGCAGACGGACGTCGACGCTGCCTTCGTCGTCGAGCGCGTCGCGCGGGTTCGCGCGGCGTGCGTGCGCGCCCGCCGGACACTTGAACCCGCGCAGATCGTCCTTGTAGAGGAAGTCGTTGTTCCGCTGCGGATCCGCGCCGAGCTCGGGATCGTCCTGCTCGGGGGAGAGCGCCAGCGGCGCGCCGCTCTGCCAGCGGCCGACCATCTTCGCGCCGAGCAGCGCCTCCTCTTCGCGGCTCGCCGCCTTCTCGCGCAGATAGCTCCGGTAGGCGGCGACGCGGGTGTGCAGCTTGCGGAAGACGACGTAGGTGCCGTTCCGGCCGAGCACGTCCGGCGTCGGCATCGGCGGCAGGCTCCCGGTCTCGTCCGGGTAGCCGAGGATGATCTCGCCCGCCTTCAGCGGCGCCTCACCGGGGTTCGAGCCGGGGATGCCGCTGCCCTCGACGGACGGGCTGTCCGATCCCGTCCTTGAAGCCGAAGGAGGTGCGTCCCGTCGGCAGCTGGTAGCAGTCCTGACGCCAGATCACCTCGATCCCGGCGAGCTCTTCGTACGTCTTGCGCGCGCGCTCGAGCACCGCTTCGAGCCGGGCTTTGTCAGGCGACAACGCGGCGAGCGCGATGTGGACGTCGGCTGTCCCGAGCGGCTTCTCCCAGTTGGCCGGGCCGCTCTCGCCGACGTCGCCCAGCTCGGCTGCCCGCGCGGCCATTCCCTGCCGGAACTCCGGCGCGAAGCTGTCCAGCGAGTCCTGCGGCACACCGAGCGCCTTCAAGCCCTGGTAGGTGAAGGCAGCGGTGATCCAGGCGTCCTGGGCCGGATCGGCGGTCGGCCGGCCCGAATCGACGACTGAGATCAGCCGGCGCACCAGCTCGCGGCCGGCCTTGCGGTCGTCCACGCGAATCAGCAGGTAGGTGCCCACGTACGGGCTGGGCCGTTCGTGCAGGGCACCGCTCTGGATGTCGTCGAGCTCCAGGCTGACGCTCTCGCCGGAGATCACATTCTCCGCGGGAGCAGCCACCCTAGTGGTGGTGCTCAGGCTGCTCGGGAGGATCCGGGTTCGCCGGCGCGAGATAGGGGAAGGTGCGCTCGGCGGGCCTGGTGGCTTGATCGACGCCGTCGCGGATTGTCGGCCCGTTGCCTGCGTTCACGATCAGCGTGAAGAACCGGTCCATGACGTCATCGTTGAGCGAGCGCCCACCACAGGTCTCGTGCGGACGACCCTCGCCGGCAGCGCGCTCGATCTCGAGGAAGGACCCTTGCTCGACGTAGGGCTTGCCGACGTCGACGACGAGGTAGTCGGCGAGCACGAACTCGGTCAGCGGGTGCGCTCCGTTCCCGTCGGGCGGCCAGTCGGTCTTGCCGTCGAGACCGTCCCAGAAGGCGAGGTTGGCATCAAGCCGCGCCCTGTACGCGCCCTCGTAGCCGTCCGCGAGCTGGAACGCGTCTTCCATGTTGTAGAGATCGCGGATCTCGAGGTCGCGGTTGACGGGATCGAACTGCTTCGGCGCCAGCAGCATGTTCTTCACCTCGGGCCTGCCGACACGCTCGATCCGGACGTTGAACCGGCCGCGGGTCAGCGTCTCAGCGACCACGCCGACGAGCTGCACGCCAGCGAGCAGCTGCGCGCAGTCGATCTCGACCACGAGCGAAAGGACGTTCTTGCCGTCCATGTAGATGGCGCCGGACTCGGTGAAGGCGAGCTCGCCCGGTCGCGATCGTCTTCAGCGCCGCCGGTGCGTCCAGCATGAACGGATCCCAGCGCGGCCCGGCGAAGACGCGGACGCCGTGACCCGAGCCGCCCTCCTCGTCGTTCACGCGGAAACTGACGACGTCGCCGGCCGGCGTCGTCAGCGTGCCTTCCTGCCCGTGGGCACCGTTGCCTGCCGAGGGATCGGAGAACACGCAGTCGAACGTGAACTCCGGCTCACCGACGGCGAACGGCGTCGGATCGGTGACGGCTCGCGGCGTGAGCGGCCGCAGGCGGAAGCGGTAGACGAGGCCGTCCGAGAGGAGCGCGGACGGGGGAGCAAACGGCAGCGTGTTCATCACCAGCACGAGCTGCCCAGGCCGCTCGGGACTCGGGAACGCGTAGACATCGGTGATGTCAGCGATCGGGTCGGCGAGCGCCCGCGGCCCTGAGATGTGATCCGACACTGTTCCTCCCGCCGGCCTAGTCGGCGGCTTCGTCGAGCAGCGGCTTCAGCGCCGGGTGCTGCAGCGCCTCTGCGGCGTCCGGGTCGTCGAGCACCTGCTGGAACGCCGTGTTCACCCGCTCGGCCTTCCGGATCTCCTTCACGGTGCCGCCGTAGTTGCGCGCGTACGCCGCGGCGGTCACCTGAGCGCCGAGGACGAACGACTTGTACGGCGGCGACGTCAGGCAGCCCGTCGTAGCCGTCGACGTGCTTGAAGATGACGTCGAAGAGCGCCAAGGTCGGCCCCGACGTGAAGAAGTCCTCCATGTAGGAGTCCCACGGGCCGTCGAAGCTCGTTGCGAACAGCAGTCGCGTGTCGTCGTCGAACAGCACGAACCTGGCCTCGTGAATCGTGGCGATCGCCATGTTGTGCTCTCCGGGCCGGTATCCCGGTGTCTCCTGAAGCTCCTTCAGCGAGTTCCGCAAGGCATCCGCCTGGCCGGGCTTGACCCGGAAGAACAAGCTGAACTCACTCGTGGAACCGACATTCGCGCCTGGTCGGGCCGTCGCGGGTGCGGTCACCATTCCTCACTCCCTCCAGATTGTCTGGGTCGGCCATGAGCGGCTACTGGAACTGTCTCATCGCCTGGATCGATCCTCATCACCCCATCGGAACGATTGAAGACTCCTTCAGACTCTTTGGACTTGGCCGACCGGGCTTCAGGATGGCGGTCGTTTTTCGATCAACTCGACCCGGTAGCCGTCGGGATCTCGCACGAACGCGATGAACGAGCCGCCTTCGCTGACCTGGTACTTCGGCCGCTCGGGCTCGATGCCCTGGCGTCGCCAGCTCCTCGAGCGCTCCGTCCATGTCGTCGACCGTGATCGCGATGTGGCCGTAGCCGGTGCCGATCTCGTACGAGTCGACGCCGAAGTTGTGCGTCAGCTCGAGCCGCTCGCCGTCGCCTGGCAGGCCCAGGAAGTAGTTCATTGCCTCCTCGCGAATCGGCAGTTCGCGACGCTTCTCGAAGCCAAGCGCCTCGTAGAAGGCGATGGACTTGTCCGGATCAGTGACTCGGTAGCAGGTGTGAATGAGCTCCATTGCGTGCGATCCTCCGCTCGGTCGGGGCGATGACGAACGAAGAATATGCGGAGCGGATTCTCTAGCCGAACGTGACGACGAGCTTCTGGATCTCGTCGTCGCGTGGCGTCAGCAGCATCTCGCCTGCCTGCCGGCCCTCGTCGCGCAGCCACGCGTAGCGGGCGACGACCACGCCGTCCCGCTCCTCGGCGCCGAGGATCTCGATCTCGTCGTCGGGCGGCTGCTCGCGGTAGGCGGCGTCGATCGCGTCGCGGCCGACGAACGGGCCGACCGGAACGCCTTCGAAGTGCAGCTCCGCGTCCTCGGCGAACGCTGCGACCATCGGGGCGAAGTCGCCGCTGCGGACTCCCTGGTTGAAGCGCTCCACGTGCTCCTCGAGCAGGCTCACGCCGGGAGGCTACCCCGGACGGCGTTAGCCGCGTCCGGGGTGTGTGCGCCGCTCACCGAACTGGGCGCGGCGGTCGCCTCGTCGAGCCGGTCCGCAGCGCGCCGGAGGGTGCGCGCGACGTGCCTGCGGACGCGGCTCGGCTGGGCGTGCCTGCCGGCCGCGGATCTCAGCAGATCCTGCTGCCGGTCGTTGACGAGCTGGTGGAGAAGGTCGGAGGAGGAGAACAAGGGCCACTCCTTTACGCATTCGACGTTCTTGAACTGTTCGAAGATTATCGAACGACCAAGGCCTTGTCAAGCCGTTCAAGTGCGAGTACGCTACGGGCGTTAGATGGCTGTCGAACGAAAAAAGCGCTCACAGGTCCTCGATCTCTCCGCTCCGGCGGCGGTCGAGGTCGAGATCGACGTCGCCGAGGCGGCGGAGGTCCTGATGAGCATCTGCGGGCTCGCCGACCGCGGCGACTACGACACCTTCGACCTCGGCGAGGAGTGGCTCGAGGGAGCGACTCGCCACCGTCCCGCCCGACCTGTTGGAGGCGGTCGACGCTCTGAAGCTGGGCGAGGTGAAGGTTGCGGCGCACCTGCTGGGGATCGTCTACGAGACCCCGAAGCCGCGGACCTTTGCGTCGTTCCTCGAGCGCCTGCGCGCGACCGATGCAGTCGAGATGAAGAAGCATCTGCTCGGGTACTACGGCAGCAGCAACACCCACCTGTCGGCGCCCGACGTGATCGAGCGCGCTGCCGCCGGCGACACCGGCGCGCAGGAGGAGGTCCTCGCGACGCTGCTCGAGTACTCGGAGAAGTACGAGTCGGTGCGCACGCTGCTCGAGATGGATGGAGAGACGCTGAAGGCGCAGTTCCTCGACATCCTTCCGCGCTGGTACGAACACGTCTTCCTTCCGAACTCGCACGAGTGGAGCGAGGCGGCCGAGCGCGACGCCGATGCCAAGCGCTCGCTCGCGGCCTCCCACTCACCCGAAGAGCTGACGGAGCTCGCAACGCGCGGCTATCAGTACACGCCGGTACCGGGCATCCGCACCCTGGCGTTCTTCCCGAGCTGGTGGATGCGCCCGTGGGTGATCCTCTGGGAGCACAAGGGGACGAAGATCTTCTGCTACCCGATCGCGCCCGCGCCGGAGGAGGGCGCCTCTCCCGCAGAGGTGGCTCGTGTCTACAAGGCGCTCGGCGACGAGGGCCGGCTGCGGCTGCTACGCCGCCTGAGCGACGGCCCCGTGACGCTCGGGGAGGCAGCCAAGGAGCTCGGCCTGGCGAAGTCGACCGCCCATCACCATCTCGCGATCCTGCGCCACGCGGGCTTCGTGACGATCCGCGACGAGGACGAGAACGTCTACAGCCTCCGCCGCGACCTCCTGCCGCAGGCGGGCGAGCTGCTCACCGCCTACCTCGGCTCGGCGAGATCCTCCTCGACGATCGCGTAGAGCACCCCGTCCACCCAGCCGTCGCCCTGGCGGTACGCCATTCGCTTGACGCCCTCGCGGATGTAGCCGGATCGCTCGGCGTGGCGTTGCGCGCGCTCGTTGAAGCCGTAGATCTCCAGCTCGATCCGGTGGAAGCCACGCTCGCGGATCAGTTGGTGCTGCAGGAGACGTGCGGCGTCGTCGGCGAGCCGGCGGCCGCGGAAGTCGGGATGGATCGCGATGCCGCTCGCGTGCGCGATCCGGCTGCGGACGTTCGTCCGCTCCCAGAGCATCGCGCCGGCTCGGTCCCCGTCCAGCTCGACGACGAGCAGACCGCCCTCCTCCGGGTCGCGCTCGAGCTGCTCGGCGATTCCGTCCCGCTCATACCGGCCGCCGGCGGCCAGGAACGGGCGGACGGCCTCGTCGGCGTAGAGGCCGGTGAGGAAGTCGAGGTCGTCCGGACGTCGGCGCGACGGAGCGAGACGGTCATGGCTCGGGCGGGGACGGTCGTGCGGCGCGGCAGGCGGACGGCGCCGGAGGCGAGCGCGACGCCGCCGAGGATCAGCGCCAGCCCGATCGAGCGTCGCGGCGGTGATCTTCTCGTCCAGGATCGTCGCCCCGTAGAGCGAGCGCGAAGCCGGGCATCAGATAGGTGACGAGCGAGAGCCGCGCGGAGCCGTGGAGCGCGAGCATCCGATAGAGGATGAGCTGTGCGAGCGCCGTGCCGAGCAGGCTCAGCGCGAGGATCGACCCGATCGCCTCCCAGCTCGGGACGGCGGTGGGCAGCTGGAAGAGCGCGAGCGGCAGCAGGATCAGGCCGCCCATCAGCATCGAGCCCGCGGCGAGCACCGGGCCGGTCGTGCCGGAGACCGCGAGCTGTCCGTACACGCCCGCGCTCGCGTACGAGAGCGAGGAGAGGACGACCGCGAGCGCGCCGGCGATCGCCAGCCAGCCGCCGCTCGGGATGGATCCCGGTGACGACGGCGACGCCGACGATCCCGATCGCCGAGCCCGAGCGCGCGTGTGCCGTTCAGCCGCTCGTGCGGGAGGAACCTCAGCGCGATCAGCGCGTTGAAGATCGGCACCGACGCCTGCACGACGGCGGCGAGGCCGGAGTCGATGTGCTGCTCGCCCCAGGCGATCAGCCAGAACGGAACGGCCGCGTTGAGGGCACCGAGGACGAGGAAGTGGCGCCAGGCCGGGCGTATCTCGGCCGCGCGTGCCGCTCCCAGCCGAAGCGCCAGACGACGTACGTGATCAGCACCGCCGCCGCGAGGAGCGTGCGCATCGCCATCATCGGCGCGGGTGCGATCTCGTCGACGGCGACCTTGATGAAGAGGTAGGACGCTCCCCAGATCGCCGCGAGGAGGACGAGCATCGGCGCGTAGCGGTTCACCTCTTCACGCTACCCGTACCGAGCGCGACGCCCGCGAGCACGAGCGCGAGGCCGGCGATGCTGAGCGCGGTCACGTCCTCGTCGAGGAAGACGGCGCCGTAGACGAGCGCGAGCGACGGCACGAGGTACGTGACGAGCACGGCCTTCGAGGCGCCGGCGCCGGCGATCAGCCCGAAGTAGAGGAGGTACGCCACACCGGTGGCGGCGACGCCGAGGTAGAGCACGGAGACGAGCGCCTCCCAGCCGAGCGAGCTGGCCTGCGCGACCCCGAACGGAAGCACGAAGAGAGTCGCCCAGACGAGCGTCCCAAGCGCGACGAGCGATGACGGCAGACCGGGGAAGCGGCGGCCCGCATAGAGGCCGCCGAGCCCGTAGCAGGCGGACGCGGCGACCACGGCGAGGCCGCCCACGACGGCTCGCTCGCCGCCCGAGAGCTCGAAGCCGACGAGCAGGACGACGCCGCCGAAGCCGAGGACGACGCCCGCGAGGCGCATGCCGGTCACGCGCTGGCTCTGGTCGTAGGCGACTGCGAACAGCGCCGTGAAGAGCGGGGCCGAGGCGTTGAAGATGGCCGCGAGCCCGGAGTCGATGTACTGCTGCCCCCAGGCGATCAGGAAGAACGGGACGGCGGTGTTGACGAGGCCGAGGAGCGCGAGCGGCCAGGCGTACGGGAGCAGCGCGCCGAAGTCGCGGCCCGTCGCCTTGATGTAGACGGCGAGCGCAAGCGCACCCGATCCCATCCGAAGCAGGATCAGCGTCGAGGGTGCGAGATCGCGGAGCGCGATCTCGATGAACATGAAGGACGACCCCCAGATCGCAGCGAGCGCAGCCAGCATGATGAGATGCCGCCGGCTCATGTCAGGTGAAAACGCGACGACTGCCGTCGTGCTTCCCGACTACACTGTCTTACCTGACCGAGGTCGTCGATCAGCCGCTGCACTCTCTTCCCGTTCACCGCGCCCTCGGTCTGACCGACGGGGAGCTCGCGCGCATCGTCGAGCTGCTCGAGCGCGACCCGAATCACTTCGAGCTGGCGGTCTTCTCGCTCCTCTGGTCGGAGCACTGCGGCTACAAGCATTCGGCCCTCCTGTTGAAGCGGCTTCCCTCTACGGGTAAACGCGTCTTGCAGGGCCCAGGTGAGAATGCAGGCGTGCTCGATCTCGGGGACGGCGAGGCCGTCTGCTTCAAGGTCGAGAGCCACAACCACCCTTCGGCGGTCGAGCCCTTCCAGGGAGCCGCGACCGGAGTCGGCGGGATCCTCCGCGACATCATCGCGATGGGTGCGCGCCCGATCGCGTTGCTCGACGGGCTCCGGTTCGCCGACGGCGATCCTCGTTTCGACCGCGCGGTCGCCGGCATCGGCGCGTACGGAAACTCGGTCGGAGTGCCGACCGTCGGGGGCGAGGCCGTCTTCGACGACACCTACCGTGACAACGTGCTCGTCAACGCGATGTGTGTCGGGCTCCTGCCCGCCGACCGGGTCACGCGGGCCGCAGCGACCGGTCCGGGGAACCTGGTCGTCCTCTACGGGGCGACCACCGGGCGCGACGGGATCGGCGGCGCCTCGGTGCTCGCGAGCCAGGAGCTCGGGGAGGACGACGCCGACAAGCGTCCCACCGTTCAGGTCGGTGACCCCTTCACGGGCAAGAAGCTGATCGAGGTCTCGGTCGAGCTCGTCGAGTCCGGTCTGGTCGAGTCGCTTCAGGATTGCGGCGCCGCGGGGCTTGCCTCGTCCCTCTCGGAGATGGCACGCGACTGCGGGATCGACCTCCGGCTCGACCAGGTGCCGCTGCGCGAGGAGGCAATGGAGCCCTGGGAGGTGATGATCAGCGAGAGCCAGGAGCGGATGGTCGCGGTCGTCCGTCCGCAGATGCTCGACGCGGTCCTCGCGGTCTGCGAGCGGTGGGAGCTGCACAACGCCGTCATCGGCGAGGTCACCGACACCGGCCTCCTGCGCGCGCTCTGGGAAGACGACGTCGTGGGCGAGATCCCCGCCCGCCTGCTCACCGACGAGTGCCCGCGCTACACGATCGAGCCGCAGCCGCGTGCCGAGCCAAGTAACAGTCTGTTACTTGGCACGCCCGAGGCGCCGGAGAACGCCGACGCGCTGGTGGAGCTGCTCGGGTCGCCCAACATTCGCAGCAGAGAGTGGATCTACCGCCGCTACGACCATCTCGTCGGCTCCCGCACCGTGCGCCGGCCGGGCCTGGACGCCGCCGTCTTGCGGCTTCGACCCGGCTACCGCGGGCTTGCCGTCTCGCTCGACGGGCAGAGCCGCATGGGACGCCTCTGGCCGCGTACGGGCGGGGCGCTGGCCGTGCTGGAGGCGGCGCGAAACGTCGCCTGCACCGGGGCCGAGCCGATCGGGCTGACGGACTGTCTCAACTTCGGCAACCCGGAGAAGGGCGAGATCGCGTGGGAGCTCGCCGAGTCGATCGAGGGGATGGCGGAGGCGTGCGAGGCGCTGCGCATCCCGATCGTCTCGGGCAACGTCTCGCTCTACAACGAGACCGACGGCCGCGCGATCGACCCGACCCCCGTCGTCGGCTGCGTCGGGCTGCTCGAAGATGTGCGGTCCGTGCCCGGAGCATGGCGCGAAGGCGACGTGATCCTGCTCGCCGGAGCCTCACCCGTGGCGCTGTCGGGCTCTGAGTATCAGGCGCGCTGGGGCCAGGTCGGCGGTCGCCCCGCGCGGCTCGATCTTGCAGCCGAGGCGTCGCTCGTCGAGTTCCTCTGGCGTGCCGCGTCCCAGTGCTCGCTCGTCCACGACGTCTCGCACGGCGGTCTCGCGGTCGCGCTGGCCGAGGCTGCGATCCACTCGCAGCTCGGCGCCGAGCTGACGCTTCCGGACGACCCGCGCGCCTGGTTCGGCGAGGGCGGCGGACAGGCCGTGCTGGCCTGCGCGCCCGAGGTCGTCGAGAGGCTCGGCGGGGTGCCGATCCGGCGGCTCGGTGTCGTCGGCGGCTCGCGCCTGCTCGGGCTCGAGGTCGACGAGTTGAGGGAGGCCTGCACCTAGATGTGCGGCGTCTTCGGCATCCGTTCGGCCGAGCGCGACGTCGCCCGGCTCTCGTACTTCGCCCTCTTCGCGCTCCAGCACCGAGGCCAGGAGGCCGCCGGGATCGCCGTCTCCGACCGCGGCCGCCTGACAGTGCTGCGCGACATGGGGCTCGTCGCACAGGTCTTCGACGAGGCGAACCTGCAGGCGCTTCCCGGCGAGGTCGCGATCGGCCACACGCGCTATTCGACGACGGGGGCGAACGCCTGGGCCAACGTGCAGCCGCTCGTCCAGCATGGCCGCGCCAGGACGGTGGCGCTCGCCCACAACGGCAACCTGACGAACACGACCGACCTCCGCGACGCCCTCTCGGCCGACGGAATCGTGCTCGGGGCGACCTCCGATACCGAGGCCATCGCGGGCCTGATCGCCCACGATCCGTCGCCGCTCCCGCTCGCCGTCGCGCAGGCGATGGCCAGGCTCGAAGGCGCGTACTCCATCGTCGCGCTGTCCGAGGGGAAGCTGGTCGGCTTCCGCGACCCGCACGGGATTCGGCCGCTGGCAATCGGCCGGCTGACGAATGCGGAGGGCGGGATCGACTGGGTGCTCGCGTCCGAAACCTGCGCGCTCGACCTGATCGGAGCGGTGTACGAGCGCGACGTCCGTCCCGGCGAAGTCGTGGTCATCGACGAGGACGGCCTCAGCTCGACCCAGGCGCTGCCGGAGGGTCGGCAGGCGCTCTGCATCTTCGAGCACGTCTACTTCGCCCGCCCCGACTCGACGCTCGCGGGCTCCGAGGTGCACGGTGTCCGGGTCCGGATGGGTGAGCGGCTCGCGGCCGAGGCGCCGGCCGAGGCCGACCTGGTGATGCCGATTCCCGACTCGGGCACGCCGGCCGCGGTCGGCTTCTCGCGGGCGTCCGGGATCCCGTACAGCGAGGGGCTGGTCAAGAACCGCTACGTCGGCCGGACGTTCATCCAGCCCGACGAGGCCCTACGGCGGCAGGGGATCAAGATGAAGTTCAACCCGCTCGCCGAGGTGGCGGGAAAGCGGCTCGTGATCGTGGACGACACGATCGTTCGCGGCAGCACGACCCACCAGCTCGTGGCCATGCTCTTCGACGCCGGCGCAGCCGAGGTGCACGTCCGCATCTCCTCGCCGCCGATCGTCTCGCCCTGCTTCTACGGGATCGACATGGCCGACGAGGAGCAGCTTGCCGCGGCGCACCGTTCGGTCGAGCAGATGCGCGAGCTGATCGGCGCCACCTCGCTCCACTACCTCTCGCCCGAGGGCATGCAGGCCGCGACGAGGCTGCCGGAGGCGTCCGTCTGCCGTGCCTGCTTCACCCGCGACTATCCGACGCGGGTTCCCGAGAGCCGGAACCTGGCGAAGCTCCGGTTCGAGCCCGCAGCGCGCTGAACCCGCGAACGCCGTCGCCGCGGCTGACGCGGACGCGTCTGAGCTCGAACGGATGGCTAGCAGTCGCGAGGCCTTCCTTCGTCGTGGTCGCGCCGAGGAAGCCCGCCTGCCGGACCGCGGTGATCACCCGCTGGTCGTAGCGGCCCGCCGGGTAGCAGAAGAAGTCGACGGGAACGCCGAAGCGCTTGGCGATTCGTGCGCGCGACCCGGCCACCTCGCGCTCGAGCGTGGCGTCGTCGAGCGAGCGCAGGTCGGCATGGGTGATCGTGTGCGCCCCGAGCTCCCAGCCGGCGGCCACGAGCGCGCGCACGTGCCGCTCCGAGATCCCCCACGGTGCCCCGACGTTGTCGACCTTGAGGTTCAGCACGCCCGGCCAGCCCAAGTCCTCGAGCACCGGCAGCGCATTCTCGAAGACGCTGCGGTAGCCGTCGTCGAACGTGATCACGACCGGGCGAGGCGGCAGCGCCTCTCCGTGGTGCCAGTTCCGCCAGATCTCGGTGAGCGTCGTCCCCGTATAGCCGTTGCGGTCGAGCCACGCCATCTGCGACGCGAACTCGGCGGCCGAGACGTAGAGCAGCGGCCACGGCGCGCCGGCCGGCGGGTCCTCGATCACGTGGTACATCAAGATCGGCACTCGCACGACCACCGTGGGCTGCGGCCGTGTCTGCTCGCGTGCAGGCTCGCTGCCGCCGAGCATCAATGCCAATGCCGTCACGACCGTCGGGAAGTCCGTCATGGTTCCGATGGTCGGGAGCGCCGCTAACGGGGCACTCACGTCCGGCTCACGCGGCTAGGCTGCCTCGGTGAACGTCGTCTCCGTCAATGCCGGCCGGGCGGAGCTGATGAAGATCGGCGCCCGCACGATCTCGACCGGGATCCGCAAGGCGCCCGTCGAGCGGGGACACGTCGGGACGCTCGGCCTCGTGGGCGACGTCGTCGCGGACGTGGAGAACCACGGTGGGCCCGACCAGGCGATCTACGTCTACAGCTCCGCGGACTACGCCTGGTGGGCGGAGGAGCTCGGTGGGTTGCCGGCGCCCGGGACGTTTGGCGAGAACTTGACCCTGTCGAGCTTCGGTCCCGAGGTGGTGCGGATCGGCGAGCGCTATCGCGTCGGGGAAGCGTTGCTCGAGGTGACGGCGCCGCGGATTCCGTGCGCGACCTTCGCGACACGGATGGGCGAGCCGGACTGGGTCGGAGCGCTTCGCCGACGCGCGCAGGCCGGGGCTCTACGTCCGCGTGCTCGAGCCCGGTGCGGTTGCCGCGGACGATGCGGTCGACCGCCTCGGAGGTGAGGACTGGCCATCCGTCCGTCGTCGACCTGATGGACGTCTGGTACGACCCCGAGCCCGACCCGGAGCTGCTCGAACGGCTGCTCGAGTCGCCGCTCGCTGAGCGAGCGCGTCCCAACGTCGAGAGAAAGCTCGCGCGGGCGCTCGCCGGCCACTAGTTCCCCTTCAGGTGAGAGGACGCTCGCCCAAGCGAGGGACTGCATGTGATGCGAGGATGAGCCGGTGATCGTTAGGGAGCAGCAGGCCGACGATTACGAGGCGATTCGGCACATCTACGCCGAAGCTTTCCGGCGGCCGAGTTTTCGGCGGCCGCAGAACCCTGGTTCGTGCCCACCCGAGGTCGGTCTGTTCGAGGCGCTGTGGGATGCGGGCGACGCCATTCCCGAGTTCTCGTTCACGGCACTAACCGACGGCGGGGTGGTCGGCCACGTTACGGCGAGCCAGGCGACCGTCGCCACCGACCCAGTTGTTGCCGTGGGGCCGATTGGCGTCCTTCCGGATTATCAAGGCACCGGCATCGGGAGCGCCCTGATGGACGCGCTTCTCGCCGCTGCTGATGCCGCGGACGTGCCGTTGATCGTTCTGCTCGGCGCGCCGCAGTACTACACCCGCTTCGGGTTCCGTCCGGCCAAGGAGTTGGGCGTGATACCTCCGGAACCGGAATGGGGAGATGCCTTCCAAGCCCGACCTCTGACCGCGTACACAGAGTCTCTCGCAGGACGGTTTCAGTACGCGTCGGCCTTCTCGTCTTAGTCGCTCAGGGGACATTCCCGAACGCTGGCCCATGCCAGTGTTATGGTCGGCGACTCGTGTGGGAGTTGAGGTCTGGTTTGCGCGGCTCGAGCTGATGCCAGGTCTACCGGTCTGGGCAGATGAGTGGTGCCAAGCCTTTCTGGGAGCGAGGCCGGTGGCCGTCCTCTTCTGCGTGTCGCATCTGTCCGAGGTTGTCGGTGTTCGACTTGCCGATGGCCGCGAGGTTGTGGTGAAGCGTCGCGTCGAGGAATCAGGTCGGGCGGGCCGTTGCGTTACGGCGCAGAGACTGCTCGCCGAGCAGGGCTTTCCCTGTCCGATGCCGCTGACCGACGTGATCGTCAGCGACGGCGTCGCGGTGCATGCGGAGCGGTTCGTCGGAGGCGGCGAGCTTGAGACGAAGGACACACCCGAGGCAGCCGCAAGATCGGGTCGGCTTCTGGCCGACCTCGTCCGCCGCCTGGCGGCCCTTGACCTCGATCCGCCGCTGCCAAACCCGGAGTGGGTGCGATGGGATGCGATGCCCGAGCGCCACGTGGCCGCAGCCGTGCCCACCTGGATCGAGGACGCCATCCGGCGCGTGCAGGCAAAGCTGGCCGGATGCGACCTGCCACCCGTACTCGGTCACGCCGACTGGGAAGCGCAGAACATGCGCTGGCGGCACGGAGAGGCACACGTCGTCCACGACTGGGACGGCCTCGCCTGGTTGCCCGAAGCGGCGATCGCCGGAAGCGCGGCTGGGATCTTCGCGAGCCACGGCAGGACAGCACTCGCGCCGCTCGAAAGCTCCGAAGCCTTCCTTCACGCCTACGAAAGCGAACGCGGCGCCCGCTTCTCGCCCTACGAGACGGAGATCGCCTGGGCGGCGAGCATCTGGGAAGCTCTCCACAACGCTCGCGACGAACTGGTCTACAACCGGCCGAAGCTCAACTACGAGCCGCTGAGAGCACAACGAGTCGAACGACTCGCCCGAGCCGACGCCTGACGGCGGCGCGAACCATTTCTCTCCTCGACACGTTCCCCGGGGGTCATTCCCGAACACTGGCCCAGCCGATGGCGTGACTCGACGGGAACTAACACCCCGTAGCTGGTGTACTGCCGGATGATGAAGCCAACGTTGGCTCGCATCGTGATTCCCATCGCGGTTCTGTTGGGCGCTGGGGTTGTCGCGGTTCCGGCCCAGGCCGCCGCGCCGCGCTACATCCTTGTCAGCGGCCCGGGGCTGCACCGCCCTGCGACGCTCGGCAATTGGACGGAGAACCTGGCCTTCGTGACCAGCCTGCTCCACGCCCGTCGGCCGACGTCAGGCTGGCAAGAAAACCGCCCTCGGTATGACCTCGCGCTGTTCTGGGGCGTGCCTACGAAGCCGGTGCCGACGCGGCCGAACGAGGCGAACCAACACGGATCGTTCTACCCTGCGACCGGAGGTCGTCGTGCGGTCGTAAAGCTGCGCGTCAGCGGCAAGGACTTCCCCCGTGTGGCAACTCCTGAGACGCTGCGGATACTCGCCCGGCACGGCGTTCCAACGCACCTCTAGTCAAACCGGCCCCACTCGAGTTCAGGCGTCCTTCCCGAACGCTGGCCCAGGCGACTCCCTGGAACCGCCCAGGCAACGACACCCTTAGGATCGCCCAGATGAACGTCTCGCTGAGGCCGCTCGAGGACCGGGATCTCGACACGATCTTTCAGCAAGTGACGGATCCGGAGTCGATCCGAATGGCAGCCTTCACGGCCGAGGATCAGACCGATCGCCGCGCGTTTCTCAGCCGGACGTCGCGCCTGCGGGCCGACACAAGCGTCTCGCACCGCGTCATCGATGTCGACGGAGCAGTCGCTGGAACGATCGGGTCCTTCCGAATCGACGATCAGCTCGAGGTGACCTACTGGGTAGACCGAGCGCAATGGGGGAAAGGCATCGCGACCGCTGCGCTACAGATTCTCCTTGCCGAGACTGCCGAACGTCCGGTGTACGCCCGAGCGGCCTCGGACAACGTCGGTTCGCTGCGAGTGCTGGAGAAAGCTGGGTTCCGACGCGTTGGCGTCGACCGCGGCTTCGCACCCGGTCGCGGTGAGGAGATCGAGGAAACGATCCTGCGCCTCGACTGAGGTAGGAACGGAACGTCGGGATGCGGTGCACGCCGGCGGCACGGGCGAGCTTCATGGTGGCGGGGCACCGATGATTTCCGGGCGGCGGTGGCGTCTGAAGCACTAGCGACAGGCCACAGACGCCGCGGCGCGTTCCCGTAGCAAGCACGGTCCCAGACGACCCGAGACCAAGGAGTTCTGAGCATGCGGAAGCTGATAGCGACGGTGTTCAACTACTCGCTCGACGGCCTTCTCGCCGACGAGGGCACCGAGTTTTGGAAGTTCTGCTTCGACCTGCCCGAAAACCGTGAGCCCGACGACCCGGCGCAACTCGACTTTCTCCAGAGCGCATACGCGCACGTCATGGGCCGCACCGCCTACGAGGGCATCTCCGGGGCCATGACAACGTCCACCGACCACCCCTTCGCCCCTATCCTGAACGCCGCGCGCAAGGTCGTCTTCTCCCGGACCCTGAAGACGGCCGACTGGGCCAACACCACCGTCGCCGCTGGTGACACGGCAGAAGAGATCGACAAGCTCAGGCAAGGCGGCGACGGCCACATCGTGGTCTGGGGCGGCGTCAGTCTCTGGCGGTCGCTCATGCGGCTCGACCTGATCGACGAGCTCCGGCTGAGCTTGTTCCCCTACGTTGCGGGCGAGGGCACCCGGCTGTTCGACGGCGTCCCCGAGTCCTACCGGCTCGACCTGGTCTCCAGCACCGCCTCCAGCAACGGGATCGTCGAGCTGCAGTACCGGCGGCACCGCTAACCCCTGTCTTCATTCGGTGCGCTGCGGCACTCCGTCGGAACGCCGCAGCGCACCCGCGAGAGCTACGGCCGTTCAGCCCACGGGAGCTCGTCCCAGTGTTTCGGACGCTGAACCTTCCATGACCCTCTGCGCTCGGGGCCTGCGTCGTAGCGGAGCGCGAGCTCGGATCGTGGTTCCACCAGCTCGGAATCGTCGAGCCGGTTTCCCGTGGCGAGGATCACGCACGGCCCTGGTTCCTTGGCGACGAAGGCGTGCGCGGTCATCGGCGGGCAATGCACGAAGTCCCATGTCCGCAGGTGGCGCTCCTGGTCTTCGATGATGAGCACGCACTCGCCCATCAAGACGAGGAAGTCCTCCTGGACCGACTCGGCGTGGTAGCCACCTGACGGTTGACCCGGCGGCACAACGCGGATCGTGAACCCGGCGTGCGGCTTGACGTATTCGGTCAGATCGGGTCGGCCCTGCAACACGATGTCGTCGGACTCGAAGATGCAGACGCCGCCATAGTTGTCGTTGTTGGTCCAGACGGCGTCAGCGGTGTTGACGACGAACCATCCCGGCGTGACTGGGGCCAGCCCCGAGGCAAGACGTTCAAGGCGTGCTTCAGTGACCACGGTTTCCTCCTAGTTGATCTCGTTAGCAGCCGCCGATGCACGTCACCGACTGTCGGTGCGTGTCAGCAGCCCCGCCTCCGGGTCGCACGAATGTGCGCCCAAAGGACATGGACAAGGTGGGATCAACTACGCCGGAAACGCCACAGTTGCGAGTCTAGCCGCTCGCCCCCTCGTCGGCTGTTGCTCGTTGCCGCCTACCGCGCCGCGTAGTCGAGCTCGAGGAACTCGCTCACCTCGGACAGCCAGCGCTCTTGCACGAAGCGGACATGGTCGGGGTGCCCGTTGTAGCGCTCGTACGCGGTCCGGTCGGCGAACTCCATCGAGATCCCAAAGCGGTAGCCGTTTTTCGGGCTGACCTCGGCCAGGAGCTCGAACGCCTCGACCTCGGGAATCGTCTCGAGTCGCTCGGCCGCCTCGAGGAAGTCACGTTCGCTCTCCGATCCGGCCGGATGGACGAGCGTGAAGACGACGGTGTGCCGAATGCGCTCCGCGTCCATCTGAGCAGACTACTTTGACCGCCCACCGCAGACCCGATGGGCGTTTTCCTAAAGGTCGAGCTCGAACCAGACGCAGTTCTCGCCGTCGTGGACGACGCCCCAGCGGTCGGCGATCGCGTCCAGGAAGGCGAGGCCTCGTCCCGACTCGGCATCCTCGTCGGGCATCGACACCCGGTCTTCGGTGAATCCGGGGCCGTGGTCTCCCACCTCCGCGCGGACGTGAGTGTCACTGAGCTCGAGAGAGAGACGGACGCGCGAGTCGCCCGGTCGCCCGTACTTCACAGCGTTCGTGAACAGCTCACTGACCAGCAGTCGCATGGCGAAACGCGCATCCGGGTGCGCGTCGAGCAGGTCGAGCCGGTCGACGGCCGCACGTGCCTGTGCGACGGCCTTGTCGATCGCAGGCAAGTACAGCTCGAGTCCGGCGGCCATGCCGCACGCTTTACCCAGCCTGCGAAATCTCTATCGGTTTAGAGTCGGATTCGTGCAATCGCGCGAGCAGCAAGTGGCTGAAAACGAGGTGCGCTTCCGCGCCCTGAACGAGCGGCTCCGAGAACGGGCCGGCGTGTGGGATGGAAGCGAGGGAGAGCTGAAACTCGTCTGCGAGTGCGGTGACGAGGACTGCACGGACGCAATCGAGCTGAGTGTGCGGGAATACGAGGCTGTGAGAGCGGTCGAGACGCAATTCATCGTTGTGAGAGGCCATGAGCGCGCCGAGGTCGAGGATGTCGTTGACGGGGCTGAAAACTGGCTGGTAGTGCGGAAACGGGGCGAAGCGGCTGAGATTGCGGCCGGAACCGATCCTCGGTCCTAAACTTTCGGGGGTCGTATCCGTCCGGTTCGTTACCGATCATTCACATATGCGGATCGTGATACGCCACGACGATGCGGGTCAGTGGTGGTGGGCCGCGGTGGGCGAGGGCGGCGGCACGGCGGCCATCTCGACGCTCTACGCGAGCCGGACCGACTGCCTGCGCGCGGTCGCAGAGCTGAAGGTCGAGGGACCGGCGGCGTCGGTCACCTTCGAGGAGCCTTACGCGGCCAACCCGGGCACGTGGACGATCTCCAGCTTGATCCCGTCCGGGTCGTAGAAGAAGACCGCGTAGTAGCCGGGGATGTAGCTGTACTCGCCCGGCGGTGACTCGATCGTCGCACCCATCGAGATGAGCCACTCGTGCCGCTCGTCGACGACCGAGCGCGAGACCGCCTCGAGCGCCAGGTGGTGCAGCCCGACCTGGTAGCGGTCGACTCCGCCGAGACGTTGTTCCCGTTCCGACTGTGCCTGTCGGAGCCCGATCGCGCAGCCCGGGCCGGCGAGGTACCAGATCGTCTCGCCGCGCTCACCCTCGACCTCTCCGATGCGGTGGTAGCCGAGGGGCGCCAGCAGCTCGCGGTAGAACGGCAGGCTGCGCTCGATCGACGAGACGACCAGGTCGACGTGGTGGACGCCGTTGGAACGCACAGAAGGTTCGTGTTCAGCGTCGGCCGGCCAGCTCCTGCGCCCGGCCGTAACGAACGGCCCGCTGCACGGCGCGCGGGTCGAGGCCGCGCTCGAGCAGCTCCTGCCGCAGCTCGCCCTCCTGCGCCATGCGCAGGAAGAGCCACGCGAGCGCGACGAGCGTGACGATCGAGCCCTCGATCATCATCACGGCGCCCGCCAGACCCTGATCCTGGAGTGGCGAGATCCCCCACAACTCGTCGCCGCGCGCATAGACGCCGTAGAAGACCGCGCCGGACCAGACGAAGACATTTCCGAGCACCGTCTCCACGACGCGGACGCACGCGATGTAGGCGAGCTTCGGGCCGGTGCCGAACCACTCGGGCGCCGGCAGCGTCTCGAGCACCGGCAACCACATGATCAGGCCCGCCGTGAAGAAGGCCACATGCTCGAGCGCGTGGACGGCCGAGTGCCGGACGGCTGCCTCGTAGAGGAACGGCACGTGCCAGAGATAGAGATTCAGCGCCCAGATCGGCAGCGCGACAATCGGGTTCGCGAGCACGCGCAGACGCTCGACGGTCCGGAACGCGAGCAGCGGCCGCAGCATCGGCCCCGAGAGGCCGGCGAGGATGAAGAGCGGTGCGAGGTCGCCGATCAGGACGTGCTGCAACATGTGGAAGCTGAAGAGCTCCTGCTCGCCGATCGCGGCGATGGGGGAGGCGAACGCGGCCAGAAGCAGCAGGATCCCGAGCGCGAAGAGGAAGATCCGGTAGCGGGCCATCGGCGTCCCGCGGCGGCGCAACGTCCGAGCCCGCATCGCATACGCGAGCGCTGCGAGCAGGACCGGCGCGAGCTGCAGCGGATCGAGAGTCCAGTCGGTCAGCACACGACCACTCTAGGATCAGGCCTCGTGAAGCTGTTCCACTACCACCTCGTCACGAGCCGCGTGCGCCAGGTGGAGGCGCGCTACGTCGGCAAGCTCGCGTTCGCGCTCGTTGCCCGGCACGGCCGGATCGGCGAGGAGTACCAATCGTTCGAGGCCGGGATCTCGTGGGAGGACCTCGACAAGATGGGTTTCAAGCTGCGGCTCTCGGAGCTCGAGCGCGGAGCGGTGAACGTCGTCGTCCAGCCGGGTCAGTGGGAGCTGCCGCGGGTCGACCACTTCGGGCTCGCACTCGACGAGGAGGAGTTCGCCGACCTGATCGACCGCGCGGTCGAGCGCGAGCTGCGGATCCAGTCCCACGGCGGCCGGCGCACCTTCATCGCGACAAACGCCGGGTTCCGGCTCGAAGTGCACCCGCCGCGCGAGTGGCTCGACGAGCTGCTCGGGGCGAGCAACGAGCTGATGCTGGGCGAGCTCCATCTGCTCGCGGACAACCCCGACGCGAAGGCTGCCGTGCTCGCCGAGCTGCTCGATGCCGAGCAGGACGGAACGAACGTGTACGTCGGGGACTCGATCGTCCGCTTCCTTCCCGGCGGGCCGCAGGGGCGCCCGCAGCTCCAGGCCGAGCTGCTCATCTAGGAGGCACGCCGCCCAACCTCGTAGAGTGTGAAGCTGTGAGCGAAGACCGGACGTACGCTGCCGCCGGGGTCTCGCTCGCAACCGCCGAAGGGATCGTCGAGCGGCTGCGAGCAGCCGCCGAGTCCACAGGAGCGCAAGGCTTCGGCGCGTTCGCGGGACTTCACCCACTCGACGACCATCGCCTTCTCGCCGCCTCCACGGATTCGATCGGGACGAAGCCGATGGTGGCGCGCCTGCGCGGAGCCCTGCGCGCGTGCGGCGCCGACATGGCGGCGCACTGCATCAACGACGTGATCACGTGCGGCGCCGACCCGCTGATCCTGCTCGACTATGTCGCTGCGAACCGCGTCGATCTCGAACAGGTCGCAGAGCTCGTCGAGGGCGCGGCCGAGGTCTGCCGGGCCGCGGGGGTGGCACTGATCGGCGGCGAGACCGCCGAGCTACCGGGCGTCTATCGCGAGGACGAGCTCGACTTCGCGGCCACGTGCGTGGGCATCGTCGAGCGGGACCGGCTCATCGACGGCTCGGCGGTGCGCGCGGGCGACTACGTGATCGGCCTGCCCTCGGCCGGCATCCATGCGAACGGATTCACGCTCGTCCGGTCGGTGCTCGAGGTCGAGGACTACGACGGGCCGGACCTGCTGGCGGCGACGAGGCTCTACCTGGACGACGTCCGGCGCCTCCGGGGGACGGCCCACGCGTTCGCGCACATCACGGGCGGCGGAATCGAAGGCAATCTGAGCCGCGTCGTCCCGGCTGGGCTCCGGGCGGAGCTCGACTGGGAGGCCTGGGAGCGGCCGCCGGTGTTCGCCTGGCTCGCCGGCCACGTCGAGGAGGACGAGGCGCGCCGGGTGTTCAACCTCGGCATCGGCTACTGCGCGGTCCTGCCGGAGCCGGGCGACGACCTCGTGATCGGAAGGATCGTCGACGCATGATCGGAGTGCTTGTCAGCGGCGAAGGCACGAACCTGCAGGCGCTGGTCGACGCCGGCCTCCCGGTTCGGGCGGTCGCGTCGAACCGCGCCGGTGCCCGTGCGCTCGCGCGGGCCGAGCGGGCCGGAATAGCCGCCGAGGTCTTCGAGCTCGACTCCTATCGGTCCCGGGACGAGCGCGACGAGGCGATGGGCGCCTGGCTGGCCGCGCAAGGAGTCGAGCTCGTTGTCTGTGCCGGCTACATGCAGCTTCTGACCCCGGTCTTTCTCGACCGCTACCCGGGACGGATCGTGAACGTGCATCCGTCGCTGCTGCCGGAGTTTCCCGGCGCGCGCGCCATCGACGATGCGCTCGAGGCCGGGGTGGAGACGACCGGGGTGACTGTGCACCTCGTCGACGAGGGTCTGGATACTGGGGACGTGATCCGGCAAGAGCCGCTGCCCGTCGAGCCGCGAGAGACGCTGATCGAGCGGATCCACGCAATCGAGCACCGGCTGCTGCCCGAGGTGGTGAGAGAGCTATGCGTGCACTGATCTCTGTCTGGGACAAGACCGGCCTCGACGGCTTCGTCAAGGGGCTCGACACGCTCGGCTGGGAGCTCGTCGCCAGCGGCGGGACGGCCGCCTACATCGAGGAGCTCGGGCTCGGAGTGACGCCGGTCGAGAGCCTGACCGAGTTTCCGGAGATGCTCGGTGGGCGGGTGAAGACCCTCCATCCACACATCCACGCCGGCATCCTCGCGCGGCGGGAGGTGGCCGGGGACCTGGCCGCGCTCGACGCCCACGGGATCCCGACCTTCGATCTCGTCTGCGTCAACCTGTATCCGTTCGAGCAGGTCGCGCGCGAGCACGGCGTCCGGGAGGAGGAGGCCGTCGAGATGATCGACGTCGGCGGGCCGTCGATGCTTCGCGGCGCCGCCAAGAACTTCGCGCACGTCACGCCGGTGTGCCGCCCCGCCGACTACGAGCTCGTGCTCGGCGAGCTGCGGGAGACGGGCGAGGTCTCGCACGAGACGCGTCGCCGCCTGGCGGCGACGGCGTTCGCGACCTCGGCGTCGTACGAGGCGGCGATCGCAGGCTGGTTCGCGGGACGCGAGGCATTTCCGCCCGTCTTCGTGCCGGTGTTCGAGAAGGCCATGGACCTGGCCTACGGCGAGAACCCCCATCAGGGTGCCGCGTACTACTCGGAGCGCGGCGCCCGGACGCACCTGCTGGCGCGCGTCGAGCAACTGCACGGCCGCGAGCTCTCGTTCAACAACCTGAACGACCTGAACGCGGCACGTCTGACCGTCCGCGAGTTCACGCTGCCGGCCTGCGTGATCGTCAAGCACGCGAACCCGTGCGGGGTCGCCGTCGGCGCGTCGATCGAGGAGGCCTACGACGGCGCCCTCGCGGCCGACCCGATCTCTGCGTACGGCGGCGTCGTCGTTCTCAACCGGGCGGTCAGCGCAGCCCTGGGCGAGCGGCTCGCGGAGCAGTTCGTCGAGGTGCTCTTCGCGCCCGGCTACGACGAGGTGGCTGTCGCGGCCCTCACCCAGAAGCAGTCGATCCGAATTCTCAACGACCTCGAGCGGCGCTCGCTCGAGGCCTCGGAGCGCGACTACAAGCGCGTGCTCGGCGGCCTGCTCGTCCAGGATCGCGACTGGGACGTCGCCGACCGGGAGGGAATGGAAGTCGTCGCCGGGCAGCCCTCGGAAGCAACGTGGGGTGACCTGCTCTTTGCCTGGCGCGTGTGCAAGCACGTGGCGTCGAACGCGATCGTGATCGCCAGGGACCTGCAGACGATCGGGATCGGGGCCGGTCAGATGAGTCGTGTCGACGCCGTCCGGATCGCCGTCGAGAAGGCGAACGAGCTGGGTCACTCGCTCGACGGTGCCGTGCTCGCCTCAGATGCGTTCTTCCCCTTCCCCGACGGGCCGAGACTCGCTCTCGATGCGGGGGTGTCCGCGCTGATCCAGCCGGGCGGCTCGAAGCGGGATTCGGACGTGGTCGCTGCGGTGGAGAGTGCCGACGCCTCGATGGTCTTCACCGGACGCCGGCACTTCCGTCACTGATCCGAGCTGCGCTACGCGCCGGGGGTGCTGTCCCTGCGCGCCTCGCCATCGTCCTGCGGGGTGGAGGGTGGTGGGGGCGTCGGATCGCTCGGCTCGCGGGAGCCGCGGGTGAGGTCGACGGGGTTTCCCTCGTCGGCAATGAGGCGCGCAGCGACTCGACGCGTGCCGCCGGCCTCCTCGTGGCGGAGCCAGGCACCGTAGGCCACGCCGGCGGCGAGCAGGATGCCGATGTAGCTCCACAGCGTGGAGTAGTCGTCGATGAGGTTCTTGAGCAGCGCGAAGACAAAGATGAGCACACCGAGACCGAGAGTGATCGGGCCTTCCGGAAGCCCGTCCGGCAGCTTCACGTCGAAGACGCGTGCGATGACCCAGGCCAGCAGTACGAGCAGCGCGAGGCCCATGATGACGCCCCAGAAGCCGCTCCACGCGTTCTCGCTGGCCGAGAACGGGCCGACGTCGACGCTCTGCCAGGCCAGGAACGTGTCGATCAGGAGCAGCACTCCCGCCCCTACGAGGAGCTGAGTTCCACGTGAGAGTGTGGAGAGATTGGGCATCGGTGGTTTGTCCTTTCGTTCAGATTTGCTTGGGGACGTTGTTCAACCTGGACTCTCCAACGCCTGCACGCAAGTTGCAAGGGGCTACCTGCGCAGCTAGTGCGGTTCGTCGATCGGCCGGCCCGTGACCAGCGCCTCGCGGAGCTCCGGCGCCAGCACCGCGTACTCCGCGTCGGGCTGAACGCCGAGCGCGTCGAGGGTCTTGCTGAAGAAACAGCGCGCAGCCGCCGCGGCGACGATGTCGAAGATCTCGGCATCGGACAGGCCGAGCTCCCGTAGCTCGCCGATGTCCTCGGAAGACACCGACGTGGCATCCTCGACGATCTTGCGCGCGAGCCGCATCGCAGCGGACTCCACGGGCGTGATCGGCGCGGAGTCGGGATCCAACGCCAGCGTGAGCAGCTCGGCCTCCGACACGTGCCGTTCGAGGAGCACCTGTCCGTGGGCCAGCGCGCAGTAGCTCGAGCGCAGGCTGCCGGCCGCCGCCAGCGTCACGAGCTCGTACCGCCGCTCGTCCATCTCCGCCGTGACCGCGCCGAGGAGCTGCCGCCACGCGGCGTACACCGCGGGCCGGTGGGCGAAGACGCTCCTCATGTTCCTCTGAGGTCCAGCGTCGATGTCGTCGATCTCCTCGATGAAAGCCATCGGCTCTCCTTTCGGCGACTGCGCTCGCGGTAGGCTTGCGCCGGTCATGGCCCGCGAGTATCCGACCCTACTCGACCTCGTCGGCGAGACACCCATCGTCCGCCTCGACCGGATCGGCCGCGACGTCCAGCCGACGCTGCTCGCAAAGCTCGAGTACCTGAACCCCGGCGGCTCCAACAAGGACCGGATCGGGATGGCGATGATCGAGGCCGCGGAGCGCGAGGGCAAGCTCAAGCCGGGTGGGACGATCGTCGAGCCGACCTCCGGCAACACCGGCGTCGGGCTGGCGATCGCCGCAGCCGCCCGCGGCTACCGCTGCATCTTCGTCATGCCGGACAAGATGAGCCAGGAGAAGATCGCGATGCTGCGCGCCTACGGCGCCGAGGTCGTGATCACGCCGACGGCCGTCGAGCACGACTCGCCCGAGAGCTACTACTCGGTGTCCGACCGCCTCGCGGAGGAGATTCCGGGCGGCTACAAGCCCGACCAGTACTCGAACATGTCGAATCCGGAGGCGCACTACAAGACGACCGGCCCGGAGATCTGGGAACAGACCGGAGGCGAGATCGACGCGGTCGTCATCTCCGTCGGCACGGGCGGCACGATCTCCGGCGCAGGGCGCTACTTGAAGGAGCAGAACCCGGACGTCCTGATCGTCGGCGCCGACCCGGAGGGCTCGATCTACACCTCCGAGGACACCCACCCGTATCTCGTCGAGGGGATCGGCAAGGACACGTGGCCGGTGACGATGTCGCGCGACGTCGTCGATCGCTGGGTGCGCGTCTCGGATCGCGACTCGTTCGTGACCGCGCGGCGGCTGGCGCGGGAGGAGGGGATTCTCGCGGGCGGGTCTGCGGGGACGACGATCTGGGCGGCGCTGGAGGTCGCGAAGGATCTCGGCCCGGAGGCGACAGTCCTCACGCTGCTTCCAGACTCCGGCCGCTCGTACCTCTCGAAGTTCTACGACGACAACTGGATGCTCCAGTACGGCTTCCTCGAGCGCCGCACGCCGACGCCCACGATCGACCAGGTGCTTCGCTTCAAGCGCGGCGAGGAGCACGAGGTGCCGGATCTGGTCACGATCGAGTCGCACGCGAAGGTCGGGCAGGCGATCGAGCTGATGCAGCGCTACTCGATCTCGCAGCTCCCGGTCGTGCGCGACGGCGACACGGAGTCACTCGCGGACGTGGTCGGCTCGCTGCAGGAGCGGGGCGTGCTCGACCGCGTCTTCAAGAACCCGGACGCGCTGAACGAGGACGTGGCCGCGTTGATGCAGCCCCCGCTCGCCACCGTGGACGTCGGGCGACTCGCTCGATCAGGTCTTCGCCGACCTCTCGGGCCCGAACGCGGCGGTCGTCGTTGCGGCCGCGGGGCGGCCGACGGCGATCCTGACGCGGTCCGACCTGCTCGACTACCTCGCACATCAGCGCTCGCAGGTGAACGGGGCGTAACTGTGCTCCGGCTCTACGACTTCGCCGCCTCCGCCAACTGTTACAAGGTGCGGCTCCTCGCGGCCCAGCTCGGTCTCGAGCTCGAACGGGTGCCGGTCGACCTGTTCGCCGGCGAGTCACAGACACCGGAGCACATGGCGCGAAACCCGGCCGGCCGAACCCCGGTGCTCGAGCTCGAGTCCGGGGAGCATCTCGCGGAGTCGGGCGCGATCCTTCTCTTCCTCGCCGAGGGAACGCCGCTCCTTCCGGCCGACAAGCTCGGACGGGCGCGCGCCGCGCAGTGGCTCTTCTTCGAGCAGAACCTGCTCGAGCCGAACATCGGTACCGGCCGCTTCTGGATCCTCACCGGCCGGGCCGAAGGGCACGAGGCGCTCGTCGAGCGCTGGCAGAAGGTCGGCAGGCACTCGCTCGACGTCCTCGAGCGGCAGCTCGCGGCGAACGAGTTTCTGCTTGGCGCCGACTACTCCGTCGCGGACATCGGCCTCTACGCCTACACCCACGTCGCCGGCGACGCCGGCATCGAGCTCGCGGACTATCCCGCGGTGGAGGCGTGGCTCGAGCGGGTCGAGGCGCAGCCGGGCTTCATGAACGACCTCGAGCCGTACCCGGCGACCGCCGGTGCGGGCGGTCGGTCCGCCCACGGCTAGGAGAATCACGCCGCCTGGTCGGCCGGCCCTGGCCGGCACAGCGGCGGCTTCTGGCGTTGGCGGCGCGCTTTCCTGCCGCACGGCGACGAAGACCGAGCCGACGATCAGCGCGGCGCCGAGGCCGGTGGTCAGCGTGATCTGCTCGTCGAGCAGGACGGCGCCGAGCAGGATCGCGACGAGCGGGTTCACGTACTGGTGCGTGACCACCTTCGAGATCGGTGCGTTCCCGAGCAGCCAGGCATAGGCAGTGAAGCCGATCAGAGTGCCGGCGATGCCGAGGTAGAGCCAGGCTGCGACGGACTCCAGGCTGAAGGCGCCGGGATCGACGTTGCCGACCTCGCCGGTGGCGGTTCCGAGCACGAGCAGGAAGAGCGCAGCGCACAACATCTCCCACGTCGTCGCAACGAAGCCGTCCTCCGGTAGCGGCAGGCGGTGGGCGAAGAACGAGCCGAGCGACCACGAGACGGTCGCACCGACCATCAGCGCGAGGCCGATCGCGCTGGAGGAGCCGTCGATGCCGGGGAACACGATCAGGGCGAGCCCCGCGAGACCGACGAGCACGCTCAGCTTCGTGGCGAGCGCGACCCGTTCGCGTGCCAGGGTGCGCAGCAGGATCACCTGCAGCGGCACCGAGCCGACGATCATCGCGGCCGTGCTCGAGTCGATTCGCGTCTCGGCGAGCGTCACGACCCCCACGCCGAGCCCGAGCAGCGCGAGGCCGAGCAGCGCCGAGGATGCGAGCTCCCGGCGCGTGACCCGGAGGCTCCGGCCGAGCAGCGTCAGGATCAACGCCAGCAGCACGCCCGCGAGCAGGAAGCGCAACCCGGCGGAGAGGAACGCGGGCAGCGTCCGCACGGAGATCTTGATCGCGACGTACGTCGAGCCCCAGACGAGGTACACGGTCCAGAGGGCGAGCAGGAACTTCCAGCGGGCGGCCATGTCTAACGCAACGCCCGCGCGTACCGACTGATTCCGCTAACGAGGAATGAAGCTCGCCTCGTGGCCGCGCCGGTTCGCCAGTTCGAGCTCCTCGGGCGTGAGGGCACCGATCCGCTCGAGCAGCTCGAGCTCGTCGCGGAGGTGGGTGTGCATCATCTCCGGCCCATCGGTCGCGATCGTGAAGGCGACGCCGTGCTCGACGAAGGTGCGGAACGTGTCGCGGACCGCATCCTCGTCCGCCAGAGCCTTCGTGAGCAGGTTCGAGGTGGGGCAGATCTCGAGCACGGTGCCGGCCTCCCGCAGCCGGCGCATCAGCTCCGGGTCGCGCGCCGCGAGGATGCCGTGACCGATCCGCTCCGGCCGCAGGTGCTCGATCACCTCGCCGAGCTCCTCCGCGCCGGTCGCGCCCTCCTCACCGACATGGATCGTGACCCCGAGCCCGGCCTCGCGCGCCGTCTCGACCATCGGCTTGAGCTGCGTGTAGTCGTACCGGCCGCCGCCGGGACGGGGCCCGGCGATGTCGACTCCAACCACGCCGCGCGAGGCCCAGCGGATCGCCTTCTCGACGACGATCTCGTTCTGCCGGGGCGCGAAGGTGCGGTCCATCATCAGGATCAGCCCGCACCGCACCTGCGGGTACTCGAGGCGGGCGACGTCGAGGCCTCTGACGGCCGCGAGGATGATGTGGTCGAGGTCTCGCTCGCCGCCGCGGTTGCGCTTCATCGGATTGAAGCGGAGCTCGAGCGTCGTGATCCGCTGCGAGCGGTATGCACCCCCGATCGCCGCATGCACCGAGCGCTCGACCGCGAGCGGGGAGGACTGGATCAGCTCGGTCCAGTGGTAGATCCGGTCGAGCGCATCGAGGTCCGCGACGCCTCGCGGGTCGGAGACGGTGACGAGCGCGTCGAACTCCCAGTAGTCCTTGACCGGGAGCGCGATCCCCTGCTCGTGCGCCAGCGACCAGAGAATCTCGGACGCGACGGAACCGCCGAGGTGGGTGTGGAGCTCAGCGAGACCCTCGGAACCGCGAGCTATCCCAGGTCGCAGCGATCCTGGCGTTCGCGACGACACGGTCGCCGACGACGCCCGGGTCGGAGCACTCGACGCGCTCTAGTACCAGTCGGTGACTAGGCGGGCGCTCACGAGCGCGTCCGGGTTCCGCCGAGCTGGGAAGTAACAGTCTGTTACTTGGCGTCGAGCGGCGGCGACGAAGCCGCGGAGCGCCGGGATGATCTCCGGGTCGATCGTGTGCGGGACGAGGGATTCGTGGTAGGCGACGTCGGCACCGGCGGCGACCAGCAGGTCGCGCGCCGCGCGGCCCCAGTCGACCGGGATCACCGGGTCGAGGGTGCCGTGCGCGATCGCAACCGGATAGCCGTCCAGGTCCGAGACGTCGATCTCGAGCCCCTCGACGTTCGGGACGAAGCCGGAGAGGGCGATGATCGTCAGGGGACGCTTCGCCGGCCCACGACCCAGGCTGAGCGCCCAGGTCATCGCCGTCCCCTGTGAGAAGCCTCCCAGCACGATCGGCTGCGGAAGCCCGTCGAGGAGCTCGGCGAGCGCGACGAAGCTCGGCCAGAAGGTCTCGGGCTCCGGAGTCGGGATCCCGCCGAGCCGGTACCAGTGCGCGCCTCCCGGCGGCAGCGCGAGCGGCCCGCGTGGAGTGACGCCGTGCAGCCGGCGCTCTGGGTCGAGGGCGTCGAGGAGCGGGTGCAGGTCGTATTCGTCGGCGCCGCGCCCGTGCAGGAGGACGAGCGACCCCTGCGGCTCGCCCGCAGCCGGCCGCTCGAGACACTCGCAGACGTCATGCGCGCGGGTTCGGCAGCGGCGTCAGCGCGGGCTCGATCTGCTCGCGGAGGTGCTCGAACGCCGGCGGCAGCGACAGGCGCTCGCCGAGGTGCTCGGGATCCTCGTCGGTCGCGAACCCTGGCCCGAGCGTCGCGAGCTCGAACAGGATCCCGTTCGGCTCGCGGAAGTAGATCGACTTGAAGTAGAAGCGGTCGATCACCGGCGTCGGCCGCAAACCGGCCTCGTCGACACGGCTGCTGCCAGGCGTCGTGTTCGTCCATGTTCGTCGCCCACGCGACGTGGTGGACCGTGCCCGCGCCCGGGATGCCCCGGCCGTCCGGCGCCATGTCGTAGGCGTAGAAGCCGCCGCGCTGGTCGCCGCGTGCCTCCCACGCGTAGTCGCCGCGCAGGCTTGAAGCCGAGCGTGTCCTCCAGCATGGCGCTGCTCCGCTCGGGGTCGATCGCGTACGCCCGAACGCCGGCGAATCCCCGGAGTGCGTGTTCCTCGGGGATCTCGGGATGCTTCGCCGAGAGCGGCTGGTCGTCGGTCTCTGTCGACGGCGAATTCGTGCCGCACTCCCTCCGGATCCTCGAAGGAGAGGCTCGTCGCCGGAGCGCGTGATGCTTCTCGGCCTCACCCTCGAGGCGCTGCTCCCAGAAGTCGAGCGAGTCCTCCGAGCCGACCCGCCAGACGATCGTGTGCACCATGCCCGGGCCAGCCTTGCCGCGCGCAGCACCGGGATACTCGAAGAACGTGATGTCCGAGCCGGCGCTTCCCTTCTCGTCGGCGTAGAAGAGGTGGTAGACGGTCGGGATCGTCCTGATTGACGGTCTTCTTGACCAGCCGGAGCCCCAGCACGCGCGTGTAGAAGTCCACGTTCCGCGGCGCGTCGCCGGTGATCAGGGTGACGTGATGAACTCCTTCGAGGCGCACAGGTGCATTGTGCAGGCGCGCATAGACTCCGTGCGAGATGAAGGTGGGCATCGTCGTCCCGTTCTCGTGGTCTTTCTGGGGAGCCGTGGTCGAGCATGCGGAGCTGCAAGCGGCCGCGCTCCGCGATCTCGGACACGAGGTCCGCTTGATCATGGGCAACGACCCGCCCGGTCAGTTCACACGCGTGCTCCACCCGCGGGTCGGCCGGCACGGAGTTCCGCCGCCCGAGGTGATCCCGATCGGCCGCTCGGTGATCGTCCCGGCAAACGGCTCGCTGCCGAACATCATCCTCAGCCCTCGGTCGATCCTCCGCATCCGGCGCGTGCTCAAGAACGAGGACTTCGACCTGCTGCACCTGCACGAGCCGATGACCCCGACGCCCTGCATCGCGGCGCTCGCGTTCTGGGACGGCCCGATGGTCGGTACGCACCATGCGAGCGGCGATCTCGGCTGGATGCGGCTCGCGACGCCGGTCTGGGGCTTCCTGGAAGAGCGCCTCGACCGGCGGATCGCCGTCTCCGAGCAGGCGCGCGCCTCGGCGCAGCGGTGGCTCCCGGGTGAGTACGAGATCGTTCCGAACGGCGTGCTGATCCCCGACGGCGTCGAGCCCGGCGGCCGCGAGCACCGCGTGGTCTTCGCCGGCCGCCACGAGTCGAGGAAGGGCCTTCACGTGCTGCTCCGCGCCTGGCCGGACATCCGCAAGCGCACGGGCGCCCGGCTCGGCATCGCCGGCGCCGACCCGCTCGCCGTACGACTTCTGCTCACCCGCCTGCGGGTCCCCGACGACGGCATCGACGTGCTCGGCTTTCTCAGCCAGGACGATCTGACGGCCGAGCTCGCCTCGGCCAAGGCGCTCGATCGCGCCGTCGCTCGGCGGCGAGAGCTTCGGCATGGTGCTGACGCGCGCCTTCGCCTGCGCCGCGCCGGTGGTCGCGTCCGACATCCCCGGGTACCGTGACGTGATGACGCCCGAGACCTCCGTTGCCGTCCCGCCGGACGATGCGGGCGCGCTCGCCGAGGCAGTCTCGGCGCTGCTCGAGGACGAGCCGCGGCGCGAAGCGCTCGGCGCCGCCGCGCGGCAGCTCGCGATCGACCGGTATTCCTGGGCCGACATCGCTCGCCGCCTGGTGACGATCTACGACTCGGCTCGTGGCGTCGACAAGCAGGTCGCTGCGTGAGGTACGTCCCGCGCAGTCCCTGGTTCCGGGCCGCGCTCGTGCTCCCCTCCCTCGTCGCAGTCGTCGTCCTTCTCTGGTGGCGAGGCCCCGACTGGGAACCTCGTCGCTCGCGCGTTCGACCTCGTCGACTGGGCGTGGATCGTGTTCGCGATCGGTCTGAACCTCGCGTCGGTGCTCGTGCGCTCGCTCGCCTGGCGGCTGACCATCGACCAGGCGCTCGACCCGCCGCACCCGCGTTTCGACCAGGTCTTCTCGGCCTTCTCGATCGGGCTGCTCGCGAACGCGGTGCTGCCGGGCCGGATCGGGGAGCTCGCTCGCGTCGCCGTCCTGCGGCGCCATCTCCCTCACGGCCCTGGGACGACCGGCACGCTCGTCGGCACGGTCTTCGCGCACCGGCTCTTCGACCTCTTTCCCGGCGGTGCTGCTCGTTCTGTACGTCTTCTCGACCGCGAAGATCCCGCACTGGGCGGTGACGAGCCTGATCATCGTGCTGGTGGCCGGTGTCATGCTCTTCACGCTCGCCGTCGCGAGTGCGAAGCGAGGACGTCGGCGGCCGAGTCTCGAGGGCGCGCGCCCGCTGCGGCGACTGCTCGTGATGGCCCGCCAGGGCCTCGCGGTGCTTCGCTCGCCGCTCCCGGCTGCAGGGGCGATCGTCCTTCAAACCGCGGGCTGGGTCCTGCAGCTGTTCGCCGTCTACGTGTCGATGCGCGCCTTCAACATCCACGCGCCGCTTCCGGCGGCGGGGCTCGTGCTGCTGCTGATGAACGTCGCGACGATCTTCCCGCTGTGGCCCGGGAACTTCGGCCTGCTCCAGGCGGCCGTTGCCCTGCCGCTCGTCCAGTACGGGGTCGCCTACTCGACCGGGTTCGCGTACGCGATCGTGCTCCAGTTCGTCGAGATGTCCGTCGGGGTCGGCGTCGGCCTGATCTTCCTCGCGCGCGAGGGCCTCTCGTTCGCGATGCTGCGCCGCATGCCGGACGCGAGCGAGGAACTTCGAGACGAGGACGAGGACGAGGAGGAGGAGCGCCCGGAGGCCGCTCGTGCGCGCGCTGGCGTGTCCGGCTAGCCTCAAGGGCGTCCTCGCGGCACCCGCTGCCGCAGCCGCGCTCGCGGCAGGGCTTCGCGAGGGCGGGGCCGAAGCGGACGAGCTGCCCGGTCGCCGACGGCGGCGAGGGGACGGCGGAGGCGCTGTGGCTCGCGCTCGGCGGCGAGTGGCACGAGTCCGAGGTGCACGATGCGTTCGGCCGCCCGCGGCGGGCGCGTTGGCTCCGCCTTCCGGACGGGACGGCGGTCGTCGAGGCTGCGGCTGCAATCCCGCTCGATCCGCTCCGGCTCGACCCGCTCGAAGCGTCCAGCCGCGGCTTCGGTGAGCTCGTCCATCGCTGTGCTCGACGATCAGCCCGCGGCGCTGCTGCTCGCGCTCGGCGGGACGGCGACGATGGATGCCGGCGTCGGCTTCCTCGAGCTCGTCAGCGATCTCCGGTCCCGGCCCGGGTCGCCTGCGACGTGACGGCCACGCTCGCCGAGGCGCCGCGCCTCTTCGGGCCGCAGAAGGGCGCCGGGCCGGAGGAGATCGCCGAGCTCGAGCGTCGCTTCGCCGCGTGTTCCGGTTCCCGGTCCCGGTGGCGGCGCCGCCGGCGGGCTCGGCGCCGCGCTCGCCTCGCTCGGCGCAGCCCTCGTGCCCGGGCGCGGCACTCGTGCTCGACGCCGTCGGCTTCGACCCGCCGGGCTACGACCTCGTCGTCACCGGCGAGGGGCGCGTCGACTCGACGACGCTGCTGGGCAAGGCACCGGGCGAGGTCGCACGGCGGTCGCTCGCGGCAGGAACGCGCTGCGTCGTCTTCGGCGGCCTGGTTGCCGAGCCGCTACCGGACGTCGAGACCGTCGCGCTCTCGGGCGATCCCGGCGCGTGCGCACGACGATCTGGTGGCGCTGGGGAGACGTAGGCTGTCCGACTGAGACGACTGCCGCGCGTCGGCCTCGCGCAGCTTGTGCGCGAGCGCCTGGACGAGCTTCCACGCGATCCGGGCGTCGGTTTCGACGATCGGGCGGAACTCCCAGAACGTCATCGCGTAGGTCTTCATGTCGGTGTCGGCGGTGACCGTCGCCGTGCGCGCGCCCTCGTCGATCAGCGCGATCTCGCCGAAGTAGTCGCCGGGGCCGAGCGTGGCGCGGTCCTCGCCGTGCACGGTGACCTTCGCGTTCCCCTCGGCGATGATGAAGAAGCCGGCGCCGCCCTGACCTTCGCCCGCGATCGTGTCGCCGGCGGAGTAGTTCCGCTCCTTGAACGAGTCGGCGATCCGCTCGAGGTCGCGCTTCTCCAGGCCCGAGAAGAGGGGCACTCTGGCGATCGTCTCGGTCGAGGGTCGGGCCATCGCGCGATTCTAACCGCCGTCGCCTTCGGGCGAAAGCGGTGCCGCCTCCGCGGCGCGCTGCGCGAGCTCCTCGATCTTCCCCTCGGCCGTCTCCAGGCGGGCAAGGCAGAAGCGCAGCAGCTCCTCGCCGCGCTCCCAGAGCTTGATCGCCTCGTCGAGGCCGGCGTTGCCTCGCTCGAGCCGCTCGACGATCTGCTCCAGCTCCTGCTGCGCGCTCTCGAAGGTGAGCTCAGTCACTGACGCACGTCCTCGACGCGGGCGCCGAACCCGCCCTCGGCCAGCTCGACGTCTACGCGGGCGCCCACCGCCAGCCCTTCCGTGTCCCGCAGCACGGAGTCGCCCGCGCGCACGATCGCGTAGCCCCGGCTGAGCGTCGCCCGCGGAGAGAGCGCTGCCAGCTGGCCGGCCGCGCGCTCGAGCGTCGAACGCCGTCGCTCGACGAGGAGCGCGGGACCTCGGCGCAGCCGGTCGCGGAGGAGCGAGAGCCGCGCCGTGTCTCGGTCGAGCGTCCTGCGCGCGCCGCGCTCGAGCGCCGACCGCGTGCGCGTGAGCCCCTCCTGCTCGCGCACGATCAGCCGGCGGACGCTCCGCTCCAGCGAGCTGCCTGCGCGGGTGAGCTCGACGCGCAGGGCTTCGAGATCCGGCACGACGAGCTTGCCGGCCGCCGTCGGCGTCGACGCGCGCACGTCGGCGGCGAGGTCGCAGAGCGGCGTGTCCTGCTCGTGCCCGACCGCCGACACGACCGGGACCGGGCACGCGGCGACGGCGCGGACGACGCTCTCGTCGCTGAAAGGCAGCAGGTCGTCGAAGCTGCCTCCGCCTCGCGTCAGGATCACGACGTCGATGCCCGGCTCGCGGCCGATCGACCGCAGCGCCTCGACGATGCCCGTCGCCGCCCGCGGCCCCTGCACCAGGGTCTCGGCGACGAGGATGCGCGCGGGCGGAAAGCGGGTGTGGATCGTCGTGATCACGTCGCGGCGCGCAGCGGCGTCGCTGCCCGTGACGAGCCCGATCCGGCGCGGGAAGCGCGGCAACGGGCGCTTGCGCGCGGCGTCGAAGAGCCCTTCGTCTGCGAGCGTCTGCTTCAGCCGCTCGATCGCTGCGAGGTGCGCACCGAGCCCGAAGCGCTCGAGCGAGAGGGCGCGCAGCCTGAACTCGCCCTTCGCGGCGAAGAGCTCGGGCCGCCCGAGCACGTGGATCCGCTCGCCGTCCGCGAGGTCGAGCTTCAGCGCATCGAACGTCCGCCGCGGGATCGAGGCGGGCAGGCACGCGCCGTCGGCCGGATCCTTGAGCGTGAAGAAGACGCTGCCCCAGCGGTCCGACCGGCGAAGCTCCGTCATCTCGCCCTCGATCCACAGCGTCGGCAGCCGCTGGAGCCAGTCGGCGACACCGCGGTTGAAGCCCGCGACGGTGTAGACCTTCCGGTCGCCGTAGAGCAGTGGTTCGACCTTCATCCAGGCCGAGCCTAGATGATGGATTCCGTGACGGAAGTCGTCCCGCCGCTCGGTCTGGCGCGCTATCGCGCTCTCTTCCACGTTCCGCACGTCAGGCGGCTCGTCCTGAGCGGACTACTTGCGCGGCTGCCGATGGGGATGATCGGGCTGGCGCTGCTGCTGCTCGTGCGCGAGAACGGCGGCAGCTACTCGGCGGCCGGCGCGGTCTCCGGCGCCTACTTCGTGGCGACCGCGGTCGGAGCGCCGATCGCGGGCCGGCTCGTCGATCGGCGCGGCCAGACGCGGATCCTGCTGCGGCGCGCGCTCATCTTTCCGGCCTTGCTGTTTGCCGTGTGCGCGCTCGCGCTGCTCGACGCGCCGATCGCGGCGGTCGCCGTCTGCGCCGGTGCCGCAGGCGCCCTGATGCCGCCGGTCGGTTCGTCGCTGCGTGCCCTGTGGCCGCGGATGTTCGTCGACGCGGAGCTGCGTGCTGCGGCATACGCGCTCGAGGCATCGCTGCAGGAGATCACCTTCATCGTCGGCCCGCTGCTCGTCGCGCTCCTGACCGCCGCGGTCTCGCCTGTTCTCGCTCTCGGCGTCGCGGCAGTGATCGGCGGTGTCGGGACGATGCTCATCGCGCTCGCCCCTCCGGTCCGCGCGTGGCGTCCGGACGAGAGGCATGCGGGGTCGATCCTGGGCGCGCTCGAGTCACGCGGCGTCATGACCATCATCAGCCTCTCGGTGTGTCTCGGCGTCGGGTTCGGCGCGACCGAGGTCGGGTTTCCCGCCTTCGCCGAAGGTCACGGCGGCGCCGAGCTCGGAAGCATTCCCCTCGCGCTGTTCGCGGCCGGCAGCCTCGTCGGCGGCCTCATCGCCGGCGCGCACGTGACCGTGTCGCCGGTGCGCCTGTTGCGTTTCTCCTCGCTGCTGCTCGTGGTCGGCATCGCGCTGCCGCTGCTCGGGTGGTCGCTGCCGAGCATGGCGGTGCTCGCGTTTCTCGCCGGTGTGCCGATCGCACCGGTCGTGATGTCCGCGTACGGGCTGGTCGACGCGGTCGCCAAGCGCGGCACCGCGGCCGAGGCTTTCGCCTGGATCACGACGGCGGTGTTCGTCGGGTTCTCGGCCGGGATGGCGCGTGGGCGGAACGCTCATCGACGCCTTCGGCGTCCGGGCGTCGTTCGGGTTCGCGGTCGCGGCGATGTCCGTCGGCGCGATCCTCGTCGCGCTCGGGCCGGGGCTCGAAGAAGCTTAGGGCCGCTTGCGGCCCCCTTTAGGGGTCTTCGCGCGGACACCGGCTTTGCCGGTGTCCTTGCGCAGCAGTTAGAGAAGAATTTCGGCGGCGGTGCGCGGGATCGCAGCCCTGGCCGACGAGCTCGACCGCCTCGTGCAGGTCGGCGTCGAGCGCCGCGGCGAGCTTTTCGGCGAGCGGCAGCGGATAACCGGCCTCGATCAGGACGTGCAGGCGCCAGGACTCCACTTTGGCCCTCTCGCTCTGCCGCTCGATCAGCTCTGTTGCATCGGTCATCGGTCGCGTGTTCGTGCTGCAGGAGACGTTCCCTGCGCGCGGTTGTTAGCCGACCACGTCAGACCTGACGCATACGGGTGGCCTCGTCCACGCGGCGCGCGAGCTCCGCGAGCCGCTCGGCGAGCGCGGCCCGCTCGGCCTCGGCCTCGGCGACGAAGGCGCCGAGCGTGCGTCGCAAGTCCGAGTCCGCGGCGGCGATGCGTTCCGCGAACGACGCCGCGAGCTCGTCCTGCTGCCGCTCGAAGGCGGACTGCGCCTGACGCTGCCGGGCCTCGAGCCGCTGCTGGCCGGCATCGCCGATCTGCGAGAGTCGCTCGGCGAAGAGGGTGTCCGCCTGGCGCACGAACATGTCGACCGCGCGATCGAGCTCGCGTGAGAGCCGAACCGCCGCCTCTTCTCGTGCGGCGCGCATGGTCGACTCGAACTGGACGCCCGCTGCCTCGGCGTAGCGCTCGGCCTCGCGGGCGATCACGCGCTGCAGGTGCTCGACCTGGCGTCGCTCGATGTCCGCGAACGACATCTCGATCCGGCTCGCCGCCTCGGTCTCGCCTCGCTCGACTTGCTCCATCAGAGCCTGCTCCCGCCGCCGCAGCCGGTCGGCGATCTCCTCGATCACGCGTCGCCGTTCGGCGGTGTGCGCCTCGATCTCCTCCAGCGCCTCGGAGACGGCGGACTGTGCCGAGCGCTCGAGCTCCTCGCGCAGGCGGACCACGGACGCGCGTTGCTCGTCCGAGGTCGCGACGAGCTCGGAGGCCTCTGTCTCGATCCGTGCTTCGGCGTCTGCGATCAGCTGCTTCTGTCGTTGCTCGAGCCGTCGCAGGTCCGTCTCGAGGCTCTGCTGTGCGCGGTCGAGGTCGTCTCCCCACGTCCGTAGCCGCTCGTCGACGCGGCGCGCCGCGACCGAGAGTGCCTCGGCGAGCTCCACGCCGGCCGCGCGTTCGCGCTCGGCGAACTCGCGCCGACGCTCGTCGGCGATCCTTCGCTCCTCCTCGACGAGCGACGAAAGCGCGTCCGCCCGCATCCTGGCGAGGCGCGACTTCAGCTCCTCCGCCGCCGATTTGGTCTCCTCGGCGACCAGCGCCTGCAGGCGTGCGAGCGCCTCGTCGGTGGGATCGCGGCGGCGCGCGCGTGCCTGCACGATCGCGAACAGCGCCAGCGCGAACGCCAGCACAGCCAGGGCGAGTGCAACCCGTTCGACCACGGTCGCATCGTAGTCCGGCCCTACGATGCCGCGATGACGCTCGCCGACGAGCTCGAGCGGATCGCTGCGCTCACCGGTGCGAATGCGGTGCTCGCTGCGGAGGCACATCCCGGCGACAGGATCTACGTCTGCTCCTTCGAGGAGGCGGATGGAGGACGCACCTGGCTCGCCTACGACGGCAACGGCGAGCCGGTCGACGAGCGATTGCGGGTTCGGGACGCGGTCTCGATCATCGCGCTGTGCGAGCTCGCGGCGGAGACCGCGGCAGGCGGCGACCTCGACGAGCTGCGGTCGCAGCTGGCGGCGCTGCGCGTCACCGAGAATCCTCCGGGGATCGAAGAGGCCGAGGAAGTCTCGCTCGAGCTTCAGCACGTGCTCGGCGCGCCGCCGACGCTCGCGACGCCGGCCCGGCTCGACGAGATCGGCAGTGCGACACGGAAGCTCGAGGTCGCGCTCGGGAGCGCGATGCACGGCTCGCCGTTCGCCGAGGCGATGAAGGGTGCGGGCGACCTGATCGAGGCCCTCTTCGGCGAGGTCGAGCGCTCTTACAGGATCGACCTCCGGTAGCCTTGAGGCATGGAAGGCGGCAGCTTTGGCTTCCCGTTCGGCGGTGATCCCGAGGATCTGCTCCGAGGCATCCAGGAGTTCGCCGCCCAGCAGGCCGAGTCGGTGCAGGAGGCGCAGCGCGAGCAGTTCGCGACGCTGACGTTGAACACCGCGGTCGAGCTGACCTCGGCCGCGCTGAAGCAGGTCCAGCCGAGCGGCAGCATCGACGAGCAGGCAGTCGCACTGCGCGACGCCATGCGCGTGCTCTTCCCCGAGGCCGTCGCCCTGGTCTCGGCAGCCCGGCAGGGCTTCATGCGCGAATCGCGTTAGGCACGCTCGATGCCGGAGCTGGTGGGCCGCGAAGCGGCCTCTTTAGGGGTCTTCGCGCGATGAGCATCCGCTTCCGCGGATGCTCATCCTGCGCAAACAAATAGGCTCCTGCGCCGTGTCCCTGCTCGACCGCGTCGTCGTCACGCTGCTCCCGGCCGTCCCGAGACGGGTTGTGGAGAAGCTCTCGGCCCGGTACATCGCCGGCTCCACGCTCGACGACGCACGCCGGGTGGTCGCCGCGCTCAATGCCGATAGCAAGCTCGCGACCGTCGACGTCCTGGGCGAGGAGGTCTCCGACGAGACCGAGGCTGCGGCGATCGCCGCAGAGTACGTTGCCGCGCTCGAGGCCTTCGAGCGGGACGACCTCGACGCGAACGTCAGCATCAAGCCGACCGGCCTCGGCCTGAAGCTCGGCTACGAGCTCTGCAAGAGAAACGTCGAGGCGGTGATCGCGGCGGCGGAGCCGACGAACCGCTTCGTGCGGATCGACATGGAGGACTCGTCGACGACCGACGAGACCCTACGGCTCTTCCGCGAGCTGCGCGACGAGGGTCATGGGCGGGTCGGTCCGGTCCTCCAGGCGTCGCTCAAGCGAACGGTCGCGGACGCGGCCACACTCGCCGGGGAGAGCGTCAGGCTCTGCAAGGGGATCTACGTCGAGCCCGAGTCGATCCAGTTTCGCGACGACCAGGACGTGAGGGTCAGCTTCGTCCAGACGCTCGAGACGCTCCTGGACGGCGATTGCTACGCGGCGATCGCGACACATGACGAGTGGCTCGTCGACCAGGCGCTCGCGCCTGCTGCGCGAACGGGGCGTCCAGCACGATCGCTACGAGTTCCAGCTGCTGCTGGGGGTGAGGCCCGAGCTGGGCGATCGAATCGTCGCGGACGGCCATCGGCTCCGCATCTACGTGCCCTACGGCCGTCAGTGGTACGAGTACTCACTTCGGCGGCTGCAGGAGAACCCGAAGATCGCCGGCTACGTGGCCGGCGATCTTGGACGTTCGCTGTTTCGGAGACGGTAGTTGCGTTACGGAGCAGGCGGGCCGGGAGCGACGTCATCCTCTTCGACCACGGTCGTCTGTCGGCGGCGCGGGCCGCCGACGCGGCGAATCGGGCCGCCTTCGACGTAGCCGCCGCGTTGGAACCCGCCCCAGCTCGACCAGAAGATGAGCGAGAGGACGAGGCCCAGCAGGCCGACGACCAGGAGGATGACACCGACGGTGGTGATGTCGATGCCCTCGGCTTCCGCCGTGACCGCCCACGTCAGGATTGCGCCGACGGCGATCAAGAGGATGCTGACTGAGATTCCCATCTGCCAGTTGTCCCCGTTGACGGCGCTTTCTAAGCTTCGGGCTTCTCGGCGGCCAGCACGAGGTGGCCCGGCACCTTCGGGTCCTTGCCCGGCCACTCCTCGAGCCCGCGCAACGCAAGCCCGGCGCCGGCGACCGCAGTGACGATCTCGCCCAGCACGGGCCGCGCGAAGTAGTCGTCCCGCCAGCGCCCGAACGCGTCGAGGCACGCTCCCGCGGGGTGCTCGTCGTGGAGCAGCAGCACGCCGCCGCTCCGGAGCGCCGCGGCCACCCCCGCGGCCCAGGCGTTGACGTCCCGGAGGCGCGCGAGCGAGCCGTAGCCGAGGTAGACGAGATCCCAGCGGCCGAGCAGGAGCTCGGGCGGCAGTGCGTGCACGTCGGCGTGCACCCAGGGCAGCTCCGGCAAGCGCCGCCGTGCGGCATCGATCGCGCCCTCGTCGTCGTCGACACCGGTGACGAGCGCTCCCAGCTCGGTCAGGTCGAGCGACTCGCGGCCGCTGCCGCAGAAGAGATGGAGAACGCGGCTGCCCTTCGCACCGTGCAGCCGCTCCCGGATCCGATCGGGCATCCCGGGCGTCGCGAGCACGTTCTCTGCGGTGCGGTGGGCGTCGTCGAACGCTCGGCGGTTGTGGTCGGTTGGTTCCATCTAGGCTCTGCAGCGAGAAGCCGCCGTCGACGATCAGGGTCTGGCCGCGGATCATCTCCGCCTCGTCCGAGCAGAGGAAGGTGACGGCTTCCGCGATGTCCTCGGGCTTGACGAGCCGTCCTGCCGGGTTCTTCTTGCCCATGCGGAGCATCTCCTTGCGGTTCGGGAAGTGGTCGAGCGCTCCGGTGTCGACCACTCCTCCCGACACGGCGTTCGCGCGGATCCCGAGTGGCCCGAGCTCCACGGCGAGGTACCGGATGAGCGCCTCGAGCGCGGCCTTCGAGGTGCCGACGAGCGTGTAGTTCTCGAGCACCCGCTGCGCGCCGAGGCTCGAGATGCCGATGATCGACGCGCCGGGCAGCATCTGTGGCGCGACGACCCGGGTGAGGGCGAGCAGCGCGCGCGTATTCGCGTTGAGCGTCCAGTCCCAGTGCTTGTCCTCCGTCTCCAGCGCGGGCCGGATCACTCCCGTCGCCGCATTGTGGACGAGCACGTCGAGCGCCCCGAGCAGCGCGACTTCCTCGAGCACCCGGCTCGAGGAGATGTTCCCGCGGATCAGGATCGGCTCGGCTCCGAGAGCCTCCAGCTCCTCGGCGGTCTTCTCGGCCGCCGCGTCGGAGCGCATGTACCCGATCGCCACGCGGGAGGCTCCGAGGCCCGCGAAGCGGAGCGCGATCGCCTTTCCGATCCCGCGCGATCCCCCGGTCACGAAGACCGAGGCACCAGTGAAGGTCATGACCGCGGGAGGCAGCGGCTCGTACGCCGGCGCAGAGCTCGGCAACTGCTCCCAGCCGATGCGCGTACGCGGTTCCTTCTCGCCGCCTTCGGCCCTCGAGGACGCGTGCCCGAGGGCGTCGAGCAGCTGCATCTTCTCCTCGCCGTAGCGGCGGACCGGATGGTCGGCCGGCAGGTCCTCGATCAGCTCGCGGACGCGCGCGCGCAGCTGGTAGGCGAAGTGCGGCGTCGCGGGCCCGACGAGGGCGTCGATGTCGCGGATCGAAGGCTCTGCCATGCGGCTGAAGCGTAACGCCTGTGGGCGTCAGTAGTGTCGGGCCGAATGCGTCGTCCGCTCACCGTCGAATGGATGTTGCTGACGACCATCGTCCTCTGGTCGCTCAACCTCACGGTTACGCGCTACATCCTCACGCACGGGTTCCAGCCACTCGCGTACGCCACCGTGCGCTACGGCACTGCGGCGCTGATCTTCCTCGGGATCGCCCTCGTCGCCGAGCGGTCGCTTCGTTTGCGGCGCGCCGACCTCGGCCTGGTCGCCCTGGCGGCACTGTGCCTCTGGCTGAACCAGCTGTCGTTCGTCTATGCGCTGGAGAAGACGAGCGCCTCGACGATCGCGCTGATCCTCGGCGCGACGCCCATCTTCGCGGCGCTGATCGGGATCGCGTTCGGGCTGGAGCGGCTGTCGCGAAAGTTCTGGCTCGCGGCGGCGATCTCGTTCGCCGGCGTCGGGCTCGTCGCGGCCGGCTCGCCCGCCGGCTTCTCCGGCGACCTGCGCGGCAACCTGCTCGGAATCGCGACGGCGGCGACGTGGGCCGGCTACTCGGTCGCGATCGCGCCGCTGATGGAGCGCTACACGGCGTCGCGGATCAGCGCGGTCGTGCTGTCGCTCGGGTGGGTGCTGATCGCTCTCGTCGGCTTCCCACAGGCGGCGGACCAGGACTACGGCGTGGGCTGGGAGGTGTGGTTGCTGCTCGCCTTCGCGACCGTCGGGCCGCTCGTGGTGACGAACGTGCTCTGGTTCCGCTCGTTGCACAAGATCGGCGCATCGCGCGCGACGCTCGTCGCGAACCTGCAGCCGTTCGTGGCCGCGGTCTTCGCGCTCGTCCTCCTCTCCGAGCAGATGACGCTCCTGCAGGTGCTGGGCGGCATCCTGATCGGCGGCGGAATCCTCACGGCGCGGCGACGCCCGCTCGTCACGGCCTCCGAGTAAGATCCGCCCCGTGTCTGAGCGCGACTTCATGCCCCTCGACGGGTGGGACCACCTCGAGTTGTGGGTCGGCAACGCCAAGCAGGCGGCCTATTGGTACGAGCACGCTCTCGGCTTCGAGCGCGTTGCGTACGCAGGTCCCGAGACGGGTGTCCGGGATCGGGCGTCGTACCTGCTCGAGCAGGGCGAGATCCGCCTCGTGCTCACGAGCGGGATCCGTGCCGACAGCGACGTCGGCCGTTTTGCGGCCAGGCATGGCGACGCGGCGAAGGACATCGCCCTGCAGGTTCCGGACGCTGCTCACGCCTACCGGGAAGCCGTGCAGCGCGGAGCCCGCGGGATCGCCGAGCCGGAGTGGTTCGAGGACGAGCACGGCCGCGTCGAGCTCGCGACGATCGGGACCTACGGCGAGATCGTGCACACGTTCGTCAATCGGTCCGAGTACAACGGCCCGTACCTCCCCGGCTACGTCTCGCTCTCGCCGAACGGGCACCGCGGCCAGGGCGCCGGGCTGATCGCCGTCGACCACGTCGTCGGCAACGTCGAGCTGGGGCAGATGAACCGCTGGGTGGAGTTCTACGAGAGCGTGTTCGGGATGACCAACATCGTCCACTTCGGCGACGACCAGATCCAGACCGAGTACTCGGCGCTGATGAGCAAGGTGATGGCGGATGGGTCGGGCAAGATCAAGTTCCCGATCAACGAGCCGGCCGAGGGAAAGCGCAAGAGCCAGATCGACGAGTACCTCGAGTTCAACGAGGGTCCCGGCGTGCAGCACATCGCCCTGCAGTCGCAGAGCATCGTTCAGACGATCGAAGCTTTGAAGGACCGCGGCGTGCTCTTCCTGGACACGCCGGAGACGTACTACGACGAGGTCGAGGGCCGCGTCGGGGAGATCGCCGAGGACTATGCCGACCTGAAGCGGCTGAGGATCCTTGCCGACCGCGACGAGGACGGCTACCTCCTGCAGATCTTCACGAAGACGGCGCAGGACCGGCCGACGCTCTTCTTCGAGGTGATCGAGCGGCACGGCGCCACGACCTTCGGCGAGGGCAACTTCAAGGCCCTCTTCGAGTCGATCGAGCGCGAACAGGCCCTCCGCGGCAACCTCTAGCTGGCGGCTGCGGAAGCTCAGCTTCCGCAGCCGCGGGAACCTCCGGTTCCCTACGTCGCGAAGCCTGCGGCTCCGCGACCCCTCCCCCTGAAGCAGACGAGCAAGATCGCTCAAGCCGGTCGCATAGCCTTACGCGCATGAGTCCCCAGCGCCGAACCGCGCTCATCTCGATTGGCGCGGCGGCGGTGCTCGCCGCACTCAAGCTCGGCGCAGGTCTCGTCAGCGGCAGCCTCGGGCTCGTCTCGGAGGCGCTGCACTCTGGGACCGACCTGGTCGCCGCGCTGCTGACCTTCTTCGCGATCGGCGTCGCCGTCCGGCCCGCCGACGAAGGGCACCAGTACGGGCACGGGAAAGCCGAGCATCTCGCCGCGCTGGCGGAGGCGACGGTGCTCGCGCTCGTCAGCGTCGCCGTTGCGGCGCTTGCGGTCACGCGGCTCACGGGGACGACAAGCCACTCGGTCGACACCGCGTGGTGGCTCTTCCTCGTCGTGGCGGTCGTGCTCGCGATCGATCTCTCGCGCACCGTGATCTCGCTACGCACGGCGCGCCTCTACGGGAGTGAGGCCCTGCGTTCGAACGCGATCCACTTCGCCAGCGACTTCGCGGGAACGCTCGCGGTGCTTGCGGGCCTCGTCGCCGCTGCGGCCGGCTACCCGGGAGGCGACTCGATCGCGGCGCTCTTCGTCGCCGCTCTCGTGCTTCTCGCCGCCGGCCGGCTGATCCGGCGGAACGTCGACGTCCTGATGGACCGGGCGCCGGCGGAAGCCGAGGCGGCGGCCCGTGCTGCGATTGCGGCCATCGAGCCGCCGATCTCACTCTCCAGGCTTCGTCTCCGCCAGGCCGCCGGGCGCACGTTCGCCGACGTCGTGATCGCCGTCCCGCCCGGCGCCGCCGTCGGTCAGGGACATGCGGTCGCGGACCGGGTCGAAGCGGAGCTCGAGGAGGCACTCCCCGGCAGCGACGTCGTCGTTCACGTCGAGCCGGGAGCCAACGAGGTCGCGCTGCGGGACCGCGCGCTCGCAGCCGCAATGTCCGTCCCGCGGGTCCGCGAGATCCACAACCTCAGCATCGTCTCGCTCGGAGGTGACGTCGAGCTCTCCCTCCACCTGAAGCTGCCCGGCGACCTGCCGCTCGACCAGGCCCACGAAATTGCGGAAGAGGTCGAGCAGGCGATCGTCGACTCCGTCCCCGAGATCGCCTCGGTGCAGACCCACCTCGAGCCGCTCGCCGAGGTTGGAGCCGGCGAGCTCGTCGAGGCAGCCGAGATCGAAGCCGCGGCCGAGCGGGCTGCCGGTGGTCCCGTGCGCGAGCTGCGGCTACTCCGAACGGAGAAAGGGGTCGTCGCGTTCATCACGCTCGGCCTCGATCCGGCCACATCGCTCGCCGACGCTCACTCCTGGGCAAGCGAGGTCGAGGAGCGGCTGCGCCGCGCGAGACCGGACGTCGCTGACGTGATCGTGCACACAGAACCATGAGGTTGTGCATGTTCAGCCCTGCCGGTCAGGAGCTCCAGCGCGGCTGGCCGGGCCGGATCGACGGCGACACCGTCGTCCAGCTCGCGGCGCAGACGCTGCAGTCCTTCTTCACGGGCGGCTCGGCGGCGCGCGAGCACGCCGATTACAGGCTCGACGACGTGCTGCTACGGGCGCCGGTGCTCGAGCCTCCGGCAGTGCGGCTCTTCGAGGACGCGAGCAGCTTCGCGTTCGCGAACCCGAGCGCGATCCGCTCGCCCGGGCGCACTCATCGCTCGGCCCGCGGGACGGCTCGACGTCGCGACCCGGCTCGTCGCAGTCATCGGCCTGGACGGCGCGATCGGCGGCTGGACCGGGCTCGCCGAGTGGCGCGCGCCCGAGCTCGCGTCACCCAAGGACCATGACTTCGCGCTCCTGCTCGGCCCGGTGGTCGACACCGAGGTCACCGACGACTTCGACTGGGAGGCTGCGCGCGCGCTCGCGGAGCTGAACACCCGCCTGCGCCCGGGCGACCTGCTCGGCGGCCCGCCGTTCGAGTTGCGGGAGGACGTCCCGAGCGGGCCGCTCGAGCTCATGATCCCCGGCGTCGGGGTGCTCTCCGCGAACGTCTCGTAAGAGGGAGCCACGACTGCTCTCCGGGGGTATCCTCGGGCCATGCCTTTCTACCAGCGACTCGGCGACGTTCCGCGCAAGCGTCACATCCAGTTCCGCGACAACGGCACCCTCCTCACCGAGGAGGTGATGGGACTCGAGGGGTTCACCGGCAACGAATCGATCCTGTACCACCTCCAATCGCCCTGCCGCGTGCAGGCGATCGGGGAGTTCGAGCCGATCGTGCGGGACGAGTGGGTGCCGGACACCCACCAGCACCGGCTGATGCACACCAAAGCCGTCGAGCCCGGCGGCGACGAGGTCACCGGCCGTCGGCTCCTGATGTGGAACGCGGACGTCGAGATCTCGCTCTGCCGGCCCACCGAGCAGATGGACTACTTCTTCCGAAACGGCGAAGGCGACGAGGTGATCTTCGTCCACGAGGGCTCGGGGACGCTCGAGACGATCTTCGGCGATTTGCCGTACAAGGAGGGCGACTACGTCGTCATCCCGCGTGGCACGACCTACCGCTTCCGGCCCGAGGGAGAACAGCGATACCTGATCTTCGAGACACCAGGCCTGATCGAGATCCCGCGGCGCTACCGGAACCAGTACGGCCAGATCATGGAGGGCGCGCCGTACTACCACCGCGACATCCATCCGCCGACGGAGCTGAACACACACCGCGACCGCGGTGAGTTCCCGATCAAGGTGCGCGTCCGCGACGGGTACCAGACGTACCTGCTCGACTACCACCCGTTCGACGTCGTCGGCTGGGACGGCTATCTCTACCCGTGGACGTTCTCGATCCACGACTTCGAGCCGATCACGGGCCGCATCCACCAGCCGCCGCCGTCGCACCAGACCTTCGCCGGGCGCAACTTCGTGATCTGCTCGTTCTGCCCGCGCAAGCTCGACTTCGACCCGCTCGCGATTCCGATCCCGTATCACCACTCGAATTTGCAGAGCGAGGAGATGATCTATTACGTCTCCGGCAACTTCGGCTCCCGCAAGGGCGTGGACGTCGGCTCGATCACGCTGCACCCCTCGGGCCTGCCGCACGGGCCGCATCCTGGGCTCGCGGAGAAGTCGATCGGGCTGCACGAGACCGGCGAGCTCGCGGTGATGTGCGACACCTTCAACCCGTTGAAGCTCTCCAAGCTCGCGGCCGAGCTCGACGACGGCAAGTACGCGCTCTCCTGGTACGACACCGGCGACGAGGCTCCCTCGGACGCGGGCCTCACCTCGCACCTCTGAGCGGCGGGCTGAGTCGGACGTGGCGAACCGTCAACCGCGCAGGCGGGGTCTGACCCCGACGGCTCGCTTGACGCTGGGACCCGTCCCGAGCGGGCGCGGATGAGGCTCGTCGTCGACTGGGACGGGACGGTCACCGTCCGAGACTCGCTCGTGCAGGTGATCCACGAGTTCGGCGACCCGGCCCTGCTCGCAGAGCTCGAGCCGCGCGTCGGCATCGATCTGACGCTGCACGAGGAGATCGCGCTCGAGTTCCTGGCAATCACGACGCCGCTCGAGGAGGTCGCCCGCTGGGTCGTGCGGCACGTCGAGGTTCGTCCCGGGCTGCGCGAGCTCGCCGAGCTCGAGCCCGTGGTGATCTCGGCCGGCTTCCACGAGCTGATCGAGCCCGTGCTGGCACGCGAGCGGGTGGAGCTGGAGGTGCTGGCGAACCGGCTCGACGCCCGGTCCGACGGCTGGGTCGTCCAGTTCCGTGACGAGGCAACCTGTGCGACCTGCGGCGAGCCGTGCAAGCGCGGGAGCCTCGCCGGCGAGCCGTACATCTACGTCGGCGACGGCTACTCGGACCGCTGCGCAGCCCTCGCGGCCGAGCGGATCTTCGCCCGCGACTCGCTTGCGACCCATCTCGACCACCTCGGTGTCGCGTACGAGCGCTTCTACGACCTGCACGACGTCGCCAACGCGCTGACGTAGAGGCAGGCCGATACTAGGTCGGTGAAACCGCACCACGACGGCTCCGACGCCTACGTGCTCGACCGCCCCGACGAGCTGGGCGGGAGCGCGACCGTGCGGCTGCGGGTTCCGCGTGGAACGCAGGTCGACGACGTTGCCTTGCGCGCCGTTCGTGACGGCGAGCCGCGCGTCGTCCGCGCCGAGGTCGACGAGGAGACCGAGACCGACACCTGGTACCGCGCAACGTTCACCGTCGACAACCCGACCACGCGCTATCGCTGGCTCCTCGCCGGCGGCGGCGTCGGGTATGCCTGGGTCAACGGTCTCGGCCTGATCCCGTACGACGTGGCGGACGCGGACGACTTCGTCCACACGACCGATCCCGGCGGGCCGGAGTGGCACCTCGGCTCCGTCGTCTACGAGATCTTCCCCGACCGCTTCGCCTCCACCGGGAGTGCCGTCGACGATCCTTCGTGGGCCGTTCGACGCAACTGGGACGAGCCCCCGACGGGCCGAGGAAAGGAGACGCAGTTCGAGTTGTACGGCGGCGACCTCGGCGGGATCGAGGCCCGGCTCGACCACATCGAGAAGCTCGGCGCCAACGTGCTCTACCTGACGCCGTTCTTCCCGGCCGGCAGCACGCACCGCTACGACGCGAGCTCCTTCGAGCTCGTCGACCCACTGCTCGGAGGAGACGAGGCGCTCCGCTCGCTCGTACGGGCCGCGCACGCACGCGGGATGCGAATCGTGGGCGACCTGACGCTCAACCACAGCGGCGCCGGCCACGAGTGGTTCGCGAGCGAGCGCGAGTTCTACTACTTCGACGAGAAGCTTCCGCGGTGGCTACGCGTCGTGGCTCGGCGTCGGCTCGCTGCCGAAGCTGAACTGGGGCTCGGCGCTGCTCCGCGAGCGGATGCAGGAGGTCGCGAAGCGCTGGCTCGACCTCGGGCTCGACGGCTGGCGGATCGACGTCGCGAACATGACCGGCCGCCATCGCGACTCGGACCTCGCCCGGGAGGCGGCGCAGGCGATCCGAAGCGTGCTCGGACCGGAGCACGTGCTGATCGCCGAGCACGGGCACGATTTCCGCGACGACCTCGCGGGCGGCGGCTGGCACGGGACGATGAACTACGCCGGCTTCCTCCGGCCCGCGTGGGAGTGGCTACGCGGCGACGAGCTCCCCGACGAGCTCCGCCACAACTTCTGGGGCGACCCCCGTCGGGCTGCCACGCCTCGGCGGGCAGGCGGTGACCACCACGATGCGGATCTTCCGCGCCGGCGTTCCGTGGCAGTCGATCCTCCATTCCTGGAACCTGCTCGACAGCCATGACACGGCCCGCTTCCGGTCGGTTGCCGGCTCGCGTGAGCTTCAGGAGGTGGGGATCGGAATCCAGATGACGATGCCCGGCGTGCCGATGGTCTTTGCCGGCGACGAGCTCGGGCTCGAGGGCTTCTGGGGCGAGGACGCACGGCGCACGATGCCGTGGGACACGCCCGAGAGCTGGGACGCCGAGCTCTTCGCGACCTACGCGCGCCTGATCGCGATCCGCCGCTCGAGCGATGCGCTCGCGCGGGGCGGGCTGCGTCACGTCTCGGTGGGGGAGGACGCGGTCGTCTATCTGCGCGAGCACGGTGACGAGCGACTGCTCTGCCTCGCGGCCCGCGCCGAGCACGAGGCCGTGCAGGTCCCGCTCGCGGCGCTCGGCTGCCGCGCGCTCGAGACGGTGCTCGGCGGCGACGCGGCCTGCGCCGCAGGGATCGCGACGCTGCCCGCCGACGGCCCCGCGTTCCACATCTGGCAGCTCGATCGCTGAAAGGGCCGCCCGCACCCTCATTAGAGGTACCCCCCGCAAACTCTCATTACGACTCGCTGATCGAATCCGTACCGGGGTCCGGCGAGTTCCACACGGCTTCCGCCCTCACTGCGTCTCGAGGCAAGCAAATCGAACCAGGAGGGAAGCGCATGACCAGCTTCAAGATGATCGTTGCGGCGGCTCTCGTCGCGCTCCTCGTGCCCGTTGCGGCGGTGGCGAAGGATGCGCCCGTGAGCGGCCCGGCGAAGCTCGTCGGCAAGGGCTTCTTCGGCGGCGAGTTCACGATGGCGGCAACAGAGAATCAGCGACCGTTGCGGATCGCGGCGCGTGCCGGCTATGTCGGAATCCTCGACCTCGGCGGCGACCTGAAGGTGCGCTGCACGGGCAAGGGCCGCGTCACCCGGAAGCAGACCGAGCAAGGCACCGTGTACCTCTGTGCGGGACCGGGCGGCGTGGCCGTCGTTCTCGGCAGTCACTTCACGTTCCGGGGCCATGCGGCGGCGTATCACGTCCTGATTCCGGCGGGCGTACGTGGAACGTTCCACGGGCGGTTCGTCCAGTGCCGCGCGGCTGACGCCAACTGCGGCCAGGCTCAGCAGCCGGCACGCGAGCGCACCGAGAAGCCGGCGCCTGTCGACGAGGACGAAGAGCTTCCGACGCTCAGCGAGCTCGCGGAGATGCTCGCGGGCAAGTAGAGCTAGCTGAATCCCGCTTCGCGCAGCGGCCTTCGCGCCCAGGCGAACCGATCGCGGTACCACCCTTCGAACGGATGGAGGGTGGTGCCGTTTCCGGACGAGTGGACGAACCAGCCGCTCCCGAGGTAGATGCCGGCATGGTCGACCTGGGCCGGCTTGGACTTCGGGCCGTTCGCGCCCTGGAAGATCACGTCGCCCGGCTGGAGGCTCTCCACGTTCTTGATCCGCTGGGCGGGCGGCACCTCGCCCGACATCTCGAACGTCGTGCGGCCGCGAAGGACGGTCGCGAGCGCGGATGCACCTGCGAACGGCTCGAGCTTGAACACCCGCCAGATGAACCCGGAGCAGTCGAAGCCGCCGGGCGCCTGCTTCCCGAGCGGCTGCTGCGGCGCTTCGGAGGTCCCACCCCAGACATACGGGTAGCCGACGAACGAGACAGCGCGCGTGAGCACCTGGCGCTGCAGCTCGCTCAGCTCCGGCAGGAACAGCTCCTCGGTCGCGGAGCGGATCGAGTCCTGCTCCCAGCCGGAGAATTCGAGGAGCCGGGCCAGCGAGTACGCGGTCTCGGCGCGAGTGGCCGGATCGTTGAGGCCGAGCTCGAGCATGTCCTGCGCGGCGGGGTGGTTCAGGCGGAGGCCGAGCAGGCGCGCGATCGTCTCGGAGCCGGCACCCGCCTTCGGCCGGAGGCCGGCGTCGCGGAGCGCGGCCGTGATCGAACGGGCGGCATCACCGAGCCCGAGAAAGCCGACGAGCGCGGCGTCGAGCTCGCGGATCGTGACCGCGCGGCCCGGCACGACGACTCGATAGCTGTACTCGACGGGCTCCTCACTCGAGAGTGACAGGGTTTCGAGGGCGGCGCCGAGCGCGCGCTGCGTCAGCGGTCGCTGCGGTTTGAATCCGGCAACGGTGTCGGCGAGGAGGCCCGCCTCGACGACCGTCTTGATCTGAGGCTCAGCCCACGAGCGGTCGGCCCCGGACGCGGCGGCAGGCAGCGCGAGAGCGCAGAGAGCGATGGCGGCGAGGCGACGCACGAGGCGTCTATCGGCACAGCCCTCTTCCGACTTGAAAGCATGAGCCGATGCTCGTTCGCCTGCCCCAGCCGTACGACTTCGAGCTTTCGACAGCCCGCTTCGACGTGTACGGCCGCGACCAGGCAACCCTCTGGCGGGACGGCGGCATCCATCGCTTCATCGGTGGACGGGAGGTGCGGATCGAGGCTGCCCCAGGTGGGGTCGACGTTACGCCGCACGACGAGACGATCGAGGCGGAGCTGCTCCATTTCCTCGGCCTGCCCTTCGATCTCGACGGCTTCTACGCCTGGGCGGAGGGGGACGAGATTCTCGGCCGCCTCGCGTCCGGGCTTGCCGGCTTTCGTCCGCCGCTGCAGGTCAACCCGTTCGAGGCAGTCGTCACCTCGATCACCGCGCAGCAGGTCTCGCTCCAGTCAGCAGCGGCGATCAGGAGCCGGTTCATCGAGCGCTTCGGCGTCGCCGGCGTGCACGCTCACGCCTTCCCCGAGCGCGAGCGCGTTGCACACGCGACGGAGGACGAGCTGATCGGCGTCGGCTTCTCGACCCGCAAGGCGGAGTACGTCGTCGGTCTCGCCCGCAGTGACCTCGACCTGGACGAGCTCGCATCGCTGCCCGACGCGGAGGTGACCGCCCGGCTCGTCGCGTTCCGCGGGATCGGGGAGTGGACCGCGGATTGGTTCCTCGCCCGCCACCTCGCAAGGCCGCACGCCTGGCCCGCCGGCGATCTGGGACTGCGCAAGGCAGTCACCGCGTTCTATGGTGACGTCCCCGACGTTCGTATGTTCGCCGCACACTTCCACCCCTTCGAGAACCTGAGCGCTCACTACCTCCTCACCGGACTCCGCCTGTTTCCGCCCTCATGACGATCCGTCACGGCACAGACGACGACCTCGAAGCCGTTCAGCGGCTCTGGGAACTGTGGCAGTCCGACAGCCCGGCGCCGCCGGCGTGGGCCGACGTCAGCTGGGATGCGAACCGCGCCGAGTTCGAGCGCGCCCTTGCTGCGAACGCGCTCTTCCTCGCCGAGGAGGACGGCGAGGTGTTCGGCTTCGTCTCGTCCTGGCTCGAGGAGCACGTCGCCCGGATCGGTGATCTCTACGTCGTCAAGAGCGGCCGCCGCGAGGGAGCTGGGCGCGCGCTCGTCGAAGCCGTGATCGAGAACCTGCGAGCCCGAGGGGCGACGCACCTCATCCTGAGCTCGGACCTGGAGGCGCTCCCGTTCTACGAGAAGCTCGGCTTCCGCGAGGAGTCGCGCAACCTCGTGCTGCCGCTCGAGGTCCGCGCTGTGGGCGGCGGCCGCTCGTTCGGCTCGATCCACATCCAGACGGATGACATCGGCGCGATCGAGCGAGCGGTCCGCCAGTTCGTGCCGCGGCTGCCGGGCGGCTCGAACGGCAGCATCGTCGCGCCGCCGCGCAACGGCTGGATCGCTGTCTACGACGACGTCTGCGACCGGGACCCGTCGATGCTGCGCCGACTGGCCCGCGAGCTCTCGGAGCGAACCGGCGCGGTCGTCCTGACGGTGGGGGTCGAGCACGAGCAGGTCGTCCGCTTCATCCTGTTCGAAGGCGGGCGCATCGTGGACGAGTATCTGTCCGTTCCCGAGCACTACGGCGCGCTGCCGCCCGGAGACGTGATCGCTCTCGCCGCGAATCCGCGCGTCGTCGCACGGCTCACGGGCGCCGATCCAGCCGAGGTCCGCACCGTGGCCCGTACGGCCAAGTCCCCCGAGGAGCTGCCGCCGCCGCAGCAGCTTCTCGCCGGCATCGCCGGTGCGATCGGACTGGAGGGTGCCGAGCACGGCTGGGCCGACGCTCCGGAGATCGCGAATGCGATCGCGGTGGAACGGCAGTGATCACGCTCTTCGACGCGGCGCGCTGCCCGTACTGTGCGCGAGTCCGGATCGTGCTCGCGGAGAAGGACGTTCCCTACGACCCGGTCGAGATCGACCTCACCGACCGGCCCGCCTGGCTGTACGAGAAGAACCCGGTCGGGAAGGTTCCCGTGCTGGAGGAGGACGGGTGGGTGCTGCCGGAGTCGGCGGTGATCGCGGAGTTTCTGAACGAGCGCTACCCGGAGCCGCCGCTGTGGCCGGCCGATCCGGGCGAGCGCGCAGCGGGCCGGCTGATCGTCTTCCGCTTCGAGGACTTCTCCAAGCCGTACTACGCGTTCCGGCGCGGAGAGGAGGGAGCGCTGGCGCGGTTCGAGGAGGAGCTCGGTTTCCTCGACGTGCTGTTGCAGAGCACACCGTGGCTCTCCGGACGTGCGTTCGGGCTCGCCGACGTCGCCTTCCTGCCGTGGCTCCTCCGCGCCCGCGACATGCTCGGCCTCTCACTCGAGCCGTGGTCCGCGCTCTCCGGGTGGGTCGACCGCGCCTGCGCTCGTCCGTCGGTTGCGGCGGAACGCGATCTCGTGGCGGCGCTGTGACGGCGGACGTGACCACGGAGGAGGTCGCGCGCCGCCTCGGCGAGGAGGGCCTCGTCGTCCTCGACGTCCGCAGCACGCACGAGTACACGGGCGAGACGGTCGCACCGTGCGATCCGCGGCCGGGGCGGATCCCCGGCGCGCGGCACCTCGACGTGCAGGAGCTGATGACGCTGACGCAGGAGCAGATCCGGGAGCGCCTCGGTCCGGCCGAGGACGTCGAGCTCGTGGCCTACTGCCACTCCGGCTCCCGCTCCGAGCTCGCGACGGAGATCCTCCGCGCCGCGGGCTACCGCGCCTCGAACTACCGCGGCTCGTGGCACGAGTGGTCGCGGGACGAGTCGCTCCCGGCTGAGACCGGCCGCGCACCGGCGTAAGGTAAGCGCATGGCCGATGGGGAGGACCCGACCGGAGGCGACGAGGAGAACGGCGGAGGCTTTCTCGCCTTCTGGAGCTCGCTGCCCGGGGTCCTGAAAGGACTCGCAGCGGTCATCACCGCGGCAATCGCCCTGATCGGCGTGTGGCGCTCGCTCGACGGCGGCGGCGACGACGACACGGCCACGCCCGCGACGAACGCCGGCGGTGGCACGACCGGCGCTGCCATCACAGGGGAGCCCGCCACACCCGCCGGCAGCGCACTGGCGGAGGGACGGCTCACCCTGCAGGACAAGGATTCCGCCAACCTGAAAGCGAAGCGGGTCCGCGTCGGCGATCCGAACGCCGACCTCACACTCCAGGGAGCAGGGACGCCGGACTTCGGGATCCTCTATGCGCCGTACGGCGGGCTCTTGGCCGAGACGAGCGGCGCGGTCGACAAGGCCGGCTGCGTCGAGGCCCTCACTGCCCGCTCCGCCGACAGGGTCGAGCTCGCAGATCTCCAGCCAGGATCGAAGCTGTGCCTGAAGACGGCCGCGGGCGCAATCGCCCTGCTGCAGATCGTCAGCCCGCCCGCGATCGGCAGCGCGCAGCTCGTGTTCGAGTACACCCTCTGGGTCTAGACGACGGCGAGGAAGGCGCGAGCAGAGTCCGCGGCCGAGCTCGTTCCAGCCGGCGATGCGCGCCCGGGTCGCTGCGAGCAGCGCGGCCGGGTCAGACACGTCCTCCGGGTCCTCGGACGAGCCACTCCTCGACCTGCTCGGCCCGCACCTCCGGGTGGAACTGGACGCCCCACGCGTTTCTCGACCCGGTAGGCCTGGGTGCAGACCGCGCTGCGGGCCAGCTCGACCGCGCCGGCGGGGAGCGTGTGCGTGTAGTGATGCCACTGAAAGGCGTCGAACCGCTCGGGCAACGCGCCCACGACGGGGTCGTCCGTCGCGGCGGCCGTGCACTCGACGGGAAACCAGCCGACCTCCGATTCCGCCGAGCGGAAGACCTCCGCGCCCGCCGCCCGGGCGACGAGCTGGGAGCCGAGGCAGATGCCGAGCAGCGGGGTGCCGCGGTCGAGCAGGCCCTCGAGCCAGCGCAGCTCCGTCGTCAGCCAGCCGTGGCGCTCGTCCTCGTCGGGATGCATCGCACCGCCGAGGACGATCACGGCATCGGCACCCTCCGGCGCCGGGCCGCCGAGCTGGACCGGCCACTCGACGAGCTCGTGCCCGGCCTCCTGCACGGCGTCTCCGAAGACGCCGGGGCCGACGCTCGGGCCGTGCGTCAGCGCAAGTACACGCACGGCCCGAGCGCTCCGGCTACTTCTTTGGCCTTGCAGGGATGACGACGCGGACCGAGGCGCTGGTCAGCGCGACCGCGGCGCGGTTCGCCGAGAGGCAGGTGACGCCGAACGTTGCGGTGCACGCCCCGGTGCCTGCTGCGATCGTGCCGCGCGTCTTCAGAAAGACGATCTGGCGCGTCGCCTTGCGGGCGATCTTCAGCGTGCCGGTGTACTTCGCACCGGACTTCTTGAGCGTCACCGAGCCGGTGGTCGCCGTGGCGGCTGCGCCGCGGTAGAGCCGCAGCGTCACCGGAGCACCCGCCGGCGTGAGCGCGTTGCCGCCGATGGCGAGCGTGGCCACACCCCTCGTCAGCGTGAGCTTCGGCTTGCCGATCGTGACCGAGCGTGGGAACGCGACCAGCGACTGCGCCTCGACCGAGCCCGCGGCATTCGCCGTTCCCTGGCCAGGGTTGTACGGCGTCGCGAGCACGCGCCAGCGGGCCTCCGCGGTACCGGCGCTCGTGAAGATGCTGTTCACCTTGAAGTTGACCTGCGTCAGCTTGAACCCGAACGTCGCGCGACCGGGCGTTCCGACCGGCACGTCCGGCGGCGGCAGGCAGGCCTGGATCGAGGCGGACGCGAATGCGTTCGCGGGCGGTGCGGTCACGGTGTCCACGAAGACCGGCAGCTCGAGCGTCTGGCCCGCGGCCTGCAGGATCAGGACCCAGTAGGCGGTGTGCGTCGCGGTGCCCGTGCACTGCGTCGCCGCGGCCGCGATCGGGACCTGCGTCGTGCCGGAGAGATACGTGCCGCTCGCGGCCCGCACCTGCACCGTGCCGGTCAGCGGCAGCAGAGCGCCGCCGAGATCGGCCGCCGTGCCCTGTGCGGTGACGGTGCCGATCGTCTGGCCGGCGGGCTGGGTCAGCGCCGCCGAGTACTCCTTCGGCGCGTAGAAGGTCAGCTTGGCCGTCGGGTCGTCCGTCGCGCTCACCGAGTAGCTGATCGTGACGCCCGCGGCCGGCTTCGCGTCGCTGACGACGAGCTTCGGCGTCGTGTACGCCGCGAGTGCGGTGCCGGCGCTCGAGAGCGCGAACGCGCCGACGAGGACGAGCACGATCGTGCGGATGGTCTTGTTCATCTGTTCGGTTCCCCCCAGTGGTGAATGACGGATGGCAAGTTACCCGCGGGCGTTGAGAAGCGGGCTCGCCTTCACCCATTGCCGGTTGTCGAAGCGGTAGAGGTAGACCTTGTCGAGCGGGAAGTAGCGGGTTCTCGACGTCTTCAGCGCGATCCCGGGCAGGAGGAAGGGATTGTTCGACAGGTTGAGGGTCTGCGCTGCCCGGAGGAGGCCGGCGCGCGTGGGGTTCTTGCCCGCCCGCTCGAGCGTCTCGACCATCGTCCACGCGACGGTCATCCCGTACCAGTTGTAGACGTCGCTCGGCTTCCCGCTCGGCAGGTGGCGCTTCATGATCGAGCGGTAGAGCTTGAGGGCCGGATCCTTCGCCCAGATGGGGTCGTTCGGGTTCTTCACGAACGCAACGGAGAGCGCGCCCTTCGTCAGCTGCGGAGCGTTCAGGCGGGCGATCGCCATGATGTTCGGCTCGATCGAGACGGAGGCGACGTAGACCTGCTGCGGCGTCCAGCCCAGCCGGTTGGCGGCGGCAAAGCCCTGGATCGCGAACTTCGGCGTCGCGAAGAGCATGAACGTGTCGGCGCCCGCGGCCTTCAGGGCGGCGACCTGCGAGGAGACGTCGGTGTCGGTGTACTCGTAGCTCGCCTTCGCGACGATCTGAGGGCCCTTGCCGGCGATCGCTCGCTCGAGGCCTCTCGTCATGTCCTTCCCGAGATCGTCGTTCTGGAAGAGGACGCCGATCTTCGCCGCCCTGCGCGTCTTGACGAGATTGCGCCCGTAGACGGCGCCCTCGCCGAGGTAGCTCTGGAGGAAGCCCATCGTCCACGGGTACCGCGCCGGGCTGCGACGTCGCCTGCGCACCGTCGCCGACGAAGAGCTGCGGCACCTTGCGCTGGTTCAGGTACGGCTGGATCGCCTTGTTGTTGGCGGTGCCGACGGAGTTGAAGATCGCAAAGACCTTGTCCTGCTCGACGAGCCTCCGCGTCTGTTGCACGGTCTGCACGGGGTCGTAGCCGTCGTCGTAGAAGCGGTAGTCGATCGTTCGCCCGTGCACGCCGCCCTTCGCGTTCACGTAGGCGAAGTACGCCTTCGCGCCGGGGCCGACCGCGCCGAACGCCGACGCTTCGCCGGAGAGCGGAACGGTGCCGCCGATCAGGATCTTCTTCGCCGTGACGCCGGGATCGGCCGTGGCGGCGGCGCCTGCGGTCGACGCGAGCACGAGTCGCGAGGAGGAGCGCGACTCGCTTCATCCGGACACTCGCTTGACGAGGGCCGGGAGCTGGAGTCTGATCGGCCCGATCGTGGCCGACCCCACACCCGCGAAACCGAGGTAGGCGATCTGGCCGCCGGCGACGAGGGGCCGACCGTCACGCGCAGGCGTGTCCCCTTCGGGACGAACACGCAGTAGTTCGCCAGCCGCACGCGGTTGACGCCCGCCCGCGGCTTGACGCCCCCGTGACTGACGACGGTGTTGCCTGCGAGCACGGTGACCACGAGCCGCGGGTAGCGCGTGAGCTTCGGCACCGTGACCAAGGCCGTGCCGCGACCCCACGTCTCGAGCGGAGCACGCAGCGGCTGCGTCCGGCGCGTGACGAGCGTGCTGTCGCTGATCGTCGACGTCCCGCCCAGGTCGAACACCGACAGCCGTCCGATCGGAAGCGCCGAAAGCTCCATGCGGGCGGTGCGGGAGCCCTGCTTCGCGATCACGACGGGCTTCGCCTCGACGCGGTTCGGCGTCCCCTTGAGGAAGCGGTCGAACCAGGCGATCCCCTGTGAACGGACGTAGGCGCTGTCGGGGCCGGGGAACGTCGCCGGCGTGTGCCCGAAGTTGCCGGCGTAGAGCTTCTTCGGGCCGCGGAGACGCGCGAACGCCTCGGTCGCCTGGGTGAGGTCGAACGCGAAGTCGACCCGGCCCTGGAAGAGGTACACCGGCGTGCGGATCGACGCAGCTTTCACGAGCGCCGACCGCTCGGCGCTCAGTTGCCGGATCGCGGCGGGGTTCGTGCTCTGCACCGCTGCGTCCCGCAGGCTCGCGATCAGCGGCGAGCGCGCGGCGACCGAGGCGGCGAAGCCGGCGACGATGCCCGAGCGGGCGAGGTTCTGCGGCCAGAGCGCGTCGTAGAGCGAGGTCCACGCCTCGACCACCTCCGCAGCCGCGAAGGGGACGCCGGCGGCGAGTGCGTTCCAGATCTGGCCGCCGCCGTACGAGATGCCCCACGCGCCGATCTTCGTGTCGCTCACGTTGGGTCGGCCGGCGAAGCGCGTTGCGCACGGCCCTCAGGTCGGCGACCTCCCGCGGGCCTGCGAGCGTGACCTCGCCGCCGGACGCGCCGTGACCGCGGGCGTCGTAGGCCAGCACGGCGTAGCCGGCGTCGACGAAGCTCGTCGACACCGTTTCGACGGAGCCGCGCGTGCCCGCGAGGCCGTGCAGGACCACCACTCCGGGCCAGCCTCCGGCCGGCGCCGGACCGTCCGGCGTATAGAGCGTGTAGGCGAGCGAGACGCCGTCGTCCATCGTCTGCAGCCCGTCTTCCTTCGTGAACGCGGAGGCCGGCGCGGCGAGGGCGAGTGCGCCGAGCGCGACGAGGAGCAGGCGGCGAAGCACGGACGGCACGGTAGCCGACCCATCGCCTCCCTACAATCCTGCGCATGGACGAGCGGCCCATCGGCGTGTTCGACTCGGGCGTGGGGGGCCTGACGGTGCTGCACGAGTGCCTCGTCACGCTTCCGCACGAGGACTTCGTCTACCTCGGCGACGGTGCCCGGCTCCCGTACGGCCCCCGCCCGCTCGGAGAGCTGCGCCGCTTCGCCCGCGAGATCGGCCTGTTCCTCGAGGCGCAGGGGGTCAAGCTGGTCGTCGTCGCCTGCAACTCGGCGACCGCCGCCGCACTGCCGGAGCTCCAGACCGAGCTCCGAGTGCCGGTGGTCGGTGTGATCGCGCCGGAAGCGCATGCGGCCGTCCAGGCCACGCGCAATCGCCGGATCGGGCTGCTCGCGACCCAGGCGACCGTCTCGAGCGGCCGCTACGAGGAGCTCGTGCGCGCACTCGACGCGGGTGCCGACGTGCTCTCGATCGCCTGCCCGCGCCTCGTGCCGCTGATCGAGGGCGACGACCCGTTCGCCGAGGAGACCGCCGCCGCCGTGCGCGACTACGCGGCCCCGCTGAAAGAGGCCGGGGTCGACACCGTCATCCTCGGCTGCACGCACTACCCGCTGATCCGTCCCATCCTGCAGCGCGTCTTCGGCCGTGAGGTGACGCTCGTCTTCTCGGCCGAGGAGACGGCGCGCGAGGTGGCGGAGACGCTGACGCGGAAGCAGATCGAGAACGGTCCGGCCCGCGAAGGCACGTATCGGTTCCTGACGACGGGAGACGTGGACGGGTTCCGCGCGATGGGCCGCCGCTTCCTGCAGCTCCCGATCGAGGACGTCGAGCACGTGGAGATCGCGACCCTCGAGGCGGCGGCCGCATGAGCCGCGCCGACGGCCGCAGAGACGACGAGCTCCGCCCGCTCGAGCTGATTCCGGACTGGCTGGAGAACGCCCACGGCTCGGTCCTCTACTCGCAGGGCAAGACGCGGGTGCTCTGCACGGCGATGGTCGAGGACGGTGTGCCGCGCTGGCTCCACCGCTCCGGCCGCGGCTGGATGACCGCCGAGTACTCGCTCCTGCCGGCCTCGACCGGTGAGCGCGTGGCCCGCGAGGCGGCCAAGGGCAAGCAGGGCGGCCGCACCGTGGAGATCCAGCGGCTGATCGGGCGAGCGCTCCGCTCGGTCTGCGATTTCAATGCGCTCGGCGAGCGGACGTTGTGGCTCGACTGCGACGTGATCCAGGCGGACGGCGGGACCCGCTGCGCGGCGATCTCGGGCGCCTACGTGGCCGCCCACCGCGCCCTCGACCGCTTCGGGCTCTCGAAGGCGCTCACGGGTCAGATCGCTGCCGTGTCCGTCGGCGTCGTCGAGGGTGAACCGATCCTCGATCTCGACTACTCGGAGGACTCCGCCGCGGAGACCGACATGAACGTCGTGATGACCGCGGACGGTCGCCTGGTCGAGGTGCAGGCGACTGCGGAGCGCGAGCCGTTCACGCGCGACGAGCTCGACGGCCTGCTCGACCTCGCGGGCGGTGGAATCGAGGAGATCATGATCGCGCAGGACGACGCGGTCGCCAGTGGAGCGTGCCTGATCTCTCGACCACCGAGGCGCTGCTGCGGCTGCTGCTCGCCGCCGGGCTCGGCGGCGCGATCGGGCTCGAGCGTGAGCTGCGCGACCACGAGGCGGGCTTCCGGACGCATCTGCTCGTCTCGCTCGGATCCTGTGCCTTCACGCTCGTCTCCGCCTACGGCTGGACCGACTGGACGTTCTCGACTGCGGAGGGAGTCGTCTTCGATCCGACGCGGATCGCCGCGCAGATCGTGACCGGGATCGGCTTCCTCGGCGCCGGCGCGATCATCGTGCGCGGGATCAACGTCCGCGGGTTGACGACGGCGGCGACGCTCTGGGTCGTGGCGGCGATCGGGATGGCTGCCGGCACCGGCTACTACGAGGTCGCGATCGGCGCGGCGGTGCTCGTCCTCGTCTCGCTCGGCCCGCTCAAGTTCGTCAGCGCACGCTTCATCTCGCGTATGCGGCCGGAGGAGGCGGAGCTCGCGATCGCGCTCAAGCCCGAAGGCGACGGGGCGCGGGTGCTGGCCCGGATCGAGGAGCTGGGCGGCATCGTGAACACCGTCGAGTTCGGGGACGACCGCACGATGGACGTCATCCTGCGGGCATCGCGACGGTCGGAGTCGGCGCGCGTCGCCGAGCTGGTCGCGAAGCTCGAGGGCGTCGAGCGCGTGCAGTGGCGCCCGTAGAGCCGCGCCGGGCGCAGCTCGCGTCGGGCAACGCGCACAAGCTCGACGAGCTGCGGGCGGCGCTCCCCGGCTGGGAGATCGAGTTGCTCGGCGCGGACCGATTTCCGGCCGAGGACGGCGAGACGTACTACGAGAACGCGCGTGGCAAGGCCCGGTTCGGGCGCGAGGTGGGGGAACCGGGCGCCTGGATCCTCGGCGAGGACTCCGGGATCGAGGCGGTGGCGCTCGGCGGCCGGCCGGGAATCGAGTCGGCGCGGTGGGCCGAGGACGGAGTCGCGCAGCTTCTGGCCGAGCTCGACGGCGCAGCCGATCGCCGCGCCCGCTACGTCTGCGAGCTCGTCGCGCTGGCGCCGGACGGCCGCGAGCTACGGGGCACCGGGATCCTCGAGGGGACGGTCGCGAACGAGCGCCGCGGAGACGAGGGCTTCGGCTACGACCCGATCTTCGTGCCGGCCGGCGAGGAGCGGACGGTCGCCGAGCTCGGGAAACGCCTGGAAGCGCTCCAACTCCCACCGCGCCCGCGCCGCCGCCGCCCTCCTGACGTCCATCTCCACGATGTCCTGATCGGCCACGACGGGTCCTGGCCCCGACACGTCCGCGACAGACGTGACGGGTCCTGGCCCCGACATGGCCGTTTCAGGCGAGGCCGACGATTTCTTCCTCGTCCCGCCGGGCGTGCCACCAGTTGATCTCGGCGCCGAAGATGATCACGTTCGCCATCACGTAGAGCCAGACCAGGAGCAGGACCGAGGCTCCGAGCGCGCGGACCGCGACCACCTCGCTCGAGAACCGGACGAAGAGCGGCAGCGCCTGGAAGGTCACCTGCAGCAGCACCGCCGCGAGCGCAGCGCCCGGCCACACCTCCCCGAGCGTCAGATAGATGTTCGTCAGCCGCTCGTACGCCGCGACGAGGAAGACGAACACCGCCGCGGTCGAGACGATGACGGAGATGGCGTACGCGACGATGCCGTTGCCGACGAATCCCGGCGCGAAGCGATTCAGCAGGTCGTAGCCGACGGAGCCCACGAAGAGCGCGGTGACGAGGATCATCAGCGACCCCGCCATGAACAACGAGGCCAGGAACTTGCCGCGCAGGAACGGGCGGTTGGGACGTCGATAGACGATGTTGAAGGCCGACTCGAGCACGCTGAAGAGGGACAGCGAGGTCCAGAGCAGGAAGACGAGTCCGATCAGGCCGAGCGTCGTCGCGTTGCTCGTGATCGCCTTTACGACCTGCACGATGTCGTTGATCCCCTGCGACGGGAAGAGGCGCTGGAGCTCCTTCACCAGGTAGCTCGACTCCTCGGCGCGGCCGGTGTAGCCGAGGATCGCCAGCGCGAGGAAGATCAGCGAGACGGACGAGAGTAGGCCGAAGTAGGCGATCATCGCGGCGAGGTGGGGTCCCCGGTCGGCGTAGAACTTCGCCAGGGGTTGCTTCAGCGGTCTCCGCACGCCCGCAGTATCGTCTCGGCTGTGGATGCCGCGTCCGCCCTCGCCGACCTGACCGAGATCTCGACCCAGGTCGAGGCAGCAGTCCTGCTCGACGAGTCGGGCGCGGTGCTCGCGGCGGCACCTGACGACTCCACGCGCAGCGAGCGGCTCGCGCGGACGGCCGTCGACCTGCTCGCTGCGGCGGGCGAGCGCTCCGAGAGCTCGGGCCGCACGCTCACCCAGGTCGAGGCGGCGCTCCGAGAGGGAAGCGTCTTCGTCGCCCGCGATGACGGCCGCAGCATCGTCGCGGTCACCGGCGCCTCGCCCACCTCAGGCCTCGTCTTCTACGACCTCAGGGCCTGCCTGCGAACCCTGGCGGAGGCCGAGAAGAAGCCGACCAAGAAGCCCAGAGTCCGCCGGCCGAAGGACACGCCCGATGCGTAAGCTGCTCGCGCTGCTCGTTCTCGTCGTCGGGCCGCTCCTCTACCTCGTGCGCCGGCGCGCCCCGTCTCGCGAGCGCGTCCATCTCTACTACGACGACGGCTCGATGGTCACGCTCGAGCCCGGCGCGCCCGAGGCCGAGCGCCTGCTCACGCTGGCCCGCGCCGCGCTCTAGATGGGCGAGACGGACGAGCTCGGCGAGCAGCTGCGCCGGCACGCGCTGCTCGAGGGAGACTTCCTGCTCCGCTCGGGCAAGCGCTCGAGCTACTACCTCGACAAGTACCGCTTCGAGACGCTGCCCGAGCTGCTCGGCCCGATCGGAGAGCGGCTCGCCGCGGCCGTCCGCGAGTACGAGCCGGACGCCGTTCGCCTCGCCGGCCCGGCGCTCGGCGCCGTGGCGCTGGCCGCTGCAGCCTCGCTTTCATCCGGGCTCCCGTTCGTGATCGTCCGCGACGCGCCGAAGGAATACGGGACGGCCAACCGGCTCGAAGGGCTCTTCGAGGAAGGCGAGCTCGTCTGTCTGCTCGAGGACGTCGTCACCTCCGGCGGAGCGCTTGCAGAAGCCGTTGGCGCGCTCAGAGAGGCCGGTCTCGTGGTCAGGAACGCGGTCTGCGTCGTCGATCGCGAGGAGGGTGGGGCGGACGCACTGGCCAGGCTCGGCGTGCGCCTGCGTTCGCTCTACCGAGCAGGAGAACTCGTGCCGGCGGCAAAAACCGCCGCAAACCGCATGGTTAAGCCGTAAACGGTTGAGCCAGTCCGATTCGGCTGTTAGGGTGCCCGGCGGGTTTTGAAACGTCCCACGACAGGAGGAGTGGCAAAGTGACGAAACAGGAGTTTGTTGACGCGGTGGCGTCGAGGGCGAATCTATCCCGCCGCGATGCAGGCGCTGCGGTGGAGGCGGTTCTCGACACCGTCACCGACGCGCTGAGAAGGCGTGACACGATCACGTTCACGGGGTTCGGCAAGTTCTCGACGAGTGATCGCGCCGCGCGCGAGGGCGTCAATCCGCGCAATCCAACCCAGAAGGTTCACATCCCGGCTGCGACCGTGCCGAAGTTCTCGGCCGGAAGCCAGCTGAAGGCGGCCGTCAAGGGCGGATAGCCCCGGCCGCTCCTCCGAGACCTCGAGGGCCGTACACGTCGATCAGACGGTGCGGCCCTCTTTGTGGGCTTGCAGGCGAACATATGTTCGCCTAGGCTCTCTGCATGCAGCTCTCGTTCGACGCCGCCGATCGTCTTGTCGAGCTCGTCGAGGCGCAACACGGGCCTGTCCCGGCCGAGGACGCGGCCCGCACGCTCTATTCGCTCCGCCATGTTCCGGCGGGACTGGCGCGGTCGCTGCTCGCGGACGTCGTCGAAGGGGATGCGCGGCTCAGCTGGCGCGGAGCGAACGTCGGGCTCGCCGACGCGCCGGGGACTGCGTTGCCGCTCGAGTCCGCGACCTACGTCGTCGTCGATCTCGAGACGACGGGGCTGTCGCCCGGCAGCTCATCGATCTGCGAGATCGGTGCGGTGCGCGTGCGCGGGCTCGAGCTCGAGGAGCGGTTCGAGACGCTCGTCAACCCGCGCCGGCCGCTGCCGGCCGCGATCGCGGCTCTGACCGGGATCGATCCGCGCGAGCTTCGCGGCGCACCGCCGGTCGAGCTGGCGGTGCGCCGGTTCCTCGAGTTCGCCGGCGACGCGGTGCTCGTCGCCCACAACGCGCGGTTCGACATCGGCTTTCTCGATCGCGAGGTCGAGCGGCTGACGGGCAGGCGAATCGCCGCCCAGGTCGTCGACACCGTCTGGTTGGCGCGGAGAGTGCTCGCCGGCCGGATCCAGCGCGTCGGGCTCGCGTCGCTCGCACATTTCTTCGGCACGTCGACGCGGCCCTGTCACCGGGCTCTCGCCGATGCAGAGGCGACGGCGGAGATCCTGCTCGCGCTGATCGGTCTCGCGCAGGAGCGTGGTGCGAGCACGGTCGCCGAGCTTGCCGACCTCGCGGCGCCTCGCGCCCGCCGGCTTGCGGGGAAGCGCTCGCTCGTCGCGGGAGCGCCGCAGCGGCCGGGGGTCTACCTCTTCCGCGACCGCAACGAGCAGGTGCTCTACGTCGGACGCGCCCGCGACCTCCGCGCCAGGCTGCGCTCCTACTTCAGGACCGAGCGGCAGCGGCCGGCGGTCGAGGCCGCGCTCGGGGCGCTCGAGCGGGTCGAGTGGCGGGTGCTCGGCTCCGAGCTCGAGGCCGCGCTGGAGGAGCTCCGGCTCCTGCGCGAGCTGCGGCCGCCGGCGAACGCGCGCAGCACCCGGCCCGACCGCCACGTGTACCTCCGCCGGCGAGGGGCCGGCTGGTGCGTGACCGAGACGCCCGGCCCGCACGGGCCGCTCAAGAGCCGTGGCCGAGCCCGTCTCGCCGCTCGGGCGCTCGACGGCTGGGAGGGCGAGCCGGCCGATGCGCTGCCTGCGCTTCGCGCGAAGCTGACGCGCCTTTCACGCGATCTCCGCTTCGAGGACGCCGCGCGCCTGCGCGACCGGATCGCTGCGCTGGCCGAGGTCGCGGGCACGCTCGCCGAGCTGGAGCGGCTTCGCGCCCTGGAGCTCTGCCTGCTGGTGCCCGCGGTGGAGGAGGGCTTTCAACGTGCGTTCTTCGTCTCGGGCGGGCGTGTCGCCGCTGCGCGAACGCTCCTCGCTGGAGCCGCGGGACGCGTCGAGACCGAGGCGGGTCTCGCCGCCGCCGCTCGTGCGGAGGCGTCGATCGCTCCCGCGGACATGGACGAGCTGCTCCTGATCGGCTCCTTCCTGCGCCGGCCGCCGCCCGAGCTGCGGATCGTGCCGCTCGCGAATCTCCGACGCGCCGCGTAGCCTTGCAACCATGGCGACCGTGGCCACCTCGACCTTCGCCGACCGGCTCGGCGAGGCGGTTGAGCGCAAGCGCAGCCAGCTCGTCGTCGGACTGGACCCGCGCCTCGACCTGCTGCCGGTAGAGCTCCGGGGGGAGGCCGTGCTCGGCCGGGCCGGAGGCCGCGAATGCGTACGCGCGCTTCTGCTGCGGCATCGTCGATGCGGTCGGGCGCTACGTCGTCGCAGTCAAGCCCCAGACGGCCTTCTTCGAGGCGCTCGGGGCCGACGGCTTCGCGGCGCTGGAGCGCGTCTGCGCCTACGCCCGCGCTGCCGGGCTGCTCGTGATTGCGGACGGCAAGCGGGGAGACATCGGCTCGACCGCGCGCGCGTACGCCGCTGCGTACCTCGAGCCTCGTGGCGAGGAGCCGGCACTCGCGGATGCGCTCACCGTCAACACCTATCTCGGCGGCGACTCGGTCGAGCCGTTCCTGCAGGCATGCCGCCTGCACGGAGCGGGGATCTTCTGTCTCGTGCGTACCTCGAATGCGGGCGCAGGCGACGTGCAGGAGCTCACGCTCTCCGACGGCCGCCGCGTGTGGCAGCACGTTGCCGAGCTCGTCGAGGAGTGGGGCGCGGATCTCGTCGGCGAGCGCGGCCTCTCGAGCGTCGGCGCCGTCGTCGGCGCGACCGTCCCGCGCGCGGTCGCCGAGGCGAGGAAGCTCCTGCCCCAGTCGGTGTTGCTGCTGCCGGGCGTCGGCGCGCAGGGGGCGACCCCGGCCGATGTCGCGCGGGCCTTCACGAGCGGGCCTGCGAGTGCGCTCGTGACCGCCTCGCGCTCCGTCATCTTCGCCTACCGCTCCGGAAACGAGGACTGGCGCTCGGCTGCAGGCGCCGAAGCGGCGCGGCTGCGATCCGAGATCTGGTCGGTCTCGGGCTGGTGATGCGCGGCCACGCCACGCTCGCGCGGTACGCGGCGCCCGCCGCCTTCCTCCTTGCCGCGACGATCGCGGTGCTCATCGTTCGCGCCGCGCTGACAGACGAGGACGCGGCCACGACGCCGCCCGCTGCCACGACGACGGTGCCGACGACGACCGCCAACCCGAGCGACACGGGAGCAGGTAACACGACGACGAACACCGCGGGCGCGCAGTTCTACGTGATCCAGGCCGGCGACACGCTCGCGGTCGTGGCCGAGCAGTACGACACCACCGTCGAGCAGCTGCTGGTGCTCAACCCCGACGTCGATCCCGTCGCGCTGACGATAGGCCAGCGCATACGCGTCAAGTAGAGTCCGCGCCGCCGTGAAGCGGGTCGCCTTCCTCCTGGCTCTCGCGACGACGCTTGCCCTTGCCGTCGTCGCCGCCGCCGCACCGCCGCCGGTCGACGCCGAGGCGTACGTCGTCCAGAACTCCGGGACCGGCGAGGTGCTGGCGTCGCAGAACGAGCGTGAGCGCTTGCCGATGGCCTCGATCACGAAGCTGATGACGGCGATCGTCGCGCTCGAGCACGCGTCCCTCGACGACGTCGCCACGATCTCCTCGCGCACCGCCTCGATCGGCGAGTCGACGATCAATCTCCGTCCCGGCGAGCGAGTGACGGTGGGCGAGCTGATCCAGGCCGCGCTGATCCAGAGCGCGAACGACGCCGCCAATGCCATCGCGGCCTTCGTCGGACGGGGCTCGGTCGCCCGGTTCGTCGAGCTGATGAACGCTCGCGCGCAGGAGCTCGGCCTGACCGACACCCACTTCTCCAACCCGGACGGGCTCGACGCGCCCGATCACTACTCGAGCGCCCGCGACGTCACGAAGCTGGCGCGCGTCGCGATGAACAAGCCCTTCGTCCGCCAGACGGTCCGGCTCGTCGAGGCCGAGGCGGCGGGCAGGCGCCTGCACACGTGGAACGACCTGCTCTCGACCTTCCCGAGCCTGATCGGCGTCAAGACCGGCCATACGAACGGCGCAGGCTGGTCGGAGGTCGCCGCCGCCCGCCGCGGCGGTGTCACGATCTACGCCACGCTGCTCGGGGGCTCGAGCCGCGAAGGGCGGAACGCCGATCTCGCGGGACTGCTCGCGTGGGGACTGGCGCGCTACCGGACGGTGTGGGCGATCGACGGGAGCCGGACGTACGGAACGGTGCGAACGGCCTACGGGAAGCCCGAGGTGCGAGCCGTCGCCGCCAAGCCGGCGCTTCGCGTGATCCACGTCGAGCGGCCGCTGGTCGAGCGCGTCGTCCTTCCCGTCGAGGCGGCGTTGCCGGTGCGGAAAGGGCAGCGCCTGGGCGAGGTGCAGGTGCTCGACCGCGGAACCGTCATCGCACGCTCGCCGCTCGTGGCTGCGAGCGACGTCGATCTCCCAGGCACCCTCGGACGCGTAGGGTTCTACGCGGGACGAACTCTCCACCACCTAGGGGGGCTCTTGGGATGATCGTCACCGTCACGTTGAACGCAGCGCTCGACCGCACGCTGACCGTGCCGCACTTCCAGATGGGTCAGCGTCACCGGGCCAGCCAGGTGCTGACGCTTGCCGGCGGCAAGGGGATCAACGTCGCCCGCGCCCTGAAGCGCCTCGAGGTGCCCGTCGTCGCGACCGGGCTGGCCGGTGGCCGCACCGGTACGCGCATCGTCGAGGAGCTGACGGCCGAGGCGATCCTCAACGACTTCGTGCGGATCGGGGAGGAGTCGCGCACCTCGACCGCCGTCGTCGACCCGACCGAGAGCTCGTACACGGAGATCAACGAGTGGGGGCCGAAGGTCACGACCGAAGAGCTCGAGGTGCTGCTCGAGAAGCTGCACTACCTCTCGCGCGGCGCGGACTTCGTCGTCTTCGCCGGCTCGCTGCCGCGCGGCGTGGAGGAGAGCTTCTACGCGGAGGCGGTGCGCGACCTGAACCGCCGCGGCGTCCCGGTCGTGCTCGACACCGAGGGCGAGCCGCTGCGGCTGGGCACCGAGGCCGAGCCGTTTCTCATCTCGCCGAACCAGCGGGAGGCGGAGCACGTCGTCGGGCAGGAGCTGGAGGACGAGGAGGACTTCCTGATGGCGCTCGACTCGATCGCCGAGCTCGGCGCGCGCAACGTCCACATCACGCTCGAGTCAGGGTGCTACGCCCTCTTCCGCGAGGACCGCCAGGTCAAGCGGTTCAAGGCGATCGCTCCGACCGTCGAGGCGGTCTCGGTCGTCGGCGCCGGCGACGTCCTGCTCGCTCAGTTCATCACCGCGCGGCTCGCCGGCAAGACCGCGGAGGAGGCGCTGCGGCTCGGCGTCGCCGCGGGCGCGGCGTCGACGCTCGAGGTCGGGGCGGGCCGCTTCGACCCGCGCGAGGCCGGCCGCCTGATCGCGGGCGTCGAGGTCGTCGAGCTCGCTCCGGTCGGGTAGCCCGTCCAGAGCGGCTGTTACCCTGTCCGCCTTGGAAGGGCAGGAGCTTTCGTACGACGAGAAGTTCGGCCGTGAAGGCCTCACCTTCGACGATGTCCTGCTCGTCCCCGCCGAGTCGTCCGTGCTGCCGAACGACGTGCGCACCGCGACGAGGCTGACCCGGACGATCGCGCTCGAGATCCCGATCGTCAGCGCCGCGATGGACACGGTCACCGAAGCCCGGCTGGCGATCGCGCTCGCGCGCGAGGGCGGGATCGGGATCCTCCACCGCAACCTCTCGATCGCCGACCAGGTCGCGGAGGTCGACAAGGTCAAGCGCTCCGAGTCGGGAATGATCGTCGAGCCCGTCACGCTCCGGCCGGACGACTCCGTCGCCGAGGCGCTGGCGTTGATGGAGCGCTACCGGATCTCAGGCGTCCCGATCACCGACGACACCGGTGTGCTCGTCGGGATCCTGACGAACCGCGATCTCCGCTTCGAGTCGAACACCGCTCAGCCCGTCTCCGCGCTGATGACCGCGACCAACCTCGTCACGGCACCCGTCGGGACGACGCTCGAAGAGGCGAACCAGATCCTGCACAAGCACAAGATCGAGAAGCTGCCGGTGGTCGACGCCGACGGGCGGCTCAAGGGCCTGATCACCGTCAAGGACATCCGGAAGCGGATCGAGTTCCCGCTCGCCACGAAGGACGAGCAGGGCCGCCTGCGCGTCGGCGCCGCCGTCGGGGTCGGGCCGGATGCCTTCGAGCGCGCCGGTGCGCTGATCGACGCGGAGGTCGACGTGCTCGTCGTCGACACGGCGCACGGCCACTCGATCTCGGTGATCGAGATGGTGCGGCGGATCAAGTCGGAATGGGACGTGCAGGTGATCGCCGGCAACATCGCAACCGCCGAGGCGGCGGAGGCGCTGATCGACGCGGGCGCCGACGCGATCAAGTGCGGCATCGGGCCCGGCTCGATCTGCACGACGCGCGTCGTCGCGGGCGTCGGGGTGCCGCAGATCACGGCGGTGTTCGAGTGCGCGGAGTACGCGCTCCGGCACGGGGTGCCGGTGATCGCAGACGGCGGCATGACCTCGTCCGGCGACATCGCCAAGGCGATCGCGGCCGGCGCCGACACCGTGATGCTCGGGTCGATGCTGGCCGGCACCGACGAGAGCCCGGGCGATGTGATCCTCGTCCAGGGCGAGCGCTTCAAGGAGTACCGCGGCATGGGCTCGCTCGGCGCGATGAAGGCGCGCTCCTTCTCCAAGGACCGCTACTTCCAGGGCGACGTCGAGGACGTCGACAAGCTGGTCCCGGAGGGGATCGAAGGCCGCGTCCCGTACAAGGGCCCCGTGCAGCAGATCCTCTACCAGCTCGTCGGCGGGCTCCGGCAGGCGATGGGCTACTGCGGCGCGCCGACGGTCGAGGCGCTCAAGCTCGAGGCGCGCTTCGTCCGCATCACCGGCGCAGGACTGCTCGAGAGCCATCCGCACGACGTGACGATCACGAAGGACTCGCCGAACTACCGGCGCCAGTGATGGGCACCTGATGGGCACCGTCCATCCGCTTCCGATCCCGGAACCCGCGGCCGAGGAGCGTCCGGTGCTCGTGCTCGACCTGGGGGGCCAGTACGCGCAGCTGATCGCGCGCCGCGTCCGCGATGCCCGGGTCTACTCCGAGCTCGTGCCCCACACGCTGACGCGCGGCCGAGATCCGCCGGCGCAACCCCATCGCGATGATCCTCTCCGGCGGCCCCGCGTCCGTCTACGCGGAGGGCGCGCCGCGGGTGGACGAGGAGCTCTTCGAGCTCGGCATCCCCACGCTCGGCATCTGCTACGGCGCTCAGCTGATGGCGCTCGAGCTCGGCGGCGAAGTCGCGCGAACAGGCATCTCGGAGTTCGGGAAGACGGAGCTCGACGACGGCTCGGGCGCGCTCTTCAGCGGGTTGCCGCCGCAGCAGACCGTCTGGATGAGCCATCGCGACACGGTCACCGCACCGCCGCTCGGCGCCACGATCACGGGACGCTCCGCCTCGACGCCCGTCGCCGCCTTCGAGGATCCGGCCAGGCGGCTCTACGGCGTCCAGTTCCACCCGGAGGTCGTCCACACGCCGTACGGGCAGGACGTGCTGAAGAACTTCCTCTACGGGATCGCCGATGCGCCGCCGGCCTGGACGCCGGCCGCCGTGATCGAGGAGCAGGTGGAGCGGATCCGGGCCCAGGTCGGCTCGGCGCGCGTCCTCTGTGCGCTCTCCGGCGGCGTCGACTCCGCTGTCGCCGCGCTGCTCGTCCACAAGGCGGTCGGCGATCAGCTCACGTGCGTCTTCGTCGACCACGGCTTCATGCGCTCGAACGAGGCCGAGCAGGTGGCGGAGACGTTCGGCGGCCACTTCCAGGTCCCGCTCGTGCACGTCCAGGCGCAGGACCGCTTCCTCGCGCGGCTCGAGGGGATCGCCGAGCCGGAGGAGAAGCGCCACCGGATCGGCGAGGAGTTCATTCGCGTCTTCGAGGAAGAGGCGTCCAAGCTCGGCGACGTCAAGTTCCTCGTCCAGGGAACGCTCTACTCGGATGTGATCGAGTCGGGCGGGACCGACGGCGTCGCCGCGAAGATCAAGTCGCACCACAACGTCGGCGGGCTCCCCGAGGACATGGCGATGGAGCTCGTCGAGCCGCTCCGGCTCCTGTTCAAGGACGAGGTGCGCCGCGTCGGCGAGGAGCTCGGGATGCCGGAGCGCATGGTGTGGCGGCAGCCGTTCCCCGGGCCTGGGCTCGCGATCCGGATCATCGGCGAGGTGACGCCCGAGCGGCTCGAGATCCTCCGCGGCGCGGACTCCATCCTCCAGGAGGAGGTGCGCCGCGCCGGCCTCTACCGCGACCTCTGGCAGAGCTTCGCGGTGCTGCCCGCGATCAAGTCGGTCGGCGTCCAGGGAGACGAGCGCACGTACGCCTACCCGATCGTGATCCGCGCCGTCACCTCCGAGGACGCGATGACCGCCGACTGGGCGCGCCTCCCCTACGACCTGCTCGAGACGATCTCGAGCCGGATCATCAACGAGATCCCCGGCGTGAACCGCGTCGCACTCGACATCAGCTCGAAGCCACCTTCGACGATCGAGTGGGAGTGAGGCTACCCTGCGGGCTGTCGTGGCCCGGATCCTCCTCGGTCTACTCACGCTCGCTGTGCTCGCCTCGCCGACATCGGCGCTCGCGAGCGAGCACCTCGGCGATCGCGACGTCGACTTCCTCTCGCTGAAGGTCAACGGGCGCGGCGAAGCGCTCGTCAGCTATCGGAAGGCCGATGGAGCGCGGCGCGACGTCCTGATCTGGGGTGCCGTGAACGCACACGCGCCGGACGCGGACCGGCCGCAGGTCAGCTTTCGCTACGACTACAGCGGCGGCTGGAAGTCACACGGCACCGCCCAGTACGCCCGCTCGTTCAAGGACACGTGCCGGCGGTACGACGGTCCGCCGCTGATCCTCCGCGTCGCCGCGTGCAAGGCGCCCGACGGCTCGTACTGGGCGGTGCAGAGCTGGCGGCGGCTGGCGCCGATGCGCGGTTTTGCCCCGTTCCGCCCCGAGCAGGACGCCTTCGAGCTCCATGTCTCGCACTGGTCGGGCCCGCTGCCGATGCTCGAGGTCTCGCCGAACTGGACGTACGGCGGCACGCTGCAGGGGCTGTTCGGCCGCCTCACGTACCGCGACGAGGCGGTGCACGGGTTCCGCACGCCGTCCGCGACGAGACGCGATCCGTACGCGCGCTTCGTCTACATCGACACCTTCAACTCCGTCGTACGGCCCGGGCTGGAAGCGCGACACCGGCATCGTCACGCATCGGCGAAACGGGGCCTTCTGTTACAGCTTCGTCGCGCAGGCGCCGCCGCCGGGCTACCCGTCGAGAGAGCCGCGCGGCCCCGGCAACGGCGAGCGGCACCGGGTGACGGTCATGGGCCCGGGCGTGACGCCGATCGTGCAGTGGGAGGGCGAGGGCCTGGGCCGCTACAACGCTGCGTCGGACCGGGTGTTCAACCGGCGCTTCGACCGGCTGGTCGGGCCGAACGACAAGGTCTGCGCTCCCGAGCGCTAGCAGCGATCGTCGAACCCCTCGAGCCCTTCCGGCTCCTCGCTGACGACGTCGACCCAGTCCACACGCGCCCCGCGCGGCCCTTCGCGCGCGAACTCGACCAGCCGCTCGACGGCGTCCCGCTCGCCCTCGAACACCGCCTCGACGGTCCCGTCGGGCAGGTTCCGTGCCCACCCGCTGACACCGGCCGTCTGCGCGCGGCGGCGCGTCGTCTCGCGAAAGAAGACGCCCTGAACGTGACCCTGCACGACGACGCGGCGGCGCTGCACGCGCACTTAGGCTAGTCGCAGATGACGGACGAGCTTCGTCGAGCGACTTGCGGCGGCGAGGATCGGCGAGACCTTCAACCAGTACGCCGGCTCCCAGCTCCGGCGCGATCGTCTCGCGGCCTATCTGGCCGAGAGGAGCGGCGCCGAGCTCCTCCTCGTCGCCGAGGCGCCCGGCTACCGCGGGACGCGCATCTCGGGCATTCCGCTGACCTCGGAGCGCCAGCTCACCGGCACCGGACCTGCGGAGGCGACCGCAACGATCGTCCAGGCGGTGCTCGCAGAGCTCGGAATCGAGAGCGACGTCCTCCTCTGGAATGTCGTGCCCACTCACCCGGGCACCGAGAGCTCGAACCGACCGCCGACGCGCGTCGAGATCGAAGCGGGCGCGCCGTTTCTCGCCGAGCTCTCGGAGGGTCGGCGTGCGATCGCGATCGGCAGGGTCGCGCACGCGCGCCTCGGCGGGCCGTACGTCCGCCATCCCTCACGCGGCGGCGCAGCAGCGTTTCGTGCCGGGCTGGCCGCAGCCATCGTCTAGGCTCGGCTCGTGGACGAGTTCCCGATCCGCAGGAACGTCGTCCTGCTGGCAGCCACCCTGACGTGCCTCTCCGGCATGGTGCAGTTGGCGGTCGCCGTCGCGACCGTCACGCTCGTCCTGGTCACGGGCGTCGAGGGGATCCTGGGCCTCGGGCCGGCGATCTTCCTCATCGCCGCGGCGCTGGCCGCGTTGCCCGCCGGCAGGCTGATGGACCAGGTCGGCCGGATTCCCGTCCTGGCGGGGGGCTGCGTCGCGGGCATCGTCGGCTGCGTCGTCACCGCGCTCGGCTGCGAGGTCGAGTCCGCCACGATCGTCGTCACGGGCTTCGCGCTCGTCGGCGTCGCGCAGGGCACGGTGCTGCTTGCACGCACGGCGGCCGCCGACATGTTCCCGCCCGCCCGGCGGGCGCGCGGGATCTCGTTCGTGCTCTTCGGGGCGCTCTTCGGCGCCGCGCTCGGGCCGCTCGTCTTCCGGCCGCTGTTCGCCGGCAAGGAGCTGGACACCGACGCCCTGGTCATCCCCTGGCTCGCCGCCGGCGGGATCATGGCGGTCGGCCTGCTGCTCGTCCTCTGTGTCCGGCCGGACCCGCGCACGATCGCGCAGGCGATGCAAGCGGCCGAGAGCGACGACGTACCGGCGCCGGCCGCTCCGCTTCGCGAGATCATTCGCCGCCCGGGCGTCGGCTCCGCCCTGATCGCTGCGGTGGCGAGCTTCGCCGGGATGGTCTCCGTGATGAACCTCACCGGCTACCTCGTGATCGACCACGGCCACCACCAGAGCGACGTCTTCACGGTGATCAGCCTGCACATCGTGGGCATGTACGCGCTCGTGCTCGTGATCGGCGAGCTCGTCGACCGGGTCGGGCGCAAGCCCTGCCAGGTGGGCGGCCTGCTCGTGATGGGACTCTCGATCCTCGGCCTGGCGTGGTTCGACAGCGTTCTCTGGACGTCGGTGTCGCTGTTCGGGCTCGGGCTGGGCTGGAACGTCTCGTACGTCGCGGCTGCGACCGAGCTCGCCGATCGCGCGCTGCCGTCGGAGCGAGGCAAGCTGATCGGCTTCTCGGATCTGCTCTCGACCTTCGCCGCGGCGGCGCTCGTCCTGCTCGGCGGGCTGACCTACACCGAGGTCGGAATCGAGGCTCTGGCGTTCGGCGCGACGGCCCTCGTGGTCCTGCCGGCGGCCTGGATTCTGGTACGATCCGCCGCCGGCGCACCCGATGTGCGCCCTCTTTCTGTGAAATGAAGACACTGATTTGAAGACATACAGCGCAAAGCCGGGAGAAGTCTCACGGGACTGGTACGTCGTCGATGCCGAGGGCAAGACGCTCGGCCGGCTCGCGACCCAGATCGCAGACACGCTCCGCGGCAAGAACAAGGCGGTCTACACACCGCACGTCGACACGGGTGACTTCGTGGTCGTCGTCAACGCCGAGAAGATCGCCGTGACCGGCCAGAAGCTCGATCAGAAGCTCTACCACCGGCACTCCGGATTCCCCGGCGGCCTCCGCACGCGTACCCTGCGTGAGCAGCTCGAGCGCCGGCCGACAGAAGTGCTGCGGAAGGCGGTCAAGGGGATGCTTCCGCGCAACCGCCTCGCGCGCCAGCAGATCAACAAGCTCAAGATCTACGCCGGCCCCGTGCACCCGCACGAGGCGCAGGCCCCGAAGACGTTGGAGGTCAGGTAGTGGCACAGCAGGCGCAATACCTCGGTACGGGCAAGCGCAAGACCTCGGTCGCGCGCGTGATCCTGCGACCCGGTGACGGGAAGACGTGGTTCAACGGCCGCACGCTGGAGGACTACTTCCCGCGCATGACCCATCGGATGCTGGCGCTTGCGCCGCTGAAGACCGCCGGCGTCGAAGGGACGTTCGACCTGCGAGTCCGAGTCCACGGCGGCGGCCCGTCGGGTCAGGCCGGGGCAGTGCGCCACGGGATCGCCCGCGCGCTCGTCGAGGCCGATCCGGAGCTGCGGATCCCGCTCAAGCGCGAGGGCTACCTGACGCGGGACGCGCGCCAGGTCGAGCGCAAGAAGGCCGGACTGCACAAGGCCCGCAAAGCTCCCCAGTTCTCGAAGCGCTAACTCTCCTCTTGCGCCGATTCTTCGGCACGGACGGGGTCCGGGGTGTCTTCGGCGAGGACCTGACCGTCGAGCTCGTCGAGCAGCTGGGAAGGCCGTCGACACTCTGGTCCGGACGCGGCCGCGTCTTCGTCGGCCGCGACACCCGCGGCTCGGGGCCTGAGCTCGAGGAGGCGTTCGCACGCGGTGTCGTTGCCGCAGGTGGCAACGCGGTTCTCGCCGGCGTGCTGCCGACGCCCGCCGTCGCCCTGCTCGCTCTCGACCTGGGCGTCGTGATCACCGCCTCGCACAACCCGCCGGAGTACAACGGCGTCAAGTTCTTCAACAGCGACGGAAACAAGCTCACGGACTTCGTCGAGGAGGAGATCGAGGCGCTCCTCGACGCTCCTGCGCACGGCGGCGGTTCGATCGACCGCGTGAGCGTCGCCGAGGACAGCTACCTGGAGCATGTCGTCGAGCGCTTCGGCACCGACCTGACCGGTCTCCGGATCGCCGTCGACTGCGCGAACGGCGCGTACTCGGGGATCGCTCCGGAGGCATTCGAGAGCCTCGGCGCCGAGGTGACCGCGGTGGCGGCGTCGCCGAACGGCGAGAACATCAACGAGGGCTGCGGCGCCACCGATCTGTCGCTCCTCCAGGCGACCATCCGCGCCGGCGGCCACGACCTCGGCGTCGCCTTCGACGGCGACGGCGACCGCGTGCTCGCCGTGGACGGTGACGGGAACACGGTCGACGGCGACCAGATCCTCGCCGTCCTCGCGCTTCATCTCGGCGTCGACGTCGTCGCCGTGACGGTGATGACGAACCTCGGCTTCCACCGCTTGATGGACGAACGCGGGATTCGCGTCGTCACCACCGAACGTCGGCGACCGGTACGTGCTCGAGGCGCTCCGCCGCGAGCAGGGCATCCTCGGCGGCGAGCAGTCCGGCCACGTGATCTGCCTGCGCGACCACGTCACCGGCGACGGGCTCGCCGCCGCGCTCCTTCTCTGCGGCGCGATCCAGGGAACGACGCTCGCCAAGGCCGTGGCCGTGATGCCGCGCTACGCCCAGGTGAAGGAGAACGTGCGGCTCGCCCGCCCCGAAGTGCCCGCGGCGGCGCTCGCGGAGGCGGAGCGAATCAACGCCGAGCTGGCCGGAAACGGCCGTGTGCTCGTGCGCGCATCGGGCACCGAGCCCTTGATTCGCGTGCTGGCAGAAGCAGAATCCGAGGAGAAAGCGCGGGATCTCTGTGCTAGGATCGCCTCCCTCGTCCAGAGGGAGCTCGGCTAGCCGCGACGCTGCAGAAAGGGCAGTTTTGCAGGGAAGGCGTTCCGGGCTCTTATGCGTTCTCGGGAGTGTTTTGCAGTTCGGATTCGGAAAAGGGGGGCTTGAATGTGCGGAATCATCGGATACGTCGGGCCGCGTGAGTGCAAGCCCCTCCTGCTCCAAGGCCTAGAGCGTCTCGAGTACCGCGGCTACGACTCGGCGGGAATCGCCCTCCGTGAGGAAGGCGGGCTCGAGTACGTTCGCGCAGTCGGGAACCTCCAGAACCTGAAGGAGGCCGCGGGCCCGAACGGGTCGACGGCGACCCACGGGCTCGGGCACACGCGCTGGGCGACGCACGGCGGCGTCACCGAGGCGAACGCGCACCCTCTGGCCGGCTGTGACGGCGCCAAGCTTTCGATCGTCCTGAACGGGATCGTCGAGAACTACCGCGAGCTCCGCGACGGCCTGCTGGCCGAAGGCCACACGTTCGCTTCCGAGACCGACGCCGAGACGGTGACGCATCTGATCGAGCGCCATTACGAGGGCGATCTCGCTGAGGCGGTCCGGCGCACGTACAGCGAGCTCGAAGGCCACTTCACGTTCGTCGTCATCCACCACGACCATCCCGACGTGCTCGTCGCAGCGCGCCACCAGACGCCGCTCGTCGTCGGGATCGGCAAGGGCGAGATGTTCCTCGCCTCGAACGCCGCAGCCTTCCTGCGCGAGACGCGCCGCGTCGTCTTCCCCGACGACGGCGACATCGTGGAGATCACGCCTGCCGGCGCGGTCTACACACGTGCAGACGGAACGATCGTCGAGCACGATCCGGTCGAGCTCGACTGGGACGAGGAGGGCGCCGAGAAGGGCGGCTACGAGACGTTCATGCTCAAGGAGATCTACGAGCAGGCCGAAGCCGTCGCCGAGACGATCGGCGACCGCGTCCGGCACGGAACGCTCGTTCTCGAGGGTCTCGGCCACTCCGAGGACGAGCTGCGGGAGCTGCGCCGGATCGTGATCCTCGCCTGCGGCACCGCCTACCACGCCGGCGTCGTCGGGCGCTACGTGATCGAGGAGTGGGCGCGCATCCCGGTCGAGCCGGACATCGCGTCCGAGTGGATCTACCGCAACCCGGTGATCGACAAGGACACGCTCGTGATCGGGATCTCGCAGTCCGGCGAGACGCGCGACACGATCGAGGCGATGAAGCTCGCCCGGAAGCTGGGCGCCCGGACGGTCGCGATCACGAACATGATGGGCTCGCAGATCACGCGGGAGGTCGACTCCGTCCTCTACACGCGCTGCGGGCTCGAGGTGGGCGTCGCAGCGTCGAAGACCTTCACGGCGCAGGTTTCCCTGCTCTACCTGGTCGCGCTGAAGCTGGCACAGCTCCGGGAGACGATGCCGGCCGGCGAGATCTCGTTCATCCTGGACAAGGTCTACGAGCTGCCGAAGAAGATCGACCAGTTCCTGGACGGCGACCATCCGATCGAGGAGATCGCGCAGCGCTTCTACGACAAGCCGTTCTTCTTCTACCTCGGCCGTCACATCGGCCTGCCGGTCGCGCTCGAGGGCGCCCTGAAGCTGAAGGAGATCAGCTACATCCCGACCGAGGCCTACTCGGCCGGCGAGATGAAGCACGGGCCGATCGCGCTGCTCGACGAGGACACACCGGTCGTCGTCGTGGCGACCGACATCCACGTCTACGACAAGCTCGTCTCCAACATCCAGGAGGTGCGTGCGCGCGGTGCCCACGTGATCGCGATCGCCACCGACGGGAACGAGGACATCCAGCACCACGCGGACGACGTGATCTACGTGCCGAAGACACCGAACTTCCTGCAGGCCGTGCTCGGGATCATCCCCTTGCAGCTGCTCGCCTACCGGATCGCACGTCTGCGCGACCTCAACGTCGATCAGCCGCGCAACCTCGCGAAGACCGTCACGGTCGAATAGCGGGCGCTAGAAGAAGTCCGGGTCTTCTTCGACCACGGGGTCGTGGCGCTCGACCATGCCGTAGCGCATCAACGTCCAGAGCAAGAGCGTGACGAGCGGCGGTAGGAGCAGAAGAACGGATTGACGAGCGCGAGCGCGAACCAGAGGAACGGCACCGTCGCGTAGGCGCTCCAGCGAAGCAGTCGATCGTCGCGGACACGGGCAACCAGCTCGACCATCAGCGTCGTCTAGGCGACGGTCTTCCGCCGCCGCAGGCGGGCGAGCTCGTCGTTCGCGTCGTGGGCTGACCCGGTACCGGGCACGCTGTCGTAGAGCGACTGAGCGGCTGCGAGGATCGTGGCGGCGCGGCCCGCGAGGTTCGCCTCGCGCAGCGCCAGCTGGTACTCGCGCTCCTCGAGCGCCGCTTCGCGCGCTGCGATCGGATCGGGAGGCGGTGCGGTGAACAGTGGCTGGATCGGGTGCTGGACCGGCTCGGCGATCGGGTCGAGCACCTGCTCGACCTTCGCGATCGCGAAGTCCAGCTCCGTCAGCTCGGGCTCGTCGAGACCGAGATGCGCGCGGAGACCGGTGCCAAAATCTTCTACGGAAGCGTCGTTCATGTGTATCCCTAGATGCCATAGGACGCAACAACTTGCGCGAGTAGGACCCGACGGTGTGCGCGGTAGGACCCGTCGAGGTGCGCGATACGCTCTGAGCCGATGGAGGCGCCGGCCGACAGGATGCCCCCGAACAGCGTCTCGCGCGTCCGCGTCACGCGCGTGCCCGGTGGGGAGGACGGCGACGTCGTCGCCGTCGAGGAGCCGCTCGAGGTCAGGATCGGCGGCGTGCCGGTGGCCGTGACCATGCGGACGCCCGGACACGACGAGGAGCTCGCGCTCGGGTTCTGCCTCTCCGAGGGCCTGTCGCCGCTCGGCGCCCGCGTTCCGGACGACCTCGCCGCCAACACGATCGACGTCGACGCGCCCGGCGCGGACGTCGGCGCGCTGCAGCGGAACTTCTACACCTCCTCGTCCTGCGGCGTCTGCGGCAAGGGAGCGCTCGAGGCGGTGGCCGTCGAGGCGCCCCGCGTCGAGAGCGAGCTGACGGTCCCGGCGTCGCTCGTTTCGGCACTGCCCGAGCGATTGCGCACCGGGCAGGCGGCGTTCGAGGCGACGGGCGGGCTGCACGCCACCGGACTCTTCTCGGCCGACGGGCGAGCTGCTCTGCATTCGCGAGGACGTCGGCCGGCACAACGCCCTCGACAAGGTGATCGGTCGCGCCTTCCTCGACGGCCGGCTCCCGCTGTCCGGCGCCATCCTCTGCGTCAGCGGCCGGCTCTCGTTCGAGCTCGTCCAGAAGGCTGCGGTCGCGGGGTGCCCGTTGCTCGTCGCCGTCGGTGCCCCGTCGTCGCTCGCGATCGAGCTCGCGGCCGACCGCGGGATCACGCTCTGCGGCTTCGTTCGCGGCGGCTCGCTCAACGTCTACACGGAGCCTTGGCGGATCGAGCTCTAACCGGCGTCCTGCTCGTCGGCGGAGCGTCGTCGAGATTCGGGTCGCCGAAGGCGCTCGCCCGCCTGCGGGGGGAGACGCTCGCGGAGCGGGCGTGGCGGACGCTCGGCGAGGCCTGTGACGAACGGATCGCGGTCGGCAAGGGCGATCTCGCGCTTCCTTTCGAGGTGCTCGTCGAGCCGGCCGAGCCGCAGGCGCCGATCGCCGGCGTCGTCGCGGGATTGCGCGCGGCGACGCACGAGACCGCCGTCTTCCTCCCGGTCGACTGCCCGCTCGTGACACCGCAGCTTCTGCGCGAGCTCGGCGAGCATGCGGCCGTGCCGCAGACCGGCCCGCTTCCCGGTGCGTACACGAAGCACGACCTGCCCGAGCTCGAGCGACGGCTTTCGACCGGTGACTACACGCTGCGCGGCGTCAACCTGCGAGTTCGTGAAGTCGACGTGCGGCTCCTTGCAGACGTGGACTCGCCGGACGCGCTCTCAGCGCTCGAAGAGCACCTCGCCGCTCTCGACGACCACCGGGCCTGACTCCGTCTCGACCACGAGCCGTCCGTCGCGCGCGATCATCTGTGCCGTCCCGGCGACGCCGTCGACCGTGACACGGCGGCCGCGGAGGAAGTCGCGCGCGCCGAGGTCGTCGTAGAGCGCGTCGAGCCCGCCATCCCGCCACGCGTCGTAGCGGAGCTCGAGCTCGAGCAGCAAGTCGGCGAGGATCGGTGCTCGCTCGTACTCGCGGCCGGTCACGGACCGGAGCGAGCCGGCAACCGCCTTCGTCTCCGTCGGTAGCTCACCCGGCGCCTGATTCACGTTCAGCCCGATCCCCAGCACGACCGCGCCGTCCTTCAGCTCTGCCAGTCCGCCCGCGACCTTGCGCCGGTCGAGCATGACGTCGTTCGGCCACTTGATCTGCGCGGCGAGCCCGGTCGCGCGCTCGACCACGACCGCCGTGGCAACGCCGGCGACGAGCGTCAGCTCCGCCGCACGCCGTTCGGGCGGCGGGCGGAGCAGCACCGAGACCAGGATCGAGCTGCCCGCGGGCGCCTCCCAGGTGCGGCCCATGCGGCCGCGTCCGGCCGTCTGCTCATCGGTGACCGCCACGGCGCCCTCGGGCTGCGACGAGTCGAGCATGCGCTGCGTCGTCTCGCACGAGACCAGGTAGAGGTACGGCCGCCCGAAGCGGCCGCGTAGGAGAGGCTCGAAGAACGCAGCCTCGAGCGGTCTCAGACGCGCTCCAGCCGGACGGCGGAGACCTTGTACTCCGGCGTTCCGATCAGCGGGTCGCCGACGTCGTGGGTGAGCAGGTTCACCTTCGCTTCGGAGAAGTGGAGCGCCATCCAGACGAGCCCGGGATAGACGCGGTCGGAGAGCTGCGCGCGGGCTTTGATGATCGCCGCGGCGCGACACGAGGCGCACCCATTCACCGTCGGCCACGCCGAGCGCCGACGCGTCCTCCGGTGCGATCTCGAAGAACGGCTCCACCTGCTTGTCCTTGATGCCGCTTTCACGCATGGTCATCGTCCCCGAGTTGTAGTGGTACAGCGTTCTCCCGGTTGACAACACGAAAGGATAGTCGGAGTCCGGCTCCTCGATCGGCGGCTGGTACTCGACGGGATGGAACTTCCCCTTGCCGGACGGAAGCGAGGGATGGCCCTCGTGCAGGAACTTCGTTCCCGGATGGTCACGTGAGGGGCACGGCCACTGCATTCCGTCCTGCTCGATCCGGTCGTACCGGATCCCGAACCAGTTCGGCGAGAGGTCGGCGAGCTCGTCCCAGACCGACTCCGCGTCCGGGTACTCCGGCCAGTCGCAGCCGAGCGCGCGCGCCAGCGAGATCACGATCTCGCGGTCCCCCCGCGCGTTGCCGGGGCACGGAATCGCCGCGCGCACGCGGTTGATCCGCCGCTCGGTGTTCGTGAACGTGCCGTCCTTCTCGGCGAAGCTCGACGCCGGGAAGACGACGTTCGCGTGCTTGGCCGAGGTCTCGTTCAGGAAGAGATCCTGGGCGACGACGAACTCGAGCTTCGCCAGCCCTTCCTCCACGTGCGCTGCGTTCGGCTCGGTCTGCGCCGGGTTCTCGCCGATCAGGTAGAGCGCCTTGATCCGCCCGTCGTGGAGGCCGGACATCATCTGGTCGAGGCGGTAGCCGGCGCGCTCGGGCAGGTCGACACCCCAGGCCTTGGCGAACTTCTCGCGTACCTCCGGGTCGTCCCACGGCTGGTAGCCGGGGAGGTAGTGCGGGTTCGCGCCCGAGTCGTTGAGGCCCTGGACGTTGTTCTGGCCGCGGAGCGCGTTCAGCCCGGTCGACTCGTAGCCGAGGTGGCCGGTCATCAGGACGAGGTTCGCGAGCGACCAGATGTTGTCGACGCCGCACGCGTGCTCCGTGATCCCGAGCGTGTAGAAGATCGCCGCGTGCCGCTCCGTCGCATACTCGCGGGCGGTCGCGCGGATCGCATCGGCGGAGACGCCGGTGACCCGCTCGGCCTCCTCGGGCGTGTAGCGGGAGACGACCTCGCGCACCGACTCGAAGTCCTCGCAGTTCGCCGCGATGTACGCGTCGTCCTGGAGCCCTTCCTCGAGGATCACGTGCATGATCGCGTTCAGCAGCCAGACGTCCGAGCCGGGCCGCAGCTGCAGGTGGCGCTTGGCGAGCTTCGTCAGCCAGATCGCGCGCGGGTCGGCGACGACGAGCGTGGCGCCGTTCCGGACCGCCTTCTTGATCCGCAGCGCCAGCACGGGGTGCGCCTCGGTCGTGTTCGAGCCGATCACGAGCAGGAAGCGGCAGTTCTCGATCTCCGGGATCGAGTTGGTGGTTGCGCCTCTGCCGAGCGACCTGACCAGGCCGTAAAGGGTCGGAGCGTGTCAGGTGGCCTCGCACGAGTGGACGGAGTGGGTCTTGAGGCCCGTCCGGGCGAGCTTCTGGATCAGGTAGTTCTCCTCGTTCGTCAGCCGCGCGGAGGCGAGCACTCCGACCGACTGGGGCGAATGGCGTTCCATCACCCCCTTCAGCCCGTCGGCGGCGACCTGGAGCGCGTGCTCCCAGGTCGTCGGCTGCAGCTCCCCGTCCTCGCCGCGGACGAGCGGCTCGGTCAGCCGGTCCGGGTGGTGGACGAAGTTGAAGGCGAAGCGGCCCTTGACGCAGAGGTTGCCGTCGTTCGAGACGTACTCGGGCTTCGAGGTCACCTTCACGATCCGCTTCGTCTCGGGGTCGACGTTCAGGTCGACCTGGCAGCCGACGCCGCAGAAGGTGCAGGTCGTCTTCGTCTGCTCGAGCGCGCGCTCCTCGACGCCGGCGCCCTCGAGGAACTTCTCGTAGATCGCGCCCGTCGGGCAGGTCGAGAGGCAGCCGCCGCAGAGCTCGCACTCGGTGTCGAGCCACGACTTGCCCCAGGTCGGGACGATCCGCGCTTCCGGACCGCGGCCCTCCAGGGACAGCGCCGAGCACTGCATCACCTCCTGCGTGTAGCGGACGCAGCGGTTGCAGAGGATGCAGGTGTCCGGCTCGTAGCCCATCAGCCGGTTGCGGTCCTCGTACGGCTCCCGCTTGGCGTCGGGGAGGATCAGCGGCGCCTCCGCGCCCATCTCCTCGGCCAGGTCGATCAGCTCGTTCGGGCGCCCGCCCGGGTCCTCGTTCAGATGCTCGGAGAGGAGCATCTCCGTCAGCGTCTTCCGGAGCTGCGGCACGTTCGAGTTGGTGGAGACGACCATTCCGTCGGTGACGCGCGTCGCGCAGGCCGGCAGCGGCCGCGGCGCTCCCTCGACGCCGACGACGCACATCCGGCAGCCGCCGTAGGGCTCGAGCTTGTCGTCGTGGCAGAGCGTCGGGATGAAGACGCCGTTCCGCGCCGCCGCGTGCACGAGCAGCTCGCCGTCGCCGGCGGTCGCGCGCTTCCCGTCGAGCGTGAACTCGATCATGCGGGCATCTTCTCGAACAGCTCGGGCCAGTGCGCGAAGGCGTTGCGAACCGGGATCGGCGCTCCCTGCCCGAGGCCGCAGATCGAGGTCACGGCCATCGCCTCCAGCCACTCGTCGACCTGGTGCCGCGGCATCGGCGCGCGCCCGTGCTCGAGCTCCTCGCAGACGTGATGAAGGGCGCGGTTGCCGATCCGGCACGGCGTGCACTTCTGGCACGACTCCTCGGCGAAGAAGCGCAGCGTCTCCGCGAGCAGGCGGAGCGGGGAGTAGGAGCTCGGGAACACCTGCACGCCGGCCGAGCCGACGCCGCACCCCCACTCGGCGAGCGCCTCGCGCGTGAGGGGAACGTCGAGCGCGGCGGGAGGGAGGATCCCGCTCGCGGCGCCGCCGGGCACGATCGCGCTCGGCTCGGCGGTCAGGCCGCCCGCGTAGTCGTCGATCAGGTCCCGGAGCGTGATGTCGAGCGGCGCCTCGTAGCAGCCCGGCTTCGCGACGGCTCCGGTCACCGACCAGAGGCGAGCGGGAGTCCAGGCGCCTCGAAGAATGAGTGCGACGTGCGCGAGGGTCTCGACGTTGTTGATCAGCGTCGGCAGGCCGAGGTAGCCGGACTGGCTCGGGAACGGTGGCTTCAGCCGCGGCATTCCACGCCGGCCCTCCATCGACTCGAGCATCGCGGTCTCCTCGCCGCAGATGTACGCGCCTGCGCCGACGACGAGCTCGACATCGAGGCCGCGCGCTGCGATCGCCTCGCTGCAGCCGTGCGCGAGCGGTGCCGTACTCCTCGCGGAGGTAGATGTAGGCGTGGTCCGTCTCGCAGAAGCGCATCGCGGCGGCGAGCCCTTCGAGGAGAAGCTGCGGGCGCAGCTCCATCACGTAGCGATCCTTGATCGTCCCGGGCTCGCCTTCGTCCGCGTTCACGATCACGACGCGCGGACCGGGCTCGCTCCTCACGGCATCCCACTTCCGCCACGTCGGAAAGCCCGCGCCTCCCATGCCGGTCAGCCCGGAGGCCTCGAGCCGCTCGAGCACCTCCTCCGGGGTCAGGTCCTCCGGCGCCCGGATCTCGTCGGGCTCGAGCAGAAAGCCGTTCGTCGAGTGTGTGACGCCGCCGACGACCTCGTCGCCGTGCAGGACGACGGGCGCGAGGTCACAGTGCCCGAGGCACGGAACCTCGATCGCGTTCTCGGTCGAGCAAGCTGCGCGACCCCGCGCAGTCGCACACCGGCCCGGTGCAGACGCGCACCGCGTCGACGGGAACCTGGAGGAACGAGTAGAACGAGACGACCTCGTGCACGTCGCCGTGGCGCAGGTTCATCCGGTCGGCGAGCGCGTCGGAGAGCTCGGGCGTGATCGGCCCGACCTCGCGGCGGATGCGACCGAGGTTGTCGAGCAGCCGCGTGCGCTCGGGCGGCAGCTCCTCGAGCAAGGTGGCGAGATGGAGCACGTCCACGCTCCGAGTCTAGAACGCTCAGTCGGCGGGCGGACGGCGCAGCTTCTTCGTCTGCGAGCGCCGCTTCTTCGTCTCGAGCCGCCGTTCGCGTGCGGCCTTCGTCGGCTTCGTGGCGACGCGGCGACGCTCTACCTTCAGCGCCCGCTGCAGCTGCTCCACGAGCCGCTCGATCGCCAGCTCGCGGTTCCGCAACTGGCTGCGCTCGTCCTGGGCGATCGCGCGCAGCGTCGGTCCGGCCTTGGCGAGGACGCGCCGCTTCTGCGCGTCCGAGAGGGCCGAGGACGACTCGACATCGAAGATCGCCTCCACTCGTGTCTCCGACGTGTTCGCATGCTGGCCGCCGGGGCCGCTCGAGCGCGAGAAGCGGAGCTCGACCTCCGAGAGCGGTAGTACGACCGAGCGCGTCACGCGCATAGACTCACCGGGCATGGCCGCCATTCTGCTCGACGTCGACGGCGTCCTCCATGTCTCCGGCGAGCCGATCCCCGGTGCGGTCGAGGCGATCGAACGCCTGCGCGGGGATGGGCACCGGCTGCGCTTCGTCACCAACAACACGACGCGCTCGCGCGCGACCCTGGTCGAGGAGCTGCGCGCGATGGGACTCGCGCTCGAGGACGACGAGCTGCAGACGACGCCGACGGCCGCAGCGCTGGAGCTCGGAGGGCGGCGCGTCTACGCGCTCGTGATGTCCGCGATCGTGCCCGACCTCGCCGGAATCGAGCTCGTCGGCGAAGGTGCCGACGCGGTCCTCGTCGGCGGCTGCGACGAGACGACGGAGCCGAACCAGGTCTTCAGCCACATGAATCTCGCCCGCGCGTTCTCCGAGATCGAGGCCGGCGCCGACCTCTTCTGCCTGCACAAGAACCCGTGGTGGCAGACCGCGCGGGGGCCGGTGCTCGACGGCGGCGCATTCGTCGCCGCGCTCGAGTACGCGACGGGAGTCGACGCCACGGTGATCGGCAAGCCGAGCGCCTCGGCCTTCGCGGCCGCGCTCGCCGCGCTCGATGCAGAGCCGGAGCTGACCTGGATGGTCACCGACGATCTCGACCAGGACGTGCGCGGCGCGCAGCTCTTCGGAATGAAGACGCTGCTCGTCCGGACGGGCAAGTTCCGGCCCGAGGCGCTCGAGCGCTCGAGCACCGTTCCCGACGCCGTGCTCAGCTCGATCGCCAACGTGCCGGACTGGATCAACCGCGCGCTGTGACGAGGGTCGGGATCGACCTGATCGAGATCGCGCGGGTGCGACGCTCGCTCGACCGGTACGCCGGGTTCAAGGATCGTTGCTTCACGCCGGCCGAGCAGGCGTACTGCGACTCGCGGAAGAATCCGGCCGAGAGCTATGCCGGCCGCTTCGCCGGCAAGGAGGCCGTCGGGAAGGCGCTCGGGTTCGGCGTCGCCCGGGCGTTCGCCTGGAAGGACATCGAGATCGCCGGCCGGCCGAAGCCGTCCGTGCGGCTCTCGGGAAACGTCGCCGCGTGGGCCGAGCGGGTGGGAGCGGGCGCGATCGACCTGTCGATGACGCACTCGCGGGAGCTCGCTTCCGCAGTCGCAGTCGTCACGGATGCTTGAGCCTCTCTACACCGCGGCCGAGATGCGCGCGGCCGAGGAGCGGTATCCCGGCTATCCGGCAGACGGCGCCGGAGCTGATGGAGCGGGCCGGTGCGGCCGTCGCCCGCGAGGTGCTGCAGCTCTTCCCCAATGCGCACCGGGTCGCGGTCGTCTGCGGCGGCGGTGCGAACGGAGGCGACGGGCGGATCGCAGCGAGGATTCTGCGGGACGAGGGTCTCGACGCCGTCGAGACGACTGCCGTCGAGCAGGCCGACGTGATCGTCGATGCGCTCTTCGGCACCGGCTTCCACGGCGAGCCGCGTGCAGACGCGGCGGCGACGATCCAGCGGATCAATGCCGCAGCGGCACCGGTCGTCTCCGTCGACGTGCCTTCAGGTGTCGACGCGTCGACCGGCGAGGTAGCGGGCGAGGCGGTCCGGGCGACGGTCACCGTGACGTTCCACGGTCTCAAGGTCGGGCTCGCGGTCTCACCTGGACGCTTTCACACCGGCGAGGCGGTCGTCGCCGACATCGGGCTCGAGCTCTCCGCGACGGACTTGAAGCTGCGTCACGCCCGACGTCCTCTCGCTCGTGCCGCGCAAACGGCCCGAGGACAACAAGTACAGCGCCGGCTCGGTGCTCGTCGTCGGGGGTGCTCCGGGCATGACGGGCGCGGTTTGCCTGGCGGCCGCGGCCGCCTTTCGCGCCGATGCCGGCTACGTCACGGTCGCGGTGCCCGAGCAGTCACTCACGGTGGTCGAGGTGCGGCTCCTGGAGCCCGTGAAGGTGACCTGGGCCGACGCGCTCACCGCCTCGGCGAAGGCGGGGGCGATTGCGATCGGCCCAGGGCTCGGACGCACGCCGGAGGCGATGAGCCTGCGCGACGAGCTGCTCGCCGCCGCCGAGGTGCCGCGTCGTGCTCGACGCCGACGCCCTGCACGAGCTCGAGCCGGGCGACTGGGGTGGCCGGGCGGTGCTGACGCCCCATGCCGGTGAGCTGGCGCGGCTTCTCGACGAGGACTCCGAGTGGGTGAACGCGCACCGGCTGGAGGCGGCGACTCGCGGGGCGGAGCGTTTCGGCTGCATCTGCCTCCTGAAGGGAGCCGACACGATCATCGCCGCTCCCGACGAGGGGACGCTCGTCTGCGTCGTCGACGCGCCGGGGCTTGCGACCGCGGGCACGGGCGACGTGCTCACCGGCATCCTCGCGGCCTTCCTCGCCAAGGGCGTCGAGCCGCGCTTCGCCGCCGCGGCCGCCGCGACGGCTCATGGCCTCGCCGCGCGCGCGGCCGGACGCCAGGCGGGCCTGATCGCGAGCGACCTGATCGCGGCGCTCCCGTCCGTGCTCGCCTGAGCACGTGGACGTCGTCACAGGCGCCTTCTCGTTCACGGGCCGGGCGATCGCCGAAGAGCTGCTCGACCGAGGACGGACCGTACGGACGCTGACCCGCCGCGACGCCCCCGGCGACCCGCTCGCGGCACGAATCGACCGCGCGGAGCTCCAGTTCCGTGACGAGGAGGCGCTCCGCCGTGCGCTCGACGGGGTCGACACCCTCTTCAACACCTACTGGATCCGGTTCCCGCACGGCGCGACGACGTTCGGGCGCGCCGTCGAGAACACGCGCGTGCTCCTGCGCGCGGCGAACGCCGCCGGGGCTCGGCGCGTCGTCCATGTCAGCGTCACCAATCCGTCACTTGCGTCTCCGCTGGCGTACTTCCGCGGCAAGGCGGAGGTCGAGCGGGACGTCGCCGGCTCCGGTCTCTCGTACGCGATCGTGCGCCCGACGCTCGTCTTCGGGCCGCGCGACATCCTCGTGAACAACATCGCCTGGGGTCTTCGCCGCAGCCCGGTCTTCCCGATCGCGGGTGACGGGCGCTACCGCGTGCAGCCCGTCTCGGTCGAGGACACGGCGACGATCTGCGTCGATGCCGCCGTCGGCGAGGAGAACGTCGTCCTCGACGCCGCCGGCCCGGAGACGATCTCGTACGAGGAGCTCGTGCGGCTCGTCGCCGCGGCCGTCGGCTCGAAGGCGCGGATCGTGCACTGGCCGGCCCGCGTCGTGCTCGCCCTGGCCCGCGCGACGGGCGCCGTCCGTCGCGACGTCCTGCTCACCGCTGAGGAGCTCGCAGGCCTGCGCGCGAGCCTGCTCGTCTCCGACCTGCCGCCGCTCGGGCGCGCGAGCTTCAGCTCCTGGGTCGCAGCGAACGGCGAGTCGCTCGGCCGCGGCTACGTCTCGGAGCTCGCGCGCAACTTCCGTCCGTACGATCCACTCTGATGCGATCCGAGCTGACGATCGACCTCGGCGCCATCCGGCGCAACGCGACCACGCTTCGGCGCGTGCTCGAGGGCGCCGAGCTGTGGGCGGTGGTCAAGGCGGACGGCTACGGCCACGGCGCCGCGGACGTCGGCAGCGCGGCGCTCGGGGCGGGAGCGACCGCACTCTGCGTGGCGACCGTGCCGGAAGGGCTCGCGCTGCGGCAGGCGCTCGGCACCGTGCGCGTCCTGGTGCTCGGGCCGGCCACGAGCCGCGAGATCGCCGAGGCACGCGATGCGGGCCTGGAGCTCGTGATCGCCGACGGCGAGGTTCCCGAGGGCGTGCGCGTCCACCTCAAGCTCGACACCGGCATGGGCCGCTGGGGAATCTCTGAGCTGGATGTGCCCGAGCCGCGAGGTCGTCGGGCTGATGAGCCACCTCGCCTCTGCGGATTCCGACACCGAGTTCACCGAGCAGCAGGTCGAGCGGTTCAGGGCCGCCACGGAGCTCTATCCGCACCTGACGCGCCACATCGCGAACAGCGCCGGCGCGCTCGCGTATCCCGTCCGCCCGCTTCGACGCCGCGCGCTGCGGCATCGCGCTCTACGGCATCTCTCCCTGGGGTACCGACCCGGCCGAGGACGGGCTGGAGCCTGCGCTCCGCTGGGACTCCGAGCTCGCCCAGGTCAAGCTCCTGCAGCCCGGCGAGTCGACCGGATACGGCCGACGCTGGATCGCGAGACAGCCGACGTGGATCGGGATCGTCCCGGTCGGCTACGCCGACGGCTTTCGGCGCGGCCTGACCGGGACGTAGGTGCGGGTCGCCGGCGAGACGCGCCCGGTCATCGGGACGATCTCGATGGACTCGTTCGCGGTCGAGCTCGACCGGCAACTGCCGGTGGGAGCCCCGGTGACGCTGCTCGGCCACGGCGTCATGGCCGAAGCGCACGCGCTCGTGGCCGACACGATCGCCTACGAGATCGTCACCGGAATCCGGACCGATCCGCTCCGCACGCGCCGCACGGTCGTCGACTCCTAGGAGGGGCTGGCCCGCTTGTAGCCCTGGCGGGCGACCAGGCGTGCGGAGAGCCCGGGCAGCAGCGCCTGGATGAGCGAGAAGAGGCGGTACCACCGCGGCACGAAGAGCTCACGCTTGCCGGACTCCACGGCGTTCACGATCCGCTCCGCGACGAGCTCGGGCTTGATGATCATCCGGCGGAAGAAGGCGCTCTTCAGCACGGAGCGCTGGGGGAAGCCCTCGGTCTCGACGAAGCCGGGGAGGACGGTGTGCACGCGCACGTCGCGCGCGGCGAGGAGCCCGGTGAGCGAGCGGGAGAACGCAAGCTGGGCGTGCTTCGAGGACGCGTACGGCCCCGCCGGGGCGAACGCGACCACTCCGGCGACCGAGACCACGTTGACGACGTGCGAGCCCGCCTGCAGTCCGGGCTCGAAGGCCCGGACGCACCAGACGCCGCCGAGATAGTTCGTGCGCAGGACCGCCTCGATCCGTTCCGGGTCGAGCGAGAAGAAGCTGCCACGGCCGGGGATGCCGGCGTTGTTCACGAGCAGGTCGATGCGCGGGTGCCGCTCGAGGATGGCCGCGGCGGCCCGGTCGACCTGCTCCCGGTCGGAGACGTCGCAGAGCTCGAACTCGCCGCCGAGCTCGAACGCGAGCGGCTCGAGCCGCTCCTGCCGACGGGCGAGGAGCACGCAATACCAGCCACGCGCGACGAGCTCGCGCGCCGTTGCCTCTCCGATGCCGCTCGACGCGCCGGTGACGACGGCCGTCTTCACGGCGCGACCCTACTTGCAGACGCGCACGACGCGCTGGCTCTCGGCCTTGCGGCCCTTCGCGTCGGTGACGATCGCGCGCAGCGTGTGCTTTCCCTTGGCTGCGCCGCCGCGCTTCCACACCGCGGAGTAGAGGCCGGCCGCTCCGCGTCTCACGGTCGCGATCGGCTTGCTCCCGTCGAGGAAGCGCACCGAACGCAGGACAGCGGTCGAGGAGGCGAGCACGAGGAGCTGCGTCTGTGCCGCCGCGCACTCGCTCGGCTCGGGGGTGACCCACGTGATCGCCGGGCGGTTCACGACGGTGATGTTGCCGGAGGCGAACGCCGTGTTCGGGAGGAGCTCGTCGCCGACCGAGTCCACGTTCTTCGCCTCCTGGAAGTCCGCGGCGGAGGCTGAGAGCAGGCGCTTCCCGGCACGGAGCGCGGGCGCCTCGCGCGGCAGCGGGAAGATCGCGATCCCGGTGAGCGGGTCGTACGCCGCCGCGCCGATCAGCGCCCGGCCGTAGCCGATCACGAGCGAAAACGGGTCGACCCCGGCGCCGAGATCGAGCACCCGCAGCGCGAGCGTCGGCCGGCCGGCTGCGACACGGTTCGTGATCAGACCGAGGAGCGGCGGCTGCACGTCGTTCACCCAGGCCCGGAGGAGGTACTGGCCGCCGAGCGAGCGTCCCGTGAACTGGTCGCGGCCCGAGTCGACCGAGACGTAGTACGCCTTCGTGCGCGGGAAGACCGTCGCCGCGGCGCCGATGTCGAGCGGGAAGTCGAGCGTCAGGTTGTTGACGTTGACGGGAGTGCCCGCGTACCCCTGGACGTCGTTCTCGTCCGGCGAGCCGAGCATCCACGGGTGAACCAGCGAGCCGGGCGTGGAGAAGATCACGGCGGCGCCGACGTTCACGGCAGGCTCGTCGATCCGGATCCGGTAGAGCGTCTCGGCGCCGTCCTCGTTCACCGGCGCGCCGACGTAGTTCGCCGCCGGGCCGAAGGCGGCGGCGGGATAGCGGTACGCCGAGGCGCGCGAGACGCCCTTGCGCGTGTCGCCCGTCTGGATCTGCTGCAGCGGCAGGATCGGAGCCTGCTGGAGACCCGGCCGGGTGACGAGCATCGCGTAGGCCACCTTGCGGACGATGTCGCCGCGGTGCAGCAGGAGGAAGCCGTAGGCCTCACCGGTGCCGGCGTTCGCGGCTGCGCGCGCGGTGACGGGCACCTGCAGGTCGCCGCCGGGAGCGATCGTGATCGTGCCGGGGACGTTGATCTCGACCCCGCTCGGATGCGACTGCGGCTTCAGCTCGACCGTCCACGTCCCGGCCCCGTCGCCTGCATCGACGACGCCGAGGAGCAGCGACTTCGACACGGCACCGCGGCTCACGTTCAGGTCTGCGAAGGAGAGCGACACCGGATCCGTGAAGAGCTTCGGGTCGTTCGCGGCGACGACGTTGATCAGTCCGGCGCCGGCGGTGAGCACCGGCGCCTCGACCGTGCGTGCCGTATCCGCCCAGGCGGTCACGGCAGTCGACACGAGCGCCGACTTGACCTGACCGGGGGTCCAGCCTGGATGCCGCTGCAGCAGCAGGGCGGCAGCGCCGGCGACATGCGGGGCGGCCATGCTCGTCCCGTCGAAGACGGCGAAGGGCCCGCCGAAGTTCTTGAGCGTGGCCGAGAGGATCTGAGCGCCCGGCGCGCCGACGTCCGGCTTCAGTTGGTGCCCGAAGGCCGTCAGCCCGCCGGACGAGAAGCTGGTGACGATGCCGCTGCGGCTGGTGTCGAGCTCCTGCGGATCGCGGCCGATCCGGATCGCGGTGCGGCCGCCGCGGCTCGCGAGATACGAGCGCAGCGCGGAGCCGTCGAAGTCGGCGATCATCCCGCCGGGGACGGCGAGCTGGATCGGCACGCCGTTGGCCTCGCCCGGCCGGTTGTCGACGAGGACGATTCCGATCGCGCCGGCGGCGCGCACGCGGGCGGCTTTCAGCGCGAACGTGCAGTTGCCCCGCGAGACAAGGGCGATCGCCCCGGTCAGCGAGCCCGCAGGTAGCGGAGACGTGCCGCCGTCGAGGTTCCCGGGTGGGCCGCAGAGGTCACGCGGCACCGGAGCGCTGTTCGTGCCCATGATCGTGCCGACGTCGACGAGCTGCTGGTCGCCGTTCGCCCAGGCCGCCGGCGTCGCCAGTCCGGCGGTGCGGACGAACGGGACGTGGGTGAGCGCGTCGGCAGCTCCGGGCGCGGTGACGCGTGAGCGCCGGTCCGTAGACGTGTGAGTTCGAGAGCGCGGCGACGGAGATCGCGTCCGGCGCGGTCCCGGGCGAGCCCGCCGAGCCGAGTCCGTAGTCGTCGCGGTCGTTGCCGGCGGAGATCACGGGGACGACACCGGCGGCGGCGACGTTCCGGACCGCCTCGATGATCGCATCGCTCGCGGGATCGACCTGCGGGCCGCCGCCCGAGAAGTTGATCACGTCCATGCCGTCGCGAACCGCGGCCTCGAACGCGGCGACGATCTCGGGCGTGTTGCCCACGTGACCCACGGGCGTGGGGACGTTGAAGACCCGGTAGCTGCCGATCTGCGCACGCGGCGCCACACCGGACAGGCCGGGCGTCTCCGGATGGTCCGCGCCTGCCGGTGCGGTCGTTCCGGCATTGCCGGCTGCGATTCCCGCGACGTGGGTTCCGTGGAAGGAGGCCTCCGGGTCGAGCGCCAGCCGGGTCTTGTCGTCCGCGCCGACGCCGACGAAGGAGCGCGCCACGATCACCTTCGGCGTCGTCCACTTCCGGCCGCCCTTCGGGAAGCCCGCCGGGTAGCTGAAGCCCTCCGGCGCGAAGAATCTGTTCGCGGGATCCACGCCGTCGTCGACGACCGCGATCTTCACTCCTTCTCCGCCCGCTCCGCCCATGCCGCCCGCGGCGCCCGGCGCCGATCAGACCCGGACTGCGGTCGAGCGCGAGGGTGTAGCGGTAGCTCGGGTAGAGCTTGCGCGCAAACGAGAGCTTGGCCGCCCGCGCCAGCTCGGTCGCAGGCAGCTCGACGGCCATGCCGTTGAGCAGGATCGTGTAGTTCCGCCGGACGGTCGCCTCGGGAATCGCCCGCTTCAACGTCGCCGCGGCGGCCCGCTGCGCGCGCTGGAGCTTCGCGACATACGCCTTCGAGGACAGGCTCGAGGTGTTCAGGCGACTGCTCGAGCTCGTGCCGGCGAGCGTGCGCGAGTAGGCGGCGAGCGGCGGGTCGGCGAGCGTGAGGATGACCGTGATCCGGCCGCGTCGATGAGCGGTCGGCACGGTGATCGTCCCGGCCCGCACGCGCGGGATCTCGACCTCGCCGTGGCGCCGTTCGATCGGCTGGAGGGCGGCGGCTGCGGTCGCCGTGAGCATGAGCGCCACGAGGAGCGCGATCGATCCGACGAGGCGGCGCACGGATCGCAGAGTACCCACCATTTGGCAGACCTGTCTTAAACTCGCCGCCGTGGGCAGATTCGACGGCAAGCGCGCGCTCGTTCTCGGCGTCGCCAACAAGAGATCGATCGCGTGGGCGATCGCGCGCCGGCTCGCCGCCGAGGGGGCGGAGCTTGCATTCACGTTCCAGGGCGAGCGGATCGAGGGGAACGTGCGCGAGCTCGCCTCGTCGGTCGGCTCGGAGCTCGTGACGCCGTGCGACGTGCGCGCGGACGAGGACATCGAGCGCGTCTTCAAGGAGACCGCCGACGCATGGGACGGGAAGCTCGACCTCCTCGTCCACTCCGTCGCGTTCGCCGCCGCCGAGGATCTCGAAGGGCGGTTCACCGACACGCCCCGCGACCGCTTCTGGATGGCGGTCGACATCAGCGCCTACTCGCTCGTCGCCGCCGCGCGCGCGGCCGAGCCCCTGATGACGGCCGCCGGCGGCGGCTCGATCGTGACGATGACCTATCTCGGCGGCGAGCGCGCCGTTCCGCACTACAACGTGATGGGCGTCGCGAAGGCGACGCTCGACGCTTCCGTCAAGTACCTCGCCTGGGATCTCGGCGAGAAGGAGATCCGGGTGAACGCGATCTCGGCCGGGCCGGTGCGCACTCTCGCCGCGCGCTCGATCGCCGGGTTCACGGAGATGGAGTCGATGTTCGTCGAGCGCGCGCCGCTGCGCCGCCACATCGACGCCGACGACGTCGCGGCGGCCTCCGCCTACCTGCTCTCGGACGACGCGAAGAACGTCACCGGGACGACGCTCTACGTCGACTCGGGGTACCACTCGATGGGGATGTAGGGACGACGATCACCGAGACGCTCGACTCCGCGCTGAAGGAACGGCTCCGCGCCGTCGTCCAGGACGAGCCCGTGACCGAGGCGGAGCTGCGGAAGCTCGCCGAGGAGGGTCGGGCGTGCGAGCTGATCCTCGGCGGCCAGCTCCAGCGCTGCGGAGCAGCGGCTCGAGGCGCTCTCGTCCGACCCGTCGAGCTCGCTCGTCGACATCGCGGGCGCGTTGCGCGAGGTGAACGAGCTCCGCCCGGATCTCGACGAGCTCGAGGCGCTCCTCGGCGAGCTGCAGCGACGTGCGCGCGAGTTCAGGGCGCGCTGGGCCGGAGAGCAGTCAGACCGTGAGCTCGACGCGATTGCCGTCGGGGTCGCAGACGACGCTCTCGTAGTAGCCGTCGCCGGTGCGGCGGGGACCGTCGAGGATCGCGTAGCCGTCGGAGCGAAGCAGGTCGGTCAACTCGTCGACGGCCTGCTCGGAGCCGAGCGCGAAGGCGATGTGGGCCCAGCCGAGGCGCTGCTGATCGCCGCGGAGCCGCTCGGCGACGGCCGGCATCTGCATCAGCTCGAGCCGGGCGCCGCCGCCCACGTCGAGAAAGTAGGAACGGAATCCCGTCGACTCGTTCTCGTACCGCTCTCCCGCGACGGCCGCCGAAGTACCGCTCGTAGAACGCGCGCAGGCGCTCGAGGTCGTCGGTCCAGATCGCGACGTGCTCGATCACGGGACGATCGTAAGCCCGCGCGGGACACCGTCCCGGTACTGGACGATGACGCTCACGCCCAGTTCCTGTCGCTCGCCTCGGCAGCTCGCGCGCGACCCGAAACGCCTCCGGCGGCGCTGCGGTCGAGTACCCGAGCGGCCGCTCGCGCGGAGCCTGCATCGCGTAGTAGAGGTAGACGCTGCCGGCGTAGACGTCGGGTGCCAGCACGGGCAGCTCGAGCAGCCGTCCCGGCGGCGCGGCCGCCACGCGGTCGTAGACGGCGTTCCCCTCGTCGGCGTTCAGCGGGTCGTAGAGCGGCACCCAGAGGTCGGCGACGACGAGCAGCAGCGCGACCCCTCCGACGAGCCGAGAGCGAGCTTGTGTTTCTGTAACACAAGCGATCGCGACGGCGGCGAGCGCGGCCAGGCAGAGGCACGCGATGGGCAGCATGCGCTCCGGCACTCGGGTCGCGTGCAGGGGCGTATTCCGCCAGAGCAAGCCGTAGCCGGGCAGATTCTCGCCCAGCGCGAGCAGGCACGGAACGACCGTCCCGAGCCCGAAGACGAGCGCGAGCCGGCGCGAGGAGGAGATTGTGTTTCTGAAACACAAGCACCCCAGGCCCGCGATCGCGACCAGCGGCAGGAGCCAGCCGAGGTAGATGAAGCGCTCGAACTCGTCCGGGTTGCGGGTCACGAAGTCGCTGAGCGTGGCCGAGTAGCGCCCGACTTCCGAGAAGGGCCGCTCGGCCGCGTCGCGCAGCGAGAGCGCCCAGACGACCACACCGCCCGGCGACGCCGGCGCCCGCGGCGACCCCTCCGAGCCACGGCCGCCCCCGCGCGACCGCGTAGGCGAGCACGAACGGAATCGCACCGAGCGCGAGGTGCACCTGGCCCGAGAGCGGGATCGACGCGAGCGCCGCCACCGCAAGCCAGCCCAGGCGCCGCTCGACCCCGTAGAGCGCGAGCGGGAGCAGCATCGAGATCGGGCCGAGCAGGTGCCCGGTCGACTGGGCGACGCGATAGGGAGCGAGTGCGAACGCGAGCCCGCCGACGAGCGCCGCGGCGAGCGGGAGCCCGAGCGCGCGCAGCCAGAGCGCGGCCAGCCCTCCGGCGCCGACGTAGGTCAGGAGGACGAAGAGGTTCCAGCCGACGACGGTGCCGAACAACGCCTGGAGCGGCCCGAAGACGGCCGCGAACGGCCAGCCGGCGAAGTTCACACGAGGCTCGACCTCCGGCTGGAAGCTGTACGGGTCGAGCCACGGCGCCTCGCCGCGCACCAGCTGGTGGCCCGGCAGCCACAGGTTGTAGGCGGTCTGAAGGTGGTCACCCGGCGTCACTCGCCCCTCGCGCGGTGCGCCGTAGCCGAGGAAGCGATCGGTCTCGAAGACGGCAGGCGAGGTGGCGAGCAGCCCGGCGCCGAGGTAGAGGGCGGCCGCTAGCCCGGCAACGCCTGCGCGGCTGCGAGCAGCTCGTCGAAGTCGGGCACCTCCGAGTCCTCGTACCGCCACGATCCGAGCACCGTACCGTCCTTCCCGACCAGGAATGCGCTCCGCCTCGGCACGCCTTTCATCCACCTGTAGACCCGCGAAGCGCCGAGCTGCTTCGCGAGCGAGCCGTTCCAGTCCGACAGCAGCGGCACGTCGACGTCGAGCGTCTGCTTCCAGGCCCGGTGCGACCAGTGCGAGTCGCGGGAGACGCCGAAGACGCGCACGCCGGCTACGAGGAACTCGTCGCTCCTGTCACGCAGGAGTTTCAGCTCCTGCGTTCAGGTGGGTGACCAGTCGAAGAGGTAGAAGAGGAGCAGCACCGGTCCGTCCTCGAGCAGCTCCTCGAGCTCGGCTTCCGTGCCGTTGTCCAGCCAGAACACGCGTCGAATCTACTGGTGGACGATCAGGGTGCGCAGCACCAGCCACTGATCGTCGGAAACGACCGCGAGCGGAACTGGCTCGACACGTTCGAGACGGCCTGAATCTCGCCGGCCGCCGACTGACGCGGACGAAGACGAGCTGGTCGGCCTCCGGCCAGCCGGCCGCGAGCCAGCGGCCGTCCGGCGACCGCACCGGCTCGGCGACGTCGCCGGCGCCGACCGGCGCAGCTCCACGTCGACCGCGGCCGCTCGGATGCTCCGAGCGCAGTCGGCGCGTCCGGATCGAGGACCGCGCCCGTGTCGGCGTTGACCACGCGCACCGATCCCGTCCGCGCGCGCGTACGCGAGCACGTGCCCGCCGCCCGGTCTCCAGACGGGCGCCTCGCGGCGGCCTCGGCGGTCGAGCACTCGGTCGCCCTTGCCGTCGCCGCCGACGACGCGCAGCTCGTTCCCCGTGATGTACGCGATCCGCGTGTCCGTCCGCGTGCCGCCCCAGCGCGGGAAGCGGACGTTCGGCCGGGCGAGCGACCAGCGCACCTCCCCTTCCGGGGTCAACGCGACGAGCTCGTTCGGGCGGGACGCGACGACGAATCTGCCGAACGGCGACCACGACGCCTCGCGATACGGGCCGAGCAGCCGCTTCGAGCCGTCCTGCTCGACGACCCAGGCGCCCGAGTCCGCGGTCACGAGCAGCCGCCCCGGCGCGGGCAGGGAGAAGAGCGCCGGCTGTGCCTTCTCGACCCCGACGACCTCGCGGATCTCGTCGAGCACCGCCCGCCCGGGCGGGCTCAGGAGGCCGGCCACGACGACGAGCGCCAATGCGATAGCCGCGATCGGCTTCCACGAGCGGCGTTGTGGCTGTGGCTCGTGCTCCGCGAACGCGGCGCGCACGACGGCCAGCGAACGCTCGCGCGCCTCGTGCTCGTCCGGGATCTCGATCCGCTCGAGCTCCTTCCTCACACCGTCTCCTTCAGCGAGTCGAGCCCGCGCCGCAGGCGCGAATTGACCGTCCCGCGCGGGAGGCCGAGCAGCTCCGCGATCTCGCCGGGCGTGTACTCGAGGAGGTGGCGGAGCACGATCACCGCTCGATGCTCGGGCGGCAGTGCCGCGAGGGCGGCGAGCAGCGAGCCGTCGAGCGAGCCGGGTTGCTCCGGCGCGGCAACGATGTCCAGCAGCTCGCTCTCGGCACGCAGCGTCCGCGCCCGCGTCCAGTCGATCGCACGGTTGACGACGATCCGGTGCAGCCACGGCCCGAACGGGCGTCTGCGGTCGAAGTGATCGAGGTTGCGGATGGCGGCGAGAAACGACTCCTGCGCGATGTCCTCGGCGGCGCCGGAGTCGTGCACGACGAGAAAGGCCGCGCGGTAGGCCCTGGGCCAGTGCAGCCGGAAGAGCGCCTCGATTCCCGAGGCGGACCCTCGCTGCGCCGCGCGCACGGAGGCGCGCTCCTCGCGGCCGGCGGCCATCCGCTGACTGTACGGCCGTCGTGGCGCGAGAGGTCCGTCATGTGCCGACGATGAAGCAGGCGTCGTGGGATGAGCGCGCGACCCGGAGCTCGTTCAAGGCCACGCCGCGCGGGTTGAAGGTGCACAACGTGCCCTGGGACAGCGAGGGCGTCAGGATCCAGCGCCAGCCGTGCTGGACGTTGTACGACCCGGCGGGCACCGGCGCCGAGCGGAGCAGCCGGCCGTCGAGCGCGTGAACGCGAAGCATCGCGTCGTCGCCGCTCGTGACGAATGCGCGGTCGCCCATGAACGTGACGTGCTGTGGCGGCGCGTCTGCCGCAAGCGCTCGGATGAGCTCGCCGGTACGGGCGTCGTAGATCGCGATGCGGCCACGGTCGCCGGATGTCACCCACACGCGGCGGCCGCCGGGCGTGAAGCCGACGTCGTGAGCGAGGAACGGAGGTCTGATCGTGGTCACGCAGCCGCGGACGGTGCGAGTCGGCAAGCGAGAGCACGGCGAGCCGGTCTGCCGTGCTCCCGAGCGCGGTCCAGAGCCGCGTGCCGGTCCGATCGATGCTCAGGTGTCGGCAGGGTCCGCCGACGGCGACGCGTCCGACAACGCGTCGTGCGTCGACGTCCACGACGACGATCTCCTCGCGCGCGGAGTCGGTGACGTACGCGAGGCGCCGGTTGGGCGAGACTGCGGTGTAGCGCGGAGCGCCGAGCGCGCCGGCGATCGGGTGTACGCGCAGGTCGGAGTCGACGAGGGTCAGTCGCCCGCTTGCCGTGTGGGCAACGAGCGCGCCGACCACACCGATGCTCTCGATGCTCCGCGGGTCGGCGGGCGGTGCGCAGGCGCCGGTGCACCGTGCCGGTGGACAGGTCGACGGCGACGATGCTCGACTCGAGGTCTGCGGTGACGAGCGCGAGCGACGTGCCACCCGCCGGGACGGGCGAGCGCGGGTGCTGCGCCCAGGAGGAGCGGGGCAGCAGCAGCTGCCAGGAAGTCACGCCGGTCCATGCCCTGTCTACGTCGAGCGGCGTGGCAGAGGTCCGGGACTCCGATCGGTCGCGCAGCCGTACAGGTGGCAGCTACCGAAGGAGGAAACCGATGCGCCGCCTCTTCCTGCTCGCCGCCCTACTGCTTGTTCCGGCCGCGCACGCGGCCACCGGCCCGACGAACGGCTGCCCCGCGCCGTGCAGCGGCCAGGTCTCCAGCCCTGACGGACTGAGATTCCTCTACGTGCAGCCGGCCGGGGTCGGCGGCAAGGTCGAAGCCTACGACCCTGAGACGGGTGAGCACGTCTTCTCGTTGCCGCCCGGGATCACCTCGGCCGACGGGATCTCGCATCTGGTTGCGGAGCCGCGCGGGCGCGACACCGTCGTGTCCAGCTACCGCGTCGCCGATTCGACCACTGCGAGCTGGATGGTCGTCCCCGGCCGCTGGCAGCTCGCAGGCGTCTCCCCGAACGGCCGCTTCGCCGCCCTCGCCCGGCAGCCGGTGGACAAGCGGCGGACGGACGTCGTGGTCGTGAACATGACTGCGGGCCGCGTCGCGCACCGGCTCGACCTGCGCGGGGACTTCGAGGTCGAGACCGTCTCGCGCGACGGCAAGCGCCTCTTCCTGATCGAGCACCTGCCGGGGACCGGCCCGCCGCGCTACCTCGTCAGGCTCTTCGATCTCTCGCGCGACAGGCTCGCCTCGAAGCCCTTGCGCGGCAAGGGAGAGCCGAGCGTGATGGCCGGGCTGGCCTGGAGCGGCGTCGGCTCGCCCGACGGCCGCTGGCTGCTGACGCTCTACCTGAACACGGGCCGCAGCGTCGCGTTCGTCCACGCGCTCGACCTCGTGCGCAGCTCACCGCTCTGCATCTTCCTTCCTTCCAACGGGGCGTTCGGCGCGCTCAAGCGCTACGGGCTGACGCTCTCCCCGGACGGTCAGCGGCTCTACGCGACGAACGCCGCGCTCGGCGCTGTGGCCGAGATCGACCTTGCGACCCGGAAGGTCGTCCGCACCACACGCTTTGCCGCGACACGCAAGCTCAGCGGCCCCGGCTCGCTCACCGGCACGATCTCGCGGAACGGGCGCACGCTCTACTTCAGCCCGGGACGGGACCTCTGGGCCTACGACACCGCCTACGGGATCGTGCGGGGCCCGTACCGGACCGGCGGAGCGATCGCCGGCTTCGGGTTCTCTCTCGGCGACCGCCGCGTCCATGCGCTTCGCGCAGACGGCCGCCTGCTCACCTTCGACGCGGCGACGGGCGAGAAGGTCGCATGAAACGGGACCCAGACGCGCGTGAGAGGCGTACAGGAGACGACGACACCGCCGAAGGAGGCCGACCATGCTCAAGCTGATCGCATTCGCACTGATCCCGTTCGCGCTCGTGGCGGGCAACGCCGACCGCCGGCAAAGGGTGGCCCCACGCCGGGGGTCTCGGTCGGCTGGGACGGCACCGTGGACGCCGCGAACGCCGTTCGCTACGTCGCCTTGCCCGACCGCGAAGACGACCACCGTCGCCGCCGTACGCACGAGCGACGGGCGCGTGCTCCGGTTACGCGACGATCCGCGGCGCGTTCGGGATTCCGCTCGTCGCGTTCGACGGCACGACCGAGGGGATCTCTCGCGACGGCAAGACGCTCGTGCTCGCGGACTTGGGAGCGAAACCAAGCGCAGACGCGCTTCGCCGTCCTGAGCACGAAGACGCTGCGGCTCAAGAAGGCGATCACGCTTCCCGGCCTCTGGGCCTACGACGCCCTTTCGCCCAACGGTCGGACGCTCTATGCGACTCAGTACTTCGGCACCGCGGCGAATGCCCGCTACAACGTCCGCTCGGTCAGCCTCGTCACCGGCAAGCCGGTCGGCGGCGCGCTCGTCGACAGACGCGAGCCCGACGAGGAGATGAACGGCTCGCCGTACGCACGGACTCGGAGCGCGAACGGCGCCTGGGCGTACACCCTCTACGCGAAGCCGAACGGGACCGGGTTCGTCCACGCGCTCGACACCGCCAGGCGGCGCGCGTTCTGCGTCGACCTGCCGTGGCGCACGACGTTCCAGCGCATCGCTGCGGTGCGCCTGTCGCTCGCCGACGGCGGCCGGACGCTCGAGCTCGCGAAGCCCGGCGGGAACCGGCTCGCGGTCGTCAACACCACCACCTTCAAGGTGACGGCGTATGCCAAGCCGTAAGCTAGGGGGCAGAGGGATCGGCTTCGGTCGCCTTCGCGATCTCCTCGACGACCTCCGCGATGTCGCGGTTGGCGTTGAAGACCCGCAGCTGGCGATCGGAGCCGTTCCCGCGCGAGAGGATCTCGCCGATCCCCTCGAGCTCCCGCTCGGAGCCGAGCTCCCGCGCGTGCGGCGTGATCTCCTTCAGCGTCCGGCGAATCAGCTGCGCGACCGGAATCCGGTTCCGGGCGCCGGTGGCGAGATCCATCACCGGTGCCTCGAGCCCGTAGCGCGCCGACAGCCACTTGTTCTCGGTGGTCAGGATCCGGTGGTACGAGGGGATCTGCTCGCCGCTGTCGTACTGCTCCGAGAGCTGCTTGACGAGCGCCTGGCAGTACGCGGCGAGCGCGACCGCGTCCTCGACGCGCGTGATCGCGTCGCAGATCCGGATCTCGACCGTCCCGAGCCTCGGATGCAGCCGGATGTCCCACCAGATGTGGGTGTAGTCCGCGATGCAACCCGTCCGCTCGAGCTGGCCGACCACCTCGGCGTAGTCGGCGTAGTCGCGGAACCGCGGCGGCGGCCCAGAGCGGGGGAACGCGGCGAAGACCATCTGACGGCTGGAGGCGAGGCCCGTCGGCTCACCGCGCCAGAACGGCGAGGAGGCGGACAGCGCGAGCAGCGGGCCGAGCTGGGGGAGAAGGCCGTTCACGACCTGGATCGCCTTCTCGGGATCGTCGACGGCGACGTGGACGTGCATGCCGAAGATGAGCTCGCGGCGGGCGATGTACTGGAGCTGGTCGACCAGATTCCGGTAGCGGTCGCGCGCCGTGATCCGCTGCCGCTCGAAGAGGCTGAACGGATGCGTCCCCGCGGAGCCGACGCGCATCCCCTTCTCTCGCCCGACCTGGCTCACGTACGCCCGTAGCTTCAACAGCTCGCGCTGAATGTCGCCGGCGTTCCGGCAGACGGGCGTTGCGATCTCGAGCACGGACTGCATCAGCTCGGCGTTGATCCGCGGCTCGAGCTCGTGGCCGGAGATCGCCTGCAGCACGGTGTCGATGTGCTGGACGAGGTCGAAGGTCTCGCCGTCCAGGAGCATGTACTCCTCCTCGACGCCGAGCGTGTACGGGTCGGACTCGCCGAACTTGTGGTCGAGCACGCTCCCGCCCTGGACTGCGCCCTTGCCCGTGATCGAGTTGGGATAGATCTGCTTCATCCGGGCAGCACGGCCTCCACCTCGATCTCGACGCGCCAGCGAGTGTCGAGCAGTGCCTTGATCACGATCGCCGTCGACGCGGGCCGGATGTCGGCGAAGACCTCGCCGTGGGCGCGGGCGATCTCCGGCCAGTCCTCGGCATGGACGATGAACATCCGCGTCCGCACCACGTCCTCGAAGCCGGCGCCCGCCCGTTCGAGCGCCTCGCCCACGATCTCGAGGCAGAGCCGCATCTGGTCGTAGGCGCCGTCCGGCGGATCGCCCTCCTTCGGGATCGGCGCGGTCCCGGCGACGTGGACGTTTCGGCCCGAGACGACCGCGCGCGAGTAGCCGACGACGGGCTCCATCGGCGAGTGCCCCGGGATGAGGCGGCGCTCCACGCGGCTAGTATCGCGCGCCTTGGAGGCGCTTCGCCAGATCGAGTCGTGGCCCGCAGCTCACACCGCGGCCGGCGTCGCGACCGCAGACGGGGTCGTCGCCGAGCAGGGCGACGCCGAGCACCGGTTCGGCTGGGGCTCGGTGACGAAGCCTCTCGTCGCCTACGCCGCCCTGATCGCGGCCGAGGAGGGCGCAATCGACCTGGACGAACCGGCCGGACCCGAAGGCTCGACGGTCAGGCATCTGCTCGCGCATGCATCGGGTCTCGCCTGGGATTCCCCGCAGCCGCTCGCGCGCCCCGGCGAGCGCCGGATCTACTCGAACACCGGCTACGTCGCGCTTGCGGCGCAGCTCGAGGCACGCACGGAGATTCCCTTCCCGACGTATCTGGACGAGGCTGTCCTGTCGCCGCTCGGGCTCGAAGCGACGCTCGAGGGTGACGCCGCCGGCGGGATGGTGGGAAACCTCCGGGACATGCTCCGGTTCGGCCGCGAAGCCCTGGCGCCGACGCTGATCGCAGCCGAGACGCTCGCCGAGGCGACCTCGGTCCAGTTCCCGGGCCTCGACGGCGTGCTGCCGGGCTTCGGCCGCCAGACTCCGAACGACTGGGGGCTCGGCTTCGAGCTCCGCGACGCCAAGGCGCCGCACTGGACGGGCTCGCTGAACTCGGCCCGAACGTATGGGCACTTCGGCTCCAGGCCCGGGACGGCGACGTTCCTCTGGATCGACCCGGAGCGTCAGCTCGTCTGCGCGGCGCTGGCGGACGAGTCGTTCGGACCGTGGGCGGCAGCGGCGTGGCCGGCGCTCTCCGACGCGGTCCTCAGCGAAGGAACTCGAGCAGCAGCGCGTTGAGCTCGTCCGGCCGTTCGAGGCTCGGCAGGTGCCCGGCACCCTCGATCGTCGCCAGACGCGCACCGGGGATCTCGGCAGCGAGCTTCTCGGCGATCGACTTGATGTCGTCGAGGTCCTCGGTGCCGACGACGACGAGCGTCGGGGCGTCGATCACGCCGAGCCGCGTCTCGGCCGGCGCGTCCGGCCACACCGCCTTCACCTTGCCTTCCACGGGCAGTTGCTGCTCGTAGGAGCGGAGGGTCATCGCCTCCGTCAGCTCGCGCACGTCGGGTGCGGCGTCGGCGGCGAGCCACATCCGCGCCTGCTGCGCGGCGGCGGCCGCAAGGTCGCCGCGCTCGATCGCCGCCTCTTCCTCGGCGAAGCCGGCCTGCGCCGATTCCGACCAGCTCCAGGACCCGAGGCCGGCGCCGATCAGGACGAGCCGGTCGACGAGATCCGGCCGAGCTGCCGCGAGCTCGATCGCAATGCGGCCGCCGAAGGAGCAGCCGACGACAGTCGCCGGCCCGTCGAGAAGCGAAGCGGCGTGGTCGACGTAGTCGATCGTCCCCGGTTCCAGCGGAGCGTCGCCGAAGCCGGGGAGGTCGGATGCGATCGGCCGGTGGCCCGCAGCCTCGAGCGCTTCGATCTGCGGCTCCCACATCCGGCGGTCCGCGATGCCGGCGTGGAGGAGCAGGACGTCACTCATCGGCAAACAGGGGCCGGAGCAGCTCGTCGAAGGTCTCCTGGTCGCAGCTCGCGACGACGGCGGGCGTGACCGCCTGCACCGATGCCGTCCGCGGAATTCCCATCGCCAGCGCGACCTCGCCGAAGGAATCGCCGGGTCGCAGCAGCCGCCGCTCGCCGCGCTCCTCCTGCGTCACGTTCAGCAGCCCGGAGAGCACGATGTAGAAGCGGTCGCCCGGCTCGCCCTGGCGGACGACTGTCGCTCCGGGCAGGACCTCCTCGCGCTGAAGCCGGTCAGCGAGCTGCGCGAGGCGCTCGCCGGGCAGGCCGGCGAGGAGCCCGACGCGGGTCAGCTCGTGCACGGTGGCGGGGACGTGTCGTGGACTCACGGGGATACCGTAGCCCCGATGGGGATCCTCGATGGCTGGCGCTTCTGCCCTCTCTGCTCGGGGCCGCTCCGGCACGAGTCCGGACACGCCGTCTGCGAGCAGTGCGGTGCCCCGGTCTACGCGAACCCGATCCCGGGCTCGCAGGCTGTCGTCGAGCGTGACGGCCGCGTCCTGCTCGGCCGCCGCGCGCACGACCCGTCTGCGGGGCTCTGGGATCTTCCCGGCGGATTCGTCGACGAGTACGAGCATCCGCTCGACGCTCTTCACCGAGAGCTGCGAGAGGAAACGGGTCTCGACCTGGAGGTCACGGAGTTCCTCGGCATCTGGATGCAGGCCTACGACGGCCGGAACGTGCTCTGCCTGACCTGGCTCGGAACTCCGGTGAGCGGCGAGGAGCGGGCCGGCGACGATCTCGTCGAGCTGCGCTGGTTCGGCCCGGACGAGCTGCCCGGCGCGGACGAGCTCGCGTTCGAGACCTACGTCGAGATCCTCTCACTCTGGCGCGCTCGGCACGAGCACGCGTAGCGCGCCCGGCTCGATCCGGAACTGGAGCGGCGTCTCGAGCTCGACGGGCTCACCGTCGATCGCGGCCCTGAGCCGATGGAGCGCGGAGCCGATCTCGAGCTCGGTGCAGCTTCGCTCGTCCCACGTGATCCGCCGGAACCCGTGCGGGATGTACAGGTGGAGCATCCCCTCATCGATTCGCTCGCGCTCGCCGAGCGACAGCAGGTCGAGGTTGTAGTCGTTGTTCGCGACGAGGACGAGCCGGGCACGCACAGGCTTGCCGTCGATCGTGAACCGCTGCCGGCGGCGCCGGTCCTTCACGGTCAGCGCGAGCGCGCGGAGCCGGGCCAGGGCTTCGCGCCGCCGGCGGCCGTGCTCGCGCCGGTGGACGAGCCGCGCGTAGAGGCCGAGCGAGACGTTGTTCAGAAAGAGTCGGTCTCCGACGCGGCCCACGTCGATCCGTCGCTCCTCTCCGTCGAAGGCCGCGAGCGCGCCGATCGGGTCGCCGCGGTCGAGGCCGAGGTCCCGCGCGAAGTGGTTGCGGGTCCCGAACGGGATGCAGACGAACGGAATGTCCTGCTCGATCGCCACCTCGGCAACCGCCGCGAGCGAGCCGTCCCCGCCCGCCATCCCCAGCACGTCAGCGTTTGCGCGCTCGTGCGACCTCCGGCAGGTCGTCTCCCTCCGCGAGGAGATGCACGTCGATGCCTCGCTCGCGCGCGGCGTCCCGGAGCTCGTCCGGGCCGGGAGAGCCGGTCCCTGAGCGTGGATTGAGGATGAGGAATCGCTGCATCGAGTGAGGCCCTGTCGACCCGGAAGATAGGCCGTTCGGCCCATGTACCCGCGCACACGGAAGCCGATCATTTTGACCAGATGAGCGAGCGCGGCCTCCATAACATCAAGGACGACCTCTCCGAGACCTGGGTCGAGGATTGGGCGGCCGTCGGCCTGAACGAGATCGAGGCGCTGTTGGCGAAGCACGCAGCGTTCCTCGGCTATCTCGAAACTGCCGGCGAGTAGCAACGTCCACCGCCCGGCGGCTCCCCGCCGGCGCGTTTGCGGCCGCGCCGGCGAGGAAACTCCCGGTGTAGGTGAAGCTCGAGTACCTCTACCGCGGCTTTCCCGGCCACCCGCTGCACCCACCGCTGACCGACGCGACGATCGGGACGTACACGTTCGCGACGATCGCGGCCGTCCTGAGCAAGGTCGGGATCGCGGAGCAGGAGGCCGCTCAGGGCTGGACGATCGCGCTGATCGTGGGACTGATCCTCAGCGGTCCGACCGCGTTCACGGGCTTCGCGGACTGGCTGCGGATCGAGCGCAGTACGCCGCTCTGGCGCACCGCTACCGCGCACATGATCGCGATGCTCGTCGCCACCGCGTTCTTCCTCGTCGCAATCGGCGCGGGCTACAGCGACGGCATCGACGGGGCCGTCAGTGACGGCGCCTTCCTCCTCACGCTGATCGGCTTCTTCGTCCTGACCGTCGGCGGCTGGCTCGGCGGCGCGATCGTCTTCCACTACGGGATGCGCGTGCTGAACCTGGTCGAGGAACCGGCGCACCGAGCGGTGTCGCCGGTCCCCAAGCCAGAAGAAGAAGCCGCGGAGAAGTAGCTGACTCGGTCGTGAGGCCGAGGCTGCGCTCGAGCGCGCCCTTGGGCTGCGCGCCGATCGCGGTCGCTGCCGGCTCGCCGTCCTTGAAGAGGACGATCGTCGGGATCGAGACGATCCCGTAGCGCTCTGCGAGCGCGCGCTCCTCGTCGATGTTGACCTTCACGAGCTTGACCTCGCCGTTGCGCTCCTCGACGATCTTGTCGAGCACCGGCGCGACGGCGTGGCACGGGCCGCACCATTCGGCCCAGAAGTCCACGATCACCGGCGTCTCGCTCTCGAGCACTTCCTGCGTGAACGTGTCTTCCTTGACTGCGGTTGCCATTTCAGTGGTTCCTTTCGGTGGTTAAGAGGCGGTTACCCGCGCTCACCTATTGAAAACGACAGAGCCAGGCGGACTGTTCCCTAGAATCGGCGCATGTTCGCACCCCTGCCGGACAAGCCCGATCATCCCACGCTCGAGCTCGAGGTCCTCGATCTGTGGGAGCGCGAGCAGACGTTCGAGCGGCTCCGCGATCAGAACCGCCGCGGGCCGACGTTCAGCTTCGTCGACGGCCCGATCACGGCGAACGGCTCGATGGGCGTGCACCATGCGTGGGGCCGGACGCTGAAGGACGTCTTCCAGCGCTACAAAGGCTTACGCGGCCACCACCAGCGCTACCAGAACGGCTTCGACTGCCAGGGCCTCTGGATCGAGGTCGGCGTCGAACGCCAGCTGGGCCTGAACTCCAAGCGCGAGATCGAGGAGTTCGGCCTCGCCGAGTTCGCGCGCCGCTGCCGCGAGGTCGTCGTCCAGTCGTCGGCGGACATCACCCAGGGCTCGAAGCGGCTCGGCCAGTGGATGGACTGGGGCCGGGACTACTTCACGTTCAGCGACACGAACATCGAATACGTCTGGCGCTTCCTCGCGCGCGTCCACGAGCGCGGCTGGCTCTACCTCGGCCACCGGTCGACAGAGTGGTGCCCTCGCTGCGGCACGTCGCTCTCCCAGCACGAGCTCTCGCTCTCGGGCGTCTACCAGGACCGCGCCGACCCGTCCCTCTTCGTCCGGTTCCCGCTGCTCGACCGGCCGCACGAGTCGCTCGTGATCTGGACGACGACGCCCTGGACGCTGCCGGCGAACGTTGCCGCCGCGGTCAAGCCCGACGCCGAGTACGGCCGGCGCGACAACGGTGAATGGGTTGCGCGGACCCGGTACCCCGACGAGGAATTCATGGAGCTGAAGCGCGGCGAGGAGCTCGTCGGCTGGCGCTACTCGGGCCCGTTCGACGAGCTCGGGCCCGGCGCGGAGGTGGAGCATCGCGTGATTCCGTGGGAGGACGTCTCGCTCGACGAGGGCACCGGGATCGTCCACATCGCGCCCGGCGCCGGGCAAGAGGACTTCGAGCTCGGTCAGATCCACGACTTGCCGGTGTTGATGCCGGTTGACGAAGCCGGCCGCTTCTTCGACACGTACGGCTGGCTGCACGGGCTCTCGACCGTCGAGGCCGCCGACCAGATCATCGGCTGGCTCGGGGAGCACGCCTTCCTGGTCGAGGCGGGGCTGTACGAGCATCGCTATCCGCACTGCTGGCGCTGTGACACGCCGCTCATCTGGCGCGTCACCGACGACTGGCTGATCGCCGTCGACGAGTTGCGCCCGCAGCTGCTCGAAGCAAACCAGGACGTCCAGTGGACGCCCGCCTACATGGGCAAGCGCATGGACGACTGGCTGCGGAACATGGGCGACTGGAACATCTCCCGCCGCCGCTACTACGGGCTGCCGCTGCCCTTCTACCCGTGCGAGTGCGGTCACCTGAACGTGATCGGCTCGAAGGCCGAGCTGGAGGCTCGTGCCGTCAGCGGGCTCGAGCAGCTGGAGGAGCTCCGCCGCCCGTGGATCGACGAGGTGCCGATCACGTGCGAGCAGTGCGGCGCCGAGGTGCGCCGGATCCCCGAGGTCGGCGATGTCTGGCTCGACGCGGGCATCGTCCCCTTCTCGACGCTGGGCTGGGAGAACCCGGCGTTCGTTTCGGAGGGCTACGCGACGGGTGCGGCCAAGGGCCTGACGAAGGCCCACCTCCACGACCACGCGTACTGGGAGCAGTGGTTCCCCGCCGACTGGGTTTCGGAGATGCGCGAGCAGATCCGGCTCTGGTTCTACTCGCAGCACTTCATGTCGGTCGCGCTCACCGGTCGGGCCCCGTACCGGCAGGTGCTCGGCTACGAGAAGATGCTCGACGAGAGCGGCCGCGAGATGCACAAGTCGTGGGGCAACGCGATCGAGGCCGGCGAGGCGTTCGAGCGCATGGGCGCCGACGTGATGCGCTGGCAGTACTGCGCCCAGCCGCCGAACCAGAACCTGCTCTTCGGCTTCGGCCCCGGCCGCGAGATTCAGCGCAAGCTGCTCACGCTCTGGAACTCCGTCAAGTTCTTCGTCGACTACGCGAACGTCGAAGCCTTCCAGCCGACGTGGGGCGACCCGCCCCCGGAGGCCGAGCTGCGACCCCTCGACCGGTGGCTGATCGACCGTACGAACGCGCTCGTCCGTGACGCGACGACTGCGTACGAGTCCTTCCTCACCGTCGACGCGATCCGGGCCTACGAGGAGTTCCTCGACGATCTCTCCAACTGGTACATCCGCCGTTCGCGACGGCGCTTCTGGGAGGGCGATCGTGTCGCGCTCCACGTGCTCTGGTACGCGCTCGTGCAGTCGCTCCGCGTCGTCGCGCCGATGATGCCGTTCCTCACCGACCATCTGTGGCAGATCCTCGTTCGCAACGTGGACGGGAAGCCGCCGCCGTCGGTGCACCTCGCGGGCTGGCCGGACGCGCCTCCGCCCGACCAGAACCTGCTCGCCGAGGTCGCGGAGGTTCGGCGCGTCGTCGGCCTCGGCCACCAGGTGCGGGCCGCCTCGCGTCTGAAGCTGCGGCAGCCGCTGCGGCGGCTCGTCGTCGAGGGCGCCCCGCTCGCCCGGGAGCATGCCGACGAGTTGCGGGAGGAGTTGCGCATCAAGGAGGTGGTGTTCGGCCCGGTCGAGGCGATGGAGCTGCACGTGAAGCCGCATCTGCCGGTGCTCGGCCCGAAGCTCGGCAAGGAGCTCGGAGCGGTGCGGGCCGCGCTGGCCGCGGGCGACTTCGAGCCCCTCGAGGGCGGCGGCTTCCGTGTCCTCGGCCACGACCTCGGTCCGGACGAGGTCCTCGTCGAGCGCTCCGGCAAGGAAGGCTGGGCGGTCGCCTCGGAGCAGGGCGTCACCGTGGCGCTCGACACGACGCTCGACGCCGAGCTGGAGCTCGAGGGGCGCGTCTACGACCTGATTCACACTCTGAACGGGATGCGCAAGGAGCAGGGGCTCGAGCTGACAGACCGGATCACCGTGACGCTGCCGCAGGCCGACGCCGACCTGATCGAGCAGCACGCGGAGTGGATCAAGCGCGAGGTGCTCGCGGTCTCGCTCGAGACCGACGGCGTCGCCGAGCCGCAGATCGCCAAGGTCACGCACCAGCGGCGCCGCGTCGACCGCTGACCATTCGTCAACCGCGCAGACGGGGTCAGACCCCGCTCGTCCGGCTGACGCAGGGACAGGACTCTGCGCGACCGCTGACCATTCGTCAACCGCGCCAGCGGGGCCAGGACCCGCTCGTCTGGCTGACGCAGGGACCTCGCTTATCCAGCCATCTTGCGCCGTCGGCGGCAGCGTCGCACGATCAGCCCGTGAGCGAGCCGGACTGGTGGGAGCGGGAGTGGCACGAGATCGGCCGTCGGATCGAGCTGCCGTCTGCAGGGGCTGCGCGAGGTCACGGAGCTCCGCCGGACGCTCGAGCGCGTCGAGCGCGAGCTCGTCGCGGCCGCCCGACGCAACTGGTCGAGCTGGGAGGAGATCGGCGGCGCGCTGGGGATCAGCCGCCAGGCTGCGCACGCGCGGCATGGTCCTTTCGTCAAGCGCAAAGGCGGGTCCTGGCCCCGTTCGTCCGGTTGACGGGCGGACGCGTCCGGGATTGCCCTGCCGCCGAAGCGGGTATTACGCTCTCGACGAGGAGGCGCGATGCACGCGTGCAAGCAGTGCGGTGGGTCGATCGGCCAGGCATTCCGGTACTGCCCGTGGTGCGCCGCGCCGCAGCGCGCGAAGCTCGTCGAGTTCTTCACCGGCACGGGCGGTGAGGCCGGCAAGGCGCTGCGCGTCTCGCGGTACACCGACGAGGGACACGTTCGTTTCAGCGTCTGGGACGAGAGTGGAGTTGCAGAGGCTGCGGTCTCGATCGACGACCAGGAAGCGCGGCGGCTCGCCGCGTTTCTCGGCGTGCGCGAGCGTCTGGGCTCGCTGCTCGACCGGCTGCGCGCTTCGTAGCTACCGCTGCGACTCGGCGAGCACGAGCTCGCGGCGCAGCTCGACCGGCAGGCGGAACGTGACGTCCTCGTTCACCATCCTGAACGGCTCGATTCGCTCCACGCCGCGCGCGCGAAACCAGTCGCAGACCCGGTTGACCAGCTTCTCGGGCGCGGACGCACCTGATGTCACGCCGACCGTCGTGACACCGTCCAGCCACGTCTCGTCGATCTCCGTCTCGTCGTCGATCAGGTGCGACGCGACCCCGCCGGCGCGGGCGACGTCGACGAGGCGGTTCGAGTTCGACGAGTTGCGCGAGCCGATCACGAGCAGCAGATCGACCTCGGCGAGCAGCTCCTTGACCGCCCACTGCCGGTTGGAGGTCGCGTAACAGATGTCTTCCTTCTTCGGCGCGTAGATCGCGGGGAAACGCCGCCGGAGGACGCCGATGATCTCGAAGGTCTCGTCGACCGACAGCGTGGTCTGGGTGATGTAGGCGACCCTCGCGTCCGGCGGGAGCTGGAGCGCCTCGGCTTCGGCGACGTCCTGCACCAGCACCGTGGCGTCGGGCGCCTCGCCCATCGTCCCGACGACCTCCTCGTGGCCCGCGTGGCCGATCAGGATCACGGTGTAGCCGTCGGCGGCATACCGCCGGGCTTGCACGTGCACCTTGGTGACGAGCGGGCACGTCGCATCGATCACGTTGTGGCCCAGGCTCGCGGAGGCGGCGTTCACCGAGGGTGCGACGCCGTGTGCCGAGTAGACGATCGTCGCGCCCTTCGGCGCCTCCTCCTCGGAATCGACGAAGATCGCCCCACGCATCTCGAGATCGCGGACGACGTGGATGTTGTGGACGATCTGCTTGCGGACGTACACCGGCGGGCCGTAGTGCTCGAGCGCGAGCTCGACCGTTTCGACGGCGCGTTCGACCCCGGCGCAATAGCCGCGGGGCGACGCGAGGAGGACACGCTCGACCATCCTGAGGATCGTAGCTTCGCCCGCTCGGCCTGGGACCCAGACGTCCGGAAACGGGCCCTGTCGCGTCGGGGGGTCGCCGCGACAGGACCCATTTCCAATGCCATCCACGCAAGCGCGGATCGCATCGCCCAGTAGAGCCACGCTAATCCTCGCGGGAGCTCGTTCCAATAGGCCGGACGGCCCATCTTTCAAAGCGAGGTGGCTAGCTCTATCATCGGGGTCGCCCAGTGAACGCAGAGACCCAGGCGGTGCTGTTCAATGCGGTGCCGTTGCTCATTCTCGCGGCGCTCTATCTGGCCGCGGGCTTGGCGGTGGCCCCGGCACTGTGGCGGGAGCGTGGGCGCGCGCGCGGGATCGGCTTTGCGACAGCGTTGATCTTCCCGTGCGTTGGCCTCGCCGCGGCTGTTGCGGGCGTCACGGTACTGGTCACCCGAGAGGCACTCACCGGCCAGCCGCTGATCGCCCTGCTCGGCATCGTGCTTGCGGCGCTTGCCGCTCGTCGCCGTCATCAGGAACTGGCGCGACCTCGGCCTGCTGGTGACGGGGCCGCTCGAAGCCGCGCGCGAGCCCGAAGCGCAGGCGTCACGCCGCGACCGCGAGGTCGCAGGAGTCGGCCGCCTTTCGCATCAGCTGCTCGACGCCGACCGGCCGGCCGCGATCGCGCGGATCCTCCTGGACGAGCTGACCGGGCTCTTCGAGCTGGATGTCGCGAACCTCGCGATCGTCGAGGACGACGGCCGGCGAGCGATCATCATCTCCGCGCGGGAGGGCGGCGAGGACAACGAGCAGCTGCTCGGCCAGTCCGTCTCGCTGAGCGAGGAGGTCTCCGGCATCAGCACGGTCGTTCGCGAAGGCGCCGCGTTCGCGGTGTACGACGCGGAGAGCTCGCCGATCGTGAACAAGCGGCTGAACGACATCGCGCACGTCAAGAGCTGCGCCTTTGTTCCGGTGCGTGCTCGCGGCGACGTGATCGGCGTCGTCTTCGCCGCGGTTCGTCGTCCGCGGCTCTTCGACCTCGACGAGCTCGTGCTGATGGAGACCCTCGCCTCCGAGGCCGGTCTCGCGCTCGAGCGGTCGCGCTCGGCGGATGCGGTCGCGGACGCACTCGAGCGGGAACGCCTGATCGCAAGGATCTCGCGTGCAGTCAGGTCGCGCCGCGATCTCGACGAGCTGCTCCAGGTCGCAGTCCAGGAGACGGCGAACGCGGCCCACGTCGAGCGCTGCTTCATCCGCCTCGGCGAACCGGGCGAGCCGACGCCGGTGCTTGCGGAGTGGGCGGCACCGGGAATCCCAGCGCTTGGCGACGCGAGCCGGCTGCCCGCGGTGAACCTCGCGGTGCGCGAGCGCCGAACCGTCGCCGTCGGCGACGTGCTTCAGGCCTCCGAGCTGGACGACCCGACCCTCGGCGACGTCGGCGAGCTGACAGATCGCAGCGTCCGCGCCGTGCTGGCAACCCCGATCGTCGCGTTCGACCGGGTGATCGGGGTGCTGGGCCTGCACCGGGCGAAGCCGGGAAGCTGGACACGGTCCGAGATCTCGCTCGCCGAGGCCGTCGCGCTGGAGGCCGCGATCGCCATCGACACGAGCCGGCTGCTCCGCGAGAGCGATCGCCGGCTCGCCGAGCAGCAGGCGCTGCTCAAGGCCGGCGAGGCGCTGACGAGCGATCTTCGGGTCGACGTCGTGATCGACCGGCTCGTCGACGAGATGCGCTCGCTGGTGAACGGCGACGCGGCCGACTGCTGGACGTTCGCGCCGGACGGGAGTGAGCTGGTCTGCCGGGCGGTCGTCGGGCTTCCCGCGTCGGAGGTCGGCCGCCGGATCCCTGCGGCCGGCACGGTCGGCGAGGCGATCGCCACCGGCAGGCCGGTCCTCCGGCGTAACTTCGCCGCCACCGAGCAGCCGCCGCCGACGGCGAACTACGCGATCTTCGAAGAGGTCATGGACGCTCCGATCCTGTCGTTCGGCGAGACGCTCGGCGTCCTGGGAGTCTGCTCGCTGGAGCGGGATCGGTTCGACGAGTCGGACCTCCGGCTGATCGAAGGCTTCGCGAGCCTGGCGTCGGTGGCGCTGCGCAATGCCGAAGCGTACGAGGAGAGCACGCGGCAGACGCAGGTCGAACGCGGTTTCTACCGGATCGCGTCGGTGTTGAGCGAGCCGTTGTCTGCCGAAGCAACACTCGACGCGGTCGCCCAGGCGGCAGCGGAGGCTCTCGGCGGCGAGTCCGCCGCCGTGTTCCGCTCCGGCGGGGACGACCTGGAGCTTGCCGGCGCCCACAGTCTCGACCACGGTCTCTCGACCTATCTGCGGACGGAGGCCGGTGCCCTGACGGCACAGGCTCGTGCCGGGAAGGTGCTCGCGTCACGCCGGCTGAGCGACGACAGTCGCTTCGCCTCCGGGCTGGCGACGGCAGCCGGGGACGGCAGATTGCGACTCGCTGCTCGCGATCCCTCTCGTCCAGCCGGCCGGTGCGGCCCTCGCGCTCGTGATCGTCTTCTTCCGTGGCGAGACCGTGTTCGGGGACGAGCAGCTCGAGCTCGCGGGCCACGTCGCGGGTGCCGCCCGCGGCGCGCTCGAGCGGAGCGAGCTGTACGAGAGCGAGCGGCGTGCCCGTTCGCTTGCGCAGCGGCTGGCGCGGGCCGGCGTCGAGCTCGCCGGTGAGCTCGACCCGGACAACCTGCTCGACGTCGCCGTACGCTCTGCCGTCGAGCTGCTCGAGGCCGGCGGCGCCTCGATTCGGCTGCTCGAGGGCGACGAGGTCGTCGGGCGCGCCGCCTCCGGCGAGGGGGAACGTGAGTCGGTCGGGGCGCGCACGCCCTCGACCGCGTGGCTCGTCGGCGACATCGTGCAGACGCGCGCCACACGTGCGATCGCCGACGTCCGGGACGACGCTCGGATCGGAGACGCGGACGCGATGCTCGCCGCCGGCTACGCCGCGTACCTCGGCGTTCCGATGGTCGGCCCGGACGGGTCGGTGCACGGCATCCTGGCCGTCTATGCCGAGCGGCCGCGAGCCTGGCGGCCGGAGGAGGAAGAGGTCCTGCTGCGCGCTCGCGGCAACCGCGACCAGCGCGCGCATGAATGCCGAGCTCTACCAGGGCGTCAGCCAGGAGCAGCAGCGGAGCGAGGCGATCCTCGCCAACGTCGCCGACGGCATCGTCGCCGTCGATCGCGAGGGCATGGTCGTCCTGTGGAATCCGGCCGCCGAGCGGGTGACGGGCGTCCAGCAGAGCGACGCGCTCGGGCGCACGCCGACGGAGGCGCTCGGACGTCCGCTGGAAGGCGCGGAGGGCGTGTCGGGCGGCAGCCGGCTCGTGCCGATCCGGCGCGGCGGCGAGGAAGTGTGGCTCTCGCTCAGCGAGGCCGTGATGACCGACCCGACCGGCGCCGTCGCCGGCCGGATCTACGCCTTCCGCGACATCTCCGCCGAGCGGAGCGTCGAGCAGATGAAGTCGGACTTCGTCTCCACCGTCTCGCACGAGCTGCGCACGCCGCTCACTTCGATCTACGGCTTCGCCGAGACGCTGCTCCGCGAGGACGTCCACTTCGGCGAGGAGGAGCGGGCGACGTTCCTGCGCTACATCGCGTCGGAGTCCGAGCGGCTGACGTCGATCGTCGACCGGCTGCTCTCGGTTGCTCAGCTGGACACCGGCGACATGGCGGTCCAGATCGCGGAAACGGACGTCGCGGCTGTCGTGAGCGAAGCCGTGCGCTCGGCCGAGAGCCAGGACGGGCAGGACGCCCATCGCTTCGTGGTTGCGCTCGAGGACGCGCCGCTCGCAGCCGAGGCGGACGGCGACAAGCTCGGCCAGGTTCTCGCCCATCTGCTCGACAACGCGATCCGCTACTCGCCGGCCGGCGGCACCGTGACCGTGGCTGCGCGTCGCAAGGCCGACGCGGTCGAGGTGAGCGTGGAGGACGAGGGAGTCGGCATCCCGCACGCAGAGCAGGAGCGAATCTTCCGCAAGTTCTACCGCGGCGATGCGGCCGCGGGAGCGGTGGGCGCAGGCGCCACCGGACTCGGCCTGTTCCTCGCCGAAGGCCTGGTCACCGCGATGGGTGGCAGGATCTGGGTCGACTCGGACGAAGGTCGCGGCTCGACATTCGTTCTCGAGCTCCGCGTCGCCGAGAGTGAGACATGACAGATACGGGTAAGGGACGAAGTTAGGGCATGACACGGGTTCTGGTTATCGACGATGAGGCGCCGATCCGGCTGCTCTGCCGAGTCAACCTGGAGGCCGAGGGCATGTCGGTGCTCGAGGCCGGCGATGGGCCTTCGGGACTCGCGAAGGCGAGCGAGGAACAGCCGGACGTGATCCTGCTCGACGTGATGATGCCCGGGCTCGACGGCTGGGGCGTCGCCGAGGCGCTGCTCGAGAACGAGCAGACCGTGGGGATCCCGATCATCTTCCTGACCGCCCGGGCCGAGTTCCGCGACCGCGCGCGCGGCCTCGACATCGGCGGGGTCGACTACATCACGAAGCCGTTCAACCCGGTCGAGCTGGCGCCGCTCGTTCGTGCCCTGCTCGAGCGGCTCGAGCGCGGCGAGCGCGATGAGCTCAGGCGCGAGAAGCTGACCGAGCTCCGCTCCCTGATGGCCGAGACCTAGCACGGCTGCGCCGCGAAGTCGGCTCGGTCGGACGACGGTCGCGCCGCGGTGGCCGAGGAAGCGGCCGCTCAGGGCGCCGATGCCGATCCGGTTCCAGCCGGGCCGGAGCAGGTTCGCGCGGTGCCCCGGGCTCGCCATCCAGCCACTGACGATGCTGCGAGCCGACGCCAGGCGACCGGTTCCCCAGGCGAGGTTCTCGCCGAACGCCGGTCCGCGGGCGCCGTGGCGCACGATCCGGTCCGCGAACGACCCGTGCTCGAAGACGTTGTTGCGGAGCAGCGTGCTCGAGTGAGCGCGAGCAGCCTCCATCAGCTGCGGGTCGACCCGGAGCGGGCGCAGGTTGTGCGCTTCGCGGACCTCGTTCACCGTGTCGATCAGAGACTGCTCGACCTGGCTCTGGGTCGTGGCGGCATGGCTGGCTGGCGCGAGCGACGAGGCGAAAAACGCCAGGGTCACGCCACAGGCGACACCAATATGCTTGGAGAGCTCTGTCAGGACGGCGGTATGCGGGTCGTGGAACGGGGGCTTGGTTCTCTCGACCGAGCGCTAACCCTACGCAAAATCCAAAAAGCCTGCAAGTGAAGGTATTCAGCGGGACGTCTGGGCGATCAGGATCGCCGCCAGCACGACTGAGCCACCGATCAGCTGGGCGGTGCCGAACGACTCGCCGAGCCAGAGGAAGGCGACCACGCTGGCGGCCACAGGCTCGAGCATCGCGATGATCCCGACCCTCGTGGCGGAGATGTGGCGGAGCGCCGCAGCGACGAGGAGGAACGTGATCATCGTCCCCGCGACGACGACGTAGAGCATCAGCAGCCACACCGGGAGCGCGAACCGCTCGAGGTGGCCGAGGAGCGAGACGCTGTCGTCGAGCCGCTCGGTGGGAAAGCGCCAGATCGGATGCACCACGGCCCAGAACAGCGCCGCGAAGAGAAAGCCGTAGGCGGTCAGCGACGCCGGATCGCGCCAGCGCACCGCGTGCTCTGCCATCAGCACGTAGATCGCGTATGCGACCGCCGCGCACAGCGCCGCGATGACTCCAAGCCCGTCGAGCGAGAGGCCGCTCCAGAACTCGACGACGAGCGAGAGACCGACCACCGCCAGGACGAGCGCCAGCCAGAGCCGGCGCCGGATCGGCTCCTTGTAGACCGCCCAGGCCCAGAGCGCGATCAGGATCGGTCCGAGGTACTCGAGCAGGAGCGCGATCCCGATCGGCAGCCTCCCGATCGAGACGAAGTAGAGCCACTGCACGAGTGCGACGCCTGCGATCCCGAAGACGACCAGATAGGGGAGCTCACGTCGCGTGAGGCGCAGGGAGTCGCGTCGCGTGAACGCGAGCAGGAGCGCGAAGCCGAGGAACGCTCCGGTCGCGCGCACCTGCGTCAGCTCGAGCGAGGAGATCCCCGACTGGAGCACGACCTTGGAGACGGTGCCGTTCAGCGCGAAGAGGAGCGCAGCCGAGATCACCATCGCATAGCCGAGGGCGGGCCGCCGCTCGCGCCCGGGCTCGCCCGGGATATACGCCACGTCCGCCATCGGCCCGCGACGCTACCAGCGCGATACGGCTCTACACTGGAGCGATCGGGGCGTGGCGCAGCCTGGTAGCGCGCTCGCTTTGGGAGCGAGAAGTCGCCGGTTCGAATCCGGCCGCCCCGACTGCCGACCGCGCTGAGGCTCTCAATTCGGCCGCACTCCGGGCGATGACGAGGACGACACGTCCTCTACCGGGAGCGCCCTCATGATCCGGAACAAGACCATTCCTGCACTCGTGCTGCTGTTGAGCCTTGCCGCGATCGGCTCGATCATGGTGCTCCAGGAGCGCGCGGGCGCCGGTCGCGACGCGCAGCTGAAGCTCGCGACGCTCAAGAGTGAGCTCACGCAACTGCAGAGCGCGCCGTTCAAGGCCAGTGCGCGAACGGGAGGCTCGCCCGAGTTCGCCCGCAAGCTGATGGACGACGGCAAGCAGAAGGTCGCCGCGATCCTCGTCGAGCTGAGGCGCAGTTCGCCGGTGCCGGCCCTGGGTCGAGATTCCAGGTCCACTCCGTGCCGACTACGCGGCGCTCGACGAGATCTATGCGATCGGTGCTTCGGGTGCCGACTACGGCCAGCGCGCAGATCACCTGGCGGGCGTCTCGGCGCAGCACATGCACGGTATTGCGGCCTCCCTCGACGAGGCGAGCCGCGAGTACGACCGGCGTGCGTCGGCTGCCGATTCCCGAGCCACGAAGGGCTCTGCAATCGCGATCCTCCTCCTCGCACTGGCATTCGCGTTCCTCTATCGACGTGCCTCGCTCGCTCGCGCCGTCGCCGAGCGCCTCGCCCGTGAGAACGCGCGAATGGCCGCTACCAGCCACGAGGAAGCACGCACCGACGCGCTGACGGGGCTTCCCAACCGGCGTGCGCTGATCGACGACCTCGATGCCCAACTGGCGAACGCCGGCGGCAAGCGCAGCGTTGTGCTCGCACTCTTCGACCTCGACGGCTTCAAGCAGTACAACGACACGTTCGGCCATCCGGCGGGCGACGCGCTGCTCGCCCGCCTCGGCGAGCGCCTGGCGACCGCCGTGGACGGAATCGGCAACGCCTACCGGATGGGCGGTGACGAGTTCTGCGTCCTGGCCCCGGTGGAGCCGGCCCGCGCCGAAACCGTCGTCGCGCTCGCCGCAGCCGCGCTGACCGATACCGGGGACGCGTTCTCCATCGGCTGTTCGCACGGCATGGCACTCGTGCCGTCGGAGGCGTTCTCCCCTGTCGACGCGCTGCGCATCGCCGATCAGCGCATGTACGAGCAGAAGTCGACCCCGCTGGCGGCGAGCCGTCAGAGCACCGATGTCCTGCTCAAGGTTCTCAGCGAGCGCCACACTGGGCTGCGCACCCACCTCAGCAGCGTGGCCGGACTGGCCGAGCGGATCGCCGAGCGGCTCGGTGTCGGCGAGCATGAGATCAAGCAGATCTCACTCGCGGCCAAGCTCCACGACATCGGCAAGACCGCGATCCCGGACGAGATCCTCAACAAGCCCGGCCCGCTCGACCAGGACGAGTGGGAGTTCATGCGCCGCCACACGGTGATCGGCGAGCGCATCATCCTCGCAGCGCCATCGCTCGCCCCGAGCGCCGGCCTCGTGCGCTCGAGCCACGAGCGCTTCGACGGCACCGGCTATCCCGACGCGTTGAACGGCGGTGCGATCCCGCTCGGCGCCAGCATCATCGCGGTCTGCGATGCCTTCGACGCGATGGTGTCGAAGCGCCCGTATCGCGCCGCGATGTCGACCGGCGACGCCGTCGTCGAGCTACGCCGCTGCGCGGGCACGCAGTTCGATCCAACGGTCGTCGAGGCCTTCTGCGCAGTGGCGGAAGAAACCGACACCGCAGGGAAGGTCGCCTAGGACCCCTCGCGGCGGTCGCTGCCCGAGCGGCGCTCGCTCCCCGAACGGCGCTCCTCGCTGACGGGCGGAAGGCCGAGACGTTCTCGGCGCTCGTCGCCCGTGCGGCGGTCGGAGTCCGACCGGCGGTCGTCGGGGTCCTTCGCGGCGCCCGAGCCGGAGCCGAACAGGGACCGCAGGCGGCGGCGAATGGCGTCCATGCTCGTGACATTCGTTCTCATGTCACGGCGTCCTGCTCGGCGAAGAAGCGGCCGACGTACACCGCGAAGACGGCGAAGAAGACCACCGTCTCGGTCAGCGACATCATCACACCGGCGATCTGCTGGTCGACCAGCGGGTCGAGGCCCCAGAGCCCGGGGCTCTGGACGTAGAAGTCGTAGAGCGGCTCCGGCACGAGAGCCAGCACGAGTCCGATCGGGCTCGCGAGTGCGAACGCGGCGAAGACGTAGGCGGCCTTCGCGCCCGACGAGAGCCGCGAGTGGACGACCGGCCACCAGAGCAGCACGCCCGTCGCGAAGTAGAGCGCGTGCTCCAGGTGCAGGAGGGAATGCGGGTGTCGCAGTGCGGTGTCGTAGAGCCACGGCACGTGCCAGACGGCGTAGTTGACGAGCCACAGCGCAAGCGCAGGCAACGGCGGTACGTGCGGCGCGACCGCTGCGAGCGCGGGCGGGATGGACAGGACCAGGAGCAACGGTGCCCATTCCGCGAGGACGACGTTCTGCACCAGATGCAGCAAGAGGAGGTAGTTCAGCGCGATCGTCTCGATCGGCGTGACCGTGACGGCGAGCACCAACAGCATCGCACCGACGAAGCACGCGATTCGCCAGCGGGGTGCGGGATACCGGCGCACCGCCCACACGTAGCCGATCGTGAGGGCCGGAACGACGGTGAGCGCTTCCGGGTTCCACGACCACTCGTACGGATCCACGGCGGCTACGCTACGTCACCCGCGCCGGTGTAGCTCAATGGTAGAGCCCTAGCCTTCCAAGCTAGTTACGCGGGTTCGATTCCCGCCACCGGCTTGTTGTCTCAAAGAAAGTTCAATAAGTAAAGAAATGGTCATCTAGTCTTCTTCTTCCAGCGTCGGGCGTGTAGCCGGGCGTTCCGCAACCTGAGATAGATACCGAAATCTGGAGCGTTGCCGGCACCGCCCGTGACCATGGAGTTCTTGAAGATGTTGGGAACCGCCGAGGCGACGGGCGCTGCCGAAACGACGAGCGCGACGATGGCGGCGAGGATCGAGTGCGCGGATCATGATGGCCGTCGCAGCGCGAAGCTCTTCCTGCTCGATCTGCTGCTTCTCTGCACGCTCATGACTTCGATGGTCAGGCTAAATGATTTAATATATAGTTAAAGTCTAAATAGAATGAATTAAAATATATTAAACAGAATAAGGGGGAAATGTTAATTATTAAAATATATATTAGTATAATATAATAGAATATTAAGATAAATGATATAAATAATAACTCCGCTGCTATATGATGTTCTTATTATATTTAAATCCTTGCAGCGAGTGCCTGGGGTGATGTAGATATGAAGCTCCTTCGTTGATGTTCTTGCTGCCTAGGACACCGGAGAGGGCTGCGTATTCCCGCGAACGGGACAGGTTCAGTCGAGCGAAGCCGCCGCAGTCAGCGCCTCCAGGCGGTCGCCGCGCTTGATCCGCGCGTGTTCGACCGACGAGCCGGTAGGGTCGAGGCGTGACCGCACCGATCGTCCTGGTACCCGGGTTCTGGCTCGGCGCGTGGGCGTGGGACGACGTCGCCGCCGCGTTGCGGGCCGACGGCCACGACGTCGCCGCGGCGACGCTGCCCGGCCTCGAGTCGGCCGACGCCGACCGATCCGCGATCACCATGGCCGACCACGTCGTCGCGATCTGCGACGCGGTCAGCGCGGCGGACGCTCCGGTCGTCCTCGCCGTGCACAGCGGAACCGGGTTCGCCGGCTACGCCGCGAGCGATCGGGTTCCCGAGCGGATCGCGGCCATGGTCTACGTCGACTCCGCACCTGGGATCGGCGCGATGGATCCCGACTTCGACGGCGTCGAGATGCCGTTGCCCCCGCAGGAGACGCTCGCGGAGGAAGAGAATCTCGACGGGCTCAGCGAAGAGCAGCTCGAGACCTTTCGACAGCGGGCGGTTCCGCAACCGGGTGGCGTCCTGCGCGAGGGAGTCGAGCTGACGAACGACGCGCGTCGCGACATCCCGAGCACCATCATCTGCACGGGGTTCCCGTCCCAGCAGGTGAAAGCCTACGCCGAGGAGCACAATCCGGCCTGGCTCGGGGGGCTCGCCGAGCTCCGCGACATCACGTGGATCGACCTGCCGACCAGCCACTGGCCGATGTGGTCGCGCCCGCGCGAGCTCGCCGAGATCATCGGCGGCGTCGCGAAGGCTCAGCCCGCCTCCTAAGCGCCAGAGCTAGGCGGCTGCGCGGGAAGGCCGTCCGGCGAGGACCGCCTCCACGGCGCGCGCGAGGTCTGCCATGCCGAACGGCTTCTGGATGAAGTGGGCCTCACCCTCGTGGCCGTTGTCGATCAGGTCTCTCGGATGGCCCGACATGAAGAGCACCGGCAGGTGGTCGAGCTCGGCCGCGAGCTCGCGGCCACTCAGGCCGGGCATGTCCAGATCGGTCACCAGGAGGTCGATTCGCGTGCCGGGCAGTGCGAGTTGCAGCGCCTCGCGGCCGTTCGCCGCCGTCAGCACGGTGTAGCCCATCCTGTCCAGGCTCCGAGAAGCGAAGGTCCGTACAGCCTCGTTGTCGTCGGCGAGCAGGATGGTCGCGCCGGGTCCGGCCTCAGCGGCGCCGGCGAGCGGCGCCTTGGCGGCGCCGAGCCTCTTGTCGGTGGCGGGCAGGTAGATGGTGATCGTCGTGCCGGCGCCCAGCTCGCTCTGGACGTCGATGTGTCCGTCGCTCTTGCTCACGATCGTCCAGACCGTTGCGAGGCCCAGGCCGGTGCCCGCGCCCTCGTCCTTCGTCGTGAAGAAGGGGTCGAACATCCGCTTCTGCGTCTCCTCGCTCATGCCGAGTCCCGTGTCCGAGACCGCGATGACGACCCAGGAGCCCCGCTCTTCGCCCGTGTCGTACGGTCCGACGTCCGAGTACGAGGTGCGAATCGTCAGCTTGCCGCCGGTCGACATTGCGTCTCGAGCGTTCAGTGCCAGGTTGACGATCACCTGGCCGAGCTGGCCCGGGTCAGCTTCGACGCACGGTACGTCCGGCTTGAGGTCGACCTTGACCGTGATCTTCTCGCCGATGAGCTGGTCGAGGAGGCTCACGACGCCCGAGACTGCAGCGTTGGGATCGACGACCGTCGGCTTCAGCACCTGCTCGCGACTGAACGAGAGCAACTGACGCGTCAGCAGCGTTGCACGATCGGTGGCTGCGATCGCCTCGCCGAGGTCGTCGTACGCCGGCTCGCCCGGGTCGAGCGATAGCTGCGCCAGCTCCGTGAAGCCGCGGACGCCGAGCAGGAGGTTGTTGAAGTCGTGCGCAATCCCGCCGGCGAGCTGTCCGACCGCCTCCATCTTCTGCGCCTGGAGCAGGCGCTCGCTCTGAGCCGCCGCCTGCCGTTGCGTCCGCCGGAGCAGGGCGAGTGTGAGGGCGAACGCCGCGTAGACCGCGAGCATGAGCGCAGCGGTGCCGACGAGCGTGTATCGCCTCGTCCTTTCCGCAGACGCGCTGAACCTCTCCGTGGCCGGGGTGAGCTCGCGCCGGATCTCAGTGAAGACCACGAAGGCCTCGTCGGCGATCTCGTTCGATTTGATCTCGTGGCCGGCTTCGACCTCACGAACCTGTCGTTCGAGGATCGCCGCGTTCTCCAGCTGGAGCGCCAGCAGCCCGCTCAGATCGGAGTCGATGTCGGCGAGCTCGAGCATGTCCGCATGCACGTGGGCGGACTCCGCTGCCAAGGCGGCCCGCACCTCGTCGTCCGGAACATTTGCGGCCTCGGGATCCGCATCCCAGGGGAGGTTCTGCGCCAGCGAGAGACGCGACTCGATCTGCGAGACGAGCAGCTGCGCCTGCTTCTGGCGGTCGCCGGAACGGTCGAGGGCGAGGATGGCGCCGAGCACGGCGAGAACGATCACGAGCCCGCCCACGTGCATGAGCACGCCGAGCCCGGCTCCGGTCCCGCGCTGGTTGGCTGAAGACATCGCCTCGTCTATCGGCCGCGCTCAACCGCTTGTGAGCACGGCGCTTGGCAAGCCCTGCACCCTCAACGCAGGCTGAGCACCGTCCGCGGCGAGGCCTATCCTCGCGTCGATGCTGGAGGAGCGCCTGGTGTACTTCCGGCCGCGCACGGTCCTCGTCGTGCTCGGGATCATCGTCGCTGGGTATCTGCTGCTGCACATCGTCCAGGCCGCGCAGGGAATCCTGATCTGGATCTTCGTCGCGATCTTCCTCGCGCTCGCGCTCAACCCGGCCGTCGACGCGCTGCAGCAACGCGGGATCCGGCGTCGGGGGCTCGCAGTAACGATCGTCTTCGTCGGGGCGATCCTCGCGATTGCAGCACTTGCTGCGACCGTCATCCCCACGATCGTCTCGCAGGTCAACGACTTCATCGACGCGGTACCGGGGTACGTCGAGGAACTGACTCGGGGAGAGGGCCGGCTCGGCTTCTTGGAGCGCGAGTACCAGATCACAGAGCGCGTACGGGAAGCGCTCGCCGAGGGGGGCGCGACGAGGGTCCTCGGCCTCTCCGGCACAGCGCTCGCAGTCACCAAGGGCGTGATCACCGCCGTCATCGCGACGGTCACGATCACCTTCCTGACCCTCTTCATGCTGCTCGAGGGGCCGGCCTGGATGGAACGCCTCTACGGCCTCCTGCCCGAGGACAAGCAACCACGCTGGCGCGCGATCGGACAGGACATCTACCGGACGATCGGCGGTTACGTGACGGGCAACCTCGCGATCAGCCTGATCGCGGGCGTCGTTTCGACGGTGGTGTTGGTGATCGTCGGAGTCCCCTATGCGGTCGCGCTCGGGCTCCTGGTCGCGATCCTCGACCTGATCCCGCTCGCCGGGGCGACCATCGCCGCGATCATCGTCACGACCGTGGCGTTTCTGGACTCGCCGACGTCGGGGATCGTCGTCCTGATCTTCTTCGTCGTCTACCAGCAGCTCGAGAACCACGTCCTCCAGCCCGTCGTCTACGGGCGGACCGTGCGACTCTCGCCTCTCGCGGTGCTGGTCGCAGTCCTGATCGGCGCCGAGCTTGCCGGCGTCCTCGGCGCGCTCGCCGCCATTCCGGTCGCCGGCACGATCCAGGTGGTTCTCGTCGACTGGCTCAAGCACCGGCGCGCGCGGGGCGGTCCAGATCCGACGCCGACGACAATCTAGTCCGATGTCTAACGATTTCGCGTAGGAAAATTCCTCAATCTGGTGATGTGGGGTTGGAGTTGAACGGCCGATGGCGAGCAGGTGGGACGTCGGCTCTTCGCTCTTGTAGCTATCTGCGCGCTTGCGCTCCTCGCCGTGGGCGCCATGGGCGCGACCGCCGCGGGCAAGCCCGCGCGCACCCTGGCCGCCGCCGACCAGCTCGAGAGCGGCGTTCTCGCCGAGCTGAATGCGATCCGCCGCGCACACGGGCTCGTTCCCGTCCGCCTTTCCCGCCACCTCTCCGCTGCAGCCGACGTGCACTCGCGCTCCATGGGCAGGTTCGGGTACTTCGAGCACGAGTCGCGTGACGGCTCGGCATTCTGGAAGCGCGTCCAGCGCTACTACGGCGCCGGTAGCTACGGCACGTGGTCGGTGGGCGAGAACCTGTTGTGGTCGAGCGGCGGGCTCGACGCCTCTCATGCGCTCGCGCTCTGGATGAAGAGCCCCGGCCACCGGGCCAACATCCTGACTCCCCGCTGGCGCGAAGTCGGGCTCTCCGCTGTCAGCGTCGCCGGCGCCCCGGGCGTCTTCGGCGGCCGCGACGTGGTCATCATCACCTCAGACTTCGGCGTTCGTTCCTAACCACAACCGGCGTTACGCTGTCCGCGAGCGCCCGTAGCTCAGAGGACAGAGCGACGGACTTCTAATCCGTTGGTCGCAGGTTCGAATCCTGCCGGGCGCACCTCGACCCACCGGCCAGGCGGCTCCCGCCGGGCGGAGCCCGGCTCCGCCGCCTTCCCCCGGAGGACGGCCGAGGCCAGTTCGGCGTTTATGGTCCGCTGAGTGCAGACCGTCGGGATCGTCAGCCCGGGTGCGATGGGGAGCGCGGTCGGCGCCGCTTATCTCACCGCCGGGAAACGCGTCATCACGACGGTGGCGGGGCGGAGCGCCCGCACAGCCGGACTCGCGGAGCAGGCAGGACTCGAGCTCGTGCCGGATCTCGACTCGGTCGTCGGCGAGTCCGAGCTCGTGCTCTCGATCGTCCCGCCCAGCGAGGCAGGCGCGATCGCCGGGGCGATCGCCGCGGCAGCCGGCCGAACCGGCTCTCGTCCGCTCGTCGCAGACTGGAACGCGGTGTCACCGGCGACCGTGCGAAAGCTCGAGGAGGTGCTCGCGGCGGCGGGCCTCGAGCTGGTCGACGGCTCGATCTCCGGCGGCCCACCGCGTTCCGACTACCGCACGCGTGTCTATCTCTCCGGCGGGTCTGCGGCTGCGCTCGCAACTGCCGCGCCGCCCTGGATCGACGCGCGGCAGGTCGGCGACACGGTTGGCCTCGCCTCCGCCGTGAAGATGTGCACGGCGTCGATGTACAAGGGCTTGAACGCGCTGCTTGCCCATGCGCTCCTGACGGCCCACACGCACGGTGTTCTGCCGCAGGTGCTCGATGACCTCGGCGACTCGTTCCCGAAGCAGATCGACCGCGCGGCGCGCCTGCTCGCGGTGTCGGCGACGAAGGCCGACCGCTACGTCGGCGAGATGCGGGAGATCGCCGCGACGCAGGCGTCAGTCGGCCTCACGCCCGCGTTGTTCGAGGCGATGGCCGAGGTGTACGAGGGCGTCGCGCGGAGCTCCATCGCCGCGGAGGCACCGGAGGCGATTCCGTCCGAACCGAACCTCGAAGACGTCCTCGCTGCGATCGCTCCCCGCTGAGCCGGGCCGTACCGTCCGCCGCCGCTGCAACAGTGCGGGCGAGAGGACTCGAACCTCCAAGGGCCGAAGCCCACCGGGACCTAAACCCGGCGCGTCTGCCAGTTCCGCCACACCCGCGCGGTCCAAGAATAGGGCGAGGGCCGAGAATCGCTCGACGATTAGCCGAAAGTCTAGTTTTGCAAACCAGCCGTATCCAATTTTCAAATCGTGAGGTTTACTGCCAGATAATGCGTTGGGAACTGCGGGTGGGACCGCGGTCACCCAGGTGGGGTTCCGAAACTAAGGGAGAACAAAGGTGAAACTGCGGCTTCTACTAGCGCTGGCCTGCGCGATGACGTTGGCCGGCTGGCTCGCCTCTGGTGCGCTCGCGCATCATGCTGAGATTCGAGGAAGCGTCGACTGCGATGGCAAGGTGACCTTCACAGCAGAGGCGTGGAACCAAAACAACCTCGATGCCCGTTCGCGCACGAACCCGGACGTCCGCGTCTGGGCGTCGACCGACGGTGGCACGACGTACACCCAGGTGGGGAGCGGCCGCTTCGGCAGCGACAACAATTTCCAGTTCTCCGGCTCGTTCTCGATCGGAAGCGCGTCGTCGGCGATCCTGAAGGTCCAGGAGATGGCTGCCTGGGGTAACGGGGCGGCTCCCGGTGGCCCCCGGTTCACGACGGTGACAAAGAGCGGCAACTGCACGCCGCCGCCGCCGCCTCCTCCGCCGCCGCCGCCACCTCCGCCTCCGCCGCCACCACCTCCGCCGCCTCCGCCGGTGACGCCTCCGCCTCCGCCGGTCGTCCCGCCCGCCGTGATCCCGCCGCCGGCGGTCTCGCTCGTGAAGACGGAACGGGTCGGTACAGGCGCTTTCGTCCGCGGCCCGGTCCGCGGCAAGGTCGGCCAGCGCGTCGACTACCGCCTGACCGTGACGAACACGGGCACCGTCAGCATCAAGGCCACCGTCACGGATCCCGGCTGCGACGCCGGGACGCTCAAGCCGGCCGGTGCCGCATTGCTCAACCCCGGCGCGTCCTTCACGTTCACCTGCTCGCACGTGCTGAGGGCAAGTGACGGGAGCACGTACGTGAACGTCGGCGTCACAACGGCGACCGCGACCAACGGCGCTCAGGTCACGGCAACGAGCCGCGTCGTCGCCCAGGTTGCCGCGGCTGAAGTCCTCGGCACGCAGAAGACCGTCAAGAAGAAGGCGAAGCCGAAGCCCAAGGTCAAGAAGGTCGTCAAGAAGGCGAAGCCGGCAAAGCCGGTTGTCGCCGGAGCTTCCTTCACCGGATGAGGTTCACGCCGGCCACTCGCGTGGCGGCGTCACTCGCAGCGGCGGCCGTAGTCTCTACGGCCGCCGCTCCAGGGACCGCGTCTGCCGCCGCCCCGCCGGAGAGCATCGTTGCGCAGGCCAAGGTGCCTGTCGTGGCCGTCTATCGCACGCCGACCGCAAAGCGCCCGTTTCTGCGCCTGTCGAGCCGCACGACCCACGGCGGTCCGCGCGTCTTCCTCGTCAAGGAGCGTCGGCCGGGCTGGGAGAAGGTCTACCTGCCGGTACGGCCCAACGGCTCGACCGGCTGGATCCGGGACGCGCAGGTAACGCTCGCACTCAACCCGTACCGAATTCGCGTGTCCCTCGGCGGCCACTCGATCACTGTCTGGAACGGCGCGAAGGTGATCCTCCACGGGCCGGCCGGGGTCGGGCGGTCGATCGTGCCGACACCCGCGGGCACCTACTACCTGGCCGAGCTGCTGGCCCAGCCGAATCCGAACGGCGCCTACGGCCCGTACGCCTTCGGGCTCTCTGCGCACTCGAACGTCCTCTACAGCTTTGGCGGCGGTGCCGGGCAGATCGGCCTCCACGGCACCAACAACCCGGCGTCGCTCGGGACGAACGCAAGCCATGGGTGTATCCGGATCAGCAACGCGGGAATCACCCGGCTCGCACGGATTCTGCCGCTCGGCACACCGGTGAGGATCAGCTACTAGCGAAGGAATGGCCCCGGGAGGAATCGAACCTCCGCGCGCAGGTTCGAAGCCTGCCGCTCTATCCACTGAGCTACGGGGCCCTGTCGCGCGTGTGGCGGCCAGTATGCCCCACGGCTCATAGCTATCCTTTGCACCGCGAGGTGGCGGTAGCTCAGTTGGTAGAGCCCCGGGTTGTGGTCCCGGTGGTCGCGGGTTCGAGTCCCGTTCGCCACCCCTCTTCCCACCGTCTTGTCCGTCGGTCAGACTCCTCTCTCCGCACGTAGTCGAGAGAGAGGAACTCCGACATGGCCCAGCAGATCCAGATCGCCGGTGCCGGCACGACTGCCAAGGTCCGCAGCCCGGTCGCGGTGGCGATCTTCAGCATCATCACGCTCGGGATCTATCTGGTGTTCTGGTGGTACTTCATCAACCGTGAGCTGGCCGACTATGGCCGCGCACTTGGCACCGACGAGCTCGGAGACAGTCCTGGGAAGTCCACCCTCGCGCTCTTTCCGGGCGCCCTCCTGATCGTGCCCGCGCTCTGGACGACGGTGACCACCTTCAAGCGCGTGCAGGCCGCGCAGCGGCTGAGCAGCCAGACGTCGATCAACGGCTGGCTCGGTCTCGTCCTGTACATCGTGATCTCGCCGGCGATGTACGCCTACATGCAGAGCGGGCTCAACGGCGTCTGGAAGACCCAGGCCGTCGACGCAGCGGCGCAGCCGGCAGCCGTCTAGGAATCGAGGATCGGCGCGCCGCGGCGGACCCTCGCCGCGGCGCGCTCGAGCCCTTCCTTGTCGAAGAGGTAGGGGACACAGTTCGCGATGTCGTGCACGGGACCGTCGAGCTCGTCCGACCCCGACGCGGCGTTGACGGCGTAGCGGACGGGGATCTCGTGGCACACGACGAGGATTCGCTGCTCGGAGCGCGCGAGGAGATGCTCGTATGCGAGGGCGTAACGCCGTGCGGCATCGTCGAGGCTCTCGCCACCCGGAAAGGCGTCGGCGCGGGTGTGTGCTCGCTTCCACGCCCGGTAGTCCTCGATCGTCCTGCCTTCGAGGTCGCCGATATAGATGTCGTCCAGAAGCGGCTCGACCTCGAGCGGCACGTCCCGTCCTGCCAGCGCGATCTCGGCCGTCTCGCGCGTGCGACCGAAGCGCGTGTGAACGCAGAGATCGAGCGCGACCCCGGCGAGCTCGGCTCCGAGGCGAGCCGCCTCCGCTTCGCCCTGCGCGGTCAGTTTCACCGGCACATCCGGATTGCCGTTCACATGGTGCGTGACGTTCAGCTCCGACTGACCGTGACGCGTGAGAACGAAGAGCTGCATCCGGTTAGCCTACGTCTGCCCTGAACGTTCTCTTTCTCTGCATCGGCAACGCCGGACGCTCGCAGATGGCGCATGCCTTCCTCGAGCGGCTCGGCGGGCACGAGGTGCGCTCCGCCGGTAGTCGAGCCGAGGAACGCCTCCATCCCGAGGTCGTCGAGGCGATGCGCGAGCTCGGCTACGACCTCTCGGATCGCGTGCCGCGGCAACTGCAGCCGGACGCCGATGCGGCCTGGGCAGATGTGGTCGTGACGATGGGCTGCGGCGACGTCTGCCCCGTCCTCCCTGGCAAGAGCTACACGGACTGGAACCTCGAGGATCCGGCCGGGAAGTCGATCGAGC
>CAWJYW010000014.1:0-108093 GCA_963847255.1 uncultured Gaiellaceae bacterium
GTCGCCACGATGATCAGGTCGATCGAGGCGGCGTCGGCGCCCGCGTCGGCCAGGGCGGCGATCGCCGCCGGCGCCGCGATGTCGGTGAGCGCCTGTTCCTCGGTCGCAACCGCCGCTCGCGGATCCCGGTGCGCTCGACGATCCACTCGTCTGTCGTGTCGACGAACTGCTCGAGATCCTTGTTCGTGAAAACGCGGTCCGGGACGTTGACGCCGAGGCCGGTGATGCCGATCCGCTTACCGTTGGCTGAGCCGATCACGACGACCTGTCCACTGCGAAGGTGAGGGTTCCGCGCACGGCGAGCTCACCGTTCACGGTCGCGCGCGCCTTGCCACGGCCGATCGGGCCTCGCACCGTCTCGAGATCGCATTCGAGGGTCAGCTGGTCGCCCGGCCGCACGACGCGCTTGAAGCGAACGTCGTCGATCCCGGCGAAGAGGGCGATCTTTCCCCGGTTCTCCTCCTCGCTGAGCACCGCGACTGCGCCGGCCTGGGCGAGCGCCTCGACCATCTTCACGCCGGGCATGATCGGGTTCCCGGGAAAGTGCCCCGCGCAGTCCTCCTCCGTGACGAGCTTGAGGGCGACCACGCGTGCGCCGGGACTGAGCTCCGTCACCTCGTCCAGCAGCAGGAACGGATCGCGGTGCGGGAGGATTGCCTCGATCGCGGCCTTGTCCATGGGCAGTCTCACGCCGAGAGCCGTTCGCGCAGCCCGTTTCGGCCGCGGTGGGCGTAGCACTTCGCGGTTCCGACCGGCATCCCCTCGGCTCCCGCGATCTCCTCGAAGCTGAACTCGAACGCATCCTTGAGGACGACGACCTTCGCCTGTGCGGGCGAGATCTCCGCGAGGCAGGCGCCGAGCTCGGCACGAAGCTCGGACGCCTCGGCCGCGTGTGCCGGGTCTCCGTCGCGCGCTTCGCGGCGGTCCTCGTCCAGCGGCTCGCACCGGCGCGCGACCTGGCGCTGGGCGACGTCCCGGCACGCGTTGACCGTCAACCGGTGCAGCCAGGTCGAGAACGACGACTCGCCGCGAAACTGCCGCAGCTTGACGCAGAGCTTGGCGAGCGCCTCCTGCGACGCGTCGCGCGCGTCCTCCGGGTCGCGGAGGACGTGATGGGCCAGGCGCTCCACCCGGGGCGCATGCCGCTCGCAGAGCGCGTCGAGCGCCCGCGCATCGCCGTCCTTCGCTCTCTTCACCAGAATCGGATCGCTCAATTTCTCGTAGACCAGCGGGCGGTCGGGCCGAAGGTCCTGATTGATTGGACGGGATCTGCGCGCAGGCGGTTGCACGCGTCGAGTGTAGAGCTAGCGGCGGGAGGCAGGCTTGCTCTTGTTGCCCGCTGCGTCCCAGGCGACCGCCCTGACGAGGCCCAGCTTCGGCGCCTTCAAGACGCGCGCCTCGCCGACGGCAACGGCGTCGTACACGAGGCGCCGCGTGCCGAAGCGCAGCGTCACGGTCGCCGGCTCGCTGAGCCAGAGCCTGAGCGGGCTGCGCTGGAGGATCCTGACCTTGGGCTCGCGCGTGTCGGCACTGAACGGCACCACGACCGTCGTGGTCGCGAACGCATCGATTGCCTCGACGACCGCCTCGTACTCGCCGTCGAGCAGGCGACCGACCCGCTTGGCACCGTCCCACTCGAGCTTCCGTGCCCCAGGCTCGAGTGGGCCCGTGAAGGGCGTCGCGACCCACTTGCCCTGCTTGAGGATCCGCAGCCGGATCTGGGCCGGAGCCGCGAGGACGAAGCTGAAGCCGATCCGATCTGCCCGCCCGTCGCCATTGGGTGAGAACGCGAGCCGGGCGGCGGTGACCTTGCCAAGCGTCCGGCTGACCACGATCTGCGTCGAGGCGATTGCCTGACGCGCGCCGGTCGCGGTTGCGAGGATCTCGATCTGGAACACGCCGTCGGGTAGATGGGCCGGGTCGAAGCGCATCGCGTGCTCACCGGCACGCTTCCAGGCCTTGTTGGCGATCTTCGCCACCTCCGCGCCGGCGACGTCTCGCAGCGTCACGGTGACGTTGCCCGGTTCGGACAGGGTGTAGGTGATCGTCGTCTGATCGGCAACCGTGTCGGCGTTCGGCGTCACCGTCTCGGGATCGGCAGCGAGCCCGCTGACGGTGAAGACGCCTGCAGCACCCCCACCGCCGATCGTCCCCGTTGCGGGCGTCACGCTGAGGTCGGACCGGATCGCGTAGGTGTAGGCGCCGGGCGGCGCCAGCGACGCATCCCAGGTCCAGTCGACGTTCGGACCGAGCCCCGACGACGATGCGTACGCGATACCCGCAGAGTCGAAAACCTCGACGGTCCACGGCAGGGCTGAGGAGAGACGCGCGCGGAAGCGGACGAGGCCGGGTACCGATCCCGTGACGGCAGGCGCATAGAGCTTCGGCAGGCCGGTGGCCGCAACTTCCCCGGCGATCGTGGTCAGCAGGTTGTAGAGCGCGGTCCCCGGGCAGTCCGTGAAGCCGGTGTCCCGGTGACCGGAGACCGTGCGGAGGAAGACCGGCAGCCCGGCCGGGAACCGCGCGTTGCCGCCGGAGATGAACGACAGAGTGCTCGCAGGATCGACGTGCGCGAGATCGAGGCGCCACGCCAGCAGCTTCGCGAGGGAGTCCCGCGCCTTCGCCGAGACGGAAAGCGAGCTGTACTCGCCCATCACCGCAGCGCCGACCGAGCCGGTGTTGAAGCCCTCGGCGTGCGCGCCGACGACATTCCGGTCGATGCCGCCGAAGCGGCCCTCGAAGACCGTTCCGAAGCGGTCGATCAGAAAGTTGTAGCCGATGTCGTTCCAGCCGTTGCCCTTCACGTGGTAGAGCTCGATCGCCCGTACGATCGAGGGTGACTGGGCTGCGGTGTACCCGTTGGCGCCGGCCGTGTGGTGGACGACCGCCAGCCTGATCGCGGATGCGAACGCCGGGGTGCTGCGTCTGATTTTCTCGTCCGCGTTCCAGCCACTCCGAGGGATGATCGCCGGCGAGCCGGTCTTCTGGAGCGTCCGGGCGGGCACTCCCGCCGGCGGGCTCCAGACGAAGAAGGCGCGCAGCCGGGTGACCTTGCCGCGCGGGCGGTACTCGATCCGATCGGATGGTCCGACCCACCAGGGGTTCCCCAGCCGCCAGGAAGCGAGGCGGGCGCGCTCGTCCGTGCCCACGTCGGGCTGGTCCTCCGCCTCGGGCGCCGCGTCCATCCAGCCGCTCCAGCGGCCGGAGAGCGAGCGGGTCCTGAACGTGACGGTTCCGGGACCGCGCCAGTGGAGCCCGACGAGGTTGAAGTGCGTCGCCGGCTGCCCGGCTGCCAGGGTGCGCTGCGCGCCGAGCGGGACGTCACGAGAGACGATCGTCGCGTCCGACGCGGCGGCCGGCGCGGGCAGCGCGAGGGCAAGACCTATGAGAAGGAGGAGTCGTCTGGGCACAGCGTCAAGGGAAAGGGTGGCGGCTTCCCCCTTCGCCGACAAGAGCTACGACCCTCGTTTGACCGAATCGTTACAACTCTTTGAGGCTGTCACTCGTTCGGCTTGACGCGCTCCTGCGACTCGGGGTGGAACAGATGCGCCTCGCCTGCCTGCGGCCGGAGGTGCACGCGCTCTCCCTGGCCGGGGACGTGACGAGCGTCGCTGCGTGCCACGAGCTTCGTTTCGAACCCGCCGACCTCGGCGGTGCAGAAGACATACGCGTCAGCACCGATCTCCTCGACGACCTGGACCGTCGCCGGAACTCCCTCGGCCGCGAGCTCGAGCGACTCCGGCCGCAACCCGACCACGACGCTCGGCCACCCACCGCCGGCCGCCTCGGCCGGGAGCTCGATCGGCACGCCGCCGAAGGAGACGGAGCCGTTCGCGCCGACCGGGATCACGCAGAGGTTCATCGCAGGCGAGCCGATGAAGCCGGCGACGAAGGTGTTGACCGGCCGGGCGTAGAGCTCCCGCGGCGCGGCGCACTGCTGCAGCTTTCCGCCTCCCAGGACGGCGACGCGATGGCCGAGCGTCATGGCCTCCGACTGGTCGTGCGTCACGTAGACCGTCGTCGCCCCCAGGCGTGCCTGCAGCGCCGCGATGTCGGCGCGCATCTGCACGCGGAGCTTGGCATCGAGGTTCGAGAGCGGCTCGTCCATCAGAAACACGCTCGGCTCGCGCACGATCGCGCGGCCCATCGCAACCCGCTGCCGCTGACCGCCCGAAAGCTGGCCGGGCTTTCGCTCCAGGAACTCCGTCAGCCCGAGCAGCTCGGCGACGTCGCGAACGCGCCGCTCGCGCTCCGACTTCTTGACGTGAGCGATCTTGAGCGGGAAGGCCATGTTCGCTGCGACGGTCAGATACGGGTAGAGCGCGTAGTTCTGGAAGACCATCGCCACGTCGCGCTTCTTCGGCGGCATGTCGGTGACGTCGCGGCCTCCGATCAGAACGGAGCCGTAGTCGACCTCCTCGAGGCCGGCAAGCATGCGAAGGGCGGTCGTCTTGCCGGAGCCAGAGGGACCGACGAGGACGACGAATTCGCCGTCGGCGATCTGCAGGTCGAGCGCGTCCACTGCCGGCACGACGGTGCCCGGGTAGATCCGCGTTGCCTGCTCGAAGCGAACATCAGCCATCGGCGGCCGTCCTCGTGCTCGGTGTGTTGTCGGTCCCGGCGAGCTCGCGGCGCAGCCGCTCCTGCGCCTCGGGTGTCGCGGCGAGCTCGTCGAGCCCGAGGAGTGCCGCACCGACCACCGGCGCGGAGGCGGCCGGGCGAACGGTGATGTGCGGGCCGACCTCGGCGAGACCGGCTGCGATCTTGTCGGACAACGGGCCGTCGGCCGCCTGCAGCAGGCCACCGCCGAGGACGACCTCCACCGGCTCCTCCGTCAGCTCGAGCCGGGTGAGCGCCGCGCGGGCGAGGGCGACCACCTCGCCGGCGAGGCGAGTGACGATCTCTGCGGCGACGGCGTCGTCGGCAGCCTCAGCGAAGACGAGCCGCGGCAGCTCGATCACGCGGCGCCGCACGATCTGCTGGTTGTGGATCGCCTCGGCCAGCTCGAGCGGGCTCGAGAGGCCGAAGTGAGCCGGCACGGAGCGCTCGAGGCTCGTCCTCGGGCCGCGTCCGTCCTCACTCCGGGCCGCCGCCGAGACCGCGGCCATCCCGACGTCGTAGCCTCCGCCCCAGTCACCGGTGATCTCGCCGAGCGCGGGGAAGCGGACCTGGCGACCGTCGGGCGCGACGCCGACGCAGTTGATCCCGGCGCCGCAGACGACGGCGACGCCCCAGCCGCGCTCGGTGCCGGCTCGGAGAACGGCGAAGGTGTCGTTGCCGACGGAGACACGGCTCGCCCACCCACGCTCGCTGACGGTCGCGTGCAGGGCATCCTCCTCGGCCGGGAAGTCGACGCCGGCCATACGCAGGACGCCGACCTCGGCGACGGGACCGTTTGCCCGCTCCAGGCCCGCCTGCTCGACCGCCTCGTTGAAAAGCCGCTGGAGCACGTCGAGGCAGCCGGCAAGGCCAAGGTGGTGGGGCGAGCTGAGCGGGCCGCGCACGACCGCAAGCACGTGGCCGTCGACGCCGACGAGTGCGAGATCGGTCTTGGAGTTGCCGCCGTCGACGGCGAGGACGATCGGCGACGTCATGCCAGAGCCTCCGTGCCGGACCGCGGCAGCCGCTTGGCCTCGGCCGCGAGCAGGCTCTCGACCAGCTCCTCGTTCAGCGGATGCTGCCCGATCAACGGATGCGCGAGCAGCGCCTTGCGGGCGATCGACAGGTCTCCGGTGACAGCGGCCTGCGCGGCGAGCCGTTCGTACGCGGCCACGTGCTGGGTCAGGCCGAGCAGCTCCGGTGCGAGAGGCTCCTGCGGGAGCGCGACGAGCCGCCCGTTCTCGACCCGTGCCGGAACCTCGACCACGTCGTCGTCGGCAAGGCCGGCGAGCGTGCCGTCGTTGCGCAGATCCACCTCGTGCACGACCCCGTCGCCCGTGACGAGCGACGTCACGAGGCCGGTAGCCGCCTCGCTGTAGAAGGCGCCGCCGCGTTGCTCGAGCAGCGCAGGCTTCTCGTTCAGGGTCGGGTCGCGATAGAGCTCGAGCAGGCCGCGCTCGATCTCGGCGACGACCTCGGCGCGGGGCGTGCCTTCCAGTTGCCCGGCCAGGATCGAGTCATGGCGGTAGAAGTACTGGAGATACGGCGAGGGAACGACTCCGAGCTCCTCGAGCAGCTCGCGGGGCAACGCCGCCTGCTCGGCAACCGCGTCTCCGTGCGAAGCCAATAGCTGCGGGAGAACGTCGCGACCGTCGAGGCTCACCGACCGGATCCAGGTCAGATGATTCAGACCGACCTGATCGACGACGAGCTGCCCGGGCTGCACGCCGAGGTGGCGGGCAAACGAGCGCTGGAAGCCGATCGCGACGTTGCAGAGACCGACGGCGCGGTGCCCGGCATCCAGGAGCGAGCGTGTGACGATCCCGACCGGATTCGTGAAGTCGACGATCCAGGCGTCCGGCGACGAGAGCTCGCGCACCCGCTCCGCGATCGCCAGCACCACGGGCACCGTCCTCAGAGCCTTGGCGAACCCGCCGGCGCCGGTCGTCTCCTGGCCGATGCAGCCGCAGGCGAGCGGGACGGTCTCGTCCGAGAGGCGCGCCTGCTGGCCGCCGACGCGGATCTGGATCAGGACGAAGTCGGCACCGTCGAGCGCGCGGTCGAGGTCGCCAGTCACCTGCAGCTCGCCGTCATAGCCCTGGCGTTCCAGCATCCGCGCGGCAAGGCCGCCGACCACCTCGCGGCGCTCCTCGTCGATGTCGTGCAGGACGAGGTCGCGCACGTCGATCTTGTCGCGTTCCCGCGAGAGCCCCGAGACGAGCTCCGGCGTGTACGTCGAGCCGCCGCCGATGACCGCGACTTTCATCCCTTGACCCCGGTCAGGGTGACGCCTTCGACGAACGCTCGCTGCGCGAGGAAGAAGAGAACCAGCACGGGCAGCATCACGAGGATCGTCGCCGCCATCACGAGGTTCCACTGCACCTGGTGCAGCGAGCGGAACTGAGAGAGCCCGATCGAGATGACCCAGTTGTCCTGGTTCTCGCCCACGTACAGCAGCGGCAGGAAGAAGTCGTTGAAGCAGTAGAGGACCGAGAAGAGCGCGACCGCCGCGATTGCCGGCTTCGCAAGCCGGACGACGACAGTGGTCAGGATCCGGAACTCGCCGCACCCGTCGACACGTGCTGCGTCGAGGTACTCCTCGGGAATCGTGAGGAAGAACTGGCGGAGGAGGAAGATCGCGAACGCGTCGCCGAACCAGACCGGAATGATCAGCGGCCAGAGCGTGCCGACGAGGCCGAGCTTCGCCCACATCACGTACAGCGGCACAACAGCGACCTGCGGCGGCAGCATCAGCGCGACGAGGACGACCAGGAAGACGGCGTCGCGGCCCTTCCAGCGCAGCCGTGAGAGCGCGTAGGCCACCGGGATGCTGGAGACGACGACGCCGAGCGTCGCCAGCCCTGCGTAGATGGTCGTGTTGAGCGTCCACGTGAGCAACGGCGACTTGTGGAAGACCTCGACGAAGTTCCCCCACTCGAACGTCTTCGGCCAGAGTTCCGGCGAGAGCGCCTGCTTCGACGTCATCAGCGCCGTCAGCGTCATGAAGACGACGGGCGCCAGGAACGCCAGCGCGAGCGCAATCAGAACGCTGTGCTCGGCGACCGAGACCAGAAACCGCCGGCGGCGCACGTCGGCGGGCACCTTACGGCGCTCGAGCGGTGCCGTGACGACCGCGTCGCTCACCGAACCGCTCCCGAGTAGTGCACCCAGCGCCGCGAGTTGCGAACGATCAGCAGCGTCACCGCGAACGAGACGGCGAGCAGCAGCATCGCCAACGCCGACGCGTAGCCCATGTTGAAGAACCGGAAGCCGTGGTAGTAGAGGAGGATCGGGTAGAAGAGCGTCGAGCCCTCCGGGTAGCCCTGCTCGAGCGTGCTCACCGTCCCCGCCTGCGACGCCTGGCCGGCCGCGATCGAAGCCGCGACGTACGCCTGCGTGAAGTACTGAAGCGCCTGGATGACGCCGAGCACGACCGCGAACAGGATCACGGGGCTGATCGTCGGCAGCGTGACGTAGCGCAGTCGCCGGAACGCGCCGGCGCCGTCGAGCTCCGCCGACTCGTGCAGGTGCTTCGGCACGTCGAGGACCGCCGCGAGGAAGATCACGAAGATCGTGCCGACACCCCACATCCCGAGCAGCGTCAGCGAGGGCTTCGACCAGACCGGGTCGTTGAACCAGAGCGGCCCTTCGATGCCCACCTTCTCGAGCACGGTGTTGACCGGGCCGGTCGCAGGGTTCAGCAGGTAGACGAAGCCGAGCGCCGCGGCCACCGGGGGCGCCAGCGCCGGCAGGTAGAAGATCGTCCGGAACAGTCCGGCGCCGCGCTTTGCGCGGGTCACCATCACGGCGATCCCGAAGGCGAACAGCACCTGCAGCGGCACGGCGATCGCGATCAGCCAGAGCGTGTTGCGCACGGCGCTGCCGACCTCCGGGTCCTCCTGGAAGAGGTACCGGTAGTTCGCCAGCCCGACCCAGCGCGGAGGGCTGAGAAGGTCATACGAGTGGAGCGAGAGGTACGCGCTATAGACGAGCGGATAGGCGATGAAGATGCAGAAGCCGACGAGCCAGGGGCTCATGAAGGCGAGGACGAGGGCACGTCGCCTCCAGGCTGCCTTCCTCCTGGCTCGCCGGCGACCAACCGCCGGGGACGCCGGGGCGGCTGATTCCGCCCCGGCTGCCGGCGTCTGGATCACGGAACGCCGCCGCCCGACTGGCGCAGCTTGGCGTCGATCTGCTTGTCGACCTCCTGCAGGCCCTTCTGGAGGTCGCTCACCTTGCCCGCCTGCCATTTCGCCAGGAAGTTGGCGAACGTGTCGAGGTAGGCCGAGCCGGCGGTCGTGATCGGCACCGTCTGCGACTTCGGGTTCGCGAAGATCTTCGTGAACGTCGCGAAGTTCGCGTCGGGCTTCAGCTCCTTCGACGTCGCCGACGAGCGCGTCGAGGGCACGTTGCGGATCCCGTTCGAGAACGTTGCGAGTGCGTGATCGTTCGTCGTCATGTACTTCGTGAACTTCCAGGCCTCCTCGCGATTCTTACCGTTCTTCGGGATGCCGATGATCGTGCCGTTGATGTAGCCCGAGCCGTAGCGGCTCGAGACCGATGCGTCGACCGGCATCGGCGCGGTCCCGTACTTCAGCTCCGGGTGCTCGGCCGAGATGAACGCCACACGCCACTCGCCGTCCATCATCATCGCGAGCTTGCCGGACTCGAATGCGTGCGAGGCGGAGAACTCATCACCCGCGCCAGCGTTCCACTTGACCAGGTTCTTGTGCCCGTAGTAGTCGACCAGGGACTTCTGCCAGCGGAGCAGCTTCTGCCAGGCCGGGTCCGTGCCGAGGCTCGACTTTCCGTTCACGAACCACTTGCCGTTCACGAGCGGCTGGTACGCGCCCGACGTGTTCTGGTAGAAGCCGAAGAACGGGTTGTAGCCGACGACCTTCAGGGAGCCGTCGGCGTTCTTCGTCGTCAGCTTCTTGGCATACGTCGTCAGCTCGGCGAGCGTCTTCGGCGGGCCCTTGAGGCCGGCCGCAGCGAACATCGCCTTGTTGTAGTAGAAGCCGTAGACGTCGGCCAGCAGCGGCAGCGCACACCGCTTCCCCTGGTACTGCGTGTAGTAGCGCGTCGCCGACGGGAACTGGTTCATGTCGATCTTGTCGCGCTTGAGGTACGGCCCGAGATCGATCCAGCCTCCCGATGGACAGTAGATGCCGACGTTCGCCGACGTGAACGAGCTGACGACATCCGGAGCATTCCCGCCGCGCAGGGCGGCGATGATCTTGTCGTCGTTGATGCCGCCGACGACCTTGACCGTGACCGCCGCGTTCTTCTTGTCGTACTCCGCGGCGACCTTCTTGAACTCGCTCAGCTCGCGGGCGCTCCAGCCGACCCACACCGTCAGCGTGGTGGCGGCCGTGCCGCCCTTCGCCGTGGGTGTGGTCGACGCCGCATCCTCCGACACGGCCGCAGCGGCGACCGCAACGAGCGCAAGTGCCGCGAGCAGGACGACTATCGTCGCCATGCGTTTCATCTGAGCCCTCCTCTGGAGTGTCCGGACGTCATCGCGTCCCTGTCTCTCCCAGCCCAGGCCGGGTGGCCTGCAGGCAGGTTAGTTAACTTTCCGAACGCGACTCTGAACTTCTTGCGCTACGAAGTCAAGTTTGCTGGGATTGTCCGCCAAAACGAGTAAGGTTGTTGACCAGATGACGCGCGCCGCTGCCATTCCGCCGCTCCTGAAGGATCTGAACGAGCGCACGGTGCTCGAGACGATCCGGGCCGGAGCTCCCATCTCGCGCGCCGAGATCTCACGCCGGGCCGGCATCTCCAAGCCGACGGTGTCGCTTGCGCTGCAATCGCTCCTCGAGGCGGGGCTCGTGCAGGAGACCGAGCCGGACCCGGGGCGGCCCACCTACGGCGCCGTCTTCTTCGACCTCGTTCCGGAAGCTGCGCTCGTCCTCGGCCTCGATCTCGGCGCCCGCTTCCTGCGCGGTGCGATCTGCGACCTGCGCGGCGAGGTGCGGGCACGTCAGGACGTCGAGCTCGGCGGAGCCGATGCCGACGCGGCGATCGAGGCGATCGGCCTCCTCCGCGACTCGCTCGCCGAGTCCTGCGGGCTCTCCGCCGAGCTGATCGACGGTGCGGTCGTCGGCGTCCCGGGCGTCGTCGACGCAGACACCGGCCAGCTCCGGCTCGCGACGAATGTCCCCGGCCTCGAGGGGCGGCACTGGGGTGACGACATTCGCGCCCGGCTCGAGCTCCCGGTCGCCGTCGAGAACGACATCAACCTGGCCGCCGTCGGCGAACGCTGGCAGGGAGTCGCGCGTGGCGTGGAGGACTTCGTCTTCCTCTCGGTCGGTACCGGCCTCGGCGCCGGCCTCATCCTTCGGGGCGAGCTCCACCGCGGCCGTCACGGCGCCGCCGGGGAGGTCGACCTGGTGGCCGCCGGCCGCTCGGACGAGATCGACCCGTGCGCCGCAGCGGTCTCCGAGCTTGCGGCGCGGCTCGCGGCCGAGAACGGCGCCGCCACGACCCTCCAGCCGCCGTTCGACGTCCGCAGCATCTTCGCGGCCGCACGCGCCGGCGACGCGATCGCGCAGAAGGTCGTCGACGAAGAGGCTCGGCGGATCGCGCTTCACCTGGCACCGGTCGCCGCGGTCACCGACATCGCGCTCGTCGTCCTCGGCGGCGGCATCGGGGCCAACGCCGATCTCCTCCTCGAACCAACCCGGGATTTCCTCTCCCGCTGGCTGCCGTACCCGCCCCGCATCGAGGTCTCGAGCCTCGGCGACGCCGCGGTTCTCACCGGCGCACTCGCAGTCGGGCTGCGCGCCGCACTCGACAACTCCTTCCAGAACCGCGTCCGCGCGTAGACTTTCAGGGCCTTGGACGCTCCCCTCTCGCGGGGTCTGACCGCTCTCGCGGCGCTGGCCGCGGCCGCTGCGTTCTCGGGGTCGGCCTCGGCCGCCACCCCGCCCAAGGTCCTCGTCGCCGAGTTCGACAACGACGTCAACCCGGTGACGCAGGAGTATCTCCTCGACGCGATCCACCGGGGCGAGGAGGAGGGCTTTGCGGCCGTCGTGATCGAGATGGACACGCCGGGCGGGCTCGGCTCCTCGATGCGCGACATCGTCAAGGGGATCCTGGCGGCGAAGATTCCGGTGATCGTCTACGTCGCGCCGCCCGGCGCGAGCGCCGACTCGGCCGGCGCCGTGATCGGCATGTCCGCCGACGTGCTCGCGATGGCGCCGCAGACGAACATCGGCTCGTCGACGCCGGTGTCGATCGGCGGCGAGGACATCTCGGACGACCTGCGGCGCAAGATCGTGAACGACGCGGCTGCATACATCGGCGAGCTCGCGCGAGAGCACGGCCGCAACGTCGAAGTGGCGCGGCAGATGGTCACGGTGGCGACGAATCTCGGCGCCCGCGAAGCGCTGGAGAAGAACGTCATCGACGTCATCGCGATGGACTACCCTGACCTGTTCCGCCAGATCGACGGCACGACGCCCGAGCCGAAGGGGCTGACGATCTCGACGCCGCCCGGTACGACGATCGAGCGGATCGAGATGTCGGCGTGGAAGCGGCTGCTCGACCTGCTGATCGACCCGAACATCATCGCGCTGATGCTCTCGATCGGCCTGATCGGAATCGTGGTCGAGCTCTGGAACCCCGGTCTCATCTTCCCCGGCACCGTCGGCGCGATCTCGCTGATCGTCGGCCTCTACGGGCTGCAGGTGCTGCCGGTCTCGATCGCCGGCCTGCTCCTGATGCTGCTCTCTGCCGCCTTCTTCGTAGCCGAGGCGTTCATCGTCTCGCACGGGGCGCTCTCGGTCGCCGGAGCGATCACGTTCGTGATCGGCGCGTTGATGCTCTTCGACCCGGCGGGCGACGCGTACCAGGTCTCCCTACCTGTCGCGCTCGCGATCGCCGGAACGCTCGTGCTCCTCTTCGGCTTCGCGCTGACGAAGGCCGTCAGGCTCCGGCGAACCGTTCCCGAGGTCGGCACCCACCGGCTGGTCGGCGAGACCGGCCAGGTACGCGCCGAGAACCTCGTCTTCGTGGACGGCGAGCTCTGGCACGCTCGCACCACCGACGGCGAACCACTGCCGGCGGGCGGCGAGGTGCGCGTAGAGTCCGTCGAGCAAGAGACGCTGCAACTCGTGGTCGCAGCAAGCCCGGAACCCGTCGAAAGGACCTGAGCGTGTCCGTCGCACTGATCATTCTCGCCATCGTCGTCCTGATCGTGCTGATGTTCGTCTTCGCCGCGGTCAAGGTCGCACGCGAGTACGAGCGAGGCGTCATCTTCCGGCTCGGACGGCTCTTGCCCGAGCCGAAGGGACCGGGCCTCTTCTTCCTCATCCCCGTGATCGACCGGATGGTGAAGGTCGACCTGCGCACGATCACCCTCAACGTGCCCCCACAGGAAGTGATCACGAAGGACAACGTGCCGGTGCGCGTGAACGCGGTCGCCTACTTCCGGATCGTGGAGCCGAAGAACGCGATCGTGCAGATCGAGAACTTCATGGTCGCGACCTCTCAGATCTCGCAGACGACGCTCCGGTCCGTCCTCGGCCAGCACATGCTGGACGAGCTGCTCTCGGAGCGCGACAAGATCAACGCCATCCTCCAGAACATCATCGACGAGGCGACTTCCCCGTGGGGCGTGAAGGTCTCGATCGTCGAGGTGAAGGACGTGGAGATCCCGGCCGGCATGCAGCGTGCGATGGCCCGCCAGGCGGAGGCAGAGCGTGAGCGGCGCGCCAAGATCATCGCCGCCGAGGGTGAGTTCCAGGCCTCCCAGAAGCTTGCGGACGCCGCCGACGTGATGGCGAAGTCGCCGATGGCGCTGCAGCTGCGCTACCTGCAGACGCTGCTCGAGATCGGCGCCACGAACGCGACGACGATCGTCTTCCCGGCACCGATCGACATGCTGACCGCCTTCATGGAGAAGGCGACGCGGAACGGCGGAGCGATCGAGAGCTAGGCGGCGGGGTTAGCCCAGCGGAGCATTCGCGCTCCGGAACCGGCGAGCGGCCTCGATCGCAGCACCGAGGTTCAGGCCCTTGTCCTTGGCCTGCTTGATGAGCATCACCGTCTCGAGCGCCTCGATGTCGTAGATCCGCTGCTTCTTGCCCTTGGTCGGGATCTGCGCCTTGTTCGTCCAGTAGTCGAGCTGCATCTTCGAGATCCCGGCGATCTGGCAGACCTGACCGAGGTAGAGCTCGATCTTGTCCAGGTGCTCCGACAGGTTCACCGGCTCGAGAATGTTCAATTGCGTGTTGTAAGCCATGCTGATCCCTTTATCGACGAGTGCTACGACCCCTCAAGAGAAAGATATACACGGTTTTTCCGTGTTTGGGAAGGGAGTCCAGGCAGAAATCGGAAGGATTCTTCGGGCTACTCGTCGAGCTCGGAGTCGTCCTCGTCCGCGGCCGGCGGGAAGCCGTCCTCGTCGAAGTCCGGCTCGGCGAGCGGCTCGATTCCGGCCTCGAGCGCTGCGTCTGCCGCAGCCTCGACCGTCGAGTCGGAGCCCTCGCTCTCGACCACAGGCGCGAGGCTCGAAACGCGTCTCGTCGTCGCCGCGGAGGCGCATCACGATCACGCCCTGCGTCGAGCGGCCGAGTCGCTTGACGTCCTCGACGGGCATCCGGATCACGGTGCCGCTCGTCGAGATCAGCATCACCGCATAGCCGTCGCGGACGACGCGCGCGCCGGCGAGCTTCCCCTTGGCGTCGGTCAGCTGGACGGTCTTCACGCCGAGCCCGCCGCGGCCCTTGACCGGGTACTCGTGCAGCGGCGTTCGCTTGCCGTAGCCGTTCTCGGTCACGACGAGCAGGTCTGCGTCGTCCTCGGCCACGTTGACCTCGATCACCTCGTCGCCGCTGCGAAGGTTCATGCCGCGAACGCCCGAGGCGTCGCGGCCCATGGCCCGCACGTCGGACTCGTGGAAGCGGATCGCCTGGCCGCCGCGTGAGACCATCAGGATGTCGTCGTCGCCGTCCGAGAGCCGCACGCCGATGAGCTCGTCGTCCTCGCGCATCTTGATCGCGATGATCCCGTCGGCCTTCAACGGGGTGTTGTAGGCGAGGAACTCGGTCTTCTTGACGACGCCCTTCTTCGTCGCGAAGACGAGGTACTTCGATTCCTTGTAGTCGCGGGTCGCGATCACGGCGCGCACCGACTCGTCCTGGCGGAATGGCAGGAGGTTGACGATCGCCCGGCCCTTCGACTGCCGCGACCCGAGCGGCAGCTCGTGCACCTTCAGCCGGTAGACCTTGCCCACGCTCGTGAAGAAGAGGACGAAATCGTGGGTCGAGGCGACGAAGAGGTGCTCGATGTAGTCCTCGTCCTTGAGATCCATGCCCATCACGCCGACCCCGCCGCGGCGCTGTTCGCGGTAGGAGGTGACCGGCAGGCGCTTGATGTAGCCGGAGCGCGTGATCGCGATCACCATGTCCTCCTCGGCGATCATGTCCTCGAGCGAGAACTCGCCTTCGGCCGCGATGATCTCGGTGCGCCGGTCGTCGCCCTTGCCGTAGATCGACTTGATCTCGAGCAGCTCCTCGCGGATCAGGGCGTCGATCCGAGCCGGGTCGCCGAGGATCGCCCGGAGCTCGGCGATGCGCTCCTGGAGGTCGGCGTACTCGTCCTCGACGCGCTTGCGCTCGAGCCCGGTGAGGGCGCGGAGGCGCAGGTCGAGGATCGCCGTCGCCTGGATCTCCGAGAGCGAGAACTGCGACATCAGCTCCTCGCGCGCCGCGTCGGTGTCGTCGGCGCCGCGGATCACCCGGATCACCTCGTCGAGGTTGTCGAGGGCGATGAGGTAGCCGGCGAGGACGTGCGCGCGATCCTCGGCCTTGCGCAGGTCGTACTTCGAGCGGCGCGTGACGATCACGCGCTGGAAGTCGAGGTAGTGCGTGACGAGCTCGAGCAGCGAGAGCGTCTTCGGCACGTTGTCGACCAGCGCGACGGCGTTGTAGCCGAACGTCGCCTGCAGCCCGGTGTGCTTGTAGAGCTTGTTCAGCACGACCTGCGGAATCGCGTCGCGCTTGAGCTCGACCTGGATGCGCATGCCGGTGCGGTCCGAGTGGTCGGCGAGATCCGACATCTCGGTGATCACCTTGTCCTGGACGAGATCGGCGATCTTCTTGATCACGCCGGTCTCGCCGCCCTTCTTCGTCCCGTACGGCAGCTCGGTGACGATGATCGCGGTCTTGCCGCCGCGCAGCTCCTCGATGTGGGCGCGCGCGCGCATCACGATCCGGCCGCGACCGGTCGCGGTAGGCGTCGCGGATTCCCTGCCTGCCGACGATGATCGAGCCGGTCGGGAAGTCGGGGCCCTTGACGTGCTTGGCCAGGTCGTCGACGTTCGAGGCCGGCTCGTCGATCAGCTGCACGATCGCGTCGACGATCTCGCCCAGACGGTGCGGCGGCATGTTCGTGGCCATCCCGACGGCGATGCCGGCCGAGCCGTTGACGAGCAGGTTCGGGAAGCGTGACGGCAGTACGGACGGCTGCTTGCGCGACTCGTCGTAGTTCGGCTCGAAGTCGACCGTGTCCGAGTCGATGTCCCGCAGCATCTCGGTCGCGATCTTCGAGAGGCGCGCTTCCGTGTAGCGCATCGCGGCCGGCGGGTCGTCGTCGATCGAGCCGAAGTTGCCCTGCCCGTCGACGAGCGGGTAGCGCAGCGAGAACGGCTGCGCCATCCGCACGAGCGTGTCGTAGATCGACGCGTCACCGTGCGGGTGGTACTTGCCCATCACGTCGCCGACGGTGGCGGCGGACTTCTTGTAGGGCCGGTTCGGCTGCAGGCCGGCCTCGTGCATGCCGAAGAGCACGCGCCGGTGCACCGGCTTGAGACCGTCGCGGACGTCGGGCAGCGCGCGCCCGACGATCACGCTCATCGCGTAGTCGAGATAGCTCGAGCGCATCTCCTGCTCGAGCTCGCGCGACTTCGATCCGGCCGCCGCCGAGTGGTTCGATGATGTCGGTCACTTACACGTCCAGGAAGCGCACGTCGCGCGCGTTTTCCTCGATGAACGCCCTGCGCGGCTCGACCTGGTCGCCCATCAGGGTCGAGAACATCTTGTCGGCGGCGGAGGCGTCCTCGACGTCGACGCGGATCAGCAGCCGCTTGGCCGGGTCCATCGTCGTCTCCCAGAGCTGCTCCTCGTTCATCTCGCCGAGGCCCTTGAAGCGCGAGAGCTGGAGTCCCTCCTTCGCCAGCTCGAGCGCTTCGTGCCGGAGCGCGCCGAACGTCTCGGCGCGCGCGCTTCTTCTTGCCGGCTGCGAGCGTGAACGGAGGCGGGCCGACGATGTCGATCAGCTTCGCGTACGCCCGGCGCAGGTTCGCGTACACGGGCGAGGCGAGCAGCTCCGCCGGCACCGTGATGTGGGTCGCGGAGCTCGTCTCGGTCTCGACGACCTTGACCTCGAGCGTGCCCTCGGCCTGGCCGAGGATGCTGAGCGCGTAGCCGTTGTCGACGGTCGCGTCGATCGCCTTGCCGAGCTCGATGATCGAGGACGTGTCGTTCTCGACGATCCGGTGCGTGATCACGAAATCGGCCGCGGGCGCACCGAAGTCGGCCCGCAGCCGTGCGAGCCAGCCTTCGAACTCTGCCAGCGCGCGCACGTAGCGGCCCCAGCGCGCCTCGGTGAGCTTCAGCGCCTCAGCCGTCGCGCGAGCTGATCTCGAGCTCGCCGACCCGCTCGCGCACGAGCAGCTCCTCGAGCTGCGCGTCCTTCTCGAAGTAGTACTCCTGGTTGCCGAGCTTCACCTTGTAGAGCGGCGGCACGGCGATGTAGATGTGGCCGCGCTCGATCAGCTCCGGCATCTGCCGGTAGAGGAACGTCAGGATCAGCGTCCGGATGTGCGAGCCGTCGACGTCGGCGTCGGTCATCACGATGATCGCGGTGGTAGCGCAGCTTCGCGATGTCGAACTCGTCGCCGAGGCTGGTGCCGATGGCGGTGATCATGGCCTGGATCTCGTTGTTGGAGAGAACCTTGTTGATCCGGTTCTTCTCCGAGTTGATGATCTTTCCGCGCAGCGGCAGGATCGCCTGGTAGGTGCGGTCGCGGCCCATCTTGGCCGAGCCGCCGGCGGAGTCGCCCTCGACGATGAAGAGCTCCGCCGACTCCGGGTCCTTGATCGAGCAGTCGGCGAGCTTGCCCGGGAGCGACATGCTCTCGAGCGCGCTCTTGCGGCGCGTCAGCTCGCGCGCCTTCCGCGCCGCCTGCCGCGCGCGCGAGGCCGAGATGGCCTTCATGATCATCTGGCGCGCGTCCTGCGGGTTCTCCTCCATGAACTCGGCCAGCTTCTGGTTGACCGTCTGTCTCGACGAGACCGGCGATCGGCGGGTTGCCGAGCTTCGTCTTCGTCTGGCCCTCGAACTGCGGGTTCGCGAGCTTGACCGAGATCACGGCCGCCAGCCCCTCGCGCACGTCCTCGCCCTCGAGGCTGTCCTCCTTCTCCTTCAGCAGGCCCTTGTCGCGCGCGTACTTGTTGAGCGTGCGCGTCAGGGCCGAGCGGAACCCCTGGAGATGCGTGCCGCCCTCGTGGGTGTTGATGTTGTTCGCGAACGAGTAGACGGAGTCGACGTACGAGGTGTTCCACTGCATCGCGACCTCGACGTGGCCGTGCTCGCTCTCGCCCTCGAAGTAGACGATGTGCTTGTGGACCGGATCCTTCGCGTCGTTCACGTAGGCGACGAAGTCCCGGATACCGCCCTCGGCGTAGAACTCGTGCCGGTCCTCGCCCTCGCGCTCGTCGGTGAGCACGATCCGGAGGCCGCGGGTCAGGAACGCGGTCTCGCGCAGGCGCTGGACGAGGGTCGGCGTCGAGAAGTCGATCTCCTCGAAGATGCCGCCGTCGGGCAGGAAGTGGATCTTCGTGCCGCTGTCGCCCTTCTCGGCCTTCCCGACGACCTCCATGTCTGCGAGCGGGACGCCGCGCTCGAACTCCTGCCGGTAGATCTCTCCGTCGCGGCGCACCTCGGCCACGAGGCGCTCCGAGAGCGCGTTCACGACCGAGAGGCCGACGCCGTGCAGGCCGCCGGAGACCTTGTAGCCGTCGCCGCCGAACTTGCCGCCGGCGTGCAGCTTGGTCAGCACGACCGTCATCGCCGACATTCCCTGCTCCTCGATCAGGTCCACGGGAATGCCCCGGCCGCGGTCGACGACGGTGACCGAGTTGTCCGGATGGAGGGTCACCTCGACCGAGTCGTTGTGCCCCGCGAGCGCCTCGTCGACGGCGTTGTCGACGACCTCGTAGACGAGGTGGTGGAGGCCGCGCGGGCCGGTCGAGCCGATGTACATCCCGGGTCGGAGCCGGACGGGCTCGAGACCCTCCAGAACGGTGATGTCTTTTGCGGTATATGCGGTTTCAGCCATCAAAAAAGCCCTGCAAATGAGCACCTTGCGGGCCAGAGTCACAGTGTATCAGAAACCGCGGTCGGAGCGGGCTCGCGCGAGGCCTGCCGCAGCGGCTCGCGCGACCAGCTCGCGGAGCTCCTCGTCCTCGATCACGGCGGCGAGCTCGGAGCGCCTCGGCGCGGTCCTCGGCGGCGATCTCGAGCGGCGCTCGGCAGCACGCTGCTCGGGCGCCTCGGCGAGCGGGTCCGGGATCGGTCCCGGCGCGAAGCGAAGCTTCGGCGGCGCCGCTTCGCCGAGCTCGTTTCGGAGCTGCTCGAGGATCGTCGGCGCGAGGCTCCCGAGCTCGAATGCCCACGTCGCGGACGCGGTGTTCACATGCAGCGTGCCGTCCCGCGCGAGGCGCGCCGGGCATGCATTTCGCGCGACCGTCTCGCCCACCGCGGCGTACCACACGCGCACGATCGCCGTCATGTCCCCGTCCATCGGCCCGATGCGGCCGAGCTCGCGGCGGATCTGGCGGTCGAGGCGGTCCATCAGGCGGCTCTCACCGCGCCGGGAGTCACTTCGAGCAGCTGCGCCGGCTCGAGCGGCAGCGCGTCGGCGCTCGTCGCGGTCACGATCGCCTGTCCGACCCGGCCGATCCTCTCGGCGAGCGCCCGCCGGCGAGTCGCGTCGAGCTCCGAGAGGACGTCGTCGAGGAGAACGAGCGGCGGCGTGCGCCGCTGCTCGGCGATCACTTCCGCCTCGGCGAGCAGGAGCGAGAGCACGGCCAGGCGCTGCTCGCCCTGGGAGCCGAAGCTCCGAAGCTCCCGCTCTCCCGAGCGGACGGTGACGTCGTCGAGGTGCGGGCCGAGACCGGTGACCCCGCGCTCCAGGTCGCGCTCCAGCCGCGCCTCGAGCGCCGCCACGGTCGGCGGCTCGCCGCCGTAGTCGAGGGCGGCGCCCGGCAGGCCGAGCTCGTCCGCGCGCTCGGCAAAGACGGGCGAGAGAAGGGCGATCGCCTCCTGCCGGGACGCGACGAGGGAGGCGCCCAGGGTTGCCACCTGCTCCGTCCACGGCGCAACCGCGTCGCGGGTCGAGGCGCCGAACGCGACCCGCCGGAGAGCTGCGTTCCGCTGCCCGACCGCGGCCGCATACTCGAGCGGGAGCGCCGCCCGGCTCGGCAGCAGCCGGCTCAGCGACCGGTCGAAGTACGCGCGGCGCGCGGCGGGACCCCCTTTCACGACGGCGAGCCGGTCGGGCGTGAAGACGAGCGTCGCGACCTCGCCGCGGAGCTGGTCGGCCGACCGCAGCGGCGCTCCGTTCAGCTTCGCGCGCTTCCCGGCCTGCTGCTGCAGCGTCACCTCCAGCTCGACCGGCCGGCCGTCTCTGTCGCCCGCCAGCGCGATCCGCGCCCCCGACGGCGCCGAACCGGACGAGTTGCTGGTCGGCGCGCGTGCGCGGCGAGAAGCCCTGGGTGCCGACGTGCAGCGACTCGAGCAGGTTCGTCTTGCCGGCGCCGTTCGCGCCCGTGACGAGGACGACGCCCGGCTCGAGTGCGAGCTCGAGCCGTTCGTAGGACCGGAAGTCGCGGAGAGTGACCGTTCGAACGATCAGTTAGCCGGCCAACCTGATCGGCATGATCAGGTAGGTGAAGTCGCCGGCTGCGTCCTCCAGGATCGCCGGGCGCAGTGGGTTGATCAGCTTGACCTTGACGTCGTCGCCGACGATCGAGTCGACCCCGTCGCGAAGGAACTCGGCGTTGAATCCGATCACGAACTCCTCGCCCGAGTACGCCGCGGGCATCGTCTCGTGCGTCTCGCCGACGTCCTGGGTCTGCGCGGAGACGGTGAGCTCGCCCTCGGCCAGGCGCAGGCGCAGCGGTGAGTTCCGCAGCGCGAGGACCGAGGCGCGGCGCACGACGTCCGCGAGCTCGGCCTTCGGGAGCGTCAGCTCGACCTCGAACGCGTCGGGCAGCAGCTGCCGGTAGTTCGGGAACTGGCCGTCGATGCGGCGTGTCGTCAGCCAGGCGTCGCCGGTGCCGAAGACGACGTGGTTCTCGTGCACGCCGAGCTCGACAGCATCGCCGCCCGCAAGCCGCGACAGCTCCGTGAGAGCGCGCGCCGGGATGATCGCCTCGAGCTCCGGCGCGGCCTCGCCGAGCTCCGTCTCCTTCACCGACAGCCGGTACGAGTCGGTGGCGACCATCACCAGCTTCCCGGCCTCGAAGCGGACGAGGATGCCGGTGAGCACGGGGCGCGACTCGTCGCGCGAGGCCGACCGGGCGACCCGGTCGACGGTCTCCAGCAGCGCCTCGCGGTCGATCGAGTGCAGCTGCGCGTCGATGGCCGGGAGCCGCGGGAAGTCCTCGGCGTTGAAGACGTTCAGCCGCGAGTTGTACGGGCCCGAGACGATCTGCACCGTGCCTTCCGCCGGCCGGTATTCGATCGTCACGTCGCTCTCGGGCAGCAGGCGCGCGAGCTCGACGAGCGGCTTGCCGGGGATCACGACCGCGCCGTCACCGTCGACCTGCGCGTCGAGCGTCGTCCGCAGCGAGAGCTCCATGTCGGTGGCGGCGAGTGTGATCGTGCCGCCCTCCGCGGAGAGGAGGATTCCGGAGAGCACCTGGACGGTGCCCCGGGTCGAGACCGCGCGCGAAACGAGACCGAGCTTCGCGACGAGCTCGTCTCGCGCGACGCTGAGCTTCATCCCGGTACCGGCATTCACGTCGGCCACCGCCCCATTCTCTGCCACCTCGGCTCCCACTGCTTCTAGTTCCATGATTCTTTAAATCCTTTCGTAGAAGTCATAGGGAGTGTGGACAACGGGGACGACGGCACTATCCCGCATCGGAGCGCCGTTTGCCCTGTAGGTCCACGCGGTGCACAACGCGGGAGAGCTAACAGGCCCGAGAGCCCTTCGGGAAGGTATCCACAGAATCAGCCTGCCTGCTTGATGCGTGCAGTCAGTTCTTGCACAAGGTTGTACACAGAGCGATCCTCGCGGATCATCCCTTCGATCTTCGCGTTCGCGTGCATCACAGTCGTGTGGTCGCGGCCGCCGAACTCCTTGCCGATCTTCGGCAGCGACGAGTCCGTGAGCGCGCGCGAGAGGTACATCGCGACCTGCCGCGGGTAGGCGATCGACTGCGAGCGCTTGGCGCTGCAGAGCTCGTTCACGGTCATCCCGAAGCGCTCGGAGACGGTCTCCTGGATCCGGCGGATCGAGATCTCGACCGGCTGGCCCTGCGGGAACACGTCCTTGAGCACGTCCTCGGCGAGCTCGACCGTCATCGGCCGGCCCGTCAGGGAGGAGAAGGCGACGACCCGCGTGAGCGCGCCTTCCAGCTCGCGGATGTTCGTCGTCACGCGCTCGGCGACGTAGGTCAGCACGTCGGGATCGGGCACGTGGATCCGGTCGGTCTTCTCCTTCTTGCGCAGGATCGCGATCCGCGTCTCGAGGTCGGGCGGCTGGATGTCGGTGATCAGGCCCCACTCGAAGCGTGAGCGCAGCCGCTCCTCCAGGGTCGCGATCTCCTTCGGCGGCCGGTCGGACGAGATCACGATCTGCCGGCCGGCTTCGTAGAGCGAGTTGAAGGTGTGGAAGAACTCCTCCTGGATCCGCTCCTTGCCCTCGAAGAACTGCACGTCGTCGACGAGGAGCACGTCGTAGGTGCGGTAGCGCTGCTTGAAGCCCTCGATGCGCTTGTCGCGGAGCGAGTTGATGAAGTCGTTCATGAACGTCTCGCTCGTGACGTAACGCGCGGTCAGGCCGTTTCCGTGCTCACCGACGTACTGGCCGACCGCCTGCAGCAGGTGCGTCTTGCCGAGCCCGGTGCCGCCGTAGATGAAGAGCGGGTTGTACGCCTGCGCCGGCGCCTCGGCGACCGCGAGCGCCGCCGCGTGTGCGAACCGGTTCGACGAGCCGATCACGAAGAGGTCGAACGTGTACTTGAGGCTCATCGAGCCGCTCGCCGCCGGCTCCGGCGCACGGCGTCACGGGCTGCTCGAGCGGTGTGCCGTCGGAGACCGGCTCCGAGCGCACCATGTCGTCGCGAACGGTCAGGTGGATGCGGCGTTCGTGCCCTGTCGCATCCTTCACGGCGGCACGGATCAGGCCGAGGAAATGACCCTCGATCCACTCGCGCGTGAAGTCGTTCGGAACGGCTAGCGCAAAGGCGTCGTCAGTGAGCGACGCGCCGGCTGCATCGCCGAACCACGTGCTGAATGTCGCTTCGTTGAGCGCCCCTCTGAGCCGACTCGATACTTCGTCCCACAGACTCTCCGCAGTCAGCTCGATTTGGTGCTCCACGCTGCGGCCGGCCCCCTCATTCGGTGTCGAGAGCGGCGAGCATAGCAGCGTCTTGAGGTGCTCTCAACACGCGCCGCGGATCCGAAAAAGCGCCGTTTTGCAGGTCTTTTGCAACGTCCACACAACAATCCACAGGTGTGGAGAACCTGTGGGAGAACGTCGTCGAGGGTGGCGGTTTGCGGCCCTTTCGCCATCGGCGTCTCATTGTGGATAACCGGGTTTGAACGGCTCGTCTATACTTTCGCTCCCCGCCGCCCGGCGGCTTCGTTTTTCGTCCGGAGAGTTCCTTGAAGCGCACCTACCAGCCCAACGTCCGCCGCCGCAAGCGCAAGCACGGCTTCCGTGCGCGCATGTCGACGCGTGCCGGGCAGGCGATCCTGAAGCGTCGCAGGGCCAAGGGCCGCAAGCGGCTCTCCGCCTGAGCCCGCCGGTCTATCCTCCGAACGTGCAACGCCGGAACCGCCTGTCGCGTTCTCGGGACTTCGACGCCGTCTATCGCAGCGGCCGCTCGGCCTCGACGCGGTTTCTCGTCCTCTACTGGTTCCCGCGCGAGGCGGGTGAGACCGACGAGCCGCGGCTCGGCCTGGCCGTGCCGAAGTCCGTCGGCAATGCCGTCGTCCGCAACCGCGTCAAGCGGCAGCTGCGCGAGACGTGGGCCGAGCTCTCGGGCCGCGCGCGTCCCGGGCACGACTACGTCCTCGTGGCGCGACCCGGTCTCGCCGAGCCGGCGGACACGCGCGGGCACGCCTGGCTCGCCGAGCGCGTGACCGAGGTGCTCGACAAGGCGGCGGCGTGAGCGGCGTAGGCTCGACGGAGCCGCCCAGGAGCGGAGACGCCGGCTCTGCCGGCGTTGGAGCGGGCAAGTCCATCGGCCCGAAGTACATCGGTATTGCCCTCGTCTACGCCTGGCGCTACACGTTCGGGCTCCTGACGCCCGCCGGCACCTGCAAGTACCACCCGAGCTGCTCGCAGTACGCGCTCGACGCGCTCCACGCTCACGGGCTCGTCAAGGGCTCGGCGAAGGCAGCCTGGCGCCTGCTCCGCTGCAATCCGTGGAGCCACGGCGGGGTCGATCCGGCGTGATCGTCGCCAGCATCCTCACACCGCTCGAGGATCTCCTCACCTGGATCCTGACGCATCTCCACGACACCGTCGGGCTCTCGTGGGCGTGGTCGATCGTCGCCCTCGTCGTGATCGTTCGGATGCTGCTCGTGCCGCTGACCGTGCGGCAGATCCACTCGATGCAGAACCTCCAGGCGCACGCGCCCGAGATGAAGGCGATCCAGCAGCGCTGGAAGCACGACCGGGCGCGGATGAACCAGGAGATGATGGCGTTCTACAAGGAGAACCAGATCAATCCGGCGGCGTCGTGCCTGCCGATGCTGGCGCAGTTCCCGGTCTTCATCGGGCTCTTCTTCGTCCTCCGAGACTTCGAGGACGAGATCCTGCAGTCAGGCGCGAGCGCGTCGAGCGCTCGAGTGGCTGAACCTGATCAACATCACCGACGACACGAAGGTCGGCTGGGGCCCGCTCCTGATCGTCCTCTACGCGGCGAGCCAGCTGACGTCGTCGTACCTGATGTCGCAGAACATGCAGCCGGCACAGCGGGCGATGCTGCTGATCCTCCCGATCGCGTTCATCCCGTTCGTCCTCAACTTCCCGTCCGGCCTGATGCTCTACTGGCTGACGACGAACCTGTGGACGACCGGGCAGGGGCTGATCACCCGCAGGCTGACGCCGAAGCCGCAACCGCCGCCGAAGCGAAGCTCTCGCACTCCACCGAAGGACGCGCCGCCGCCCGAGCCGGAGCCTGAATCGGCGAAGACGGTCGCCGCGAAGCCGGCCGCGCGCCACCCCGCCGCGCGTGCGCAAGGTGAAGCGAAGAAGAAGGGCGGCTCGAGACGATGAGCGAGATCTCGGTCGAGATGACCGGCGAGACCGTGGGCGAGGCGAAGTGGGCCGCCGTCCGCGAGCTCGAGCGGATGCATCCCGGCCTGGACAAGGCCGCGGTTCGCTTTCAGGTCGTCACCGAGGGCGAGCGCGGTCTCCTCGGCGTCGGCTACGAGCCGGCACGTGTGGTCGCGAGCGTGGACGAGGAAGCGGCGCCCGTCCGCGAGCCCGCGGAGACCGTTCGCCGCGACGGCGAGAGCGACGACGCGGCGCGCCTCCGCGAGGTCGTCGAGAGGATCGCGCACGAGATCGGCGTCCAGTGCACCGTCGAGATCGAGGAGAGCGAGGACGAGATCCGCGTCGTCTGCGACGGCCACGACCTCGGGATGCTGATCGGCCGCCACGGCCAGACGATCGACGCGATCCAGTACCTCGCCAACGCGATCCTCTTCCGCGGCCGCTACGAGGAGCGCAAGCCCGTGGTCGTCGACGCGGCCGGCTACCGCGACCGTCGCCAGGCGACCCTCGACGCGCTCGCGCTCCGCATGGCCGAGCAGGCATCGGCCACGGGGCAGCGCGTCGAGCTCGAGCCGATGACCGCGGTCGAACGGAAGATCGTGCACGAGAAGCTGAAGGACGACCCCGAGGTCGAGACCGCCAGCGAGGGCACCGAGCCCAACCGCTTCGTCGTCATCTTCCCCCGCCACGTCGACGTCTGACCTCCTCGAGCGCTGGCTCGCGGCTGTCGTCGAGACGCCCGGGCTGACTGCGCTGCGCGACCCGGCCGAGGCGCGCCGCGTCCTGCTCGACGACGCGCTTGCGGGTCTCGAGCTCGTGCGCCGCTTCGACGGCCCGATCGTCGACGTGGGGAGCGGCGGCGGCACGCCGGGGATCCCGCTCGCCGCGTCGCTGCCGGACCGCGAGGTGACCCTGCTCGAGGCCGAGCGCCGGAAGACGGAGTTCCTGCAGCGGTGGACGGAGGAGCTCCCGAACCTTCGCGTCGTCTGGGGCCGCGCCGAGGAGCCAAGCTGACGAGACGTTACGGGGTCGCGGTCGCGAAGGCGCTCGCGCAGCCGCCGGTGGCGGCCGAGTGGTGCCTGCCGCTCGTCGAGGAAGGCGGTGCGGTCATCCTCTGGGTCGGACCGTCGGCCGACCTGGAGGCCGTTGCGCGTGTCGCAGAGCTGATCGCCGGCGAGCTCGCGGAGTCGCCGCCGGGATTCGTCGTGCTCCGGAAGACCGGGCCGACGCCGCCGGGCTTCCCGCGCCGCCCCGGTGTCGCGAAGAAGCGGCCGCTCGCCTGAGCGCCAAGTAACAGACTGTTACTTGGCCGGGAGCGGTTGCGCGTTCCGCAGCCGCATGCCGCTGAACTCGAGCGTCGACGCGGCGACGTCGTTCCAGAGCGGCCAGAGGTTCGGCACGGACCCGCAACTCGATCTCTGCGCGCTCGTGGCACGCGATCGAGGTCGCCGAGCGGTCGCACGTCGACCGGCTCGACCGTCGCGCGCGCAGACCCAGTAGCCGCCGACCTCGGGGTGCGGCTCGAAGGAGGCGTCGGGCAGCCGGTAGGCGAACACGTCAGTCGTGCGCATCCGCTCGAGCCAGCCCTCCTCGATCTGCGTGCACCCGCGTCGAGCCGCCGAGGAATCGCGCTGCGTCGGCCGGACTCGTCGAGCGGTCGGCCCAGAACGTCCCCCGCGGACACTCGCGGGGAAACCAGTAGAGGGGCAGGTGGCGCGTGTCGATCGCCCAGACGAGCGGTTCGTGCTCAGCCGCCGTGCGGCTCACATGTGGCTCGAACCGTTCGATTGCAGCGTTCTCGCTGACGTGCCATAGGGCGTGTGGACCCTCGTTCACGTAGGGAGGAGCCGGGTCGCGCACGGGGCGGAGGATAGTCCGAGGCCGTCTCTAGACTCGACGCGTGGCCGGCAGGATCATCGCACTCGCGAACCAGAAGGGCGGCGTCGGCAAGACGACGACTGCCATCAACCTCGCGGCCTGTCTCGCGGAGGCCGGCGAGCGGGCGCTGCTCGTCGACCTCGACCCGCAGGCGAACGCCACCTCCGGGCTCGGAGAGAAGGCGAACGGCGTCTCGAGCTTCGACCTGCTCGACGGTGCCGCGATCGCCGAGATCGCCCGGCCGACCCGCTTCCAGAATCTCGAGCTCGTGCCGGCGAGGCCCGACCTTGCCGGCGCGGCCGTGGAGCTCTCTCGCCACGCGGAGGGCGAGCGCTACCTGCAGAGCTCGCTCGCGGGCGCGCGTGAGAGCTACGGCTACGTCTTCCTCGACTGTCCGCCGTCGTTCGGCACGCTGACGGTGAACGCGCTCGCCGCCGCCGACAGCGTGATCGTGCCGGTGCAGGCCGAGTACTACGCGCTCGAGGGCCTGTCGCAGCTGCTCGGCTCGATCGAGCTCGTGAAGGCTCGCCTGAACCCGAAGCTGGGGCTCGCCGGGATCCTCCTGACGATGGTCGACGGGCGCACGCGGCTTGCGTCCCAGGTCGAGGCCGAGGTGCGGCGGCACTTCGGCGACCTCGTCTTCACGACGACCGTGCCGCGCTCGGTCCGCCTCGCCGAGGCACCGAGCCACGGCCTCCCTGCGATCGCGTACGACCGCCGCTCCTCAGGGGCGGAGGCGTACTGGAAGGTGGCGATGGAACTTGTCGAGCGGAGCTAGCGCTCGGCGCGGCCTGGGCCGCGGTCTCGAGGTCCTGATCGGCGGCGCCGAGACGGGTCCGACGCAGCTCGCGGAGCTGCCGGTCGATGCGATCCACGCCAATCCACGCCAGCCGCGCCGGCGCTTCGAGCCCGAGGCGACGTCGGGCCTCGCCAGCTCGATCAAGCAGCAGGGCCTGTTGCAGCCCATCGTCGTCCGGCCCCGGCAGGCGGGCGGCTACGAGCTGATCGCGGGCGAACGCCGCTGGCGCGCCGCGCGCGAAGCGGGTCTGGAGACGCTGCCGGCGCTCGTGCGCGACGCGGACGACCGCGACTCGCTCCTGCTCGCCCTGGTCGAGAACGTCGCGCGCGAGCAGCTCTCGCCGGTGGAGGAGGCGCGCGCCTACGCCTCGCTCGTCGACGAGTTCGAGCTTTCGCTCGGCGAGGTCGCGGACCGGGTCGGCCGCTCGAAGCCCTCCGTCTCGAACCGGCTGCGCCTGCTCGAGCTGCCGGAGGAGGTGCTCTGGATGGTCGCGCGCGGCGAGCTGACCGAAGGCCATGCCCGCGCCGTGCTCGCGGTGCCCGACCACGATGCGCGCAAGAAGCTCGCAAAGCGCATCGTCCGCGACGGGATGTCCGTGCGGGCGGCCGAGAAGGCCGCCCAGGACGGTGGCGCAGCCCGCAAGCCGAGGGCGGCAACGAAGGTCGATCCCGCGCTTGCGGAACGGGCTCGCGGCGCCGCCGAGCGGCTGACCGGGCTCCCCGTCCGGGTCAGTGCGGGCAAGCTCGAGATCCACTTCGGCGAGGAGCTCCGGCTCGAAGAGCTCGTCGAGGTCCTCGAGAGTCTCTAGCTACAATCTGCGGCCGCGGGCGATTAGCTCAGCTGGTTAGAGCGCCGCTCTGATAAGGCGGAGGTCCCTGGTTCGAATCCAGGATCGCCCATCCCTCCGCGCGCGAAATCAGTGGATCGAATCAGTGGATGTAGTGCGTGCGGCGGACGTAGTCCTCCACCGCGAGGAGAAAGTTCGCGTCGCACGCGATCTCGGCAATCGTGCCCTTCGTCGTCTCGTCGAGCTCGTCGTCGTGGTGCAGGGTCGCGATGAACGGGCCGAGCGTCCCGGCCTGCGACATCGCCGCCATGCGCAGGCAGATGCGCCGCGTGTGCTCGTCCTGCGTGACTGCCTCGAGCGATTCGATGTCGTGAAGCCAGAGATCGATCATGGTTGGTCAACGGCTCGTTCCGGTGCCGGGATACGGGGGCATCCCCGAATCAGGGATCGCGCACACCTCCGCTGCGGACGACACAGGAGGTACGCGCCCTGCGGTGGGCGCCTGCGGAGCAATGCGAATCGGAGATCCAATCACCTATCGGGGAAAGCGCTACGTCCTGCGTGGCCTGGACCCGATGGGTATTCCGGACCGGCTCGCCGACATCGAGGACGTCGAGACCGGCGAGGTGATCCGCGTCCCTGTCTCCGAGCTCGTGCTCGGCTGAGATTCGTACCTGCAAGGCGTGGCTACACTGAGTAGGAGGCCGCTGACGATGCGCGAGATGGTCATCTACGGAGTCAGTTTCGACATGGTCGGCAAACAGCCGATCGTGCTGCTGAAGACGGCCGACGGCAACCGGTTCCTGCCGATCTGGATCGGCCACCCCGAGGCGGCTGCGATCCTCGTCAAGCTCCAGAACGCGGCGCCGGCCCGGCCGATGACGCACGACCTGCTGAACGACGTGCTCGGGCAGCTCGACGCCGAGGTGATCTCGATCGCGGTCACCGAGATGCGCGAGAACACCTACTACGCCCGGATCACGATCCAGCAGAACGGGTCCGAGATCGAGATCGACTCCCGCCCGTCCGACGCGATCGCGCTGGCCGTCCGCGCCGGCGCGAAGATCTTCGTCGCCGACGAGGTGATCGACGAGTCCGGTGTGGAGTTCGAGGGCGATGCGTCCGACGACGAGATCGCCGCGGCAGCTGGCGTTCCGCCCCTTGCCGAGCTCGACCCCGACGAGTTCCGTGCCTTTCTCGATTCGGTCTCGCCGGACGAGTTCGCGGCCGACCCGGACGACTCCTAGCTCTAGCGCCCGAGCTCGCGTTTCGTCAGCGCGAGCAGCTCCGTGTAGATCTCGCGCAAGCCCTCGTCCGAAAGCGGACCGCGGTTCGCGCTTGCAAGGTGCTGGAGCAGCCACTCCTCACGCGCCGGATCGAGGAAGTCGACTCCGATCTCCTCTTTCACCCGCTTGAGCCGCGCGACCAGCTCGAGCCGGACGTTCAACGCCTCGACGATCCTCACGTCGTTGTCCGCAAGCTGCTCGCGCAGCTCGGTGATGCGGGGGTCGTCGCTCAAAGGTGTACGACCACAGTCGCGCCGTAGTCGTTGGCGCTGTAGAGCGACGGCGCGATCCACATCGGGACGCGGACGCAGCCATGGGAGGCGGGGAACGCGGGCACGGACGGATAGCCGTGGATCGCGAAGCCGCCCTTGAAGTACATCGGGTACCAGAGCACCCAGTCCCAGCCGCCGACCTTGCGATAGACCTGCCAGCTTCCGAGCGGCGTGTTGCCGGTCGCGCCGGTCGAGACGTGGACGACCTTCGTCACCACGCCGCCTCTGACGACCAGCAGCACCTGGCGGGTCTTGTCGACCTCGATGTAGTCACCCCCGCGGTAGGCGCGGGGCACTCCGGCTCGTGCGAGCCGCCGCCAGAGCCACGACTCGACGCGGCCGGTCCGAGGCAGCCCGTTCACCTTCTGGAACGCGAGCACCGCCTCGAACGTGTCGGTTCCGTAGTAGCCGTCGACGCCTCGCAGCACGTAGTGGAGCTGCGACAGCCGTCGCTCCAGTGCGACAACGCTCGGGCCACGCGAGCCGGGAGCGAGCGAAGGAAGCACGACCTGCGCTGAGACCACCTTGCGGACGGGTGTGTAGCCGGCGCGCGGCTTGGAGACCAGCTCCACCCGCAGGGTGCCCGGCTTGCCGGTCGGAAGCTTCTACGGCTCCGCGGCGGACGAGGATGCGGTGGCCGTCGTGGAAGACGCGGACGGAGAGCGACCCGGCTCGGGCGGGTACGAGCCGCGGGCGCAGGGTCAAGGTCGAGCCGACGACGACGGTCCCGAGCAGAGGCGCTTCGATCGTCGGGCGGAGGCGCACGAGACGCTCGGTCGATCGCGCCGCGCCGAAGCGGGCGTGGTACGGCCCTGGCAGCCGGAGGAGCAGTCGCGTCCGAAAGCGGCCATTCGCGCCGACCCGCGCTGAGGTGACGTGAGTTCGACCGCGGTAGATCTGAACACGAGCGCCCCGGACCGTGGGTCGCAGGGACCCGGCGAGCACCGTGGCTTCTCCATAGCCGGCACGCGTCGGCGCTCCCAGCGTCAGCGTTCGCCTGGAGCCCGTCACGGCTACCTGTGCCTGTGAGACCTCTCCCGCGGCGTTCGTGGCGGTCACCGTTGCGACGAATCTCCCGACCCCGTAGACATGCGCGACGACCGGCCCTGCCGCTGTTGCGCCGTCGCCGAGCGTCCACGAGTACGACGCGGCGTCGCCCGTCGCGGCGAGCGTGACGCGGAACGGTGCCACCCCGGCTGCGGGAGTCGCGGTGGCGGTGACTGCGGGCGGCGCAGCGTTGGCTGAAGCCGTGAAGGCGAGACCGGCGAGCAGGACGATCGCGCCACGCACCAGGCGAGAATAGCGTTGCATCAGGTCGTGACGGCCAGGATCAGGCTCGTGGCATTGAACAGGGAGTGCACGAGGATGCACGGATAGACGCTCCCCGTCTTCAGCCGGAGCAGGGCCGTCACGAGCCCGAAGTAGACGAGGGCCGCGAGGGCCAGCAGCAGCCCGTGTCCCAGGCCGAACGTCACGGCGGTCACGATCACCGCGACCGGCGCGCCGTACTGCGCGAGCAGCGTCATCCCGGCGCCGCGGTACATGAGCTCCTCGACGATCGGACCGACGAACGCAACCGCGACGAAGTTCGCCGCGTAGGCGCCGGCCTTACTCGAGTCCCAGGCCTCAGGGGCGAGCCCCTGCTCGTCTCCGGCGCCGAGCGCCCAGATGATCAGCCCGGCGCCGATGAAGATCACGACGTATGAAAGAAGGACGAGGCCGAGCGTCTTCGGCCACGACGCCGGCCGTTTGAGCGCGAAGAACTCCCTGGCCGGCAGCCCGCGAGCGATTGCGAGCAGGATCAGGAAGAAGACGCCGTAGATGAAGATGGAGCCGACCGCCGTCGAGTAGCGGTAGAGCGCGTCTGCCGGCGGGTCGCCTGCCGCCAGGCGGCCTCCGTATCCGAGGAGGATCAGAAACAGGACGAGCCCAGACCACGCCGCGAGCCGCCAGCCTTCCCTTCCCTGCTCGGCGTGCGGCGTCTCCACGAGGTGCGGATGATAGGGACGAACGCCCGGCCGTCGAATCACGAAGCCATGGAGCCGTGGCAACGCCTGCTCGTGATCGGGATCGTGCTCGTCGCGACGTTCGTTGCCGTGCGGCTGATCGATCAGGCAGGATCATGGGCGCCACCCGGTCGCCGGAGGCGATGACGCGCTATCGCGTCCTGCGCCGGACGATCTCGGCCGGGATCGTGACGGTCGGGCTGCTCTCGGCGCTGCTCGTGATTCCCCAGGTACGCGCGGTGGCGGGCGGTCTGCTCGCGTCCACGGCGGTGCTGGGCCTCATCATCGGCTTCGCCGCCCAGCGAACGCTCGGAAACTTCGTCGCCGGGCTGATGATCGCGATGACGCAGCCGCTGCGGATCGGCGACTGGGTCGAGGTCGGTGGCCTCGAGGGGGCAGTCGAGGAAATCACCCTGATGTACACGTTCATTCGCACCGAGGACAACGCGAGGCTCGTGATTCCAAACGAGAAGCTGGCCTCGGATACCATCCGCAACTCCACGATTCGCAGCGCAGCGAAGTACGCCGAGGTCACAGTGCAGGTTCCCCTTTCAGCCGATCTTCGCTCGCTCGTCGAGGCCCTTCGCGAGGAGGTGCCCGGGGAGCGGGACGAGGTCTTCGTCAGCTCGCTCGACGGGTCGCCGACCCTGACGCTGCGGGCGTGGACCGAGAGTGAGCCTGCCGCGGAGAAGCTCGAACGCGACCTCCGCCTGCGCGTGCACTCCCGGCTGCGCGAGCTCGGGGCCTTCGCATGAGCCCTCCGCGCGGGGGCCGCGGGCTCGACGACGAGGTCTACGCCCGTCGCCGCAGGAAGCGAAAGCGGACCGTGCGGAAGCAGCATCGTCGCCGTGCGGCCGTGCTCGCCGTCGTCGCGGTCTTCGGTCTCCTCTTCGTCGTCGCCGGCGCGGCCGTCACCGGCGTCGCGACCTTCGGCTCCAACTGCGATCTGAACGCCCTGAGGCCGATCTCGATCGGCCAGAACTCCTTCATCTACGCCGCGAACAACTCGATCCTCGGTGCGATCCCCGCCGAGCGAAACCGTCAGCCGGTGCCGCTCTCGAGGATCAGCCACTGGATGCCGGAGGCGACCGTCGCGATCGAGGACCGCCGCTTCTACCACCACGGCGGCATCGACGTCGAGGGGATCGCGCGTGCGCTCTGGAAGAACGTGAACGCGGGCGAGGTCGTCGAGGGTGGCTCGACGATCACGCAGCAGCTCGTCCGCAACCTCTACATCAGCCGCGAGCGCACGGTCCAGCGGAAGCTGAAGGAGGCGTGCCTCGCGATCAAGCTGAACGACGCGTGGTCGAAGGACCGCATCCTCGCCACGTACATGAACCAGGTGTACTACGGCAACCTCGCGTACGGGATCGAAGCGGCTGCGCAGACCTACTTCTCGAAGAACGCAGTCGAGCTGAACCTCCCCGAGGCGGCTCTCCTCGCCGGCCTGCCACAGCTCCCGAGCACGTACGACCCGTTCAACCGCACCGAGATCGCAACTGCGCGCCGGAACCATGTTCTGCGGGCGATGCTCAACGAGGGCTACATCAAGCGCGACCAGTACGACTGGGCCGTGAAGCGGCCACTCGGCCTGAAGGCCGGCAAGCTCTACACGACGATCCGCGAGCCGTACTTCTTCAGCTACGTCCGCGACCAGTTGATCACCGAGTACGGCGCCGCGACGGTACGCAGCGGCGGCCTCAAGGTCTACACGACGATCGATCCGCGCTTCCAGCGCGCGGCCAGGAAGGCGATCAAGGAGACGCTGTACGACCGCGACGACCCGGCTGCCGCCGTGATCTCGATCAACCCCAAGAACGGCGCGATCCGCGCGATGACGGCCGTGACGCCCGGAAACAGCAAGAACCAGTTCAACCTGCTCTCGCAGGCACGGCGCCAGTCCGGCTCGACCTTCAAGACCTTCGTACTCACGGCAGCGGTCGAGAAGGGGATCAATCCGGCGACGACGACGTATCTCTCGGCTCCGTTCTTCTACCGGCCCGACCCGAACGGGAACTGTGAGGACGGCACGTGGTGGTGCCCGGAGACCTACGGCCACGACTACACCGGTTGGACGTCGATCGAAAGGGCCACGCTTCGTTCCGACAACACGGTCTACGCCCAGCTGACACTCGACGTGACCCCGGAGGCGGTTGCGAAGATGGCGCAGAAGCTCGGCGTCCGCTCGCGGCTCGACGTCGACGGCGCCTACGTTCCGTCGATCGGCCTCGGCGCGATGGACGTCTCGCCGCTCGACATGGCTTCGGCCTACGCCACTCTCGCCGCCGGCGGGATCTACTCCGAGCCGATGGCAATCCGCAAGGTCGTCCTGCCCGACGGCGAGGACACGAACGCGGGTTGGGGCAAGCCGAAGCGCAAGCGCGTCATCTCCGACGGTGTTGCCTCCACGGTCACCAAGATCCTCGAGGAGAACATCGACTACGGCACCGGCGTCGGCGCCGACTACGGGCAGCCGGCGGCCGGGAAGACGGGCACGACCGAGGAGTGGTCCGACGCCTGGTTCTGCGGCTACACGCCACGGCTGGGCACGACCGTCTGGGTCGGGTACCCGAAGGGGAAGATCTCGATGACGAGCGTGCACGGGATCCCCGTCACCGGCGGCAGCTTCCCCGCGCAGATCTGGCGGCTCTTCATGGGCTCGGCGATCGGCCAGCTCGAGCCGGTGGAGTTCCCGGAGCCCATCGCACGAGCCTGAGTGGAAGGACTTCGAGCGCGGCCAGTACGCACGCTCGTTCGGCTACTACCGGGATCCGAACTACGTCGCGCCGGCGACCACGGACGAGGAGGAGACGACGACGGCCGAGGAGACGACGCCCGCCGAGCCGCCTGCGAAGGAGGAGAAGAAGAAGGAGTCGGCTCCGCTCGCCCCGCCCGCGTCTCGTCCGCCGGCCACACCACCGCCTCCATCTCCGCCCGCTACCACCGCCGAGGCCGAGTAGCCGAGCGGATCGATCGCCGGCCGGACGCGCGTCGCGCTCGTCGCGGCCGGCGTGATCGCGCTCCTCGTGGCGGGCTGTGTCGCCTGTGCCTGGATCGAGCGCGCTCCGATCGTCCCGGCAGACGCGGGTCGCGCCGACGGCGGCCGGCTCGGCGTCGTGTTCCTCGCGCTGCTCGTCGCGGCGTTCGCCGCCTATCTGGCCGCCCTGCTGCTCGTGCGGCGTGGACCTCCTGCCCTCCGAGCGACGCTCGTGGTGGCGGTTGTCATCCAGCTCATCCCTCTCGGCGCGCCGCTCCTTCTCTCGACCGACGCGTGGGCGTACTGGGAGTACGGGCGCATCGCAGCTGTTCACGACGGCAATCCCTACGTGGACACGCCGAGCGAGTTTCCCGACGATCCGGCCTACGACGATGCGGGTGCTGCCTGGCGCGAGACGACGTCGGTGTACGGGCCGGCTTTCACGCTGGTCACGGAGGTCGTGGCGCTCGTGTCCGGCTCCTCGGCTGCTGCGGCTGCGTGGATCTTCAAGGTGCTCGCTGCGTTGGGAGTCCTCGCCTGCGTCGTGCTCGCGGCCAGGCTCGCGCGAGACAAGCCCTACGCCGCGGCCCTCGTCGGCTGGAACCCGCTCCTCGCGATCCACTTCGCCGGCGGCGGCCACAACGACGCGATTGTGATCGCATTCACGCTCGGCGCGCTCGTTCTCGCCGCCGGCGGCCGCCGGGGACTCGCTGGGGCGGCCTGGGCGCTCGCCGTGCTGATCAAGTGGATTCCACTCGTCTTCTTCGCGCTTCGTGCGATCGAGGCGCGGTCGGCCCGGCGTCGCGTCGGCCACGCGGGCTTGGCCGTGGCGGCAATCGTCGTGATCGGGCTCGCGACCTGGCGCTACGGCTTCGACTGGCTGCGCGCGTTCCGCCTGCTCGCCCGGAACGCCGAGAGCCAGACCAGCTACGCGCTGCCGCACCGGCTCGAGCAGCTCGGTGTTCCTCACGCGCTCGCGCTCGGCCTCGCGGTCGTAGCGCTCGCGGTCGGTCTGGCCTGGCTCGCACGTGAGGCGTGGCGCGGCCGTGTGCGTCTCGGCCTGGCGGGCTGCCTGTTGCTCGCCACCACGCCGTACCTGACGGCCTGGTACGTGATCTGGGCGCTCCCGCTTGCGGCTGCCGAGGACGATCGCCGGGCGCAGCTCATCGCGCTCGGGTTCTGCGCGTACCTCCTGCCGCAGACGATCCCGCTCTAGCGACGCCGGAAGACGAGCACCCCGTCCTCGGCGAAGACACGGCGCCAGTTCGGGTTGCGTCGGAGGTTCGCCAGCGCAGCCGTCGAGCGTCCTGGCCTGAGGCTGTCGAGAAACGTCAGCCGACGCTCGTCGACCACGACCCAGCCGGGCTTCGCGCAGCACGGGGAAGCTGAAGATCCGCCGGCGGTCGGAGAGATGTGCGCCCAGAGAATTCGTGGCGCTGACGGGCACGCCGGCCGGGACGATCGCGAGCGCGCGCCGAGCTGCCGCGTCGTGCTCGTCGGCTGCGAGATCCACGCGGCCGAGCGGGCCGAGCAGGACCATTCCGGCGACCGCCGTCAGCACGGCGAAGTACGCGAGCCGCGAGCCCAGCCGCGCGGTGCCGAAGACCGCGGCGGCGAGGAGCGCCGGCACGGCCACGGCGGCGTAGTGCGTCTTGACGGAGGTCTGGGTGATCGTCGAGGAGAGCAGATTGAGCCCGAGCTCGGGCACGGCGGCGAGCAGCGCGAGCGGCGCGATCAGCGGCAGGAACGCCAGTGGGAAGAGGAGCGAGGCGAGGTACGTGAGATCGCGTCCGTCGAGCGTGGGAGAGTCGTAGCGGCTCTCGAACGCGGAGGATCCGGCCGGCGCGAAGTGGGGTATGACGACGAGCGTCGCGACGAGAGCGGCGGCGCCGCCCAGGACGAGCGATCGTCGGCTCCCGTACGCGGCGAGCGGTAGCGGACCGCGTACCAGACTCCCATCGCAGCGACGGCGAGGCCGACGTGCTCCTTCGTCGCGATCGCCGCCGCGGCCAGGAGCGCGAAGGCCCAGAGGCGTCGCTCGTCGAGATGCCACCACGCGAAGAGGAGGAGCGGACAGGCGAGCGCGACCGGATGGAAGTCGCTCATGGTCAGCCACTGCACCGGCGGATAGGCGAGATAGGCGACGGCGAGGGCGGCAGCCGGCCACTCCGCGTCGAGATGCTTGCGTGCGAGCCAGTAGACCGGGATCGCGCCGGCAGCGACGGCGACCGCCTGCACGACGAGCAGGAGCTCGGGATCCGGCCAGACCCACCAGAGCGGAGCGAGCGCGGCCAGGATCGGATCGAAGTGCGACCCGAGACGGGAGATCTGCTCGCCGTGGACGTCGGTGACCGAGAGAAAGTCGCCGTTCGCGGTCGACCAGACGGCCTGCGTCATGTTTCCGAGGTCGAAGCGCCCGGTGCCGAAGGCGCGGTGCCGGAGGATGGATGCCGTGCCGAAGACGGTCGCAAAGGCGGCGGCCGCAAGCCAGACGACTGCGGAGGGTCTCAACGGCGGACGAGCTGCTCGACGAGGCCACGCCACCGGGCGCCGAGCACGTCCTCGCTCGCGTGCGCCCGGTAGGCGGCAAGGCCGCCCGCGCCGATGCTCTGCGCCAGCTCCGGTTCGGTGGCGAGGCGACGCACCGCTGCGGCCAGCGCCTCGGGGTCGCCGGGCGGGACGAGCAGCGCGCTCTCGCCGTCCCGCAGCAGCTCCTGGGCCGCCGGCGTGTCGGCGGTGATCAGGGGCGCTCCGCAGGCCAGCGCCTGAAACGCCTTGTTCGGGATCACGCGGCCCGCCTTGGCGGACGTCCCGAAGACGCCCAGCGCGCAACCCGCGCGCTGGATCTCCTCCGGGAGCCGCTCGTAGTCCACCCACTCGACCCACTCGACGTTCGGCGGCCGTTCGAGCAGGAGCGCGTCGAGCTGGCCGTTGCCGACGACGCGGAACGGGATCTCCGGTACGAGCTGTGCGGCCGCGAGAATCGTCTCGAGCCCGTGCAGCGGGATCAGCTTGCCGATGAAGAGCACGTGGAACTTCCCCGGCGGCTGCCAGCCGGGCCGGAAGAGCCGGTCCTCGGCGCCGACGAAGCAGACCGCCAGTCGTTCGGCCGGCAACGCTCCGAGCTCGGCCAGATGGCGCGCGTTCTGCTCCGTGTCGGCGACGACGAGGTCTGCGCGCCGGAGCGCGATCCGATCGATCCGACGCAGGAAACGGGCCTGGACCGAGCCGGCCGCGAAGCGCCCCCGATCCTCGACGAGGGTCTCGTGGAGCGACACGAGCGGATTGAAGATCACCGGCCTGCCGCGCGCGATCCGCTTGGCGGCAGGCACGTCGAAGTGGCCGGGATAGCCCACGATCAGGGCGTCGAAGCGGACGCGCCGGCTGCCGAGCAGGAGTCGCGCCTCGGCGAGGCGCGATCCTGGCGGCGGCCCCGATCCCGAGCGACCACTTGTGCTGCCGCTGTTCCCACACGCTCGTGTGCCGCTCCACGACCTCGACCCCGGCGCCGCGAAGGCAGGAGATCACCTGCGCGTTCCGTGGGTAGTCGCGCTCGTACGTCCCGAAGTAGAGGACCGTCAGCGTCAGCGCAGGATCTCGTCCACGTGCAGCTCGGTCGTCCGGCCGCCGCCGGTTCGCTCCTCGTGGTGGCTCGCGATGAGCTCGCTCACGAGGCCGAGCGACAGGAGTTGCACGCCGACGACGACGAGGAGGACGCCGAGCGTCAGCAGCGGCCGGTGGCCGATCGCCTCGCCGGTCAGCTTGAGCACCGTCAGGTAGACGAGCACGAGCGTGCCGGCTGCGCCCAGCAGCAGCCCGACCCCGCCGAAGAGATGCAGCGGCCGGTGCCGGTAGCGGCCCATGAAGGTCACGGTCAGGAGGTCCAGAAAGCCGCGTACGTACCGCTCCATGCCGTACCGCGAGCGGCCGTGCTCACGCGGGCGATGGTTCACCGGCAGCTCTGCGACGCGATACCCCCGGTAGTGCGCGAGCACCGGGATGAAGCGATGGAGCTCGCCGTAGATCTGCATCCCCTTCACGACCTCCGCGCGGTAGGCCTTCAGCCCGCAGTTGAGGTCGTGCAGCCGCAGGCCCGAGAGGCGCCCGGTCACGGCGTTGAAGATCCGCGAGGGGATGCGCCGGGTCAGTGGATCGCGACGCTTCGTCTTCCAGCCGGAGACGAGGTCGAACCCCTCCTCGAGCTTTGCCAGGAGCCGCGGGATCTCGGCCGGATCGTCCTGAAGGTCGCCGTCGATGGTGACGACGACGTCGCCCTGCGCCTCTGCAAAACCGGCCTGGAGCGCGGTTGCCTTGCCGAAGTTGCGCCGGAGCCGGACGACGCGGACGTTGTCGTGCGAAGCGTGCAAGCGCGTCAGCGCGGAGAACGTGCCGTCGGTCGAGCCGTCGTCGACGAAGACGACCTCCCACGGCTCATCGAGCTGCCCGAGCGCCGAGGCCAGCTCGTCGTGCAGGAGGGCGACGCTTCGCTCCTCGTCGTGCACCGGGACGATCACCGAGATCACGCCCGTTAGCGTATGTGCCTGATGCCACCGTTGCTGTCGATCGACGAAGCCCTCGCGCGAGTGCTCGCGCGGGTTCGTCCGCTCGAGTCCGAGCGTCTTCCGGTCGGCGAGGCCGCGGGCCGCGTGCTCGCGGAGGACGTTGCGGCCCTGATCGACCTGCCGCCGTTCCCGAGCTCCGCGATGGACGGCTTTGCGATCAGGGCGGCGGACGTCCCGGGAGAGTTGCCGATCGTCTTTCGGATCGCCGCCGGCGTACCCGCGGAGCGGGCGCTCGAGGCCGGCGAGGCGATGCAGATCTCGACCGGGGGCACCGTGCCGGCCGGGGCCGACGCGGTTGTGCCGATCGAGGTTGTTGTCGAACGTGACAACAGACTTCAGGTGCCGGATCCGGTGACTGCTGGAGCGCACATCCGGCCGATCGGCGGCGATGTGCGTGCCGGCGACCCTCTGCTCGCTGCCGGGACGGTGCTCGGCGCCGCGCAGATCGGCGCGCTTGCCGCAGCCGGGGTCGCCGAGGTCTCGTGCAGCCGCCGGCCGAGGGTGGTCGTTCTCAGCACGGGCACCGAGCTCCGCACCCCGGGCGAGCGCGCTCGGTCCCGGGCCAGATCTACGAATCGAACGGCCCGATGCTCGCTGCAGCGTTCGAGGCCGCCGGCGCGCTGGTCGACCGGATCGGGCCGGTCGCGGACGACGAGGACGAGCACCGGCGGCGCTCGAGTGGGGGCTCGAGGCAGACGTCCTCGTCAGCTCCGGCGGCGTGTCGGTGGGGCCGCATGACCTCGTTCGCCGAATCCTCGGCGAGCTCGGTGCGGAGGAGGACTTCTGGGGTGTCGCCGTCCGGCCCGGGAAGCCGCTCGCGTTCGCGACGCGTGGAGCGACGCTCGTCTTCGGGCTGCCGGGCAACCCGGTCTCGGCGCTGGTCGCAGTCGAGCTCTTCGTCCGGCCCGCTCTGCGTGCGCTCCAGGGTGATTCGAGCCCTGGTCCGAACTACGCGACCGCGCGTCTGGCGTCCCCGATTCGACGGAACGCTGCGCGGGACGAGCTGGTGCGGGCGCGCACCGCTCGCGACGGCGACGAGACCGTGCTCGAGCCCGTGAGCGGCCAGGAGTCGCACATGATCGCCCGCGCCGCCGGGGCGAACGCCCTCGTGCTCGTCCTGGCCGGAGAGGGCGAGCTTGCGGCCGGAGAGCTCGCCCGCTACCTGCCGCTGAGCTAGCCCGGGCCCTCCAGGGCCTCGGCCTCTGGGGCCGTTGTCTTGCGAGAGAACAGAGCGCCGAACGGTGCACGCGGCCCGCCGGTGCGAACGCTGGAGTAGGGGCCGTAGCGTCCCGCGGTGAGAGCTGTCAGTTGCGCGCCGATCGCGAGCCAGACGAGGCCGAGCAGCACTGCGATCCAGGGGACGTATCCGACCGCGACGAGTGAGAGCAGGTACCACGGCGCCTCGAACCCGAGATCGAATCGGGTCGAGAACGAGAGCGTGAGGATGAGCGGCCCCGTGAACCCGATTGCGAGGAGGGTGAAGCGCACGAGCGGATGAGCGGCGTGCGTCTGTGGCAGCCAGAGCCAGGCGTAGAGCGACGGCAGCAGATAGATCAGCGAGAACGGGTTCGTGGCGACGACCACCAGCGCGGTGAGGCCGAGGGCAAGCAGGGCGACGGTATGGCCGGCGATCGTTTCCTCGATCCGCGCCGGCCGTCGCGGGATCAGGCGCTCGCGGACGACGAGCCAGCCGACGAGCAGCAGCAGACCGAGCAGGCCCAGCACGACCGGCGAAGGCTGGTAGAGGCCGCGCTCGGCCGGCAGGGGTCGCGGCTCACCCTCGGGAAACGCCCCGAGCTTGGCGGCGACGAAGAGCAGCAGCCCGGCATAACCCCAGAAGAGAAGGCGGCTGCGCAGGCTGCGCACGGCCGGACCGAGACGAACGCGCCGCCGTCTGCACCGGGCGAACAGATCGATGGTGCCGATCATGAAGGGCAAGAGCGCGGTCAGGAGCACGAGCTGGATCGTCCAGCCCCGGACGAATCGCGCTCCGAGGTACACGTAGCTCGTCGTTCCCTGCGCGAGCTCGAGGCCGGCGTCGAGCGAGCCGACGAGGTTCTGGGTCGCCCGGCCGAGCTCGCCCAGGCGCGCGGCGCTGAGCGGGTCGTCCGCGAAGACCTGCGACGGTTGATCTGGAACGGTGGTGAGCGTCAGTGCCGGGTTGCCGCGGGCGACAAACGGCCCCTGCTCTCCGAAGGTGAACGGAAAGCCGAGGTCGAGCAGCTGGCGGATGCCGGACGAGCGTTCCGGCTCGCGACCGGACTGCTCGAGGACGCGAACCGCGGCCGTGCGCACGAGCGCGACGGCCGGCGAACGGGCCGTGTCGCCGGCGATGAGCAGCCGCGGCGGGCCGGTACCGGCGATCGCGTCGAGGCTGATCACGGCCAGCGGATCGATGCGGTAGGGCGAGTGCTCCGCGAACCGAGCCGCGCCGAGGGCGCCGAAGGCGCCACCGTCGGTGGAGACGAAGACGAGCGTGTGGGCCGGACGCGTCTGCAGCGTCGTCCCCGAGCACGGGCGCGAACGCGCGGGCGAGCTCGATCAGCGCGGCGGTGCCCGAGGCGTTGTCGTTCGCGCCGCGCCCCTCGCCGTTGTTGTCCCGGTGCGCGGTGATCACGATCGCGCGCTGCGAGTCGCCGCGTGCGACTGCGACGATGTTCTGAAGCTCGACGCGGCCGCGCCCCGGGATGTCTGCCCGAAAGCGGTCCGTCTGCGGATCGAGACGGTAGAGCGTCAGTTGCTCCGAGACCCACTCGGCGGCTCCGAGGCTGCCGGCAGATCCAGGAGCTCGATCCGGGTAGTTCCGGGCGAGCTCACGAGCGAGCTGCTCGGCGGTCGTGCCGTCGAAGGCGGCCGGCAGCGTCGGCGCCGGCAGCGGCTGGGGACGGCCGACGGTGAAGGCTGCGAGCAGCAGCGGCAAGGCCACGAAGAGCCACGTCCCGCGCACCAGGCGGGCGTTGATCGGCCGCTCGACCGAGCCGCGGCGGGGGCGCGCGTGCGGCGCGCGCGCTCGTCTGGGCGGCGCCATGGCACGAATCAGTGTAGGGAACGACACGGTCGCCTCTAACCTAGGAGGTCCATGGCGGATCCCCCCACGATCCTGCTCGTCGACGACGAGGAGTCTGTGCAGAAGCTCCTCACGTACCCGCTCGAGCGCGACGGCTTCCGGGTCGTCCACGCGTGGGACGGCGAGGAGGCGCTCGCGAAGTTCGCGGAGGAGGACGTCGACCTCGTCGTGCTCGATCTGATGCTGCCGAAGCTCGACGGGCTCGAAGTGTGCAAGCGGCTCCGTTCCGAGAGCACGGTTCCGATCATCATGCTGACCGCGCGCGACGACGAGCTGGACAAGGTGCTCGGGCTCGAGCTCGGCGCCGACGACTACATCACCAAGCCGTTCTCGATCCGCGAGTTTCGGAGCCGCGTGCGCGCGCTTCTGCGGCGTGCAGCTGCGCCGCGGCCGGGCGAGCGAGAGGACGAGGAGGTAGTCGAGGCGGGCGAGGTCCGGATCGACATTCCCCGCCGCACGGTCGCGGTGCGCGGCGAGGAGGTGCAGCTCACGTTCGTCGAGTTCGAGCTGCTGCGGACGCTCGCCTCGGCACCGGGCCGCGTGTTCTCGCGCCGGCAGCTGCTCGAGCGGCTCAGGGGCGGCGCCGACTACCGCGAGCCGCGCACGATCGACGTCCACGTTCGCCATCTGCGCGAGAAGATCGAACGGAACCCGCACGAGCCGGAGCTGATCCTGACCGTGCGCGGCGTCGGCTACCGCTTCCGCGAGCAGTAGGTGCGGATGCGGCGCCCACTGATCAAAGGCATCCGGCTTCGGCTCTCGCTGGCGCTCGTCCTCGTGGTCACGGGCGTGCTCGCCGTCGTCTACCTGATCGTCGTGCCGTCGCTCGAGGCGGAGCTCGTGAACGCGAAGCTCGACCAGCTCGAGGAGGACGCCAGGACGATCGCCCTCAACTACCAGACCAACCGCAGCGCAGACCAGGACTTCGCCGCGCAATCGGCGGCGCTCTTCTCAGCCCGTGTCGTCATCTACACGAAGCTGGAGCGCATCGTCCTGATCCATGGGGACTCGAGCACGACTGACTCCCGCGACGTCGAGCGCGACCCGCTCGTGCTCCAGGTTGCCGCGACCGGGAAGCTGCAGCGGGGAACCGTCGAGCGCGACGGGCGGCTGTATGCAGAGGTTGCGCTACCGGCCGGCCCGGGCGCGGTGGTGCTGGTCAGCGACTCGCTCGCAGACCCGCTCTCGAGTCTCCGTCTGATCGAACGCCGGCTGTTCATCGCGGGCGTGATCGGGCTCCTGTTCGCGATCGTGGCCGGGTACGCCCTGGCGACGATGCACGCCCGCCGGATCAGGCGGCTCGAGCGCGCAGCCGAGCGGATTGCCGGCGGAGCCTTCGACGAGCCGGTGGTGGACACGGGTCAGGACGAGCTGGGTGAGCTCGCCGCGGCGTTCGAGCGAATGCGCATCCGGCTCGAGATGCTCGATCGCGCGCGCCGCGAGTTCATCGCCAACGCCTCCCACGAGCTGCGCACGCCGCTCTTCTCGCTGGCCGGCTTCCTGGAGCTGATGGCGGACGAGGAGCTCGACGAGGCGACGCGGCAGGAGTTCCTCGAGACGATGCGCGAGCAGGTGGACCGGCTGGCAAAGCTCGCCACCGATCTCCTCGATCTCTCCCGTCTCGACGCCGGCCGGATGCGCGTCGAGCACGAGCCCGTCGACCTGGGCGCGGTCGCGCAGCTCGTGGCGGAGGAATTCGGGGCCGTGGCCGAGCGGAAGGACCATGTGCTCGAGGTCGGCGTCGAGGGCCGCCCGATCGCGCGGGGCGACGAGCTGCGCGTGCTCCAGGTGTGCCGCGCGCTCGTCGACAACGCCCTGGTGCACACGCCGCCGGGGTCGAAGGTGACGCTGCGGGCCTACGCCGACCGCGAGCACGCGTATCTCGAGGTCGAGGACGACGGGCCGGGCGTCCCGGTGGAGCACGTGCCCCACGTCTTCGACCGTTTCTACCGCGCCGAGGGCGGTGTCGCCTCGGGCAGCGGGCTCGGGCTTGCGATCGCGCGGGAGCTCGTGACCTTCATGGACGGCGAGGTCGTGCTCGAATCCGAGCCTGGCCGGACGGTCGTGCGCGTCGTCCTGGGCGCAGCGCCGACGTCGGTTGCCTCCCCACTCGTGGGCGAGCGCGTTTCCACGTGAAAACGAGCACCGCTACCCTGGGCTGATGCGATCCGGGCCTCTACGACCGACTGCTCTGGCCGTCGTCGCGATCGTGGCAGCCGCGCTGGGCGCGACCGCCGTCCTGCTCGTCGGCTCCCTGACCGGCTGGATCGGTGAGGACGAAGCCGCGCGCACCGTGGTCGTCGAGACGACACCGACTGAAACCGGCGCGATCCAGGCGCAGTCGCCCCTGCTCGGAAACGGCTTCAATCCGGCGAGCATCTACGCCCGTCGCTCGGGCGGCGTCGTCACGATCTACTCGTACTTCAGCAGCGGCCAGCGCTCACAGGGCTCCGGCTTCGTCGTCTCGGACGAAGGCCATGTGCTCACGAACTCCCACGTCGTCACGGACGCCGGCGAGAGCAGCAAGGAGGTGCACGGTGCTTCCCGCGTCTACGTCGTCTTCGCCGACGGCGACCGCATTCCGGGCGAGATCGTCGGCTGGGACCTGTTCAACGACATCGGTGTCGTCAAGGTCGATCCGAGTGACCACGCCGTTTCGCCGGTCCCTCTCGGCGATTCGAGTCGCGTCGTGGTCGGTGAGCCCGTCGCCGCGATCGGCAGCCCGTTCGGACAGGAGAGCTCACTCGCGGTCGGCGTCGTCTCGGCGACAGAGCGCTCGATCCAGTCCCTGACCTCGGACTACGACGTCTCGGGTGCGATCCAGGTCGACGCCCCGATCAACCACGGCAACTCGGGCGGTCCGTTGCTCGACGCGCGCGGCCGCGTGATCGGGATCAACGCTCAGATCCGCTCCGACTCCGGCAACGCCGAGGGGGTCGGGTTCGCGATTCCCATCAACTCTGCGCGACGCTCGATGGAGCAGCTGATCAGCACCGGCAAGGTGGCGTACGCCTACGTGGGCGTGACGACCCAGGATGTGACCCCGGCGATCGCCCGCCGCTTCGATCTCGGCGCCCAGAGAGGCGCCCTGATCCAGTCGGTGATCGACGGCGCGCCTGCGGATGCTGCCGGCCTGCGCGGGGGGACGGAGCTCGAGCCCTTCAACGGCATCTCGATCAACCTCGGCGGCGACCTGATCGTCTCCTTCGCGGGCCAGCGGGTCGAGCGCGCCGCCGACATTGCAGCAATTGTCACGAATAGGTTGCGGCCCGGGCAGACCGTCTCCGTGATCGTCGTCCGTGGTGGCACCGGCAAGCGTGAGACCGTCCGCCTCCGCCTGATCGAGCGGCCGCTGAACCCGAAGAGCTAGGCCGGCTCCCGCGTTTTAGGCCTCGGTGACTCGGGTATGAGCGATGCGTAGAAGTTGCGAGAGTTCGCCAGTTTTCGGTAGAACGCGAGGATTATCGACGTGAGCGATTACCACGACGCCTCGAATGAAGGCGCCAACGGCGGCAGAGTTGTCCGTCTGACGATTCCGGCGAAGCCGGAGTACATCACGCTCTCCCGCCTTGCCCTCTCCGGGCTCTCGCGGGTCCGCGCGTTTCCCGAGGACACGCTCGCCGATCTGAAGCTCGCCCTCACCGAGGCGTGCTCGAACTCGGTCCGTCACGCGTATGCCGACGACGAGGGTCATGTCGACATCAGCTTCGAGCTCCTCGACGACAGGCTGATCGTCGAGGTCGCCGACGACGGCTCCGGCTTCGAGCCGGGCGACCCGAGCAAGAACGGCGACGACGAGCTCTCGGAAGGCGGGCTCGGGATCGCGATCATCCGCTCGATCGCCGACGAGGTCGAGATCGGCGACGGCCCTGACGGCCGCGGTTCACGCTTGCGGTTCGTGAAGCTGCTCTAGGCTCCTGCCGTGCAGGCGCGGCGGAAGCTGATCGTGGTCTCCAACCGCGGCCCGATCGGGTACGTCCGCGAGGGTGGAGAGCGCGTCGCCCGGCGCGGCGCCGGCGGGCTCGTGACGGCGCTCGCGCCGCTCGTGTCGCACCACGACGTCACGTGGATCGCGAGCGCGCTCTCGGACGAGGATCGCGTGGTCGCGACCGAAGGGCCGGTCGAGGCGACCGCTCCAGACGGCTCGCGGTACCGGTTGAGGCTCGTCGCACACGACCCCGTCGCCTACGACCTCTACTACCACGTGGTCGCCAATCCGGCGCTTGTGGTTCGTTCAGCACGGCCTGTGGGAGTTCAAGCACGAGCCCGAGCGAGACCTCCGCCCGGCCTGGGAAGAGGGGTACGCCGCGGTCAACAGCGCCTTCGCCGACGCAGTGGTCGAGGAGCTCGACCGCGATCCGGGCACGGCGGTCTTCTTCCACGACTACCACCTGTACCTCGCACCGAGGCTCGTGCGGGAGCGGCTGCCCAAGGCAGTGATCGGGCACTTCACGCACATCCCGTGGGTGGGGCCGGAAGGCTGGTCGGTGCTGCCGGACGAGATCGTCCGTGCGATCCACGGGAGCCTGCTCTGCTGCGACGTCGTCAGCTTCCACACGAATCGCTGGCGCGAGGCGTTTCGGTCGATGTGCGGGGAGCTGGGCCTCGACGTCGGCGACACGCTCGTGACGGCGCATCCGATCTCGATCGATCCGGATGAGTTCACGGCGCTTGCCGCGAGCCCGCCGGTGCTCGAGCGGGAGCGCGACCTGCTCGCGTCTCGACCAGAGACGATGATCCTGCGCGTCGACCGGACCGACCCGGCAAAGAACGTTCCGCGCGGCCTCCAGGCGTTTGCGCTGCTGCTGGAGCGCCACCCCGAGCTGCACGGGCGCGTGGGCATGCTCGCCCTGCTCGACCCCTCACGCCAGGAGATCCCGGAGTACATCGACGAGCGCCGGCGAATCGAGGAGGCGGCCGCGGCGGTCGAGGAGCGCTTCCCGGGCGCCCTTCGGCTGCGGATCGCCGACGACTTCCATCAGTCGATCGCCGCCTACAAGCAGTTCGACGTTCTGCTCGTGAACGCCGTCATGGACGGCCTCAACCTCGTCGCCAAGGAGGCCCCGTACGTGAACGCGCGCGGTGGTGCCGTTGTCTTGTCAGTAAACGCAGGAGCATATGAGGAGATTGGCGACTGGACGGTGCCCGTCGATCCGCTCGATGTGGAAGGCCAGGCGGATGCACTCGCGGCCGCGCTTGCGCTTCCGGAGGCTGAGCGCCACGCACGGCTCGACGCGATCAGGGACCACGTTCGCCGACACGACCTCTCGCGCTGGATCGACGCCCAGCTTTCCGACCTCGACCGCGCCAGTACGATGCGCCAGCCATGAGTGACCTCTCGCATGTCGACGAGTCCGGGGCAGTGCGCATGGTCGACGTCGGCTCGAAACCGATGTCCCGGCGCCGGGCCGTCGCGCGCGCGTCCGTCCGAATGGCGCCGGAGACCTCGCAACGGCTGGGCGACCTGCCGAAGGGCGATGCACTCACGACCGCGCAGCTCGCCGGGATCATGGCGGCGAAGAAGACGAGCGATCTGATCCCGCTGTGCCATTCGTTGCCGCTCTCGGTCGTCGACGTGTCGCTGGCGGTCGTCGCGGACGGTGTCGAGATCACGGCGACTGCCGAGACCACCGCCCAGACCGGTGTCGAGATGGAGGCGCTCGTCGCGGCCTCGGTTGCGGCCCTGACCGTGTACGACATGGCGAAGGCGATCGACAAGGGGATGGTCGTCACCGACATCACGCTCGTCGAGAAGACGAAGGTAGACGTATGAGGACCGCGGTCCTGACCGTCTCGGACGGCGTCGTCGCCGGCACGCGCGAGGACAAGAGCGGCGACATCCTGGTCGAGCTGCTCGAGGCCGACGGCTACGAGGTCGAGCGGAGGGTCGTCCCCGACGAGGCGGGTGAGATCGCTGCCGCGATCGCGTCGCTCGCCGAGGACGCGTCCCTCGTGCTCACCACCGGCGGCACCGGCGTTGCGCCACGTGACGTGACGCCGGAGGCGACACGCTCGGTGATCGATCGGGAGGCGCCCGGGATCGCCGAGGCGATTCGCGCCGACTCGCTCGCGAAGACTCCTCACGCTCTGCTCTCGCGCGGGGTCGCCGGCGTGCACGGACGGACGCTCGTCGTCAACCTCCCCGGGTCTCCCGGCGGCTGCCGCGACGGCTTCGCGGTGTTGCAGCCGGCTCTCGCCCACGCGCTCGGCCTGCTGGCGGGCGCCGAGACGACCCACAAGCAGACATGAGCGCGACGGCGATTTCGCTCCCGCGCAGGTTCGCGTCGCTCGTCAAGCTCGAGCACACGGTCTTCGCGCTCCCGTTCGCCTACGTCGGGATGCTGTTGGCGGTCGCCGACGTGCCCGGCGCCGCGGACTGGCTCTGGGTGACCATCGCAATGGTCGGGGCCCGGACGCTCGCGATGGGCCTGAACCGCCTGATCGACGCAGAGGTGGACGCTCGGAACCCCCGCACCGCGATGCGGGAGCTGCCGGCGGGGACACTCTCCCGCGCCCAGGTGGCGGGGCTGTGCGCGCTGGCACTCGCCGTCTTCCTCGTCGCCGTCTTCCAGCTCGACCCGCTCGTGCGCTGGCTCTGGCCCGTTCCGGTGGCGCTCTTCGCGGTCTACCCGTATCTGAAGCGCGTCACGTGGCTCTGCCACCTCTGGCTCGGCGCCTCGCTCGGGCTCGCGCCGGTCGGTGCGTGGGCGGCAATGACCGGAGAGCTGCCGTGGCAGGCGTGGGCGCTCGGCGGCGCGGTCGCGCTCTGGGTCGCCGGCTTCGACTTCTTCTACTCGCTCTTCGACCTGGAGCACGATCGCGCCGAAGGGCTCCAGTCGTGGGCGACGCGCTTTGGCGAGCTGGGCGTCTTCCGCGGCGCGCGGCTCTTCCACCTCGGCACCGTCGCGCTGCTCGCGGCTGCGGGCCTCGGGCTCGAGGTCGGAGTCCTGTACTGGCTCGGAGTCGTGACCGTTGCTGCCCTGCTTGCCTACGAGCACTCGCTCGTCCGGCCGGGTGACCTGCGGCGCCTCGACGCGGCGTTCTTCACGGTCAACGGCGTGATCAGCATCGTCTTCTTCGCGTTCGTCTTCGCCGACGTGCTGCTGTGATTCGGGCGCGGGCGCTCGAGAAGCGCTACGGCCGGCGCCGCGCGCTGAAGCCGCTCGACCTCGAGCTCGAGCGCGGCAGCTTCCTCGTTGTCACGGGTGCAAACGGGTCGGGCAAGACGACGCTCCTCCGCCTGGTGGCAGGCCTCGCCGCGCCCACGGGTGGCGAGCTCGATGTCGACGCGTCCCGCGGCGAGCTCGGCTTCGTCGGCCACGAGCCGCTTCTGTACCGAGACCTGACCGCGCTCGAGAACCTCGATCTCTACGGCCGCCTCTACCGCGTGCGCGAGCGGCGGGAGCGGATCGGCATGCTGCTCGAGCGCTTCGGTCTCTGGGACGTTCGCGCCGAGCGCGTCGCCTCGTACTCGCGCGGCATGACGCAGCGGCTCGCTCTCTGCCGCGCGCTTCTGCACGAGCCCGGGCTGCTCGTGCTCGACGAGCCGTTCACGGCGCTCGACACGGAGGGAGCCGAGCTGCTCGACCGGCAGCTCACCGAGCTCAGCGGCGTCGCCACGGTCCTGCTCTCGACGCACGATCCCGACCGGGTCGAGCCGCTCGCGACCTCCCGGCTCGCTCTCGCATGACCTACTTCGCCGACGTCGTCACGCTCGCCCGCAAGGATCTCCGGCTCGAGCTGCGGGCGCGCGACACGCTGCCGGCGATGCTGCTGTTCGTCCTCTCGACGCTCGTCGTCTTCCACTTCGCGCTCCCGACCGGGGCCGACGAGGTCGCGGCGCAGGGACTGCTCTGGGTCGCACTCGTCTTCACCGCGCTCCTCGGCCTGGCGCGGGCGTGGGCGCCGGAGCGCGAGGGCGGAGCGCTCGAGGGGCTCGTCCTTGCACCCAGCGACCGAAGTGCGATCTGGCTCGGAAAGTCGGCCGCGGTCTTCGTCTTCCTGGTCGCGATCGAGCTCGTCGCGCTGCCCGCGTTCGCGCTCTTCTTCTCGCCGCTCGGGGCGTCTGCGGTCCTCGGTGTGCTGCTCGCGAACGTCGGGATCTGCGCGGTCGGGACGCTTCTCGCGGCGATGGCGGCCGCAAGCCGGACGCGCGAGCTGATCCTGCCGCTGCTCTTCTTGCCGCTCGCGATTCCGCTCGTCGTCGGGAGGCGTCGGCGCCAGCGTCTCGACCGAACCTGTGCGCTATCTCACGTTTCTCGGTCTGTACGACGCGGTCTTCGCGATACTGTGCTGGGCGTCCTTTGAGTACGTCGTCTCCGAATAGCTCGGCCCCGAAGATCTCCGTTCCAGCGCTCGCGGCCGTGGCCGCCGGGCTGGTCGGGCTCTCGATCGTCCTCGCCTTCTTCGTTGCGCCTGAGGACGCCGACCAGGGCATCTCGCAGCGGATCTTCTACTTCCACGTTCCGATCGCGCTGACCGCGTACGCCTGCTTCGGCTGGGGCGCCTACAAGGCGCTGCTGCTGCTCTGGAAGCGCGAGGAGCGCTACGACCTCGAGAGCTACGTGGCCATCCACCAGGGGACGATCTTCGGCGTCCTCACGCTCGCGACCGGGTCGATCTGGGCGAAGGCGTCCTGGGGCCACTGGTGGGTCTGGGACTCGAATCAGCTGGTGCTCTTCCTCGTTCTCTTCCTCTTCTACTCGGCGTACTTCATGCTGCGCTTCTCGATCGAGGAGGGGCCGCGGCGCGCGAATGTGTCCGCCGTGTACGCGCTGTTCGGGGTCGCGCTGATTCCGGTCAGCTTTCTCGCCATCCGGCTCGCGGAGGACTTCATCCACCCGACGACCTTCACCCGCGACGGCCCGCAGATGACCGGGACGATGTTCTTCACCTTCTGCGTGAGCTGGCTCGCGATCACGGCGCTCGCCTACGCGCTCTACCGGGTCGAGCTGCTCGGGAAGCGGCTCGATGCGAACCTGCGCGAGCTGCGCGAGGCGCTTGTCGTGAGCTCCGGCGAGAAGTACGTCGCGGGTGCCTACGCGGTCGTCTTCGTGGCGGTGCTCGTCTACGTCGTGATCATCGCGGCGAAGCTCTCCCGGCTCGAGCGCGAGACCGCCGAGCTCGCCGAGCTCGCGAAGCGACGGGCAGATGGCTGAGTTTCTCGTCGTCCCCGCCCTGCTCGCCTATGGCGAGGCTGCATTCGCCTACGCCGGCGAGCTCCGCGGGCCCGGCCTCGCCGGCCGGCTCGCAACCTGGGGCGTGCGGCTCGGGTGGCTCGCCCAGACGGCGCTGCTCGTCGGGCAGGCGGCATCCGCGGAGGGATTCCCGTGGGGAACCTGGGCCGGCTCGCTCAACCTCTTCGTCTGGCTCGTGGTCGGCGCTTACCTGATCTGGGGCTGCACCCCTCGCTACCGGTTGCTCGGCCTGACCGTGATGCCGATTGCGGCCGTCCTGCTCGCGCTCGCCTGGGCCGGGGGCGGGACGGCGCTCGACGAGAGCGAGCGCTCCGGCGCCGTCCTCGCGATCCACGTCGCGCTGATGCTCGCCGCCTTCGCCGGCCTGACGCTCGCTGCCGGTATGGCTGCGCTCTACGTCTGGCAGGAACGGAGGCTGAAGCGCCACGAGCGGGCTGTCCTTCGTGTTCGCGTGCCGCCGCTCGACGCGCTCGACCGGCTCGCGGCCCGGAGCGTTCTCGGCTCCATCGTCCTCCTGACGCTCGGGATCGGCGTCGGCGCCGCACGCTTCGAGCGCGGCGACTTCGACGCCGCGATGGCGGTGACGTTCGTGATTCTCGCGTACTACGCCGTGTTCCTCGTCCTCCGGCACGAGGGCTGGCGCGGCCGGCGCGGCGCGCTCCTGATCCTCGCCGGCTTCGCGCTGGTCGCGATCGTCCTCCCCTTGACCCACTTCGCCTCATGAAGCTGACCCTCGCGGGCGTATCGCATCACCGAGCACCGATCGAGCTGCGTGAGCGGGTTGCCCTGGACCTGGATGCGTGCGGTGCGCTCGCCCAGCGGCTGGCACAGGAGCTCGAGGGCGAGGCGGTCGTGCTCTCGACCTGCAATCGCACCGAGCTCTATCTCGTCCGCGAGGAGCACGCCGACGACGAAGCGGTCGACGCACTCCTCCAGCTGGCCGGCGACCGGGCTGACGATCTCGCCGCCGCGCTGTATCGCCTGCGGGACGAGGCGGCGGCGCTCCACCTGTTTCGAGTCGCCGCCGGGCTCGACTCGCTCGTTCCCGGCGAGGGAGAGATCCTCGGCCAGGTGCGGGCGGCGTTCGACGCCGGTGCGGCAGGCCCGTTTCTCGACCGGCTCTTCCGCCAGGCGCTGCACACGGGGAAGCGTGTTCGGATGGAGACTGCGATCGGAGAGAGCCCGGCGTCGGTCCCCTCGGCGGCCGCAGCGCTTGCCCAGCAGGTGTTCGGCGATCTCACCGGCCACCGCGTCCTCCTGCTCGGGGCCGGAAAGATCAGCGAAGCCGCAGCTCGCAACCTCCGTTCGCGCGGCGCCGAGATCGCCGTCGTCGCGAACAGGACTCTCGCGCACGGCGAGGATCTCGCGCGAAAGCTCGGGGCGAGCGCGCTCGCGCTCGACGCGGTCGCGACGGAGCTCGAGCGTGCGGACGTCGTCGTCTCGGCGACGAGCGCCTCCGAGCTCGTTCTCTCGCGGGAGTCCGTCGCCGCGGCGCTGCGGGCGCGCAAGGGCCGCCCGCTTCTGCTGCTCGACCTCGCCGTCCCTCGCGACCTCGACCCCGCGATCAACGACCTCGACGGCTGCTTCCTCTATGACGTCGACGACCTCGAGGCCGTGGTGACCGAGACGCTTTCGGGCCGCCGCGGCGAGGCCGCGCGCGCCGAGCAGCTGGTGGCCGGAGAGGCCGACCGCTTCCGCGAGTGGCAGGCCTCGCTCGACATCGTCCCGACGATCGCCTCGCTTCGCGCGCTCGCGGAGGAGATCCGCGACCGCGAGCTCCTGAAGGCCGGCGGCCGGCTGTCCGAGCGGGAGCGCAAGCACATCGAGTCCGTGACCTCCCAGATCGTTGCAAAGCTCCTGCATTTGCCGACGATCCGTCTGAAAGAGGCAGCTGCGGCAGCCGATGGAGTGGTCTATGCTGACGTCGTGAAGCATCTGTTCGGGCTGGAAGAGGAGGAGCGCCGGCGATGACGACCAGGTTCATGTCGGGCAGGCCGCTCCCGCTGCAGGTGCCGACGGCGTTCGTGCGCATCCGGCCGAGCACCCAGCTGAACGGGACGCGGGGCTGCGGCGAGTCGAGGCCCGTCTCCCGGCGAAGCTGTGCTGATCCGCGTCGGCTCCCGCGGCAGTAGGCTCGCTCTCACCCAGGCTGAGCTGGCCGCAGAGCGGCTGCGCGGGCCCAGGGTTGGTGGGAAGAGCATCGAGATCGCGCTCGTGCCGATCACGACGGCGGGCGACCGCGATCGCACGCGACCCTTCGGCGAGATCGGGAGCCGCGGCGTCTTCGTCAAGGAGCTCGAGGAAGCGCTGCTCGAGGGACGGATCGATGTCGCCGTCCATTCGGCAAAGGACATGACCTCGACCGACACCGAAGGGCTCGCGGTCGGCGCCTACCCGCCACGTGAGGATCCGCGGGACGCGTTGTGCGGCGCCGAGGCGATTCGGCCGGGGATGCGGATCGGGACGGCGTCCGTTCGCCGGCGCGCGCAGCTGCTCGCGCTCGAGCCGACGCTCTCGATCGAGCCGCTCCGCGGCAACATCGACACGCGCTTGCGCAAGCGTGGCGAGCGTGGCCTGGATGCGGTCGTGCTGGCGGCCTGCGGACTCGACAGGCTTGGGCTCCAGACGGAGATCGGGTTGCGCTTCGATCCGGCCGAGATGCTCCCCGAGGCCGGCCAGGGCTCGCTCGCATTGCAGGTCCGCGCCGGCGAGGAAGGTCTCGTCGCGGCGGCGGACGACGCGGAGACACGACGACGAGTCGAGGCCGAGCGCCGTTGCGTCGCGCTGGTCGGCGGTGGCTGCCTGGCGCCGGTTGCGGCGCATCACGACGGCTCGTCGCTGACCGCGCTCGTCGCCGACGAGGACGGCGCCTGGATCGAGCGGCGCTCGGGCGTCGACCCGGAGCTCGTCGCGCGCGAGCTGCTCGCCTTCGTGTCGTGAGGGTGATCGTCACGCGACCGAGGGGTCAGGAGGAGGAGCTCGTTCGCGGCCTGGAGGCGCTCGGCCACGAGGTCGTTCGCTGTCCGCTGATCGAGCCGGAGCCGCTCGGCGACGAGCCGGTCGACGTCAGCGGCTACGACTGGGTGATCGTCACGAGCCCGAACGGCGCGCGCGAGCTGCGGCGGCGGATGCAGGGCACGCCGAAACGGGTCGCCGCGATCGGTGCCGCCACGGCAGCGGCCTTCGGGGGCGCCGATCTCGTGCCGGCAGTCTCGACCCAGGAAGGCTTGCTCGCCGAGCTTCCCCAACCGGCCGGCCGCGTGCTCTTTGCGGCGGCGGAAGGTGCACGCACGTTCCTGGTCGAGAAGCTCGGTGCGACCTTCGTCCCGCTCTATCGCACGCGCGAGCTCGAGCCGGCCGAGCCTCCGGTGGGTGACCTCGTGGTGCTCACGTCCGCCTCGACGGCTCGTGCGTTCGGCCGGCTCGGCGTTGCCCTGCCGGCGGTCAGCATCGGACCCCAGACGAGCGCGGCGGCACGCGACGCAGGCGTCCAGGTTGTCGCCGAGGCGGAGACGCACGACGTCGCGGGCCTGCTGGCGGCGGTAACCTCCCGCGCGTGTTCGTCACCTTCCTGAGCGACTTCGGGCTCCAGGACGACTTCGTCGGAACGTGCCACGGCGTGATCAAGCGGATCGCGCCCGACGCGCAGATCATCGACGTGACGCACGGGATTCCACCGCAGCAGATGCTGCAGGGCGCGCTGGTGCTGGCGAGCACGCTGCCCTACATGCCGGTCGGCGTTCATCTTGCGGTCGTCGATCCGGGGGTCGGCAGCTCGCGGCGCCCGCTCGCGCTCCGCGATCGAGAGGGGCGGTACTTCGTCGGCCCGGACAACGGCCTCCTGGTCCCGGCGGCGGAACTGGCCGGGATCGAGACCGCGCACGAGATCGCGAACCCCGAGTACGCGCTGGACTCGATCTCGCGGACGTTCCACGGGCGTGACCTGTTCTCGCCTGCGGCCGCACACCTGGCGCGCGGCGTCCCCGTCGACGAGCTCGGCCCGCCGCTGGCGCCCGATGCGCTCGTCCGGCTGGACATTCCCGAGCCGGAGATCGGAGGAAACCGGATCGCGGGCACGGTCCTCTATGTTGACGCGTTTGGCAACGTAGCTCTCAACGTCACGCGGGAGCACGTGGCGGAAGTGGGCATCGTCCCGGGCACGCAGGTCGAGCTCGAGCTCGGGGGCGAGCGCTTCTACGCCGTCGCCGCACGGACGTTCGCCGATGCGCGGGCGGGCGACATCATGCTCTACGAGGACAGCTACCGGAACATGTCGGTGGCGATCAGCAACGGCAACGCAGCCGAGATGCTGCACGCCCGCGCCGGGCAGTCGATCAGGATCAACGTCGGCCGACTTTGACTTGCGTCAAGGCTGCGGGTCTGTAAATCTCCGCCCATAAGGGCGTTCGCGGAGCGGTATCACCGTCCCGGACGTCCTTTTTTTGCGCAAGATCAGGATCCGCAGGAGCGGATCCCGATCGCGCGAAGACCCCTAAAGGGGCCGCTGGCGCGGCCCTACCTTGCGTCTCTGTCTACGAATGCGGGGGACGGCGGTCCGCCCACGGGCGCGCCTCTTCGAGCTGGGAGGCGACCCGGAAGAGGAGCGCGTCGCCGAGCGGCGGACCGACGAGCTGGACGCCGATCGGCAGCCCGGCGTCGGTCCAGTACAGCGGCAGCGAGACCGCCGGCTGCCCGGTCACGTTGAAGACGGCGGTGAAGGGCGTGAACGCCACGGCGCGGTCGAACTGCTCCCACGGATCCTCCGGCTCGGCCTCCCAGCCGACGGGCACGGGCGGCATCGCGAGTGTCGGCGTCAGCAGCAGGTCGTAGCTCGACCAGAACGACACGATCTTCCGCGCCCGCATCTGCAGGCGGGACACGGCTGCGGCGTAGACCGAGCTCGGCGTCTCGGCGGCGGCGCGCAGGAACGCCTGGTTGAGCGGGCTGAGGACGGACGGGTCCCGCACCGGAAAGAGCGACGGCCCCACCTGCCAGATCGGCTTGAAGTCCTCCATCAGCTCCGCGCCGCCCCATTCGGGCGCCGCCTCCTCGACGTCGTGGCCGAGGGAGGCCAGGAGATCGGCTGCCTCTCGCGCTGCGGCGACGCAGGCCTCGTCCACCTGCGCGTCATTCGGAGACACCGTCGTCAGCGCCACCCGCAGCCGGCCCGGATCGACTCCGATCTCCTCAGCGTACGGCCGCTCCGGTGGAGGCGGCGGGAACGGGTCGCCCCACTCGTAGCCGCCGACGACGTCGAGGTAGGCGGCGGCGTCAGACGTCGTCCGGGCGAGCGGGCCTGTCGTCCCGAGCCCGATTCCCGGGGCGAACGGCGCATTCGAGACGCGGCCGCGCGAGGCCTTGAAGCCGAGCACGCCGCAACAGGACCCGGGGATGCGCAACGAGCCGCCGCCGTCCGACCCCTGGGAGATCGCGCACAGGCCTGCAGCCAGCGCGGCGGCCGCTCCGCCGCTCGAGCCGCCCGCGTTGCGCGAGAGATCCCACGGCGTGCGGCAGGGCCCGTTCAGGACTCCGAGTCGGTGAACGCGGTCGTGCCGAACTCGGGCGTGTTCGTCTTGCCGAGGATGACGAAGCCCGCGGCCCTGAGCTTCGTGACGTGCGCCAGGTCGAAGTCGGGGACGTTCGCCGCGAACGCCGGGCAGGAGAACGTCGTTCGGATGCCGGCCGTCGTGTCGAGATCCTTGAGCGAGATCGGCACGCCGTGGAACGGCGCCTCGGCCGGGGCGTCCGTCTTCGCGCGCGCGTCGGCGCGCGCCTCCTCGGCGCACACCGTGACGTACGCGCCGAGCTCGGGGTCGAGCCGTTCGATCCGCTCGAGGTAGAGGTCGACGAGCTCGAGTGGCGTGACCTCGCGCTCCCGGACGAGGCGAGCCTGCTCGGTCGCCGGGAGGAACGCGAGCTCCATCCCGGCGACCGTATCAGGCGGGTCTCAGATCCAGTCGAACGTGTCCTGGAGGAACGGAACGAGGAAGTACAGGAGGAATGCGGCTGACGCGAGCCACATGAACGGATGCACCGCCTCGGCCCGGCCCTGTGCCGCCCGGACGGTCACGAAGGCCAGGAAGCCGATCCCGATCCCGTCCGTGATCGAGAACGTGAACGGCATGAACATGATCGTCAGCGCCGCGGCAAGCCCGATCCCGAGATCGGTGAAGTCGATGCCGGCGAGCTTGCGGCCGTCTGCCTGCCCTCGGCGTCCTCCTCCGCCTCGGTCAGCGCGGTCATCATCAGGAAGCCGACGAGGATCAGCGCGGGCGCCGTCGCCTGCGGCGGCACCATGCCGATGATCGGCGCGAAGAACATGAACGGGAAGAAGAGCGCTCCGCAGACGACGGCCACCCAGCCCGTCCGGCCGCCGACCCCGACACCGGACGCGGACTCGATGTAGGTCGTCGCCGACGAGGTCGAGGCCGCTCCACCTGCGACGGCCGCGAGCGAGTCGACGAGCAGCGGCTTGCGGATCTCCGGCATGCGGCCGTTCCTCGTCGAGGTAGCCGGCCGGCTTGCCGACGCCGACGAGCGTGCCCATCGTGTCGAAGAAGTCGGCGAGGAACAGCGAGAACGCCCAGACGATCGCCGAGATGAACGCGAGCTCGGTGAACGCGTCGAAGTTGAATTCGCCGAGGAGCGCGAGGTCGGGCGTCTCGTAGACGTCGCCCGGCCAGCTCGCGCCGGCGACGAAGCCCGCGTCGTTCCTCGTCGGCCTCGTTGATGATCGTGGCGAGGATCGTCGTCGTGACGATGCCGATCAGCAGGTCGCCGCGCACGCCGCGGGCGCGCAGCACGATCGTGAGGAGCGAGGCCGACGAACGTGACCGACGACCGGCCACGTCGTCAGCCGAGCCGAGATCGACGACCGGCGTGCCGCGCACGACGATGCCCGAGTTGACGAGGCCGATGAACGCGATGAACAGGCCGATCCCGATCGCGATCGCCTTCTTCAGGTCGAGCGGGATCGCGTCCATGATCCGCTCGCGCATCCCGGTCAGCACGAGGATCGTGACTGCGATGCCCTCGACGACGACCAGGCCCATTGCGGCCGGGAACGAGAGCCCTTCGCCCGCGACGAGGCCGAAGGCGACGACCGCGTTGAGCCCGAGCCCGGGCGCGATCGCGTAGGCCCGGTTGGTGTACAGGCCCATCAGGATCGTCATCACGCCCGCCACGAGGCAGGTCGCCGCAAGCACCTGGTCGAAGGGCAGCCCGATGTCCTGCAGGCCGTCGATCCCCGCGAAGCTGAGAATCTGGGGGTTCACGAAGATGATGTACGACATGACGATGAAGGTCGTCACGCCGGCCATCGTGTCGCGCGCGAGCGTCGTCCCGTTCGCGGCGAAGCGGAAGCGACGCTCGAGGAACGTGTCCCCGGCGTGTGCCGCAGGCTCAGACATTGCCGTCTCCTTATGGCCTCGGTTGACCCCTGCGGAGGAGACAATGAGAGGCGCGGCGGACGGATGCAACCGTCCGCTGTGAAGAGGGCCTTAGATCGGGCGGAGTCGCAGCCGCTGCTCGAGCGGAAGATCCCGGAAGAGCCTGCGCGTCCTCTCGGTCAAGTCGGTCGAGTAGGCCCAGCCCACGTACTCACAGCGCGGGCAGGCGCCTGCTTCCTCATGCCGCCGCGGGCCGGGGGTGAACTGTCTCGCATGTCCGCAGCGGAGACACTCAACGTGAGCGAATCCACAGTCCAATTGTCGGTCTGAACGCCCATTCTGACGTCCCCGAAACGGGGGATTCCGGGGCTAGGTTGTGGTCTTCGCGGCTGCGAGCAGGTCGGCCCAGCTGCAGAGCTTGACCCGGGGACGCCCGAGCGGCTCGCCGGCGGTGCGCTCCGCCGCGTCGATCGCCTCCCAGCCGGCGTAGAGCACCGCATCGACGCCACGCTCCTCGAGCAGCGTCTCGAGCATGCCCTCTTCGCGGCTCGGCAGCAGGCCGGCGCGCGCGTCGTCGAGCAGGAGCGCCACCGTCTCGGTCGCGTCCTTCTTGTTCGTTCCGATCACGCCGCTCGGGCCGCGCTTGATCCAGCCGGCGACGTAGAGACCCGGCTCGACCCGGCCGCCCTCGTTCGGGATCGTCGCCGAGCCCTCGTCGAAGGGAAGGCCGGGGAGGGGAACGCCCTGATAGCCGACGCTCCGAAACACGATCCCGCACGGGATCGTCTCGCGCTCCTCGGTCGGCACGGCGCGCCCGCCGACGAGCTCGTTCCGGACGAGCTCGATCGCCTCCACCTTGCCGTCTCCGTGGATCGCGACCGGCGAGGAGAAGAAGCGGAGGCGGATGGCGCGCGGCTTGCCGGTGGGCTCGCGCGCGGCGTAGTCGCGCAGGTGCTCGACGTTGCGGCGGACGGTCGGTGCCGCCGCCTCGAGCTCGGCCGCGCTGGCCTCGTCGAGCTCGAGATCGGCCGGGTCGACGAGCACGTCGGCCCCTGCGAGCTCGCCCAGCTCGCCCACCTCGACCGGTGTCCACGCCGCCTGCACGGGCCCGCGGCGTCCGACGACGAGGATCTCGCGGATCCCCGATGCGTTGATCGCCTCGATCGCGAGGTCGGTCGTGTCGGTCGGGGCGAGCTCCTCGGGCGTGAGCGCCAGCATGCGCGCGACGTCGAGGGCGACGTTGCCGTTCCCGATCACGACCGCCCGCTCGCCGGAGAGGTCGAACGAGAGGTCCTGGAAATCGGGGTGGCCGTTGTACCAGGCGACGAACTCGGTCGCGGCCCAGGAGCCGGGCAGGTCCTCACCGGGGATTCCGAGCTGACGGTCGGTCTGCGCGCCGACGGAGTAGACGACCGCGTCGTAGAGGCGCGCGAGCTCGGCGTGCTCGACGTCCTTGCCGATCTCGACGTTGCCGAAGAAGCGGAAGCCCGGCTGGGCCGCGGTGCGCTCGAACGCGCGCGAGACGGCCTTGATGTTCGGGTGATCGGGTGCGACGCCGAGCCGCACGAGCCCCCACGGCGTCGGCAGCCGCTCGATCATGTCGACCTCGAGCTCGAGGTCGCTCGCGAGCAGCGCGGCGGCAGCGTAGAACCCAGCCGGCCCGGAGCCGACGACAGCGACGCGAAGAGGATCCACGCGGCGGAGTCTAGGCTCCGGGCCGAACCAGGCCGGTCTCGTACGCGAGGATCACGGCCTGGATGCGGTCGCGCAGGTCGAGCTTCGAGAGCACGTGCGCGACGTGGGTCTTGACGGTGTGCTCGCTGACGACGAGCTCGGCGGCGATCTCGGCGTTCGAGCGGCCGCGCGCGAGCAGGCGCAGCACCTCGAGCTCTCTGGCTCGTGAGCTCGTCGAGAGCAGGCGGCGGCGTCGGCGCCGTTGTCCAGGGACGCGAAGCGCTCGATCAGCCGGCGCGTGACCGACGGTGCGAAGAGCGAGCCGCCGTCGGCGACGACGCGGATCGCCGCGAGCAGCTGCTCCTCCGGCGCGTCCTTCAGGAGGAAGCCGCTCGCGCCCGGCGCGCAGCGCCGCGAACACGTACTCGTCGAGGTCGAAGGTGGTCAGGACGAGCACGCGCGGCGGCTCGGTCATCGCGGAGATCTGCCGCGTCGCCTCGATCCCGTCGACACGCGGCATGCGCACGTCCATCAGCACGACGTCCGGCTCGCAGCGTCGCGCGCCGCGGCGACCGCCTCGACGCCGTCGTCCGCCTCGCCGACGACCTCGAGCTCGGGTCGGCGCCGAGGATCATCCGGAAGCCCGAGCGGACGAGCCGCTGGTCGTCGGCGAGCAGGACGCGGATCACAGCGGCAGCCGCGCATCTGATCGCGAAGCCGCCTTCCGGCGCGCGGCCCGCTCGCGAGCTCGCCGCCGAACGACGGCGACGCGTTCGCGCATGCCGACGAGGCCGTGTCCGCCGCCGGCGCCGTTCGTCGGCGCCTGCGCCGGTGTCGGCGATCTCGAGCTCGAGCGCATCCGGGCTGGAAGCGTGACCGAGACGCGCGCGCTGCGCCGGCCCGGCGTGCTTGAGGGCGTTCGTCAACGCTTCCTGGACGATCCGGTACGCCGACACGTCGACGCCCGGCGGCAGCTCGCGGCGCTCGCCCTCGATGTGCAGCTCGACCGGAAGGCCGGCGTCGCGCACCTGCGCGACGAGCTGCTCGAGCTGGGCGAGCGACGGCTGCGGCGCGAGCGCGACGTCCTCGTCGTCGGCGCGCAGCATGTGCAGCAGCCGGCGCATCTCGGCCAGCGCTGTCGCTCCGGTCGACTCGATCGCGTCGAGCGCGTCGTCTCGCTCCGGCGCCTTCGGCATGACGCGCGCCGCGCGCCTGGAGCACGATCACGCTGATCGCATGGGCGACGACGTCGTGCAGCTCGCGCGCGATGCGCGTCCGCTCCTCGGCGACCGCGGCGCGGGCGCCTGCGTCGCGCTCGACGATGAGCTCGCGCTCGCGCGCGCGGCGGCGCCGGATCGCGCGGCCCGGCGAGCCAGAGCCCGCCGAAGATCGTGAAGAAGAAGACCGCGTTGCCGAGGAAGTCGGCGAACGTTCCCTCGTCGGCGTCCGCGATCGTTCCGGTGAGCGACAGCGTCGACGACCAGGAGCGCGCCGACGATCGCACTGCGGCCACGCGTGTGCGCGCCGACCGAGTAGACGGCGATCGCGAGGGTGATCGCGAGTGCGAGCGGGTCCTCGGTGACCGGGCTGTTCAGGTCGATCACGACCCAGCCGACGATGTTCGACGGCGAGGACGGCGAGCGGCCACTGCCGCCGCGCGGATCAGCGTCAGCGGGAGCAGCACCGCCAGCGGGATGAAGATGCGCCGGTCGTAGCCGCCGTGGATCAGCAGGATCTCGGCCACGGCCGCCGCCGCCAGCGCGAACGGCAGCACGCGGTCGGCAGTCCGGCGGATCGCGAGGCCTCTCCACATCTCGAGCCGTAGGCGACCGGCGGCGCTGCGGCATCAGCCGTGCGAGCGAGTCGGCTGGTCCTCGCGGGCGAGGCGGTGGCTGCAGTCGCGCCCTACGTTCGGTCGAAAGCGATCAAGGAGGAGCGATGCGCAGGGTCGAGTGCTCTCGTGGCGGCGACCGCCACGCTCGCGGGGTGCGGCGGCGGGAGACGCCGAGCAGAACGTCGTCGAGATCAGAGGAGACGAGTACGCGTACGTCATGCCTGCCTCGATCGAGGGCGGCTGGACGACGATGCGGCTCGAGAACACCGGCAAGGAGCCGCACGAGTTCGCGCTCGCGAAGCTCGACGGCGACCGGACGCGCGCGGACGTGCTCGCGGTGCTCTCGGATCCGGCGACGCAGGAGCAGGGGCCGCCGAGCTGGGTGTCGATCCGCGCGGGCATCCCGACCCTGCAGGCGGGCGACACCGCGTCGCTGACGCAGCGGCTCGAGCCCGGGCGCTACGCGTTGATCTGCTTCCTCGACGGCCCGAGCGGCAAGCCGCACTTCGCCGACGGGATGCTGAGCGTCGTCGACGTCGGTGAGGACGCGGGCGCGGAGGCGCCGGAGGCTGACGCGACGTTGACGCTCGGGAAGAGCCTGCAGGCACCGGAGCTCGAGGCCGGCGAGCGGACGCTCGAGCTGACGAACGACTCGGACGAGCCGAACGCCGTCTTCCTCGTCTCGTACCTGCGGGCGCTCGCGACGGCTGCCGCGGTCGCGGCGGTGATCCTCGATCAGATGGCTAGAGGCTCAGTGCGAGCAGCCGGAGCCGCAGCGCCGCCGGCTCGTGCGGCGGTGTCGTCCGGCGCAGCATCGGCGCCCTCTTCGACCGTGAACGAGTGGCCGCAGCCGCACGACGCCGAGGCGTTCGGGTTGTCGATCTTGAACCCGGACTCCTCGAGGCCGTTCAGGAAGTCGATCGTCGCGCCCTTGAGGTACGGAGCGCTGTAGGGGTCGATCACGATCGTGACGCCGTGCTGCTCGAGCGTCTGGTCGTCGTCGACCGGGCCGGCGTCGAAGCCGAGCCCGTACTGGAAGCCCGAGCACCCGCCGCCCTGGATCGCGACGCGCAGAACCGAGCTCTCGCCCTCGGGATCCTCGGCCATCAACTCGCGGATCTTCTCCGCGGCGTTCGAGGTCAGGGAAACGAGAGTGTCGGGGCGCTCGATGATCTCCATACGATGATGGTAGCAGGGGCGAAAGTCGTCCCCCGAAGGGTGACTTTGTAACACCCGTGTCACGCTTGACTCCTGCGCTTGCACCTCTCTTCGTGCGGCGCGAGCAAGCTTGGTAGCGTAGGCCAGACTCGGATGCTGGACGACTACTTTCCGTTCCTGGTCTACGCATTCCTCGCGGCTGCAATTCCGGCCTCGATGATCCTCTTCACGTTCATTTTCGCCCAGCCTCCGCAGGGCCGGGTGAAGGCGCGCTTCCTCCCGTTCGAGTCCGGCGTGTCCGAGGGCCCGCCCGCCCAGCAGCGCTTCACCGTCAGCTTCTACCTGACGGCGATGCTCTTCATCCTCTTCGACATCGAGATCGTCTTTCTCTATCCGCTCGCGATCGTGCTCGAGCGGCTCGGGTGGTTCGGGCTGACGGAGTTCCTCGTCTTCATCGCGATCCTCGCCGTCGCCTACATCTACATCTGGCGCAAGGGAGCGCTCGAGTGGCACTAGACAAGTCGGTCGATCAGCAGCGCGCTTCGAAGCGGCCGCTTGCCAAGGCGGGCCTCCAGTCCGAGCGCCTGCTCTGGCCGACCAAGAAGGCGGTCTTCGAGGAGGAGGTCGAGAACCTGGAGGACGCGCTCGGGCTGTCGACGCTCGAGAAGGCGGTTGCCTGGGCCCAGACGAGGTCGATGTGGCCGGCGACCTTCGGGCTCGCGTGCTGTGCGATCGAGATGATGTCGATCGTCTCCTCGCGCTACGACATCGCGCGCTTCGGGATGGAGAAGTTCAGCTCGTCGCCGCGACAGGCCGACCTGATGATCGTCTCCGGCCGCGTCGCTCACAAGATGGCCGCGCCGCTGCGCCAGGTCTACGACCAGATGCTCGAGCCGAAGTGGGTGATCGCGATGGGCGCCTGCGCGAGCTCCGGCGGGATGTTCAACAACTACACGATCCTGCAGGGCGTCGACAAGGTCGTCCCCGTCGACATCCACGTTCCGGGCTGTCCGCCGCGGCCCGAGGCGCTGATGGAGGGGATCCTCCGCCTGCACGAGAAGGTGCTGGCCGGCGTGCCGCCCGCGTACCAGATTCGCGGAGTGGCCTCCTAGTGTCCTACGACGGGGTTCCCGGGCTCGTCGAGACGAAAGAGGCGTTCGGAGAGACGACACTGGTCGTCGACCCCGCGCGCGTGGTCGAGGCGTCCGTGTACCTGCGCGACGAGCTCGGCTTCAACCTGCTGCTCGACATCACCGCGACCGACTACCTCGGCTGGGGGGAGACGCCGGTCGCCGGGTACTACGGCACGGCCGCCGGACGCGATCTCAACGACCCGGCCGCCCAGGGCTACGAGCGCACGCCCGAGCCGAAGCCGACCCGCTTCACGCTGAACTACCACCTGCTCAGGCTCGCCGACGACTCGGCGCGCGTGCGGCTGCAGGTGCGCCTCGAGGACGGCGAGACGGTGGCCACCGTCGTCCCGGTCTGGCCGACCGCCGACTGGCACGAGCGAGAGGCCTGGGACATGATGGGCATCGCCTTCGACGGTCACCCGAACCTGACCCGGATCCTGATGGAGGACGACTGGGAAGGGCACCCGCTGCGCAAGGACTATCCGATCGGCGGCGAGCCGGTGCGCTTCTCGGGGGAGGAGTAATGGCAGTGGTGGAGCGCCGCCCGGCGATCTACTCCGGCTCCCGGATCCCGCACCCGATCCCGACCGTCCTGCAGACCGATCCCGGCGCTCGAGGACGTCCTCACCGTCAACTTCGGGCCGAACCACCCCTCCACGCACGGGGTGCTCCGGCTGATCGTCGACCTGCACGGCGAGCACGTCGTCGGGCTCTCGGCCGTGATCGGCTACCTGCACACCGGGTTCGAGAAGACGATGGAGCAGAAGACGTGGTGGAAGGGCGTCACCTACCCGGCCCGCGTGGACTACGTGTCCTTCCAGTACAACGAGCTCGTCTACGTGCTCGCGGTCGAGAAGCTGCTCCAGCTCGAGGTCCCGCGCAAGGCGACCTGGATGCGGATGGCGCTCGGCGAGCTCTCCCGGATCCACTCCCACCTCGTGTACCTCGGCACCTCCGCGCTCGAGATCGGGGCGATCTCGATGTTCTGGTACTGCTTCCGCGAGCGCGACCTGGTGCTCGACCTCTTCGAGATGGTCACCGGCGTGCGGATGCACACCCGCTACTTCCAGGTCGGCGGCCTCGCCGAGGACATCCCGCGCGGCTTCTACGACGAGGCGCGGAAGTTCTGCGAACGGATGCCGAAGGCGGTCGACGAGTACGAGGCGATCCTCAACTCGAACAAGATCTGGCTCGAGCGCACGAAGGGGATCGGCCTGCTCTCGGCCGACGATGCGATCGCGCTCGGCCAGACCGGCCCGAACCTGCGCGCCTCCGGAGTCGACTGGGATCTCCGCCGGCGCGAGCCCTACCTGGCCTACGACCAGGTCGACTTCCACGTGCCCGTCTACCACGGCGGCGACGTCTACGACCGCTACAAGGTGCGCGTCGACGAGATGCGCGAGTCGACCAGGATCATCGCCCAGTGCATCGACCGGCTCGAGGAGATGCAGGGCGAGCCGTGGATCGCGGACGACCGCAAGGTCGTGCTGCCGCCGCGCGAGGAGCTCCACACCTCGATGGAGTCGCTGATCCACCACTTCAAGATCGTCACCGAGGGGTATCGCGTTCCCGAGGGCGAGGTCTACGTCGGCGTCGAGTCGCCGCGCGGCGAGTCCGGCTGCTACCTCGTCTCCGACGGCGGCCCGAAGCCGTGGCGCGTCAAGTTCCGCGCCCCCTCGTTCGCCGCCCTGCACGCGACCGCGGCCTGTGTGACGGACGCGGCCGTCGCCGACCTGATCGCGGTCGTCGGCTCGCTCGATGCGGTGATGGGAGACGTGGACCGGTGAGCGCCCAGGAGACGACGCTGTACGACGAGATTCAGAAGCTCCGGGCGCTCTATCCGGTCTCCCGCTCCGCGACCCTGCCGGCGCTCCGGCTCGCGCAGGAGCGGTACGGCTGGCTCTCGCCGGAGGCGTTCCGCGAGGTGGCGGACGCGCTCGACGAGACGCCCGCGTACTGCATGTCGGTCGCGTCCTTCTACGACATGTACCACCTGAAGCCGGTCGGCCGGCACCTCGTCGAGGTCTGCACGAACGTCTCCTGCGCGCTCGTCGGCGCACAGCAGGTGCTCGAGGCGTTCCAGTCGGAGCTCGGGATCCACGCCGGTGAGACGACCGACGACGGCGAGGTGACGCTGCGGACGGTCGAGTGCGCAGGCGGCTGCGGCTGGGCGACGGTCGTCGCCGTCGACCACCAGCTACCGCGAGCCCGTGCGGGCCGGCGGACGTGCCGGCGATCGTGGAGGAGCTCCGACGTGGCGGCTGAGCAGTTCGTCGTTCTCCAGGGCGCCGAGGAGAAGGCGCTCCTCAAGCTCGCCGACTACCGCGAGGCCGGCGGCTTCGCCTCGCTCGAGAAGGCCCGTCTGATGGAGCCCGCGGCGGTGGTGCAGGAGATCCTCGACTCCGGCCTGCGCGGCCGTGGCGGCGCCTTCTTCCCGACCGGCCGCAAGGCGAGCTTCCTCGCGAAGGGCACGGGCAAGCCGACCTACCTGGTCGTCAACGCGGACGAGTCGGAGCCGGGCACGTTCAAGGACCGCGAGATCATGTTCCGCGTCCCGCACCGGCTGATCGAGGGCTGCCTGATCACCGCGCATGCGATCGAGTGCGAGCGGGTCTTCATCTACATCCGCGGCGAGTACCTGCACGAGTTCGAGCTCCTGCGCGACGCGCTCGAAGGAAGTGCACAAGGCGAAGCTGCTCGGCGGCGTCACGATCGTCCTCCACCGCGGTGCGGGCGCCTACATCTGCGGCGAGGAGACTGCGCTGCTGGAGTCGCTCGAGGGCAAGCGCGGCCAGCCCCGGACCAAGCCGCCCTTCCCGGCCATCGCCGGTCTCTACGCCTCGCCCAGCCTGATCAACAACGTCGAGACGATTGCGACCGTGCCGAAGATCATCGAGCTGGGCGCGAAGGAGTACGCCAAGATCGGTGTGCCGCCCGACTCGTCCGGCACGCGCGTCTTCTCCCTCTCCGGCAACGTCGTCAACGGAGGCAACTACGAGCTGCCGATGGGCGTGACGCTGCGCGAGCTGATCTACGACTTCGGCGGCGGCATTCCGGACGGGCGTGAGCTGAAGGCGGTCATCCCCGGCGGCTCGTCGGTGCCCGTGCTGACGGCCGACCAGGTCGACGTGTCGCTCGATGCGAGCTCGATGTCGGAGGCGGGCTCGATGCTCGGCTCCGGCGCGATCATCGTCATCGACGACCGCTGCTGCATGGTGCAGCTCGGCCTCCGCGTCGCGCAGTTCTACATGCACGAGAGCTGCGGCAAGTGCACGCCGTGCCGCGAGGGCACGCGCTGGATGGTGCAGATCCTCGAGGCGATCGAGGAGGGGACGGCGTCGCAGGGCGATCTCGACCTGCTCCTCGACGTCTGCGACCGGATCCTCGGCAAGTGCCTCTGCCCGCTCGGTGACGCGGCGGCGATGCCGGTGGCGAGCTACATCGACAAGTTCCGCGACGAGTTCCAGGAGCACATCGACAGCGGCTGCCCGATGCACGGCGAGTCGTCGCTCGAGCACGTCCTGGCGCCGGTCGACCAGCACACGCACGACCCGGTGGCCGAGGTGCCCGCGTGAGCGCGGTCGAGCAGGTCACGGTCACCGTCGACGGTCGCGAGGTCGAGGTCGCCAAGGGCACCGGGCTCGTCGAGACGGCCGCCGCGGCGGGAATCGAGATCCCGGTCTTCTGCTACGAGCCGCGACTCGGGCCGCCCGTCGGCGCCTGCCGGATGTGCCTCGTCGAGATCGAGGGGATGCCCAAGCTCCAGGCGGGCTGCACCCTGACCGCCCAGGACGGGATGGTCGTGCACACGGCGCGGTCGTCCGCGAAGGCCGCGGAGGGGCAGGAGGCGACGCTCGAGTTCATCCTCGTCAACCACCCGCTCGACTGCCCGGTGTGCGACAAGGGCGGCGAGTGCCCGCTCCAGGATCTGACGTTCAAGTACGGGCCCGGCTCCACGCGGATGACGTTTCCCAAGCGGACGTTCGACAAGCCGATCCCCATCTCGCCGACGATCGCGCTCGACCGCGAGCGCTGCATCCTCTGCTACCGCTGCACGCGCTTCTCCTCCGACGTCGCCGAGGACGGACAGCTCGTGGCCAGGAACCGCGGCGCCCAGTCGCTGATCACGACCTTCGAGGACGAGGCGTATCGCGCGCCGTTCAGCGGCAACGTGATCGAGCTCTGCCCGGTCGGTGCGCTCACCTCGACGCAGTACCGGTTCGAGGCGCGGCCCTGGGAGATCCAGAACGTCCCGACGGTCTGCGGGCTCTGCCCGGTCGGCTGCAACATCTCGGCGACGACGCGCGAGGGAAAGGTCAAGCGGGTCATCTCGCGCAACCATCCCGAGGTCGACCAGGGCTGGCTGTGCGACAAGGGTCGCTTCGCCTTCCCGTACCTCTACGCCGGCGACCGGATCCTCGATCCGCTCGAGCGCGTGCGCCGCCGCGGCTTCGGCGAGCTCTCCTGGGACGACGCGCTCGACCGCGCCGAGGCGCTGCTGCGCGGCTCGCAGGGGCGGATCGTCACCGCGCTCTCGGGCTCCGAGACGGTCGAGCAGGCGTACGCGCTCGCCAAGCTGCTGCGACAGGGGCTCGGCGCGAACTCGGCCGTGCTGCCGGAGGCGACCTCCTTCGCGCTCGACGCGTTCCGGGCGCCGCTCTCGACGATCGCAGCTGCGGAGATCGTCGTCGTCATCGGCGACGAGGAGGTCGCGGACCGCGCTCCGATCGTCGACCTCTGGATCAAGCAGGCTCGCCGCAACGGCGCCGAGGTCGTCCGGGTGGCCGAGCCGAAGCTCGGCGAGAAGCTCGAGCAGCGTGTCGCCGGCTCCGACCGCGCCGTGCTGATCTGGTCCGGCCGCGCAGGCGGTGGCGGGGCGCGGCTGGCAGAGCTCGGGCACCGGCTCGGACTCGACGGGAAGCCCGGCTGCGCCGCCTTCAACCTGCCGTCGACGCCGAATGCGCGCGGGGTCGCCGACGCCTGGGCAGCGGCCGGCGGAGGGCGACGAGGAGAACCCGGAGCCGATCGGGCTCCTGATCGTGTCCGGCGACGAGGCCGCGTCCGATCCGGCGGTGCGCGCACTCGCCGAGCAGGCGGAGCACGTGATCGCGATCACGATGTTCCACGGCCTCGCGGTCGGCTGGGCGGACCTCGTCCTGCCCGGGACGAGCTACCTCGAGCGGGACGGCTCGTACCTCAATCTCGAGGGTCGCCTGCAGCGACTGCGTCGCAGCGTGATCCCGCCCGTGCCGGACGAGATCGCCTGGCTCGCGAAGCTGGCCGAGCGCTTCGGTGTCGAGCTCTCCCCGCATCCGTCGGTCGTCTTCGCCGAGCTCTCCGAGCTGATCTACGGCGGCATGGCGTTCGGCGCGGTCGGGGAACGCGCGCCGCTGCCTGACCGGACTCCATACGAGGCTCCGTCGCCGGCTCCGGTCGCGCCCGTTCCGCCCCCGGCCGCTCCGCCGGGCGAGCACTTCCTCGGCACGCTGAAGCTGCAGCGCTACCGGCCGCTCTTCGCCGGACCGGCCGTCGAGCGGGTGCCCGAGCTCGCCTTCCAGCGGCCCGAGCCCGTGATCGAGCTTGCGTTCGACGACGCCGAGCGCCGCCAGATCGCGAACGGAGACAGCGTCAACGTTCGCTCGAACGGGACGTCGGTCGCGCTGCGGGCCAGGGTCAGCCGCGCGCTCGCCGCCGGCACTGCGCGGATCGCCGAGGAGTACGCGGCGGATCTCCACCGCGAGGTCGAGGTGGTGAAGGCATGACCGAGCCGTGGTGGGTGAGCGTGATCAAGTCGGTGATCATCATCAACCTGGTGATGGGCGCCTTCGCGTACCTGACGCTGGCCGAGCGGAAGGTGATGGGCCGGATGCAGCTCCGCTACGGCCCGAACCGTGCCGGCCCGTTCGGGCTCCTGCAGCCGATCGCCGACCTGATGAAGCTGGTGCGCAAGGAGAGCTTCTTCCCGGGCTCCGCGGTCGACACGCTCTACATCCTCTCGCCGTTCGTCGCCGCCTTCACGGCGCTCTCGACGTTCGCGGTGATCCCCTTCGGCCCCGGCTGGGAGATCTTCGGCGTCCAGGTCGACGGCCAGATCTCCGACGTCCCGATCGCCCTGATCCTGATCTTCGCGATCGGCTCGATCGGCATCTACGGCTTCATCGTCGGCGGCTGGGCCTCCGACTCGAAGTACGCGCTGCTCGGCTCGATGCGCACGTGCGCGCAACTCGTGAGCTACGAGGTCTCACTCGCGCTCAGCGTCCTCGGCGTCGTGATCATGGCGCAGTCGCTCTCGCTGACCGAGATCGTCACCGCCCAGGACAACTGGTGGTACATCGCGCCGCAGTTCGTCGGCTTCGTCGTCTTCATGTTCGCCGGCACGGCTGAGACCGCGCGGGCGCCGTTCGATCTTCCCGAGGCGGAGCAGGAGCTCGTCGCCGGCTACCACACCGAGTACGGCGGCATGCGCTTCGGCCTCTTCACGATGAGCGAGTACGTCAACCTGATCACGCTCTCCGGTCTCGCCGTCACGCTCTTCCTCGGCGGCTGGCACTTCCCGGTGCTCGAGGGCCTCGGCCCGCTCTGGTTCGTGCTCAAGCTGTTCGCCCTGCTCTTCATCTTCATCTGGATGCGGACGACGCTGCCTCGCCTCCGCTACGACCAGCTGATGCGCTTCGGCTGGAAGGTCCTGCTGCCGGTGGCGACGATCAACGCCGTGGTCACGGCCGTTCTGGTGGTCTGGCTGTAATGCCGATCGGGACCGCCAAGGGGTTCGGCGTCACCTTCCGGCAGATCTTCAAGAAGCCGATCACGCAGCAGTACCCGGAGTTCAAGCGGCCCGTCTACCCGCGGTTCCGCGGCCGCCACCGGCTGCACGTGCACGAGAACGGGCTCGAGAAGTGCGTCGGCTGCTCGCTCTGCGCCGCCGCGTGCCCGGCCGACTGCATCCGTGTTGTCCCGGCCGAGAACACGCCCGACAACCGCGTGTCGGCCGGCGAGCGCTACGCGCGGATCTACGAGATCAACATGAGCCGCTGCATCTTCTGCGGCTACTGCGAGCTGGCCTGCCCGTTCGACGCGATCACGCTCGGCAACGAGTACGAGATCTCCGAGTACTCGCGCGACGACCTGATCTACACGAAGGACATCCTCCTCGCCGAGCCGATGAAGAAGATCCCGGTCGCCGACCGGGACCTGTACGACACCCCGATCCCGGCGTACCGCTCCCGGTCGTAGCGATGGGCAACTTCCTCGTCTGGGTGATCTGGATCCTGGCCGCGGCGGCGTGCCTCGGTTCCGGCCTGGCCGTGATCTCGTTCACGAACCCGTTCTTCTCCGCGCTCGCGCTGATCGGGAATCTCGGCTCCCTCGCCGTCCTCTTCCTGCTCGCGTCGGCGGAGTTCGTCGCGGCCGCGCAGGTGCTCGTCTACGCCGGCGCGGTGATGGTGATGTTCCTGTTCGTGATCGCCTACCTCGGCGACCGCCCGACCGAGGCGCCGTTCACGGGCGGGCCGTCGTGGATCTCCCTGGGCGCGATCGTCGCCGCCGCCGCGCTGCTGGTGGAGATCGTGGTCGTGATCGGGCTTGTCGTCGGCGACGGGCTCGCCGACGAGGCCGCGATCCAGCGCTCGTTCGGCAGTCCCGAGGAGATCGGCCGCCTCTTCCTCACCGATCACCTGCTCGCGTTCGAGATCACCTCGATCGTGCTTCTGGTCGCCGCGGTCGGCGGCGTCGTGCTCGGGACGCGCTCACGCGCCGAGGACGAGGAGGAGGTCGGCGCGTGCAAGGGCCTGACGTCGCCTGGTATCTGATCGTCGCGGCGATCCTCTTCTCGATCGGAACCGCCGGCGTGCTCCTTCGCCGCAGCCCGCTGATCGTGCTCCTCTCGCTCGAGATCATGCTCAACGCGGGCAATCTCGCGCTGATCTCGTTCGCGCGGCTGCACGGCAACCACGACGGGCAGATCTTCGCGCTCGCCGTGATGGCCGTGGCCGCCTCCGAGGTCGTCGTCGGCCTCGGCCTGATCGTCGCGATCGCGCGCAAGCGGCTCGACCTCGACGTCGACCGGCTCAGGGTGCTCCGAGGATGATCGCCGGCGCCTGGCTCTGCTTGCTGGCGCCGCTCGTGGGCGCGCTCCAGATCACGATCCTCGGCGGGTCGATCTCGCGGCGCACTGCCGCCTGGCTCTCGACATTCTCCGTGTTCATCGCCTTCGGCGGTGCCGTCGCCTCGTTGGTCGGGCTGCTGGGCCGCGAGCCCGAGGAGCGCGAGGTGGTGACCACGGCGTGGACGTGGCTGGCGACACAGAACTTCGACGTCGGCCTCTCGCTGCTCGTCGACCCGCTCTCGGTGACGATGATGCTGATCGTCTCGGGCGTCGGCGGCCTGATCGTCCTCTACTCGATCGGCTACATGGACGGCGACCCCGAGGAGCGCCGCTACTTCGCCTACATGTCGCTCTTCGTCTTCTCGATGCTGCTGCTCGTCCAGGCGGGCAACTTCCTCCTGCTGCTCGCGGGCTGGGGCCTCGTCGGCCTCGCCTCCTACCTGCTGATCGGCTTCTGGCACGAGCGGCCGGAGGCGGTCGCGGCCGCGAAGAAGGCGTTCGTGATGAACGCGTTCGGCGACGCGACGATGGCGCTCGCGTTCTTCGTGCTCATCTGGCAGACGGGGACACTGAACTTCGAGGGTGCGTTCGCCGGCGCCGAGGGGATGTCGCAGACGCTCGTCAACCTCGTCGCGCTCGGCCTCCTCGGTGGGGCGGTGGCGAAGTCGGCGCAGATCCCGATCCACACCTGGCTTCCGGACGCCATGGAGGGCCCGACTCCGGTGTCCGCCCTGATCCACGCGGCGACGATGGTCACCGCGGGCGTCTACCTGATCGTGCGCGCGCATCCGATCTTCGAGCTCGCGCCCTCGATCTCCGATCTCGCCGCCGGCCTCGGTGCGATCACGCTTCTCGTCGCCGGCCTCGTCGCGCTCGTGCAGACCGACATCAAGCGCGTGATCGCCTATTCGACGATGTCGCAGATCGGCTACATGTTCCTCGGCGCCGGGCTCGGCGCGTACGGGAACGGGATGTTCCACCTGATGACGCACGCCTTCTTCAAGGCGCTGCTCTTCCTGGCCGCGGGGCTCGTGATCCACCACCTCGCGAACGAGCAGGACATCCGGAAGATGGGCGGGCTGCGGAGAGCGATGCCGAGGACGTACATCGCCTTCCTGATCGGGACGCTCGCGCTCGTCGGCATCCCGCCGCTCTCGGGCTTCTTCTCGAAGGACTCGATCCTGGCCTCGGCACTGGCCTCCGGCGGCTACGGGCAACTGCTCTTCGCCGCGGGCCTCGTGGGCGCGCTGCTGACGGGGATCTACAGCTTCCGCCTGCTCTTCATCGTCTTCCTGGGCGAGCCCTCGCCGCTCGTGCGCGAGCACGACCACGGGCCGGCGCACGGTGAGGGCCCCTGGACGATGACCGTGCCGGTCGCCATTCTCGCCGTCCTCGCGGTGGTCGGCGGCTGGCTCCAGGTCGCAGGCGTCTGGCATCCGTTCGGCGAGTGGCTCGACCCGATCGCGTTCGGGCGGGAGCATCTCGCGCTCGTGGAGCCGACCGTCACGCAGGACTACGTCACGAGCGCCCTCGCCGTCGGGCTCGGGACGGTCGGGATCGCGGTCGCCTGGATGCTCTACGGCTCGCGCAAGTGGGCGGTGCCGCGCGTCCCGGCCGTCCAGCGGACGCTCGAGCACAAGTTCTGGTTCGACGAGCTCTACGACGCGATCTTCTACAGGCCGGCAGTCCTCGCCTCGCGCCTGCTGCGGGACGGGATCGAGAAGCCGCTGATCGGCGGCTCGATCTCGGGCGTCACGCTCGGCGCTCGTGAGGCGGGAGGCGCAGTCGGTGAGGCCCAGACGGGCTACCTGCGCAGCTACGCACTCGCGATCGCCGCTGCGGTCGCGGTGCTCATCGTCGTCTTCATCACCGTCCAATGACGACTGCGCTGATCATGCTCCCGCTCGCTGCCGCGCTCGTCGTCTGGCTGCTGCCGCTGCCCGGCCGGGTCTCCGGTGCGCTCGCCCTGCTCGTCGCGCTCGCCGAGGTCGCGCTCTGGGCGGTCGTGCTCGGCGGCTTCGACTTCGGTCAGGGCCTCCAGTAGCAGGACCAGCAGAGCTGGTTCAGCGACCTCGGCGTCTCCTACCACGTCGGCTTCTACGGCTTCTCGCTCTGGCTCGCCGGGCTCACGGTCGTCGTCTGCGCGGCCGCGATCGGCTACGCGCTGTGGGTCGACCGTGAGCGCGCTCGCGCCTACCACGGCCTGCTGCTCTTCCTGACGGGCTCGATCGTCGGCGTCTTCACCGCCCAGGACCTGCTCCTGTTCTACGTCTTCTTCGAGGCGATGCTGATCCCGATCTACGTCCTGATCGGCGTCTGGGGCGGCCCTGGCCGTGCTCGCGCGACCGCGACGTTCGTCATCTACACGATGGCGGGCTCGCTGCTGATGCTCGCCTCGATCGTCGTTTTCGGGCTCTCACAGGGAACGTTCTCACTCGTCGAGTCGGGCACGTCGTCGAACGAGTGGGTCTTCCTCGGCTTCCTCGTCGCCTTCGCCGTCAAGGCGCCGATCTTCCCCTTCCACGGCTGGCTCGTCGACGCGTACCGTGAGTCGCCGCCGGAGGTCGCCGCGATTCTCTCGGGCGTCGTCTCCAAGGCCGCGGTCTACGGCCTCCTGCGGATCGTGCTGCTGAAGTTCCCGGAGCCCGTCGACGATTTCCAGGTCACGATCCTCGCCCTCGCGGCGATCGGGCTCGTCTACGGGTCGCTGCTCGCGTTCCGCGCACCTGACCTCCGCGCGGTGATCGCGTACTCGTCGATGGCGCAGATGAGCCTGATCGTGCTCGGGCTCTTCTCGCTCAACGAGCTCGGCGTCAACGGCGCGATCCTCCAGTCCGTTGCGCACGGGCTCGTCTCGGCGACGCTCTTCCTGCTCGCCGGGATGATCGAGACGCGGACCGGCACGAGCACGTTCGCCGTGCTCGGTGGCATGGCGCGGGGAAGGCCGGCGCTCGCCACGTTGCTGATGACGACGGGGATCATCGCGCTCGCTGTGCCCGGCTCGGCCGCGTTCGCGGGCGAGTTCCTGATTCTCGCCGGGGTCTACGGTGTCGGCTGGGGCTGGGCGGCCGTGGGAGCGGGAGCGATCGTGCTCGCCGCGATGTACATGCTCCGGCTGATCTCGGCGGTGCTGCACCAGGCACGCGGCTTCGACGTGCTCGAGGACGCGCCCGACCTCCGCGCGTTCGAGCTGACGCTGCTCGTGCCGCTCGTCGGGCTCCTCCTGTTCCTCTCGGCGTGGCCGGCCCTGATCTCGGAGCGCCTGTGATCCCGACTCCGAAGATCGACTGGCTCGCGCTCTCGCCGACGATCGCGCTGCTCGGTGCGTCCGGGGTGGCGTTGCTCGGCAGCGTGCTCGTTCCCTTGTGGATGCGCCGCGGCTTCGCAGCGCTCACTGTCTTCGCCGGCTTCGTGACCGCCGGCGTCCTGGCGGCGATCGTCTTCGACGAGAGCGCCGAGGGCCGCAGCCTGATCGCGGAGTCGTTCACGCGCGACCGGCTCGGCGCGCTCGCCGCGATCGTGATCGCGGGTGCCGGTGCGCTGACCGTGCTCGTCTCGTGGGGTGAGAATCGCCGTGACCACGCGGGCGAGTACTACGCCCTTCTGGCCGCGGCCGGCGCGGGCATGGCGTTCTTCGTGACCGCCGGGAACCTGATGACGCTCTTCCTGGGCCTGGAGTGGTTCTCGATCTCGCTCTACATCCTCTGCGCGCTCGACACGCATCGCGAGACGTCGCTCGAGGCCGGGCTGAAGTACCTGATCGTCGGCAGCTTCGGCTCGGCGATCCTGCTCTTCGGCTCGGCGCTCGTCTACGGCGCGACGGGCGAGCTCGGCTTCGGTGCGATCGCAGACGCGAATGCCGGCGACGACTATCTGTTGCTGGCGGGGCTCGCGATGCTGATCGCCGGCCTCGGCTTCAAGGCCTCGGCGGCGCCGTTCCACATGTGGACGCCTGACGTCTACGAGGGTGCGCCGACCTCGGTGACCGCGTTCATGGCCGCCGCGACGAAGGTTGCGGCCCTCGTCCTGACCCTCCGGATCCTCGTGGTCGCCTTCCCGGAGCAGGAGCACCTCTGGACGATCGCGATCGCCGTGCTCGCGTGCGTCTCGCTCGCGGTCGGGAACCTGGCCGCGCTCGTGCAGCGGAACGTGAAGCGGCTGCTCGCCTACTCATCCGTCTCTCACGCCGGCTTCATGCTGATCGCGATCGCCGCGAACAGCGAGCTCGGCGGCACGGCGCTCCTGTACTACCTGATCCCGTACGGCGCGATGTCGATCGGCGCGTTCGCGGTCGTCGCAGCGCGGGAGCGCGAGCTCCAGGCACCGGTGACGCTCGACAACCTGGCGGGACTCGGCTGGGAGCGGCCGTTCCTCGGCGCCGCGATGTGGGTCTTCATGCTCGGCTTCATGGGCATGCCGCTGACCGGCGGCCTCGTCGGCAAGTTCTACGTCTTCTCGGCCGCGTACGAAGCCGGCTTGTGGTGGCTGATCATCGCCGGCGTGATCGCGACGGCGATCTCGCTCTACTACTACCTCGGTGTGATTCGCGCGCTCTACCTGCGTCCCGGCGTGGAGCTGCGGCCGGTCGTCGTGGGCGGCTCGCCGCCACGCGATCCGCTGCTCCAGAGCGCCGTCTTCCTCTCGGTCGGAGTCACGATCGGCTCGTTCGTCTTCGTGCAGCCGTTGATCGACCTGGCGCGCGACGCCGCGTCGAGCCTTCCCTTCTGAGCCAAGTAACAGTCTGTTACTTGGCGCGGAAGGCGGCGCGGAGGCGCTCGCGCGGGACGGCAGTCGTCGCGGCGAGCAGCGCCTGCACCGCAAAGACCGCGAGACAGGCGACCACGGCCGTGACTCCGATCGCCGGCGGCGGTCCGTCGGCGATGAGCGGCGCGCGCACCGCCGCACCCAGGAGCACGAGGGGCAGCGCGAGCGCGGTCAGCGCGGCCATGCCGCGGTCGTGTGGCTCTGCGGCGGTCCCGTCGAGCACGTCGCCGAGCGCGGAGAGCGCGGCGAGCGCGACCAGCGGGACGGCGACGACGAGTGCGTAGTAGGCAAACGAGTGGCGGCCGGCTGCGTCTGCGAGCGCGGCGCCGACGATGAGCAAGACGGAGGCGAGTCGCATGGTCATGCGCCGATGTTCGCCGCCGCACCGGACGGTCCTCTAGATTTCCCGCATGGCGACGACACTCACCTGGCTCGGGCATGCGAGCTTCCGCCTCGACACCCCGGGCGGCAAGCGCTTCTACGTCGATCCCTTCCTCGAGGGCAACCCGACGTGCCCGGCGTCGGAGCAGCATGCCGGAGCGGATCGACGCGATCTTCGTCACGCACGGGCACGACGACCACGTCGGTAACACCGTCGAGCTGGCGACGAAGTTCGACTGCCCCGTGTACGCGCAGGTCGAGCTGCGCCGGTGGTTCTCGGGACAGGGGCTCAGCGAGGACCTGTCCCAGGCGCTGAACAAGGGCGGGACGGCCGATGTGGGCGGGATCAAGCTGACGCTGACGAACGCCTTTCACTCGTCGAGCTGTCGCGACGGCACCTACGCGGGCGAGGCGTGCGGACTCGTGCTCGACGTCCAGGACGGTCCGACCATCTACTTCGCCGGCGACACGTGCGTCTTCGGCGACATGCAGCTGATCGGGCGGATCTACGAGCCCGACGTCGCCGTCCTCCCGATCGGAGACCACTTCACGATGGGGCCGCGCGAGGCGGCGGTCGCGCTCGAGCTGCTCGGCGTCAAGCGGTGCATCCCGTCCCACTACGGCACGTTCCCGATCCTGACCGGCACGCCCGAGAAGCTGCGCGAGCTGGCACCCGGCGTCGAGATCATCGCTCCGGAGCCCGGAGGATCGGTCGAGCTGTGAGGGAGCGCTGGTTCGGCAACACGGGCAGGCAGGTGCCCGAGCTGGCGCTGGAGGGCACGCTCGAGCTCGAGGGCGCGCTCGTCCTGGACAGCGTCGAGGACGACGCAACCCTCCGGGAGGCCCATGCCCAGGGGAGACCGGTCGTGGTGCGGGCGGCCACACCGGAGGCGGTCAAGGCGGCGCTTGCGCGGCCCGAGGTCGCGTCGGTGCTCGTTCCCACCGCCGAGCTGCTCTGCGCTCTGGATCTGACGGAGCTGACCTACGGCTAGGCCCGATCTCGACGTATTCGATCGTGGCGTGCGACCTCGATGCGGGGCAGTGGGGCGTTGCCGTGCAGTCGAAGTTCCTCGCCGTCGGGTCGGTCGTGCCCTCGGCCGAGCCCGAGGTCGGCGCCGTTGCGACCCAGGCGTACGCGAATCCGCGCTACGGCGCCGACGGCCTTGCGCTCCTGCGGCAGGGCCTGTCGGCCGAGGAGGTCGTCAAGCGCCTGACCGAGGCCGACGAAGGCCGCGACCAGCGTCAGCTCGGAGTCGTCGACGCCGCCGGCCGCGGCGCCACGTTCACCGGTTCGGGCTGCAACGACTGGGCAGGCGGCCGGACCGGCGCCGGCTACGCCGCCCAGGGGAACATCCTCGTCTCCGGCGAGACCGTCGACGCGCTCGCGGAGACCTTCGAGGCGACAGACGGCTCGCTGGCCGAGCGACTGCTGGCGAGTCTCGCCGCGGCTCAGGCGGCAGGCGGCGACAGTCGCGGCCAGCAATCCGCGGCACTCCTCGTCGTCGAACGGGACGGCGGCTACGCCTCGCTCTCCGACACTCTGGTCGACCTTCGGGTCGACGACCACGAGACGCCGATCGAGGAGCTCCGCCGCCTGTACGACCTGCACGACCAGCTCTTCGGCAAGACTCCGCGCGGCGAGTGGCTGCCGGTCGACGACGAGTTGCGCGCCGAGATCGGCGAGCGGCTGAAGAAGCTCGGCTTCGAGCGTCTCCAGGACTGGGCCGGTGCGGCCAACCTCGAGGAGCGCGTCGACGGCGAGGATGAGATCGACCCGGTTGTCCTGAACGAGTTGAGGAGGAGCGACGTGAGCGGATACGAGATCGCGAGCCTGACCGAGATCGAGTCGGTGAAGGCGGTCGGCACGCTGAAATGGACGCCGGTGCGCAAGCACTTCGGGATCACGGCCTTCGGGATCAGCGCCTACACGGCGAGCCGAGGTCGGGCAGGACGTCGTCGAAGAGCACACGGAGGAGCAACTCGGCCACGAGGAGCTCTACGTGGTCGTCGGCCGGCAGGGCGACGTTCGTCCTCGACGGCGAGGAGAAGGACGTGCCGGCCGGCTCGGTCGTCTTCCTGCGCGACCCGAAGGTGAAGCGCTTCGCGCGCGCCGAGGAGCCGAACACGACCGTGCTCGCCATCGGTGGCAAGCCAGGCTCGCACGAGATCTCCGCCTGGGAGTACTTCTTCACCGCGTACGGCGTCGTCGACGAGGATCCGGAGCGCGCGATCGCCGAGATCCAGGCTGGGCTGGCGGAGAAGCCGGATCACCCGGCGCTGCACTTCCACCTCGCGTGCATCTACTGTCGCGCCGGCCGGCTCGATGAGGCCGGCACCGCGCTCGACCGAGCTCTCGAGCTCGATCCCGAAGCTTCAGAAGTGGGCCGACGAGGACGAGGACCTGGAACCGCTACGCGTCGCCAGGAAGGCGTAGCCCGGCGGCACGCTCGCGCAGCGCCGGAACCGGATCGGCCTCCGGTCGCGCGACGACCAGCACCGCGCCGTATCCCTCGCCGGCGAGCGCGCCGACGAGCAGGTCGAGGCCGAGCGCGAGCGCAAACGCCTTGTGCGCCTTCTCGCCGCCGAACGGCACCAGCTCCTCCGGCTTCGCCGTGCCGCGAAGGACGTCGCCGTGCGTGACGGCGCCCATCGAGACGTCGGTGACGAGCGGCTTGCCGTCCGAGCTCGGGATCGCGATCGCCAGTGGATTCGTGCCCGCGAGCGGCTCGCCCCCGTCGGGATGGGAGAGCCGTGCGGGTGACGTCGCCGTCAGGGCGGCGACGAGACCGCCTTCGGCCAGTCGCCGGGCGTACCAGCCGAGCGCGCCCGTCGGGAAGCAGTTCGACGCGACGACGACGCGCGCGTGCGCCGGCGGCTCCGCGAGCTGCGCGTCGCAGATGGCTGTCAGCGTCAGGTAGCCGAGCGCGCCGGCGCCGTCCCAGCGCTCGTAGCCGGGCTCGGCGTACGTCCGCACCGGGCGGGCGTCGGGCTTCAGGTCGGGGAGCGTCTCGAGCCAGTCGATCCGCGCGAGACCGTGGCCGAGCTTGCCGCGTGACTCGGCGTCGAGGAAGTGAGCGGCGAGCGTCGCGGTGTCCGCCTCGGAGAACCCCAGGGCGGCGATGCGCTCTTCAGGCAGCACGCCTGCGGGCGACCCAGACCGCGGCACCCGCGCCGAGCACGAGCGGAATCCCGAGCAGCGCCGGCCGGAGTCGCGGCACGGCAGGGTAGGCGAGCTCGCTGAACTCGAGCCGCGGCCAGCCGCGGTCCTCCGCGATCAGTCGCAGCTGCCGGTCGGGGTTGACGACGACGGGGTTCCCGACCGCCTCGAGGAACGGCAGGTCGGTGTGGCTGTCGGAATACGCGGTCGATGCGTCCAGGTCGAAGCCCTCCTGCGCGGCGAGCTCGCGGACCGCCGCCGCCTTTCCCTCGCCGTGCGCACCGCGGAGCGAGCGGCCGGTGTAGACGCCGTCCACGATCTCGCAGGTCGACCCCAGTGCGCCGTCGAAGCCGAGCTCGCGCGCGATCTCCTCGACGATCTCCTGCAGCGTTGCGGACACGATGTAGACGGGCTCGCCGCGTTCGCGATGGCGCTCGACGAGGTTGAGCGGCTCCTGGTAGACGAGCGGCTTCAGGATCGGCTCCATCGCGCCCGCCACGAGGTCGCGAAGGTCGTCGACGCGGAAGCCCTTGAGGACGATCAGGCCGTCTTCGGCGGCCTTCCGGACCGTCTCCGCGCTCGCGCCTCGGGCGGCGAAGAGCAGCTGCCAGGCGGCGGCCTTCGCGAGCTGGCCGCGTCCGATCACGCCGTGCTCGCGGAACGGCCCGGCGAGTGCGAGCGCGCTCGAGCGGCGCAGCAGCGTCCGGTCGAGGTCGAAGAAGGCGGCGGCGGTCACGGAGCGAGTGTACGCGCCGCCTTACTGTCGGCCACGGGGTTGAGGCGCGATACTCAGCCGGCCAGACGAGCAGGAGCGAGCGTGGCTCGAAAGCGGTGCACCAAGAAGGCGTACGCAACTCTCGCGGAGGCGAGCGCAGCGATCCGTGAGATGGGCAAGAAGTGGAACCTTGTCTACCGGAAGCCGTACCGCTGCGCGATGTGCAAGGCGTGGCACACGACCGGCACGCCCCCTCGCCGTGGGCGTCGCATCCAGCGGTAGTCCGCAGAGTTCGGAGTCAGCTACTACCCGGTCCTCACGAAATCCTCACGGATTCCTTACCCGTTGCCGCGCTGGAAACAGGATGCTCGGGCATCTAAGAGATCACAGTCCTACAAAGGAGCCGCTTCACATGAAGAGACTCATCCTGATCGCAGCAGCGCTCAGCGCCCTCGTGGCGGCAAGCGCCGCCGTGGCGCACCTGAAGACCGGCGACGTCACGCAGGTCAGCGCGACTCTGTCCGCGGCAACGGCGGCGAACGTCCAGACACGCACCGTCACGTGTGACGGCCAGACGATCGAGATCACGCACGGCCGGTACTCCGGCACGGCGACGAGCACCACGACCGAGCTCAACGGCACGGTCGACCTGTTCGTGAAGAGCACGTACAACACGACGAAGAAGCTCGGCTGGGTCGATGGCTGGCTGAAGGTGCGCGGATCCGACAAGCGCACGCGGGCGAGCTTCACGGCGATCAACGTCGACGGAAAGCTCGACGGCTGGCTCCGCGGCTCCGCGAGTCACCGCGGTGGCGTGCTGTTCGGCAGCCTGGCGGGCTCGTTCTCGAAGACCGGCGGCCTGACCGACGGCACGCTTGGAACCGGCACCGGCGCGAATGCGGCTGTGATCGCCAAGCGCGTCAGCTGCAACGGCGACAAGCCGACGCGCCCCAGCGTGTTCCTGTTCGTTCGCGGCGCTGTGGACTCGGTCAGCGCGACCGCGATCACGGTGAAGCCGAAGGACGGCTCCGCGAACCAGACCTGCACGGTCAAGAACGCGGACCAGGTGAAGGGCATCGACGCGAACGACCAGGTCGAGATGTCCTGCGTCCAGGTCGCGGGCGTCTGGACGCTCGCGAAGGTTCGCGAACGGCACTAGCTCGACGAGGGACGAACGACTGCGGAGGGCGCCTGCGGGCGCCCTTCGTCGTTCTAGGAGAGAACCGGGAGCGGCTTGCGGATCGCGCCCGGCCGTGAGGAGAGAACGGCCTCCGCGATCGCGATGATCGCACGTGCGGACTCGGACTCCGGATCGGCTTCGACGACGGGCACCCCCGCATCGCCGGCCTCTCGCAGCGCCGTGTCGAGCGGCACCGTTCCGAGCAGCGGCACGCCGAGATCGTCGGCGAGCTTGCCGCCGCCACCCGTCCCGAACGCGTCTCCGCTCATGTTCTCCACGACGCCGAGGAGCTTCTGGCCCGTCTTCTGCGCCATCATCGCGGCGCGGGCGGCGACCTCCTGCGCGAGCGGCTGCGGCGTCGTCACGACGAGCACCTCGGCGCGCGGGAGCAGCTGGCCGAGCGAGATCGCCATGTCGCCTGTACCGGGCGGCATGTCGACGACGATCGTGTCGAGCTCGCCCCAGTGAACGTCCGAGAGGAACTGCTCGAGCGCGCGGTGGAGCATCGGCCCGCGCCACATCACGGGAGCGTTGTCGTCGAGGAAGTTGCCGATCGAGATCAGCTTCAGCCGGCCGCGGACCGGCGGCACGATCATCTTGTCGACGACGATCGGGCGCTGATGGACCCCCAGCATGTGCGGGATCGAGTGGCCGTAGATGTCCGCATCGATCACGCCGACCTGCTGCCCGAGCCCGTCGAGCGCTGCCGCAAGGTTGACCGTGAGCGACGACTTGCCGACGCCGCCCTTGCCGCTCGCGATCGCGATCACGCGCGTTCGCGGATCGAGCGAGATCGACTTCTCGGGGCGGCCGCCGCGGAGCTTCGTCGTCAACGCGGATTTCTCCTCGGGTGTCATCACACCGAAGCGAAGCTCAACGCGCTCGACGCCCGGAACACTGCCCACGTGCTCGGCGACCTGCTCCTGGAAGGAGTTACGGAGCGGGCAGCCGGCGACGGTGAGCGCGATCGTGACCGATACGGCTCCTCCGTCGATCTCGAGCTCGCGAACCATGTCGAGCTCGGTCACCGGCTTGCGCAGCTCGGGGTCGATCACGTTCTCGAGTGCGCGGAGGATCGCGTCGCGATCGGGGGTCATACCAGGAGCCTAGCGGCAGAGCTCGTCAGCCGACGAGCCGGAAGACCATGCGGTCACGAACCGGGCGAACGCCGATGCGCGTGACGACGAGCGAGCCCCGGGCGTTGTCGAAGAGCCCGGTGCCCCCGAGGACGGCGAGCTCGTAGAACTGCCGGTACAGGAGCGACCCGCCGACGACGATCCTTCCCTTCGGCAGGAAGTACGTGCCGCGGCAGACGCGCGCTCGGCGGCGATCCATGAACGTGCAGATCAGCTCGGAGCGCCCGATCGAGCGCGTCGTCACGCGCTGGTTGTAGAGGCGCTGCCGAATGATCTCCATGTCGCCCGGCGACTTGCCCTTCGGGCCCACGTCGACGCGGACCACGGTGTCCTGGACGTTCGTGATCCGGATCGTGGCCGGGCCGGTCGCGGCCGAGGAGCTTCCCTCCCAGGGGCTGATGACAAGGATGCCCACGAGCACCCCCGTGGACAGGTAAGCGATTTTGGTCTTCATCTGGGCGTCTCCTTGGAGTTGTTCGCGCTGACCTCCCCGGGTTCCTCCGGCAGCTCGACCCAGAACGTGGATCCGGTCGAAGGGTCGCTGTCGAAGCCGATGCTGCCGCCGTGCGCCTCGACGATCTCTCGCGAGACCGCGAGGCCGAGGCCGGTGCCGGTGATACCGGTCGCGCCGGCGTCACCGCGGAAGAACTTCGTGAAGATCCGCTCCTGCTGGTCCTCGGGAATCCCGAGCCCTTCGTCGCGGACGATCACCCGCACGCCCGTGCCGCTTCGCTCCGCTGCGAGCTGAACCGTGCCGCCCTCGGGCGAGTACTTGATCGCGTTCGAGAGCAGGTTGCCGACGACCTGCGCCAGCCGGTCCGGGTCGCCTCGCACCGACAAGGGCCGCTCATCGAGCGCGACCTCGACCGTGTGCTTCGGGCTCTGCTCCGCATAGAGCTCTGCCTGCTCGTCGAGGAGTGCGGCGAGGTCGACCCTCTCGGTCGCCAGCTCGAGGCCTTCGTGCTCGATCCGCTGGACGTCGAGGAAGTCCTCGAGCAGTGCGGCGAGCCGGCGCGCCTGCGCGTCGACGATCCCGAGGTAGTGCCGGCGGATGGGCGGGTCGAACTCGCGCTTCAGCAGGAGGGCGGTGAAGCCGAGCACGCTCGCCAGCGGCGTCCGCAGCTCGTGCGAGACGATGCTGACGAGCTCCGTCTTCATCCGCTCGCTCTCGCGCAGCTCCGCGTTCTGCTGCTCGAGCTCGGCGTGGTTCTGCTCGATGCGTTCCGCCATGTCGTTGAACGCGTGGGTGAGCTCGCCGATCTCGCCGGGCCCCTGCGGCGGCAGTCGCAGCGACCATTCGCCGCCGGCGAGCCGGGTTGCGCCCGAGGCGACGGCCCGGACCGGGCGGCCGATGCCGCGCGCCAGGAACACGCCGAAGAGAATGATCAGCGCCGACGAGGCGCCGATCCCGATCGCGCCGACGATCACGGCCAGGTCGGAGCGTCGCTCGGCGTCGCGGGCCGCGTCCGCGGCAAGCGCGTCCTCGGCCGTGAGGAAGCGATTGAAGACGTCCTGGATCGCGTCGGTGTACCGCTTCCCTTCTTCCGCGACCAACGGGTCCCGGCCGATCTCGGGTTCGTCCTTCACCACGGCTACGAGCGGCTGCACGAAGTCGAGGTACTCCCGGATCCTCTCCTCCACTTGCTGGGCCCGCCTGCGCTGCACCGGATCGTCGGCGACGAGTGACTGCAAGGCAGCCAGACGAGCCGGCAGCGCGTTGATGGCTTGCGTGTACGGCTCGAGGAAGACCGTCTCGCCCGTCAACGTCAGGCCGCGGAGGCCGGTCTCCATGTCGACGACGAGCTTCTCGAGCCGCAACGAAGCCGCTGTCACGTCGGCGGAGCGGGCCTCGCGCGCTGTCGCCTCCCGCTGGGCGGTGATGGCGAAGATCAGCGCCGCGAAGGCGGCGACGACGATGAGCGCGAGCGTGACGCTCGCGAGCCACATCCGCCGGGCGAGGGTCACGCGAGCAGCTCCTCGACGGCACCGCTCAGCTCGTCAGGGTCGAACGGCTTCGAGACGAAGCGGTCGGCGCCTGCGACCCGCGCATCGAGCTCTGCATGGCTCCAGGCTGTGATCACGACGACGAGCATGTCCTTCAGGCTCTCGTCGTTCCGGATCGCCTCGAGCACCTCGATCCCGCTGAGACCGGGGAGCATGACGTCGAGCACGATCAGGTCCGGGCTGAGCTCCCTGGCGGCGACGAGCGCCTCGGTTCCGTCCGCAGCTTCGATGAACCGGTAGCGCGGCCCCAGCACGGCTCGGACGAGCTCGCGCAGGCTCGGGTCATCGTCGCAGACGAGAATCGTCGCGGCGGCAGGGTCAGGTGTGGGGTGTAGGTCTCGGTCCACCGTGTGGGAGAGGCGGTGGGCGCCGGATTTCGGCAAGTTTAGTCAGTGAGGGCCTCTGCCAGCAGTTCGCGGAGCCGGAGCGCGTTCCTGGGCGCGAGCCCCTCCCAGTCGTTGTTGAAGTAGATGAACGCCTCTCGGGTCCTCCATGAGCGTAGCCGCCGAGCAGCCTATGAGGTAAGCGCAGCTTCCAGCGTGCGGCACAGCTCGGTGGTTCCCGCGGCGACGACTCTTGAACGTCCGACGAGGTCGAGTGGCGCGGCCTCGAACGGCGGATCCTCGAACAGCTCGATCGCGAGGCCGCACTCGCGCACGAGCAGCTGGCCGGCCGCGATGTCGACCGAGCGCGCGGGCTTGAGCGAGCAAACGGCGTCGACGCGGCCCGCCGCGAGGTGGCAGAGCGAGATCGCCAGCGAGCCCATGATCCGGAGCCGGTGTGCGGTCCCGACCATCGCAGCCGCCTTGTCCGCGACCTGGGCGGTCGTGGTCGCCTCGAACGAGAGGATCTCGATCGCATCCTTCGGCCGTACGGCGCCCAGCCGTGCACCGTTCAGGAACGCGCCCCGGCCTCGCTCCGCGGTCCATTCCTCGCCGGTGCCGAAGTCGTAGACGTAACCGAAGACGACGTCGCCCATCGCGGCGCCGTCGGCGACCGCGAAGGAGAGCGAGAAGAAGGGGATGTCGCGCTTCGCGTTCAGCGAGCCGTCGATCGGGTCGCAGACGACGCGCCACGGCCCTCCCGTGCCGAACACGCGCTCCCCGAGCTCCTCCGAGACGAGCGTGAAGTCCTGATCGAGCGCCTCGAGCCGGTGCACGACGGCGGTCTCGGCGGCCGCGTCGATCGCCGTCGTGTCGTCGCCGCCCTCACCCGTGGCGAGCACGGGCTCGCGCTCGACCCGGGTCGGCAACTCGGCCAGCACGCCGCGGATGTCGCCGACCGCATCGCGGCACACCTCGAGCCACGGCTTCAAAGCGGGTGAAAGAGGAGGCCGCTGATGAGCTTCGGGAAGAAGTACGTCGTCTTCTGCGGCAGCACCTCGCCACGGCGCGCGTAGGCGAACACGTCCTCGATGCGGGTCGGCCGCAGCAGGTAGGCGACAGCCGCCTCGCCGTCGCGGACGCGCCGCTCCGCCTCCTCCGGGTCGGCGGTGTACGAGATCCCCTCCTGACCCAGGGTGTCGACGAACTGGACGTCGAGGATCCCTTCGGGGCCGTGGACGACCCGAGAGCCGTCGCGCGTTACCTCGGTCACCTCGGGGCCGCCGTTCGCCTCGCTCTCGAGGTGCTTGGGCTCCGCGAAGAGACGGTGGGTGGGGAAGATCTCGAGCCCGGGATCCTCGGTCGAGACGAGCACCACGGGCATCTGCGCGCTGGCCGGGACTCCCTCCTCCTCGCTGAAGGCGACTGCGGTCTCGTAGCGGTGGTGGCCGTCGGCGATCAGGAGCTGCTTGTCGTCGAAGTGGCGGACGACCATCGGATCGTCGATCCGCCAGAGCTTGGCTCCTTCGACCTCGAGGTCCGGCTCGCGCTCGGGCCGCTCCACCGGTGCAGGACCGTCGTAGAGCAGGAAGATCGGCTCCAGCTGGACGCGCGTGGCCCGCAACAGGCGAAGGCGTTCCTCTTTCGGGCCGGCGTGAGTGCGCTCGTGCGGCAGCACGGTTCCGGTCGCGTACGGCTCGACCTTGAGCGAGGCGACGAGACCGAAACGCTTGCGGGCAACGCCGTCCGGGCCGACGTAGTCCTGCTCGAGCGCCCAGACGGCCGGCGGCTCCTCGACGAGCACGCCGCTCGAGGTCCATTCCTCCAGGTCGCGGGCCGCGTCCTCCTCGGAGTCCGGCAGGGTCAGGTGGACGACGTTGTACGGGCTCCGCGCCCGCAGCTCCGCGCGCTGCTCGTCCGAGATGACGTCGTACGGCGGCGCGACGAGGTTCTCGAGCGGCCCCGCCAGCGCCTCGTCGTAGCGAAGGGCGCGGAAGGGCTTGACGACGGCCATCGAGCGAGCCTACCAACGCCCTAGACTCAGCCCCATGAGCACCATCGCGGAGCTGATTGCGGACCGAACGGTCGAGGGCGTGTACGCCGTCGCCCGCAAGCAGCGGCGCACGACGCGAAAGGGCGCGCCGTACCTCGTCCTCGAGCTCGTCGATCCGACGGGGAGGATCGAGGGCCGGATCTGGAACGACGTCGAGCTGCTCGACGGCCGCTTCGCCGAGGGGGACGCAGTGCGCGTGCTCGGACGCGTCGAGAGCTTCGACAACCGCTTGCAGCTCGAGATCCGCTCGGTCGAGGCGACGGACGACGGATCCGGCCGGGCTCGCGCCGCGGATGCGACGCGACGCAGACGAGCTCGACGGCTTTCTCGAGTTTCTCGCCGGCGAGGTCTCGCATCCGGGGCTCGCGGCGCTCGTGGGCAAGCTCCTCGGTGACGCGGAGATCCGCAAGGCGATGCGCGAGCTCCCGGCCGCCGAGTCTCATCACTCCTACGCGGGCGGCCTGCTCGAGCACACCGTCGGCGTCGCGACGCTCGCCCGCGAGACCTCCCAGCTCCACCCGCGGCTGCGTGCCGACCTCCTGCTTGCGGCTGCGCTCCTGCACGACGTCGGCCGGGTACGAGAGCTGACTCGAGGCCCCTCGTTTCGCGCGACCGAGGAGGGCCGCCTGCTCGGCCACGTCCACCTCGGGTTGCGGCTGATCGAGGAGCGCGCTGCCGGGCTCGACCGGGACGCGCTCGCCGAGCTCCTGCACGCGGTCGCCTCGCACCACGATCGCAACGCCGCCCGCACCGCGGAGGCGGCCGTCCTCTACCACGCGAACCAGCTCGACGCCGTCGCGGCGACCAGACCCGTCGGCGACTAGATGCTCGCGATCGCGCTGGCTCTCGGCGCGAGCCTCTCGTGGGGGCTCGGCGACTTCTTCGGCGGCCTGACAGTCGCGGACGCTGCACGTCCTGACGGTGCTCGTGGTGTCCCAGGTCTTCGGCCTGGCGGCGGCGCTGACTGGGTCGCGGCGTCGGGCGACGGCTGTTCCCGAGCTGGTCCGCGACAGCGTTGGCCGCAGCCGCCGGAGCAAGCGGCTGCCTCGGCATCGCGACGCTCTATCGCGGGATGGCGATCGGCGCGATGGGAATCGTCGCTCCGATCTCCGCGGTCTCGGCCGTGATTCCGTTCGCGGTCGGCATCGCGTCCGGCGAGCGACCGGGCGCGCTCCAGATCGCCGGCATCCTCATCGCGCTCGCGGGTGTCGCGGTCGCGTCGCGCGAGCCGAGGGAGCAGGGCGGTGGCCGGGCCGCCGGGTTCGGCCTGGCGCTCCTGGCCGCACTGGGGTTCGGCCTCTACTTCGTCTTCGCGGATCGCGCTGCCGACGAGAGCGTCCCGTATGCGGTCGCGACGGCCCGTGGAGTCTCGCTCCTGCTCGCACTCGTCGCCGCTCTCATCGTCGGCGCGTCCCTGCGTCCTGGTCGAGCGATCACTCCCCGTGCTCGCGGTCGTCGGGCTCTGTGACGTCGGCGCGAACATGCTGTTCTCGCTCGCGACGACGCGGGGGTATCTCAGCATCGTCTCCGTTCTCGCGGCGCTCTATCCGGTCGTGACGGTCGCCCTCGCGGCGATCGTCCTGCACGAGCGCGTCGCGCGGACGCAGCGGTTCGGCGTCGCGGGCGCCCTCGTCGGCGCCGCGATGATCACGGCGGGCTAACCGACGTAACCGCGGTCAACCGGGTCAGACCCGTGTGACCTCGGTCAACGTGACGCGCGTCACCGGGGTCTGACCCGGGTAACTCGGGTCACGCTGGCAGGGCTGGCCGGAACAGACACTTTCGCTCGGGTTGTGCGCGCGGCACGATCAGCGTGTGCACGCTTTCACGCGAGAGGACGACTTCGTTCGGGTCGGGTTGCGTGAGCTCGTGGCTTTGCGGGCCGCGCTCGACTCGCTCGAGGCGGCACTCGTGATCGAGGCCCGCCGCCGTGGCCATCGCTGGCACGCGCTCGGCGCCGACCTCGGGCTGAGCGCTCACGGCGCGCGCAAGCGTCATGTCGCCCGCGATCCGATCCGAGCACAACGGCAGCCGCGCGAGCCGATGACCTTTGAGGAGCTCCGCGATGCTCTTGCGGCGATGACCCGCGGACGCTAGATGTTGAAGCGGATGTTCAGGACGTCGCCGTCCTGGACCTCGTAGGTCTTGCCCTCGAGCCGCTGCGTGCCGCGCTTCGCGGCCTCGGCGTGGGAGCCCGCTTCCAGCAGATCGTCGGTCGAGATCGTCTCGCAGCGGATGAAGCCGCGGGCGATGTCCGAGTGGATCGACGCGGCGGCCTCGAGCGCCGTCTGACCGCGGCGAAGCGTCCAGGCGCGGGTCTCCTTGTCTCCTGCGGTGAAGAACGTGATCAGATCGAGCGCGTCACGCAGTCGCCGCACGACCTCGTCGAGTGCCGAAGGGCCGTCGCGGAACTCGCCTGCCTCCTCGTCCGACATCTCCGCCAGCTCGGCTTCCAGCTTCAGGTCGATGCCGCCGGGCCCGTTCTCGACCGTGATCAGCGGCTTGGTCGTCAGCGGCTCGAGCTCTGGCGGCAGCTCGCCCTCGTAGTCGCGGAGGCTGTTCCCGGCCTCGAGGTACGTCAGGAGCGCCTGCAGCTGCTCGACCTCTTTGCGAAGCGACGCGTCGCCTGACTTCGCCTGCTTCTCGACTCGCTCGAGCCGCCGCTCCACGTGGTCGCGGTCGGCGACCAGAAGCTCGAGCTCGAGCGTCTCGAAGTCGTCCGAGGGTTTGGCGCCCGGCGAGTGCCCGTCCGCGACCGCCAGGATCGCGTCGACCTGCCGCAGGCCGCCGAGGAGCTGCGGCCCGGTGCCCGGGACGTCGACGACCCTGATCGTCGCGGGCGTGATCTTGCGTGCCCCCACGAGCTGCGCCAGCTTGTCGAGCCGGTCGTCGGCGATCGTGGCCATGCCGACGTTCTCCTTGCCGAAGCCGGCGCCTCCCGTCCGCGTCAGCGCGGTGAACAGCGTCGTCTTGCCCGCCCCGGGCAGGCCGACGATCCCGACTTCGAGCGCCAACTACCCCTCCTCGTCGGGGGTCGCGCGGGCGATCTGCTTCTGGAGTGAGACGAGCGCTCGGTGCTGAAGGGACTTCACGGCGCCCTCGGTCTTGTCGAGGATCGTCGCCGCCTCGGCATTCGAGAAGTTGAAGACGAACTTCAGCGTCAGGACCTGCTGCTGCTCCTGCGAGAGGGAGTCGATCAGCCCGAGCATCGACTGGCGCCCGATCGACTGGAACGCCTCGTCCTCGGCGGAGCGCTCTGCGGAGTCGAGCGGCTCCGGCACGTCCTCCTCCGGATGCCAGCGGCGGTTGGCGCGGAAGTGATCCATCGAGAGGTTGTGCGCGATCCGAAAGAGCCAGGCCGAGAACGGCGCCGACTGGAAGCGGAACTTGCGGATCGACTCGAGCATGCGCAGAAAGGTCTGCGTGGTCAGGTCCTCGGCGTCGTGCCTGTTCCCGACGGTCATGTGCAGGTAGCTGTAGATCCGGTCGAAATGGATCAGGTACAGCTCCTCGAGAGCGGCGCGCTCGCCCTGCTGCCCGCGCTCGACGAGCTTCCGGATCTCGGCGGCCGAGGGTCCCTTCTGCGTGGTCTCGGTCATCCCAAGAAGGGTGCCCTGCGCCCTAGATCCCGAATCCGACCTGGGACTGGGTGGCGTAGCGCTTCATGTAGACGACGCGCGCCAGGACGATCGTGTAGCGGCCGTCGTTCGAGTCGAGCATCAGCGTGCCGCCCGCCTCGGTCGCGAGCGCGCGCTCGAGCTCGTCGGCTCCCTGGACGGTCACGAGCGCCGAGAGGCCTGGGCCGCCGTCGAAAGCGAGCTCGACGCGGACGGAATCGGGTTCAGCCAACGGACACCACCTCTGTCAGGACGCCGTGAACGGCGTCGGGATGGACGAATGCGACCTGGAGCCCAAAGAGGCCCTGCCGCGGCTCCTCGTCGATCAGCTCGGCACCCTCGGCCGAGAGCCGCCCGAGCTCCACGAGGACATCCTCGACCTCGTAGGCGACGTGGTGCATCCCCGGGCCGCGGTCGGCGAGGAACTTGCCGACGGGAGTCTCGTCGCCGAGCGCGGCCAGCAGCTCGACCCGGCTCGAGCCGACGAGCACTGCGGCGGCTTCGACGCCCTGCTCCTCGACGCGGGCCCGGTGCTCGAGCTCGGCGCCGAAGAGACGCTCGTACGTGTCGAGCGCGTCGTCCAGGTCGTGGACGGCGACGCCGAGATGATGGATGCCGCGAGGTCCCACGGCTTCCGATGCTACTGGAGGCTCTTACTCCGGGAGCGCGCGCACGGTGCCGATCGTCTCGGACGACCGCGACTCCGGCCCGATGTCGCCGAGCATCTCCTGCAGCTCTTCGCGGTTCAGCGTCTCGCGCTCGAGCAGCTGCTGCGCGACGCGGTCGAGCGACACGCGATGCTTGATCAGCAGTCGCTGCGCTTCCTCGTAGGCGTGATCGGTCAGACGTGCCTGCTCCGAGTCGCGCAGGCGCTTCGTCTCCTCGGAGAGGGCGTAGTTGTCGGCGCGCATCGTCCGGGAGGGGGAAGCCTCGGACATGCCGTACTCGAAGACCATCGCGCGCGCGATCTCGGTCACCTTCTCGAGATCGTTCGACGCGCCGTTCGTGACCCGCCCGAAGACGATCTGCTCGGCGGCGCGGCCGGCCAGCGCCACCTTCATCACGTCCAGGAACTCTTCCTTCGTGTGCAGGTAGCGCTCCTCGAGCGGCAGGTAGTAGGCGTAGCCGAGCGCGTCACCGCGCCCGATGATCGTCACCTTCTGGATCGGGAGCAGGTCGCCCATCAGGTGTGCGAGGAGTGCGTGGCCGCCCTCGTGATAGGCGAGGATCCGCTTCTCCTTCTCGGTGACGACCCGCCGCTGCTGAAGGCCGGCGACGACGCGTTCCATCGCGCCCTCGAAGTCCTCGGCGAGGATCGTCTGGCGCTCCTGTCGGCCGGCGAAGATCGCTGCTTCGTTGCACAGGTTCGCGAGGTCGGCGCCCGTGAGCCCGGAGGTGTGGCGTGCCACGGTGGTCAGGTCGACGTCATCGGCGAGCGGCTTACCCCGCGTGTGGACGCGCAGGATCTCCTCGCGGCCGGCGAGGTCGGGCGGGGCGACGACCACCTGCCGGTCGAAGCGGCCTGGACGCAGAAGCGCGGGGTCGAGATCCTGGAGCCGGTTCGAGGCGCCCATCACGATCACCTGGGCCGACTCGTCGAAGCCGTCCAGCTCGACGAGCAGCTGGTTGAGAGTCTGGTCGTGCTCGCGGTTGAAGCCGCCGCCGGCGCGGGCCGTGCCCACGGCGTCGAGCTCGTCGATGAAGACGATTGCGGGCGCGTTCCTGCGCGCCTCTTCGAAGAGCTTGCGGATCCGGGCGGCGCCGAGGCCGGCGAACATCTCGACGAAGGCAGAGGCGCTCTGGGAGTAGAACTTGGCGCCGGACTCCTTCGCGACGGCCTTTGCGAGCAGGGTCTTGCCCGTGCCGGGCGGTCCGTAGAGCAGGATTCCCTTCGGCACCCGGGCGCCCAGCTGCTGGAAGCGCTTGGGGTAGCGGAGGAAGTCGACGACCTCCCGCAGCTCGGCCTTCGCCTCCTCGACGCCGGCGACATCCGCCCAGCTGACCGAGCCCCCGTCGCTGGCTTCGAGCTTCGGCGCCTTCACGCGCGGCATGTACTGCAGCGTCCGCCAGAGGAGATAGATGATCGCGCCGAAAAAGACGAGCGGCAGCCAGGTCAGCAGGTAGCCCGGCAACTGATCGAAGAATTCCCCCACGGCTTGCATCCAGCCTCCTATCGGCAGAACCTCAGCGAGGCTGAAGTGTGCCGACGATTACCGCTTCCCGCGAGGAAACCTGGAGCTCGACCGCGACGAGGCGGGGGTGCGCGAGCCAGAGCTCCCGGACCGGATCGGGGTCGCCGTACCCCGGCGTCAGGTCGTCGAGCACGAGCATCCCGCCCGGTGAGAGCAGTCCGACGAGCTCTTCGTGGTACTTCGCCCGGCCGCCGTCGGCGAACAGCAGGTCGAGCGGCGCCTCCGCGGCGAGCACGTCCTGCCAGTCGCCCTGGAGCACGGTTGCGGCCGGGATCGTCGGCGAGCAGCTCGGCGGCGGCTGCCGCGCGCTCCTCGTCGAGCTCGACGGTGAAGAAGGCGACGGCCGGATCGAGAGCCGAGAGGATCCAGGCCGAGCCGACGCCGCAGCCGGTACCGATCTCGGCGACACGCTCGAGCCCGCGGGCCCCCGCCAGCACCTGCAGCAGCCGGCCCGGTCTCGGCGCTGCACGACCGCGTGAAGCCGGTGCGGGCGGCCTCGGCGAGCGCCCTCTCGACGAGCTGCGGAGTCACGTTCCTACACTACTTCCGTGGCCGATCCTCTCCCGCTGCCCCCGCACTGGGATCCAGACCGCGTGGCCGAGGTCTGGCGCGTCGACTATGCGACGCGGTTCGAGGAGGCGGAGCGCTGGCGCGACCAGCACGGTCTGCTGCCGGCCGCCGCCGACCGGTTCCGAGTCGCGCTCGTCGTCGTCGACGTCCAGAACACCTTCTGCACGCCGGGCTTCGAGCTCTTCGTCGCCGGGCGGTCCGGCACCGGCGCGCTGGACGACTCGCGCCGGCTGTGCGAGTTCGTCTACCGCAACCTTCACCGCCTGACGCAGATCGTGCCGACGCTCGACACACACCAGGCGCTCCAGATCTTCCATCCGATCATGCTCGTCGACGACGAGGGCCGACATCCCGAGCCGTTCACGACGGTGACGGCTGCGGACGTGGAGGCCGGCCGCTGGCGGATCAGCCCGCCGGCGGCCGAGGGTCTCGGGCTCGATGCGGACTACGCCGAGGAGCACCTGCGCTACTACACGCAGACGCTCGAGGAGGGCGGCAAGTACAGCCTCACCGTCTGGCCCTTCCACGCCATGCTCGGCGGGATCGGCTATGCGCTCGTCTCGGCCGTCGAGGAGGCGCTCTTCTTCCACTCGATCGCCCGCTGGGCGCCGCTCGACTTCCAGCCGAAGGGCGACAACCCCCTCACCGAGCACTACTCGATGCTCGGCCCGGAGGTCGAGTTCGACCGTGAGGGCGAGCCGCTCGGGAAGCGAAACCAGCCGCTGGTCGAGCGGTTGCTCCGCTACGACGCGGTCGTGATCGCCGGACAGGCGAAGAGCCACTGCGTCGCCTGGACGATCCAGGACCTGCTCACGGACCCGACCGTGACCGAGCGGGGCCTCCAGTCGAAGGTCTACCTGCTCGAGGACTGCACCTCGCCGGTGGTGGTGCCGGGGTCGGTCGACTTCACCGACGAGGCCGACGAAGCCTTCCGGCGCTTCGCCGAGTCGGGCGCGCACCTCGTCCGCTCGGAGACGCCGATGCCCGAGTGGCCGGGTGTCGTCGGCGAGGCGCTACGTCAGTGAGTCACGCTGAGTCGGCTAGGTGACGAGCTCGAGCCGCGGGTTCGGGCGGTAGCCGCCGGCCAACCTTGGCCGACGTCGCGGCCGTCCGTCATCACGATGTCGGCCGTGAAGTCGTTCTGGCCGCGGATCAGCGACGAGCCGATCCCGTAGGCGTCGACCGGGACACCCTTCCGCTCGAACGCCTCGATCTTGTCGACGGTGAAGCCGCCCGAGACGACGATCCGGACCCGCTCGAAGCCGTCGGAGTCCAGCGCGTCGCGCACCTTGCGAACGAGGCGCTCGTTGACGCCGCGCGGGTCGAAGTCGCCCATCTCACCCCAGAGCGAGCGGTCGACGAGCTGGCCGGACGTGTCGAGCCTGACGCCCCAGAGCCTCGGACCGAGCGCTCGCGCCACCTCGAGCGCGGTGCGGACGGAGTCGTTCTCGAAGTCGACGAGGACGACGATGTTCATGTCCTCGCGCGCCCACTCGGCGAACTTCGTCGCCGCGAGAACGGTGTTGCCGCCGTAGGAGGCGATCAGGGCGTGCGGCACGGTGCCGACGCCGCGGCCGCCCCACCAGGAGGCCTGGGCGTCGGAGGTGACGCCGATCTCGGCGCCGATCATCGCGCCCGCGACGTAGGCCGCGTAGCCGTCGCCGGTCTGAACGCGGTGGTGGTCGTGCCGTGCGGGCATGAAGATGATCGGCTTGCCGTTCGCCGCCTCGACGACGCGGGCGGTGTTCGTCGTGATCAGCGTCCGCCGCGTCAGGACGCCGAGATAGACGGTCTCCAGGTGCGCGAAGAGCGTGTAGTCACCCTCGATCGTCATCACCGTCTCCCACGGCTCGATCCGGTCGCCGTCGTGGAGGGCGTGCACGGTGAGGGCGTCCCAGTCGTCGGAGCAGAGCTTCAGCACGGCGATCGCCTCGTCGGTGCCGCCCAGCATCGCCTGGTTGCGCTGGAAGACCTGCATCACGACGCGCGGCCGGCGCCCGTCCTGGAGAAGCGTCTCGCGCGTGTGGTTGAAGTACGCGTCGGTGTAGTAGCCCTCGCGCATCTTCTCGACCGGGAGGTCGAAGATCTCCGGCGGCAGGCGGCCGGGTCTAGTGCGCGGCTCGGTCGCCATGCTCGAGCTCCAGACAGGCCGCCAGAGCGGCTTCGGCGACCTCGAGCTGCTCGGCCGACGGCTCGGCGGTCGCGATCCGGTGCTGCAGCTCGTGGCCGGGGAACGCGAGCGCCTTCGCGAGCGGGTGGCCGCGGATGCCGTGTCATCCAGGCGAAGACCTCGACCGCTGCGCCGACTGCGCCGATGGAACTGGCGGTCCGCGCCGGGCCGCGCAGGTGGGCGGGCGCCCGGGCGGCCAGGACGTTGCCGGCTGCGGAGGCGATGATCAGCGGGCCGATCAGGTGTGAGCCGCACCGCTCGTGCTCCTTCGCGCGCTTCTCGCCGTGCTCGTAGGTGCCGATCGAGACGTGCTCGGCTCCGTGATACGCGGCGAGCTCGCCGCCGCGAAGCGCGAGGAGGGCCGGGGCGAGCGACAGCATCCCCGAGGCGAGCTCTCGAGCGACGGCGCCGAGCCTGGTGCGACTGGCGCAACGCCCGAACGGTCACGGCGCTCCCGAGCGTCGCCGCGAGCACCACGGGCCGCTCGAACGGAAGCCGTGCCTCGGGCAGCTTGCGGCGGAGCTCGCGGGATCATCGCGAACGACTCGGCGAGCCGCAGCGGCCCGCGCAGGAACGGCGTCTGGATCCTGGGCGCGAACAGGCGCTTGCGCGCCGAGGCGACCTTGATCTCGCCCGGACGGAGTGCGGATCGCGCAGGCCCATGCGGTCGGCCCGTGCACGAGCACGCCGTTCGAGAGTGCCATACCACCGAGGCGAACCTTGCTCATGTCCGCCAGCGTAGCCCCAGCAGCCCGTCTCAGAGCGGCCTGTAGCTCATCGGCGGCGGTGCCTCGGGCGATCGGACTGTCGTCGAGCGCCGTGACGGGCATCACCTCGCGCACGGACGAGGAGGTGAAGGCCTCGTCGGCTGCCTGGAGCTCGCTCAGGCCGTACGCGCCTTCCTCGACGTCGTAGCCCAGCCTCGCCGGCGAGCTCGATCACGGTCGCGCGCGTGACGCCGGCGAGGATGCCGAGGTCGAGCGAGGGCGTGAAGAGCGTGCGCTCTCGTCGCCACCAGATGTTCGTCGTCGGTCCCTCCAGCACGATCCCGGACGTGTCGACGAAGACGGCGTCGTCGGCGCCGCGGCGGCGCGCCTCGGCCTCGGCAGCCATGTTCACGGCGTAGCTCGTGGACTTGACGCCCGGCAGCATCCACGGCTCCTCCGCCCGGATGCCGCGAAGCGAGATCAGCGTCTGGCCGCGTGCCCGGAGGTCGTCGTAGTGGTCGGCGAGCTCGCTGACGAGTGCGAGCGCGGCGGGTGTCGGTGTCCAGATGAGGCGCAGCACCGAGTCGGGCACGCCGGCGGCGTCGAGCGCCTGTCGTGCAAGCTCATCGAGCTCGAGCCTGTTCACCGCCGGCAGCCCGATGCGCTCGGCCGACGCTGCGAGCCGGTCGAGATGCTCGGGCAGCTTGAACGGCTTCCCCCCGTAGACCCGGATCGTCTCGAACGCGGCCCTGCCTCGCAGGAGCGCCTCGTCGTCGGCGCGCAGCACCGGCTCGTCCGGATCGACCACGCCGCGCCCGTTGACCGCGACAGCGAGCAGCGTCATCGTGCACCCGCCTCGATGGGTGCGCCGACCGCCGCGAGCAACGGCCGTGCCTTCGTCCACGACTCCTCGATCTCGGCGTCGGGCTCGGAGTCCCAGACGATGCCCCCGCCGACCCACAGATGGATCCGCTCCTCGGCGACCGCGAAGGTGCGGATCGTGAGCGCGAGCTCGAGGTCGCCGTTTCCGCGCACCGTCCCGAGCGCCCCCATCGAGGCACCGCGGCCGACGGGCTCGAGGGCAGCGATCAGGTCGAGCGCCGCGATCTTGGGCGCGCCCGTCACGGAGCCGCCGGGGAAGGTGGCCCCGAGCAGCTCGGCCAGGCCGACGCCGCGTCGAAGCGTTCCCTCGACCGTCGAGACGAGATGGGTCACCCCGGCCAGCTCGCGCTCCGCCATCAGCTCCGGCCAGCGGACGGAGCCCGGCTCGCAGACCCGGGAGAGGTCGTTGCGCTCGAGGTCGACGATCATCACGTGCTCGGCCGAGTCCTTCTCCCCCTCCACGTGCTCGCCGAGCGGCCGCGTTCCCTTGATCGGGCACGTCCAGACGCGCTGTCCGCGGCGGGCGAGGAAGAGCTCCGGCGAGGCCGAGACGATCGCCCAGCCGTCGCCGGCCATGCGTGCGAGGCGCGAAGCCGGCAAGCAGGGCCGCCAGCCCGCCGTGACCGCCGGAGAACGGCGCCGAGAGGTGCTGCACGAGATTCACCTGGTAGACGTCTCCGCGCCCGATCGCCGTCGCGCACGGCCTCCACCGCCTCCGCGTACTCCGCATCGCTCCACGTCCGCTCCCACTCGCCCGATCCGGACATGTCGGGGCCAGGACCCGTCGTGTCCGCAACGGCCATGGCGGGGCCAGACCCCGTCGTGTCCCGAACGGACACGGCTGCGAGGGGCAGGGGACACAGCTCGGGCGGGGCCGGCGTCTTCGTGCGGCGGAGCGGCTCGGAGAGCCCGTAGCCGAGATAGAGGTCGGCTTCCAGGTCCTCGCCGCCGGGAGCGAAGAAGCCGTGCTCGCGCAGGTAGGCCTCGATCAGCTCGAACGCACCTGCCGGCGAGCGAAGCTCGAGCATGGTTACGCCAGCGAACGGGCGGCGGCGCGCAGGAAATCGACGCCGAGCCCCAGATCGTCGACGTGCGTCCGCTCGTCGGCCGAGTGAATCAGGCGCGCCGCGACCTCCGGCGTCCATCGTCTTCATCGGGAAGAACCCGTACGCGACCGTGCCGAAGGCCTCGCGCAGCCAGTGCGAGTCGGTGAAGCCCGCGCAGCAGAGGGGAGCCAGCTGTCGCGCCCGGCTCCGTCTCGCTCACCCAGTCCGAGATCGCCGTCCAGAGCGGCGTGTCGAGCGTGGAGCGCGTTCCGCCCCAGCGCTCGATCGTCTCCAGCTCGTACTCGCCGTCGCCGAGGATCTGGCGCATGATCGGCTCGACGTCCTCCGGCGTCTGCCCGGGCAGGAGGCGGCGGTCGACGACGAGCTCGCACGTGCCCGGGATCACGTTTCGCCGCTCGGACGCCTCGATCATCGTCGGTGAAAGCGTGAAGGAGAGCAGAGGCTCGATCGTCTCGACCGCGAGCTGGTCGACTGCAGCGAGGCGGGAGAGCACATCCGCCGGAGCGGGCTGCTCGCCCAGGACGGCCTCGAGGAAGCCGGCGACCTCGGGGCCGATCGAAGGCTCCGGCCGGTAGGCGGCGAGCCTCTCGATCAGCGGCGCCGTCTTGACGAGGGCGTTGTCCGCGATCCCCGGCATCGACGCGTGGCCGCTGCGACCGTGGACGATCGACGCGGAAAGGCAGCGGTCATCTTCTCCGCGGTCGCGCACAGGTAGAACGCGTTGCCGCCCAGCTCGATCGCGCTCGCCGCCGCCCTCGTTGATCGCGTAGTCCACGCGAACCGCGTCCGGATGCTCGTCGCAGAGCCACTGGAGCCCGAAGTTCTTGCCCACCTCTTCGTCGGCCGCCGCGACGAAGACCAGGTCACCGGGTGGCTTGAAGCCCTCACGCGCGAGCGACGCAATCGCCACGGCGCTCGCCGCGACCTGATTCTTCATGTCGAGCGCTCCACGGCCCCAGACGTGATCCTCGGCGAGATCGCCGGACCACGGGTCGCGCGACCACTCGTCGGGATCGGCGACGACCGTGTCCGTGTGCGAGAGGAAGCAGAGCGACGGCCCGTCGCCGCCCTTGAGGCGCGCGACGAGGTTCGCCCGCTCCGGCGTCCGCGCATACAGCTCGACCTCGACGCCGTTCGCCTGGAGGTAGTCGCGCAGGAGCTCCGCCGCGATCGTCTCGTTTCCGGGCGGGTTGACCGTGTTCAGCCGCAGGAGCTGCTGCAGCAGGCCGACCGCCTCGTCCTGCAGGCTCACGCCTTCTGCTGCTCCTGCGAGAGCGCAGTCAGCTCGTTGCGGACGCGCCAGAGCTCCGGGAAGAAGACGTGATGGATCAGGCGGCCGAGCACCTCGACGGGCGTGCCCTGCGTGCCGACGACCGAGTCGCCGATCATGCGCGCCACGACCTTGTAGTGGCGGATCCGCCAGAAGTTGATCCGCTCGTCCAGCTCGGTGAGCGCTTCGGCGAGCTGGTAGAGCTCCTCGTGCTCGCGGCCGTGGACGTACACGTCGACGAGCGAGAGGCCGGCCTGCTCGCGGAGCGCGTGGAACGCCTGCCCGAGCGCGGGCACGACCCGGCGGATCTCGCGCCAGCCGGGCGAGTCGAAGCCGCTTCCGTGGCCGAGCACCTTCCGGATCTCCTGGTACTCCCAGGGCGACATGTGCTCGAGCATGTCGAGCTGATTCGTCGCGTAGACGAGGCACAGCGTGCTGCGCCGCAGCAGCCGCAGCGCGGCCGGAATCTCGCCCGCGCCGAGGTGCCCGGTCGCCGCCTCCGCGTCGCTCCACGCGAGCTGCAGCCAGAGCTCCGACGACTGGTGGACGGTCTGGAAGAGCAGCTCGTCGCGATGGACCCACTGGTCGGGCTTCTTCTGGAGCGCGAGCAGCCCGACCGTGTTCAGGTACCGCTCGTAGTCGCTTTCGCCCTCGCCCTCGAGGATTGGCTCCGAAAAGTCCTCGTGCGTCGCCACGGCCTGAGCATACTGACCTTGTGAGCGACCTCTTCGCCGATGCCGCACGGGAGCGCACGGCTGAGCACGCACCGCTCGCCGTGCGCCTGCGGCCGCGAACGCTCGCCGAGCTCGTCGGCCAGCAGCACGTGCTCGGCGAAGGCTCCGCGCTGCGCCGAGCGATCGAGGAGGACAGGCTTCGCTCTCTGATCCTCTACGGGCCGCCCGGCGTGGGGAAGACGACCCTCGCACGGATCGTCGCAGTCGAGACAGGGGCGGCGTTCGAGGAGCTCTCAGCCGTCTCGGCACGTGTGGACGACGTGCGCGGCGTCATGCAGCGGGCACGGGACCGGCTCGGCGGCAACGGACAGCGGACGATCCTCTTCCTGGACGAGATCCACCGCTTCAACAAGGCCCAGCAGGATGCGCTGCTGCCCGCCGTCGAGGAGGGGCTCGTGACGCTGATCGGAGCGACGACCGAGAACCCGTACTTCGAGGTCAACTCGGCGCTTCTCTCGCGCTGCCAGGTCGTCGAGCTGCAGTCGCTCTCCGACGAGGATCTCGGCGAGGTCGTCAGGCGAGGAGCGGCGGCGATCGGCGCCGAGATCCCGGTCGAGCTCGTCGAGGTGATCGCCCGCCGCGCCGGCGGCGACGCACGTACGGCGTTGAGCACGGTGGAGCTGGCCTGGGAGACCGCGCAGGCCGAGGGCGTTCCGCTCGAGGAGCGTCACATCGACGATGCCGCCCGCAAGCGCCCGCTTCGCTACGACAAGGGCGCCGACCAGCACTACGACTTCGTCTCCGCCTTCATCAAGTCGATGCGAGGCTCCGATCCCGACGCGGCCGTCTACTACCTCGCGTCGATGCTCGAGGGAGGCGAGGATCCGCGCTTCATCGTCCGGCGGATGGTGATCTTCGCCTCGGAGGATGTCGGCAACGCCGATCCTCGTGCGCTTCAGGTCGCCGTCGCTGCTGCCCATGCGCTCGAGCACGTCGGCCTGCCCGAGGCGCAGCTCAACCTCTCGCAGGCCGCGATCTACCTCGCGAACGCTCCCAAGTCCAAGGCGAGCGCGAACGCGATCTGGTCGGCGCGCGAAGAGGTACAGAAGGGCGGCAACCTGCGGCCGCCGGCGATGCTCCGCGACACCCACTACTCCGGCGCGAAGAAGCTCGGCCACGGGAAGGGATACATCGACCCGCACACCGATCCGCGGGGCTCCGAGCTCGACTACCTGCCGGATGAGTTGAAGGGACGGCGGTACTATCGGCCTTCGGGCAACGGCGAGGAGGAACAGGATGATCGAGACCGGGAGTGACGCGCCGGACTTCGACCTCGAGGTCGACAGCTCCACGCGCGTGCGCCTGGCCGACTTCCGTGGCCGCCGCAACGTCCTCCTCGTCTTCCATCCCTTCGCGTTCACGGCCGTCTGCGAGGAGGAGGCGCTCGACCTGCAGGAGAACCTGCCGGCGTTCGAGAGCGCGGAGACCGACGTGCTCCTCGTCTCCTGCGACTCGGCCCCGTCGCGGCAGGCCTGGAAGGAGAAGCTCGGGCTCACATACACGCTCGCGTCCGACTTCTGGCCGCACGGCGAGGCCGCACGCGCGTACGGCGTCTTCAACGAGAAGAAGGGCGCGCCCTTCCGTGGCACGTTCCTGATCGACAAGGACGGGGTCGTCATCTGGAGCCTCATCAACGAGGCCGGCACGCGGCGCCACGAGCTGACCTCCGCCCCGCTCGCCGCAGCGTCCGAGTGACCCTGGCCTGACAGTGACCCTGGCCCGATACGAGTGGGGCGACGAGAGCCTGCCTCCGCTCGTCTGCCTGCACGGCGTGACGAGCCACGGCCGGCACTTCCGCCCGCTCGCCGAGCGGCTCGCCGACCGCTTCCATGTCGTCGCGCTCGACCTGCGCGGGCACGGCGACTCGATCTGGGAGCCGCCGTGGAACCTCGAGCAGCACGTCGCCGATGTGCTCGAGGCGGCTCCGCAGGCGCCCTGCACCTGGCTCGGGCACTCCTTCGGAGGCCGTGTTGCCTACGAGGTGGCGGCCGCGGCGCCGGATCGCGTCGAGCGGCTCGTCCTGCTCGACCCCGCGATCCGCCTTCCTCCGTACGTCGGCCTGGTCACGGCGGAGAACGCGCGGCGCGATCGGTCGTACGTCTCCTTCGAGGAGGGGATCGACCGGCGCTACGAGGAGAGCGTGCTCACGACGGCGCCGCGCGAGGTGGTCGAGACCGAGCTGCGCGAGCACCTCGTTCCCGACGAGGACGGCCGGTGGCGCTACCGGTACTGCCAGAGCACGGTGGTCGCCGCCTACGGTGAGATGACGCGCGAGCAGCCGGCGTTCACGCGGGTCCGGATCCCGACGCTGCTCCTGCTCGGCGAGACGTCCTACCTGCCGTACGACGCGCTGCTGGACGACCACACCGCGGCACTCGGCGACTTGCTCGAGGTCGTCCGCATCCCTGCGGGGCACACGGTGCTGTGGGATGCGTTCGCGGAGACCGCGGGCGCGATCGAGCGCTTTCTCGGCTGAAAACGCAGGTCCGCTCAAGATCCGGGGCAAGGCGGCCGATTGACGGCCTGTGGAAGCTCGCACTTTCCTCCGCACTCACCTCCCCACGGGCGGGGAGCTCCCCGTGGAGGAATGGGAGCGCCGACACCGCTCGCTGACGCGAATGCTGTGGGCGACGGCCGCGATCCTCGCTGTCTTTTCGTACCTCTCGGGCTACCGCGACGTCCACGCCTTGCTGCACATCGCGGCACTCGTCCCGCTGGCTCTCGCGGCCGGGAGCGCCAGACTGTCGCGACTCCTCCGTACATTGGTGTGCTCGGTCGGCCTGCTGACAGGAGCCGCTCTCGGCGTGCATGTCGCGGGTGGCGTGATCGAGGCGCACTTCGCCTTCTTCGTGGTGGTCGTTCTCTTGACCGTCTACGAGGACTGGATCGTCTTCGCGCTCGCCGTCGGGTACGTGCTCGTTCATCACGGCGTCCTCGGCATGCTCGCCGCCGACCAGGTCTTCGCACAGCCGGACGCAGTACGCCCATCCCTGGAGGTGGGCGACGATTCACGCGGTCTTCGTGGCAGCCGCCGGCGTCGCCGGCCTCATCACCTGGCGACTGAATGAAGACGTCCGGCGGACGATGCGCGAGACACAGGAGGAGCTCCATACCGCCTCGGTGACCGATGTGCTCACCGAGCTTGGCAACCGCCGCGCCCTGCTGGCCGACCTCGACGAGGCGATGGCCGTGCCGGGAATGACTCTGTCGCTCTTCGATCTGGACGGATTCAAGATCTACAACGACACGTTCGGCCATCAGGCCGGGGATGCGTTGCTGGCGCGCCTCGGACGGCGGCTTTCCGACGCGGTCTCCGGGACCGGCGAGGCATATCGCCTGGGCGGCGATGAGTTCTGCATCCTCGTGTCGGGGCCGAGCGCCGACGCGGCAAACGCTGCCGCGGTCGAAGCGCTGAGCGAGCACGGCGATGCATTTGCGATTGGAACCTCGTACGGCACGGTCACGCTGACCGAGGTTGCGACACCGGACAAGGCACTGCTGCTGGCCGACCAGCGCATGTACCACTCCAAGAACGCCGGGCGGATGTCGGCGAGCCGGCAGAGCGCGGACGTCCTGTTGAGCGCCCTCGCCGAACGCGACCCCAGGCTCACCTCCCACGTCGGAGACGTTGCGGACACCGCGCAGGCCGTCGCGCGTGAGCTCGGCGTGCCCGAGGACCAGCTCCCATCGATTCGGCAGGCGGCCGAGCTCCACGACATCGGCAAGGTTGCGATCCCGGACGCCATCCTCGCGAAGCCCGGCCCGCTCGACGAAGACGAACTGGCCTTCGTCCGAGCCCACACCGAGATCGGCGAGCGAATCCTCGCGGCCGCACCTGCGCTCTCGGTGGTTGCAAAGCTCGTGCGCCACAGCCACGAGCGCTGGGACGGCGCGGGCTACCCCGATCGTCTTGCCGGCGACACGATCCCGCTCGGCTCCCGCATCGTGTCTGTCTGCGACGCCTTCGATGCGATGGTCGGCGAACGCCCGTACCGCGCGTCACGAAACTTCGTCGGCGCGATCGAGGAGCTCGTCGCGTGCGCGGGCTCGCAGTTCGATCCCGATGTGGTAGCGGCGTTCGTCAGAGTCGTTTCCGGAACGTCGCTGCTGCCGCCGCCGGCGGACGCGACGACGACCGTGCCGGTCCCCGAGCCCGTCTAGGCAGCCGTTGCGTGGGCGCGGGCCTCGACGGCGTCGGCGAGCGCGTCGACGACCGAGCGAAGCTCGATCAGCAGCGCTGCATCGACGCCGTTGGCCAGGCGTTCGTCGGCCTTCGGCACGGCGACCGTGTCCTCGATCGTTCGGGCGCCGAGTGCGCCGAGAACCTTGCGGGTCTCCTCTGCCGCCCAGACGCCGCCGAACATCCCCGTGCTCGAGGACATCACGGCAACCGGCTTGTTCCGAACGGGCGACTCGACGAGCGGCCGTGAAGCCCAGTCGAGTGCGTTCTTGAGCACGCCCGGGATCGAGGAGTTGTACTCGGGGGTCGAGATCAGGACGGCGTCGGCCTCGTCGAGAGCCGCCTTGAAGTGCTCGACGGCGGCTGGCTGATTGCCCGGAATGTCGTCGTCCGCGTCGTATGGCGGGATCTCCTTGAGCCCGTGGTACAGCTCGACGTCGACGCCGTCCGGCGCGGCCGCGGCAGCGCCCCGGAGGAGGTCCGTGTTGTGAGACCCCTGCCGGAGGCTGCCGCTGATCGCGAGGATCTTCATCGCTACGCCTGCACCAGCGCCAGGTTGGCGGTGATCTTCACGTCGTTCGCGAGTGCGGGATCGCCGCTCGGAAGGTCCCTGTTCCAGTCGATGCCGAAGGCACTGCGGTCGACCTTCGTCTCGAGGTCCAACGCGAGCCGCTCGATGGGTCCCGCCGCGCCGGCATCGGGCGTCGGGCCGACGATCGTCCCCGTGATCGTGACGGGCTGCGTCACGCCGCGAAGCGTGAGCTCGCCGTCGATCGTGATCTCGTCGCCGTTCCGCTCGATCGTCTTCGAGGCGAAGCGCAGCTCGGGGAACCGCTCGGCGTCGAAGAAGTCGGGGGACAGGAGGTGGCCGACGAGCTGCGCTTCGTCGAAGCTGACGCTCGCGACCTTGGCGACGCCCTCGAGCGTGCCGTCGACCAGCTTGGCGTCGAACTCCTTGAAGCCGCCGCGGACTGTGCCCGCGCCGCTGTAGGTGATCGCGAAGCCGATGTCCGAGTGGACCGGATCGAGGCTCCAGGTGCCGGTCGGAATGCTTGTGGTCTGTTCTGCTGTGGTGCTCATTGCTCTTCTTCCTTTCATCGGGTAAGCTTGAGTACGCAACCAATGTAGAGGAAAAACATTGAGTAGTCAAGTATTGAGCACGCAACCAGTTGAGCTCGCCGCCTTCGCCCGCCTGATGCGGGCGCACACGGTGCTTCGGCGCGAGCTCGAGTCCGAAGTGCTCACGCCCCGCGGGCTGACGTTCAACGACTTCGAAGCGATGCTGCATCTGGGGCGCGCGGACGACAAGCGACTACGACGGATCGACCTCGCCGAGCTGCTGATGCTCTCGCCCTCGGGTGTGACGCGCCTGCTCGACGGTCTCGTGGAGACCGGCATGATCGAGAACGTCAGCTGCGCCGACGACGCGCGCGTCACGTGGGCAAAGCTCACCGTGGAAGGTGTCCGGACGCTCGACTGCGTCGGCGCCAACCACACCAAGGTCATGCGCTCGCTCTTCCAGGGCTCGCTCGACGAGGACGAGGTTGCTCAGCTCTCCGAGCTGCTCGGCAAGCTCCCCGGCGTCGGCGAGGGTAGTTGCTCGGGCTAGCTCGACCTGGCTAGACGACGTATTCGTCGGCGATCGCGAGCACGTCGTCGAGGACGGCCAGGCCCTCGTCGAGCTCCTCGCGGGTGATCGTCAGCGGCGGGCAGACCATGACCATGTTCCAGTGGGTCATCAGA
>CAWJYW010000015.1:0-105074 GCA_963847255.1 uncultured Gaiellaceae bacterium
CCACGATCATCTTGTCGGCGAGCGCCTTGCCGAGCGCCGACTTGAAGCCGTACTGGTAGTCCTTCCCGTAGCTGTCGTTCTGGTACAGGATCGCGATCTTCGCGTTCGGATGGTTCTTCTTGATGTCGAGCCCGTAGAGCCGGGCCTCGGCGATGTAGTCAGGCTGCCAGCCCATGGTCCACGGGCTGTCCGCATTGACCTTGCCGAACTCGCTGGCGCCGGTCGAGATGAGCACGTGCGGCACCTTCTGCGCGTTCAGGTACGGCCGCACCGCCTGGTTGACCTCGGTGCCGAGCGTGCCGACGACAGCAAAGACCTTGTCCTGCTCGACGAGCCTGCGCTGCAGCTGCACCGAGTTGACCGGGTTGTAACCGTCGTCGTAGTACTTGCAGACGATCTGCCGGCCGACCGACACCGCGCTTCTTGTCGGGACCGCGCCTGGCGTTGATGTAGGCTGAAGTACGCCTTCATCCCGGCCGGGATCGGCGCATAGCTCGAAGCTGGTCCGGTCAGCGGAAACGTTCCACCGATCGTGATCGACCGGGCTGTGATTCCCGGGTCTGCGGCTGTCACATCGGTCCTCGCAAACGCCGACGGGATGGCAAGGAGCAATGCTCCGATGATTGCCGCCCAGGCAAGTGAGACCCTACGCATAGAAACTCTCCCCTTGTTAGTCAAAAAAAGGCCCGCTGGAAGGCGAGATTACTCCTTCCGGTGAACTTAGACAACGGGGGGCCGAGGAAGTTAGAACCCGCACGACCGGGAGTCAGAGCAGCGCCGGATCCGTGACCGGAACCTGGCAGGCAAACCGCTCGCAGAGATAGACGGCCGGCTCGCCGTCGACGAGCGTCTTCCCGGCAAGTAACGGCACCTCGTCGTCGGGACCCACTGCGACGACCGTCGTCGGCTGCCACGGCCGCAAGCGCCGCGCGCGCGACCTCGGAGTCGACCGGGCCGAGGATCGCAAGCTCCCGCGGAGTGCTCAGATGGAGGTCGAGTGCGCAGAGCGCCCACCCGAAAGCGGTGGGCGCGCGCTCGAGCGCGGGCCGCACGAGGCGGAGCACCGAGACCGCGTGGCGCTCCAGCTCGTCATCGCCGTAGATTCGCGAGAGCCGGATCAGCACGTGCGCGAGCATCGAGTTGCCGGAGGGGAGCGGGTGGTCGTCGAGCTCCTTCGTCCGCGCCACGAGGCGCTCGCCGTCGGCCGGGGAGAGGAAGAAGCCGCCGTGCTCCTCGTCGGCGAAGAGCTTGATCGCGAGTCGCGCGAGCCGGTTCGCCTCGTGGAGCCAGCGAGCCTCTCCGGTCGCGACGTGGAGCTCGAGGAACCCGTGCGCCACGTTCGCGTAGTCGTCGAGATAGCCGGCTCCGCTCGTGCGGCCATCCCGGTAGCTGCGCCGAAGCCGGCCGTCGTCGTCGGAGAGCGGGCCGAGCAGGAACTCCCCCAGCGTTCGAGCGGCGTCGACCCAGTCGGGCCGCTCGAGGCGGCGCCCGGCTTCGGCGAGGGCGGCGAGCGCAAGCCCGTTCCACGACGCGATCGCCTTGTCGTCACGGAGCGGTTTCGGGCGCTGCTCTCGGACCTCGAGGAGGCGTGCGCGCAGATCCTCCTCGAGCTCGCCGCGGATGATCGAGCGTCCGTGCTCGAACGGCTCCAGCAGGTCGGCCGGCACGCCCTCGTCCTCCGTCCACGTGAATGTCAGCCCTTCGACGCCGTCCGTGTCCGCGTCCTGCGCGGATGCGAAGCCGCCTTCGGGGAGCAGCAGCTCGCGGAGCAGATAGTCGATCGTCGCTTCTGCGATGCCGCGGTAGCGCTCCTCGCCGGTCACCAGCCAGGCATGCAGGTACGCCGGCGCCAGCAGGGCGTTGTCGTACAGCATCTTCTCGAAGTGCGGCACGAGCCACCGGTCGTCGACCGAGTAGCGGTGGAAGCCGCCTCCGAGCAGGTCGTACATCCCGCCGGCTGCCATCCCGTCGAGCGTCTTGACCACCATCGCGCGGCTCGTGTCATCGCCGCGGCGGAGCAGGAACTCGAGCACGGGGGCGTTCGGGAACTTCGGCGCGCGGCCCCAGCCGCCGAACGCCGGCTCGAACGCCGCGCCCGCCGCACGCGCAGCCCCAGCGAGGAGCTCGTCCGTCAGCGGCTCGAGCGAAGGGCGGAGCGACGCCGACTGACGGACCGCCTCGACGAGCTGTCCGGCCGAGCGCGCCACGTCTTCGCGCCGCTCGCGCCAGGCCTCGGCGATCGCCTCGAGCACCTGCCGGAAGCTCGGCAGCCCGTGCCGCGGTTCCGGCGGGTAGTAGGTGCCGCCGTAGAACGGCTCGCCGGCCGGCGTCAGGAAGACGGTCATCGGCCACCCGCCGTGGCCGGACATCGCGACGACCGCCTCCATGTAGACCGCGTCGAGGTCGGGACGCTCTTCGCGATCGACCTTCACGCTCACGTAGTGCTCGTTCATCACGGCCGCGGTGGCAGGGTCCTCGAACGACTCGTGCTCCATCACGTGGCACCAGTGGCACGCCGCGTAGCCGATCGAGAGGAGGATCGGCCGGTCCTCCTCGCGCGCCCGGGTCAGTGCCTCGTCGCCCCACGGGTACCAGTCGACCGGGTTGGCTGCGTGCTGCAGGAGGTACGGGCTTGTCTCGCCGGCGAGTCGGTTCACGCCACCGAGCTTGCCACGCGCCCGCATACTCGGGTGTATGTCTTCGCTCCCGAGCGGCACCGTCACGTTCGTCTTCAGTGACGTGGAGGGCTCGACCGCGCTCCTCAAGCAGCTCGGCGAGCGCTACGACGATGTCATCTCCACGCACCGGCGGCTGATGCGCGAGCTCTTCACAGCGCACGGCGGGGTCGAGATCGACACCCAAGGAGACGCGTTCTTCTTCGCGTTTCCACGTGCCCGCGACGCAATCATCGCGGCCGTCGAGGCCCAGCGCGCGCACGCCGGCCACGATTGGCCCGACGGCGTCGACGTCCGCGTCCGGATGGGCCTCCATACCGGGGAACCGGCTCTCGGCAGCGAGGGATACATGGGGCTCGATGTCGTGCGTGCGGCGCGGCTCTGCACTGCCGGCAGCGGCGGGCACGTACTGCTCTCCGAGACGACCCGGGCGCTCGTCGGCTCGACGCTGCCGGAGGGAGTCTCGATCTTCCCTCTCGGCGAGCGGCGGTTGAAGGACATCGACGAGCCTGAGCGGGTGTTCGAGCTCGAGATCGACGGAGCCGCGCCGCCCGAGGAGCCGGCCCAACCCGCTCCGCCCCCGGACGAAGACGACCTCGGAGTGGACTTCGGCAAGCGGCTGGCAGCGCGAATCGAGGCGAGCGTCAAGCAATCGGTCCAGGCGTCGCTCGAGAAGGCGCTGTCGGACGTCGACGCGCTCGCCGACCGGGCGGCGAAACGTCCGAACGAGATCGCCGAGCGGGTCGAGGGCGAGCGCTAGAGGACTTCTCGGACGCCGCGAAGGCGCGTTCGGATCATCGCCTGCGCGCGCGACGAATCGAGCGAGCAGTTGAGCGGGCGGGTGGCGGGTGCGGGCGCGCTGGCAACGGGCGCGCCCGTGATCAGCTCGGCGAACGCCGCACGCGAGACAGCGTCCGCGCCGGCGACGTGGAGCGGGCCAGACACGTCGAGGCCCGCGAGCTCGAGCAGCGCGTCGGCCAGGTCGCCGGCCTGGACCGGGTTGCGGATCTCGTTCGTGAAGAAGGTGAACGAGGGCTCACGGGCGGTCGCCTCGTGCTTGGACGGCTCGGCGCCGCCGTAGATCAGCGAGGTGCGCACGATCAGCGCCTGCGGGTGTGCCCGGGCGACACGGGTCTCGGCCTCCGCCTTCGCGCGCCCGTAGTCGGTCACGGGCGAGAGCGGGTCGTCCTCCACGTACGGCGCGCCCTTGCGGCCGTCGAAGACGACGTCGGTGGAGAGGTGCACGAGCCTCGCCCCCACGGCCGCAGTCGCACGCGCGACGTTTTCGGCGCCGTCGACCGTGATCTCGCGCGCACCCGGCCCGTCCTGAAGGTAGGCCGTATGGATCACGGCCTCAGGGCGAACGCGCCGCAGCAGCTCCTCGACCGCGACGGCGTCCCGGATCTCGACCCGCTCGGTCGACGCCTCCGGCACGCGGGAGACGAGCTCCGAGCCGAGGTAGCCGGTGGCACCGGTGATATGGAGCTTCATGCCTGGGCGGCGCGGCGGTGGCGGATGTACCGGATCACCTCGACCAACCCGGTCACCGCGAGAGCGAACACGAAGGCGAGGATGAGCCCCTTCCACGGCTGCTCTTCGAACGACTTGCCGCCGATGTAGCCGAGCATCACGGTGTAGGTGCCCCAGATCACGCCGGCGATCACGTCGTAGCGGATGAACCGCCGCCACGGCATCCCGTCCACGAAGCCGGCGGTGAAGGTCACCACTGTCCTGCCGCCCGGTATGAAGCGCGCGACGACGATGATGTAGCCGCCGCGTTCGTCGAGCATCTTCCTCGCCCAGAGCACTCGCTTCTTGCCCTTCTCGCCCTGGAAGAAGCGCTGATTCAACCGCTCGCCGAGGAAATGGCCGCCGAAGAAGCAGATGTTGTCGCCCGCGATCGCCCCGAGCGCGGCGGCGAGGATCACGAGCTCGACCCGGAGACCGCCCGTCCCCGCCACCACTCCGGCGGCGATTGCCGTCGCCTCGCTCGGCACGACGGGGAAGAACGCGTCGAGCATCGCGATCACGAAAACGATCAGGTAGCTCCAGTTCGAGCCGGAGACGGCATCTACGATCGACTCGAACACTTGCCACATCCTCGCAGAGAGCCGAGGGGCAATGATGAGGAGATGCCCTTCTCGCCGCTCGCAGGAATGCGCGTGCTCGACGTGACGACGTCGATCGCCGGGCCTTACTGCGCAGAGATCCTCGGCGCGCTCGGCGCGGACGTGATCAAGGTCGAGCGGCCGGACACGGGCGACGACGGCCGCGCGTGGGGCCCGCCGTTCTGGAACGGTGAGGGAACGATGTTCCTCTCGGCGAACGCGTCGAAGCGTTCGCTGGCGTGCTCGCTTCGTCAGCCGCGCGGGCGCGAGGCGCTGCTTCGGCTCGTCGACGGGGCGGACGTCTTCCTGCAGAGCCTTCGCCCGGGTCTTGCCGAGCGGCTCGGGCTCGGGCCCGACGAGCTGCGAGAGCGAAACCCACGTCTCGTCTACTGCTCAATCGGCGCGTACGGCAGCGTCGGCCCGCAGCGGGACGAGCCCGGCTACGACGCGCTGATGCAGGCGGCGGGCGGCCTGATCTCGATGACCGGTGAGCCAGGCAGGCCCGGCGTGCGCGTCGGGTCCTCCCTCATCGATCAGGGCACGGGCACCTGGGCCGCTCTCGGGATCCTCGCCGCGCTGCTCGAGCGCGAGACGACCGGCACGGGCCGCCTCGTCGACGTCTCGCTGTACGAGACCGCTCTCGGTTACATCGGCTACCACCTCGCCGGCTACCTCGCTGACGGGACGGTGCCGCGCGGTCACGGAACCGCCTTCCCGGGAATCGCGCCCTACGAGGTGATCCGAACCCGCGACGGCGAGCTGATGGTGGCGGCCGGGAACGATCGCCTGTACGCACTCCTCTGTGGCGAGCTCGGCGCGGACGACCTCGCAATCGACCCCCGCTTCCGCACGAACCCCGATCGGGTCGCGAACCGTGAGGCGCTGATCGAGCTCCTCGAGCCGTACTTTGCTCAGGACGACACCGCCTCCTGGCACGAGCGTCTCACCGGCGCGGGCGTTCCGGCCGCACCGGTCGCGGACGTGGCGGACATCCTCGCCTCCCCGCAGACGGAGGCACTCGAGATCGTGCAGGCCCTCCCCCACCCTCGGATCCCGGATCTCAGGCTCCCGGCACTGCCGCTGTCGCTGGACGGCGGGCGCGTCCGACACCGGAGCCCGCCGCCGCTCCTCGGCGAGCACACCGCCGAGATCCTGCGCGAGGCCGGCTACACCGACGAGGAGATCTCCGAGCTGGCCGCAGCCGGCATCGTTCACGTGCCGCCGAACGGCCCCGCTCGGTAGACGCGGCCCGGTAGCTCACGGCCGAGCAGCTCTTCCAGCCACTTCGCCACGGCGATCAGTGCCTCGAGATCGACGCCCGTCTCGACACGCTCGCGGTCGAGCAGATAGAGGACGTCCTCGGTGGCGACGTTGCCCGTCGCGCGCGGCGCGAACGGGCAGCCGCCGAGGCCGCCGACCGAAGCGTCGAGCACAGTCGCACCGGACTCGACCGCCGCCCAGGCATTGGCGACGCCGGTGTGGCGCGTGTCGTGGAAGTGACCGCCGATGGGAATCCCGAGGATCGAGGTCCGCTCGACCAGCCGCCCCACAGGCCGCGGCGTCGCAACCCCGATCGTGTCCGCGAGAACGATCTCGCCCGCCCCGGCGGCGACGAGCCGCTCGGCGAGCGTCAGCGACGACGCCCGGGTCGACCTCGCCCTCGAACGGGCAGCCGAACGCGACGCTGATCGTTGCCGTCGACGGCCGGTCGGCCACGGCGAGAATCCGCTCGACGCGAGCGGTAGCCTCCTCCAGCGATGCATTCCCGTTTCGCTGGTTGAAGGACTCGGTCGCCGCGAGCGTGACGTTGACGCGGTCGAGCGAGGTCGCCGCGAGCCGCTCCCAGCCACGCTCGTTGAGCACCAGCCCGGAGAGCTCGGCCTGCACGTCGCCGGCCGCCGCGACGACCCCCTCCGCACCGGCCATCTGCGGCACGCGCTCGTCGCTGACGAAGCTCGCTGCCTCGACCCGAGGCAGCCCGGCCGCCGAGAGGCGCCGAACGAGCTCACCGCGAACCTCAGGGGCGAGCGTCTCCGGCTCGTTCTGAAGCCCGTCTCGGGGGCCGACGTCGCAGAGCGTGACGCGCACGCGGCGAGCCTATTCGTACTGGAGCGCTTCGAGCGGATCGAGCTTGGCCGCGCGGCGCGCCGGGAAGATCGCCGCGAGGATGCCGACCACGATCGCCGCGATCGCGAAGATGATGATCTGCACGGTCGGCAGCGCGAACTCGATGAAGTCGACCCGCGCGATCAGCAGCGCCCCGAGGACGATGCCGAGGATGATCCCGAGCACGCCGCCGATCAGCGCGGTGATCACGCTCTCGTGCCGGATCATCCGTCGCACCTGGCGCCGCGTCATGCCGATCGCGCGCAGCATCCCGAGCTCTCGCGTCCGCTCGAAGACCGTCAGTACGAGCGTGTTGACGATCCCGAAGAAGCTGACGATCGACGGAGAGCGCGAGCAGCACGTAGAGGATGTTGAGGATGTTGTTCAGCCCGCTGATCTGGTTGTCGACGAACTCGTCGCGCGTCTGCGACTTGGCGTTCGGGAAGTCCTTCAGCGCGTTCTCGAGCGCCTGCGTGTTCGCGGCGTGATGCCGCCGCGCATCTGCACGAACGTGTAGAGGTTCTTCGGCGACTCGTACTCGCGGTCGAAGGTCTCGCTCGAGAAGGTCACGTGGCCGAAGGGGGAGCCTCCGGCGGGCGGGTCGAAGATGCCCTTCACCGTGAGCTGCAGCGTTCTCGCCCGACGGAACCTGGATGGTGATCGGCGAGCCGACGCGCAGGTCGTGGTCCTTGGCGTAGTCGTCGTCCACGAACGCGCCGTCCGCTCCGAGTGTTGCGAGCGTCTGCTGCGAGCCTTCCGTCCACTCCAGGGTCAGCACCTGGTCCGCGTCCTCGTCGACTGCGGTCACGAACTCCACGTTGCCGAAGATCCGCGCCTCGCCGGTGCGCGTGCTCGCGATCGCCTCGACGCCGGGCACCTTCGCCGCGGCCTCGGCGGCGTCGGTCGGGATCGGCGAGAAGTTGTTCTGCGCCGTGATCGCGTAGTCGGACGTGAAGATGTCGTTGACGGCGCCGCGGAAGGTGCTCGTGATCCCGGCCGCGAGCGTCGCCACGAGCGTGACGAGCGCGAGCCCGATCATCAGCGCGGCGGCGGTCGAGCGGCGCTGCGGGTTGCGCGGGCGTTGTCGCAGCCGGTCAGGTTCGGTCGGGGCACGCCGAGGCCTCGGCAGGGCGCCCACGAGGTCCGGCTCGCCCTTGCGAGCAGCGAAGGGGTCGCCGCCCGAACCGACGCGCGCGAGGACCCGGCCGAAGGCGCTGCGCGCAGCGCCGACGGCGGTGACGGCGACCAGGACGAAGCACGACTCCCAGTCCCCGGGTTGACCACGCGCGCGGAACGGGACAGAGAGGCGACGCCGATGAGACCGTCGCCCCGCCGCAACGAGCCCTCCTCGTCGCAGCGGCGAACGACCGCGACGAGGAAGCCGACGCCGAGGAGATCAGACAGCGCTCCGATTCCCATCCAGAGCAGGATCTGCGTCGTGCCGAGGCCGCTCCCGAACAGCCCGAAGCGCGAGCGCGGCGAAGCCGAGGCCGGTGAAGCCCGAGTGAGCCGACCGTGCGGAAGCGGGCGAAGCGCGACTCGGGCAGCGTCGCCCCTTCGCGCACCGCGGCGATCGGCGGCACGCGCGTCGCCCGAATCGCCGGCCGGAGGCTGGCAAGGAGCGTGACGAGGATCCCGACGAGCAGCGAGACGACGATCGTCCGGGTCTCGAGCAGGAGCCCCTGGTTCGGAAGCGTGAAGCCGACCGCGTCGAAGAGCTTGAAGAGCCCCTTCGCGAGCGCGAGGCCGGAGAAGAGGCCGATGATCGACGCGAGCGTCCCGACGACGAGAGCTTCGATCACGATCGAGACGAGCACCTGCCTGCGCGAGGCCGCCGAGCGTCCGGATCGTCGCGAACTCGCGCGTGCGCTGCGCGATCGTGATCGAGAGCGAGTTCGCGATCACGAAGCTGCCGACGAAGAGCGCGATGCCCGCGAAGGCGAGCAGGAAGCCCTGGAGGAAGGTGATGAACTCGTTCGTGTCCTCGGCGTCCTCCTTCGCCTGCTCGGAGGCGAGCTTGACCTCGGCGGTCGGCGGCAGGATCTTCTGGATCTCCTCGACGAGCTCCGTCTCGGGACACCCGGTGCGGCGGCGACCGCGATCTCGTCGAGCTTGCCCTGCCTTGTCGAAGATCCGTTGCGCCATCGGCAGGTCGAAGCCGGCGAGCGTGGCGCCGCCGATCGTCGAGACCGATCCGAACCGGAAGAACGCCGGAGATGCGGAGACGCTCGACCGGCCCGTCGCCCTGAACGCCGACCACCTGGCCGAGCGTCGAAGTTCTCCTTGTCGGCGGTCGCCTCGTCGATCGCCACCTCGCCCGACCCCGGCCACTCGCCCGTCGACGAGCGTGAGCGGGTTGAAGACGGAGTCGCCGTTGGCGATCGAGAAGCCGAGGTTGGGCGCGCCGCCGTAGACGATCGCCTTGCCGTCCTTCCCGATGATCTGCGCCTCGCCGTCGACGCTCCCTCGGCCGCGGCGACGCCCGGGACCTGGCGCACCTTCGCGAGCAGCGACTCGTCGAGAAGCGGATTGGAGTCCCCTGTCCCTCCGAGATGTCGAAGGCCGACTTGCCGGTGATCACGGCCGTCGAGCCGGCGCGCGACTCGGTGAAGATCGAGTCGAACGCCTTGTCGATCGAGTCCGTGAGGACGTACGTGCCGCTGACCATCGCGACGCCGAGCACGATCGCGAACGCCGTCAGCGCGGTGCGGAGCTTCCGGCCGAGCAGGCCCTTTCAGGGCGAACTTGGTCACGCTAGGGCGACCTCCGCCTACTCATACTGGAGAGCCTTGAGCGGATTGAGCTTGGCGGCACGGCGGGCCGGAGTGATCGCAGCGAGCAGACCCGCGATCACGGCCACGACCGTGAGGATGATCAACTGGACGAACGGCAACTCGAAGCGGAGGTCGTACTGGCCGAGCGCGTTCGTCACGAGCGCCGCCAGGAAGATCCCCAGCGGCAGCCCGAGCGCCGCGCCGATCAGCGCGGTGATCACGCTCTCGTGTCGGATCATCCGCCGCGTCTGACGTCGCGTCATCCCGACCGCACGCAGCATTCCCAGCTCCCGTGTCCGCTCGAAGACGGACAACGCGAGCGTGTTCACCATCCCGAAGAGGCTGACGATGACGGAGAGGGCGAGCAGGACGTAGAGCAGCAGCAAGAACTGCTGGATCTCCTGATCCTCCTTGTCGATCCACTCCTCGCGCGTCTGGACGCGCGTGTCCGGGAAGCTCTCGAGCGCGCTCTCGACGCTCGTCTTCGCGGCCCCGGTCGTCCGGCGACGTTGAGGAGCGTGAAACGGTTGCGCGGACGCTCGTAGAGATCGTCGAACGCCGCCTGCGAGATGCTCGCCGTGCCGAGCAGCGGGTAGAACGGACTGCCCTCGTAGATGCCGCGGACGACGAAGTCCTTCGTCTCGTTGCCGGTGGAACGCACGGTGAAGGAGTCGCCGACGGCGAGATCCCGATCCTCGGCGACGTTGTTCGGGAGCAGCGCGCCGTCGTCGCCGAGCTGCGTGAGCACCTCGTTCGAGCCGTCCTCCCAGCGGAAGTCGTACACCTCGGAAATCTCGTCGTCCAGACCGGTGAGGTTCGCGCCGTCGCCGTCGATCTGCGCGATGTCCTGCCGAACGTTGCTGACGGTCTCGACGCCGTCCACGTCGGCGACGGCGGTGCCGACGGCAGCCGGGAACTCGGAGTAGCCGTCCTGCGACGTGACGATCAGGTCGGCCTGGATCTGGCGCTCGATCGCGTCGCTGTTCGACACGCGCAGACCGTAGGCGAGAACGGAGATGAACGTCACGAGCGCGATCCCGATCATCAGCGCGGCCGCGGTCGCGGCCGTGCGCCCCGGGTTGCGCTGCGCGTTCCGCTCGGCGATCTTCCCGGCCGCGCCGCCGATTCGCCGCGCAGGGATGCCGACGCGACGCACGAGCGGACGAACGAGCCGCGACGAGAGCATCGCGACCCCGATGAACAGCGCGAGGACACCGACGCCGAGGAGGGCGAAGCGGTCGCCGGTGCCGACGCTGTCGACAAGCGTCCCGTAGGCGAGCGCGAGCACCGGCAAGCGCGACGACGAGGCTCGCGATGTACGGCGTGAAGCGCGCGAACCGTCCGCGCGGCAACGTCGCGCCTTCTCGGACCGCCGCGATCGGAGGCACCCGGGTCGCCCGAATCGCCGGAAAGAGACCGGCGATGAGCGTCACAAGCGTCCCGACGACGCAGCGAGACGACGATCGTCCGAGTCGCGAAGACGGTCTGGGTCTGTGGCAGGTCGAGGTTCAGCGCCTTGAACAGCGCGTTCAGCCCGACGGCGAGGCCGAGACCGCTGAACAGGCCGACGATGGAGGCGCCGAGGCCGATCACGAGCGCCTCGAGGATCACGGACCGCAACACCTGCCGGCGCGACGCACCGAGCGTGCGCAGGGTGGCGAACTCCCGCATCCGCTGCGCGACCGTGATCGACAGCGTGTTGAAGATGACGAACGCGCCGACGAAGAGGGCGATGCCCGCGAACGAGAGCAGGAAGTAGCGGATGATCGTCGTGAACGTGGCGATCTCGCTCGACTCCTCGTTCGCCTGCTGGACGCCCGTTCGCACCGTGAAGTCACTGCCGAGCTCGGACTGGATTTGCTGTGTCAGCTGCTCGGGCGTGGTGCCGTCCGCCGCCGCGACCGTCACCGCATCCAGCTGGCCCTCCTTGTCCAGCAGCTCTTGCGCGGTCGCCACGTCGAAGATCGCGAACGTCGCCCCGCCGATCGAGCTCAGATCGCCGTACTTGGCGATCCCGACGATCGTGAACTGCTGCGCCGGCCCGAGTGCCGCGACGCCGATCCGGTCTCCGAGCTCCAGGTCCTCGTCACCGGCGACGCCCTCGTCGACCGCCACCTCGGTGCCACCGCTGGGCCAGCGCCCCTCGACGAGATTGAGCGGATTGAAGCGGTCGTACTCCGGCGCGGTCTCGATCCCGAACGCGAACGACGGCGCGCCACCGGTGTCGATCGCCTCGCCGTCCGGCCGCAGCAGCTTCGTCTGGAAGTCCTGAACCGATCCTGTCGCAACCTCGACACCGTCGATCTGCCGGACTTGCTCGAGCGTCTCCGCGGGGATCGGTGGAGCCTGTGCCGACTCGCCCTCGAAGCTGAAGCCGGGATCCTTGCCGGTCACGACGGCGTCGGTCCCGGCATACGAGTCGACGAAGATCGAGTCGAACGCCTTGTCGATCGTGTCCGTCAGGACGTAGGCGCCGCTCATCATCGCCACGCCGAGAACGATCGCGAGGGCCGTGAGAACCGTTCTGAGCTTCCTGCCCGCGAGGCTCTTCAGCGCGAACCTGATCACACCGCGGCGATCTCCGTCAGCGTGGCGAGCACATCCGCCTGGCTCGCACCCGGAAGGTCACGGACGATCACGCCGTCGGCGAGGAAGAGGATCCGGTCGGCGATCGCGGCCGCGCGCGGCTCGTGCGTGACCATCACGGTCGTCTGCCCGTACGTGTCGACCGAGTCGCGCATCAGCGCGAGGATCTCCGTGCCGGTCGCAGAGTCCAGGTTTCCGGTCGGCTCGTCGGCGAAGAGGACCGTCGGCCTCGAGACGAGCGCGCGCGCGATCGCGACACGCTGCTGCTGGCCGCCGGAGAGCTCGGAGGGCCGGTGATGGAGGCGATCGGCGAGGCCGACCTTCTCGATCAGGCCGCGGAAGAACTCGGGATCGGCCTTCTCGCCGGCGATCGAGAGCGGCAGCGACGATGTTCTCCTCGGCGGTCAGCATCGGCAGCAGGTTGAAGAACTGGAAGACGAACCCGATGTGCTTGCGGCGCAGCTTCGTCAGATCGGAGTCCTTCAGCGTCGTGATCTCGGTGCCCGAGACCGCGACGGTGCCTGACGTCGGCTTGTCGAGGCCGGCGAGGATGTGCATCAACGTCGACTTGCCGGAGCCCGAAGGCCCCATGACCGCGGTCAGATTGCCCTTCGCCACGTCGAGCGAGACGCCGCGCAGCGCGTCGACAGCAGTGTCCCCTTCGCCGTACCTGCGCGTGACGTCGCGGGCGACGACGACCGCGCCCGAGCTTCCGTTTTCCATCTGACCTCCCTGGACGGTTCCGCGACCCTACCGGTTGATCAAGGTCGCAACAGGGCGGTTAACCACACCTTTACGCCGTCGCCGGCTCCTTGACCATTCGCCTGCCGGCCTCTTCGAGCACCTCGCCGAGGATCCCGACGATCTCGTCGAACTCGGCCTGCCCGGCCACGAGCGGCGGCGAGATCTGGATCACCGGGTCGCCGCGGTCGTCGGCCCGGCAGATCAGCCCGCGCTCGAACAACGCCGGCGAGAGGAAGCCGCGCAGGAGCGTCTCGCACTCCTCGGCGGAGAACGCCTCGCCGCGTCTCGGCGTTCTTCATCAGCTCGATCGCGTAGAAGTAGCCGGTTCCGCGCACGTCGCCGACGATCGGCAGGTCGAGCAGTTGCTCCAGCGTCGAGCGGAAGGGTCCCTCGTTCTCGAGCACCCGCTCGTTGAGCCTCTCGCGCTTCATGATCTCGATGTTCTTCAGCGCGATCGCGGACATCACGGGATGGCCGCCGAACGTGATCCCGTGCGAGTACATCGAGGCGCCCTCCAGGAACGGCTCCATCACCTGGTCGGTTGCGATCACCGCTCCGATCGCCGCGTACGAGGACGAGAGGCCCTTGGCGCAGCAGACGATGTCGGGACGGATGTCGTACCGCTCCGAGCCGAACCAGTGCCCGAGCCGCCCGAAGGCCGTGATCACCTCGTCGGCCGAGAGCAGGATGTCGTAGCGGTCGCAGAGCGCGCGGACGCCCCGCCAGTAGCCCTCCGGCGGCGTGAAGGCCCCGCCCGCGTTCTGCACCGGCTCCATGTGCACGAGGCAGATCGTCTCCGGCCCCATCGAGACGATCGCCTGCTCGAGATCGGCGAGCAGCACAGCCGTGAACTGCTCCTCGGTCTCGTCCTTGGGCCGGTGGCAGCGGTTCGTGTTCATCACGTGCCGCACCTCGGGGACGAGCGGCTCGAAGCTCGTGCGCAGCGCCGGGATGCCGTTGATCGAGAGCGCGCCCATCGTCGTCCCGTGGTAGGCGACCTGGCGCGCGATCGCCTTGTACTTGCGCGGCAGCGGCGCCCCGGCCTTCTCGTCCTGCCGGACCTCGTCCGAGTCGACCTTCTTGCCGCCGCGGGCGAGGTAGTACTGGCGCGCGAGCTTCCAGGCCGACTCGACCGCCTCCGAGCCGCCGTTGACGAAGAAGACGCGGTTCAGGTCGCCGGGCGCCAGCGAGGCGAGCTCGTTCGCGAGCTCGATCGCGCGCGGATGGGCGTACGACCAGTTGGTGTAGAAGGGCAGCTCCCGCATCTGCGCGAGCGCCGCCTGTCCGACCTCCTCGCCGAAGCCGTAGCCGATGTTGACACAGAAGAGACCTGCGAGCGCGTCGAGATAGCGCTTCCCGTTCGAGTCCGTCAGATAGCAGCCGTCGCCGCTGACGATCACCGGGATCTCCGCGTCGCGGTAGCCACCCATGCGGGTGAAGTGCAGCCACAGGTGGTCTCTCGCGGCTTGCTGGAGATCGACGGTCATACGGCTCCTTTGGCTCGGCGGTTCTGGATGACGATGTTCGTGACCGCGACGGTGAACGCGAGCACGAAGATCGCGGTGGCGAGGACGTTGACCTGCGGCGGCGCGCCGACGCGGGCCGCACCCCAGACGAACAGCGGGAACGTGGTCTCCGCGCCCGAGTTGAAGTACGTGATCACGAAGTCGTCGATCGAGAGCGCGAACCCGAGCAGGAGCGCCGAGAAGATCGCCGGCGCGATCAGCGGCAGCGTCACCTTCCGGAAGGTCGTCCACTCGTCGGCGCCGAGGTCCATCGCCGCCTCCTCCAGGTGCCGGTCGAAGCTGATCAACCGGGCCTTCACGGTCACGACGGCGTAGCTGATGATGAACATCACGTGCGCGATCGCGATCGTCAGGAAGCCGGTCGGGATCTTCAGCTGCAGGAAGAGCGTCAGCAGCGAGGCGCCGAGCACGATCTCGGGCGTGGCCATCGGCACGAAGACGAGCAGGTTCGTCGAGCTCCGGCCGCGGAAGCGGTGGCGGACGAGCGCGAGCGCGATCAGAGTTCCGAGGACGGTCGCCAGGATGCTCGAGATCGCCGCGATCTGGATCGAGAGCACCATCGAGTCCGCGAGCCCGGGCACGGCGTTCCAGTTGATCCAGTTGTCGAGGGTGAAGCCCTGCCACGTGTAGTTGAAGCGCCCGGCCGGGTCGTTGAACGAGAACGCGATCACGACCGCGATCGGGAGCAGCAGATAGACGAACGCGAGCATCGCGTACACGGTCAGCGCGTGGCGACGGATCACGGCGGTCATCCGGTGAGCTTCTCCGTGCCGAGCGACCTGCGCGTAGATCGCAACGAGGACGATGATCGCAGCCATCAGCACGAACGAGAGCGACGCCGCCGCCGGGTAGTCGATCAGCTCGAGGAACTTCGACTGGATGACGTTCCCGATCATGTGCTCGCGCGGGGTGCCGAGCAGCTGCGCGTTGATGAAGTCACCCGCAGCCGGGATGAACGTGAGGAGCGTGCCGGCAAAGACGCCCGGGAGCGAGAGCGGCAGCGTGACACGCAGGAAGGCACGCACCTTGCTCGCATAGAGGTCCTGCGCCGCCTCGAGCAGCCGCGGGTCGATCCCCTCCAGGGCGACGTAGAGCGGCAGCGCCATGAACGGCAGGAAGTTGTACGTCAGGCCCGCGACCACGGCCACCGGCGTCGCGAGGAGGCGGCCTCCTTCCTCGACGATCCCGAGCGTGCGCAGGACGTCGAGCACGAACCCCGAGTCCGAGAGGATCGACTGCCAGGCGAGCGTCCGGATCAGGTAGGTGACGAAGAACGGCGCGATGATCGCCAGCAGGAAGAGGTTCTTCCAGCGGCCGCCGCGGAACGCGATCCAGTACACGAGCGGGTAGCTGACGAGGAGCGCGATCAGCGTCGCGAGCCCGGCGTAGACCAGCGACCGGATCAGATGCTCGTGGTAGCGCTCGATCGCGTCCCAGTAGTTGCCGAAGTTCCAGTCGAAGACGTAGCCGAAGTCGAACGAGCCGCTCTGGAGCGACTGGTAGCCGAGAGTGACGAGCGGAGCGACGAAGAAGATCGCAAGCCACAGCAGGCCCGGAGCCAGCAGCAGATAGGGAACGAGCCCCTTGTGACGGTGGAGGAATGCCAAGCGTCTAGCTCCCGATCAGCGCCTGCCATTGCTCGTTGTACTCCTGGTTCTGGAGCGCCTTCGAGTCGAAGATCGAGACCTTGGCGAGTGTTTCGTCGTCCGGGAAGACCAGCGGGTTGGCCGCGAGCTCCGGATCGATCTTCTCCATCGCCTCCTTCGCGCCCTTCACCGGCGAGACGTAGTTGATGTAGGCGGCGATCTCGGCTGCGATCTCCGGCCGGTAGACGAAGTTCATGTAGGTCGAGGCGGTGAACGCGTCGCCGCCCTTCGGGATCAGCATGTTGTCCGTCCAGATCGCGCCGCCCGACTCGGGCAGGTGCCACTCCAGGTTCTTGTTGTCGAGCGTCAGCTGCACGACGTCGCCCGACCACGACAGCGCCGCAGAGAGGTCGCCCTTCGTCAGCGGGCCGCTGTAGTCGTTGCCGGTGAACTGGCGGATCTGGCCGGAGTCGACGGCCTTCTGGATCCGGTCGATCGCACGCCCGAACGAGGCGTCGTCGACCTTGGTCGGATCGTCGTCGTTCGCGCGCATCACGAGGGCGATGGAGTCGGCCATCTCGGTCAACATCGTCACCTTCCCCTTCAGCGCCGGATCCTCGAGCAGCTGGTCGATCGTCGTCACCGGCTTGCCGCCGGTCAGCTTCGTGTTGGTCGCGATTCCGGTCATGCCGGACTGCCAGGGCAGGCTGTACTCGCGGTCGGGATCGAAGCTCGGGTGCGCGAGCGAGTCCTGCAGGTTCTTGATGTTCGGGATCGCGCTCTTGTCGAGAGGCTCGGCCCAGCCCTTGTCGATCAGGAGCCCCGGGAACCGCGAGTTGTCGGTGAGGACGATGATGTCGCGGTCGATCGACTGGCCCTGCGAGAGCGGGCGCTGGATCTTGCCGAAGTACGAGGCGTTGTCGTTGATGTCCTCGAAGTAGTCCACCTTGACACCCGTCTCCTTGGTGAACTGCTCCGAGCGTCGGCCGCTTCTTCGTCTTCTCGTCGAAGTCGATGTAGAGCTGCCAGTTCGAGAACCGGAGCTGGTCGGCGAGCTCCCCTGTGCCGCCTCCGGACGTCGTCGCCGCGGCCGTCTCGCCGTCGCCGCCTCCGCAGGCGGCGAGGAAACCGGGCAGGGTCAGGGCCGCGCCGCCGAGCGCCGCGCGCTCGAGCAACTGCTTGCGGGTCAGGGAACGGTTCATGCCGCAGTCTCCTTTTGCTGAGGGTCGAGGACGAACGTCGATTCGGGGCTCCAGCTGAGCTGCGCGACGGAGCCGGCGTCGAGCGGCCGGCCGCCGTCGCGATTCTGGGCGTAGACGACGATGTCGCCCGCCCCGGTCGTGATGATGTACTGGGTTGCGACGCCGACGTAGGCGGTCTCCTTGACCGTGCCCGAGAGCGTGTTCTCGCCTTCGAGTGGCGGGCCGAGCCGGAACTTCTCCGGCCGAACGCCGATGGCGACGTCGCCGGTGCGGCCGGCGAGCGGGACAGTCAGCTCGTCGCCCGCTTCGATCCGGACACGATCCGGAGCGGTGACGGTGCCGCGGAGCAGGTTCGAGACGCCGAGGAAGCCGGCCACGAACTCCGTGCGCGGCCGGTCGTAGAGCTCGGCCGGCTCGCCCAGCTGCTCGACCTGGCCGCGGTTCATCACCGCGATCGTGTCGGCCATCGTCATCGCCTCCTCCTGATCGTGCGTGACGTGCACGAACGTGATCCCCAGGTCGTGCTGGAGGGCCTTCAGCTCGAGCTGGAGCTGCTTTCGCAGCTTCAGGTCGAGGGCGCCGAGCGGCTCGTCGAGGAGCAGCACCTGCGGCCCGTTGACGAGCGCCCGCGCGAGCGCGACCCGCTGCTGCTGCCCGCCGGAGAGCTGGCTCGGCTTGCGCGAGCCGAAGTCCTCGAGCCCGACGCGACGCAGGATCTCGGCGACTCGTCCGCGCAGCTCCGCGCTCTTGATCCCCTTCCGGCGCAGCCCGAACGCCACGTTCTCGAAGATCGTGAGATGCGGGAAGAGCGCGTAGCTCTGGAAGACCGTGTTGACGTCGCGCTTGTGGGGCGGGAGGCCGACGACGTCCTTGCCGCCGAGCTGGATCGAGCCTGCATCGGGCTCCTCGAAGCCGCCGATCATCCGCAACGTCGTCGTCTTGCCGCAGCCGGAGGGGCCGAGCATCGCGAAGAAGGAGCCGGCCGGGATCTCGAGCGAGATGCCGTCCACGGCGGTGACACCGTCGAACGCCTTGACCAGGTTCTCCAGCGTCACGTCGGCAGCGCTCACGAGCGGCCACCTGGGACGACGAGCACCGGGACGGTCGACCGGTGCAGCAGCTTGTACGGAACCGAGCCGAGGATCGCGCCGGCGATCGGGCCCTCTCCGGAGGCACCCACTGCGATCATCCGCGCGCCGCGCTCGGCTGCGAGCTGGATCAGAGCGTCCACGGGGCGCTGCAGGAGAAGCACGGCTTCCGCTTCGACCCCGCGCTGCCTTGCCCTCTCCACCGCCCGCTCGGTCACGTCTCCGCCCAGCTCTTCGAGCGCGCGGCGGTGCTCCCCGAACTCCTCGCCGACGGACCGGAACGGTGGCTCGGCCGCGTACGCGACGAGGAGCGGTTCGCCCAGTGCGACCGCGAGGTCGAGTGCCGTGTCGAGCGCCAGATCGGCGCAGTCCGAGCCGTCATAGCCGACCACGATCCCGCTCATTCGACCGCCACCGCCGCGTGCTCGAACGGGCGGCGGCCGAAGAACCGCTCATGGCCGGCAAGCCGCCAGAGAATGAGAATGACGATCCCGAGGATGATGAAGGCAAGCGCGATCGCAAGCGGCACTCCCATGCCGAGAATCGACTGGCCGGAATACGAGTTGTCCGGGTTCGCGAGGTCGAGCGCCGACTTGACGAGCAGGTACGCGAGGATCGCGGCGCCCGCGAGCGGTGCAAGGCCGACGAACACGAACGTGCGCACGGAGCTGAGCAGCTGCCTCCGGTAGTAGACGGCGCAGGCGATTCCGGTCAGCGCGTAGTAGAAGGCGATCAGGAGCGACAGGGCCGAGAGCGTGTCGAAGAGGAAGTTCTCGGAGAGCGCGTTCGCGGGGACGTACCACGCGATCGCCAGCGCGGCGATCACCGCCGTCGAGATGTACGGCGTCCTGAAGCGGGGATGGATCCTGGCGAACACCCGCGGCAGCGCGTCCTGACGCGCCATCGAGAACGACGTACGGGACGCGGGGATGATCGTCGTCTGCGTCGAGGCGATCGCCGAGGTCACGATCGCGAGCACGACGAGCTTGTCCCAGGGAGAGCCGAGCGCATCGCCGGCGAGTGAGCTGAAGACGGCGTCGTCGTCGTCGAACTCCGCCAGCCGCTCGAGCCCGGCGAACGCGACGACGGCGATCGTGACCGAGAGATAGGTGAGGAGCAGCAGCACCGTGCTGACCACCGCGGCGAGGCCGGGCGCGCGGGCGCTGTCCCGCGTCTCCTCCGTCAGGTTGACGGCACTCTCCCACCCCCAGTAGATGAAGACGCCGATCAGGAGCGACGAGACGAGCGGTGTGAAGCCGTCGATTGCGAAGGGCGACAACCACTCCGCGCTCGGTCTGATCGATCCCGCCGGCGCGTCGCCCGAGTAGACCTTCGCGAGCGCGACCCCGGCAAAGATGAGCAGCGCGCCGATCTGGCCGACGATCATCACGTTCTGCACGCGGGCGGAGAGCTCCGTGCCGATGATGCAGATCGCCGTCGTCAGCACGATGATCGCGACCGCGAGGATCATCACCGCAGCCTTCGACTCCGCCGCCGACTCCCAGCCGACGAGCAGGTACGAATACCGGGCGCCGACGTCGGCGAGCGACCCGACCACGAGGATCCCTGTCGTGCAGATCGCCCAGCCGCCGAGCCAGCCCGCGAACGGGCCGAGCGCCCGCGTGACCCAGCTGAACGTCGTGCCCGCGTCCTGGTCGGCCTTGTTCAGGTAGTAGAACGCGGCCGCGATCAGGAACATCGGCACGAACGACGCGAGCAGAGCAGCCGGGGCGTAGACGCCGACGACGACGGTGACCGTGCCGATGACCGCGGCGAGCGAGTAGGCCGGCGCCGTCGAGGCGAGGCCGATCACGAGCGCGTCGACGAAGCCGATCGCGTCGTGGTCGAGCTCCACCGCCGGCTCGGGCACAGTCGCCTCCGTCATACGAGGGCCTCGACGGCTGCGGTGAAGACGCGCGTGTGCGAGTCGACGTCGGCCTCGCTGGTGGCGGGCGACATGAGAGCCATGTTGTGGAAGGGCGTCATCAGAATGCCGCGGTTCAGAGCGTAGAGATGCAGGAATCGCTCCAGCTCGTCGTCGCCGGCGGCGGCTGACTCGGCGCCGTTCCGCGGCGGCGCGGCCGAGAAGCGGTACTCGGCGCGACAGCCGAGCTCGGTCACGTGCCAGGGAAGCCCGGCCTCCTCGATCACGTCCGCCACCCCCGCGGCAAACCGGGCCGCGAGGTGGATCATCCGCGCGAATGCCTCCTCGGTGAGCACCTCGGCCAGCGTCGCGCGAACCGCCGCGAGCGAGAGCGCGTTGCCGGCGAGAGTGCCGCCGATGCCGCCGACGTCTTCGTAGTCGGCCTCCTCGCGCGCCTCGATCCGCTCCGCCACATCGGTCGAGACGCCGTACGCGCCCGCGGGCACACCGCCGCCGATCGCCTTCCCGATCGTGAGCAGATCCGGCTCGAGGCCCCAGGCGGCAGTGCAGCCGCCCGGTCCCGCGCTGAACGTGTGCGTCTCGTCGATGATCAGGAGCGTCCCGGTCCGGCGCGTCAGATCGCGCAGCGCGTCGTGGAAGCCCGGCTCCGGCAGCACGATGCCGATGTTCGTCAGTGCAGGCTCGGCGAGCACGCACGCGACGTCCCCCGGCGCAAGCGCCTGCTCGAGCGCGTCGACGTCGTTCCACTGGACGACCTTCGTGGTCAACGCCAGGTCGACCGGCGGGCCGACGTTGCCGGAGCGCGCGACCACCCGGTCGCCGTCCAGCGTCGCGAACGTCTCGTCGACCGTGCCGTGGTAGCAGTAGTCGAAGACGAGGATCTTCGGACGCTGCGTGATCTCGCGCGCCAGCCGCAGTGCGAAGCGGTTGGCGTCGGTCGCCGAGAGCGTGAACTGCCACGCCGTGAGCCCGAAGCGGCGCGACAGTTCCTCGGCCGCGCCGATCGCGTCCTCGCTCGGAAGCATCGTGGTGGCGCCGCGAGACGCCTGCTCGGCGACGGCGGCAACCGTCGCCGGCGGCGCATGCCCGGCCATGGCACCGGTGTCGCCGAGGCAGAAGTCCAGGTACTCGTGGCCGTCGACGTCGATGACGCGGGCACCGGTCGCGTCACGGAGAAAGAGCGGGAAGCCCCCGGCCCACTTCGCCATCCAACTCATGGGCACGCCGCCGAGGAGCGAGCCCTTTCCCCGCTCGAAGAGGTTCCGCGAGCGTGGGTTCGAGTCGGCAAAGCGTTCGAGCTCGCGCGCCACCAACGCCTCGAGCCGCGATCGGTCGAGAGCCGGTGCGGAGCGCATCGCCGCAGACGCGTCCACGCTCAGGAGAGCTTCACCGCGACATGCTTGAGGCGGGTGTACTCCTCCATGGAGTAGAGCGACATGTCCTTGCCGTAGCCGGACTCCTTGAAGCCGCCGTGCGGCATCTCCGAGGCGAGCGGGAAGAGGTGCTCGTTCACCCAGACGGTGCCGAACTCGAGCTTCCTCGCCGCCGACAGCGCGCGGCCGACATCCTGGCTGAACACCGAGGCCGCGAGGCCGTAGCGGACACCGTTCGCCATGGCGATCGCCTCGTCGTCCGAGCCGAAGGGCTGGATGGTCACGACCGGGCCGAACACCTCGTTCTGCACGATCTCGGAGTCCTGCTTCACATCGGCGACCACGGTCGGCTTGACGAAGAAGCCGCGCTCGCCGATCGCCTCCCCGCCGGTGACGACCGTCGCCTTCGCATCGACGGCGCGCTCGAGGAATCCAAGCACGCGCTCCTGCTGCTCCCTGGAGATCACCGGGCCCATGTCGACGTCGTCGCCGTCGGCTGGGTCGGCGACCTTCATCCCTTCGAGCGCCTTGACCGTCTCGGACATGACGTCGTCGTAGACCTTCTTGTGCACGAGGATGCGCGAGGACGCCGTGCAGTCCTGGCCCGAGTTCCAGTAGCCGCCGATCTTGATCGCCTCGGCGACCGTGGCCGGGTCGGCGTCGTCGAGCACGACCATCGGCGCCTTGCCCCCGAGCTCGAGGTGCACGCGCTTCAGGTTGCTCTGCGCCGCACCGGTCGCGATCAGCCGGCCGGTCTCGACCGAGCCGGTGAGCGAGATCAGCCGGATCTCGGGGTGGCGAACGAGCGCGTCGCCGGCGGGGACGCCCTCGCCCGGTGATCACCTGGAGCACGCCCGGCGGCAGGAACTCCTGCGCCAGCTCGGCGAAGCGGAGCGTCGTGAGCGGCGTCTGCTCGGCCGGCTTGATGATCTGGACGTTGCCGGCGGCGAGCGCCGGGCCGATCTTCCAGACCGCCATCATCAGCGGGTAGTTCCAGGGCGTGATCCCGGCCACGATCCCGAGCGGCTCGCGCCGGATGATCGACGTGTAGCCCTCGACGTACTCGCCCGCTGCCTTGCCCTCGAGCGTCCGCGCCGCGCCGGCGAAGAAGCGGAGGTTGTCGGCCGAGAACGGCATCTCGTCGCCGGCGATGGACATCGGCTTGCCGACGTTCTGCGACTCGAGCTGCGTCAGCTCGTCGGCATTGTCGTCGATCACATCCGCCAGCTTGAGCAGGAGCTCCATGCGGTCCTTCGGTGTCTTGTCGAGCCACTCCGGGAGCGCCTTCATGGCCGCCTGGACGGCGCGCTCGACGTCCTCGGCGGTCGACTTCGGCACCTCGGCGATCGTCTCGCCGGTCGACGGGTTGAGCACTTCCATCGTCTCGCCGGAGGCGGAATCGACCCACTCGCCGCCGACGAAGTTCTTGTACTTGGTCACCGACACGCTCACGCTGCAGCCTCCGTTCCGGGGGATCTCGCCGCGAGCCTAGCTCGCATTCGACCGGGTGGACAAGTTCGACGCTCGGACCGCGCCGTTCGTAGGCCACCGTGTCCATAGCGGGGGCTCGAAATCAGCCGCTCGGGACATTGCGTTACGCTCGCTTCGTGGGCGTGCTGCTGCTGGTGGGAACACGGAAAGGGCTCTTTCTCGTCCGCGGGGACGACGAACGGCGCTCGTTCGAGCTCGAAGGGCCGTTCCTACCCGGCTGGCAGATCAACCACGCCGTCGTCGATCCACGCGACGGGGCGGTCTACGCCTGCGCGAACAGCTGGGTCTACGGCGGGACCGTGCAGCGCTCGACCGATCTCGGGAAGACGTGGACGCGATCGGAGGGCCTCGGCCTGCCGGAAGCGAGCGGGCTGAAGCTCGCCTCGACCTGGCACCTCGAGCCCGGCCATGCGTCCGAACCGGGCACGCTCTGGCTCGGTGGCGAGCCGGCGGCGCTCTTCCGCTCGGACGACTCGGGTGCGACCTGGCAGGTGAACGACGGCGTGCTCGGGCACGAGACCCGCGAGAAGTGGACTCCCGGTGCGGGCGGGTTGATCACGCACTCGATCACGCTCGATCCGGACGACGCGAAGCAGCTGTGGATCGGCATCTCGGCGGCGGGCGTCTTCAGGACCGAAGACGCCGGCGCCACCTGGCAGCCCGCGAACGTGGGCACGGAGGCGTGCTTTCTGCCGGAGGACCGCTTCCCGGAGGTCGGGCAGTGCGTGCACAAGGTGCTCGCCCACCCGGGCAAGCCGGGACGGCTCTGGCAGCAGAATCACTGCGGCGTCTACCGCTCGGACGACCACGGGACGAGCTGGGAACGGCTCGAGGGGAACGGGCTTCCGTCGGGATTCGGGTTCGGTCTCGCGCTCGATCCGAGCGACCCCGACCGCGCGTTCGTCATTCCCGAGGAGGGCTCCGAGAACCGCGTCACGTGCGACGGGCGACTCGGGATCTACACGACGGCCGACGCGGGCGCGAGCTGGGAGCTCGTCGTCGCGGCCGAACCGGCCTGGGTCGCGGTGCTGCGTGAGGGAATGAGCCAGGACGACGAGGCGGTCTACGTCGGCGCTCAGAGTGGCCACGTCTATGCGCTCCGCCACGGCGAGGTCGTGGTCGCGGCCGAGAACCTGCCGCCGATCCTCTCGGTCGAAGCCGCCGCGCTCCAGTAGGCGCGTGGCGATCGTCCTCCTCCCCGGGCTGCTCGCCACCGAGGCGGGCGGACAGCAGCGCTTCGAGCTCGACGCGGCCACCGTGGGCGACGCGCTGCGGGGCCTGCCGATCTCGGATCTCGTCCTCGACGAGCGCGGCGAGGTGCGCTCGCTCGTGCACGTCTACGTCGACGGCGAGCGCGCGCACGACCTCGCCGCTCCGCTCGAGCCGAAGTCGCGGATCCGGATCGTCGCCGCCATCGCCGGCGGCTGAAACGGACACGACGGGGTCTGACCCCAGACGTGTCCGCAAAGGCCGCGTCCGCCCGCGCGAAGCCGCCTGATCAAGCGCCTTCGCAGAGGCAGACGTGTCCGTCCGAGCCATGTCCGGGGTCAGACCCCGTCATGGCTCGAACGGACGCGTCCGGACTTAGCTCTTGCCGACCGTCGTCGGGATGCCGGTGATCTTGCCGGCCGCGATCTCCTCCTCGATCGCCGCGACCTTGTCGAGATCGGCCTTCGGCACGTCCGGGCTCACCTTGCCGAGCCCGACCCCCTCCTCCTTGAGGCCGAAGGTCGCGTTGCCGCCGCCCTTCCAGTTGCCGTCCCGTACCGCCTTGATGGTCAGGAAGACCGCCGAGTCGACGCCTTTCTGCGCGCTGGTGAGGATGTGCGGGCCGAGGTACGACTGGTCGGCGTCGACGCCGATGCCCCAGCGGTCGCGCTCGCCGGCCGCGTTCAGTGCGCCGAGACCGCAGCCGCCCGCCACCTGGAAGACGACGTTCGAGCCGCGCGCGATCTGGTCCAGCGCCAGCTCCTTGCACTTCGCCTGGTCGTCCCAGTCCTGTGAGTAGGCGAGCATCGTCTTGATCCCGGGGTCTGCCTTCTTGGCGCCGGCGAAGTAGCCGGCGACGAACCGGTCGACGGGCGGCTCCTTCATGCCGCCGACGGCGCTGATCACGTCGGCGCCGGTGCGCCGCTTCTCCTCGAGCCCGGCGAGATAGCCGACGAGGTAGCCGACCTCCTCCTCGCGGAAGAGCAGCCCCTGGACGTTCGCGGGCTTTCCGGGGACGAACGCCTGGTCGACGTCGATGATCGCGAAGCCGACGTCCGGGAACTTCTGCGCCACCTTGCCGATCGCGTCGCCCTGCGCGAAGCCGACCCCGATCACGAGGTCGTAGCCCTCGCGCGCCAGCCGGGTCATGTTCGGGATGTAGTCGGCCGCCGAGGCCGACTCGACCACGCGTCCCTTGATCCCGAGCTCCTTCTCGGCCCGCGTGAGCCCGCGGAAGGCAAGCTCGTTGAAGCCGTTGTCGTCGAGCTGGCCCTGGTCGGTGATCAGGCCGACGCGGATCGGGTTCTCCTCCGACGCCGCCGTGGTCGTCGTCGTCTGGCCGGCCTCGTCGTCGGAGCCGCCGCAGCCGGCGAGGACGACGAGCGTGAGGAGCAGTGCGAGCGGGAGCAAACGACGCATGAGGAAAGCCTTTCGGATAGGTTTTAGACTGTGAGGCACAAACCTACGACCGATCCTACCACACCCCCTGCCCAAACCACGCTCGCGGTCGTGCTGCAGGTGCGCGAGGGACGGCTGCAGACGCTCCTGTGGCAGCGCGCGCGCCAGCCCGACGCGGGCGCCTGGGCGCTCCCCGGCGGCACGCTCGAGCCGGACGAGACGCTCGAGGCCTCGATCCGGCGCCACCTCGCAGCGAAGGTCGACGTCAGAGAGGTCGCGCACCTGGAGCAGCTCGGCTCCTGGAGCGACCCCGGCCGCAATCCAGCGCGCCGGGAGCTCGCGACCGCGTTTCTCGGCATCGTTCCGGCCGGCGTCGACCCTCAGCTGCCCGAGGACACTGCCTGGCAGGCCGTCGACGGCCTGCCGCCGCTTGCCTTCGACCACGGCGAGATCGTCCTCGCAGGCCGCGAGCGGCTGCGCGGCAAGCTCTCCTACACCAACGTCGGTTTCGCGCTGGCGCCGCCGACGTTCACGCTCTCCGAGCTGCGTGACCTCTACACCGCCGCGCTCGGCCACGACGTCTCGGCGACGAACCTGAAGCGCGTGCTGCTCCGCCGCAACGTCCTCGAGGCGACTGGCTCGCGCCGCGAGCCGGGACGCGCCGGCGGACGCCCTGCGGAGGTGTACAGGTTTCGCGTGCGCGAGCTCGAGATCACCGATCCGTTCGCCACCCTACGCCCGCCTGGGTAGGCATCCCCGATTCGGGTGAGGGTGGTCCCGCGGAAGGTGACGGAGGCCCCGCGGTATCGGTGCGCCTCATAGCGTGACCGGGAATGCACGGACGGGCCGCTGCGGACGACGAACAGAGCAGATGCTGCGGAGACTTCTCATCTTGGCTGTAACGCTGGCCGCCCTCGCCCTGCCGGCGTCCGCCCTCGCGGGCGGCGGCAACTACGGCTTCGAAGGCGCGTCGCCGGCCGAGCGCTCCACGGTGCGCGCCGCGCTCAACGCGAGCGCGTTCGACTGGAGCATCGTCCCCCAGCGGGTGACGATTCACGTCGGCCCCTACGGCGCCTCTCACTCCACGCCCGGCGACATCTGGCTCGACCGCGGCCTGCTCGGCGCGGGCCGCTTCGCCTGGGCGCACCGTGATGGACGAGTACGCGCACCAGATCGACTTCCAGGTGCTCGACGCACGACACCGCGCCGTACTCCAGGAGAAGCTCGGAACGAGCGCCTGGTGCTACGAGACCGCAGGCCTCTCGCACGGAGCGAACGGCTGCGAGCGCTTCGCCTCGATGGTCGCGTGGGCGTACTGGCCGTCGAAGGACAACGCCTACCGGCCCGCCTCCCCCACGGACGAGTCCGCATCGATGCGGCCCGCCGAGTTCCGCAATCTGCTCTCGTCGCTCGTCGGCATGCCGACGGCGGTCAAGTTCAGCCGCTAGAGCGTTCGCTCAGGCGATGAGGCTCTGCCGCAGCGCCGTCGCGACCGCCTGCGTCCGGGTGTCGGCTTCGAGCTTGGCCATCGCCTTTCGCACGTGCGTGCGAACCGTCTCGGGAGAGATGAACAGCGCCTTGCCGATCTCCTCGTTCGACATCCCGTCGGCCAGCAGGCGAAGCACGTCGCGCTCGCGCTGGGTCAGGTTCTTCATCTTCTCCGTCGCGGCTGAGCTCGAGAGGACGCCCGCGAGGACCGGGTCGACGTACGTGCGCCCCGCCGCGACGAGCTCGACGGCGCGGACGACCTCCGCCAGCGGCGCCTCCTTGAGAACGAACCCGCGTGCCCCCGCATCGAGCGCCTCCGTCAGGAGCGCTCTGTCGCCGAACGCGGTGTAGAGGATGACGGCCGTCTCGGGCACCGTGCGCGCCACATGCCGTGCGACCTCGATCCCGGACATGCCCGGCATCCGGAGATCGAGGATGGCGACCCGCGGCTTGCGGAGCTCGATCTGCTCCACCGCATCCCGCCCGTCCCGTGCGCGGCCGGCGATCTCGATCCCGTGCTCTCCAAGCACGTCGGCGACCGCTTCGACGACCGCGGGGTGGTCATCGGCGACGAGGCAGGTTGTCACCGTCGCCCGCTCAGACACGGGGCTCTAGGATGCCGGGTTGGGATTGTCGAGTGGTGGGGGTTTGCATGACAGTTGTCCGCAGCGGACGCAGTTCCGCGTGGGGATCATAGAGCGCGTGGCAACTGACGCCTCCGAGGCGCGTGCGCTGCAGACCCTGGGGCTGCTCACGCGAGGCGCGCTGCACCAGATCTCGAACCCGCTCGTCGGGCTCGTCGGCTCCGCCGAGCTTGCGCTTTCCGACACGGAGCCCGGCACGAAGCTCAATGCTCGAATCGCACTGACACACCGCACGGGGCTCGAGATCGCCGAGATCGTCCGTGCCCTGCAGGCGTTCATCCGGCTGCAGGACGAGCCGGAGCGCGAGCTGTCGCTCGGCGACCGCGGCCGCAGACGCAATCGCGCTCGTCTCGAGGGTGCTTCCCGTGCACGACCTGGAGTTCAGCGTGAGCGGCGACGCGACCGTCGTCGCGCGGCCGGGCGAGACGCAGCGCCGGCTCGTCGAGCTGCTCGTCGAGGAGCTCGACCGCGCCGAGCAAGGCGCCACGATCGAGCTTCAGGTGAGCGACGGCGTTGTCACGACAGGCGGCAGAGAGCTCCGGCTGTGAGGATCCTGGTCGTGGACGACGAGCCGGCCGTTCGCGATCTGACAGTCGAGATCCTGCGCCGGAGCGGCTACAAGCCGCTCGGCGTGCCGTCGGCGAGCCGCGCGCTCGACCTGCTCGACCAGGAGCAGTTCGACCTCGTCGTCAGCGACGTCGTGATGCCGGAGATGACCGGCGTCGAGTTCCTCTACGAGCTTCGCCGGCGCCAGCCGGATCTGCCCGTGATCCTGATGACCGGCGGCTCGAAGGAGCCGGAGCGCACGACGAAGGCGGTCGAGCTCGGAGCGGTCGCCCTGCTGTACAAGCCGTTCTCGCACGCCGAGCTGAACGAGATCGTCGCGTCTGTGCTCGGAGCGCTAACCGCGGAGCCGCTCGCCGCTCGGGTCGTAGAGCGGCTCGGCCGCCACCTCGCCGTCGACCCACTCGCCGAAGATCTCGACCTCGACGGGCGTGCCGGGCTCGGCGCTCGCCTCGGGCAGGTAGGCGTACGCAATCGACCGTCCAACCGTGTAGCCGAAGCCGCCGCTCGTGACGCGCCCCGCAACCTCGCCCGCCGACACGGACCGGCTCGGAGCCGAGCGCAACGGCGCGTGCATCGGAGAGCGTGACGCAGGCGAGCCGCCGCTCCGGCTCGCCTGCCGCGAGCAGCGCCTCCTTGCCGTGGAAGTCCTTGTCGAGCTTGACCGCGAAGCCGAGCCCGGCCTCGTACGGCGTGTCGCCCGCCGTGATGTCGGCTCCCCAGACGCGATAGCCCTTCTCGAGTCGAAGCGAGTCGATTGCCTTGTAGCCGCCCGCAACGAGCCCGTGCTCGCGACCGGCCTCCCAGATCGTGTCCCAGAGCCTGAGCCCGAACTCCGACGGGCAGTAGAGCTCCCAGCCGAGCTCGCCGACGTAGGTGACTCGAAGAGCCAGGCACGGCACCGGGACCGACCGCGAGCTCGCGCGCCCGCATGTACGGGAAGTCGAGCGGATCCGTCGTCAGCGGTGCGAGGATCTCGCGGGCTTTCGGCCCCCAGAGCCCGAGGCAGGCGTACGCGGACGTGACGTCCGTCGACCGTGACCGAGCCGTCGCCGGGAGCGTGCTGCCGGATCCAGGCGAGATCGTGCCGGCCGAAGGCCGTGCCGGTGACGATCCGGAAGCGATCGGACGCGAGCCGCGTGACCGTGAAGTCGCATTCGATCCCGCCCCGCGCGTTCAGCATCTGCGTGTACGTGATCGCGCCGACGTCCCGCGCAACACGGTTGTCGCAGAGCCACTCGAGCAGCTCCGCGGCGCCCTCGCCCGATACCTCGATCTTCGCGAACGACGACTCGTCGAAGAGCGCCGCGGCCTCGCGACAGGCGCGGTGCTCGGCGCCGATCGCAGGCGACCAGTGCCGGCCCGCCCAGCCGCGTGGGCGCAGGCTCTCGTCGCCGGCGGCGGCGTTCGGCTCGAACCAGTTCGCGCGCTCCCAGCCGGACTTCTCGCCGAAGGACGCTCCGAGAGCCTCGAGGCGCGGATACGCCGGCGAGAGGCGCAGCGGCCGCCCAGCCTCGCGCTCGTGCCCCGGGTACTTGACGTCGTAGTACGTCGAATAGACCTCCGTCGTGCGGGCGACCGTGTACTCACGGGTGCGGTACGCCGCGCCGAAGCGGCGCGAGTCCATCTGCCAGACGTCGAGGCTCGGCGTCTCCTCGACGATCCATTCCGCGACCAGCTTCCCCATTCCCGCCGGCACCGGCCAGACCGTGGGCGCAGAATCCCGCCGCGACCCAGAAGCCGCGCACGTCGGTCGGCCCGAGGATGAACTCGCCGTCCGGCGTGAACGCCTCGGGGCCGTTGATCAGCCGCACGACCTCCATCTCCTCGAGGCCGGGGACACGGCGCACCGCGTTCTCCAGCAGCGGCTCGAAGCGCGGCCAGTCCTCCTCGAGCAGCCGGCTGTTGAAGTCAGGCGGGATGCCGTCGAGCGACCACGGCGCGGGGTCGCGCTCGTAGCCGCCCATGACGAGGCCGCCCGACTCCGGCCGGAAGTAGACGAGGAGCGACGGGTCGCGCATCGTCGGCATGTCGAGCGGCAGCCCCGCCGGGCGGGTCACGAGGTACTCGTGCGCCATCGGCACGATCGGAACGTTCACGCCCGCGAGCGCGCCGAGCTCCTGCGCGAAGATCCCGCCCGCGTTGACGACGACGTCCGCCTCGATCTCGCCCTTGTCGGTGGCGACGCCCGTGACGCGGCCTTGCTCGACGTGGATCGCGGTGACGCGGGTGTTCGTCTCGATCTCGGCGCCGCGCTGCCGCGCACCTGCGGCGAGCGCGAACGTGAGCTGCGAGGGATCGACGTAGCCGTCGGTGGGGAGATAGGCGGCGCCGAGAACGCCGTCGGTGGACATCGGCGGGAAGAGCTCCTGCGCCTCGGCGGCGGAGATCAGCTCGAGCGGCAAGCCGAAGGTCTTCGCCCAGCCGGCCTGCCGCGAGATCTCCTCCATCCGCTCCGCCGACGACGCGAGCCGAAGCGATCCGACCTCGCGCCAGCCGGTCTCGAGCCCGACCTCGTCGCCGATCGCGCGATAGAGATCGACGCTCTCCATCATCATCCTCGTCAGCGAGAGCGAGCCGCGCAGCTGGCCGACGAGACCCGGCGGAGTGAAACGTCGAGCCCGACGTCAGGTCGGCCCGCTCGACGAGGACCACGTCGTCCCAGCCGAGCCGCGCGAGCCAGTAGAGGATCGCGCAGCCGCCGACACCGCCGCCGATCACCACCGCTCTCGCCCGGGATCTCATCGCACGGAGAACCTAACCGGCTCTCGTGAACCGTTCGGCGGTGACGGGCCGTAAAGTCTCCTGAAACCCAACCGAGAGGGGGATGCCGTGACCCGCTCACGCGCCGTATTGATGATCGTGTTCGTCCTGCTTGGTCTGGCCGTCGCCGGCTGCGGTGGCGACGACGACGAGGCGGGGACGACGACTGAAGCGACCGAAGCGACGACGGAAGCAAGCGGCTCCGGAGGCGGCACGACGCTGAACGGGAGCGTCGGCCCCGGCTTCGACATCAGCCTGGACGGAACCGACGGTCTCACCGCGGGGAGCTACACGATCGTCGTGAACGACCAGTCGACCGAGCACAACTTCCACCTGACCGGCCCCGGTGGCGTCGACGTCTCGACCGACGTCGCAGAAACGGGCGAGGAGAGCTTCGACGTCGAGCTGGAGGCCGGGGAGTACACGTTCGTCTGCGACCCGCACGCGAGCCAGATGAACGGGGAGCTTCACGGTCGGCTAAAGCCGTATCCGCGTGTTGCCGATCTTCGTTCATGTGGCGATGAACACAACACTCAAGATCGTGGCCGCGGTTTCCGTGCTGGCACATGCGGCGGCAGCTGCCGCGCTGCTCTTCCCGCAGCGCCAGACCTCAGCCGTAGAGCTACGAGAGAGCCCGGCGGAAGGAGCGCTCCGAAGCGGTGCGCTCCAACCGCTGGAAGTGCTCGTCCGCGTACGCGCGGAAGTCGAAGTCGAGATCCGAGAGCGCCTGCTGGACGACGCCCCACATCGCTTCGCGGAAGTCGGACATGTAGCGCATCAGCGTCAGCGCGCGCTCGTGCTCGGGGCGCACGTCGCCGAAGTACGCGCGCAGGAACGCGGCGGTCTCGTCCTTTGACAGGCCGTTGTTGACGGCAAAGTTCGCCAGGTCGAAGAAGACGTCACCCATGCCCGCGTACTCCCAGTCCACGATCCGGATCCGGGTGCCGTCGTCGATGAAGTTGGCGGTGAGCAGGTCGTTGTGGCACGGCCGCTCGGCTGCGGGACCACGGGCGCGCTCGACGCGAGCCGCCGTCTCGCGCGCGCGGTCGTACGCCGCCGGCACGATCACGCCGTGCGTCGCCGCGGTGGCGGCGTAGGCCTCGACGACGCGAAACGAGTCGAACCGCGCGGGGATCGGCGGCCCGCTGTGCACCGCGCGGAGCGACTGGGCGACGCGGCGAATCGGCTCCGGCTCCCGGATCGCCTCCGGCTCGACGACGGTTCCCTCGAGGAAGCGCGTGACGAGGTATCCCTCGGGCTCGACGAACGCGACCACCTCCGGCCCCACGCCGACGGCGGCTGCGGCGAGCGATGCCTCGTACTCGACGCGGCGATCGATACCGAGCAGCTCCGTGTCCTTGCCGCCGACACGAAGCACGTAGGCGCCGTCGTCGAGCGTGACCTTGAAGTTGCGGTTCGTGATGCCGCCCCCGAGCACGTCGATCACCGCGTCACGGCCGGGCCAGACCCTTTCGATCATCTCCTCGACGCGCATGGTCGGGCGATGGTAGATGGCGGCTGCGATCAGCCCGCACGTTCTGGGCGACCTTTGACCCGTCTGGACTACACGAGCCGGATGAGCGCGGCGGTGACCGCGGCGACGGTCATCACGACGATCAGCGGCGCGCGCAGCCAGATGGCGACCGCCCCGGCCGCGACTCCGGCGAGCCGCTCGTCGAAGACGAGCTCGCGGTCGCCCCCGACCGTCTGCGTGACGACGAGCGCCGCCAGCATCGCCGGGGCGAGCACCTCCACGAGTGCTCCCACTCGAGGCGGCAGCTGCCGGTCGCCGAGCAGGACCGGTCCCGACGCCTTGAAGAGGATCGTGACGACGCCGACGACCGAGATCACGAGCCAGGTCACCGGCGAAGCCCGATCAGGCAGGCGAGGCTCGCAGCGACGATCGGCACGCCGGGCGGCGCGAACGGCAGGAGCACGAGCGTGATCGCAGCGGCGACGAGTGCGGTGGCGAGCGCACGGCGGCTGCGCAGGTACGGCGCCAGGAGGGCGAGGAAGAGCGCCGCGAACGCAGCGTCGAGCCCGATCGCCTCCGGGTCGAGGAGGTCGCCGACGACGGTCCCGATCGCGGTGCCGCCGACCCAGAGGACGTAGAGGAGGATCCCGACGCCGACGAGGATCCCGTACTCGAAGCGGCCGCTGCGCCCGGAGAGGGCCCACGACTCGTCCACGATCAGCTGCGCTTCGAGGAACCGCCGCTTCCGCGAGCCGGGGAAGATCGACGCAACCCCCAGGCTGAGGGGGACGTAACGGGCGTTCAGCAGCACGGCGGCGACGATCGCGGCCGCCGCGCCGCCTCCGTCCTCGAGGATCGATGCGGCCGCGAACTGGGCCGAGCCGGCGAACGTCGTCGCCGACATGACGACTGCGCCCAGCCGCCCCATGCCGGCGTCGATGGCGAGCAGGCCGAACGAGGCGCCGAAGAGGAGTGGCGCGAGCGCGAGCGGAAGCCCGGCGCGGACGCCGTCCCTGGTGCGCGAGGTGTCCATCGACCCCGACGCTACAGAGAGGCGAAACGGTGGGGGCGGCCGAAGCCGCCCCCACCTGGAGCTACGGCGTGACCACCGGGCAGGTCGCGCCGACGCACGTGATCCGTCCCTGGATCGACGGGCTGATCGGCGTGTTCGCCGTCACGTAGTCGGCGAGCGCCTCGTCCATGATCTCCTGCGAGACCGCCCGCGAGGAGAAGACCGGGTAGCCGTCACCGCCGGCGACCATGAAGTCGTTCTCCGCGATCGAGTACGTCGACGCTGCCGTCAGGTCGACCGGAGCCCCGGTGCACGTGCCGTCGGCGGCCTGCCGCACCGCTCCGGTCACGCGACTGCCGACGGCGGCCGTGATGTTGTACGTGAAGCAGAGCCCCGACACCTGCGCGAACCGGCCGTTGATCGCCGGCATCGCCGACACCCCGTTCTCGAGCATCGTCTTCAGCTCGGCTCCGTTCACCGACAGCGTGACGATGATGTTCCCGAACGGGAGCACGCCCAGCACCTGGCCGCGCGTGATCGGGTACGGCGGCGGCGTGAACGCCGGGCAGAAGTCGCCCGGGTTGTCGACCGCCGGACACGTCAGGTCGGCCCGCAGGCCGCCCGAGTTCGTGATCGCGAAGTCGGTCATGTACGTCGTCCGCATCGCGTCGGTGACCGTGTTCCCGATCTTCGACTCGCACCTGCGCCCGTCCGGCGTCCCGCACGAGTCCGAACGCGGCACGGTCACGGTCGAGCTGCCGATCACCGTGTTGAAGATCGGCCCGAGCTGCGTGTTCAGGTCGTTGATCAGCGCCTGGATCGCCGGGTCGGGCGTGACGCCGATCGTTCCACGGCTTGTGGAAGTCGGCGGTCTCGTAGACGACCCGCTTGACGCTCGTGTCGTAGAGCAGCGGACACGGGTGAAGCGGATGCCCCTTGCCGCGGTTCTCGGTCAGGACCTTGTTCGGCCCGTCGTCGAGATCACCTGCAGGTCGTTGTGGTCGCCGATGACGACGTCGACCCGCTGGAGCGCGTCGGCGATGTCGACGATCGGCCCGGTCGGGTCGGTGACCGTCCCGGCCGTCGCACCCTCGTGGCCGATCGCGAGGATCGCGCCCACCTTCTGGGTGTTGAGCCGATCGATCTCGGCCTGCACCGCCGGCACGACCGGCTTGACCACGAACGGCCCGAGCTTGCCCGGGAAGAGCAGGCTCGGGGTCGCCTCGGTCGTGAACCCGACCACGCCGAGCTTGACGCCGTTGAGCGTGAACACCTTCGACTTCTTCCACTCGGGCGGCGTCGTGTCGTCCGGGTAGACGACGTTCGCCGACAGCATCTGCCCGTTGAAGCGCGGGATCAGCACGCTGCGCAGGAACGCCTCGCCGCGGTCGAAGGTGTGGTTGCCGAGCGCCTCGACGTCGAAGCCCATCAGGTTCATCGCGTCGACGCCCGGCCTGTCCTCGAAGAAGTTCGAGATCGGCGGCGTGGCGCCGCCGAACGAGTCGCCGCCGGCCAGCGAGATCGACCCGCCCGGCGCCTCGGCCCGGTAGGCGTCGAGCCACGGCTTCAGGAAGGCCGCGCCGCCGATCGGGAAGGTCGGGTTGACCGCCCCGGTGCCCGGCGACGGTGTCCGCCGTCTCGGCCAGCGGGATCAGCTGCGCGTGGTAGTCGCTGATGTTCAGGATCGTCAGCTCACGGAGCTTCTCGCCGCCCTTGAGGATGTTCAGCAGGATCTTCCCGCGGGCGTTCATGCGCGCCCTGGATCCCGAGCAGGTACGCGATCGTCGGTGCGACGTCGATCGCCCGCACGCCCGGCACGGGCGTGTTCGACGTTCTTGATCCCCGGCCCGGACGCGATGAACGTCGCGTGCATGTTGACGTTGTGCGGAAGGTCGACCAGGTCCGGCAGGTAGCCGTGCTGGCCGAAGAACTGCGAGAACGCGATCCGCTGTCCGAGCGTCGCCGCGTCGAACTGGTACGGCGGCCGGAGGACGACGACCACGTCGCCGCTCCGGCTCGGGTGGAGCGAGTCGGTGCCGTCGACGTTCCGGAGCTCCTCCTTCTTCAGGATCTTGAGCACGACCTGCTTGCCGGGATTCGCCGGGTCGGTCAGGTTCTGGAACGCGTCGATGATCTGGTTCCGGACGGCCTCGTACTCGGCCGCCGGGACGATTCCGCCCGGGTCACGGCCGGCCAGGTTGATGTAGATCTGCGCCGTCCCGCCGGCCCAGCACACCTTCGCCTTCGTGCCCGCGCCGCTCGTCGCGGAGACCGCGCGGCAGTTCGAGAAGATCTCGCGCCGTGTTGATGCCGGCGTCGAACAGCACCTTGCCGGCGTTGACCGCGTACCACTGCGGCGCGAAGCCGTGGTCGGAGCTGACGAACGTCGTCGGTCTCCGCAGCCAGCCAGCTCACGAGCGAGCGTGAGCGTCTCGTCCGCCTCCTGGTAGGCGGCCCGGATGTACCCCTCGCGGATCGCGACGCGCCCGTCGGGGACGTTGTCGTTCGTGAGGTCGTCGTAGTAGGGGTTCGGGTCGCCGTCCATGTCGGTCGGCGTGATCAGCCCCATGAACTGGTGCTGGAACTCGTCCGTCACCGGATTGCCGACCAGCAGCAGCTTCGGGATCGACGTCGAGCGTCTTCGAGGATGTAGCGCAGGTACGCGAAGTGAGCGTCCTTCCACTTCAGCCCCTGCTCGACGTAGGTGTCCTCGTCGACGATCCCCGCCTCGAGCGGCGCGAAGTCGGCCGCGGTCGACGTCGGGAAGTCGTGCGCGAGCTTCTCCTCGAACGCGGCCGAGCCGGCCGGGCCGAGCGCGTTGTACGTCGCGTTCACGCGCTGGATCGAGCGTGAAGTAGACGCGGAACTTCGACAGGTCCGGGGCGATCTCGATCGCCTTGACGTAGAAGCCCGCCGTCTGTCCGGCGCGGGCGCCGGTGAGGGTGACCTTCACGTCCGCCCAGTCGCCGGCCTTCAGGTCGGCAGCCTTCTGCGCGCCGTTCTTGCCGGCGGTCGAGGGCGCGAGCAGCACGCGGTTGTAGCTCGTGACGCCGTTGTTCGTCGAGTCGTAGATGTAGAGGTCGTAGATGCGGGTGACGTTGTCCGTCGCCGGGAACGCCGTGTTGGTGACCGTCAGCTGCTCCTGCTTCGCCGGGCTGTAGGAGACCGGGACGTTCGACCAGCCCGATGCGTCGTCGAGATCGACCCGCTGGTAGGAGACGCCGAAGGTGTTCGCGAGCGCGGGCTGCCCGGGCAGGTCGTAGTTCAGCAGCACGCCGCGGTTCGAGAAGAAGGTCCGGAAGTCGACCACCGGTCCCTGCAGGGCGGGCTCGTAGTTGCGGGCGCCGACCCACTCCATCGCGACGACCTTCTGACCCGCGCGCTCAGCCGCCTGCGCGATCGTGTCGGCCTGAAGAATCCCGTTCGTCGCGAACGATGTGCGGTTGTTGAAGTTCCCTTCGCCAACGCGGTGGAAGGTGTTGTTCGTCGAGCCGTGCTCGCCCGGCCACGTGCCGGTGGCCATCGTGTACCAGCCGACGCCGGTGTTGGGCGGGAAGCCCTGGATGCAGGCCGTTCTGACCCTCGACGCCCGTCTTGAGCAGCTCGCGCATCGTCTTCATGACCTTGGCGTCCGCGTACTTCTGGACGAGGTCGGGCCGCATGCCGTCCGCGGCGAACATGATCACCGTGTTGATGCCGGGTGGGCCGAGCTGCGTTCGCTTCGCGCCCTGCTTTGCCGCACCTGCTGTTCCGACGGTGGCCACGAGAATGGCTACGAGCCCCATCGCCGCAACACCGAGTCGCATCCGGTTCATTTCCTCTCCCTCTTGTCCCCCGAGTTACAAGCCAACGTGCTGTTCAAACGGTGACGCGATCGTATTCCTCCGAATGTGACATTCCAAGTCACGTCCGGGTGAAGGTGTGGTGTCGGGACCGGCCGTAGCCGGCCCCGACACCAACGTCTCGATTGCTAGAGCGCGCGCGAGAGCGCGATCAAGGTCGCAGCCTCCGCTGCGGTCAGTGCCCTCCCGGACTGCGAGCGCACGAGTTGCACGTACGCGGCCAGGGCGAGCCTCTTCCCGAACGTCGAGCCGTGTGCCTCGGCCACCTCGGCGACCCGGAGCAGCACACAGAGCGCGTTTCCGATCCCCTGGCTCGAGGAGAACTGCCTCGAGAGGTTGCAGAGGCTCGTGTAGGTCACGCCGACGGTGAACGTCACCGAGCCGCCGGCCGTGTTCCCGGCCTTGTCGGTCGCCGTGGCGCTGAACGTGTGCGAGCCGAGACCGAACGAGTACGCAGGCCCGCTCACGTTCGCGCATGTCGTCGACGCGACTCCGGAGAGGGCGTCGGCCGCCGTGCACGTGATCGAGACCTGCTCGTCGACCTGGTAGCTCGCCTTGCCGCCGGTGTAGGTCACCGTCGGGTTCGTGAGGTCGATGTTGATGTCCGTGATCTCCGCAGAGAGCTCGAGCCCACCTTCGGTCGTGACCTGCTGCGAGACCCCCTGGTCGGCACCCTCGGAGTCGAGGATCACGGGTGGCGGGCAGCCGCCCAGGATCGCCGACAGCGGGTCGACGCAGGTGAAGCTCACCGTCACCGCGGTGTTGTTCCACCCGGCCGCGTTCGCGGCCGGCGAGGCGGACGCCGAGATCGTCGGCGCCGGCATCGTCAGCTGCACGAGCTGCGGGTCGTGGTCCGACGCCTGATCGATGAACTCGGCGTTCACGTGCACGACGTCGTAGCCCGCCGCAGCCGCGGCGTTGTTCAGCAGGTTGCTGCTGACCATGATGTGGTCGAGCACCTGGCTGTTCCCGTCGAACACGTAGCTGTAGCGCTCGTTCGGCGGCAGGGTCTCGATCATCGCGGTCAGGCCTGCGTCCTTCAGCTTCTGCACCGGCGGCGAGAACTGGAAGTCGTTCAGGTCGCCGACGACCGCGACGTTCGCCGTCGGATCCGCCGCGAGGATGTCGCCGACGAAGCCGGCGAGCAGGGTCGCCTGCGCGTTCCGCTGCACCTCGGAGCTGAGCACCGGCGGCTGCGACGGGCCGAAGAGACCCTGGTCGCCGCCCTTGGAGTTGAAGTGGTTCACGATCACGAACAGCTTGTGGCCGTTGTAGGTGAACTCGGCCGCGAGCGGCTTCCGGCTCGAGTTCCAGGCCGTGTTCGTCGGCGCGACGCGGCCCGGGCTCACCGAGAGCTCGGGGCCGTTCGGGCCTGCGACGACGGCGACCGCCGTCGTCGAGTCACCGCCGGGGCGGTCGACGAACGCGAGGCCGCGATCGGTTCGGAAGAGGAAGCCGACGCGGATGTTCCCGCCCGGCTCACCGCCGTCCTGGTGGGCGACCGGGTTGATCTGCCGGTACTGTAGGTCGGGCCGCCGGCCGCCTGGATCGCGGCGACGAGCCGGTCGAGCGTCACGTTCGCGTCGACGACCGGGCTGCCGGTGCCACCGGTCGCACCGTTGTTGTCCTGGATCTCCTCGAGGCCGACGATGTCGGGCGCCGCGAGGTTGTTCACGATCATCCCGGCGAGGGTGTTGTACTTCGCGTCGGGCTCGTTCCCGGCGAGGTTCTCGACGTTGAACGTCGCGATCGAGACCTTGTTCGGCCCCGGCGGCGACCGCCGACTCGCGGACGGACACGCCGGTGGAGCCGACGACCGGCTGCGAGCGCAGCTGGATCCGGTACTCGCCGAAGGCCCAGTCCAGGATCCCGACGTGCGCGCCCGGGAAGGTGCCGCCGACGTTCACGGCCGGCATCGCGGGCGTGTCCCGATCTTGAACCACTCGTCGTCGATCACCATCCGCTCCGGGTTCAGGTCACCGGGGCCGATCACGAGGCCGCCGCGCGGCGTCATCATCGTCGCGTTCGCGCCGTTGTCGCCGACGACGAAGATCTCGCCGAAGTTCGTGAACGTGAAGCTCGTCGCGACGCAGGTCGTTCATCTGGACGAGCATCCCTTCCATGCTCTCGTAGAAGTCGAGCCCGTCCTCGGCCGGGTCGAAGAGGACGCCGGGCGCCTCGACGTTGCCGGTCGCGTCGTCCTCGATCACCGTGTTCGGCGGGACTCGCCCGCCCGTGCCGATCACCGTCGCTGCCGGCAGCGCGTTGCCGCTCGGAGAGAACGGTGACGACCGGGCTCGTCAGCTCGGTCAGCGTGAGGCTCGTCGCGTTCGAGCGGAACTCGGTCACCCGGCCGAGGACGCTGACCTCGTCGCCGACGCTGACGCCGGCGGCGGCGGACGCTCCGAAGACCTGGAGCCCTTCCGAGGTGTCCGGATTGGCGTCCGGCGTCGGATCCTGGATGTAGAAGCTGCTGCCGATCTTCCCGATCACGACGCCCGGTGGTGGTCACCGTGTCGCCGTTGCGCGGCGAGAGGTGCGCAGCGCCCTGAATCTCGCTGATCTCGATCGGGGAGCCGGCGGCTCCGCGACCGTGAGCGCGATCGTGGCGCCGGCCGATCCGCTCCTGGGCGTCCGTGATCACGGCCGGCAGGCTCTTTGCGCCCGGCGTCGGTCGCCGCGGCGACGGTCGCGCCGTAGGAGAAGACGTTGTTGCCGGCGACCGCGTCGCCGTTCGTGCCGTCGTCGAAGAAGGTCTGCGTGTCCGAGCCGCCGATCTGGCTCAGGTCACCGATGACGCTGATTCCGGTGCTCGCCGGGTTCGTGCCCGGTGTGACCGCGACCGTGAGGAGCGTGTTGGCGCCCGCCAGGACCGAAGCCGGGGTTGCCGCGCCGACACCCGTCGGGTTCGTCGGCGTCGGCGCGCCGCAGACGAATGCCGCGGTCGCCGAGTTGCGAGGAGCGGCGGCGAGAGCCGGCGAAGTCGGCCGCGTTGTCGTCGGTCTCCGTGCAGCCACTGCCGGCCTGGACGGCCGAGTCGTGGCATCGAGGGTCGGCGTGTCGCCGTGCCTCGAAGGGTCGCGTTTGCCGTAGCCGACGAGGTCGACGATGCGTGCCGAGCGTGCCGGACCGCACGTGCAGCTGGCGGCGGGTCGCAGCCGAGCGTCGTCGTCCGGTCGACGAGCGCGACCTTGCCCGCCGCAGCAGCCATGGCGATCGGCGTCGCGTCGACGATGCCAGCCGGTGGCAGGCGCTGCGCCGACCGCGCCCGAGCCCTCGAGGACGAGGAGGTACTGCCAGGCTGCGATCGTTCCGGTGAGCTCCGTGAGCTGTCCGGCGTTGGCGCCGAGCGTTCCGTGCCGTCGGCGCTCGCGTACTGAACGTGACATGCCGTCCAGGACGACGGGTGTCGGTGCCCGGTTGAAGATCTCGATGAAGTCGTGTGTGTACGATGCACCGGGTTGCCGCCGTCGACGTAGACTCCGAGATGACGAGCTCGGTGGAGGCGGCGTTCGACCGCCTCCGATGCTCGCGAACGCGAGTAGCGCCGCGCCAGCGATGACACAGCCGCAGACGAAGATGAGACACCTGTTCCTCCCCTGAAGTTGGTCCTGCTTCCCCAAAACACGTGACGGCCTCCCGCGGCCGCCGTTCCGGCGGGGACTCTACTCCGTGACCCTCCGAACGCCAAGGCTAGATTCGACATCGCAACCAGTCGTATGCATACTTTGAGATGTCCCGACGACGAAGGAGGTTCGAACTCATGATCGAGCTTGCACCCTTCGCCTCTAGAGCTCCGCGGCTCTAAGGCCGTCGGTCCACACCTTCGGCAGCTCCTGAGCCGCGCAGGCGCTCGCATTCCGCTGTGCGCCTGCCCATCCACCAAATTCCCGCTCAAGGAGACTCGTCTTGTACGCACTGCAGGATCTCGGCTGGACTGACAGCCACATAACCGATTTCGAACCGCACGCCGTCGAGGGCTTCCTCCCGGCGCGCGTCGCCGCGCAGCATCGCGGCGCCTACATCCTCTTCGCCGAGCTCGGCGAGCTGCGAGCCGAGGCCTCCGGCCGCCTGGAGCACGAGGCAACCGGCCCCGGCGAGATGCCCGCCGTCGGCGACTGGGTCGCGGTCTCGGCACGCCCCGATGAGGGCGCAGCGACGATCCACGCCGTCCTGCCCCGCCGGACGAAGTTCTCGCGCAAGGTGGCGCACCACGCCTCCGACGAGCAGGTGCTCGCCGCGAACGTCGACGCCGTGTTCCTGCTCATGTCGCTCAACGAGGACTTCAACCTTCGCCGCCTCGAGCGGTACATCACGATGGCGTGGGAGAGCGGCGCGAAGCCCGTGATCCTCCTGACCAAGACCGACCTGTGCCCCGAGTTCGCGCTGCGCGTCCTCGAGGCGGAGGCGATTGCCTTCGGCGTGCCCGTGCACGCGATCTCGAGCCTGACAGGCGACGGGCTCGAGCTCGTTCGCGCGCACCTCGCTCCCGGCCAGACGATCGCCCTGCTCGGCTCCTCCGGCGTCGGCAAGTCCACTCTCGTGAACACGCTCGCCGGCGAGGAGATCCTCGCCACGCAGCCGATCCGCGAGGACGACGGCGAGGGACGGCATACGACCACGCACCGGCAGCTCGTGCTCCTGCCCGGCGGCGGGCTCGTGCTCGACTCGCCGGGGATGCGTGAGCTCCAGCTCTGGGAGTCTTCCGACGGCCTCTCCGAGACGTTCGGGGACGTCGAGGACATCGCTGCTCAGTGCCGCTTCACGGACTGCGCTCACCAGACCGAGCCCGGCTGCGCCGTGCAGGCAGCCCTCAACGATGGCACGCTCGCCTCCGAACGCTGGGCGAGCTACAACAAGCTGCAGCGCGAGCTCGCGCACCTCGAACGGCGGCTCGACAAGCGGCTCCAGGCCGAGGCGAAGAGGCGCTGGATCAAGGCCGGCGCGGAGGGGCGCGCGAACATGCGGGCGAAGGGGCGCCGCTAGGACGAAGCCGCATTGGCCGCACCCCGAGTGACGGTGGTGGTGAACGCCCAGTCGGTCGCCGAGTCGCCGGTGTCGCTTCCGTTCGGGAGGCGGGCTAGGGATCCCGTCACGCTGTTCGAGTCCGCGACGTCTGCAGGGAGGGCCGTCCCCTCGACGAGTGTGTGTGCGAAGGCGCCGATGAAGGCTCGCTCGATCGCGCCCTCGTACGAGAGTGCATCGATGACGCCCTCGTAGCGGGTGTCGTAGAGCGCGACCCCGTCCGGCGACCCGTTCTGCGCATTGACCGAGACGACGCGGTAGGCGCCCGCTGCGAGCGCGCCACGCAGCGGCCGGCGCAGGTACTCCGTCCCGTCGGCACCGTCGACGAAGACGAGCGCGAGTCCCTCGAGGTCGGCCGGGCTGAGCCCGGCGTTGTACAGCTCGACGAAGCCGCCGCGATCGGCTCCGACCTGGTCGTAGTCGATCTCGTTCAGGACCAGGGCCGGCAGCGCCTCGGAAGGCGGCGCGTGCTGGCACCAGGACCTGACGGCGCCGCTCGAGTCGGTCCAGACGACGATCGTGCCCGGCAGTCCCGAGGCCGTCGTGCACGGCGAGCCCGCTTGGCTCGGGTCCGCTGCGCCGGCAGCACCTGCCGCGAGCGCAAGGAGCGCAATGGCTGTCGAAACGACGCGGCACGTCCGCCGCGAAAGTGCTGCGTTCATCGATCCTCCTCCTGGACTGTGAGGAGTCGTGGTACCTGCCTGCGCCGGCGGCGCCTAGTGTCCGAAACGGCCCGACCCGTCCCAAAACGACAGTTCTGCGCGTGAATTGACACGCAATCGACACACTCCCGTGATCGAAATTCGCTTCCAGCTTCCCGATCCACGTCGTCGTCTCGCCGCCGTCCGCCTCGCGCACGAGTTGCGCAACCGGCTGCCGCACGAGCTCACGCGTCGCGGCGGGTCCTGGGAGCTGACCGCGCCCGCACCGGATGTCGCACGCTTCGAGTACCAGTTCGAGCTGATCGACTGGCGCGGACACAGCGAGTGGATCGTCGACCCGGCGAACCCGCAGACGGCAACCGGGCCGTGGGGCGAGAAGTCGGTGTGGGAGGAGCCCGGCTACGAGCCGCCGGCCTGGCTCGCCGCCGAGCCGCTGGGCAGCGTCAGGACGATGACGATCCCGAGTCGCATCCTGCGCGCGGAGCTACCCGCACTCATCTGGGCCCATCCCGACGCGACCGAGCGCAGCCCGGTGCTCCTCGTCCACGACGGGCCGGAGTACGCCGAGCACTCCGCTCTCGTGACCCTCCTCGGCCGGCTGCCGCCGCTCCGCGCGACGCTGATCGGGCCGGTCGACCGCAACGAGACCTACTCGGCGAGCGCCCGCTACTCCCGCGCGCTCGCCGACGAGATCCTGCCCGTGCTCCCTTCGGCACCCGTCCGCATCGGCCTCGGCGCCAGCCTCGGCGCGCTCGCGCTCTTCCACGCTCACCGGCGCTATCCGGACAGCTTCGACGCTCTGTTTCTCCAGTCGGGCAGCTTCTTCCGGCGCGCCGAGTCGTACGAGCGCAACTTCCCGCGCTACGAGCGGATCGCACGTTTCGTCGGCGGCATCCATCGCAACCGGCCCGAGCGCGCGATCCCGGTCGTGCTCGGCTGCGGGACGGTCGAGGAGAATCTCCCCGCGAACCGGGCGCTCGCGGAGTCGCTCGGCGAGCGCGGCTACGACGTCCGCTTGCACGAGTTCCGCGACGGGCACAACTGGGTCGCCTGGCGGGACTCCTTCCAGCCGCACTTCGGACAGCTGCTTGAGAGAGTGACGTGACGTGAACGGACGCCACCACTCACTCTGGTCGCCCGCGATCGGCGCCGAGGCAAGCGTCCTCGCCTACGGCCACTGGGGCCGGCCTCTGCTCGCGTTCCCCTCGCAGCAGGGCCCGGCGTGGCAGTACGAGGAGCGCGGGATGATCGACGCGATCGGCGATCTGATCGAAGCCGGGCGCGTGAAGGTCTACGCCGTCGACAGCTACGACTCCGGCAGCTGGTACCGCGACGGGCTCTCGCTGGAGGAGCGCGCGCAGCAGCACGGGCGCTACGAGGACTGGATCGTGAACCAGGTCGTGCCGTTCATCCGCGCCGACTCGAGCGACGACGCCGAGATCGCCGTCACCGGCGTCAGCTTCGGCGCCTACCACGCTGCCAACTTCGCGCTCCGGCGCGCCGATCTCTTCCCGCTCGCGATCTGCCACAGCGGCGTCTACGACGTGTCCGTCGTGGCGGATGGCCAGCAAGACGTTCAGCGTGGCGACGCGGTGTACTTCAACAACCCGGCCGACTACGTCTCGAACCTCGGCGGCGATCACCTCGACTGGCTGCGCGGCCGGGTCAACCTGCTGCTGATCTGCGGCCAGGGCTCGTGGGAGGACTCGACGGGCGCGCTCGAGAGCACGAGGCGCTTCGCCGCGCAGCTCGGCGAGAAGGGCATCCGGCACGAGCTCGACGTCTGGGGACACGACGTCCCGCACGACTGGCCCGCGTGGCGTGCCCAGATCGCGCATCATCTCCCCCGCTTCGTATGAGTAACCGAACCCATCTGATCGGGCTTCTGCTCGGCACCGAGGAGGACTGGCCCCGGCCTTCGAGCACCTCCTCTCGCGCGTCGGGCCGATCGAGTACGACGGGACGACGCACGAGCTCACGTGCGAGCGGATCACGAACGAGCCGTTCGACCTGCGCTACAAGCCGCGTTACTCGCTCGTGATCGACCGGCTCGGCTGGTGGTACACGGTGCCGCGCGAGTGGCTGAAGAAGGTCTCGCTGATGGACGACGTGTACCTGCTCAACAACCCGTTCACGTTCCAGGCGATGGAGAAGCACTCCGCCTACTGCGCGATGATGCGGCTCGGGCTGAAGGTGCCGGAGACGTGGCTGATCCCGCACAAGAGCCCGCCGGCGAACGAGCGCTTCCAGCCGACGGCCGAGCGCTACAACCTCCCGTTCGACCTGGAGGAGATCGCGGCGAAGATCGGCTATCCGCTCTACATGAAGCCGTTCGACGGCGGCCAGTGGGTCGGCGTCACGCGCATCCGCGACGCGACCGAGCTGCACGCCGTCTACGACACCTCAGGCGAGCGGCTGATGCACCTGCAGGCCTCGGTCGAGGACTTCGACGTCTTCGCGCGCAGCCTCTCGATCGGCGCCGAGACGATGGTCATGAACTTCGAGCCGGACCGGCCGATGCACGACCGCTACCAGGTCGACCACGACTTCCTCTCGCCCGAGACCGGCGACGAGGTCGTCACGATCAGCCGGGTCGTCAACGCCTTCTTCCGCTGGGAGTTCAACTCCTGCGAGACGATCGTGAAGGACGGCGTCGCCTCGCCGATCGACTACGCGAACGCGTCTCCGGACGTCGCGCTGACCAGCCTGCACTACTACTTCCCCTGGGCGATCCGGGCGCTCGTCCGCTGGTCGGCGTTCTGCTCCGCGACGGGGCGGCAGATGCGGATCAACCAGACGACGCGCGACTACTTCGAGATCGGCGACCGCGAGGACCTCTCCTACGAGGAGAAGCTGGCCGAGTACCGGAAGCTCGCCGACGCCTACTTCCAGATCGACGAGTACGACGAGTTCTGCGCGACGAAGCTGCCGCATCTCGACGAGGCGCTGGTCGAGTGGGTCGAGGGGCCGGACTTCGACCGGGTGCTCGTCGACACGGTCCAGTCCACCTTCCCGGAGCACGAGCAGGAGCACTTCGTCACCCACTACCGCGGCCTGCTCGCGGCGTGGGCGAAGGACCAGCGGACCGCCGCGTGACCGGCTAGGCCCTCGAGCGGACGCTCCGCCGTGCGGCCTCGTCGAACGGGGTGAGCTCGAACGGCAGCAGCTTGCGGATCCGTTCCTCGCGGGCGATGGTCGGGTTGCGCAGTCCTTCGATCAGCGGCCGCGCGACCGAGGCATTCACGGGAGTGACGAGGTTGAGCCAGAGCGAGGAGAGATACGGCGTCAGGACCCCGACCTCGACGATCAGCGGCTTGCGTCCCAGCAGGACCGCGATGCGCTCGATCATCTGCCGGTAGGTCATCACCTCCGGCCCGCCGACGTCGTACCCCTCGCCGTACGCCGCCTCGTTCCCGCAGACGCCCGCCAGATAGCGGACGACGTCGTCGAGGGCAATCGGCTGTGTCGGCGTCGAGACCCAGCTGGGCGTGATCATCACCGGCAGCCGCTTGACGAGGCCGAGGATGGTCTCGAAGGCGACGCTGCCTTCACCGACCACCATCGCCGCGCGAAGCGTCGTCACCGGCACCCCGTCCGACGCAAGACGCTCGCCGGTCTCGCGGCGGCTGCGCAGGTGTGGAGACGCGTCCGGACCGTCTCCGCCGAGGCCGCCCAGATAGACGATCTGCTCCACGCCCGCGCGCGCAGCCTCGCGCGAGACGTTCGCTGCCGCCTCTCGGTCCTGCCGCTCGAAGTCGCGCGCGCCGAGGGAGTGAACGAGGTAGTAGGCGACATCCGCTCCCTGGAGCGCAGCCGCGACGCCTTCGCCGGAAGCGACGTCGGCCTCGACCCACTCGATCCCGTCTCCCCGGCGCGTCGGGCTGCGAGACACGGCGACGACGTCGTGCTCGTCGGCGAGGAGCGGCAGCAGCCCGCGGCCGATCACGCCGGTCGCACCGAAGACGGTGGCCCTCATCCGGGGCGTCCTCGCACGAGCAGCTCGAAGTAGCGGCGACTCACGGCGGCGTGGAACGGGCTCTGGCCCTTGGCATAGAGGGCACCCGTCCACCAGGGCGCGCCGGCGCGTGCCGCGAGCCGAGGCAGGTACTCCTCGACGGTGACCGTCAGCTCGTACTCAGCGCCCACGGCTCGCTGTGCGAGCGTGACCGAGCCGCCCGGCCGCAGTGCGAGCATTCCGCCCTGAATCGGATACCGGCAGGAGACCGTGTCGCCGTCGACGGCGATCGCGGGCGGGCCGAACGTGAGAAGGTTGGCGCCGCCGAGCAGCCTCAGGCGACCGCCGCCGGCGCTCCAGGTCGCGCGCACGACGCCGCGCGTGAAGCCGGCGACGGACTGCCAGTACGTCACGCCGAGCCAGCGAGCGCCGGAGTCGGACGACTCGACGGCCGGCTCGGTCACGACCACCCGCTGCCTGGACTCGAAGCCACCGGATTCGAGCACGCGCTCGCTCGTCTCCCAGTCGCGGAGCGGATGTTTGGTCATCTCTGGACAAAGGGTAGACAAACCTGTCAACTATCCGAGGAGGGGTCACCAGATGGCAAAGATCGAGGAGTCGATCGAGGTCGAGGTTCCGGTCGAGACCGCGTACAACCAGTGGACGCAGTTCGAGGAGTTCCCGATCTTCATGGAAGGGATCGAGGAGGTGCGACAGCTCGATGACACGCACCTTCGCTGGGTCGCGGAGGTCGGCGGGACGCGTGAGGAGTGGGACGCTGAGATCACCGAGCAGCATCCCGACGAGCGCGTCGCGTGGACGGCGACGAGCGGCAAGGGGAACGCCGGCGTCGTCACGTTCCACCGCCTCGGCGACACCCAGACCAAGATCATGGTGCAGATGGACTGGGAGCCGGAGGGCGTCAAGGAGAAGCTCGGCGCCACGCTCGGGATGGACAACCGCCGCGTTCAGGGCGACCTGAAGCGATTCAAGGAGCTGATCGAGTCGCGCGGAACCGAGTCGGGCTCCTGGCGCGGTGAGGTCGAGAATCCGTCCAGCTGACGGCGACGTTCACGCTGCACTCGCGGGAGCTACGGCGGCGGCCGTCTGGGCCGCCGCCGAGCCCGCACTGCGGCGCTTCTTCGGGACGCCGTATACCGACGTCCGCCTGATCGGCGCGCCGCTCTCGCGGCGGCACTGGCGCCTCGTCGGGACGACCGTCCACCTCCTGAACGGCGCCGCGGCCGGCGTCCTCTTCCGCCGGCTCGGCCTCCGCGGCTGGAAGGCCGGCGTCGCCGCTGCGCAGATCGAGAGCGCCGCGCTCTGGCCCGGGATGGTCGTCGTCGACCGCTTCCACCCCGACCGCCGCAGCGGCGCGTGGCCGCCTCTGCTCCGCAACCCGCGCGTGTTCGCGCAGGAGGTCGCCGCGCACGCGATCTTCGGCGCCGTCCTCGGCGCGCTCGTCCGGGACTAGACCGGCACGGGCTGCTTCGCGCGGAGCGGCAGGCGCAGGACGAACGTCGCGCCCTCGCCGGTCTGCGAGTGCACCTCGATCGAGCCGCCGTGCGCCTCGGCGATCTGCCGGACGATGGCGAGACCGAGGCCGCTGCCGCCGTCCGGGCGCGTCCGCGCCTCGTCGGCGCGCCAGAAGCGGTCGAAGATCGACTCCAGGTGCTCGGGCGCGATCCCCGGCCCCTCGTCGCTGACCGCGAGCCACGCCCAGCCGTCCTCCTCGCCGTGGTCGAGCCGGACGCTCGACCCGGGCGGAGCGACGCGGACGGCGTTGTCGAGCAGGTTGACGACGGCACGCTTCAGCACGTCGCGATCGCCGGAGACGACCCAGCCGGGACCGTCCGCGGCCTCGAGGGCGACGTTGCGTGCAGCCGCGGCGGCCGCGAACTCGTCGCGCGCGTCGGCGACGACCTGCACGAGCGGCACGGGCTCCCTCCCTGCCGCCGGTGCGTCGAGGCGCGCCAGTGCGAGCAGGTCGTCGGTGAGGCGGGCCATCCGGTCGATCGCGCGCTCGATCACCGCCGCCGCTCTGGCGCGGCTCTCGTCGGTTCCGTCCTCGTCGGTCAGCGCCAGCTCGAGGTTCGTCTTGATGATCGCGAGCGGCGTCCTCAGCTCGTGCGACGCGTCGGCGACGAAGCGGCGCTGCGACGCGAAGGCGACGTCCAGTCGCGCGAGCATCGAGTCGAACGTGTCCGCGAGCCGCTTCAGCTCGTCGTCCGGCCCGTCGAGCTCGATCCGGCGCGACAGCTCCGCCGCCTGGATCTCGCGCGCCACCTGCGTGATGTGAGCGATCGGCGCCAGCACCCTGCCGGCGATCACCCAGCCGACCGCGAGGCTCGCGACGAAGAGCGCCGCGAGCGCGCCGAGCGAGAAGTTGCGCAGGTTGCGAAGCGTGCGCTCGTTCACCTGCCGCTCGAAGGCCTGCGCGTCGACGAACGTCCGCTCCTCGGTCTGGCTCCCGTCGTTGATCGGGCACGGTGGCGCGAATCGCGCCGCCCTGCGACAGCGGCTGGTCGCGCAGGCTGAGCGAGAGGCCGATGTAGAGGCCGGCGACGAGCAGCGCGGCGACGACGAAGAGGACGCCCGAGTAGAGCAGCGTCAGCCGCACCCGGATCGAGCGCGGGAAGCCCTTCATGCGTCGTCCTCGCAGGCGGTAGCCGGCGCCGGGAACGGTCTCGATCGGGTTGCCGTCGAGCTTGCGCCGCAGCGTCATCACGGTCACGCGCACCGTCCTCGTCAGCGGATTCGCGTTCTCGTCCCAGACGTGCGTCAGCAGCTCGAACTCGGAGAGCGCCTCCCCCGGCCTCGACATCAGGTAGCGGAGGAGCGCGAACTCCTTCGGCGTGAGCGCGAGCGGCGTGCCGTTCTGGGTCGCCTCGTGCCGCGCGGCGTCGAGCTCGAGCGAGCCCACCCGGAGCGGCGCCCTGCCTCGGTCGCCGTTCCGGCGCAGGAGCGCCCGTGCGCGTGCCGCGAGCTCACCGAGCTCGAACGGCTTCACGAGGTAGTCGTCCGCGCCGTCGTCGAGCCCGGCGATCCGGTCGTCGACGCCGCCGCGTGCGGTCAGCATCAGGATCCGAGGCTGCGGCGCGCCGTCCGCGCGCACCTCGGCCCTGAGCGTCCGGCAGACCTCGCGTCCCCCGTCCCCGGCAGGCTGAGGTCGAGGCAGATCAGGTCGTAGGGATAGACACGCGCCTTGACGAGCGCCTCGTCGCCGGCGTGGGCCAGATCGACCGCGTAGCCCTCGCGCCGCAGGCCCGTCGCGATCGCCTCGGCCAGGTCCTGCTCGTCCTCGACGACAAGCACCCGCATCGTCAAACCATCGTACTCCCCCGTCATCCGGCCCTTTATCCGGGCTTTACCGCCGGATTGCTTGACTTGCCGAAACCGCGAGCAAGGAGCGTTCCGTGAGCGAGACGATGACCGTTGAGGAGCAACGGGAGCTCCTCGAGCAGGCCCTCTTCGAGATCAAGCGGGTGATCGCCGGGCAGGACGCGATGCTCGAGCGCGTGCTCGTCTGCCTGCTGGCCGGAGGCCACCTCCTGATCGAAGGCGTGCCCGGCCTCGCGAAGACGCTGACGATCAAGACGACCGCCCAGGTGCTCGGCGGCAGCTTCCAGCGAGTCCAGTTCACGCCGGACCTCGTGCCGTCGGATCTCGTCGGCACGCGCATGTACCGACCCGATTCCGGCTCCTTCGACACCGAGCTCGGGCCGGTCTTCTGCAACTTCCTGCTCGCCGACGAGATCAACCGCGCGCCGGCGAAGGTGCAGTCCGCACTGCTCGAAGTGATGCAGGAGCATCAGGTCACGATCGGCCACGACACGCACCTGGTGCCCGAGCCGTTCCTCGTCATGGCGACACAGAACCCGATCGAGTCCGAGGGGACCTACCCGCTCCCGGAGGCTCAGGTCGACCGCTTCATGCTCAAGATCCTCGTGGGCTACCCGGAGCACGACGAGGAGCTGACCGTCGTCCAGCGCTCGCTCACCGCGGCGCCCCAGCTGCGGCAGGTGCTCGAGCTCGAACGGCTGCGCGACCTGCAGAACCAGGCGGCCGCCGTCTACGTCGATCCGGGCATCGTGAGCTACACGGTGCAGCTGGCGACCGCGACGCGCGAGCCGGGCAAGTACGGGCTCGACGACATGGCGCCCTACATCTCCTACGGCGCCAGCCCGCGCGGCCCGATCAGCCTCGTCCAGTCGGCGAGGGCGCTCGCGTTCATCCGCGGCCGCGACTACGTCGTCGTGCAGGACGTCGAGTCGCTCGCGAAGGACGCGCTCCGGCACCGGCTCGTGCTCAGCTACCAGGCCCTCGCCGAGCAGGTGGACGCCGACAGGATCCTCGACGCGGTGATCGAGAAGGTGATCGCGCCGGAGCTCGACCTGAGCAAGCGGGAGACCGCAGCTTGACGATCGCCCCCGAGACGACCGAGTTCGCCCGCAGGCCGGACCGGCCGGGGCCGGGCGCGCTCCCGGAGACGCTGCTGCGGGCGCTCGACCTGACGATCGGAAGGCGGATCGAAGGGATGCTCGCCGGCGACCACCGCTCGTCGGTGCTCGGCGCGGGCAGCGAGCTCGCCCAGGTGCGGCCGTACATCCCCGGCGACGACGTGCGCCGGATCGAATGGAACGTGACTGCCCGGACCGGCGAGACCCACGTTCGCATCGACCTCGCCGAGCGGGTGCTCGTGACGTGGCTCGCACTCGACGTCTCGGCCTCGATGTCGTTCGGGACGGCCGAGCGAAGGAAGGCCGACGTGGCGGAGGGCGTGGCGCTCGCGCTCGGCCATCTCGCCAGCCGCCGGGGCAACCGGCTCGGTCTCGTCGGCTTCGGCGACGAACGCTCACAGGTCATCCCGCCGCGCGCGGGCCGCGCCGGGATGCTCGGACTCCTGCTCTCGCTGCGGCGCGAGCCCGTGCTCGAAGGAGGCGGGGCCACGTCGCTCGGAGCGGCGCTCGGGCTCGTCTCCCGGATGGCCAAGCAGCGCTCGCTCGTGGCCATCGTCTCCGACTTTCGCGGGCCGCGCGACTGGCGCCTGCCGCTGCTCCAGCTCGCCGGCGGCCATGACGTGCTCGCCGTCGAGATCCGCGACCCGCGCGAGGAGACGCTGCCGAACGTGGGCGAGCTCCGCCTCGTGGATCCCGAGACCGGACGGCAGCTCCGCGTCGACACCGCGAGCACGAGGCTGCGCGAGCGGTTCAAGGCGGCCGCCGCGGCGGAGCGCGCCGAGGTGGCGCACGAGCTCACGTCGCTCGGCGTCGGCCACGTCGTGCTCTCGACCGAGGGCGACTGGCTGCGGCCGTTCGCACTCCATCTGCGCCGCCGCGGAGGCCGCAGGTGAGCTTCCAGTGGCCGCTCATGCTGCTCGCACTGGTCCTGGTCCCGCTCGCCGTCGGCGGCTACGTGCTGCTCGAGCGGAGGCGGCACCGCCAGGCTGCAGCGTTCGCGAACCCGGCTCTCGTCCCGAATCTCGTCGGTCGCAAGCCCGGCCGCCTGCGCCACGTGCGCGCCGGCGCTGGCCCTGATCGCGCTCGCGGCGCTGGCGACCGGTCTCGCCCGCCCGCACGCGCAGGTCTCCGTGGAACGTGAGGAGGCGACCGTCGTGCTGGCGATCGACACCTCCCGCTCGATGGTCGCGACCGACGTCCCGCCGAGCCGCCTCGCGGTCGCGCAGCGCACGACGCGCCGGTTCCTCGACAGCCTGCCCAAGGGCTACCGCGTCGGCATGGTCTCGTTCGCGCAGGCCGCCTCGACCGTGCTGCCGGCGACGGCGAACCGGGATGCGGCGAAGCGCGCACTCGCCGCCCTGCGCACCGGTGACGGCACGGCGCTCGGCGAGGGAATCGCGCGCGCGCTCCAGGTCGCGCAGCGCGTCCGCGTGGAGGGAAACCGGCGCCCGCCGGCCTCGATTCTCGTGCTCTCGGACGGCGCCCAGACACAGGGCGTGCTCGAGCCGCTGCAGGCGGCACAGCGCGCGAAGCGGCTCAAGATTCCGGTCTACACGGTCGCCTTCGGCACGGCGGAGGGCGTGGTCGAGGTGGTCGACGACAACGGCTTCACCCAGCGCGTGAGCGTGCCGCCCGACCCGCCGACGCTTCGCCAGGTCTCGCAGGCGACCGGCGGACGGTTCTACGCGGCGCCCGACGGCGCGCGGCTGACCGCCGTCTACGAGGAGCTCGGGTCCCGCCTCGGGCACGTGAAGAAGGACCGGGAGATCACTGCGGCGTTCGCCGCGACCGGCGCGTTCCTGCTGCTCGCCGCGGGCGCCGTCTCAGCGTTCTTCTTCGGGAGGCTGCCGTGAAACGACTTCTGCTCGTCCTGCTCGTCGCCGCCGCCGCCTCGGGGGTGGCCTCGCCGGGCGCCGAGGCCGGCCGGGAGTGCGACGGGTTGCTCGTCTGCATCCCCGTCGCCGGCCCCTGGGTGGCCGTGAACGGCGGCCCGACGCCGACCTACTACCAGCTCTCCTGCCCCGGCCGTGGGCAGGTGATCGGCGGCCTCGACGCCGACCGCGCCGGCCCGCTCGAGATCACGTTCCTCGGCAGCCTCGGCGGCCCGATCAGCCCCGGCGTGACGACCCAGCGCGACGCGGTGTTCGTCGCGCGGACGACGCGCGCGCTCTCGGGCTTCAGGCCGCTGCTCGGCTGCATCCCGGCCGGCGGCGGTGGCGGACGCGGGCAGACGTCCTACGAGCCGAAACGGAAGCTGACCGCGGCGGCGCCGCCGGTCATCGACGCGACGATCCGCCGGGTCAAGAACGTGCGGTTGAAGGATCAGCAGACCGAGCGGCTCTCGCACTCGCTGCCTCGAGGGCGAGCGGCTGCTCGCGTTCTCGACGGCCGTCGCCCTGCGCACGCGCCGGCCGCCGTCGCTCGCCGCGCTCGGCTCCGTCCGCGCGACCGCACGCCGCGCCGGCCGCGGCGTCGTCGTCAACGTCCGCTCCGGGATCACGCGTCCGGTGGGCACGCGGGTCGAGGTTCAGATCCACGCAATCTGTGTCCGGGGGCCCAGTTGAGGAGGGCCAGTTGAGCTTCGCGACCCCACTGCTGCTGATCGGGCTCGTGCTCCTGCCGCTGCTCGTCCTCGGCTACCGGTACCTCCAGCGCAGGCCCACCCGCTACGCGGTGCGCTACACGAATCTCGACGTGCTGGCGGCCGTCGTCGACAGCACCCGTTCGTGGCGCCGCCACGCCGGCCTGGCGCTCTTCCTGCTCGCGCTCGCCGCACTCCTCGTCGGCTTCGCCCGTCCGAGCGTGAACCGCCTCGCCGACCGCGAAGAGGCGACGATCGTCCTCGTGATCGACGTCTCCGGCTCGATGCAGGCGAAGGACGTCGAGCCGACGCGCCTCGCGGCCGCGCAGAGGGTCGTCCGCGACTTCCTGAAGGGGCTGCCCGAGCGCTTCCAGGTCGGAGTCGTCGCGTTCTCGGAGACGGCGGAAGTGGCCGCACCGGCGACCGCGGACCGGCAGCTCGCGATCGACGCGATCGACTACCTCTACCCCCAGCGCGGAACGGCGATCGGAGACGGGCTCGCAAGAGGCGTCGAGGTCGCCCGCGCCGCCGAGGCGGGTCGCACCGGGCCGCAACGTCCCGCCGCGATCCTGCTGCTCTCGGACGGCTCGCAGACCGAAGGAATACTGCTCCCGCAAGAGGGAGCGGCACGAGCGAAGTCCTTCAAGATCCCCGTCTACACGATCGCTCTCGGCACGCCCGAGGGAGTCGTGGAGTTCACCCGCTTCGGCGGCACGAGGATCATTCCCGTGCCGCCGGACAAGCCGACGCTGCGGCAGATCGCCGCGACGACAGGCGGCCGCTTCTACGAGGCCGAGAGCGTCGGCGACCTGCGCGACGCGTACGACAAGATGGGCTCGCTCGTGAGCAAGGTGAAGCGCAAGCAGGAGGTCACGTTCGCGTTCCTCGCCGGCGGGCTCGTCCTGCTGCTCGCCGCGGCCGCGCATCGCGGTCGTGACGTTCCCGAGGCTGCCGTGAGGATTCTCGCGGCCGTGCTCGTGGCGGGACTGCTCGCCGGCTGCAGCGGGGACGACAAGGAGGGCGCATCGACCTCGACGGCCGCGCAGACGGTCACCGTCACCGAGCCGAGCTCCACGGAGACGACAGCCGCCGCGCCGGCCCCGAACCGCGCGGGCTCGCTCTCCGACGCCGTCGCACGCGTCCTCCCGTCGGTCGTGAACGTGCGCACCGAATCCTTCGGCGGCGGGCGAGGCGAGGGCTCGGGAATCGTGCTCGACCGGCGCGGGATCATCCTCACGAACAACCACGTCGTCGAGGGCACGACACGGGTCACGGTCGTCTTCAACGACGACGTGCACAAGCGGCCGATGGCCGGGACGGTGATCGGGACGGCGCCGGAGAAGGACCTCGCCGTCATTCGCGTCCGGGCCACGGACCTCGTTCCGCTCCCTCTGGCCCGCTCCTCGGCGCTCCGGCTCGGCGACGCGGTCTTCGCCGTCGGCTTTCCCCTCGGTCTCGGCGCGACGGTGACCTCGGGGATCATCTCCGGGCTCCATCGCACGATCGACGGACAGAACGGGAAGCTGACGGGGCTGCTCCAGACGGACGCCGCGATCAATCCCGGCAACTCCGGCGGCCCGCTCGTCGACCGCTCCGGCCGGCTGCTCGGAATCAACACCGCAGGTGTCCGCCTCGCCGAGGCCGAGAACGTGAGCTTCGCGATCGCGATCGACGAGGCGCTGCCGGTGATCGCGAGGATCCGCAAGGCGCCGCCCGACTCGGAGGCCTGGCTCGGGATCGCGTATTCGTCGGTCGACTCGGAGTCCGCAGCGGTTCAGCTCGGGCTCGACGGGACCGTGCGCGGCGCCGCCGTCACGGTCGTCTATCCCGGCGGGCCGGCCGAGAAGGCGGATCTGGCGGTCGGCGACGTGGTCATCGCCGCCGACGACGTGCCGGTGAACTCCGCGGCCGACCTCAGCACGGTGATCGCCAGCCGCGACCCCGGTGACGAGCTCGATCTGGAGGTGATCGACACCTCCGGGCCCAGGCTCGTGACCGTCGCCGTCGCCAAGAGGGCGCCCGGCGCGCTACCGTAGGGGCCGTGAGCCCGCAGCGTCCCTCGGGTCGACGCTTTGCAGCCTTCCTGGCCGCCCTCGGGGTGGCCGCGAGCGCCTTCGGCGCGCTCGTTCTCCCTCGCCTCGCCGACGGTTCGGTACCGGCTCCCTCCAGCCTCCGGCCGCCAACCCGTCGGTGATCAGCAGAAGCTCGACGACGACCTCTGCCCCGCGACGGCGGGCCGCACTACCCCGGCACCTAGCCACCTACGCCGTCGAGCCGTCGTCCTCAGGTCGTCCGGCACTGGGACGCTCTCGCCGCGCTCGTAGTCGTACGAGACGAGGACGCTCTTCGCCTCGGCGACGACTCGGCCGCCGGCGGAGATCACGTGCTCGAGGTCGAAGCTCTTCGTCCCGACCCGGGAGCAGTGCGTGCGCACCTCGACCTCCTCCCCCATTCGCAGCTCCGAGCGGAAGTCGATCTCGACCCTGGCGAGGATGAAGTCGATCAGGTCGCCGAGCACGCCGATCCGGGCCTCCTCGAGGTAGGTCGAGAAGACGGCGTTGTTGACGTGCCCCATCGCATCGCAGTCACGGAAGCGAACGAGGTCGCGGTGAATGTGGGGGAAGGACGCCACGCCGCCTTCTAGCACGGCGGCTACCCTCGCCGGGTGAGCGACACGCTCGTCTTCATCCCGGCCTGGAACGAAGAAGGCAATCTCGCGGCGGTGCTCGACGAGCTCCATCGCGAGCTGCCGGACGCCGATGTCCTCGTCGTCGACGACGGCTCGACCGACGGGACCGCGGGAGTCGCGCGCGAGCACGGGGCCGAGGTGCTGTCGTTCGGCGAGAACCGCGGTCTCCAGGCCGGCATCGCCGCCGGCTACGCCTGGGCGCTCGAGCACGACTACGCCTTCTGCGGCCGCGTCGACGCCGACGGCCAGCATCCCGTCGAGGAGCTGCGCCGGCTGCTGGAGCTCGTCCGCTCGGGCAAGACCGACGTCGCCGTCGGCTCCCGGTTCGTCAGCGCCGAGGGCTACGCGCCGTACCGCTACGAGCCCGAAGGCATCCGCAAGCTCGGAACGGGCCTGCTGCGACGGGGGATGCGCGTCGCCCTCGGACGTCCCTTCAACGACGCCACGAGCGGTCTCTACGCCGTCTCCGCGAAGGCGCTGCCGACACTCGCCATTCCGTACACGACAGGGGCACCGGAGGTCCAGGCGCTCCTCCGGCTCCACGACGAGGGCCTTCGCGTCGAAGAGGTTGCGGTCGACATGCGCGTCCGCTCGGGCGGCGAGTCGAAGCTGAAGGGAAAGAAGGCGCTCCTCCTCGTCCTCACGGTGATCGGGACGCTCCTCGGAGCCAAGCGCCTCTGGGGACGACGCCGTGCCTAAGCTCGTCGCCGTGCTCGGCTACTCCGGCTGGCGGCATCGGAGTCTCCATCCCGTCTGCGCCGCGCGACTCGAGGCCGGAGAACGGGCCGCCGAGGGAGCCGACGCCGTCCTGCTGAGCGGCTGGGCGCGACGCCCCGGGCGCGAGACCGAGGCGGCGCTGATGCGGGCCGCCTGGCGTGGCCCCGGCGTGCCGCTGCTCGCGGACGCCGACGCTCGCACGACCGTCGGCAACGCGCGCGCGGTCGCCGCGGCGGCCCGGGAGCTCGGCGCCGACGAGGTCGTCGTCGTCACCTCGTCGTGGCACCGGCTGCGCGCGCGCATGCTCCTTCGCGCCGCGCTCGGGCCGGACGTGGCGATCAAGCTCGTCTCCCCCGCCCCCACGCACCGGCCCTTGCTGCTCGGTCGCGAGGCGGTGTGCATCGCGCTCCTGCCGCTGCAGCTGCGCGCCGTCAGGCGCCGACGACCGTTGCCCGCTCCACTGCCGGGTCGGTGAAGACGTCGAGGTCGTCGCGACTCGCGCTCGAGAACTCGGACACGATCGCGCCCTCTGGCCCCGCCCGGAACGAGTGCAGCGTGTCCGGCGGGATCGTGTGCTGCTCGCCCGGCCGGAGGACGAGCTCCTCGCCGGCGACCCAGAGCTGGACGAGGCCGCTGCGGCAACGGAACGTCTCCTCCTTCCCCGGCGAGCCGTCGAACGGCGGATGGCGGTGCTCGGGGCAGGTCTGGCCCGGATAGAGGACGAGCTCCTTCGCGCAGTAGCGGTCGGTGTTCACGTAGACGAGCACGAGCAGGCCGAACTCGCGTAGGCGGGAGAGGCCGAAGTCGGCGACCTCGATCGCCGCTCGCTCGGTCGTCGGAGAGCGCGATCCCGGCTGCCTCGAGCTGCTCCGCCGCGTACGCCTGCGCGTCGCGCAGCTCGTCCCTGGTGATCATTCGACCCTCCCGGCGCCGTCTACCGCCCGACAGACGAACGCGTGCGGCTGGTGGCCCGTCTCGGACCAGTAGTGACCCGCCGCGGTCTCGACCACCGCGGCGGCTCTTTCACGGTCGGCGAGCCCGACGACGCAGCCGCCGAAGCCTGCTCCCGTCAGCCGGGCGCCGAGCGCACCGGCCTCGGTGAGCTTCTCGACCAGCACGTCGAGCTCCGGGGTCGAGACCTCGAAGTCGTCGCGCAGGCTCGCGTGGCTCTCCGCGAGGAGTCGTCCGAGGGTCGCGAGGTCGCCCGAGACGAGCGCCTCGGCGGCCGCGAGCACCCGTCCGTTCTCGGAGACGACGTGGCGGGCACGCGGCTCGTCCGCGACCTGCTCGGGCGTCGCGTCGCGGAGTGCGGACAGGCCCAGCCGGGCAGCGGCCGACTCGCAGGCACGCCGCCGCTCGGCGTACGCACTGTCCACGAGCTGGCGTGAGATGCCCGAGTTGATCACGAGCACGGCAAGCCGCGGCGGCAGCGGGATGGGCTCGACCTCGAAGCTGCGGCAATCGATCAGCATCGCCCGGTCGCGGCTGCCGGCGAGCGACGCGAGCTGGTCCATGATCCCGCAGGGCACGCCCGTGGCGACGATCTCCGCTTCCTGGCACGCCTGCGCGAGCTCGAGCGTCGGCAGCGAGAAGTGCGCTGCGTCGCAGAGCGCGAGGGAGACCGCGACCTCGAGGGCGGCGCTCGACGAGAGCCCGCCGCCAAGAGGGATCGTGGAGGTGATCGTCGCCTCGATGCCCGCGGGCTCGCGGCCCCGCTCGGCGAGCGTCCGCACGACCCCGGCGGCGTAACGTCCCCAGGGCGGATCGACGGTCGTGGGATCGGTGCTTCCGTCCGCGGCAACGTCGACCTCGCCGGCGCGATCGAGCGAGCGAAGGACGACACGTCCGTCCTCGCGCGGCTGGGCCCGGACGACGCAGTCGAAGTCGACCGCCAGCGGAAGGACGAACCCCTCGTTGTAGTCGGTGTGGTCGCCGATCAGGTTGACGCGCCCCGGCGCGCGATAGGTCCGCTCCGGCACCACGGAGCTCTCGGCGGTCAGCAAGGCCACCCATCGCGGAGACCATACGGTCCACTGCTCCCGAAATGAGATCGTGCCGGTGATCGTTCGACTGCTCGTTACGACGTCAGGAGGTTCATGCACGTGTCGGAGTGGTGGCGGAGCGCCGCCTTCTACCAGATCTATGTCCGCAGCTTCCAGGACTCGAACGGCGACGGTGTCGGCGACCTACCCGGGATCCGCTCGCGCCTGCCGTACCTGAAGGAGCTGGGCGTCGACGCGCTCTGGCTGACGCCGTTCTACCCCTCGCCGCAGGCAGACCACGGGTACGACGTCGCCGACTACATCGACGTCGACCCCCAGTTCGGCACGCTCGCCGACTTCGACGCGCTCGTCGCCGACGCGCACGAGCTCGGGATCAGGGTGACGATCGACATCGTCCCGAACCACACGTCGGACCAGCACGAGTGGTTCCGGAACGCGATCGCCGACCCGAATCACCCCCATCGGGCGTACTACTTCTTCCGCCCCGGCAAAGCCGGAGGGCGCCCGAACGGGTGGACGTCCGCCTTCGGCGGCCCGGCCTGGACGCGAGACGACGCCACCGGCGAGTACTACCTCCACTTCTTCGCTCCCGAGCAGCCCGACCTCGACTGGCACAACGAGGACGTGCAGGACGAGTTCGACGGGATCCTCCGCTTCTGGCTCGACCGCGGCGTCGACGGCTTCCGGATCGACGTCGCGCACGCGCTCTTCAAGGCGCAGGACCTGCGCGAGATGGTCGAGCCCGTGCCGCGGCCGGAGTTCGGCGACTGGCTCTCCGCTCTGATGCAGCCCGAGCTGCACCCGCTCTACCGCCGCTGGCGGCAGATCGCCGACGAGTATCCCGGCGACCGGATGTACGTCGGCGAGATCGTGATCGAGAGCCAGGAGAAGATCGCGAGCTACGTCGGCCCCGACCAGCTGCACCTGTCCTTCAACTTCGCGCTTCTCTTCGCGCCGTGGGACGCCGAGCACATGCGCGCGACGATCGACCGGACGCTCGGCGCGCTCGGTGCGGTCGGCGCTCCCGCGACCTGGGTGTTCGAGAACCACGACGTCACCCGGCTGCCCACACGCTACGGCGGCGGCGAGATCGGGCAACGCCGGGCGCGCGCGGCGGCGCTGCTCCTCTTCGGCCTGCCGGGGACGTCGTTCACCTACCAGGGCCAGGAGCTCGGGCTCGAGGAGGTCGACCTGCCGGACGAGGCACGCCAGGACCCGGTCTTCCTCCGCACGAAGGGCGCACGGAAAGGGCGCGACGGCTGCCGCGTGCCGATCCCGTGGACGAAGGAGCCGCCGGCGTTCGGATTCACCGACGGCGAGCCCTGGCTGCCGATGCCGCAGGACTGGGGCGCGGTCAGCGTCGAGGCGCAGGCCGAGGATCCGGGCTCGATGCTCGCTCTGTACCGCTCCGCGCTCCGGCTGCGGCCGCGCGGCGGACGGCCTGGTCTGGCGCGACAGCCCGCCCGGGACGATGGTCTTCGAGCGCGGCGATCTCGTCTGCGCGATCAACGTCGACGCCGCCGAGCTGGAGCTGCCCGAGGGTGAGATCCTGCTGGCGAGCGAGCCCGGCATCACCACGACTCTGCCCCCGAACACCGCAGCCTGGATCAAGAGAGGAGCTGGAAGATGAAGACGTCACTCGGAATCTGGGCGTTCGGCAACATGGCGACCAGGTTCAACCCCGGCGGCTACAAGCCCGAGCTCGCCGGCCAGACGACGACCGACCGGATCCGGACCGCGGTCGCAGGGCTCGGCGACCTGATCGACGACTACGAGTTCCACTACCCGCAGGAGCTCTCGCCCGAGAACCTGGACGAGGTGCGCGAGGCGCTCGACGGGCACGGGATCTACTGCATCGCGAGCGGGCTCCACCTCGACCCGCGCTTCGCCAAGGGAGCGCTCTGCTCGCCCGACGACGCCACCCGCGAGGAAGCCCTGCGGCTCACACGGGAGGCGATCGACCTCGCCGGCGAGACCGGCGCCCAGATGATCATCTGGCCCGGGATCGAGGGCTACAACTACCCGTTCCAGACGCCGTACAAGGAGTCCTGGGCCAGGTTCGTCGACGGAGTCGGCCAGGCGGCACAGCACGCGAAGGACCAGGGCGTCACCGTCTTCCTCGAGCACAAGAACTCGGAGCCGGCGATGAAGATCCTGATGCGCAACGTCGGCATGACGCTGCACGTGATCCACTCGCTGCGGCGGCAGGGGATCGACAACGTGACCGTCAACATGGACTGGCAGCACCTGATCATGAACGGCGAGAGCCTCGCCGAGTACGCGGCGATGCTCGCGGCCGAAGGCCTGCTCGGGCACCTGCACGCGAACGACGGCTGGGGCACGTTCGACGACGACAACATGGTCGGGACGATTCGCTTCATGGAGACGATCGAGCTCGCGGTCGAGCTGCGCCGGGCGGGCTACGGCGAGAACGGCGAGCGGCTCGGCTTCGACCTCTACCCGTACACCGAGGACGCGGTCGGCTCGGTCAAGCGGAGCGTGCTGCAGTGGCGGTTCATCGACGGGATCGCGTCGCGGATCGACGACGCGGCGCTGCGTGCGGCACAGCACGAGAAGGACGCGGTGCGGGCCTACGAGCTCGTCTACGCCGCGATGGGCGCATGAGGCTCCAACACGTCTCGGTCGCGATCGCCGCGGACGGGGCCGACGCCGCGCGGGCGTTCTACGGCGGGTTGCTCGGCCTCGAGGAGAAGCCCGTGCCGCCGAAGCTCGACCCGCGCGAGCTCATCTGGTTCAGCGCCGGCGGCGACCTCGAGCTGCACCTGCTGCGGTCCGGCGACGAGCCACCGCCGAGCGCGCACTTCTGTCTCGCGGTCGACAGCGGCCTCGACGAGCTACGCGCCCGGGTCGAAGCGGCCGGAGTCGAGACGCGAACGCCGACGGAGATCGTGGGCCGGCCGCGCTTCTTCTGCAGCGACCCGTTCGGGAACCTCGTCGAGCTGACCGAGCTTCGCGAGTGACAGTGCTGGTCGGGCTCGACGTCGGCACGAGCGGCGTCAAGGCACTCGCGCTCTCCGAGACCGGCGAGATCGTCGGTCGCGCGGAGCGCGAGTACCCGCTCTCGATCCCCCGGCCCGGCTGGGCGGAGCAGGATCCGGAGGACTGGTGGCGCGCGACCGAGGCCGCGCTCGCCGACCTCGACGTCGAGCCGGCGTCGATCGGCCTCTCCGGCCAGATGCACGGTCTCGTCACGCTCGACCGGCACGACCGGGTGCTGCGCCCGGCGATCCTCTGGAACGACCAGCGCACCGCCGCCGAGTGCGCCGAGATCGAGGAGCGCGTCGGGCTCGAGCGCCTGATCCAGCTGACCGGGAACCGCGCGCTGACCGGCTTCACCGCGCCGAAGCTCCTCTGGCTGCGGAACCACGAGCCCGACACGTACGCGCAGATCAGGCACGTGCTGCTGCCGAAGGACTACGTCCGGCTGCGGCTGACCGGCGAGCGTGCGATCGACGTCGCCGACGCGTCGGGGACGCTCCTCTTCGACGTCGCGAACCGCCGCTGGAGCGACGAGGTGCTCGACGCGCTCGACCTGCGAGGCCGAGTGGCTGCCGCCGGCGCACGAGTGCACGGCGATCGGCGCGGCGGGCGACCAGGCTGCGGGAGCGCTGGGCGTCGGCGTCGACCGGCCCGGCCCGCTCTCCGTCGTCCTCGGCACCTCCGGCGTCGTCTTTGCGGCGCTGCCCGAGTACAAGCCCGAGCCGGAGGCGCGGCTGCACGTCTTCTGCCACGCCGTCCCGGGCACCTGGCACGCGATGGGCGTGATGCTCTCGGCCGCGGGCTCGCTGCAGTGGCTGCACGACGCGCTCGGCAACCCGCCGTACGAGGAGCTGCTCGCCGAGGCCGAGAAGCTGGGAGCCCGGCACCGAGGGCCTCCTCTTCCAGCCGTACCTGCAGGGCGAGCGGACGCCGCACGCCGACCCGGACGCCCGCGGCGCCTTCGTCGGCCTGACGCTCCGGCACGATCGCGGTGCGCTCACGCGCGCGGTGCTGGAGGGCGTCGCCTACGGGCTGCGCGACTCGCTCGAGCTCCTGCGCGAGCTCGGCGTCGAGGCGGAGGTCGGCCGCGTCTCCGGCGGCGGCGCGCGCAGCGAGCTCTGGCTGAAGATCGTCGCCTCGGTGCTCGGCCTGCCGCTCGAGCGCACGAGCGCGGACGAGGGCGCCGCGTACGGCGCGGCATTGCTCGGCGGCGTCGCGCGAGGGCGTCTTCGCCGACGCGCACGAGGCGGTCGACGCCTGCGTCCGCGTCTCCGACCGGATCGAGCCCGACCCCGGCTGGCAGGCGGCGTACGAGGACGGCTACGCGCGCTACCGCGCGCTCTACCCAGCCCTGCGCACGCTGCAGGGCTAGCGCTCGAAGGACTCCGTCTCGGCCTTCGCGAACGGCACGACTCCCGGCTTGCCGGGCTTCGCGTTCGGCGGGTAGATCTCGAAGACGATCTTGAACGGGCCGGGTGTCTTCGGCAGCGCGACCCAGAACGGCCACGTGAGCGGCGTGACGTTCCGGTCCGGCTCGAACGCGTACCGCCTGCTCTGCTCGTCGACGATGTCGTGCGTGCCGAGGTCGAGCACGTACCACCGCACGCGGCAGGCGCTGGCCGCGGTAGCCCTTGATCGTGACCTGAACGGCCGCGATCACCCCGGGCTGCTGGAGCTGCTCGCTGCGTCAGGTCTCCTCGGCGGAAGCTCCACGCGGCGGAGGTACTGGCCCAAGGTGACGGGCTGCTCGAGCGTCGGCTTCTCGAAGGTCGCCGAGCCTTCCTCGGGAGTGGGCTCCGGGCGCAGGTTGGGGAGCAGCAGGAAGACGAGCGCCAGCACGGCGGCGATCGCGCCCGCGACGCCGCCGATCGTCTTGACCCCGGTCGAGAGGTCCGCGAGCCACTTGCGCAGGCCGCGCTTCGGGGTCGGCTCCGGGTGCAGGCGTCGCGTCGGTGCTCACGGGCCAACCTTCACGACGCGGAAGAAGGTGCGGCCGCCGCCGCTGCCGTCGCTGGTGGCGACCAGCAGCCGCACTCGGCCCGCCTTGACCTTCGCCGGAACCGCCAGAACGACCGTGTTCACGCCCTTCGTGAGCGGGAACCGGCGGTCGGTGAAAACCCTCGTGGGACCATCACGGAGGAGCTTCAGCCGAGCGGTGCCCTCATGGCGGACCGACAGCCGAACCGTCACCTTGCGAGCCGCCTTCGTCCCGGTCGCCTTCACGCTCAGCAGCTTCGGCTCGAGGTTCTCGACGAACAGGGCGCCCAGCGTGGTGCGAGGCCCGATGTAGATCGAGCAGGTCGCGAGCCTTGGCGCACGCTCCATTCCACGCCGAGAAGCGCCATCCGTCTGCACGGACGCGCGCGCAACTCCTCCCGTGTCCCGAACACGTAGCGATGCTCGCACTTCGCACCGCAGTCGAGCTCGCGACCCGTTGATCACTCCCTTCCCGACCCGCGCAATGTCGAAGAGCACCGACAGCGTGGTCGGAACGCCGATCTCCGCATCCTCGCCGAGCGCGACGCCGACCCAGTTCGGCCGGTTCGTCACAGCGAGCGTGCAGCGGCGCGGGTCGGTGGTCGACACCGTGCAGCCGAACTTCCAGCTGAGGAAGGGCGACGCCGGGTCGGGTGAGGCGATGAGCGTCACCTGCGAGCTGGCCCGGAACGGCGCGTGCACGTCGGCGGGCAGGCGATCCCGGGCGGCTCGCTGACGATGCTGCCGGTGTCGTTGCCGCCGCCGGATCACGCGCACCTCGAGCGGCGAGAAGCGCGCGACGAGAGACGTGTCGCGGGCGACATTGACGGTGCAGAAGGCGCTGTTCGAGCAGTTCGGTGTGCTGAAGCCGAAGAACGTACTCCCTGGACCGGGGCTCGCCATCGCGTTCACCGTGGCTCCCGGCAGGTAGTAGAACTCGCAGCCGGTGCCGTCGAAGGAGTTCGCGGGGGTGCAGGACGCCTCGGTCGGCTCGCCGCGCCAGTCGGCAGGCGGCGGCGTGACGGTGATCGTCCCGTCGCCGTTCGGCCACAGCTGGAGCTTCGCCCGCGGCCGGAAGTAGACGTCGATCGTGTAGGCGAAGTCGTTCAGCGTCACGGTGCACACGTCCACCTCGGTGCAGGATGCAAGCTGGGCGGTCACGTACCCGCTCGCGGGTGCCGCGCGTAGCGTCAGCGTCGTCGAGCCTGCGAACGCGAAGGAGCAGCTGGTCGGGCAATCGATCGCCCCAGCCGGCTCGCTCGTCACGCGTCCCTGGCCGTGGATGACGATCGTGACGCTCCCCGCGATCGCAGCGGGCGCCTGCGAGCCCGACGCCGGCAGCGCCGAGACGAGCAGCCCGAGCAGCGCAAGGAGCGCGAGCGTCGACGCGCGCGGCCGAAACCGGCCGCGCATGACGATGCCGCAGCGACTGCCCTTCTGCTGCATGAAACCCCTCCTGCGGTCGCGGTTCGAGGGTCGCACGGTGCCCAATGCCTGTCAATCTTCGGAGAACGTGGCCGATCCCCTCGCTCGTGAACAGCTCAAGCTCTACGGACTTCCGCAGGCGGAGTTCACCGCCGCGCGCAACGCGCGCGCAAAGGAACTGCGAAAGGACGACCCGGAGCTCGCCGCGACTGTCGCCGCTCTGCCGAAGGCGACCGCCGCAGCGGCCGCACTCAACGAGCTGGTTCGCGAGGATCCGTCAGAGGCCCGGGCGCTCATCCAGTCGGGAAAGCGGCTGCGCGAGGCCCAGGAAGCGGCGGTCGCGGGGAAGCGCGGCGCCGACCTGCCGAAGGCGATCGAGGAGCACCGCTCTGCTCTCGACCGCATGCAACGCGACCTGCGCCGGCGCAAGCTGAGCGGAGCGACGCTGGACAAGGCCGTGAAGACACTCCGCGTCGCCTCGGTCGACCCGGAGCTGCAGCCGCTGCTCGAACGAGGGACGCTGCACGAAGACCTGACGGCCGCCGGGTTCGGTCTCGACCCGGGGATCGTCCCGGCGGGGCGAAAGCGCGAATCCGCCCCGCGCGAGGCGCCGGCCGCGCGGGACAAGCGACGGCAGAAGGCCCGCGAACGCCTGCAGGAGGCCCGGGCGGCGCTGACCGAGGCGAAACGCGTAGCGAAGAAGGCCGAGGCCGAGAAGAAGGAGGCCGAGCGGCGCGCCGAGGCTGCGCAGCGAGAGGTCGAGCGCGCGACGGAGGAAGTGGAACGCGCTCAGGAGTCTGCAGCCGACGCCTGATGCAGCACGATCCCGGCCATCACCAGCGCGATGCCGGCGAGATCGACGAGCGACGGCAGCTGCTGCAGCACGATGACGCCGATGACGGTCGCCGTCGCCGGTAGGAGCGCGACGAACAGCGCGTACGTCGCGCGGGCGAGGCGGGCCATCGCCAGCTGGTCGAAGACGTAGGGGATGACGGATGACGTCACGCCGACCCCGATACCGGCCGCGATCGCGACGGGGTCCGAGAAGGCGTGCGGCCGCGCTCGAGAGCCCGATCGGGGAGACGAAGAGGAAGGCGAGCAGCATTGCCGCCGCCAGCCCGTCGATCCCGCTCAGGCCCGAGCGCCGTGCGACGCGGTGGGCGAGGACGATGTAGGCGGTGAACAGCGCGGCGTTCGCAAAGGCGAAGGCCACCCCGACCGGCTCCCCCTCGAACTGCACGTGCGTCAGCAGGTACACGCCTGCGGCCGCTGTCGCGACCGCGGCGACGTTGCGAGCCGTCCGCGCACCGATCGCCGCGAGGACGATCGGGCCGATGAACTCGATCGCGGCAACCGTCGCCAGCGGGAGCCGGTCGATCGAGATGTAGAAGCAGACGTTCATCGCGGCAAAGACGGCTCCCAGCGCGACGATCAGCGTCCGTCCGCCGCGATCGAGCGCGAGAAACGTCCGCCAGGGCCGCCGCCAGAGGGCGAAGATCGCGGCGGCCGAGGCGATCCGGAGCCACGCGACGCCGAGCACGTCGACCCGGGCGAAGAGCAGCACCGCGAAGGAAGGCCCGAGGTAGTGGAAGACGGCGCTGCCGACGAAGTACGCCTCGGGCGGCACCGCATCGGCGCGGCGCCTCGTCTGTCGGGTCTGAACGGCGATGGACGTAAGTCTTGCCGCACGACCGTCGCATTCGCCATGGGCAATCGAAGGTGTTAGGCTCTGTTCACGCCATGAAGAACGGAACTTCGACGACACGAGCCACAGGTCTTCCCAAATTGGACGCAACCGACCGTAAGATCATCGGCGAGCTGACCGCCGATGGACGAGTCTCGTTCGCCGAGCTCGGGCGACGGGTGAGCCTGTCCTCCCCGGCTGTTGCCGAGCGCGTCCAGCGGCTGGAGCGGTCGGGAGTGATCACCGGCTACCGCGCCGAGATCGACCCGCGCATGCTGGGGTACCAGCTGACCGCGATCGTCCGCATCAAGCCCGCGCCGGGCCAGCTGCCGAGAATCCCCGAGCTCGCCGCGGCAATCCCCGAGATCGGCGAGTGCCATCGCATCACCGGCGAGGATTGCTTCTACCTCAAGGTCTTCCTTCGCTCGATCGACGACCTGGGCGCCCTCCTCGACCGCTTCCTCGTCTACGGCGAGACCACGACCTCGCTGATCAATGCCTCGCCGGTTCCACGCCGCGACCCGCCGCTCGACGAGCACTGGCCATCGGTACGAACCGAGAGGCCATGACACTCGAGCTCATAAACCCGGACGAGCTGCCCACGCCGGAGAGCTACACCCAGGTCGTCGCTGCGACCGGCAGTCGCCTGGTGTTCATCGCCGGACAGATGGCTGAAGACGCTGAGGGCAATCTCGTCGGTCCCGGCGACCTGGCCGCCCAGGCCCGCCAGGTGTTCGCCAATGTCGGCCGCGCTCTCGCAGCTGCTGGAGCCAGACCCGACCAGGTGACGAAGATCACGATCTACGTCGTCCACCACCGGCCTGAGTACCTGCCTCAGATCGAGGCGGCCCGGGTGGCGGTATTCGGTGAGCACAAGCCCGCCGACGCGCTGATCGGAGTGGAGGCGCTGGCCGAGCCCAAGTACCTGATCGAAGTCGACGCGATCGCCGTCGTCGACTGATCGCGGCGCCAGGGTGTCAACGTAAGGTTGACAGAACTCAGGTTGTCAACGTAAGGTTGACAGCATGCCACCGAGCGACCGAGCGGAGCGCGAGCGCCTCCTGCGCCGGGAGCTCCATGCCAGGCTGCAGGAAGCGAGCACCGGCCTCGAGCCGCTCGAGCTCGTCAGGGATGTGCCGGTCCTCGAGGACTTCGTCGACGACCTCGCTCAGGCCCGCATCGCGGACGCCGGGCGGCAGGGGCCTCCTGGGCCGAGATCTCCGAGCGGCTCGGCGTCTCGAGGCAGGCCGCCCACAAGCGGTTCAGCGGCTGGCGGAAGCGGAGCCGTGGCGTCGGGCCGATCATCGAGCTCCGGTTCGTCCGCGATCGAAAGGGATCGAAGCAGTGACCCGCGGACGCTTGACGTCCTTGCTTCGGCGGGCCGACCCGGAGCGCGAGGCCGCGAGGGAGGCTCATGCCGCCGGCGACTTCGTCGAAGCGCGTCGCCGGCTGAGGTCGGTCGTCGGAAACGGAGGCGGCACGCTGGAGGCGCTGCGTGGTCTCGCCGAGCTCGAGTATCTCCTCGGCGACTACGTCGCGGCCGAGGCCCTTCTACGACGGGTGGTCGAGGACGCGGGCAAGAACCGCAAGGCCCGCGTGGACGCGGAGGTAGCGCTCGCCCTCGTCTATCTGCAGACGAACCGCTACACGGCGGCACGTGGGCTCTTCGGGGGCTACGAAGACGCGATCGACTTGCCCCTCTGGGATCTGATGCGCTCCTGGGGCGACGAGCCGCCCTACCGCATCGACTGGAAAGGCGCGTCGAAAGTCGCGATCCCCTTCACGAGGGAGACGGATTGGCAGCTGCCTTCCGTCGTGCTCGAGCTGAACGGCCAATCCGTCGAGGCGCGAATCGACACCGGCGGCGATCTCCTCGTTCTCTCGCCCGACGTCGCCACCACGCTCGGGATCGCACCGGTCGTGACGACGACCGGCACGTTCGCCGGCGGCGCCCAGGGGTCGCTGGGCTACGGGAAGCTCGGGACGATGCGCCTGGGCGGCATCGACGCTGGAGGACGTGCCGGTCGCCATCGCCGGCCTCGACAAGCCCGTGCTCGGAACCGGGCTGCTCCGTCAGTTCCTCGCCACGATCGACTATCCGGGCAACCAGCTCGTCCTCCGCCCGCCGACGACCGCCGCGCGAGCAGCTCTCCGCGCCGAGCTCGCCACGGCTGACGCCGTCGAGGTGCCCTTCGCCCTGGCGCTCACGCATCTGATCATTGCCCGCGGCTCGCTCGACGGCGAGGCACCGCTCACGTTCATCCTCGACTCCGGCCTCCAGGACGAGGAAGGCGCAGCGTTCGCCGCGCCCGCGGAGACACTCGCCGCCGCCGGGATCGCCATTCCGGAGACGATCGAGGACGTTCGCGAGACCGGGGCCGGTCATGTCCCTCTGCAGGTCGGTCGGTTCCCGATCAGCCGGCTCTCGCTCGGACCGCTCGTCCAGCACGACCTGCTCGGGTTCTACGGTGTCTTCCCGGACGCCTGGAAGCAGCCGGCGGAGTTTCCGATCCACGGCATCGTCAGCCACGGCTTCCTCCGGCGGTACGCGTGGACGCTCGACTTCCAGGCGATGACGATGATCTTCTCCTGACGACTCAGTCGCCGTAGCGCCCGGGTGTCGTCCCGACATGCCGCTTGAAGTGACGGGTGAAGTGCGCCTGGTCGTAGAAGCCGACGCTCGCGGCGACCCGTGCGATCGGCTCGCCGGCGAGCAGGCGCTGACGCGCCGCCTCGATCCGCCGCCCGAGGACGTAGGCGTGCGGAGCGATGCCGAACGTCTGGCTGAAGCAACGAACAAGATGCGCAGGGCCGGCACCGAGGAGCTCGCCGGCGGCGGCAAGCGTCATGACCTCCGACTCGTGCGCGTCGAGCAGCTCCCGCAGTCGTTCGGCGAGCTCGCTCGCCCGGCCAGGATCTTCCTCGTCGGTGTGACCCTCGAGATGCACCCTGATGCGCTCGGCGACGAAGGCAAGGTGCGTCTCGGCCTCGAGTGCCTCGTCGGGGTGACGGAGTCGTTCGTGCAGAACGTCGAGGCGACGACGCAAGCGCACGTCCTCGATCGACGGCTCGTCGACGGCGCGGCCGACCAAGCCCTCGCTCAGTAGGCTCGTCTCGAGGTAGATCACCCGCTTCCGGTAGCCGCGACTTGTCGCGGGGCGCCCGTCGTGAACGACGTGAGGTGGAAGCACGCCGACCATCGAGCCGCCCGCGCCGCGATGGTGCCGGTCGAGGTCGTAGCGGATCTGGCCGTCATCGACGACGAAGACCGTCCACGTGTCGTGCGTGTGCGGCGGGTACGCGTGCTCATGAAACTCGGCGTGCAGCACCTCGCTGACCCCCGGCACCGGCGGCCTCCAGGCCCGAACCTGCTCCGTCGCGACGGCGCTTGACACGCAAAGAACGTACAAGACGCGACGAGCTCGGCCGACTGTACTGAAGCCATGTCGAGCCGGTTCGTGGCATGAGAGACCTCCCGGCTCTCATCCTGTTCGCGTTCGTCAGCTCTGGTACTCCGGGTCCGAACAACGCTCTGCTGTGGGCGTCGGGGCTCCAGTTCGGGTTCCGCGCGACTGTCCCCCAGATCGTCGGCACGTCGGCAGGCATCGGGATCCTGGCGCTCGCCGTTGCCGCCGGGCTCGGCGTGGTGGTGACAGGTCTCCCGGAGGTCGAGCTCGCTCTCAAGCTCGTCGGATCTCTGTACCTGCTCTTCCTGGCGTTCCAGCTCGCGGGCGGCGCCGCCATCCAGCGCTCCCAGATCGCGAGACCACTGCGTGTCCACGAAGCGGCCGCGTTTCAGTTCCTCAACCCGAAAGCGTGGCTGTTCGCACTGGCCGCAGTCAGCACGTTCCGGCCCACCGACGTCCGCGTTGAGGTCGGGAGCGCGATCGTGATCGTGACAATGATCGTCGTCGTCCTCCCCACCGCCGCGATCTGGGCGGCCGGCGGAACCGCGCTACACAGCCTCACCGCACGTCCGCGAGCACACCGGGTGTTGAACGGCGCGCTCGCGCTTCTGCTCGCGCTGAGCATCGCGTTCATCTGGATCTGATGCTCTACGGCACCGCGTGCTTCCTGCATGCGAAGTTCAGCGCGCCGATCGCTTCGTCGATGCGCGCCGGAACGGTGTTGAAGTCCCCGTCGAAGTGGAACATTCCGTAGCCGCACGGTCGCTGTGCTCTGGTGCGGGCGGTGATGAACTCCTTGCGCCAGGCGGCGACCCCGGGCAGCTTCAAGCCGCCGATGTTGCCGTTGAGACCACTGTTCTTGGGCCTGTGCCACCCCGGTGTCATGCCGACGACGTATCGCTTGGCGAGTGCCTGGCGAGGGCCGCTGCCCGACCTGGCGAGCTGCGTCTGTGGCCGGGCGAGGGCGTTCGCAGCAGCAGTCGCAGTGCCTTTGAGGAACTTCGGGTATTCCTCGCCGACGAGGTACCTGGCTCCGGCGTCGACGTCCTCCCAGAAGATCTTGATGTCGCGGACGTCCGGAAGTCCGGGCAGGGTTTCGAGTGCCTCCTCGCTGATCCAGACGAAGCCCTTTAGAGGCTTGTCTCTGAACCGTGGGCGACCCTCGGCGAGGCCCCGAATCACGCCACCGACGAACAAGCGAAAGTGTTCGCGCCGCTTTGGATTTGGATGAGCGTGAATCCCGTTCCCGCCCTCGCGAGGGATTTCGTCAAGCTGCCAGTTGGCGATCAGCGGCTGCAGCTTTTGCGCTGCTCGCAGCTGGTCGCGGAACCGTCGTCCGATCTCGAACCCCCACGCACGAGGCTTCTCCTTCGGAAGCCACGGCACGCTCGGATCCGCCGGGAACGGGCCCGCGAACGCCCTGTCGAACGGTGGAGTTCCCTTCGGCAGATCGAGACGTCCGGAGCGAATTCGGGCGTTCCTCTTCGGCGCCAGGTGAAACGTCGGCGCGTAGTGAGCACCCGGAACGGCATCGATCAGCGTTGCATGGCGACGGCGGATCCCGTACGAGCCGATGAAGATCTCGGTCTCTGGCGGACGCTGTGCGGCTTGCAGGCGCGCCAGGATCTGCGCGAGCGCATTCGGTCTGTAGAGGTGCACGACGATGACCCGCTTCGGTTCGGTCATGCTCCCCTCGAACTCTCAACGCTACGGCATTCCAATGTGCGTGCGGCCATCGTCAGTACTCCTCCAGCTCCTAACGATCGCACGATCGGCGCTTCGATACAACGGATTTTCAGCCGTTGACGGTCAGGACAACGTTTCCGGTCTTCTGCTGCGTCTCGACGTACCTGGTCGCTTCGACGACGTCCTCCAGCGGATAGCTCCGATCGACGACGGCCCGGTAGTCGCCGGCCTCGATCAGCTCCTTGAGAAAGACGACGTCGTTCTTCGTGTACTTCGGCGTCGGGAGCGTCACCCGCTTGTCTCCGATCCACCGAGTCGACAAGGCGAGGAGTGGGACGTGCCACAGGAAGCCAAGATCGGTCTCGATGTAGATCCCGCCCGGCTTCAGCGAGCGCCGGCACCGCCGGAACGAGTGCTTGCCGACCGCGTCGACGATCACGTCGTAGGTCTCTCCGTTCTTGGTGAAGTCCTCCCGGGTGTAGTCGATGACAGTGGCCGCTCCGAGCGAGCTCATCAGCTCGAGGTTCTTCGTCGTGCACACCGCAGTGACCTCGGCGCCGAAGTGCTTGGCGAGCTGCACGACCGCGGTGCCGATCGCTCCCGACGCGCCGTAGACGAGGATCTTCTGCGTCCTCCCGGAGATCCACGCCGCCTGAGAGCACCCAGCGCGTTGAGCGCCCCGTCGCAGATCGACGCAGCCTCTTCGAAGCTCATGCCGGCGGGCTTGTGGCGCGATCCGGGCGCTCTCCGGCACGCAGATGAACTCTGCGTTCGCCCCGAACCGGCCGCTGATGCCGAAGACGTGGTCACCGACCGCGAACTCGCTGACCGCCGGGCCAACGGCCTCGACCTCCCCGGCCAGCTCGGAGCCGAGGATTCTCTGCTTCGGTCGACGCAGACCGGCGAAGAAGCGCCAGAAGAACGGGTCGGCTCGGCGGATGTGGCAGTCCGTCCGGTTGACCGTCGTGGCCCGGATCCTGATCAGGACTTCGTCCTCCTTGGGCACCGGCCGCTCGACCTCTTCGAGCCGCAGGACCTCGGGCGGGCCGTAGCGATCGTGGACCACCGCCGTCATGCGTGGTTTTTGTCTCCACGACTCTTACCGTACCAGCAAGTTATAGTCCTTTCAACCAGAACTACCTGGAGGCGAGCTCCCGTGCGAGGTTGTCGAAGAGCTTGGTCCAGCCGTCCTCGTGCGAGCGCACGGCCTCGTCGTCCCAGAGGCCGCTGTGGGTGAAGCGGACGGTGGTGACTCCATCGCTCTCCTCGAAGTCGATCTCGATCAGCGTCTGCCTCGTGTCGTCGTCCCACGTCCACGTGAACGCCAGGCGAGTCGGCGGCTCGACCTCGGTGTAGCTGCCGCCGCCGCCGTACTCGACGTCCTTGTCAGGGTCGCGCATGACCACCCGCACCGTGCCGCCGACGCGCAGGTCGACCTCGGCCTCGCTCGTCTCCCAGCCGCGCTCGGTGTGCCACCAGCGGCGGAGGACCTCCTCGCTCGTCCACGCCTCGAAGACCGCCTCGGCCGGTGCCTGGAACGTGCGCTCCAGGCGCAGCGTCTTGTCGTCCGTCATCACGAGCGCGCGGTCTTGGCGTCCTGCTCCGCGCGCCAGCGCTCGATCTGCTCGGCGTGCGCGGCGGCGGCCGACTCCGATCCGTCGTACTCGTCGTGGCGCTTCCACCACTCGTAGGTCGGGGTCTGCGGGTAGCCCTCCGGTGAGTCCTCCCACTCCTCCTGGCGTCCGAGCGCGGTGATGTCGAGGAAGCTCCAGGTACCGCCCATGACCTCGTCACCGCGGCTGTTCACGAAGTACGTGCGGAAGATCCGGTCTTCGTCGTCGCGGAAGAACGCGTTGGTGCCGTGCCACTCGTCGACACCGAAGTCGGCGTCGAAGTCGTCCGTCAGCGAGTACCAGGGGATGATCTCCCAGCCCATCCGCGCCTTCCAGCGCGCGATGTCCGCCTGCGGGGCGCGCGACACGAACGCCAGCGTGGTGTCGCGGGCGTTCAGATGAGCGGGGTGGGCGACCTGATCGCCGACCATGGAGCAGCCGGGGCAGCCTCCCTCGGGCCAGCCGGCGACGCCGGGCTCGAAGAAGAAGCGATAGACGATCAGCTGTCGGCGCCCTTCGAACAGGTCGAGCAGGCCCACCGAGCCATCCGGGCCGTCGAACGCGTAGTCCTTCTCCACGGCCATCCTCGGCATCCGGCGGCGTTCGGCGGCAAGCGCATCGCGGGCGCGGGTGAGCTCCTTCTCCTTGACCAGCATTTCCTCGCGTGCGGCCTCCCACTCCTGCGGCGACACGATCGGCGGCATCTTCATTGCGATTCCTCCTCCTTCAGGCATACACGGCTGGTGAGTACGCTCTCCGCCGTGGCGCCCAACGAAACCAACGTCCGCCGGTAGGAGCCGCGGCATGTCTGGGCGGGCCAGTCCGGTCGGGGAGGTCGCCGTCGTGGGCGCAGGCGTGACCGGGCTCTTCGTCGCACACGAGCTGGGACGTTTGGGGGTCGACGCCGTCACCGTCTACGAGCGGACCGGGATCGGGGCCGGCGCGTCCGGCGTCCAGCCGGGCGGCATTCGACAGCAGTGGGGCACGGCGGTCAACTGTCTGCTCGCGCGCGAAGGGCTGGCCACCTACCGGGACGCGCAAGCCCGGCTCGGGATGCGTGTCGACCCCCGCTTCCAGGCGTGCGGCTACCTCTTCCTCGCCCACTCCGAGGAGACGCGGGCGCGGCTTGCTGCAAACGTCGCGCTCCAGAACGGGCTCGGCGTCGCCTCGCGAATCGTCGAGCCTGACGAGGCGGCGCAGCTCGTCCCTGGGCTCGACCCGTCCTCACTCGCAGGTGCCGCGTGGTGCGCCGAGGACGGCTACCTCGATCGACCCCAGGCGGTGCTCGAAACGCTCGCCGAACGCGCCACCATCGTTCGCGCCGACGTTGTCGGCCTCAGGCGAGAGACGGCGGGATGGCAGCTCGCGTTCGCCGATGGAACGAGCTCCATCGCTGCGAACGTTGTCGTGGCCGCGGGATGGGAGTCGCGCGCGCTGATCCCGGAGTTGCCGATCGAACGGGAAGCCCGGTACCTCTTCCTGAGCGAGCCGGTCCGCGAGCGCCTGCTCGACCCGCTGGTGATCTCGCCCGAGCGTCACTTCGCAGCGAAGCAGCTGGCCGACGGCCGCGTGCTGGCCAGCGATCTCACTGCAGCAGGCGATCCCGCCCTCGAACGCGACGACTGGCGACGTCATGTGCGTGAATGCGTCGAGGCGCTCTTGCCCGCCCTCGAGTTCGTCTCCCTGCCCCTGCTCGTGGAGGGCTTCTACGACGTCACCCCGGACCACCAGGCGATCCTCGGCGAGGTGCGGCCGGGACTCTGGGTCGCCGCGGGCTTCAGCGGCCACGGCTTCATGCTCGCGCCCGCGGTGGGCCGCATCATGGCCGAGGCGATCGCGCTTGGACGTGAGGACGAGGCGCTGCGCCTGCTCGATGCAGGCCGCTTCGCCGAGGCTCGCCTGCTGCCCGAGCCGCAGGTCGTCTAGCAATCCGTGAGCACCGCGTCGAGCTCGAACTCGACGAGCACTCCGGGCGGGATCAGCCCGGCGACGTACAGGGTCGTGTTCGCAGGGTCGACGCCCGCGAATGCCTCTTGGTGTGCCCGCACGGCTCCCTCCCACTCGCAACCCTGCAGCAGATAGATGCGGGTGCGGAGGACGTCTTCGCGCGCGGCTCCGAGCGCGGCCGCGGCCGCAAGTGCCCGCGAGATCGCGTCTCGCGTCTGGGCGTACGCGTCGCCGGGGTGGAGCGCGACGCCGTCGGGGCCGGTCGCGGCCGTCCCGCTGACTGCGATCACATTGCCTTGCCTGGCGGCGCGGGAGTAGGCGGCCGCTTCCTCGAAGCCGCCGCCGTCCCTGAATCGACTCGACATCTCAGAGCGACCCTAGGCGAACTGCCCGCTCAACGAAAGTGCGGCAGAACGCGCTCGGCGAGCAGCTTGACGCCACGCGCCGTCGTCAGTCCCGTGGGGGTCCCGAACTCGATCCTGGACGCGCCCGCAGCGAACGCCCGCTCCGCATGCCGGATGACCTCGTCGGGCGTCCCCGCGAAGACAAACCGGTCGAGCGGGGGCTCGTCGCCGGGTCTGAGCTGCGAGCGTCGGATCACGAGCCGCGACGATCGGTAGGTAGAGCTCCACCTCCGCCCTGGCCCGTGCGCGGGCAGCATCGCCGTCCTCGTCCACGACGGTCACGGCCCCGAGGACGATGCCCACGTCGGCCGAACCGATCCACTCCCGCACGACTGGGACGAGGTCCGGATTCGCTGATCCGCCGAGCTTCAGCTCCGCCGCGCCCGCCTCGCCCGCGAACGCGGCCGTTCGCCTGCCCCACGTTCCGAGCATGAGCGGCACCTCTCGGCGTAGCGGCTCGTACTGGAAGCCCTGGCCGGGCGCAAGCGTGAAACGCTCGCCGGCGAACCCGCTGAGGTCGCCGGCGAACAGGCGCCTGATCACGGTCACCGCCTCGCGCAACGCCGTCAGCGGCCGGCCCTCCGCCAGGCCGAGCGTGTCGAGCCACGCGCCCTGGACGAGGCCCAGGTATGCGCGCCCGTTCGAGACGGCGTCGAGCGCGGCGATCTGGCCGGCGATCTCGACCGGGTGCAACGTGTACGGGTTGAGAGCAGCCGGGCCGACCCGCACGCGCTCGGTCGCCTGGGCGGCCAGGAGCAGCGGCGCAATCGCGGGCTGATAGAGCAGGTCGTGGTAGACCGAAACGACGTCGAAGCCGCCCGCCTCCGCCTGTTGCGCGAGCGCTGCGTACTCGGCCGGGCGTCTTGTCCGACTGGATCCCGAGGCCGAACTCCATCTACACCTAGGTCAGGTCGCTCGGTGCGCATCGTGCGCTCGCCGATCCGCTCGATGCGCATGATCACGCGCTCGTCCGGGTCGGGGCAGCAGACGAGAGAGTCCTGCTCGAGCCAGTCCGACGCGGGCAAGCGACGCTGCTTCGCGGGAAGCAACGGGATCACGGACTGGAGCGCGTAGAGACAGAAGAATCGTCCCGGCGGGATACGCACACGGCTGGACTCGGTCAGCTCGAAGTAGTCGCCGACCTCGAGCCCGCAGACCGAGCGGCCTTCGATCCGCTCGACCGTGACCCGCAGGTCGTAGATCTCCATCTCGTCGCCGGCCACGCCGCCAACGCTATCTCGTGGATGGCCGACCATCTAGACTCGCCCGTCGTGTTCGACTACTCCGAGCGGAGGCGGCAGCTCGGCGACCGGATGCACGAGGCCGGCGTCGACCTCCTCTTCCTCGCCCCCTCCTCCGATCTCGAGTACCTCACCGGGGTCGAGCGGATGATCCCGACGTTCGGCCAGTCGCAGTACGCCCACGGCTGGGTCGCGGGCGCGTTCTTCCGCCCGGGCCGCGAGCCGGTCTTCGTCCTGCCGCGGATGATGACGCTGTTCGACGTGGCAGGCGAGCTGCCGGGCGAGCTGATCGTCGTGAGCGAACGCGACGACGGCCCGGCGCTCTTCGAGGCGGCGGCGCGCAGCCTCGGCGAGACGAGCACGCTCGCGATCGGCGACCGGAGCTGGGTCGGAGACGATGATCCACCTCACTGCCGCTCTGTCGCCGCAGCGTGTCGTGACCGGGTCGTCGCTCGTGAACGAGCTGCGACGGACGAAGTCTCCGGAAGAGCTTGTGGTGATGGAGCGTGCATGCGGAGTCACCGACGCGACGATGGCGGCGGTTGCACCCAAGGTCCGGCCCGGTGTGACGATGCTCGACCTCGTCGAGGAGGTCGAGCACGTGATGCGCGTCCACGGATCACGAGTCCCGTCCTTCACGACCCACGTCTTCACCGGCTTCGGCGAAGGAAAGAGCTCTGCGGACGAGACCCGGACCGTGCCGGTCGAGGAGGGAGACGTGGTGATGTTCGACTTCGGCGCCGTCGTGGACGGCTACTGCTCCGACTTCGGCCGGACGGTCTGCGTCGGAGAGCCGGGATCGGACGTTCGCGACGCGTACGCGCTCGTCCTCGCAGCCCAGGAAGCCGGACGTGCCGGCACTCCTGCCCGGTGTGCCGGCGAGCGACGTCAACCGCAGCGTGCCGGCAGCCGATCGAGGAAGCCGGGTACGGGCCGAGCTTCAAGCACCGCATGGGGCACGGGATCGGCCTGGACGTCCATGAGCGCCCTTTCGTCTCCGAGGAGGACGACACACCGCTGGAGCCCGGCATGACCTTCACGGACGAGCCCTCGATCCTGGTCGACGGCCGCTTCGGAGTGCGCACCGAGGACGTCGTCGTCTGTGAGCCGGGCGGCGGTCGAAAGCTCAACGCGTTCCCACCCGACCTGATCGTCAACGCCTGAGGTCGGGGCGGCCGCGGCGAGCGACCGCCCCGAGTACGTGCCCGCCTAGCTCGGCCGAGGCAGGCGCACGTCGATCGAGTAGAGCGGGTTGAACACCGCGCCCTGCAGGTCACTCGTGGCCGCGAAGACCTGGGTCGGCTGGATCAGCGGGAAGTAGGGCCCCGACCGGTTGAGCCGGTTCTGGATCGCCCGATACATCGGCGCTCGTGCCACGTTGCTGGTGGTGACACGCGCTCTCGCGGCAAGCTGCTCGAGCGCCGGGTCGCCGCCCTTCTTCCAACCGACACGGAGCCCAACGAGCTCGCCCGGCATGAAGGCGAGGTAGTCCGCCGGGTCCGGGTAGTCCGGCCCCCAGAGGGACAGGCCGAAGGCCATCTTGCCGCTGCGGTACTTGTCCAGCCACGTGCCCACCGGAGCTCCCGAGAGCTCGACCTCGAGCCCGATGTCCTGAAGGTTCGCCTGCACGCGCTGGGCAAGCGTGGTGAACGCGACGCCGTTGATCGTGAGGTCGCTCGGGAACTCGAGCGTGAACGTCTGGTCGCCGACACCGGACGCTGCGAGCTCGCTCTTCGCGCGAGTGAGGTCACGCTTGACCGCCGCCCTCGGCGGCAACGACCCGAGGAACATCGAGGGGATGATCCCTCTCGCCTGGATCGCTCCGCCGCCGGCGAGCTGTGCGAACGACGGATAGTCGAGCGCGGACCGCACCGCCGACTGGAAGCGCTTGTTCGACGTCGCCGCCGAGATCGCGGGGTTGTTGTTCGCGAACAGCCAGAACACCCAGGTGGACGGTTGAGTCTGCACGCGCAGGCGGCTGTTGCCCTTCAGCGACTGGGCCTGCTGAGCGGACAGGTCGATCGCCACCTCGTGCTTCCCGCGCTGAACGTTGATGAACTGCGTTGCAGCCACCATGTTGCGGACGACGACACGCTCGAAGGCGGGCTTCCGGCCCCAGTAGCGCGAGTTCTGGTCGAGGACGAGCCGCGAAGTCGTGCTGTACTCCGTGAGCACGTAGGGCCCACTCCCGGCGCCCTTCGAGGCGGCGGAGTTGAACCACTTCTCGGCCTTGTCCTTCTTGTCGGCTCCCGGTCCGTCCGTGGCGCCGTGTGGCACGCGCGAGCTTCGAGTTCACGATTCCGAGCGACGTGTTCGCGACGATCGCGGGGATCGCGGTGTTCGGCGTCTTCGAGCGCAGGACGACGGTGTGCGTCCCGCGCGCCGATGTGGTCACACCTCGCAAGCAGGAAGGACGGGTTGCCCTTGAGGTTGACCAGCCGCCGGAACGAGAAGACGACGTCTGCGGCGGTCATCGGCGTGCCGTCCGCGAACCGGATGTCGCGCCGGAGCTCGAACGTGTACGTCTTCGCGTCCCTGGATGCCCGGAAGCTCCTGGCGGCAAGCGGAACCGGTCGCGACACGTCGGCGCCCTTGAAGGTCAGCAGCGTGTCGTAGATCCCGCGATTGATGATCGACGCGGTCGGCTCGAACGCCCGCTGCGGATCCGACGTCCTGATCTCGAAGGAGCGGTCGACGACGAGCGTGTCCTGGCTCGGCGCGGCCGACCCCGTCGAGGCAGCGTACGCCGCCGCGGCGACGAGCGCGAGGCTCGCGATCAAGGCTGCTTTGCTCCGAAACCTGCCTGCCATGTGGGCTCTCCTTCCCGTGGTGGCGAGAGCCGAGCCTACTCCGCGGGTACGGCGCGCGCCAGCCGCTCAGCCTTGACGGCGGGCGGCGCGGCCGGCTCGCCCGGCACCTGGAGCCAGCACGCAGCCGATCGTTCCGGCGCGAGCTCGACGAGAGGAGGCTCGTCGGAGCGGCAGCGCTCGAAGACGTACGGGCAGCGGGTGTGGAAGCGACAGCCGGCGAGGCGGCTGCGACGGATCGGGCACCTCTCCCGGCAGCGCCTCCGGGAGGATCCCGGCGCCGTCCGCGCGCGGCACTGCGCCGATGAGCGCCTCGCTGTATGGATGAAGAGGCGCCGCCCAGAGCGCTCGGGTCGGCGCGGACTCGACGATCTGGCCGAGGTACATGACCGCGACGGTGTCGGCGACGTGGCGAACGATCGCGAGGTCGTGCGAGATGAGCAGCAGGCCGAGGTCGAGCTCCCGCGCGAGGCCGGCGAGGAGGTTCGCGATCTGCGCCTGTGCCGACGCATCGAGCGAGGCCAGGGGCTCGTCGAGGACGATCACGGACGGATCGGCCGCGAGCGCCCGGGCGATCGCGATTCGCTGACGCTGACCGCCTGAGAACTCGTGCGGGTAGCCCCGGCTCGCGCTCGCAGGCAGGCCGACCTGCTCGAGCAGCTGCGCGATCCGCGCCGGCCGCTGGGCGCGTCCGGCGAGTCCGAGGGTCGCCAGCGCCTCGCCGATCTGTTCACCGATCCGCCGGCGGGGATTGAGCGAGGAGAACGGATTCTGGAACACCATCTGGAGACGCGCGAGCTCCCGCGGCCGCGCGCCGCGGGTGAGCGGTCGCACCTCGCGGCCCTCGAAGTGGATCGTCCCGGCGAGCGGCGCGACCATGCCGACGGCGGCGCGCGCGAGTGTCGACTTCCCGCAGCCGGACTCACCCACGAGGCCGACGATCCGGCCGCGTCCGACGTCGAGGCTGGCGCCGGCGACGGCTCGGACCGGCCCGGCACCGCGGCGTTGGTACTCGACGACCACGTCGTCGAGTGCGAGTGCGCTCGGTTCGGGCGGCTGCGCGAGGCTCGTCATCCGCGCAGAGGGTCGACGGGGCAGGCGAGCGTGCGTCCGTTCACCGGCACGAGCGGGGGAACCGACTCGCGGCACGACTCCAGTGCGTAGCGGCAGCGGGGATGGAAGGCGCAGCCGGGCGGAACGCGGCCGCCCGCGGGCGGCGTTCCCGGGATGGCGACGAGCGCGGAGGCAGCGGCCGCCGCCTCCGGGTGCGGCAGCGCATCGAGGAGGCCTCGCGTGTACGGGTGACGAGGACGGCTGAGCACGTCGGCGCGGCCTCCTCCCTCGACGATGCGGCCCGCGTAGAACACCGCGACGCGGTCGGCGATCGCCGAGAGTACGCCGAGGTCGTGCGAGATGAGGACGATCGAAAGACCCGTCTCGCGCCGAAGCCGGTCGAGGAGACGGATGATCCCGGCCTGGACGGTGACGTCGAGCGCCGTGGTCGGCTCGTCGGCGACGAGCAGGGTCGGCCGGCACGCGAGGGCGACGGCGATCGCGATCCGTTGGCGCATACCGCCGGAGAACTGGTGCGGGAAAGCGCTGAGCGCACGGTTCGGGTCGGGAATCCGCACCTCGCGCAGCAGCTCGAGCGCACGCCCGGTCGCGTCGCGGCGCCCCAGGCCCAGGTGCCTGCGTACATGTTCGGTCAGCTGCGTTCCGACGGACAGCATCGGGTGGAGCGAGGTCATGGGATCCTGGAACACCATCGCCAGCTCGCGGCCGCAGATCCGCCGCAGGTCCCTCTGGGGCAGCCGGAGCAGGTCGCGCCCGGCGAAGACTGCGCTGCCGCCGATCATCCCGCCGGGCGGCAGGAGCCCCATCAGCGCGAGCGCCGACATCGTCTTCCCGCTGCCACTCTCCCCGGCGATCCCGAAGACCTCGCCCGGCTCGACGCGGTAGTCGACCCCGTCCACCACCGTGATTTCGCCCGACGGAACCGGGAGCCGAACGCGGAGGTCGTCGACCTCGAGCAGGGCGCTCACAGCCGCTCCCTCGACTCGCGCGCGGTGCGCGGATCGAAGACGTCGCGGAGGCTGTCGCCGATGAAGTTGAAGGCGAGCACGGCGGTGAAGATGGCGAGGCCGGGGAACGTCCCCATCCACCAGAACTGGAAGTACTGCGTGCCTGTGGCCACCATCGAGCCCCACTCCGCCGCGGGCGGCTGGGCGCCGAGACCGAGAAACGAGAGCCCGGACAGCAGCAGGATGGCGTTGCCGACGTCGAGGGTCGCGAGCACCAGCACCGGACCGACGACGTTCGGCAGCACGTCCCGCACCAGGGCACGCCGGGACGACGCTCCCAGCAATCGAGTCGCCCAGACGTACTCGGACTCGCCGACCGAGAGCACGAGGCTGCGCACGACGCGCGCGTACGACGGCCAGGCGACGATGACCAGAGCGAGCACGGCATTCGTGAGGCCGCGCCCGAGCGCCGCGGTCACGACCATCGCCAGGATGATCGCCGGGAACGCGAAGACGAGGTCGGCGGTGCGCATGACCGCCCCATCCACCCAGCCGCGGAAGTAGCCTGCGAGCGAACCGAGGACGCCGCCGATGGTCGAGGCGAGCACGACCAGCAGCAGGCCGAGCGGCAGCGAGATGCGGGCGCCGTAGACGACTCGAGAGAAGACGTCGCGGCCCAACTCGTCCGTGCCGAACAGGTGGTCGGCGGACGGCGAGGAGAACGGCGTGAACGACTGCTCGAGGGGGTCGTAGGGTGCGACGAGCGGGGCGAATATCGCGACGAGCAGCCAGCCGAGAGCGATCGTCGCGCCGGCAACGGTCAGCGGCTGCCGCCGTGCTTGCGACCACCGCGGCAGCCAGCGGGCGCGTACCTTCTCCTCCGCGACGGTGATGCTCACGTGACGCGGATCCTCGGATCGATCACGCCGTAGAGCACGTCGACGATGAAGTTGATCGTGACGTAGACGACAGCGACGAAAAGGCTGACGCCCATGATCGACGGAAGGTCGAGCGTGACCGCGCTGCGGTAGGCGTACTGACCGATCCCGGGCCAGGCAAAGATCGTCTCGACGAGGACGGTCCCGGTCAGGACGTTCGCGAAGATCAGCCCGATCACCGTCACGACCGAGGGAAGCGCGGCGCGGAGGACGTGCCGGACGAGCACGGTCGCCTCGGGCAGCCCCTTCGCTCGGGCTGCGCGGACGTAGTCGTTCCGGATCACCTCGAGCACGGCCGAGCGCGTGTAACGCGTCAGCAGGCCCACGTTGTACGCGGCGAGGACCAGCGCCGGGAGCATCAGATGGTGGAAAGCATCCCAGGCCGTGGCCCATTGGCCGGCCAGCATGGCGTCGATCGTGTACGCGCCCGTCTTGTGCGGCGGCGCCACGAGGCTCGGGTCGAGCCTGTCGCCGCCGGGAAACCAGCCGAGTCGGAAGAAGAACACGTACAGCGCGACGAGCGCGACCCAGAAGGTGGGCATCGAGATGCCCCCGAGCGAGAAGACCCGCAGGAGATGGTCGGTGGGCCGATTCCAGCGGACGGCGGCGATGACACCGAACGGAACCCCGACCACGATCGCGATCAGCGTGGAGAGGATCGCGAGCTCCGCCGTCGCCGGCGCGTACGTTGCGAGGTTCTTCCGGACGGGCTGGTGATCCTGGAGCGACTCGCCCAGGTCGCCGTGCAGCAGGTTGGTCAGGTAGCGCCAGTACTGGACCGGCACGGGCTCGTCGAGCCCGTAGCGCTCCTCGAACGCCTGCACGGCCGCCGGATCGGCAGCCGCCTGCTCTCCGAGATTGGCGGCGACCGGGTCGCCGGGCACGATCTGGGTGAAGCAGAACGCGACGAGCGTGATGCCGAGCCCGAGCAGGACGAGCGCCGCCGCGCGCCGGAGGATAAAGCGGGCGAAGGGCGGAGCCGAGACGCGCGGGAATCTCACGGCGAGGGCTCGATAGTAACGCCGTCCCCGCCGCTGCCGTCAGGACCCTGAGTGGAGCTAGGCGGGCTCGAACCGCCGACCTCCTGGGTGCGATCCAGGCGCTCTCCCAGCTGAGCTATAGCCCCTCGGCCGCGCATTGTAGCGAGCCTCGCGGTCTACGTCGCGCCGGCCGGGTGCAGCGATTCGAGCCGGTCGATCTTCGCGATCGCTGGGAAGAGCCGCGGCCAGATCAGCGCAGACGCGATCGTCAGCGTGCCTCCGATGACGACGGCGGGGACGGCGCCGACGAGTGCCGCAGCCGCCCCGGACTCGAAGGCGCCGAGCTCGTTCGACGCGCTGATGAAGACCATCTCGACCGCGTTCACGCGGCCGCGGAGCATGTCCGGCGTGGCGAGCGCGGTGATCGTCGCCCTGATGTTCATGCTGATCATGTCCGCGAAGCCGCTGACGGCCAGCGCGCCGAACGACAGCGCGAACGAGTGCGAGAGGCCGAAGACGACCATGCTCGCGCCGAAGACGCCGACGACGATCAGGAGCTTCCGGCCCGCCAGACCGCCGAGCGGGCGACGGGTCAGCATGATCCCGGCGACCAGCGCACCGACAGCCGGCGCGCTGCGGAGGACGCCCAGCCCGACCGGCCCGACGTCGAGGATGTCACGAGCGAAGAGCGGGAGCAGCGCCACGGCTCCGCCGAAGAGGACGGCGACGAGGTCGAGCGAGATCGCGCCGAGCAGCACCGGCGTCCGGCGAACGAAGAGCAGGCCGGCAAGCAGCCCACCGAGACGGGAGCCGGCCGCGAGCAACGGCTCCTGCTCGACGGTCCGCGGCCTGATCGTCGAGACGACGGCGATCGCCACGACGAAGAGCGCGACGCCGATCCCGTAGACGAGCTCCGGGCTGATCGCGAAGAGCAAGCCCGCCGAGCGCGGGTCCGGTCACGACCGTCGCCTGGCCGACCGTCGAGCGGATCGCGAGCGCGCTCGTGAGGAGCTCGCGCGGGACGAGGGTCGGCGGCATCGAGCGTGCGGCGGGATTGCCGAGCGCGGCCGCGACGCCGCTCGCGAACGAGAGCGCAAGGAACGGCCAGAGCGAGTTCGCGCCGCTGAGGCTGACGAGGATCAGCAGCGCCGTGATCGAGGCGTCGAAGGCCAGCGAGGCGATGAAGACGAGCTTCCGCGACAGCCGGTCGGCGATCGCGCCCGCCGGCAGCGCGAGCAGCGGCAGCGGCAGGAACTCGGCCAGCCCGACGAGGCCGAGGTGGAGCGGGTTGCGGTCGATGTTGTAGACCTGCCAGCCGACCGCGACCAGCACCATCTCGCGCGCGAAGCCCATCGCGATGATCGCAGCAACGAGCCGCGCGTAGTCGCGCTCACGCAGTGCTGCCGGGAGGCGCCTCCTCATCGGACGGCGAGGGTATCCCTACGATGCCCCCGTGCGCGCCGTCGTGCTCGACGCGGAGGGACAGCCCAGGCTCGCGGACGTGCCGTCGCCCGGCGAGCCGATGCGGGTGCTCGCTTCGGGCCTCTGCGGCTCGGATCTCGAGAAGATCGGGAAGGCTCCGGCGGGCACGGTGCTCGGGCACGAGGTCGTCGCGGAGGGTCGAGACGGCGCCCGCGTCGCGCTCGTCCACCACCTTCCGTGCGGCGAGTGCGAGCGCTGCCGAGCAGGTCACGAGTCGACGTGCGCCGCGTTCGCGACGGCGACCATCGTTCCCGGCGGCTTCGCCGACGCGGTGGCGGCGACGGAAGGCGTTCCGCTTCCGAGTGCGATCGACGACGCAACGGGCACGTACGTCGAGCCGCTCGCGTGCGTGCTGCGCGGCGCCGAGCGCGTGCCGCGAGGGCGTGTGCTCATCGTCGGCCATGGCTTCATCGGACGCCTCTTCGGCGAGGTGCTCCGCCGCCGAGGCGACGACGTCTTCGCTGTCGATGCGAATCCAGAACGCGCCGGACGGGCTCCCGACGGCCCGGTCGACGCCGCCGTGCTCTGCGCGCCCGCCGCTCCGCTCGAGACCGTCCTCCCCGGCGGCACCGTCCTGGTCTTCTCCCCCGCCGCCACTGTCGACCTGGACGAGGTCTACCGCCGCGAGCTGACGCTGACCGGCTCCCGCTCGGCAACCCCGCGGCACATGCACGAGGCGGCGGCGCTCCTCTCCGAGATCGACGTGCCCGCGCCGACCGTCCTCCCGCTCGAGCGCTTCCACGAAGGCCTCGAGCTCTACCGCTCCGGCGCCGCGCTGAAGGTCGTCTTCACACCGTGAGAGCGCTGCGCTTCCACGGCATCGGGGATCTGCGGCTCGAAGAGATCCCACGTCCGGAGCCCGGCCCCGGCGACGTGCTCGTCCAGGTCGAGGTGGCGCTCACGGACGGCACCGACCTGAAGGCTTTCCGGCGCGGCCACCCCGTCCTCCTGGGCGAGCTGCCGAGCCCGTTCGGTCACGAGTTCTGCGGGATCGACGTCGCGACCGGCAAGCGCGTCGTCGCCGCGAACTCGGCCGCCGGCGACGAGCGCGGCGAGCCGCTCGAGCTCCTGAACGGCGCCTACGCCGAGTATCTGCTGGTCCCGGCCGCGATCGCTCAGGTCAACCTGCTGCCCGTCCCACGGGGTCTCGCACCCGAGGTGGCGGCGATGGTCGAGCCGCTCGCGTGCTGCCTGCGCGGCGTCGAGCGGGCCGAGATCCAGCGGGGCGACCGCGTCACGATCATCGGCGCCGGCCCGATCGGCCTGATGCTGTGCGCCTGCGTCACCGACGCCGGCGGCGCACCCGAGGTCGTCGGCGGCCGGCCCGAGCGCCGCGCGCTCGTGCCGCTCTTCGGCGGCGAGACGGGCGAGGGTGAGGGAGCGGACGTCGTGATCGAAGCGGCGGGCACCGAGGAGGCATGGCAGAGCGCGATCGAGCTGGTTCGCCCCGGCGGCACCGTCGTCTTCTTCGGCGGGCGCGAGTCGAACGCCGCGTTGCGCGTCGACGCGTACCGCCTCCACTACGAGGAGCTGACGCTGCGCGGCGCCTTCCACCACGCACCGCGGCACGTGCGCGCGGCGCTCGCGTTTCTCGCGAGCGGCGCGTATCCGTGGGAGCGGCTGGTCACGCACCAGGTCGGGCTCGAGGGCGTCGCGGCGCTGCTCGCCGACCCGCCGCGCGACTACCTCAAGGCCGCGGTGATTCCCTAGCCGAAGAGCGTCAGGTCGGGCTCGCGCTCGCCACGCAGCAACGCGAGGTCGACCTCGACGCAGCGGATCCCACGCGACTCGGCGAGCGTGACCGCCTGCGGCTTGAACGACTGCGCGGCGAGGATGCCGCGGCAACGCTCCTTGGCCGGATCGACGCGGATGAAGCCGAGGTAGCGCGTCAGCTGCTCGACCGCCTCGATCGTCCCGACCCGCTTGATCTCCACGGCGACCCAGCCGTCGTCGCAGTCCCGGCACATCAGATCGACGGGACCGACCTCGGTCATCCACTCGCGCCGGACGAGCCGGAGCTCGCTCTCCAGGCACTCGGGCCGGTCGGCGAGCGCCTCCTGCAGGTGCTTCTCGACGCCGTCCTTCTCGAGCCCGGCGACCTCGTCCATCGGGACGTCCAGATCCGACAGCACCTCGGCGATCCTGATCTCCAGCTTGTCCTCGGTCTTGCCGGCGCGCTTGCGCACGACGATCAGGCCGTCGCCCTCCTCGATCACGGTCGGCGGCGTCATCCAGTTCAACGGCTTGTAGCCGCCGCTGTCGGCGTGCACGAGCACGGACCCGTCCGACTTCAGCAGCAGCAGCCGCACCGCCTCGGGCAGGAAGGCGTCCAGGCGGCCGGTGTAGGAGACCTCGCAGCGGGCGACGAGCAGGCGCATCCCGGCAACCTACTGTCCTTTTCGGACAGGGTCTAGCGGCGGCGGATGAGGGTGATGCCGTCGCGGACCGTGAGCTGACGGCGACGACTCGGCTGTCGGCGGCGATCTTGTCGTTCAGCGCGCGATCGCACTTCGTGCGCTCGTCCGGCGGATCGAGCACCTTGCCGCTCCAGAGTGTGTTGTCGATCGCGATCAGGCCGCGCGCGCACAGCCGGGGAAGGACGGCCTCGTAGTAGTTGTCGTAGTTCGGCTTGTCGGCGTCGATGAAGACGAAGTCGAACTCGCCCTCGAGCTTCTCGATCGTCTCGATCGCAGGACCGAGGTGAAGTGTGATCTTGGAGCCGTGCGGACTGCGGTCGATGTAGCGCTGCGCGACCTCGGCGTTCCTGGGCTCGATCTCGAGCGTGTCGATGCGGCCGTCCTCAGGCAGCGCAGCCGCCATCGAGAGCGTCGAGTAGCCGGTGAACGTGCCGATCTCGAGGATCCGCTTGGCGCCGGTCGCGTGGACGAGCAACTCGAAAAAGCGGCCCTCGACCGGGCCGGCGAGCATCTGCGGCGAGCTCATCGTTGCGACCGTCTCCTCGGCCAACTCGGCCAGAAGCGCGTCGGGCGGCGTCGTGTGAGCCTCGGCGTACTCCTCGATCGCGCTCGTCGACGAGCGAAGCTCATCGCTCGACGCGCGAGCCGCCGATGATCGCCTCGCGCCCGTCCGCGAAGCGCACCATCGCCTTGCCCTTGCCGTCGTAGTCCGGCGACCAGACGACGAGCGTCGCCTCCTCCCCGCCGACGCGCACGGCCTCCTCGATCGACTCCGACTCGCCCCGCCAGTAGGTGACGAACGGATTCTCCTCCCACTCGCGCCCGATCGTCGTCTCCTCGGTGTGCCCCGGGAGCACGCGCATCTCGGGCGGAAGCGTCATCAGGACGTCCATCACCGAACGCCGGATCGGCGCCGCGTCAGGGCCGCCGCCGACGGCGTCCTTGAAGAGGATGTCTGCGGTGAACGCGACGGTGTCGTTCGCGACGAACGCGAGATGATCGTCGGCATGCCCGGGAGTCTCGAGCGCCTGGATGCGGAGGCCGCCGGTCTCGACCGGGCCCTTGACGATCTGGAGGCCGTAGCGCTCGACCAGCTCGTTGTCGCCGGCGACGTGATCCGAATGGGAGTGCGTCGTCAGCAAATGCGTGACCTCGAGGCCCTCGCGCTCGACGAGCTCGTGCAGTGGCTCGAGCGGTGCGCCGCTGTCGATGAAGACGGCCTTTCCGCCCGGCTCGTCGGCGAGCAGGTAGGCATTCGAGAGCCATTGCGGATGCATGCTTCGTTCGATCAGCACGCCCGCACCGTAACCCACCGAAAGGATCGGCGTCCCGGAGGCCTCTTATCTCATGCCGAGGGCATAGCCCTCGTGATTCACGGGCCGACTCGGAGGCCCGGAACCGCGGGGACCGTGACCTCGACACCGCCCGGAAGCGCAGGAGGCAGTGGCGGCTGCACCACGATCGGAACGCTTGGGAGCGCCGGAACGTCCTCCTCTACCGGCAGCTCAGGCAACGGTGGAAGCAACGCCCCCACCACCGGCACGATCGGCGCTTGGGAAACGGGCGGCAAAGCAGGGACGAGGGCAAGCGCAGGAGCAGGGTCGTCTTTCCCCAGGATCGCGGGCGGTGCGATAGGGGCGGCCGGCTCCGCGCTGCCGTCGGCCACAGAAAGCTCCGGAACCGCGGTGGCGACCGCGGGTGGCGCCTCCGTGGCAGAGCCCTTGGTCGCGGCGCCTCTGACGGGGTTGGCACGCGTGCCTCGCTTGGCGACGGCCGCCGTGGCGGCCGGCGACTTCTGAGCCTTCGACTTGTGAGCCTTGAGAGCGGACGCTGTCACCGGCGCACCCGCCGGAGTCGCGGCCTGGGCTGCGGATCGTCCCTGCTCGGCCGGCGCCGCGTTCGGCCCGGCATCCGAGACATCCGACGTGACGCCGACTCCCGCCGCGATGACGGTGGCCGCGACGAGCCCGGCGACACGCGGCGCAGCGGAGAACGCGGGAACCCGGTCGGCGAGACCCAAGAGCCAATGAGGAACGGGAATGAGACCGCCGATGCGAGCCGACCCGGACCGGTCGAGCTCCATGCGCAGCTTCTGGCGCGCGCGGAAGAGCAGCATCTGCACGGCGGGAACGGAGAGGTCGAGCTGGGTGGCGATCTCGCCGTACGAGAACCCGCCGAGCTCGCGCAGCAGGAATACCTTTCGCTGGCTCTCGCCCAGCCTGGCGAGTGCTACTCGGATCTCCTCGGTCTGCGCCCGCCAGGGCGGCTCGGCCGACGGCAGGCTCTCGTCCCTGAGCGGCTCCTCGCGCGGCCGCCGAAGCGCCGTGCGGAAGCGACGCCGCCGGACGTTCTCGGCGATTGCGAGCAGCCACGGACGGGGGAGATCCGGTTGGGTGCCACGCAGAATCGCCTTGTACGCATCCAGGAACGCGGTCTGCGTCACGTCCTCGGCGTCGTGATGATCGCCGCTCTTCCGGAGCGCGGCGCGATACACCTCGTTGCGATGGCTGCGATAGAGACCCTCGATGTCCAGCCGCGGATCAGGCGGATTCATGGGTGAAGAACGGCCGAACCGCCGCACGCGATACGGCCGACCCGGTTCCGCCCAGCGAGAATCCCGCGGATGCGAATCGTGCTCGTCCTGCTCGCGCTCGTCGTGACCGCTCCTGCGGCGGCAGGGGTGCGAGTCGTCCCGCCGTTCGACCCGGCGGACTACGCGGACCGAGCGGCCGTCGGGCTGCTCGTGCCCGGAGCCGGCCCGACCGTGACCCGCGAATCTGCGCTCGCTGCACTGCTGCGGGGAAGGCTCGAGCATGACCTCCTCGGGGGGATCCCGCCCGGCGAGGCCCTGATCGAGCTCGAAACCACCGCAGGGCCGGAGATTCTCGTCTCGCTGCCGCCACCGGGCCGGAGCGAGAACGACACCCGGTATCCGATCGCCCTGCTCGGCCAGCGCGGCCTCCTGACCTCCGACTCGACCCGGATCGACGGGCTCGTCTCGATCACCGACGTCGCGACCGGCCGGCTGCGGACCGTCCCGAGCGACGACCCGGTGGAGGCGCTCGAGACGCTCGACCACCGGATCGACCGGAACGACAGGCTGCGCCTGCCGCTGACGATCGCGCTGGCCGCGCTGCTGATCGGGCTCGCGTTCGTGCGCCCGCAGCTTGCAGTGCGGGCTCTCCTCGTCGCACTGGCCGCCAACCTGTGGCTCGACCCGGTGATCGCGATCGCAGCGGGCGTGGCCGCGATTGCCCTCCCGCTCGGGCTTGCCTGCACTGCGATCCTCGCGGCGTATCTCGTCTCGATGGGGCTGGACGCCGAGACGGTCGCGCTCTCTCCCTTCGGCCCCTCGCAGTCGGGCCGGTTCTACGGCGTCAACAACCTGCTCGAGACGATGCTGCTCGTGCCGTCGCTCGTCGGAGCGGCACTGCTCGGACGCGCCGGAGTCGCCGTCGCCGCCCTGGCGTTCGTGACCATCGGCGGCGCCCGCTTCGGCGCCGACGGCGGCGGGATCGTCGTCCTCGCCGCCGGGTACCTCGTGCTCGTTCTGCGCCTTCGTGACCGCCGACCGACCCCACAGCTTGCTGCGGCGGTTGCCACGGGAGCGGTCGCGCTCGCCCTTCTGCTGCTCGCGGTCGACGCTTCCACCGGAGGCTCGAGTCACGTCACCGACGCCGTCGGCGACGGCCCGTTCGCGCTCGCGGGCGACATCGCCGACCGGATCGAGCTGTCGGTACGCCGCACGGCGGCGAGCTTCGGCGCGGTCGTCGTCGTGCTGGCCTCACTCGCGACTCTCATTCTCGTGGCACTCCGCCGCCCGCGGGACGCCGTGCTGGACGCGTTCCTCGTTGCTCTCGCGGTCTCGCTGGTGGTCAACGACACGCCCGGAGATGTGCTCGGAATGGGGGCGGCGATCGCGATCGCACTTGCCCGACACCCACCCCTGCACGGCGCGTTAAGCTCTCATTCGATGCGCCGCGCTGCCACATTGCTCGCTCTGCTCGCCCTGATCGCCCTCCCGGTGGCGGTTGCCGGCTGCGGCGGCGGCGAGGAGACCACGCCGACTCCCGAGACAGTCGTGGGATCGCTGCCGGAGGCGACGACGAGCGAGGCGACGACGACGGAGGAGGGTGGGGGCTCGACCCTCGAAGGCGACGCGGCGGCCGGCGAGCAGATCTACGCCTCGGCCGGCTGCGGCGGCTGCCACACACTCGAGGCAGCGGGCTCGTCCGGCAACGTCGGCCCCAACCTCGACGACGCGAAGCCCGACTTCGCTCTCGTGATCGACCGGGTCACGAACGGCGCCGGAGCAATGCCCGCTTTCAAGGGCCAGCTCAGCGATCAGGAGATCGCCGACGTCGCCCAGTACGTCGTCGAGTCGACGCAGGGCTGAACCTCCCAGCCGGCTTCCCGCGCGACGTCCACGCGTTCGCGACCGACCTCGATCGCACGCTGCTCACGCACGACGGCGTCCTCCCCCCGCGCACGATCGCAGCGATCCAGGCGGCACGCACGGCCGGGATCCACGTTGTGATCGCGACCGGACGGATGTTCCGGTCGGCGCTTCCCTACGCGCAGGCGGCCGGCATCGAGGAGCCGCTCGTCTGCTACCAGGGCGCCGCAGTCGTCGATCCACTGACGCGCGAATGGCTGTTGCACGAGCCCATCCCGCTGCAGCTCGCGCGCGAAGCGATTGCGGCCGTCCAGGCCAAGGGCTTCACGCTCAACTGCTACGTCGACGACGAGCTCTACGTCGCGAACGTGACCGAGAACGCACGCCGGTACGCGAACTTCCAGAGCCTCACGATCACCGAGGTCGGCGACCTGCTCGGGTGGCTCGAGCGGCCGCCGACCAAGCTCGTCATCGTCGACGACCCGGAGACGCTCGACACGTTCCGCCCGAGCCTCGTCGAGCAGTTCGGCGACCGCCTGTTCATCGCCAAGTCCCTGCCCTACTTCCTCGAGCTGGCAAGCCCCCGCATCTCGAAGGGGAGCGGGCTCGGCTTCGTGGCGGAGCATCTCGGCTTCACGGCGGCGGCGACGGTCGCCTTCGGAGACGGCGAGAACGACCTGGAGCTGCTCGACTGGGCGGGTTACGGCGTTTGCGTCGAGAACGGCACCGAGCTGCTGAAGGCAAAGGCCGACTGGCTCTGCCCCGGCCCCGAGGAACAGGGAGTCGCGCAGGCGATCGAGGCGTACCTAGACTCCCGCCCATGATCGACCTGAAAGCCGCCCGCAACGACCCGGACACCTACCGGGCCGCGCTGGCGCGGAAGGGCGCCGCCGAAGCGTTCGACGCGCTGCTCGAGGCCGACGAGCGCTGGCGCGCGCTCGTGCCGCGGATCGACGAGCTGCGCAGCCGCACGAAGGTGAAGGGCAAGCCGTCGCCGGAGCAGCTCACCGAGCTCCAGCAGGTGAAGGAGGACCTGACGCTCGGCCGAGGAGGAGCTGGCCGCCGCCGAGGTGGAGCGCGACCGGCTGGCGCTGCGGGTGCCGAACATCCCGAGCGGCGACGTACCGGACGGCTCCACCGAGGACGACGTCGAGGAGATCCGCCGCGTCGGGGAGGCGCCTGCGCTGACCGAGGCGCGCGAGCACCTGGAGGTCGGACGCTTCGACATGGAGCGCGCCGCGCGCATGTCCGGAGCGCGCTTCGGCTACTGGGTGGGCGACACGGCGCGCCTCGCACTCGCGCTGTACCGGCTGGCACTCGACCGCCTCGCCGAGAAGGGGTTCGTGACCGTCCTTCCGCCCGTGCTCGTCCGCGAGGAGGCGCTGGTCGGGACCGGGGCGTTCCCCTCCGACGAGGCGAACGTCTACGAGGTCGAGGCGGACGGGCTGTACCTGGCCGGCACGGCCGAGATCCCGCTGGCGAGCCTCCATGCGGGGGAGATCCTGGCCGCCGACTGAGCTCCCGCTCCGGTACGTCGCCTTTTCGCCGTGCTTCCGCCGCGAAGCGGGTGCCGCAGGGCGCGACACGCGCGGGATGATCCGCGTCCACCAGTTCAACAAGGTCGAGCAGTTCTCGCTCACGCGGCCCGAAGACTCGTGGGCCGAGCACGAGCTCCTCCTCGCCAACACCGAGGAGCTGGTGCAGGAGCTCGGCCTGCCCTACCGCGTCGTCGTCCTGCCGGCGGGCGACATCTCGTCGGCGGCGGCGAAGACGTACGACGTCGAGATCTGGTTTCCGAGCCAGGACCGCTACCGCGAGACGGCCTCGATCTCGAACACGACGGACTTCCAGGCGCGGCGGCTGGCGATCCGGTACCGAGGCGATCGAGGCGTCGAGCCGGTGCACACGCTGAACGGGACCGCGGTCGTCGACCGGATGGCGCTCGCGATCCTGGAGAACTTCCAGGGCGAGGTGCCGGAGGTGCTCCGGGCGTACGGCGCGCCCGAACGCGTCGCCCGCTAGCGCTAGGCCTCCGCGGACACCACCGGCTCGTGGAGCTGGAAGCACTCGTGCACCGCCTGCACGGCACGCTCGACCTGCGCGGCGGGGACGACGCACGAGATCCGCACCGGCGAGGTCGAGATGATCCCGATGTTGATGCCGGCCGCAGCCAGCGCGTCGAACATGTCCGCCGCGACGCCCGGGTGCGTGCGCATCCCGGCGCCGACGAGCGAGATCTTTGCGATCTCCGGGTCGTGCGCAAGCCCGCGCGCCTCGATCTCGGCCGCGAGCGGCTCGAGCGCCTCCACGGCCCGCCGCATCTCCGTCCTCGGCAGCGTGAACGAGATGTCCGTGTGCCCTTCCGCCGAGACGTTCTGGACGATCATGTCCACGTTCATGCCGACGTCTGCCAGCGTGCGGAAGACGCGCGCTGCGATCCCGGGCCGGTCGGGCACGCCGAGGATCGTCACCTCCGCCTCCGAGGTGTCGTGCGCGATTCCCGAGATGATCGGCTGCTCCATCAACTCCTCCTGACTGACGACCCACGTCCCTTCGTTCCCCGTAGAGCGAGGAGCGGACATGGATGCGGACTCCGTGGTTGCGTGCGAACTCGACCGAGCGCAGCATCAGCACCTTCGCCCCGGACGCGGCCAGCTCCAGCATCTCCTCGTACGAGAGGGCGTCCAGCTTGCGCGCCTGGGGGACGAGACGCGGGTCGGCGGTGAAGACGCCCTCGACGTCGGTGTAGATCTCGCACACGTCGGCCTCGAGCGCGGCCGCGAGCGCGACCGCCGTCGTGTCCGACCCGCCGCGGCCGAGCGTCGTCACCTCCTGCGTCGGTCGAGACGCCCTGGAAGCCGGCGACGAGCACGATCGCCCCTTGCGCGAGCGCGTCGTGGATGCGCTGCGGCCGGATCTCGAGCACCTTCGCGCGCGTGTGCTCGGTGTCGGTGACGACGCCCGCCTGCGAGCCGGTGAGCGAGATCGCGGTGTGGCCGAGGTCGTGGATCGCCATCGCGGCGAGCGCGCACGAGATCCGCTCGCCGACCGAGAGCAGCATGTCGAGCTCGCGCGGGTGCGGGACCGGCGAGATCTGATGGGCCAGATCGATGAGGTCGTCGGTCGCCCCGCCCATCGCCGAGAGGACGCCGACGACGTCGTTGCCCGCGTCGCGCGCAGCCACGAGCCGGCGCGCAACCGCCTGTAGCCGCTCCGGCCCCGCGACGGATGTGCCACCGAACTTCTGGACGACGAGACCCATGGCGAGACGCTACGTCAATCGTCAGCGCGCGGAAACGGGACATTCGCAGGATCGAGCTCGACGAAGATGCCCGACATCGTTCTCTCGCCACACATGCAGCAGTGCATGCCGAGGACTCGCTCGCGCCCACGCGGTTTCGGCAGCGGATCAGGCCATCGGACGCGCGTCGGCGGATTGAACGACTTGGTCCAGCACTGGTCGCAGAGCGGTTGCGCCTCGGCCATCGAGCCGTAGCCTTGCATAGGGTGCGCTCACGGCGGGGTGCGAGAGCGGTCGAATCGGGCGGTCTTGAAAACCGCTGGGCGCGCAAGGCCGGATCGAGCTCGACGAAGATGCCCGACGACGTTCGCCGCCCGCACATGCAGCGAGAGCGATGCGCGAGAATTCGCTCGCGCCACCCGGGCTTCCGGGAGAGGGTCCGGCCAGCGCACGCGAGTGGGCGCGGCTGAAGGCTTTCGCGTCCAGCACTCGTCGCGAGAGAGGTTGTGCAACGCCATCGGTCGTACACTCGCAGGGCGCCCACGGCGGGGTGCGAGAGCGGTCGAATCGGGCGGTCTTGAAAACCGCTGGGCGCGCAAGCGTCCCGTGGGTTCAAATCCCACCCCCGCCGCTGTCTCTGGCTCAGCTATCGCGCTTTGCTACCGGACGGACCACTGCGAGGCAAACACGGAGGGGCGCCCGCCTGGGCGCCCCTCCGTTCACCAGAGCTGAGGCTGGATTAGGCACCGGAGCGCCCACTCATTGTTGATGGCGTCGAACACGTTCTTGGCGAGCTCCTGCGTCGGCTTCACGTTGCCGTACCACACTGAGCCGCCGGCATTCGACTTCCCTGCCGCGTACGCAAGGATCTGCAAGACGGTCATGCGGGTCGCGCCGCCGAAGGCGGAGCTCGTGTTCCCGCTCGGCGGGATCCGGGTCAAGTCGATCGACACGCCTCCGATTGGAGCCGGCGCATTGAGCTTGTTGCCTCCGAGAGCCGGATTGCTGAAGAACACGTCGAGCGCCGTTGCCAGCATCTGCGCTTTCAGCATCGGGTTCATCGCTGTCCCCGATGCACTTGCGGCGTCGATGACCTTGGTCGCATAGGTCTTCAGCGGAGCCGATGCGTCTGAGAAGGGCGCGTAGCTCTTCAGGAACGAGAGCAGCTGCGCCTGATTGGCTGCCCCGATGATGTCCTGGCCGTTCTTGTTCCGCCAGAAGCCGATCGTGTGGGCACCCGTCGCGGCGGATGGGCAGATCTGGACCGACGCGGTGGCCGACTGTCCGGTTTCGCTGATTCTGGCGGTGTTGATGTAGGTCACGCAGCACCCGGCCGGTGCGACAACCGTGCGCGAGTAGGTGTACGTGGCCGGGCCGGGATAGGTGACGGTTCCCAGCACGGTCGTCGCGCCTTTGAAGGTGTCCGTCACGGTGACGGTCTTGTTGGTCTCGGTCGTCGGGGTGCCGAACGCAAGGCCGGAGGTACCCGTTGCGGAGCCGTGGGGCGTTGAGTACGTCGAGCTGTTCCAGGTTGCGGTGGCCGTGTTCACCCCACTGGCCGGGTTCGGTGCCGAGGCATACGCGCAGCTGTAGTCGAGAGTCACCGCGCCCCGGCCGGAACCAGACGCCGGTGCCATTGGTGACCGTGCACACGCCACCGTTGTTGACGGCATCGGTCACGTTGACGCGAACTGCCTCCCAGTCGTTCGGGTTGGCCACCGTGATCTTGCCGGTCGCCACCCAGCCGCTGTCGACGTAGCCGGCGTTTGCGACGTTCACGGTGTAGTTGAACGTGGCACTGCTTCCGGGCGCCCTCGTCACCGACGTCGGGGCGGCGACCGACTTGGCGATCGTCCACTTGTAGGCGCGGGTGAACGATGCCTTCGCCGTCTTGCTCACGGTCAAGTCCTTGCCCGAGCACACCTGGACGGTGACGGTGTTGGAGGTCGCGAGCAGGGCCTGGTCGTTCTTGACGGTGGCGGTGTTGTCGTGTGTGGTGCAGGTGCCGGCGGTGCCGGGGAAGCTCTCGGGGTAGCTGTACTGGGTGCTGTGGTCGGTGTTGCCGAGCAGGTTGCCGTTGTCGTAGACCTGGACGCTGTCGTTCACGAGCTTTGTCGGCGCAGCGAAGGCGTAGTCCGCCGTCGCCGAAGCCGAACCACTCGGGGTCCTGGCAACGACCTTGTCCCAACTCGCAGTCGCCGTGTTGGTGCCCGAAGCGCCAGTAGCGAACGAGCAGCTGTAGCCGACCGCGACCGAATCATTGGCAGGAACGCTCACGCTCGTCTGCGCCAGCACACAACTCCCACCCGGAGCGCTGTCAGCCAGATCAGCGGCAACAGCCCAACCATTCGGGTTGCTGACCGTGATCAGACCAGTCACCACCCAACCGGAATCCACACCGGCGCCCTTACTCACATCAACCTTGTAATTAAAGGTCGCACTCGCACCAGCAGCGACCGTCTGCCGAAGCTGATCAACCGACTTCTGCGCAGACCAAGCAAACGTCCGCGTAAACGACGACGACGCAGTCTTCGTCACCGACAAATCACTCCCACCCGCACACACCTCGACCGTGACGGTGTTCGAGGCGGCGAGCAGGGTCTGGTCGTTTTCGACGGTGGCGGTGTTGTCGTGTGTGGTGCAGGTGCCGGCGGTGCCGGGGAAGCTCTTGGGGTAGCTGTACTGGGTGCTGTGGTCGGTGTTGCCGAGCAAGTTGCCGTTGTCGTAGACCTGGACGCTGTCGTTCACGAGCTTTGTCGGCGCAGCGAAGGCGTAGTCCGCCGTCGCCGAAGCCGAACCACTCGGAGTCCTGGCAACGACCTTGTCCCAACTCGCAGTCGCCGTGTTGGTGCCCGAAGCGCCAGTAGCGAACGAGCGAGCTGTAGCCGACCGCGACCGAATCATTGGCAGGAACGCTCACGCTCGTCTGCGCCAGCACACAACTCCCACCCGGAGCGCTGTCAGCCAGATCGAGCGAGCAACAGCCCAACCATTCGGGTTGCTGACCGTGATCAGACCAGTCACCACCCAACCGGAATCCACACCGGCGCCCTTACTCACATCAACCTTGTAATTAAAGGTCGCACTCGCACCAGCAGCGACCGTCTGCCGAAGCTGATCAACCGACTTCTGCGCAGACCAAGCAAACGTCCGCGTAAACGACGACGACGCAGTCTTCGTCACCGACAAATCACTCCCACCCGCACACACCTCGACCGTGACGGTGTTCGAGGCGGCGAGCAGGGTCTGGTCGTTTTCGACGGTGGCGGTGTTGTCGTGTGTGGTGCAGGTGCCGGCGGTGCCGGGGAAGCTCTTGGGGTAGCTGTACTGGGTGCTGTGGTCGGTGTTGCCGAGCAAGTTGCCGTTGTCGTAGACCTGGACGCTGTCGTTCACGAGCTTTGTCGGCGCAGCGAAGGCGTAGTCCGCCGTCGCCGAAGCCGAACCACTCGGAGTCCTGGCAACGACCTGTCCCAACTCGCAGTCGCCGTGTTGGTGCCCGAAGCGCCAGTAGCGAACGAGCAGCTGTAGCCGACCGCGACCGAATCATTGGCAGGAACGCTCACGCTCGTCTGCGCCAGCACACAACTCCCACCCGGAGCGCTGTCAGCCAGATCAGCGGCAACAGCCCAACCATTCGGGTTGCTGACCGTGATCACACCAGTCACCACCCAACCGGAATCCACACCGGCGCCCTTACTCACATCGACCTTGTAATTAAAGGTCGCACTCGCACCAGCAGCGACCGTCTGCCGAAGCTGATCGACCGACTTCTGCGCAGACCAAGCAAACGTCCGCGTAAACGACGACGACGCAGTCTTCGTCACCGACAAATCACTCCCACCCGCACACACCTCGACCGACGCAGTGTCCGAAGCGAACTCAGCAGCCTCCTGGCCCACAACGGCCGTGTTGTCGTAGGAGGCGCAGCCGGGGGGCGCGTCACTGAACGTGTACGCGTACGTGAACGTGACGGGGCTCGGATCGGTGTAGGAGATCGACCCCAGAGGCCCGACCAGTGAGTCGAACACGTCGCCGCTGCCACCGATGATCGCAGGGGGACCTCCCCAGACGACGGTCGCGCTGGTCGAAGCGGAGCCGGCAGCCAGCGAACTCGAGTCCGCGAGGGTCTGGGCGGGCCAGCTGATCGTCGCCGTGCTCGTCTGGTTCGAGCTCGCGGGTGCGGCCGAGTACGAGCAGCTGTAGTCGAAGATGGCGCTTCCGTTGGCCGGAATCGTCGAGCTCTCGCCAACGACGACGCACGTCGCGTTCGGGTCGTCGACGGCATTGCTCACGACCACGTCGGTGACATCCCCGCTGTTCGGATTCTCGACCGTGAGCTGTCCGCTTACCTCCCAGCTCGGCGTACCGTCGTCGTGTGCCACGGAGACCGTGTAGTTGAACGTCGCCGCGCCCCCAACGGGGACGTTCTGGCTCGCGACGTCTGCCGACTTGTCGACCTCCCACCCGATCGTGCGCCAATGGGCGGGGCTCGCGTCGCCGGTCACGCTCAGAGCCGAGGCCTGCCCCGCACTCACAACGTCGTTCGTGAGCAGCTGGAGCGCGGTGACGAGTGTCGGCTCGACCGCAGGCGAATCGTCGGTCGCAGTTGTTGCCGCGAGCGCCGGTTAACGGCGAGCGCGACGAGCAGTAGACAGGCAACGAGCGCAGAGACGAGACAACGAACGGGCGGCATTCGAAAGCATCGCGGTGGTTCCCCCTGTGCGGCGTGTCCGCAGCACACATGTGTGACCTGACGTGCGGTTACTCCGCTATCGGGCCTGACAGCCGTGCGCCGCTAGCCCTCATGCGAGGGAAGTTGGCGAGCAATGTCGTGAGACGACCGCTCCTCGCCGCTCCGACGGGCCAGTCGTCACGTCGCTGCTCCTTTGGCATATCCCAGTTGGAACCATCCGCCGCTCGGATGGGAAAGCGGGGATTCGCATGACTAGCCGAACGGCGGGTGTCGCAGATGCCATCCAGTGGGACGATCGAATCTCCGCCGCGAATAAAGGGGTTCACATGAGACTTGGTCTGTCATTTGTAGTTCTCTGCGCGTCGCCGCCACGATCGTCATTCCTGTGCGGCCGCCACGAGACGCCACGCCGGCCTGCGGTGCAGTCGTCACACAGAACGTCACGCTCACGAAGTCACTCAAGAACTGTGCCTCCGGCCTCGTTGTCGGCGCAGACAACGTGACGATCGATCTGAACGGCTTCACGATCAAGGGGCTCGGCACTGCATCCGGCAGTCGGAATCGAATCCGCCGACCACACCGGCATCACGCGTGAAGAACGGGAAGATCAGCTGACTTCGCCGAGGGCATCAAGCTTCTCAACGTCTCCAATTCGACGATCGAGGACATCGTCGTGCGGCGGACGGTCACCGGCATCAGGGTCGTCCGCACCGACAACGGAGCGGACTCGAACCAGATTCTCGGCAACAAGGTCCGAGAGTCGGTCGACGGCATCGTCCTCTTCGGCACTGCTTTCACCCGCGTCGCAGACAATACGCTCGCCGACCTGTCCGGTAGCGGCATCTTCTGCCGCGACACGTTCGCAGGCGATGTCGAGATCGAGGGGAATCGCTCGGTCCGGAACCTCATCGGGATCCGCCTGTTCTTCTGTGGCGCGTCGGTCACGGACAACGTCGCCAACGACAATGACAGTGCCGGGATCTCCCGAACCCGATCGAACGGGCCGACGCTCCGAAACGTCGCGCAACGACAACGTCGCAAGCGGCATCGTCGTCGACGACAGCACCGGTTCGATCGTCGCGGGAACGTGACGCAACCGCAACAGCGGGCACGGACTGGCGATCAGCGACGAGAACGCAGAGAACGGGCCGTTCTACACCGTCACCGGGAACACCGCGAACCGGAACTTCCAGCTCGGGATCATGACGAGTCTGGCCGGCGTGATCGACGGCGGCTGCAACCGCGCGCGGCACAACGGAGACGCGGTTGCAGTGCAAGGGAGTCGCCTGCGGATAACGACTCGGGCAGGCTCCTACGGCCCGAGCGGACGGCTGTGCTTCGCCCTGAGCGCCGCGATCGTTGAAGGATCGTAGAGCGGCTGCTCGGGGTCGAGCGCTTGGAGCTCCGCCCGCGTCCCGGGACGGCCGAGCTCCCGCTCGAGCTTCACGGCGCGGCGAGGGGCAGCGCTCGCAGAGCGTGACCAGATCGACGGCGCGTTCCGCGCCGAGCGCTTCGTGGCTGACGTGGTAGGCGCGCAGCCCATCGGTCTTCCCACACCGGGCGACCTCGCAGGCCGGCGTCGCCTTGCGCTGCGTCGACGAGCGGCGCGTCCAGTGCTTGCTCGCCAGGTACGCGGTCCGGCTCGCCGCGAAGACCGCCGTGTAGATCGCAGGGCTGAGCTTCCTTCCGCGTCCACGGCGGTGCGCTCCGCACGCCACCGCGCCACGAGGCGAGCGGCCTCCCGCTCGACCTCCTCCCGCCGGCGCGCCGCCTCGCGCTCCCGTAGCTCGCGGGCGCTCAGGAGCGGAGCGGCCGCCCGGCGCTCGCGCAGCACGTCCTGCAGCGACTTCTTCTTCGGCTGGGCCATGGCCTCAACGTAGCGTTCAGAGCGCCGTACGCCGACTACGATGAACGCATGAGTGGGGTCTCCACGCCGGTCGAGGCGCGCCTCCGGGCGCTGCTCGACGCTCTTCCCGACCTGCTGCTGCGGCTGCGGGCCGACGGCACCTACCTCGAGGTCGCCGGTGACGTCTCGCGCCTCGCGAATCCGCCGGATGTCGTTGTCGGGTCGAGGGTCGGCGATCTGCTTCCACCCGAAATCGCCGAGCAGCTGATGACGTGCGTCCGTGCGGCGCTCGAGTCCGGCCGGCTCGCGGACCGTGGAGTACCGGCTCCGAACACACCTCGGGGAGGAGCGCGATTTCGAGGTTCGGATCGCACCGGCCTCCGACGACGAAGTCGTAGCGATCGTCCGCGACGTCACCGACCTGCACGACGCGACGCGTGAGCTGAAGGAGTCACGCGCGCGCATCGTGGCGGCCGGGGACGCCGAGCGCAGACGCGTCGAGCGCAACCTGCACGACGGCGCGCAGCAGCGACTCGTCACCGTCGCGCTCCACCTCCAGATGATCCATCGGAGGCTCGAGACCGACCCGGGCGAGGTGCCGGCAATGGTCGAGGCGGCGCAGACCGAGTTGACGCTGGCGTTGGAGGAGATCCGCGAGCTCGTCCGCGGCCTGCACCCGCGCCTGCTCGGCGACCGGGGGCTCGGTCCGGCGCTCGCGGCGCTCGCCGAGCGGGCCGTGCTCCCGGTGGAGATCGTGGAGCTGCCTTCCGGGCGGCTGCCGGCAGCCGTCGAAGCGGCCGCGTACTACATCACCGCCGAAGCCCTCGCGAATGCCGCCAAGCACAGCCGTGCCTCGCTCGTGACTGTGAGCGTCTGCGGCAGCGACGCCGCGACGGTGGTCGAGGTCGTCGACGACGGCGTCGGCGGCGCCGACCCTGAGGCGGGAACCGGGCTGCGCGGGCTCGCCGACCGGGTCGCTGCCCTCGGCGGCGCGTTGGCCGTCTCGAGCCTGCCCGGCACGGGGCACGGCGCTCCGGGCGGAGCTCCCGCACGACTAGGAGGGTTTCGCCGAACCCTCCTTACCGATCAGTCGCCATGGGGCGAAACACGGGAGGAAGCGTGCGAGCCGCGCGGAACACGGCTCGGCCACATTGATCCAGCCACATTGATCCAGGGAGGACAGGTCATGGATCGGACACCCGTTCAGAATCGTCGCCCGGCTGGTGGGAGTCGTCTTCCTCCTGGTCGGGATCGCCGGGTTCATCCCCGGCATCACCACCAACCTCTACGACGGGCTCGAGTTCGCCGGCACCAACGGCACTGCGGGGCTCCTCGGCATCTTCAGGTCAGCGTCCTGCACAACATCGTGCACGGACTCTTCGGGATCGCCGGTCTAGCTCTCGCAAAGACCGCGAGCGGCGCTCGCACGTTCCTGATCGGCGGCGGCGCGATCTACGTCGCGCTCTGGCTGCTCGGGCTCATCGGCGGCGCGGACTGGATTCCGTCCAACTCCGCCGACGACTGGCTGCACCTCGTCCTCGGCGGCGCGCTGATCGCTCTCGGAGTCGTACTGACGCGCGAACGGAGTCAGGGTCCCGACGACCGCATAGCGGCGTCGCAAGATCGGTTTGAACGAAGGGGGCGAGAGATCGCCCCTTCGTCCTTTCCGGTTGTAAACCTTTCGGGAATCACCCATCAGGGTGGTGCGACCTCCCCTCGCCCCTGCCGACTACCTGAGCAGGCTGTCGTCTACGAAGGGGTTTCTCCATGCGGTTTCGTCTTGCTGTTGTCATCGCCGTGCTGACCGCGATCGGAGTTCCCGCGAGCGCTTCTGCCTCCGAGATCATCGACCGCAACGTGCGCCGATGTCTCGCTGAAGGTCGCACGCAACGGACCGCGCTCGTCAGCTTCGACGCGCGCGGCAAGCGCTGGAACGTCCTCGCCTGGGGCGCCCTGAACGCGCTCCAGCCGACGACGACTCGCAAGCAGGTCGAGTTCAAGCTCGATTATTCGGGTGGGTACGGCACCTACAAGCGCGACGTCTGGAAGACCCTCAAGGATACGTGCCGCGCGTACGACGGCCTGAGCTGGAGTGGTTCGTTGCCGGTTGCAAGGCTGCCGACGGCTCGTACTGGGCGCTGCAGTCCTGGCAGCGCGCGCTGCCCAACTACGGCCTGCCGGCGTCCGGCAAGTCGGCCGTCTGGGAGCTTCGGCTCTCGCACTGGCGTGGTGAGCTCCC
>CAWJYW010000016.1:0-8188 GCA_963847255.1 uncultured Gaiellaceae bacterium
CGAGCGGGCGCGGGCGGCTAGGGCTCGCGGAGGTAGGTCAGCCGCTCGCGCTGCGTCAGCTCGCGGCCGGTGCCCTCGAGTCGCTTGTCCGCCAAGGCGACCAGCGAGCCGAGCCCGCCGCAGTCGTCGCAGACGTAGGCGCGGACGCCGTCGCTGCCGAGCGTGACGATCCGTCTCTCCGAGTCGAAGGCGGCCGCGCGGACGGGGGTCTCTGTCGCCGCGCAGGAAGTACCAGCGCTCCCCGGTTGAGGCCAGCCACAGGCCCGCGGTCGCGGCCCGCCGGTGACGACCCACGTCCCGTTCGGGCTGAAGGAGGCGTCAAAAACGGTACCGCCGTGGCCGCTGAGCACCGGATCGTGCGGCCGGTTCTCGCATTCCAGATCCGCGCGTCCCCGTCCACGCTCGCGGTGACGACACGGCCGCCGTCGGGCGAGAACTCGACCGAGAGCACGTCGTCCGCGGTGCCCGACGAGCTCGACGTGCGGCTGTCGAGCCGCACTGACTTGGCGCCGTCGATCGTCGCGCGAGGGTCGCTCGTCGGCTCGGGCGCAGGCGTTCAGGAGCGTGGCCGCAGTAGGTACGGCTGCAACTGCGCAGCCCAGGTCCGCACCGTCCCGTCGCTGCCCGCCGTCGCGATCAGGTCACCGGGCCGCGAAGACGGCCGCCTGACCGGTCCGTATGGCCCAGCAAAGACGGCCCGAGGCCCACCCGTCTCGACCTTCCACGTCCGCGCGGTCCCGTCGCGGCTCGCCGTGAGCACGAGGTCCTCGTTCGGCGCCGAAGATCGCGCGCCGCACGTGGTTTCCGTGCAGTGGCAGAGGAGTAGCGCTCCGGCCCCGGGGGATCGTCCAGATGCGGGCAGTCCCGTCGCTGTCGCGCGACGACGAAGGTGCGAGCGCGGGTCGAAGCCGACGTCGTACTGCGCGGCCATTCGGGCCCGGGCAACGGGCGAAAGAGGCGGCCGTAGGAGACCCAGACGATCACGTCGCCGTCCGCGCCCGCCGTCGCGATCGGACGTACCGAACGGGCTGAATGCAGCGCGGTGCACCCGTCGCCGGGTGGGCCAGCGTGGCGACGAGTCCGCCGCGAGGAATCGAGGACAATCGCTCCCCGCCGGCCAGCAACGACGAAGCGAGTTCCGCCCAGGATCCGCGGCCGCGTACCGCGTCTCCTCCGGAACGGGCAGTGACGCGATCACGTTGCCGCGCGGCAACCGGCGAACGATCATCCGGCCGCCCCGCAGGGTCAGCACGTGGTCCCAGGAGAGCCAGCTCTGGCACCCCCCGCGGCGGGGACGACGAAGCGCCCCGGCCGTGTTCCCTCGACAAGGCGCACGCCGCCGCCGTCCACGACCGCAGCGACGCTGCCGTCGGGAGCGCCGCGAGATCGAGCACCGGCGTACCGAGCCGAGCGACCGTGCGCACGCGCGACTCTCGCAGGGCGCGACCGGAGCACGTCCTCGGTAGCGCTCGCGGGTCGAGACGCGCCGCCTGCTCCGCGAGCGCGAGCCCGAGCTCCGGATCGCGCCCGAGCTGCACGGTCGCATTCGCCTCCAGCTGTCGCGCCTTCGCCTCGAGCGCGCCGTCGCTCGCCGGCGCCCGCCTGCTCGCGCGCCTCGCTCCGCTGCGAGAGCGCCCACAGGGCAAGCGCCGAGGTGCCGGCGAGCGCGATGAGCGCGGCCGTCGCCAGGAGCGCCACCCGCCGGTGCCGCCGCCTTGCCGCCTCGCGCTCCCGCTCGAGCGCCCGCCCCGACTCGTGCCCCGCACGCCACGCGAGCACGGCCGGTGCGAGCACGTCGTGGAAGATCTCGTACCGTGGCGGACCTCCGCTCCGACCCGGGACGCGACGCAGGATGCGTGAAGCGTCGAGCGTCGACAGGACCGGGGCGAGCTCGTCGACCGGGACGCCCGCGTAGCGCGCGAGGTCGTCGACTGCATGGGCGATCTTCGTCCCCGACGGAGTCACCAGGTGGTCGAAGACGCGGGCTACGAGGTCGCGCTCGGCCGCGTCCATCCCGGCGAGCGCCCGCTCCAGGTGCTCCTCGACGATCCGCTCGGCGCCGCCCAGCTCAGCAAGTGTCGCCGCGCGCAGCACGGCGGACCCTCGCTCGCGTTCCACCTCCCAGAGCCGCTCGAGCACCAACTGGAGGTAGGGGGCTTCGACTCGCCGTTCCCGCCGTCCCTCCTCGATGAGGCCGCGACCGGTCAGGTGCTGCTCGATCCGTCCTGTCGTGACCTCGTCGAGCACGGCCTCGATGAGCTCGTCTTCGGCGACGACCTCCGGTCCGCCGAGCTCGGCGTACGCACGGAGCGGCCCTTCGATCGCCGAGCGCGCCGCAACCCGGGTCAGGTGGTCGAGGCGGAGGACGTTGCCGAAGAGGCTCGGCAGGCGCCGCTTGAGCGCGTCGAGGTCGGCGAGCGAGTCGTCGCGCACACCGAGGAGAACGTGGACGGGGAGGCCGGGCCGGGTGAGGACGTCCTCGAGCGCGTTCCCGAGCGGACCGCCCTCCCGCCCGTGGTAGAGCACGTACTCCTCCATTTGATCGAGCATCAGGTAGAGCTCTCCGCCGGAGGAGATGGCGCGCTCCGCGAGCGCGTCCGCGAGCGGAATGTCTGTGGCCGCGCCGGCGGCGGTGGCCACGGCGAGCACCGGGTCGTCACGCCAGCTGTCGACGATCACGACCTCGGCTCCCCCCTCGTCCGCTGCGACCGCGGGGACGAGGGCCCGAAGGCGCCGCGCCACCCCGGCGCGCAGCAGCGAGCTCTTCCCCACCCCGCTCGGGCCGTACAGCACGGTCAGCCGGGACGCCATCAAGTTCGCGGCGACGACCTCGGACTCGCGCTCGCGGCCGAAGAAGAGCCGCCAGTCGTACTCGGAGTCTCCGAAGTAGGCGAGGCCCTTGAACGGCGACGACGGCGGCATCACGCGGCGTCCACCCCGACGAGCGCAGCCGTGAGCCGGGCGAGCTCCTCCGCGTACGTCCCGAGAGAGACGTCGTAGACGTCGGCGCCGCGCTCGCGCCAGAGCTCGCTCGCGACGTGCTCGGCCTCAGGCTGCACTGCCCAGGACCGGTACGCGAGTCGGTCGCCGCCCCAGACGCGCCGAAGGAAGACGCGCAAGCTCCAGTCGTCGACGGCGTAGCCGAGGAAGAGGAGGTGGCTTCTGCGCAGACGCGCCGCCAGCTGGACAGGCACTGTGCCGGCCGCATCGCCCGCAACGAGGTAGTCGATGTGGTCGTCCTCGCGGACGGCGAAGCTCTCCCACTCGCGCGTTGCACCCCGGTCGACGTGCCCGTGGATCTTCAGGAGCACGCTCCGCTCCTCGAGCGCGAGCCCCGTGTAGGCGTTCGGCTCGTCGACGACGGACGCGCCGCCGTCGGGGCCGATGTGGAGGAACTTGCCGCGATCGCGCCCGGCCGCGACGTAGACCACGACATCCAACTCCTCGCCGGCGGCCTCGAAGGCACGCTCGACGCCCGTGTGGAAGCAGGTCGAGACGATGAGCTGCTGCGGTAGCCCCCGCTCCCGCAGCACGGGCGGCAGGGCCGCGAGCCAGCGGTGGAGCAGCGAGGGCTCGATGTCCCGGTCGAGGGCGAGGTGCAGCTCGTCGTGCAGCGGCCCGATCCCGTTTCTGGCGGCGACGGCCTGCGAGACATACGCGAGCCCCTTGTTCTCCACCTCCAGCTCGAAGCGGTCGGCCAGCAGGCGTGCAAGCTCGTCGCCCGCGACGCTGGCCGCTCCGGGGCCGAGAACGGGCACGAGCCGGCCTGCCGCCAGGGCGCGCATCACCTCGTCGTAGTGATCCTCGATCGCAGGCTGGGCGACGGGGACGAGCGATCGCTCCTGGCGCAGGATCGACCCATACAGCGCCTGCAACTCGGGGCCGGGCTCGATCCCGAGCTCGTCGACGAGTGTCCGGCGCGCATCCCGGTACGCCGCGAGCGCATCGGCCTGGCGACCAGAGCGGTAGAGAGCGAGCATGAGGTGCGACCGGAGCCGCTCCCGCAGGGGATGGCGGCGGACGAGCATCTCCAGCTCCGCCACGAGCTCGGGCTCGGCCCCGGACTCGAGCTCTGCCGCGATCCGCTCCTCGAGCACGCCGAGCCGCAGCTCCTCGAGACGCCTGATCTCGGCCTGCGCGAAGTCCTCCAGCTCCGAGTCCGCCAATGCGGGACCGCGCCAGAGCCTCATGGCCTCGCCGAGCAGGTCGACGCGCTCCGTCGGCTCCGCGGCGCGCGCCTCGAGGACAAGGTCCTCGAAGCGGGTGAGATCGAGCTGGCTCCGGTCGAGCTCGAGCAGGTAGCCGGTCGGGCGCGTCTGGAGGAATTCCGACCCCAGCAGCTTTCGGAGCTGCGAGACCGAGTTCTGCAGCGATGTCGTCGCCGTCCGCGGCGGGTGCTCGCCCCAGAGTTGGTCGACGAGACGCTCCGTCGAGACCGGCTCGTTGGCGCGCAAGAGCAGGAGCGTCAGGAGGGCGCGCTGATGCCTCCCGCCCAGCGGCACAGACACGTCATCGGCGAGGACCTCGAGCGGCCCGAGGATCCTGAACTCCAGCATTTCCACGGTTGTAACAGGGTTCACGGGCGTTTGAAAGGGCCGCGCCGCCCGGATTAGCGAGCCGTTAGGCCCGCGTGAGTGAGCCGTTGAGGGGCGCTTCGACGGTGGCCGCATGGCTACCACGAGCACCAACTCAACCGATCGCAGAAGTCGCTCCTCCTCCATCACGATCGCGACCGTCGCGCTTCTGCTCGCCGCGCTGCTCGCGCAGTCGCTGCTTCGCCGAACAGATGCGCCGCCTCGAACCGGCACGTCGGCACTGGCGTCAGCGGCCCATCTGGCCCCTGACAGCCGCGGCGTTTCTCGCAAGCTCATCGAGAGCGTCCGCACGTGGGAGATCCGCTACACGAGCCACAGCGGCGCGAGCAGGCTCGCATATGTCGTACTGCCCGAGTGGTACGGCCCGAACAACAACCCGCCGCTGCCGGTGGTGATCTCGCCGCACGGACGCGGCGCCACCGGCCGCTCGAACGCCGCCTTCTTCGACCGGCTGCCCGCGGTGGGCCAGTTCGCGGTGATCAGCCCGGACGGCATGGGCAGCCGGCTCAAGAACTTCAGCTACGGCGCACCGGGCCAGATCGACGACCTCGCGCGCATGCCCGAACTCGCGTCGAAGGCGCTCCCGTGGCTCCGGCTCGTTCACGATCGCGTCTATGCGCTCGGCAGCAGCATGGGCGGCCAGGAGACGCTTCTGCTCGTCGCCCGTCACCCCGGCCTGCTGGCCGGCGCGGCCGCGCTCGACTCGGTCACCGACCTTGCCCGGCGCTATCGCCAGCTTCCCGAGCTGCCGTGCGCCTCCGGTTGCCTGGCCCGCTGGGGAAGAGCGTACGGCTCGGTGCTCCAGTCGACGATGGGACGTGAGGTCGGTGGCACGCCCGACCGCGCACCGTGGCTCTACGCCGCGCGGAGTGCGCTCAGCCAGGCACGCGCAATTGTTCGCTCACGCGTGCCGCTGCAGCTCTGGTGGAGCACAGAGGACCGGATCGTCTGGGATCAGAAGCACCAGTCGCAGGCGTTGTTCGACGCGGTTCGCCGCCTCGACGAATGCGCCCCCCTCAGCGCATACGTTGGGGACTGGCCGCACTCGACCGAGATGCGCGCTGACGCCTTGCTTCCAATCGCGCTGAGCGGCTTCGGCCTCCTTCCCGAGGACGCGAAGGCACTGCCCGCATCCGTGCGCCTCGACCCTGCGCGACGATGCGCGCGTGAGAGGGTGTCACTGTGAAGGCGGCGCTGGCCTTGCTCGCTGTCGTCACCATTGCAGTGGCGACTCAGCAGGGTGGGCCGCAGGCAACTTCGTCTTCATGCGCAGCGGCGCCTGACGACGGCTACGCACAGCGGATCAAGACGGTGCTGAGGGCCGGCCGTGACCTCTGGGGCGAGGAGCTGCTCGCCGCTCAGGATGGCCCGTCGTATGACGGCGCAAGCAAGTACCTACGGCCGCTGGTCTACGCGCGCGCCGCCGGCGGTACGCCGTTGACGCGATCCGGCGTGTACTACCTCCCCTTCTCGCATCCAACCGGGCCTGGGGGCGCGACCTCGGTCGCCCTTCACGTCGCGGATGGGAGCGAGATCCTTGCCCACCGGGTCGACGGCAAGAGGATCGAGCTCCGCGTCGGCGGCGAGCGGTACGGCGCTTGCCTCGGCAGGCTCACCGCGCCTCGGCTGGCCGACGGCTATCTGCCGATCCTGCAGACGGCGTACGAGGACGCGAACGGGGTTGGCTATCGCCAGGAGTCGTTCGCAGCGCGCGTCTCTGCCAGCGGCCCTCTCACGAGCTTCGTTCGGCTGACCGTCGACGCCCGGACTGCAAGCCGCGGGACGCACGTCCGTTTCACGAGCCCGGGCAGTAGCCTTTCGCTCCGCGTGCGACGTGGCGCAGTGCGCGTGATCGCGGTTTCCTGGCCACTCTCGACCACGCCGAGCAGAGTCGCTCTCGACGCGTACGATCGCGCGCGCCGCATGATCACCGGCTACTGGCGAAGCCGCCTCGCAGAGGGTACGGCCGTCGAGGTCCCGGAGCGCCGCGTGATGAACGCGCAACGTGCACTGATCGTCCAGAACCTCGCGCTGACGTGGCGGTACAGCGTCGGCAATCCCTACCAACAGTTCTCGTATCCGGAAGGCGTCGACGCCGCGGAGGTAATGAGCACCTTCGGCCACGCGAACGTGGCCCGCGCGATGTTGCGGACGGCGCTCACGCGGCGGCCGACGGAGTACCCGAACTGGTCGATGGGCCAGAAGCTCGTGGGCTCGGCGCTCTACTTTCGGCTCTTCCGCGATCGCGCGTTCCTTGCAGCCGTAACGCCGGTATTGCAGGACTACGTCGACGAGCTCGGGAGGCAACTCGACGACGACGACCGAGGGTTGCTGCAGCGCGAGCGCTTCTCATCCGACATTCCCGACGTCGTCTACGGGCTTCACTCTCAGGCGATCGCGTGGCAGGGGCTGCGCTGGATCGGCCTCGCGTGGGCGGAGACGGGCCGAGCTGTTCTCGCCGATCAATGCCGCCGGCTGGCGGAACGCCTCGAACGAGGCCTGCGGGCCGCGGTTCGCTCATCGCAAGCGAGGCTCCCGGATGGATCGCTCTTCCTGCCCGCGCGGCTCTTCGATGCCGAGCGGCCATATCACCGACTCACCGCAACCCGGGCCGGGAGCTACTGGAACCTCGTTGTGCCGTATGCCCTGGCTTCGGGACTGTTCCAGCCGGGAAGCGCCGAAGCCGAAGGCGCGATGCGCTATCTGCTGTTGCACGGCTCGCGCATGCTCGGACTCGTTCGTGCGGGCGCCTACGCGCTCTACGGCCGCACGGCCCCGTTCCCCACCTCTGGCACCGATCAGGTCTATGGCCTCAACGTGGCCCGGTTCCTTGCGCAGAACGACCGACCCGACCAACTCGTGCTCGGTCTCTACGGCCAGCTCGCCGCTGCAATGACGCCGGGGACGTTCGTCGCCGGCGAAGCTGCGTCGGTGACGCCGCTTCCCGGCCAGCACGGCCGCTCGATGTACCTGCCTCCGAACGGCGCCGCTAACGCCACCTATCTCGGCACGCTGCGCCTGCTGCTGGTGCACGAGACGCTGGACGCCAAAAGCCGGCCGACCGGTCTCGAGCTCGCGTACGCCACCCCCCGCGCGTGGCTCGAAGCTGGTAAGCGAATCGCCGTGCGGCGTGCACCCACGAGCTTCGGTCCCCTCTCCTACTCGATCCGCTCCTCCAAGAACGTCGTGCGAGTATCGATCGACGTTCCCCGCGGTTCGCTTCGAGCGCTCAGCGTGCGACTACGCCTCCCCCATGGCGACCGCATCACACGGGCGCTGCTCGGCGGCGGGCCGTTGGCAGTCGACGAAGGGACGATCGAGTTGCCGACGAGGCCGGGTCGACTCGACGTCCTCGTCGCGGTCGAGCGCGGCTGAGCGCACCTCAGATGTCGGCCCGGCGGGCCATACAACCGTCGTAAGGTTCTCCTGACACGCGGCGACTGGTTCGACTATCCTCCCGCCGTGACTCCGAGATTCACAGTCGTTGCGCTGCTCTGCTCGCTCGCTCTGGCCGGCTGCGGCGGCGATGACGCGGACGAGGCTGCGACCCCAGCGGCGACCGCACCGGCGTCCAGGGGCGCTACCGCCGAGAT
>CAWJYW010000017.1:0-12752 GCA_963847255.1 uncultured Gaiellaceae bacterium
AGACCTCCACCGTGCTACAACGCGCCGTGGTCCGGTCGGCGCACGGGTGGGCAGGAGCGGTGCTCGCGGGCGGTCTCGTCGTGCTGCTCGCCTTCCGCGAGGGCGGCTACGACGACGCGGACGTCTGGCGGGCCGGGACGGTCGCGCTGCTGGCGGCCGGCGGCCTGGCGTTGCTGCACCGGCGGGTCGTCCCGACCCGGCTCGAGCTCGTCGCCCTGCTCGCGCTGGCCGCGTTCGCGGGCTGGACGGCGCTCTCCGCGCTCTGGTCGCCCGACGGCGACTCGTCTCTGCTCGAGGCTCAGCGTGCGCTCCTGTACGTCGCGGTGCTCGCCGCGGCGCTCGCCGTCCGCGGCGCGCTCCTCGCCGGCACGCTTGCCGGCATCGGCCTCGTTTGTGCATACGCGCTCGGGGAGCGTCTCCTCAACGGGCCGCCGAGCCCGCCCGACCCCTTCGAGGGCACGCTCCTCCACGAGCCGCTGGGTTATGCGAACGCCCTCGGCGGGCTCGCGGCGATCGGGCTCGCGGCGGCCGTCGCCCTCCTGGTGCGACTCTCGCTCGCGTCCGGCTGCACTCGTCGCCGTCGCCCTGTTCCTGCCGACGCTGGCGCTGACGGGAAGCCGGGGCGGCTGGGTCGCGGCACTGGTCGGCTGCACCGTCGCGCTCGCCCTCCGCACCGGTCGCCGCCGGCTGGGTGCGGCGGCCGCGGCCGTCGCCGCGCTGGCGCTCGCTGTTGCGCTCGTGCTGCCCGCCGGGTCGCTCGCCGACGACCTCGCCGACCGGGCCGGCGATCGGCCCTGGTACTGGCACGTCGCCTGGGCGCAGACGGAAGAGCGTCCTCTCGCGGGCCGTGGGGCGGGGACGTTCGAGCTGGCGTGGCTCGAGACGCAGCCCGCTCCGGTCTTCGTGCGCGACGCACACAGCCTCTACCTCGAGACGCTCGCGGAGCTCGGCGTCGTCGGGCTCGTGCTCCTCGTGATCGCGCTGGCCGCTCCGCTTGCGGCCGCGTCCTGGGGAATGTCTGCCGCCGCGGTGGGTGGCTACGTCACCTTTCTCCTCCACGCCGGTGTGGATTGGGACTGGGAGATGCCTGTTGTCAGCGCAGCGGGCCTCTTCTGCGGCGCCGCTCTTTTTACACAGCATTTACGTTACGCGGGACGAGGATCGTTACGGTCCGACGGCCAAAGGGGAAGAGGAGACTCATGAAACGAACACATCGCCCAGTCCGGATCGCCCTCGTGATTGCGCTCACGGCCGTGCTCGTGCTCGCCGTGGTCGCGCTCGCGGGTGCTGCACCGCCCCCGGGTAAGGGGAAACCGGCCGGAACGCCCGGCAAGCCCGCGAAGGCGCCGGCCGCCGCTGCGGCAAAGCCGGCGAAGAAGCAGTACGGCCCGAGCGGGAAGCAGTACGGGAAGACGAAGGTGACGCTCTGCCACAAGGGCAAGACGATCACCGTCGGCGCGCCGGCCGCCAAGGCGCATATGCGCCAGCACGGCGACAAGCTCGGCCGCTGCCCGTAGTCGTAGGAACAACGCGCTCAACGCCCGCCCCGTAGAGGGCGGGCGTGAGCGACCTCACGTCTCAGCGCAGCGAGGCGAGCTGGAGCGGCAGCGCGAGCAGGCAGACGAGCTCGCGGCCGAGCAGGCCCACCGGGCCCCCGCGACGCTCGGGCGAGACGACCCTGCAGCTGGACGCCCGGGTCGAGCGCTTGTCGCAGGAGCAGCCGCGCGCGCGGACGATGCCACGATGAGGTGACGGCGACGACCTCGGTCGCGCCGGTCCTGCGCGCCTCGGCGGCGATCGCGCGTGCGTTGCCGGCGGTCGACCGTGCGTCGCGGTCCGCGATCAGCGTCACGTTCGGTCCCCGCCACGCCGCGCGCATCAGCTCTGCCTCCGAGGGATGGTGCGGTCGCCGCGCCCAGCCGCTGAGAACGACCGCGTCTGCGTCGCTCGCGGTCTGCTCGGCGAGCGCGAGGCGCGCCGCGCAGATCGGATGCAGGCCACCGCCGCGGCGGGTCGAGTAGCCGAGGACCGCGACGAGGGTGTTAGCCACGCCGCCGCCAAAGGCGCCGGGCGCCGAAAAGGGTCGCGATCACGGTCACGACGAGGACGACCGCCTTCTTACCGCGCAGCTTCGACTCGCCGCCCGCGCGGACGCGCATGTCGACCGGCACCTCCTCGACTCGCAGCCCTGCCTCGTCGAGCCTGAGGAGCGACTCCACCTCCGGGGCGCCGCTCTCGTACGGCTTCGCGAGGATCGGGAGTGCCTTCGCGTTGACGGCGTAGAGGCCGCTCGTCGCGTCGTTGAACGGCCGCCCGAGCGCGATCCGCATTCCGCGACGGAGGAGCCCCGTGCCGAGCCTGCGGATGCCTTCCGGCTGGTATCGGTATGGCTCGTAGCCGTCGCCGCTCACGAAGCGCGAGCCGACGGCGACGTCGCAGCTGCCCGAGCGGACGAGCTCGAGCAGGCGGCGCAGCTCGGCGGGTGGGTGCTGTCCGTCGGCGTCGACGCGGCCGCAGTAGGCGTAGTCGTGCTCGAGCGCCCAGTTGTAGCCGGCCGCGATCCCGGCGCGAAGGCCGCGGTTCTCGCCGAACGAGAGCACCTCGGCGCCCGCGGAGCGGCCGACCTCCGCGGTCCCATCGGTCGAGCCGTCGTCGACGACGAGCACGTCGATCGCGGGCAGCTCCTCGCGCAGCTCCTCCAGCACCGCCGGCAAGTTGCCTTCCTCGTTCCAGGCGGGGATGAACACGAGCGTGTCGTGGCCGGATGTCATCCGAGGAGGGTACCGGTCATGGCGCTGCGAGTCCCGCGTGCCCAGGTACGTTCCGACTCTGTGAGCCGGATCGCCTTCACGACCGCGAACTACGTCGCCCGCCAGACGGGCTGGGCGATGCAGGGCTGGGGCCACGGCGACCGTGCTACGCACGAGTTCTTCTCCCCGGTCGAAACGTATCGCGAGCGCTTCGACGCCCTCCTCGCCGCGGTACGCGAGCTCGGCTTCGAGACGATCGATCTCTGGGGACCGCACCTGAGCCCCACGTGGGCGATGGACGAGCACGTCGCGGCGGCGCAGGAAGCGCTCGGTGCGCACGGCCTCGCGGTGGCGACCTACGCCACGTGGGTCGACGCGGCCAACGTCGAGCGGGCCTGCGAGCTCTCGCTCGCCGTGGGCACGCCCGTGATCGGCGCCGGGCTGTCCGGCGACCCGGCGGCGCTCGCGCCGGTCCTCCGCGCCCACGGCGTGACGCTCGCGCTCGAGAACCACCCGGAACGGACCCCGGCGGAGGTGCTGGTGAAGATCGAGGCGGGCGATGGCGCGCTCGCCGCCACGATCGACACCGGCTGGTGGGCAACGCAGGGCTACGACCCGGAGCGGGCGATCCGGGAACTCGACGGCCACGTGGCGCACGTGCACCTGAAGGACGTGAGCCACACCGGCGAGCCGCATGAAACGTGCGTCTGGGGTGAGGGGATCGTCGACATCGAGGCCTGCGTGCGCGCGCTCCAGAACAGCGGCTACACGGGCGCTTACGTGGTCGAGCACGAGCCGGAAGACCACGACCCGAGCGAGGAGATCATGGCGATGCGGCAGCAGCTCGAGGTTTGGCTCGGATGAGAGTCGCGCTCGTCGGCGCGGGCAACATCGCCGCCCGCTACGCCGCCTCGATTGTGGCCGCGCCGCGACTCGAGCTCGCGGGCGCCACCGACCTCGACGGGGCTCGGGCCGAGGAGCTGGTCGCGGCGCAGGGCGGCCGCGTCTACCCAGACCTCGCCGCGGTGCTCGCCGACGATGATGTCAACACCGTCGTCAACCTGACCGTGCCGCAGGCGCACTACGAAGTTGCGGCGACTGCGCTCGCGGCGGGCAAGCACGTCCACAACGAGAAGCCGCTGGCGCTCCGGCACGAGGAGGCCCAGCAGCTGATCGACCTCGCCGCCGAGAACCGCGTCAGGCTCAGCAGCGCGCCGGCGACGCTGCTGGGCGAGGCGCAGCAGACCCTCTGGAAGCTCGTCCGTGACGGCGCGATCGGGCATGTCCGGGCGGTCTACGCGGAGGCGAACTGGGGCCGGATCGAGGACTGGCATCCGGACCCGCGGACGCTGTACGCCGTCGGGCCGCACGTCGACGTCGGCGTCTACCCGCTCACGATCCTGACCGCGATGTTCGGCCCCGTCCGCCGCGTGCAGTCGTTCGCGACGACGCTGCAAGCGGAGCGCACGCTGCTCGACGGCACGGCGTTCGTTCCCGCGGCGCCCGACTTCGTCGTCGCGACGCTCGAGCACGAGGAGGGCCTTCTCACGAGGCTCACGGCGACCTTCTACGTCCCGCCGAGCAAGCAGGGCGGGCTCGAGCTGCACGGCGACGAGGGTTCGCTCCACCTGGAGTCGTGGCTGGAGGCGAGCTCGACCGTCGAGCTCCAGCCGCGAGGCGGCGAGTACACCGCGGTCGAGCCGGTGCGGGCGCCGTTCGAAGGGATCGACTGGGGCCGCGCGCTCGTCGATCTCGCCGATGCGATCGAGGAAGGGCGACCGCATCGCTCGACCGGCGAGCACGCCGCCCACGTCGTCGAGGTGCTGAACGCGATCGACGCGTCACGCGAGCAGGGCGCCGCCGTCGCAGTTCGGTCCGGCTTCACCAGGCCGGCGCCGATGGAGTGGGCGCTCTGAACGACTTCCCCTTCGTCCACCGGGAGCGCGTCCGGTTCCGTGACTGCGACGCGATGGGTCACGTCAACAATGCGGTCTACTCGACCTATCTGGAGGAGTCGCGGATCGGCGTCCTCGGCGGCCTCACCGACTTCATCCTCGCGCGGGTCGAGCTCGACTTCCGCTCCGAGCTAAGAGCCGGAGAGGAGGTCGAGGTGCGGACGCGCTGCTCGCGGATCGGGACGAAGAGCTTCCAGCTCGAGCACGTGATCACGGCAGACGGCCGTGTCGTCGCCGAGGCGAAGAGCGTCCTCGTCTCGTACGACTACGAGCGCGGCGAGAGCCTCTCGGTGCCCGACGAGCTGCGCGCGCGGCTCGCACCCTCCTGACGTTTGGCGCAGCGGCAACGAGGAATGGGAGTCGTGTGTCGCTGACCATCAACGGTCCGTTCGCGAAGCAGCCGGCGGGCCGGCTCAACGTCGACCTCGGCGAGCCCGACGTCGTCCTCTACCTCGACCCGATGCCGTACCGCGTCCAGGCCCTCCTGGCAAACGAGACGGTGGTGGACAGCCACCGGCCGTTCCTGCTCCACGAGACCGGACGGCTGCCCGTCTACTACTTCCCGCCGGAGGACGTCCGGCGCGACCTGCTCGACCCGGCCGGCTCCCGCAAGGAGACGGACGCCAAGGGCACCTGTGAACGCTGGGCGTTGCGGGTCGGCGACCGGTCTGTTCCCGACGCCGCCTGGTCGTACTCGGACGTGCCGGAGGCCGCATCCTTCCTGAACGGGCTCGTCGCACTCGACTGGGACGCGATGGACGAGTGGTTCTGCGAGGACGAGCAGATCCTCGGGCATCCGCGCGACCCGTACCACCGCATCGACGTCTTCCCGACGAGCCGGCACGTACGCGTCCTGCTCGATGGAGAGCTGCTCGCCGAGACCCGTCGGGCGTTGGCGCTCTTCGAGACCAGCCTGCCGCCGCGCTACTACATGCCTGTCGAGGACGTCCGTGCCGAGCTCCTCGAGCCGTCGAGCGCGCGAACCCGCTGTGCGTACAAGGGCTCGGCGAGCTACTGGTCGGTGCGGGTGGGCGACCGCATCGTCGAGGATCTCGTCTGGACCTACCGCGATCCGCAACACGAAGTCGAACCGATTCGAGACCTGCTCTGCTTCTTCAACGAACGGGTCGACCTCGAGCTCGACGGGGAGATGCTTGAGCGGCCGCGGACGCAGTGGTCCCGCGACGAGGCCGCGGTCAGCTAGATCCGGACGAGCAGGAGGCTGTCTTCGGTGCCCGCAGCGACGAGCCCCGCCATCGCGTAGAGCCGCGCCCGGGTGAGCCGTTCGGCCGAGGTCTCCGTCGCGTTGAGCAGGTCGCGCTCGAAGACGAGTTGTAGGTGCCGTGTCGCCGTCTGCGGCAGCGCAACGACGACCACGCTTACCGACGTCTCCCGCAGTGTGCGGCGCGCCAGGGCCAGCGCCTGCCTACGGGCGGCCAGTGCCGGGAGAGCGCAGCGGCGTAGGACCCGGCCGCAGAGCGTGAAGTGGATTCCGTTCCCGGCCGGGACGCTGTGCGACCATCCCGTCGCGGGATTGAACAGCTCCAGTGCGGCGATGCCCGAGGTGGTCGTGACGGCGGTGATGTCCGGCCCGTGCGTGCGCTGTGTCTCGCGGGCGATCCGGCGCGCCTCGTCGACGGCGCCCGCGAGGGGCGGCCCGGCGTTCGCTGTCCCCGCGATCGTCGCCGCGAGGACGAGCGTGGCGAGAGTGAGTCTCATTCGTCGCCACCGCCGACGGGCGGAGCCCACGGCGGGATCACGCACGCCGGATCGCGATACTCGGGAAAGAGCCGCACCTTGTACTGATGCAGCGCCAGTGCATACGGGTAGAGGTCGTCCGCCTGCGCGGCCGTCGCTCCAAGCCGCTGCGCCGCCTCGCGGAAGTAGACGAGCGCCTGGCACTCGACCTTGCCCTCGTCGCGACGGTGGCGCCAGTGGCGCAGGTGGAACGCCTCGTGCGTGAGCACGAGCGTGCCGAGCGCCTGCTTCCAGGCCGGAACAGCCGTGCCGCCCACGCCGAGCGCTCCTTCGCAAACCGGCGGGGAGAGAATCGTGTAGTCGTCGCGCAGGTTGGTGTACGCAGAGCTGAACGACGACGCGAAGTCCGCGTTCCACTCGGCTCGTGCCGGGCAGCGCACCTCGCCGACGCCGAGCGAGTAGACGTGCGCGATCTCGGTCAGCCGCGCGGTTGCATCGGATGCCGGCGCGGCCGACGCGAGCAGCGCCGCCGCGACGGCAGCAACGAGCGCCATGGATCGGAGAGGTCTCATACCCACGCGACGGCAGACACCGCGTGGTTCTTCCCACCGCGTTCACCGCGGCATGACGCCCACGTCGGTCAGGCGCAGGATGCGGTCGCCATCCTGGTCGGCGACCCAGACGTCGCCGGCGGCGGTGACGATCGAGCTCAGATGGAGGGGCCGTGGCTGGAGGGGCATGCGCACGCCGGCTGGGCTCACCCGGGCGACGCCTGCCGGCACGGCCAGCCAGAGGGCATCGCCGCCGGCGAGCTCGGGCCCGTAGGCGTTGGAGCGGTAGGGGGTTGTGACGCGGCTGAGGCCGCGGGGCCCGACCCGGAAGAGCGAGGTGCTGTTGGCGACGCCGGCCCAGACCGACCCGTTCGCGACGGTGAGCGAGCGCGCGCCCCGGAGGGCGATGAGCCGGTCGACGGTTGAGGTGCTGGGGTTGATGCGGCTAACGGCGTTGCCGTCGCGGGTGATGACCCAGACCGCGTCGGCGGTGGTGGTGATGGCGCCGGGCCAGATGGCGCCGTCCTGGAACGCGAAGGTGGTGAGGGTGCGGCCGTTGTCGGGGTCGATCCGGGTGACGCTCGACTCGAGCTGGTTTCCGACCCAAACCGAGCCGTGCCCGATCGCGATCCCGCTGGGAAGGCCGCCGACCCGGGTCTCACGGGTGACTCGGTTCGTGTCGGGGTCGATTCGGAGCAGCCGGTCGTGGAAGGCGTCGATCGCCCAGACGGCGCCGAAGCCGGCCGCGAGCCCGCTCACCGCTCCTCCGGGTTCGATCCGGGCGACGACGGTGTTGGTGGCCGGGTCGATGCGGGCGATCCCGGCCATGCCGAGCGTGACCCAGAGCGAACCAGCCGCGGCGACCATGCTCGAGGGGGAGCCGTCCATCTCGACGGCGGAGACCACACGCAGCTGGCTCTGGGGCGGCGCCGTCGGGCGAGCGGTGTCGCGGTCCGCAGCGGCCGCGCTCAGGGAGAGCGCGGCCGCTGTCGACGCCGACGACGAACGCCGCCGCGAGCGCGGTGACGAACGGAAGCTTCACTCGTCTAGCCCTCGTCCTCGTGGACGAGCTTCAGCTTCCCGGAGAGCGTGGACCTCGCGGTCGGGATGTGCACCGTGTCGGTCCCGCTTCCCCGTGCGCCGGCGAAGACGCCCGTGCTGGCCTGCCCGTCCACCCGCCACGTGCCGGTGGCGACCGGACCGGCCTCGGTCTGGCAGACGTATGCCTTTTCGCGCAGGATCAGCACGCCCGCCGCGACGACGATCCGCCGGATGCCGGCGTTCGTCCAGCTGCCCGGGCCGCACGGCGTCACCGAGCGGTCCTGCGACATCGCTAGCACCATCGTCGCGGGCCCGAACCCCTCGACCGTCCCGGTGCCCGTGTTGATCAGCTGGAAGATGCCGAGGTCGGCGATCCGGTCCGTGACGGAGCACGTTGCTCTCCTGGAACTGCGCCTCGAACCGCTTCGAGCCGTTCGCGGCGCCGGACGCGGAGCCGATCGCGACAGTCGCGAGCGCAACGAGCGCCGCTGCGGGAAGAAGCAGTCGAATCGTTCGTGTCATCTGCCTTCACCTCCGGTCGGATGGACGGCGCCACCATCCGCGGAGGGGCTGAAATCCGGCCAAAGGAACGCCAAACTGCTCCTAAGTGAGCGAATTAAGGTTCCGACTTCTCGGCCCGCTCGAGGCCGAGCGCAACGGCGTCAAGCTCGACCTCGGGGCGCGCAAGCAGCGGGCGGTGCTCGCGCTGCTCCTGCTGGACGCGAACCGCGTCGTCTCGACCCAGCGGCTGATCGACGAGCTCTGGGGGGATGCGCCGCCGGAGACGGCGCGCTCCGCGCTGCAGGTGTACGTGGCCGGCCTGCGGAAGACGCTCGGGGAGGACGGCGCCTCGCTCCGCACGAGCGCCCCGGGGTACGTGCTCGACGTTCCGGCAGGGCGCACGGACCTCGACGAGTTCGCCAGGCTGCGAGCGGAGGCGCGGCCGGGCGAGGCGCTCGCGCTCTGGCGTGGTTCCGCGCTTGCCGATCTCGACGGCGAGCCGTTCGCCGCGGCGGCGGCCGGCCGGCTCGAAGAGCAGCGACTCGGCGCGCTCGAAGAGCGGATCGATGCCGACCTCGCGCTCGGGAAGCACACGGAGCTCGTGCCGGAGCTCGACGCGCTCGTGGCGGAGCACCCGTACCGCGAGCGCTTCCGCGCCCAGCAGATGCTCGCGCTCTATCGCTCCGGCCGCCAGGCCGACGCGCTCGCGGCGTACCGCTCCGCGCGCAAGGCGTTCGTGGACGAGCTCGGGATCGAGCCCGGGGAGGAGCTGAAGGCGCTCGAGCGGTCGGTGCTCGACCACGATCCCGCGCTCGCTGCGCCGGTGCCGCCCGCGGCGCCCGCCGAGCCCGGAAGGAAGAAGCGGCGCATCCGTGATCGTGGCCGCCGCGCTGCTCGCTCGTCGCCGCGGTCGCCGTCGCCGCGGCCGTCCTGCTCGCGCAGCGAGGAGACGCCCGATCGCGGTCGAGCCGAACTCGGTCGCGATCATCGATCCCGAGACGAACGACGTCGTGGGCACAGGTCCCGGCCGGGATCCTGCCCGGGCCGATCGCCGCGGGCGGCGGGTCGGTCTGGGCAGCCAACCTCGACGGCAAGAGCGTGACCCAGCATCGATCCGCGACTCGAGGAAGGTCGTCGAGACCATCCCGCTCGACGCGACGCCGACCGGGATCGCGTTCGGCCACGGTCACCTCTGGGCCGCGCACGGCTTGACCGGCCAGGTGACGCGGATCGATCCGGAGCTCGGCGGCCAGAAGACGTTCGACGTCGCCGAGACGAGGCGCCGCTCGCCCGACGGCGCCGTCGCGGCCGGGCCCAGCGGCGTGTGGGCCGTCTTCGGCGACGGGACGATGGCCCGGATCGACCCGACGTCGGGCTCGGTGGAGAGCGCGACGTGATCGAGGCCCTCAACCGCCCGACCGCGGTCGTCGAGGCCGGCGGCATGGTCTGGGTCGTGAGCTCCGGCGACTCGACGGTCTACCGCTTCAATCCGCCGACGTTCCGGGTCGGCCCTCTCGGCGGCACGGACGTCGGTCGGCGATCGACGGCGCATCGCGTACGGCTTCGGTGCAGCCTGGGTCACGAGCAGCGGAGACGACATCGTGACGCGGATTGACCGAGCACGTACTCGCATCGGGCAGATCCCGGTCGGCGACGAGCCGGTCGCGGTCGCCGTCGGCGCCGATGCCGTGTGGGTCGCGAACGCCGGCGACGGGACCGTCTCGCGCATCGACCCGGGGACGAGGACGGTCGTGGAGACGATCGAGGTCGGGAACAGGCCGTCCGGCATCGTCGTCGCCGACGGGCTCGTCTGGGTGACGGTGCAGGCGCCTTAGCGCTTCAGGCAGACCGTCGTCAGGACGAGCCGGGCCGCAGCAGCATGCACTTCGGGTCGACACGCGCCGAGACGAGCGTCGCCTCGTTCACGACTGGATCGGCAGGAGCGGCGCGGCGTCACGGGCGAGTAGCGAGGTCGAGCTCGGCGTAGGCCTTCGCTCGTGCCGCACCCCGAAGCCGCGCGGCCCGGCGCATGAGCTTCGACGTATCCGCCCTCTTGGAAGCCGGCCAGGTCGGTGCCGCCGCCGTCCTCGGAATCAAGCAGCCGGTTGATGTACGCGAACGGATCGACGAAGTCCGGCGTCCAGAGGACGATGGCCAGGTCCCACGGCTCATCTGGCTCTCCGAGCCTGCCGAGGTACGCGGAGCCCGTAGCGAACTCGGCGAACGGCTGGATCTCGACGTCGAGCCCGATCTCCTCCAGATCTTCCTGCGACGCACTGTGCGCAGCCGAGCGCGTGGTCGAAACTCAGGGAAGTACATGATCGCCTTGCCGCCGCGGAGGTTCCCGGCGGCAAGCGCTTTGGCCTGGGACAGATCCCTCGCGAAGGGATAGATCTGACGATCCTTGAATCCCGGCGACGCCGGGCGGGAGCAGTTGATCCGTCAGCCAGGCAGCAGGGCTGGAGGCGAAGTCGCTGCCGGTCGAGGGCGAGATTGACCGCCCGACGGAGGCTCGGGTTGTCCTTGAAGAGCGGACGGGAGGAGTTGAGACGAACGTGGCTACGGTCAGCCCCGGGCTCTGGACGAAGAATTGCGCGCTGGTTCAGCCTGTACTTGGCGATCAGCCCGCGGCCGAAGTTGAAGTGCGCCTGCGCCAGGGCGTAGCCCCAGTCGGCCTTGCCGGCTTCGATCCCGTCGAGCACCTCCGCGGGCGAGCTCGCGCTGAGGTCGACGTCGAAGCCGTCGACGTGGTGCGACGCGGTTGCCGCCGTAGTAGCGGTTGCGCCGGATCACGATGCGCTGGTTCGGCCGGTACTCGCGGACGTAGTACGGGCCGGCCCCGGAAAGGAGCGCACGCCTTCCGCGCTGGGCGGGAGCGTGGGCGGGACGGCGCAGAAGAACGGCATCGTCGTCCAGGCGTCGAAAGCGCCCACCGGACGCGTGAAGCGGACGACGAGCGTGTTGCCGCGCGCATGTCACACCGGAGGCTCTGCGTCGCCTTCCCGGCGTGGACGTCCTCGGCGCCGACGATCGCGCGCGTGTAGGCGTAGCCGGGCGAGTCGACCCCGGCGCCATCGTGCGGTGGATCGCCTGCGCGAACGCCTTCGGCGCGGACGGGTTGGCCGTTGCTGAAGCGGAAGCCGTTGCGGAGCCTGAACGTCCACGTCCTGCCGCCGTCCGACACGGTCGGCGGGCGTCGCCGCGACCTCCGGGACGAGCTGGTAGCCCGCGAGGCGGCGGCGCGTCCCGGTAGCGCATCAGCCGAGCGCAGACCGTGTCCAGGAGCGTCCAGCTCTCGCGCGAGTAGGCGAGCGCGGGATCGATGTGGTCGAAGGCCTGGAGGCTGCTCGAGCCCTGGAAGCTGACCCTGAAGATCCCGCCTGCCCGCGCGTCGGTCGACCCCTGTGCGGCCGGGAGCGCCGCGACTGCGCAACGACGACCGAGGAGCGCGAGGCAGAGCAGGAACAGGAGCCGGCGCCTCACGGCCGCGGCGGCTCTCAGGCAGACCGTCGTCAGGACGAGCGCCGGGCCGGCGCAGGCACTTGCGGTCGACGCGCGCCGAGACGAGCGTCGCCTCGTTGAGGACGTACGAGTCGGCACGACCGGGGCGGCGTCGCGGGCGAGCTGCAGGTCGAGCTCGGCGTAGGCCTTCGGTCGCGCGCCGCGCCCTGCAGGCGCGCCGCCTTCCGCATGAGCTCGGTGTAGAGGGCTCGTCGAACCGGGTGAGGGTCGGTGCCGCCGGTGAACTGGCTGTCGAGCAGCCGGTTGATGTAGGCGGAGGGATCGACGAAGTCGGGCGTCCAGAGGACGAGCGCGATGTCCCACGGCTCGTCCGGAGCCGAGCCGCCCGAGGTACGACGATGCGGTGGCGTGCTCGCCGAACGGCTGGATCTCGACGTCGAGCCCGATCTTCGCCAGCTGTTCCCCTATCAGCTGCGCGTTGTTGCGCGCCGGCGCAACGTCGGGAACGAGGAAGACGGCCTTTCCGTCGCGGAGATTTCCTGCCGCCAGCTCCCCCGCGCGGACGAGATCTTGCCCTAGGCGGATAGATGGTTCGCTGCCTGTAACCCTGGACGCCCGGCGGAAGGTAGTGACCGGTCGGCGTGCCGAGACGTGCGAACACGTTTCTGTTGAGGGCGAAGTTGACTGCTCGTCGTAGCTGTGGGTTGTTCCGGAAGAGCGGGCGGGAGGAGTTGAGAACGAACATCGAGACGGTCAAGCCGGGCGTGAGCCAGAACCGCTCGAAGTTGACGGCG
>CAWJYW010000018.1:0-191613 GCA_963847255.1 uncultured Gaiellaceae bacterium
GTTCGTCGCCAGCTTCCTCGGCAGTCCCTCGATGAACCTGCTCAAAGCCCGGGTCGTGTCCCACGACGGCAAGCTCGCCGCCCGGCTCGGCGACTGCGAGCTCGACCTGCCCGAGTCGCTGCGTCCAGAGCGGTCCCGCCCTTCGCGCGTACGAGGGGCGGGAGGTCGCACTCGGCTTCCGGCCCGAGCACCTGCGCCCGGAGACGGGCGAGAGCCGCGCAGCTGCAGGGCACCGTGCTGGTCGTCGAGTCACTCGGGTCGGAGCTGCTGGTACACGTCGAGAGTCCGGGCCGAGCAGGTGGTGAGCGACGCCGTCCTCGAAGGGAGCACGCTCGAGCAGGACGAGGTCGAGACGCTGCTCGCGCTGGAGGCGGAGCACACGACGACGGTGATCGGGCGCTTCGACCCCGAGACGCGAATCGGCGTCGGCGCGACGATCGAGCTCGCGGTCAACCCCGCCAAGCTCCACCTGTTCGACCTGGAGAGCGGCCTGGCGATCGTTGGCTGACGCGCTGCTCCCACGTGTCCGCGGGCTGCTCTACGGCGGCGACTACAACCCCGAGCAGTGGCCGGAGGAGACCTGGCTCGAGGATGTCGCGCTGATGCGCGAAGCCCACGTGAACCTCGTCAGCGTGGGCATCTTCTCCTGGGCGCTGCTCGAGCCCGAGCCCGGTGACGTACGAGTTCGGCTGGCTCGACCGCGTCATCGAGCTGCTCTGGTCGAACGGCATCGCCGTCGACCTGGCGACGCCGACCGCCGCCCCGCCCGCGTGGCTCGTGCGCGAGCACCCGGAGGTCCTGCCCGTCACGTCGGACGGCGTGCGGCTCGAGTTCGGGAGCCGGCGCCACTACTGCCCGAGCTCGCCGATCTTTCGCGAGGCGACGGTGAAGATCGTCGAGCAGCTCGCCCGACGCTACGGCAGCCATCCCGCGGTGGCGATGTGGCACGTGAGCAACGAGTACGGCTGCCACGTGCCCGCCTGCTACTGCCCGATCTCGGCGGAGGACTTCCGCGGCTGGCTGCGCGCGCGCTACGGAGAGATCGAGGAGCTGAACCGAGCGTGGGGAACGGCATTCTGGGGCCAGCGCTATCGGAACTGGTCGGAGATCGAGCCGCCGCGCAGGACGCCGACCTCCGTCAACCCGACCCAGGCACTCGACTGGAGACGGTTCTCGTCGGATGCCCTGCTCGCCTGCTACGAGGCCGAGCGCCAGGTGCTCGCAGAGCTGGCGCCCGGGATCCCGGTAACGACGAACTTCATGAACACGTTCCAGCCGGCGGACTACTGGGCGTGGGCCGCACGAGAGGACGTGGTCACGCTCGACTCGTATCCCGACCCGATCGATCCCGAGGCGCACGTGTCGGCCGCGCTGAACTACGACCTGATGCGGTCACTCGGCGGCGGTCAGCCCTGGCTCCTGCTCGAGCATGCCGTCAGCGCCGTCAACTGGCGGGAGGTGAACGTGCCAAAGCGGCCGGGGTTGCTGCGGCTCTGGGCCTTCCAGGCGCTCGCGCACGGCTCGGACGGCGTCATGTTCTTCCAGTGGCGCGCCGCGCGCGCGGCGGCCGAGAAGTTCCACAGCGCGATGCTGCCCCACGGTGGGACCGAGGCGCGCGGCTGGAGCGAGACCGTCCGGCTCGGAAGCGAGCTCGCGGGACTCGAGGAGATCGCAGGGTCGACGGCCCGCGCCGATGTCGCGTTCCTGTTCGGCTGGGACAACTGGTGGGCGTTCGACGGCGCCGACCACCCCTCGCAGCTCCTCGACCTGCCGACGATCGTCCGCTCCTGGTACCGGCCCTTCTTCGACCGGAGCATCGCGGTGGACGTCGTTCCGCCGGCCGGCGAGCTCGCCGGCTACCGCCTCGTCGTCGCCCCGAACCTGTACCTGCTCACCGACGAGGCGCTCGAGACGGTGACCGCCTTCGTCCGCGCTGGTGGCGTCTTCGTCTGCGGCTACTTCAGCGGAGTCGTGGACGAGAACGACCACGTCCGCTCCCCGGAACAGACGGCCGCACTGCGGCGACTGCTGGGCGTCCGGGTCGATGAGTTCTGGCCGATCCCGCCGGGTGAAGAGGTCGGCGTCGAGCTCGCCTCCGGTGGGAAAGCGATCGCGCGCGACTGGTCGGAATGGCTCGAGCTCGACGGCGGCGACGCGATCGCGTCCTACACCTCGGGCGTCCTCGCCGGCCGTCCGGCCGTGATCCGGAACGCCGTGGACGAAGGCGCTGCCTACTACTGCTCCGCCGGCCTCGACGCGGCCGGGCTCGCCTCGATCGTCGCCGCGGCCTGCGCCGACGCGAATGTCAGCGCAGTCGCGGACGTGCCCGCGGGCGTCGAGGCCTGCCGCCGCTCCTCGGCAGGCGGGTCGTACCTCTTCCTGCTGAACCACACCGAGCACGAGGTCGGGGTCGAGCTGCCGCCGACCGCCGAGCTCGTGCTCGGTGCGAACCCGCTGGCGCCACTCGGAGTGGCCATCGTCCGCGAGCCGTGACGCGGGTTACCGGAGGCCTTCCAGCCGCTCGCGATACTCCTCGCCCGTGATCTCGCCGCGGGCGTAGCGCTCGGCGAGGATGTCCCTCGCGCGGTCGGCGCCGGTCTGCCGGTGCGGCCCGTTCCAGCGCCCGCGCTTGAAGAACCACACGACCGTCACGATCACCACGAGCCAGAGCAGCGGCCAGAGCGGCCACCAGGCGTGATCCCAGTCGTTCTGGCTTGCGAGCGTCGTCATCAGGGTGATGCCCATCGATTCATCTCCTTTCGTTGTCTCGACCGTCAAGGTACGAGCGCGGCCGTTCGCGCGACGACACCCCGCGGGCGGAATCTCACGGCCACTCGTGGACGACTTCGGCGTCCTCCCGTGGGCGGAGCGGGATCCTCCTCAGGGGAGACTCGCTGCGCCACGAGGGCCGTTACCCTCGCAGCGTGAATCGCAAGGAGCTACTCACCGACGTCGTCATCGCCACAGGCGTGTTCGCGCTCTCGCTCCTGCTGCTCGCCGCCGGCGGCCGTGACTCCGAGACGGACGCTCGCAGCTTCGACGCGCTCGGCGTCGCCCTGGCCGCGCTCGGCGCGTTCCCGCTCCTCGCCCGCCGGCGAGCGCCGCTCGCCGTGTTCGCGGTCACCGCGGCGGCGAGCGTCGCCTTGACCGCGCTCGACTATCCGCCGGGGCCGCCGCTCGGACCAACCGTCGCTCTCTTCTTTCTCGGGCTCGACCCGACCGCCACCCGCGCTCGTCCTCAGCTGACGGTCGCCGTCGTGGCGGGCGTCTTCGCCCTCCACGTCACCGCTTCCGGACTGGCCCAGGATGAGTTTCCGGTCGTGCCTCTCCTCGCCGGCACGCTCGTCTGGGGCGGCGCGTGGGTCATCGGCGACCGGATCCGTCAGCGCCGCGCGCGCCTGACCGAGCTCGTGGACCGGGCGCTGCGGGCCGAGCGCGAGACCGAGCGGGAGCGGCGGCTGGCAACCGCGGAGGAGCGCACCCGCATCGCTCGCGACCTCCACGACTCCGCCGGCCACGCGATCAACGTGATCCTCGTCCAGGCCGGGGCCGCACGACTGCTGCAGGAGCAGGATCCGCCGAGAGCGCGAGCCGCGCTCGAGACGATCGAGGAAGTCGCACGCGAGACGCTCGGGGAGATCGACCAGCTCGTCCGCGTTCTCCGCGAGGACGGCTCCGCCAACGGGAGCGAGGTCGAGCCGCCGCCGGGGCTCGCCGCTCTGGAGACGCTCGCCGAACGCCACCGCACCTCGGGGCTCGCCGTCGACGTCCAGGTCGTGGGCAGTCGCCGGCACCTCGCACCGGCCGTCGACCGGGCCGCGTACAGGATCCTCCAGGAGGCGCTGACCAATGCGGCGCGGCACGGCCGGGGCGGCGCCGAGGTCGAGGTCGCCTTCGGTCCGCAGGCGCTGGAGCTCACGGTCACCAATCCGACCGCTCGCAACGCAACTCAGGCCGACGGGCACGGCCTCGTCGGCATGCGCGAGCGGACAGAGCTACTCGGCGGAAGCTTCGAGGCGAACGCGGCCGCTGGTCTCTTTCGCATCCGGGCGCGCCTCCCGTACAACGGCGGCGAACGGGAACGGTCGTGACGCCGGTCCGCGTCCTCCTGGTCGACGACGACGACCTGATGCGCGCAGGCCTCACGGCCGTGCTCTCGAGCGACGAGACGATCGACGTCGTCGGCGAGGCTCCCGATGGGCGAGCGGCGATCGAGCGGGCGATCGAGCTTCGGCCGGACGTCGTCCTGATGGACGTGCGGATGCCGGGCCTCGATGGCATCGCCGCCACCCGCGAGCTGCTCGCGGTCTCGCCCGACGTCAAGGTCGTCGTCCTCACGACCTTCGAGCAGGACGATTACATCTTCGGCGCCCTCAGCGCCGGCGCCTCGGGCTTCCTGCTCAAGCGCACGAGACCGGAGGAGCTGATCGCCGCCATCCACACCGTGGCGGCAGGTGACTCGCTCCTCTCACCCTCCGTCACGCGCACGGTGATCCAGCGAGTGGCGGGGCAGCCCGCGCCCGACGCCGCCGCGGAGGCGCGGCTGGAAGAGCTCACCGCACGCGAGCGCGACGTGCTCGAGTTGATCGCAAGCGGACTCTCGAACAGTGAGATCGCCACGACGCTTGTGATCGAGGAGTCGACCGTGAAGACCCACGTCCGGCACATCCTCAGGAAGCTCCGGCTCCGCGACCGCGTGCAGGCGGTCATCTTCGGCTACGAGAGCGGCCTGATCCGGCCCTAGGGCGCGTACGGCTTGTCCGGGTCGTAACCGGCGAGCGAGCTGTAGAACCCGAGGCCGCAGCGGGCGATCCCGGTGGCGGGCCCTTCGTTCGCGTACGTCGCCTGGATCCCGATGCAGTTCGCGTAGAGCCTCGTGTGGGCGTACTTCGCGGCCGCGTCGGCCTTCTTCTCGATCGCCGCGAGGCGGGCTGTCTGCGCGTCCAGCTTCTTCTCGATCTTCGCGAGCCTCGTGAGGGCCTTGATCAACAGATTCTGCTCCAGCGTCAGCAGCCCCTCGAGCTTGATCGTCGGCTTCCCACCGGGCGGGATCTTCACTCTGATCAGTCCGGTCTCCCCTCTCGGCCCGGCCGGTCCTGCTCGGCCGGCCGGACCGGCCGCTCCGGGCTGCCCGGCGGGGCCGGCCGGTCCCGCCGGTCCGGCTGACCCCTCCTGGTTCCAGCTGATCGCCGTCTCGCTGCGCTCGCAGGAGCCCGCGACGCGCAGGTTCCCGGTCGAGTTGCTGTAGCAACCCTGGATGACACTCGCCGTCCGGTTGTTGGCGGCGTAGGCAACACCACTCAGCGCGAGCACCAGTGCGAGGAGCGAGAGTGCCAGGGAAGGCGAGAGGTGTCGAAGCCTTGTCATCCGTTGTTCGAGAGCATCACGTCGTTGGTGACGGGCTTGTAGCAGTGGTGGAAGTCGAGGGTCACAGGCGGAAGCCAGCGCCAGCCCTCGAAGCAGATCGACACCGTCTGACCGTAGATCGTGTTCGTCTTGTCGGACGCAACCTGATAGTGGAGGTGTGGCCCACACGAGCGGCCGACGTTGCCGACCGACGCGATCGGATCGCCGCGCTCGACGTTCGTGTCCTTTGCTGGTATGACGCTGTTCAGCCGGACGTGCGCGTAGTAGGAGTAGGTGCCGTCACCGTGGTCGATCCGGACATAGTTCGTCGGGCCGTCCGCCTTCTTGTCCTCCTCGTCGCCCTTGACGCCGTTGCCGTTGTTGTCGGCGCACGGGTTGAAGTTCTTCGAGTTCGACTCGACCAGATCGCCGACGACGCCGCCGCGGGTCGCGTAGATCGTCGCCCCGTCTGCCATGCTGAAGTCCCAGGCGTACAGCTGCTTGCCGTTGTGGCTGAACCCCGGGCCGTTCCCCTGTGCCGTCCCCACGGCCGTCGAGACCTTCCACGGCAGCCGGTGGAAGCAGAGCAGGCTCGCGCAGTCGGGCAGCAGGTCTTTCACCAGTTGCGGTAGCTCCGCGGTGTAGCGGAAGGGGTAACCGTTCCGGGTCCCGACGATCCGCGGCCAGAGCAGGCCGGCGAAGTGGTCGACGCCGATCGTGCTGACCATGAAGAGAAGCGGCGCGCCGTAATAGGCGTCCGGCCAGAGCGCGAACGTCTCGTTCAGCTTGATCGTGACGAGCGATCCGGGCGAGCCGCCCGGCTTGTAGCCCTCACCCTCGAAGGTCGCCTTCCCCGGCTGGATCGTGTAGTGGAGCGGGTAGATCGCCTCCACCTTCGTGGTCTGGGGCGCGCTGCTCTCGAGCGGGAAAATCGTCTTCTCGTACGTCGCATGCCCGTAGACGCCGGCGTCGAGGACCCGCGCCTTGAACTTGGTCGTCGAGCGCAGCTGCACGGGCAGGGGAAGTTCTTGGTGGCCGCCGTCGTCGTGCGAGATCGATGCGATGCGTTGTTCGACGACGAGGTCGGGGGTGGGCAGTTGCTGCCCTGGTACCGCTCGTAGACCCGGATCGAATACAGCGTGGCGCTGGCCCCGAACGGCATCGGCGCCGGCGGGTCGTCGGGGTCGAGGTCCGCGATTGAGTCCGCGTCGTTACTGCTCGACATCACGATCGTCAGGCTGTAGCGGCCGCTCTTGGCGCCCACGCACTTCGGCGACGCTGCAAATCGCATCCCGGCCTCGAGACGGAGCACGTCGTTGAACGAATAGCCCTTCGGGCTGTGCAGGATCGGATTGGGCTTCGAGAAGTCCTGGAACGGCGCAATCCGGAGCGTGACGCACGGGTTGACATGGATCGTCCCGAGGTCCTTGTCGAGGGAGTCGACCGACTGGGCAAGCAACGGTCCCGACCCGATCTTCTTGGCCACGATCTTCACCCGGCCGCCCTCGGAGATGTCGTTGGCGTCGTAGTCCGCTCCGGCCAGGGAGATGACGCGGCCGTCCTCGAGCTGGAGCAACCCCTCGGCGTCTTTGGTCTTTCCCACGCGTCCGACGAGCTCCACCTTCTTGCCCAGGTCTCCGCAGATGGCTGCGTACGCTCGTTGCAGCTTCGCTGCCTTCCCTGCAGCCTGTCCGAGGAGTCCCTGGCGATAGTGGAGGCCGGCGAGCTGCACGTCCGTCTCGTCCGCATCGCCTTCCCCGTTCGACGGGGGCTGCTTGGCGAGCTGCTTCTGCATGCCGCCAAGCGACGCCTTGCCCTTGGCCAGGAGCCGAGCGCCCTTGCCGACCGTCGCGGAGCCGCCGCAGGGGTCACCCTGGGAGACGTCGACTGCCCCCTGCTCGATCAGGTCCATGACAGTGCTCAGGTCGCGGCCGACCACCTTCAGCCCCTTGACGCCCCGCGTCTGCGCTCGCGCAGCGTCCAGGGACTCGCCGACGTCGCCGACGAGCGCGTCTGCGCCGTTGAGGAGATCGACGGCCGTGCACCCCGCGAGGAGCTGGCTCGAGGCCGCGGGGCGAGAACGGACAAGCGTCCTTTGCAGCGTTCAGACCGTCACCCTCGCGGTCGCCACGGAACAGGTGCGGCGCCGGGCCTGTCGCGGCGAAGGAGGCCAGAACCAGCGTTGTCGCCGAGACAGCCGGCGCGCAGGCGCCCCCACCGTCGCAGCTGCCCTTCCAGCCGGCAAACCGCGAACCCGCCGCCGGCCTTCTGGCTCAAGGTCACCTTCGTCCCGACCGGGAACGACTGCTCGCAGTCGCCCGGGCAATCGATCCCCGCCGGCTCGCTCGAGACCTTGCCGCCACCGTCGACGGTGACGAGGAGGCTCGCCGTCTTGGCGAGGCGGCGGCGGGGGAGGTGGTCCGCCAGGCAGGTCGATCGTCCAGCGGTGGGTGTCGCGCGCCGTGTAGGTGTTCCCGGCGCGATCGGTGTTCGTCGCCGTGACGAGGAAGACGTGGAGGCCCTCGCGCGAGGCCGGAGTACGTCTTCGGCGAGGTGCAGGCCGCGGCTGTCCCGTCCAGCGAGCAGGTGAACCGGGCCGTCTCATTCGCGGCCCAGCCGAACGTCGCGTCGGCCGACGCCGACGCGCCCGGCGGCGCGCTCGTGATCCTCACCGACAGAGACAGGGCTCGCGAGCGCCCTGCTCGCCCCTGTCGCTGTCACCGCCAGCAGCACGACTGCCGCCGCAACGCTCCTGAATCCAGTGCCCCGTGTCATCTCATGCCCCCCGTCGTCGTTCGTTCGTGTTCTGCGGTCCCGGCCAGCGCTGAACGCGAGCCGAGAAGGACATCGAGCGACGCCAGCAGCTCGTCCCCGCTGGAGAAGCTCGCGCCGCCGCCGTTGCGTGCGTGCTGCACAAACCCGCGAAGGACGTCGGGGGCACGTCCTGCGTCCGCGTCGCCGGGAATCCAGATGCGGACGACGAACGTCTCCATCTACCCGGCCTCGACGTAGACGTTCTTCAGAACGTCGACGCGGATCGCGGTGATCTTCACATGCCGCAGGAGCGAGTCGAGGCCGGAGCACCGAAGCGCAATCCGCGCAGGCTCAGCGAAGGCGTGAGCGACTGTCAGCGCCAGAGAGGTGGTTCCTCTGCTGGCGGACGTGTCCGAGTCCACGCCGGCGACAAGAGTGCAGACGACGAATCCGTTCTCGTCGTTGCCGTACGAGTGGCTGTAGGCCTTCGCGAAGACCAGGTACTTCCCAGCCGGGACGTCGAGGTGGGCGATCCCCTTCGGGCTGAAAGCCGTCTTGAGCGAGGTCAACTGGACGTCCTGATCGTGGAAGGACGCAAAGGCCCACACGCCATCGCTACTGAGCTTGAGCTTCGCGAGCGACGCGAGGTTGGGCTTGCCCGGCACGGCTTTGAGGCCCTTGGGAGGGTGGTTTCGGAGCTGGATCTCGGCTGCCGACGGAGGTTCGACGCCCTTCCCCGCGGCGCCTCTCGGGCCTGCCTCGCCCTGCGGGCCGGCCGGCCCTTGTGGTCCCGCGGGCCCCACTTGGCTCCACGCGATGCTCGACCCGCCGCAGCTGCGGCCGTAGACGAGGTAACCCGTGCGGGGCTCGACACAGGCGCTGATCTCGGCCGCCGTGCCGCGCGCCCAGACCAGCCCCCCGCCGGACAGCGCACCGACCATGACGAGCACGGCGGCCAACGGCAGCGTCCTACGAAGGTGGTTCAGGGTTCGCCCGGTCTTGGTGCTCATGGAAAGCAGTGTCCGGATGCTGGTTTGAACAGCCTTAAACAGGCTCAACAGCCGACGGAAGAAGCGGCCGACGCGGCCCGTCTTGACTATTGCCCCGACCAGGAGTGGTATTCGAGTGAGGACAATTACGGAGCCGTCGCAGACCAAGCTCGTACAGTCCCGGTCGTCTGGCTGGCTAGCGCGTCCTGCGCTCGAGCGGCGGCTCGACGAGGCGTTCGCGAAGCGGCTGACGACGGTGACGGCAGACGCAGGATTTGGCAAGACGACGCTGCTCTCCGAGTGGGCTAGCGACGTCGAGTGCAGTTGGTACACGGTGACCGCGCACGCGACGGATCTCTCGTCGTTTGCGGGCGGTGTCGCAGCCGCGATCCAGTCGCGTGTGCCGCAGCTCGCGGCGATGCCCGTTGCGGCAGGCCTGTCGGGCGGCACTGAGCGCAACGAGCTGCTGCACGCGGACGCTTTCGCGGGGGCACTCTGCGACGCGCTCGACGACCGCCTGCCACATGACGTCGTTCTCGTCCTCGACGACGTGCACGAGCTCGCATCGGCGGCGTCTGCTCGCTTCCTCGAGAGCCTCTGCCGGCAGGCGCCCGCGACGCTCCACCTGGTGCTGGCGTCGCGAGCCGAGCCGCCCTTTGCGGTCGACCGCCTCCGGGGTCAGGGCCAGGTGCTCGAGCTGTCGGCGGCCGACCTCGCCTTCGACTCGACTGAGATCGAGACACTGCTCGGAGCACAGCTTGGGACCGGAGACGCCGGGCTCGCTGCCGCGCTCTACGAGCTGACCGGCGGCTGGCCGGCGCTCGTGCGCCTCGCCGTCGCCACCCTCGCCGGCGTTCCGCCCGCGGCGCGTCCGGAGGCCTTCGAACAGCTCCGCGGCGGCGGCGATGCCATGTTCGCCTACCTGGCGCGCGAGGTGTTCGAACGCGAGTCCCCCGACGTTCGGCAGCTCCTGCGGACGGCGGCCCTTCTCGATCGCTTCACGCCCGAGCTCTGCGAGGCACTCGATGTGCGGCGCGCCGGCAAGACGCTGACCGAGCTCACACGACGAGGCTTCTTCGTCCAGCGCCAGGACGACTCCTACTCGCTCCACGCGCTCATTCGCGACTTCGCGCTCCGAACCTGGCCCTGGCCGCCCGAAGACGCGCACGCCGTGCTGCGCCGCGCGGCGGACTGGCTCGAATCGCAAGGAGAGGTCGAGGCTGCGCTGAGCACTCTCGCCGCGGCGAATGCCGAGCCCGAGCTCGCCCGCCTCCTGACGGAGCACGGCGCGAGGCTGCTCGCTGCCGGCAAGACCGAGACCCTCACCCGGCTGGCCGAGAGCGTGCCCGCTGCGTTGCGGACCACTGCGATCGAGCAACTCGCCGGCGAGGCCTACACCGCGCAGGGCGAGCACGATCGCGCACTCGAGTGCTTCGCCCGGGCTGTCCAGGACGCCGAGTCGATCCCCTCACCGCTTGCGTGGCGGATGGTGCAAGCGCACTACTTCCGCGACGACCTCGACGAGGCGCTGGCGATCTACGCTCGGAGCGACCAGACGCGCGGCGCCGATTCGGACAACGCGCTGCTCCTGGCGTGGACGGCGAGCGCTCACAAGCGCCGGGGAGAGGTGGAGAAGGCACGCGCCCTCGCGGGTGACGCCTTGCTTGCAGCCGAGACGTCAGCGGATGACCGAGCGCTCGCCGCGGCCCACACGGCCGCGGCCCTGGTCGCGCCGGTCGACGGCGACTTCCTGGAGCGTGACCTCCATCTCTCGCGGGCGCTCGACGCGGCGCAACGGGCAGACGACCTCCTCCAGATCGTCCGCATTCGGAACAACCGGGCCTCGAACATGCTGGAGCAAGGACGCTACGAGGAGGCGATCGCTGAACTGGACGACGCGACGGCCGTCGCCGAGCTCGTCGGGTTCGCCGGACTCCGCGCCCTGGCGCTGATGAATCGTGGTCTCGCGTACTGGTGCCTCGGCCGCCTGGAAGAGGCAAGCGCCGACTACGAGGCGGCGATCTCGATCTACCGGCAAACCGGGACGCGGGAGATTTGCTACGCGATCATCGGCCGCGGCGATGTCCACCGGGAACGCGGCAATCTCGCGATGGCGAGGGCGGCGTACGAGGAAGGCCTCCAGCTTGCGGAACGGTCCGGCGATGTGCAGGGCCTCGTTCCAGGTCTGTACCAACTCGCGAAGGTGCTCGTCGACGAGGAGCCCGACTCGGCGCGGGCGTTCGCCGACCGGGCCGTTTCGTACGGCTGGCCCGACCTTCCGTGGGCGCTGAACGCCGCGGGGTGGGTTGCGCTCGCCCACGGAGACGTTGGGCGCGCTACCGAGCTGGCCGGCGTGGCGTCCGCCGCAGCGCGTGAGCAGCGCGACCGCTTCGGTCTCGCCGAGTCGCTCGAGCTAACGGCTCTCTGCGCGGCGGACCCGGCCGAGCAGGCCCCGCTCCTCGAGGAGGCGCTGGCGATCTGGCGCGGGCTCGGCAATCAACTGCACGAGGCGGAGGTCGAGCTCGCCCTCGCGCGCCTGTCGTCCGGCCCGGCAGCACAGAGCGCCGCGGACCGGGCGGAAGGACGGCTGCGAGCGCTCGGCGTGCGCGTCAGCCCGAGCGGCCCGGCGGCGCTGCTGCGGTTCGTCGCTCCTCAGACCGGCACCGCCGTGACCGTCGAGACGCTGGGCGGCTTCCGGGTCCGCCGCTACGGAACGCCGATCCGGCACGAGGAGTGGCGGTCGAAGAAGGCGCGCGACCTCCTGAAGATCCTGCTCGCCCGCCGCGGGCACCCGACGTCACGGGACTACGTGATGGATGCGCTCTGGCCCGAAGAGGATCCCGTCAAGGTCCGGAATCGGCTGTCGGTCGCGCTCAGCACGCTCCGAGGGGTTCTCGATCCCGACAAGCGCTTCGACCCCGACCACTTCGTCCGCGCCGACAGAGACTGCGTGAGCGTCGACCTCGACAACCTCGTCGTGGACGTCGAGATCTTCGTCCACGAGGCGAATGCCGGGCTCGCGCTCCGAGCGTCCGCCCAGTCCGGGGCCGCGAGCGAGCGACTCGAGTACGCCGAGTCCCTGTACGCCGGCGATTTCCTCGAAGAGGATCCGTACGAGGACTGGGCCGTCGCACTTCGCGAGGAGGCTCGTGCGGCATACGTCGCGAGCACGCGCGCGCTTGCCGAGGACTCCGCCGGAGCCGGAGAGCACAGCGCGGCTGCGAGCTACCTGCTGCGGGTCCTCGAGCGGGACGCGTACGACGAGCACGCGCACCTGGCACTCGTGTCGGCGCTCGCGGCTGCCGGCCGGCACGGTGACGCAAGGCGCGGCTACCGAAGATACGCAGAGCTGATGGCCGAGATCGGCGTCGAGCCCGCTTTGTTCCCCGCGTAGCGCTCATTTCGGCGCCGGACCGGACGATAGACCCTCGATACACGTTTGTCGATCGACCAATCGAAGGGGTAGGCATGACCGGTTACGCGCTGACTGAGACACCGCTCGGGCAGCCGCTCGGCCGGGAATCCGCTGGACTCGAGCCGAAGGACGAGCGTCGCCGCATGACGCTCGGATCCGGCAATGCCGGCCGCCGAATCGTGCTGGCGATCGCAGTGGCGATCGCGGTCCTCGCCGGCGCCGTGGCAATGTCCGATCTGGCGCTACGAGGTCGCGCTGAGACGACGCACGCGCGACCGCGGACGCGCACGCGGAGCAGATTCAGGTAGCAGCAGGCGATCACGCACTTCTGGCACGAGCGCGAGGCCGCGAACGAGTACCTCCTCGGCGTCGCTCGACGCCGAGAGCGAGGTCGACACAGAGGCGAAGGCCTTCGCGCCGGTGACAGACGGGCTTGGCGACGACGCCGCGGAGGAGCGGGCGCTGGTCGCGCAGGCGAGGGCGGCAAATGATCGCCTTCGTCGCGACCTTCAAGGAGCACCGTGACGCTGCGTCGAATGGTCCGATCGCCGTAGCGGCAGCGCGCTCGAGCGCTCAGCGCGCGCGAGGAGGCCGTGCTGACACCGCTCGAGGAGCTCGAGGGGATCTCTGCAGGAGAAGCGCAGGAGACGAGGAGCCGCGGCGAACTCGGCCGCTGGCCAGGCGCTCATTGTGAGCATCGTCGCCGGTCTCCTTGCCGTGCTGGGTGGCATCGCGTTCGCCGTCTTTGCGCTCCGCCTCGTCGGACGGATCGGCCGGCGCGAGGAGAACCTCCAGGACCTCGTCGGCCACGTGCGCTCGACGCTGGGCGTGCTCAGCGGCGTCTCCACAGAATTGCGGACCGCCGCGCACGAGTCGGCAGCCGCGACGACGGAGCAGAGCGCAGCCGTCGCGCAGACCTCCGCGACGATCGAAGAGCTGGCCGCAACCGCAACGGCGATCGCGGACAACACCCGCGCGGTCTCGGCCGCGGCGGCGCAGACCGGCGACACGATGCGCGACATGCAGGAGAAGGTCGAGACGATTGCCGAGCGGTCGCTGTCGCTGGGTGAGAGCTCGCAGAAGATCGGCGAGATCCTCGAGCTGATCAACCAGATCGCGGAGCAGACGAACCTGCTCGCACTGAACGCGGCAATCGAGGCCGCCCGCGCAGGCGACGCCGGCAAGGGCTTTGCAGTGGTCGCCTCGGAGGTACGGAAGCTGGCAGAGCGCTCGATGAACTCGACCGAGTCGATCCGCGAGATCATCAGCGGAGTCCAGGACCAGACGAACGCGACGATCCTCGCCACCGAGCAGGGAACGAGGCAGGCACGCGAGGTCGGCGAGCTGATGAGCTCGACCGCCACGATGCTCGAGGAGTCGATCTTCGCGACGCAGCAGCAGAAGTCGGCGGCCGACCAGGTCTCGACGGCGATGGTGCAGATCCGCGAGGCAGCCGGCCAGATGGCCACGGAGCAGGAACTGCGTCTCGAGACTGCCGAGAGCGTCGACGAGCTCGTCAGGAAGCTGGAGCATGCGCTCTCAGGCGAGGCCATTCCGACGGCGCCGCCCGAGCAGCGGCATGAGCGCGGTTCACGTGCGGGTGCGCCTGGGCGGGGAGTCCTACGCGGTCGCGGTCGAGAACGTGATCGAGGTCGCGGAGCTCGGCACGGTGTCTCCGGTGCCTGGAGCGGACAGTGCCGTCCTGGGCGTCCGGAACATTCGCGGCGAGGTCCTACCCGTTTTCGATCTCGCGTCCGTCCTCGGAATCAGCGGCGACAGCCTCCCGCAGTGCCTTCTCGTCACAGAGCACGGCGGGCTTCGAGCCGGCTTCGCGATCGACGAGGTCACGGACGTCGGCGAGCTCCCTCCGGTCGCCGAGGAGACCCACTCGAAACTGCTCGCAGGCGCCGCTCTTGACGACTCGGGGCTCATCGGAGTCGTCGATGTCGAGCGTCTCTTCGCCCAACTTGCCGTGGCCGCATGACCGTCGTCGAGCCAGACGCCGAAGCCGAATTCGTCGAGCTCTTTCGCGACGAGGCGAACGAACGGCTCGACAGCATGGTCGACTCCCTGCTCGCGCTCGAGAGCGCCGGCGCGGATCCCGACGCGATCAACTCGGTCTTCCGCGACGTCCACACGATCAAGGGCGGCGCCGCGATGGTCGGGCTCGTCACCGTGCGGGATCTCGCGCACGTGATGGAGGACGTGCTCGCGCAAGCACGCACGGCAGGGGAGTTCCCGACACAGCTCGCCGAGCCGCTCCTGCGTGGCGCGGACGCCCTGCGCAGGCACGTGGCCGGCGACGACGATCCCACGCCGGGTCTGCTCAAGGACCTCGCCGCGAGCCTGGCCAGCGCCTTTGGACGCGTCCCCGCCGACTCGGCCGTCGTCGCGGAACCGGCGCCCGCAGCGCCCGCATCCGATCGACGTGCGATCCGCGTGCCGCCGGAGAAGATCGACCGCCTTCTCGACCTCGTTGCCGAGACCGTTCTCCACGGCCGCCGGCTCGAGCACGTGATCGGCGACGATCGCAGCGGCGCCGACCAGACCGTCTCCGATGAGCTCGACCTGGGCGGCCGGCTGTTCGGCGAGCTGAAGGACGCCGCGATCCAGATGCGCATGGTGCCGCTCGCGACAATTACGGCGCCGCTTCCCCGCGCCGTCCGCGACATCGCGACCGCCGAGGGGAAGGACGTCCAGCTCCTGATCAGCGGGGACGACACCGAGCTCGACCGAATCATTCTGGAGAGCCTGTCCGAGCCGCTCGTGCACATGGTCCGCAACGCGGTGGGCCACGGAATCGAGACCCCGAGCGAGCGAGAGGCAGCAGGAAAGCCGGCTCGCGCGACCGTGCAGCTCTCCGCAAAGCAGCGGGGCGGCACGGTCGAGATCGTCGTCTCCGACGACGGACGCGGCGTGTCTCCCGCCCTGATCGAGGAAGCTCGTCAACACGGCTCACTCGCCGCAGTGCTCGCCCGGCCCGGGTTCTCCACGGCGGCCGAGGTGACGGAGCTTTCGGGCCGCGGTGTCGGCCTCGATGCCGTCAAGCGCTACGTCGAGGGCTTCGGCGGCACGCTCGAGGTGCGAAGCGAGCCCGGCAGCGGAACGGAGATCATCCTTGTGCTTCCACTCGCACTCGCCCTGCTCGAGGTTCTCCTCGTCGAGCGCGGCGGCAACGTCTTCGGCCTGCCGCTCGCAAGCGTCGAGGAAGCGGTCAGCGTCAAGAATCCGCTCACGCTCGAGGGACGGTCGGCCCTGGAGCTCCGCGGCCGATCCGTGCAGCTCGCCGATCTCGCCGACCTGATCGGCGCGGCCGCACCGCCTCTGCCCGCAGGCTCTCCGGCGATCATCGTCACCGCAGGCGGCCGGCGAATCGCGGCCACGTGCGATCGCCTGCTCGGCCAGGACGAGGTCGTCGTCAAGCCACTCGGCTCGCTGCTCGCGTCGGCGTCCGGCTATCTCGGCGCGGCGATTCTCGGCGACGGCCGCATCGCGCTGCTGCTCGACCCCACCTCTCTCGCTCGCGCCGGCGAGAGCAAGCCCCGGCTTGCACCCGCACCTGTCGCGCGTGAAACGCGCCTCGCACCGAAGATCCTCGTCGTCGAGGACTCGTTCACCGTGCGCGAGCTCCAGCGCAGCATTCTCCAGGCGGCCGGCTATCGCGTCGAGATCGCCTGCGACGGCAGCGAGGGCCTCGACCGCGTCGCGGCCGACGCCGAGATCGATCTGGTGATCACCGACCTCGAGATGCCGAAGATGAATGGGCTCGAGCTGACGCGCGCGATCCGCGCCCGCGCCGAGAGCGCGTCGCTTCCGATCGTGATCGTCACGTCGCTCGGGAGTGAGGACGACCGCCAGGCGGGCGTCGAGGCGGGGGCGAACGCGTACATGGTCAAGCAGTCGTTCGATCAGCACGCTCTGCTCGACACCGTCGAGCGACTCGTCGGTACGTGATGCGGCGCCGACCCGAGTCCTCGTCTGCGACGACTCCAGGACCTTCGCCGCGGCGCTCGTCCGCACGCTCGAGCGTGGCGGCGAGATCGAGGTGGTCGGGCGTGACGACGACGGCCGAAGCGGCAATCGCCGACCTGGCGCGGCTCGCGCCCGACCTCGTGACGATGGACATCGAGCTGCCGGGGATGTCGGGGCTCGAGGCGGTCGAGGAGATCATGAGCGCGCGACCGACGCCGATCCTGATCCTTTCGTCGCACGTCGGGCACCACCAACAACGTCGCCGCAGCGGCCCTCGCCTCCGGAGCGCTCGACGCGATCGGCAAGGAGGGAATCCCGCTGAACGATCCCGACGATGCGGCCGCATTCGCCTTTCGCCGCCGCGTCAAGCTGCTCGGCGGCGCGCACGTGATCCGTCATCCACGCGCTCGTCTGAACGGCCGGAGCGTCGCTCCCACGATGCAGGTCCGGCCGCGCCTCGCGGCTCCGTGATCGGGATCTGCGCCTCGACCGGCGGTCCGCACGCCCTCGCCACGCTCCTCTCCGGCATCCCCGCGGGCTTTCCCGTCCCGATCCTGGTCGTCCAGCACATCGCTGCCGGTTTCTCGGAAGGCCTCGCGCGCTGGCTCAATGCCACCGTGCCTCTGGCCGTTCGACTCGCCGAGGATGGAGCGCAGGTCCTTTCCGGCGTGACCCTCGCCCCGGACGGCGCCGACCTCGTCCTCGGGCCGGAAGGCGTTCTCACGCTCGATCGAACGACACCGCCGGCGCTGCACCGACCGTCTGCCGACGCTCTGCTCCGAAGCATCGCGCAGCACGCACGGAGCGCAGGCGTCGCCGTCGTCCTGACCGGGATGGGCCGCGACGGCGCCGACGGGCTCGGCGCGGTCCGCGAGGCCGGCGGGCTGACGATCGCCCAGGACGAGGAGACCTCGGCCGTGTACGGCATGCCGTGTGAAGCAGCGAAGCGCGGCGCGTCGCTGATCCTGCCGATCGGAAAGATCGCCGACGCCCTGACAGCAATCGCCCTCGAGCCGCAGAGGTCCCGTTGAGCAAGGCTCTCGACCTCGTCGCCGACCTCGTTCTCCGGGAGAGCGGCATCCGCGTGCAGCCGGCTCAGCACCCGGCGCTGCGCTCGGCCATCGTGCGTGCGCTGCCGAACGGAGATGCAGCCGCCTTCCTGCGACCTTGCCGCCAACCCGGTCGAAGGCCCCCGCGCGATCGCAACGCTCATCGACGAGGTGACGATCAAGGAGACCTTCTTCTACCGCGACCGCCAGCAGCTCGACACGATCGCCTGGCGAGCGCTGCTCGAGCGCGCACAGGCCGCGGGCTCGCAGGAAGTCCGGGTCTGGTGCGCCGCCTGTGCGACCGGCGAGGAGGCGTACACGCTCGCACTCCTCGCGTGCGAGGCGTTCGCCCCGGCCCTGCCGCCCGTGCGGATCCTGGCCACCGACATCTCGAGCGCGGCCCTCGCGGCCTCGAACACGGGCCGGTATCGCGAGCGCTCGCTGCGCACCGTCGCGCCGAGCCTGCGTGACCAGTACTTCGAGCAGGACGGCGAGCAGCTCCGTCGTCGGCGAACGGCTCCGGAGCATCGTCACGTTCGCTCAGCACAACCTCGTGACCGGGACCATGCCGCCGCTCGGCGAGACGGCCTTCGACCTGATCATCTGCCGGAACGTGCTCATCTACTTCGACGGCGAGACGGCCGACCGCGTGATCGAAGGGCTCCGAAGCGCCCTCCGGCCAGAGGGCACGCTGATCCTGGGGTCGGCGGACGTGCTCTGCGGGAGCGCTCGGCGGCTCGTCAAGCTCGAGTCGATTACCGGCCGGCAGCAGACCGCACCGACGCCTCCGATTCCCCTCCGCAAGCCGCTCGGGGTCGTGGCGGCACCCGAGAGCTCCGCATCGTTCGACCCCTTCGCTGTCGAGACACGCTTCCTGCAGGGGATCGCCGAGCTCGAAAGCGGTGACGCAGCCGCGGCCGCCGAGTCGCTGCGGCACGTCCTCTACCTCGACCCCACTTTCGGTCTGGCCGCGTTCGCGCTCGGCCGCGCTCACGAGGCGACAGGCGATCCCAGCGCAGCACGACGTGCCTACCAGCAAGCACTCCGCACGATCGACATGGCCGACGACCGGCACGACCACCTGCTCGAGCAGGTCGACCTCGTCGACGTCGCGACGGCATGTCGGGCCCGGCTGGCGACGCTCTGATGAGCCCCGCGACCGGCTATTCTCGAACGCCGTGAGCTCCGCCTTTGACCAGTCGGACACGATCGTCGTCGCGGACGACTCGATGACCATCCTGGCGATGACCTCCTCGCGGCTCGAGCGCGCCGGCTACGACATCGTCACCGCGACCCGAGGAGACGACGCGCTGACGGCTCGTGCAGGAGCACCGGCCGCGGCTCGTTCTGCTCGACGTCGAGATGCCCGGGCTCAGCGGCGTCGAGGTGACGCGCCGCATCCGCGCGGACGAGTCGCTCGCGGGAACGTCCATCGTGCTGCTGACCAGCCTCTCCGAGGAGACCGACATCGCGACGGGAATCGAGGCCGGCGCCGACGCCTATCTCACGAAGCCGTTCAGCCCACAGGAGCTGCAGACGCAGGTCGAGAAGCTGATCGGTACTCCCTGAGCTCGAGCTGAAGACGACTAGCGGACGACGCGGCTGATCTCTTCGATCGTCGTCACGCCGGCTGCGGCCTTGCCGAGCCCGTCCTGCCAGAGCGTCGTCATGCCGCCCGCGGTGGCCGCTGCAACGAGCTCCAGGTGCCCTGCACCGGCGATGAGGAGGCTGCTGATGGTCTCGTTCATGACCATCAGCTGGTGCACGCCGGTCCGGCCGCGGTAGCCCTTCGCGCAGCGCGTGCAGCCTCGCCGCCGGTAGAGCGTCACGCCGCTGTCGATCGCGGCGGCACTGAACCCCAGGTACTCGAGATCGGCTCGGCTCGACTCGTACGGCTCGCGGCACTCCTCGCAGAGACGACGCACGAGGCGCTGCGCGAGCACGGCGGAGATCGCCGAGGCGGTGATCGAAGGCTCGACGCCCAGCTCCCGCAAGCGCGTGAGCGCGCTCGGGGCGTCGTTCGTGTGCAGGGTGGAGAACACTGCGTGCCCGGTGAGCGCGGCTTCGAGCGCGATCTTCGCCGTCTCCAGGTCGCGAATCTCGCCGACCATCAGCACGTCGGGGTCGCTGCGCAGGATCGCGCGCAAGCCCGTGGCGAACGTCAGCCCGGCGCGCTTGTTCACCTGCAGCTGGTAGACGTCCGGCAGCCGGTACTCGACCGGGTCCTCGATCGTGATCACGTTGATCTCGGGCCGGAGGACGTCGCAGAGCGCCGCGTAGATCGTCGTCGACTTGCCGCTCCCGGTCGGGCCGGTGACGAGGAAGGCTCCCGTGGGCCGGAAGATGACCTCCTCCAGCTGCATCTGGAGCTCGTTCGAAAGCCCGATCTCGGTCAGCGTCGGAGCGGTACGGGTCTTCTCGAGCAGGCGCATGATCACGCCTTCGCCTTCCACGGTCGGCAGCACGGCAACGCGAATGTCGAACAGGCGCCGGCTGGTCTTCGCACGAACGGACATGCGGCCGTCCTGCGGCATCCGATGCTCGGCGATGTCGAGCTTGGCGAGCACCTTGATCCGGCTGATCACACCGGCGGCGTGCTCCTTGGGGATTCGCTCGACCTCCTGCAGGATCCCGTCGATGCGGAGTCGCACGACCAGCACGTCTCCGTGCGGCACGAAGTGAACGTCGCTCGCGCCGTCGTTCGAGGCCTGGAGGATGACCGAGTTCACGAGCTCGATCGGCGGGGCGTCGGAGAAACCGTCTGCAGCTTCCAGATCGACGACGTCCTCCGCGTCCTCCTCGATGCTGGGCACGTACTCGCCCAGCAGCGTGGCGCGCGACTTCGGCTCCTGGCCGCGGGTCAGCCGATGAAGCTCGGCGTCGATGTCGGCGGCGGCGGCAATGCCAAGATCGATCGGATAGGCGCTGACGATGCGGAGCTCGTCGGTCAGCTGAATGTTGGATGGATCGACGACGGCAACCTTCAGCCGGTCGTCTTCGATCCGGTACGGAAGCGCACGGATCCGCAACAGGACGTGCAGCGGGATTGACTCGGCAGCCTCCGGCTGGACGCGCTCGACGCGGAGGTCGATCAGCGGCAGCCCGTAGGTCTCCGCCGGCGTGAGCTCGGAGTTGGTTACAGGAGTCGACATACCCCTCTTATCGACCCTTTGCCCTCCGATGTGAGGCGTTAGGATCGCGCTCGTGGATCTGTACGACTGGCTGCTGTTTCTGCACGTGCTCAGCGCCTTCCTCGCCGTGGGTGCGCTGACCGCACTCTGGGCGCTCGTGCTGAGCTCGAGCGGTGCGACGCCGATGGTGTCGCCTGCCTCGGCAATGCGATTTGGACAGACCGCGGGCATCGTCGTCGGCGTCGGAATGATGGGAGCGATCATCTTCGGCATCTGGCTCGCGATCGACGTCGACGGCTACAAGCTCTGGGACGGCTGGATCCTGGCGTCGATCGTGATCTGGGCCATCTCGGGGTGGGCCGGCGGCCAGGCTGGCAAGGCCTTTACCGGCGAGGCGGTCGGCGGGCGGCAGGCCGGCATCCGCTATCAGGCGATCAACAGCGTCGGCCTCTTCGTCATCCTGCTGCTCATGATCTGGAAGCCCGGAGCATGAGCATGCTCGCTGCAATCCGCCCGGACGACGTGAACTTCCCGCTCTTCCTGCACGTCTTCGGCGCGATGCTGCTGGTCGGGACGCTGTTCGCGGTCGCGCTGGCAACCGTTCTCGCCTGGCGCGGCCGGACGACGCCGACAGGCCTGACCCGCTTCGGCCTGCGCACGCTGCTGATCGGCGTCCTGCCGTCTACATCCTGATGCGGGTCGGCGCCCAGTGGACGGAGTCCGAGAGGACTTCCCGGACGACTTCGAGCCGGCCTGGCTCGGTATCGGCTACATCACGGCCGACGCCGGCGGCTGCTGATTCTCATCTCGGTGATTCTCTCGGCGTTGGTCGGCTGCGGAAGTTGCGGAGCGGGTCCGGCGGCGTCGGCTTCGGGCGTGCGGTCGGCGTGATCAGCATCCTGCTCCTGGTCGCCTACGTCGTCGCCGTCTGGGCGATGACGGCGAAGCCGACCTAGCTCGACCGGAGCGGCCCGGGCCGACATGAGCGAGTACGACCGGAACTCCTGGGAAGAGCGCTGGTCGCAAGCTCTGCGCGAGCATGGGGATCGCATCGCGCAGCGGTCCCCGAACGTCCATCTGACTGCCGAGGTCGGCGACCTGCGTTCGGGACGTGCTCTCGACGCGGGCTGCGGCCACGGGTCCGACACACTCTGGCTCGCTGCACGCGGATGGCAGGTCACCGCGATTGACTTCGCCGCGAGGGCCCTGGCATACGCCCGGTCGACGGCCGAGGCCATGGGGCCGAACGTCGCCGAGCGCATCGACTGGGTCGAGGCCGACCTTGCAATCTGGACGCCTCAGCGCGGCGAGTACGACCTGGTGGTCTGCCTGTACGTCCACGTGGCTGGGTCGGTCGAGGAGATGGCTGCAGCGGCTGGCGACAGGGGTCTCTCGCGGCGGGACCCTGTTCCTGGTTGGCCATCGCCCGATCGACGCCGGCCACCGGAGGAGCGACGGCCGCGGCCGGGCAGGTGCAGGTCTCCGTTGAGGCCGCGCTAGCCGCCCTCGATCCGGAACGGTGGGAGCTGGTCGTCGCCGAGGACCGTCCGCGGCCGGTGGCGGGTGCGGGCGTCGATGCCGTGATCCGAGCACGACGCCGCTTCTAGCGCGGCTGGACGCTCCGCTAGTCGTTGAGCTGCGCCAGCCGCATCTGGTTGCCCGACGGATCGCGGAAGCCGACGTCGATGCCGTACGGCTGTTGCTCCGGCTCCCCGTGGAACTCGACGCCGCGTGCCTTGAGCTCTTCGTAGCTCGCCTGCACGTCGTCCGTCGAGAAGAAGAGGCCGCCCGCGGCTCCCTTCGCCAGCACCTCCTTCACCTTCGCCTGCGTCTCGGCGTCGAACACGGGCGGGCCGGGAACGGTCAGCAGAGCCAGCCCGACGTCTTGACCGGGCAGGCCGACCGTAAGCCAGCGGAAGTTGCCCATCTCGGGCACGGTCACGTCCTGACGGAGCTCGAACCCGAGCTTCTCGGTGTAGAAGGCGAGGGCTTCGTCCTGATCGTGGACCCACACACTGACGTTGGTGAGGCTCTTGAGCATGTCTTCCTCCTGTAGCTGTCGATTGAGATCAAGCTAGCCAGGCTGCTCGGCAGCTGTCTTCTCGAAAACTGCTGGACTGCGGCCGCGCCCACGCACGCAGCACGCAGGTCGGGATCCGGGCGCGAGATGCGGCCGGCGGGTAGGTCGCCCGGTACGCGGTCGGGGAGAGCCCGAAGGCCCGGCCGAAGCTCGTCGTGAACGACCCGACGCTGCTCAGCCCGACGGTGAAGCAGATCTCCGCGACCGAGCGGTCGGTGTTGCGCAGCAGCGCCGCCGCCCGTTCCAGCCGGCGGGTCAGGAGGTACTGATGCGGCGTCTCGCCGAAGGCGCGACGGAACTCGCGGCTGAAGTGCGCCTGCGAGAGGCGCGCGGCGCGCGCGAGCTGCGCCACATCGAGCGGCTCGCGGTAGCGCGCGTCGACGAGGTCCTTCGCCCGCAGCAGATGCCGCGCCGGATGAGGGGGAGTCATCGGATCCAGCCAGCTTCGCCTCATCGTGCCTCCTACCTCGGTTGTCTGAGAGTAAGACTCGGACGCGCAGCGCATCTCATCGCGCGGCGAGCGCCGTCCCTACTCGCCGCTCCGCAGGTCGCCGAGCCGCGCCGCCTGGTAGGCGATCCGTTCGAACCTGACGGCACAGCCGTCTCCCGTCGGCGACTGCGCGGCGAAGCCGATCGACGGGTCGCCGCCGCTCTCGAGCGCGAAGTGGCGAATGAAGCTCCAGTTGCTGCCGTCGGTGGAGGCGTGGAACGCGAAGGCCGAACCGAGCCGCGCGATGCGAAGCCAGACCGACGCCCCGTCGACCACGAAGGAGTTGCAGTCGTCCGACACACGCCTCGTCACGACCGAGACCACCATCGGCTCACGCTGTGGTGAGTACTCGAAGCAGAGCTTCCCCCAGACTCGATCGCCCTCGTACACGACGAGCACGCCCGCATCGTAGGTCCCGGCGAAGTCGACGCGTGACCCGCGCGCTCAGGAGAAAGTCACCGGTCGAGACCGCCGAGGAGCGCCGGCGCGTTCAGCTTCGGCTCCGCCGAGCGTTGCGGGTCGACGAACCAGTCGGTGACAGGACCCGCGGCGACCAGCAGCGAGCTCCGTCCGGAACGCTCCAGCTCTCCGGCTCGCTCAGCCACCGCAGCGGCATCGGCAACGCGTCGATCCTGACGGGCTCCTCCACGGTCACCAGCCGGACGCTACCGGGAGAGCCCTGGAACTCGAAGAGGGAACCCCGCCGGCGAGCGGGGTTCCCTCTCGAGAGCCGTCGGCGCGTGCGCGCCTACTCTTCGACGGCTACGAACACGTTGTCCTGCACGTCGAGGTCCGTGTTGTCCTCGATGACCTGCGCCAGCGTCCGCCTGTAGGTGATCCCGAACAATCGCCTGAGCTCGGGAAGCACCTGATCGTTCAGGTAGAAGAACCGGTCGCCGTCCCGAAGCGCCTGGAACTGCTGCTTCCACATCGCCAGCTGCAGCTCGCCGAACTCCGATCCGTGCACGTGCCGCTCGGAGACCATCCCGACGAAGGCGTCGAGCTTGTTCGGGTCTCCGTAGATCGCCTTCAGCCGTGCAGCGAGCGTCGTGCGGCGAACGCCGACGACCGCCTCGCCGTCGGCCGCTTCGCTCCCGAGCTCGATCGGATTCCCGTCGACGTCGAAGAGCTTCACGAAGTCGAGGATGTTCGGGTCGTTGATCGGGTTGCCCGTGATCTTCGGGTCGTTGGTCGGGAAGCGGTCCGTCGACTCGCCCGTGATCGAGGTGAACGATGTCTTCGGGGCGAGCCCGAAGGCACGACGCAGGTCGTTGTACAGCGGCATGCCGTGATCGCGGCCACGCTCGATATCGATCGCGCCGAGGTCGACGACACCCTTGAAGCACGCCGGCAGCGTCGGCCCGTCGAGGCAGCCTTCGTTGCCAGGCACGGGAATCTGGAAGAGCACGCTGCGGAGCTGGTTGTCGATCTGCTCGTCGTTCTTGTACTGCGGCTCGCCGCCGAGGCCGTGGAGCACCGCTCCGAGACCGACCTGCTTGAGCAGGTCCGGGTTGCCGAAGGCGACGTTCAGCGGGATCACGAATTCGACCTCGTCGCCCTCGGCCACGACCTCGACGCCCTGGGCCTCGAGCGCGGCGAGTTGCGCGGCGGTGTAGTCCGCCGCCTCGCCGATCGACTCGAGCTCACCGTGGATCATGCTGTGAGCGCGGTAGCCGACGACGGCGAACTCGTTCCCGAGGCTGGCGTTCACGTTGTCCTTGTAGCCCTGGTACGGGGCAGCCTCACGCCGAGGGCGGGAAGGAACTCGTTGTAGGTGATGTACTGCTGCTCCGCCCCGACCACCCGGCGGGCGATCTGGAACTTCAGCTCGTCGGGTACCCAGCTCGGGAGCAGCGAGACGATCCGGTTGTGCTCGAGCGCGAACAGCGTGTGCGTCGACGACGAGCGCGATGTTCTCGTTCGCCCGCTCGTCCCCGGCGACGAAGGCCTTCGCGGCCCCTCCCGGTGCCTCGAGCCGGCCCATCAGCGCCATCGGCGGGCGTTGTCGCCGGCGTCGCCGCGGGCGTCCACCGCGCGGCAGGAAGCCGCGGTCCAGCAACAGCTTCGGCCCGTTGTTGGAGAGCCTTCCGTCCACCGGTCCCTCGCGCAGCCACTCGAGCCGGTCAGCGGTTCCGCCGTAGACGCTGAAACCGTCGATGTAGCTCGAGACGGTGTTGATCTGCTGCCGCGGCTTCGTTCCCCTCCCCGTGCCGGGCGCGGCCGGCGTGCGCATGAAGGGGATCGAGCCCAGCGTGTTCGTGAAGCTCTCGAGCGGATCGGTCTTGCTGAAGGGGATGTTCGCGGTCTCGCCGCCTGCCTCCTCGCGCAGACCGAACGTGTGGTCCATGAACTGCCCCCAGACGAAACCCCACTGGGTGACGCCGTTCTCCGAGAACAGATTCTGGGCGGCGTCGTTGAAGACGCGGTTGCTGACGTACCGGGTCGACGGCCCGCCGACTGGCTTCGCGATTCCGTCGGCGTAGTTCGTTCGGGCGACCCGCAGATACTCCGTGTTCGTCTGACCCCACGTCGGATGGTCACGGTTGTTTCCGCTTCCGTCCAGCGTTCGAATCTCGTCGGCGATGTCCGCTCCGGCGACTGGTGTCAGCACCAGGAGCGCAGCCAGCAAGAGAACGACCTTGCGCATGTCGATACCTCCTCGAAAGGACGGCCGCAGGCGTAGTTCTTGTGGCGCCTGGGTCAGGGTGCCTCGCACCAAACTGCCCAAGCCTTGGCTCCATTGTCTCGCGCAGCTTTTCGAAGTCAACGACCGCGCATAAGAAACACCGAAGAATTGACTAAGAATTGCCGAGAGCAGGTTTAACGGTCGCGAAGCACGTATCCGACACCGCGAACGGTGTGAATCAAACGCGACTCACCTGCTGCTTCGGTCTTTCGACGCAAATACCCGACGTACACGTTCAGCGAGTTGGACGACGGTCCGAAGTCGAATCCCCAGACATGGCTGAAGATCTCGGTTCGGCGGATGACGCGACCCGGATTTCTGAGCAGGAGCTCGAGCAGAGCGAATTCGGTGGGCGTGAGGTCGATCGGCCGCCCGGCGCGCACCACGACCCGCGTTTCGGGATCGAGCGTCAGGTCGGCGAAGCGAAGGGGACCCTCCGTTGCGTCGCTCCGACGCAGGAGAGCGCTTACGCGGGCCAGGAATTCGTCGAGCGCGAACGGATGAACGAGATAGTCGTCTGCGCCCGCATCGAGCCCGGCCACGCTGTCGCGCACGCTGTCTCCGGGACTCAAGACCAGCAGCGGGAGGTGCTGCGTCTGCTTCTCGCGCAAGCGCCGCGTGAAGGCCTTCGCGGTCTCCTCGCACGCCGGCAGGTCGACGATCACGGCGTCCGGGGACCCGGTCCCGACGATGCGCATTGCCTCGGTCGCGCCCGTGGCGAGTGCGACGTAATATCCCTCGCCCGAAAGCGCCTGCCTGAGTTCCTCGGTGCCGCGCGGAATCGTCTCCACAACGAGCACGCGTCGCTGAAGGTCAGCGCTCACGCGCTCCTCTCGGTTCGAGTATCTGGGACGACGGCAGAGACAAAGCGTGACCAAGTACGGTGCGTCGCTAGTGACACACGGAACAAATCAGCCGCAGCAATGATCTGTGGCGTGACCATCGCTGAACGCACCCTCGCTTTACTGTCTTTCCGAAACTACCGCCGCCCGTGAAAGGAGTCAAGATTTCGTTGAGCGCGCACAAATTCTGCCGGCCAAACCCCTCCTAGTTGCGAGCGCCGGAAGGATGAACGAGCGGCACCAGCGGGCTCCAGCCGGAGCCGAGCAACGCAAGGAGCGACGGCGGCGTGATCACGAGCGCGTCGTCCGGACCGCCGGCTCGCGGCCGGCACTCGACATACCCGGACGGCGTCCACCTCCACAGGTCCGCGCCGAGCAAGAGCCACGGCTCGCCCGCCGCCAGCAAGAACGCGCCGTCCGGGAGCTCGCCGACGTGCGCGCGGTGGAGGCGCCTCTCGTTCGAAGCCGGATCGAGGCGCTCGGCGTGGAGCTGGGCGTCGATCGCGTCCGCTCCGACCTGGCCCGGATGCAGGTCGCGCCAGATCGCGACCAGACGGTCGTAGTCCTCGCGCCGGCATTCCGCACACGGACGATGCCCGGCTGCGAGCGCCGTCACTTCGTCGAGGAAGAAGAGCTCGGTGTAGCGGCCGGGCTGCAGGAGTGGACTTCTGCGCCGGCCGCGAAACTCGAGCCTGCACGCGATCCAGCGCTTCACCGCGAAGCGACGCCGGATGCGGCCTTCGCGATCGTGGAGACAGCCGCGATTGCCGTAGACGAGGCCACGGGCCGGGTCCGCGACCAGATCGCCGAGCGGCGTGACGCGGTTCTGGAGCGTCATCAGGCGCCCGATTGAATCAGGCTCAGACCTGACCTTCGAACGTGTCGCGCAGATAGGCCTCGCGCGCGCCGGCTCCGCGCGACGAACGAAGGAAGCGGCTCCACGCCTGCTGCTCGTGCCAGACCGCGCCGAGCTCCCACACGCAGAACGTCGGCCGGTGTGTCCCCTCGAGCACCCAAGGCCGGAAGGAGAGGTCGCTCTCGCCGTTCTTCGCCCAGACCGTCTCCCAGAGCTCGTTGTCGTTGCGCCACGTTGCGACGATGAGGAAGTAGAAGTCCTCGCCGCAGCGATGGAGGATCACGAAGCCGAGGTCGCCTGCGAAATCGAGCGATCCCGACTCGACGGCCGCGCGCAGGTTCCCGCGCGCGAGCACGTGGAGCTCGCACGGCACCGGCTCGTCCGCCGGTGCGATGTCGTACCACTTCAGCACCGCGTCGTCGAGCGTGATCGCCGGCGCGGATCGGATCACCTTCGAGATGTGCCGGTAGTCGTCCCGGACTGCGCTCGGGCCGGCGTTCAGGACGGCGCTCATGTCGCTCCTTCCGCGGATGTGAAGTCCATCACCCAGTTCGTCTCCCAGGTCTCGCCGCTGTCGTCCGAGAACGCCTGCTCCCAGCGCGGTGTCGGAGTCGTCACCCCGGACCAGATGAAGCGGACGCGGATCGGCTGGCCCTCGAACGTGTCGTCCCCGTGGAAGACGCCGGTGTCGCCCGAGAACGACCCGAAGAGCGGCGGGTCGAGGACGCCCGCGCGGCGACTGTCGGCCCAGTAGATCGACCACTGCCGACTTGCCGGATCGAAGAATCGGAACGACATCCCGATGAAGCCGCCGTCGTGGTCCGTGCGGAACTCGTCCTCGTTTCCGCAACCGCCGAGGATGTGCCTGGCGACGCTCGTCGCCTCGAACTCCTCCCACTCGTCCGACCCGGCGAGCCGTTTTCGCAGCCTCCGGTTCTGGATCTTCCATTCGCCCGGCAGGAAATCGAAATCGCTCGCCTCGCTCATCAGTCCTCCGTCTCGTGGGTACCGTGTGAGGCTAGCCGGTAATTAGGGCGGTTCTCGCCCTCTATCCCTGCTTTACTCCGCGCATGGCCTCGCCCACCTCACGCCTGCTCGAACTGCTCGAGCTGCTCCAGGCGCGGCCGCTCACGACCGGGCGCGAGATCGCGGACCGGCTCGGGATCGACCCGCGCACCGCGCGGCGCTACATCGACGTGCTGCAGGAGCTCGGGATCCCGGTCGAGGGCCAGCGCGGCGTCGGCGGCGGCTACCGGATCCGGCCGGGCTACCGGCTGCCGCCGCTGATGCTCGAGGACGAGGAAGCGGTCGTGGTCGTGCTCGGCCTCCTCGCGACGCGCGGGTCGCGGACCGACGGCGCGCCGGATGCGGTCGACGGCGCGCTCGCAAAGATCAACCGGGTGCTGCCGACGACGCTCCGACGTCAGGTCGAGGCGCTCGAGGAAACGCTCGGCTTCACGAGAACGACGGGCGCGGCGCCTGCCGATGCCGCTGCCGTGCTCCTGCTCGCCGACGCGATCCGCCGCCGTCGCCGGCTCACCATCGCCTACCGGACGTTCTCCGGCGAAGAGTCCGAGCGAGAGCTCAGCCCGCACGGTCTCGTCGTCCACTCCGGCCGCTGGTATCTCGCCGCCCACGATCACACTCGCGACGACCTGCGCACCTTCCGCGTCGACCGGATCTGGCGCACGGCGCTCGCCGAGGCGGCCTGCAACCCGCCGCCGGAGGGATTCGACGCCGTCGCCTACGTGTCCCGCTCGCTCGCCAGCGTGCCCTGGAACTGGGAGGTCGAGGCTCTGCTCGCCCTGCCGATCGACGCCGCCGCGCGGCGCATTCCTGCGACGCTCGCCGAGCTCGTCGACGACCCGGACGGGACGGTCCTGCGAATGCGCGTGGACTCGCTCGACTGGATGGCGACCGTCCTCGCCGGTCTCGGCTGTGACTTCACGATCCGCCGTCCCGACGAGCTGCGGGCGAGTGTGCGCGCGCTTGCTCAGCGGCTAGCCTCACAGGTATGAACCGCTGCGCCTGGGTTCCGCTCGCCGACCCGCTCTACGTCGCCTACCACGACGAGGAGTGGGGCGTGCCCGAGCGGGACGAGCGCAAGCTCTTCGAGCTGCTCAACCTCGAGGGTGCGCAGGCGGGGCTCTCGTGGTCGACCATCCTGCACAAGCGCGAGGGCTACCGGAACTGCGTTCGCCGGCTGGGACATCGAGGCGGTCGCGCGGTTCGGCGAGCGTGACGTCGAACGGCTGGTCGGCGATCGCCGGGATCGTCCGCCACCGCGGCAAGATCGAGGCCGTGATCGGCAACGCGCGCACGGCGCTCGCGCTCGACGTGCCGCTCTCGGAGCTCCTCTGGTCGTTCGTCGACGGCGAGCCGCGCGTGAACGAGTGGCGGACGGTCGGCGAGATCCCGGCCGAGACGGCGGAGTCGAAGGCGATGAGCAAGGAGCTGAAGCGGCGCGGCTTCCGCTTCACCGGCCCGACGACCTGCTACGCCTTCATGCAGTCCGCGGGCCTCGTCGACGACCACGTGCTCGATTGCTTCAGGCGGCAGGCGCCGTGACGAACGGCAGCAGGTCGTCGAGCGTCAGAACGGCCGACGTCGGCAGCTGGTCGGCGACGCAGATCGCCTCGGCGAGCGCCCGTGCCTCGGCCTTCGCGAGCCACGCCTCGTAGGCGTAGACGCGGGCGAAGCGGTTGAGCGAGGCCTCGATCGCCGGACGGGCCTCGACGATCGGGATCGTGCCGAGATAGACGGTGTCGTCGAGCGGGCGCACCTCGATCCGCCCGTGGATCGTCCTGACGAAGCCGCGGCGCGCGAGAGAGAAGATCCGGGTGGGCGCGAACGTCTCGATCGCGAGCCCACGGGTGCGGCCGCCGAGCCACGCGACCGGCCGCGCCGTCTCGACCAGGCGCGCCCGCAGGCCGCCGTAGGTGGTGTGGAACTCGGCGATCTGGCCGGCCGCCGGGCCGCGCCGGCGTGAAGCGCGCACGGACGGCGTCGCGCCGCAGCTCGTCGAGGAGGAGGCCGCGCGCGGCACTCCGCGACAGCGGGATCCTCTGGAGCGCGGCGAGGTACGCCGAGAGGTTGCCGCGGAAGTGATCGTCGACGAACGCGAGCTCGGCGGCGAGGACGGCGCGGGCGTCGAGCTCGACCTCCTGCTGGAGCACGAGCCGCTCGAGCACGAGGCTCGCAGCGATGTCGCGGTCGCCGATCGCCCGGGCGAGCGGGTCGACGGCGACCGACCGGATCTGCCCGGCGGGAAGCGTGCACAGGACGCCGGCCGGCAGGTTCAGCTGCCCGACGGTGAGGGACGGATCGAAGTCCGGCCCTGCCGCACCGGGACCGCTGCAGAGATTCTGGTCGCGCACCCACAGGTAGACGCAGACCGCCTCGCCCTTGTCGCGGTCGATGCCCGCCTCGCTGAACGTCGCCCACCCCCAGGACCAGATCGAGTGCGTCTTCAGCTCCTGCGTCACCTGGCGGACCGCCAGCGCCTCGAGCTTGACGATCTCGAGCCATTTCGAGCGCGGCTGCAGCCCTTCCCTGCCGCCCGTGCCGGGAGCCGACTGGAACTGGAGCTCGAGCGCGACCCGGTTCGCGGGAATGCCGATCTCCGTGAAGCGGCGGACGAGCGAGCGCATGCCCGCCCGCATCGACCGGCTCGCCCGCACCGGGCCGAGCGCGTGCAGCTGCGGCACGTTGGGCGAGGTGAAGAAGACCTGCCGGATCAGGACCGCGACCGAGGCGAGGTCGCGCCACCACTGGGCCGCGTCGCCGCCCGTGTAGGGCGGGTTCGCGATCGTCACCGCGGGCTTCGCCCCTCGCTCGGCGAGCCGCCGGACGAGCGCCAGCGTGTTCGCGCGGTACTGCGCCGTCGTCGTCGTCCAGGGCGTCGGCGTCTGCGCCCCGAAGAGCTCGTTCAGCGCGATCCACGGCGTCTGGCAGCCCGTCACCGAGACGGCGAAGTCGAAGAGACGGTCGGCCCGGTCGGTGATCGTCGCCGGGTCGGCGGGGACCGTCGGCGTCCCGACTCGGTTGTTGAAGTTCAGGTCGAAGAAGACGGTCGCGGCGCCGGCCGCGCGCGCCTCCGACGGCTTGACCGTGCCGGACGTGAAGGCCAGCGTCAGACCCGGCTTCTGCGGCACCGGCGCGTCGTGTCCGGCGAAATCGACCCAGAGCGGGTTCGAGTCCGGGATGCCGCACTCCCGGGCCAGGGCGGTCCCGGGCAGGACGAGCGCCGCAGACAGCGGCAAGAGCAACGGCGAAGGCGCACGAGCTAGTTGTAGCGGGCGGACCTTACGGCGCGGTCAGTGCCGTGCACGCAAGGGCACCGGCTCATCGCCGACACGGACGGCGAGCGGGCGAGCGCCCTCCTCCTCGGCCCACTCGTCGATCAGCGCCTGCAGTGCATCGACCGACGGGTGAGCAGCGAGCCGGAAGGCTGCAGACGAGCCAGCGATCGTGCTCGACCTGAACCGCGTAGGCGCTGTGGCCTCGCAGCTTTCGCAACAAGCGAGCTCGTCTCCCACTGGCTGCTCGTCTCGACGGTGACGAACCTGGTCGCGGTCACGGGAATCGCGGCTCTCCTTACTTCTGCGCCCTGTTTGCGGTCCGCGCCGTGACCCTAGCACGGGACCGGGTCGCGTTCACAATTGTCGACCGGCTTGAGAAAGGCGAATCCGGGAGACAACGGGACGATGAGCTCGGGGTCGATCGCAGCAAGGGGCCGCCGCGCGGGCAAGAGCCCGTGGGTCGAGCGCCTCGGCCGGGCCGGCCTCGTGGCGAAGGGCGTCCTCTACGCGAGTCGTCGGGATCCTCGCGATCGACGTCGCGCTGGGCAGCCGCAAGGAGAGCCCGGACAAGAGCGGCGCGCTGCGCACGATCGCGGAGCAGCCGTTCGGCAAGGCGCTGCTGATCGCTGCTCGCGCTCGGACTCGGCCGGCTACGCGCTCTGGCAGCTCTCGCTCGCGATCCTCGACCGGGAGAACGAGGGCGAGGGCGCAAAAGGGCTCGCCAAGCGCGCCGCGGCGCTCGCCCGCGCGGGCTGGTACGGCGTTCTCTGCGGGCTGACGGTCTCGACGCTCGTCGGCAACGGCAGCGGCGACGGCAACGAGCAGGCAGCAGACGGCCGGCGTCTTCGACCGCCCGGCGGCCGCTACCTCGTCTACGCCGCGGGGCTCGCCTTCCTCGCGGCAGGGGCGTTCAACGGCTACCGCGCGATCACGTGCAAGTTCAACAAGAAGCTGAAGCAGGAGGAGATGAGCCAGGCGGAGGAGGCCGCCGCGACCGGGGTGGGGATCCTCGGGCACCTTGCGCGAGCTCGTCGTCTTCGGCCTGATCGGGGTCTTCCTCATCAGGGCGGCCTGGGAGTTCGACTCGAAGCAGGCGCGAGGGCTCGACGGGCGCTGCTCGAGCTCGTCCAGCAGCCGTACGGCGAGGCTCTCCTGGGCGCCGTCGCAGTCGGACCTGCTCGCCTACGGCCTCTACTGCTTCGTGCAGGCCCGGTACCGCCGCATCTGAACCTCCCAGATCTTCCCTGGAAAACGACCACTTTCTTGCCCCGGCGCTCGCTCGCTCGATCGACACTTGAGCCATGCTGCGAACGCGAACGGGAGCGCTGCTCGCCGAGCTGCACGCGCACACGACCTGGAGCGACGGCTCGCTCTCCGCTGTCCAGCGCTCGTCGACCTGTACGGCGTCGCGCGGCTTCGATCGTTCTCTGCATCACCGATCACGTCTGCCGGACGGAGCTCGCAGACGCGCCGGACGGGAGTCACGGCCGCGAACTACGACGCCTATCTCGCCGAGATCGACCACGAGGCGCGCCGGGCGCGCGAGCGCTACGGCCTGCTCGTCGTTCCCGGGCTCGAGCTCACCTACAACGACCCGGACCCGGGACTCTCGGCTCACGCCCTGGCCGTCGGCCTCCGGCAGCTTCGTCTCCGTCGACGACGGAATCGACGAGGCGATCGAGACCGCGGTTCAGGCCGGCGCAGCGCTGATCGCGGCGCATCCGTACGACGACGAGCCGTCGCCGCACCCGGGTCGGCTGACGCAGCGCTTCGCACGCGACCCCGAGCTTGCGGCCCGCGTGCACCGGTTCGAGCTCTTCAACCGGACGCAGCTCTTCTCCTGGGTCGCGCGGGCCGGCCTGCCCTGCGTCGCGAGCGGGGACTTCCACCGGCTCGAGCACCTCGACGGCTGGAAGAGCGTCATCCCCTGCGCGCCGGGACGAGGAGGCAGTGGTCCGGCACCTGCGCTCACGCCGGCCCGTGTTCATCACGCAGGTCGGCGTCGAAGCCGAGCGCGCCGCGGCCTAGCCGAGGCCTCCGAGATACAGTCGTCCGCATGGCGACGATCACGGACGGCCGCACGCTTCCCTTCGACTGGTACTCCGAATCCGGACGTGCTCCGGCTCGAGCGGGAGCGGATCTTCCGGAGCGCGTGGCAGTACGCAGGCCGCGCTGACCAGGTCGCCGAGCCCGGCTCGTTCTTCGCCTGCGACGCGGGCGGCGTCCCGGTCGTCGTCGTCCGCGACAAGGAAGGCGTCGCTCCGCGCGTTCCTGAACGTCTGCCGCCACCGCGGCTCGCTCGTCTGCGAGGGCGAGGGGAAGCGCGAGACGCTCCAGTGCCCCTACCACGCGTGGACGTACGGCCTCGACGGCTCGCTCCGCGCCGCGCCGCGCACCGAGCGCGAGCCCGGCTTCGACAAGTCGCAGCTCGGGCTCGTGCCGGTGCAGGTGGATACCTGGGGGCCGTTCGTCTTCGTCAACCCGGACGCCGACGCGCCGCCGCTCGCCGACGCACCTCGGCGAGCTGCCGGAGCTCGTCGCGGCCGCCGGCCTCGACCTCGGCTCGCTTCGCTTCCTCAAGCGCTCGACCTCGGAGTACGAGGCGAACTGGAAGGTGTGCTGCGAGAACTTCCTCGAGTGCTACCACTGCCAGATCGCCCATCCGGCCTTCTCGAAGGTGGTCGACGTCTCGGTGGACGCCTACGTGCTCGAGCAGAGCGCCACCTTCTCGACGCAGTACGGGCCGGTGCGCGAGGCGTGGAAGGGCGATTTCGACCCGCGCGGGCCGGTCGAGCGCGGCCAGTTCCACTTCCTCTGGCCGAACATCACGATCAACGTCATGCCCGGCCAGCCGAACCTCTCGATCGGCCCGGTCGTCCCCCTCGCCCCCGAGCGCACGGGCCGCTTCCTCGACTACTTCGTCGGCCCGGACGTCGACGACGCGTGGATCGCGGACATGCTCGAGTTCGACAATCAGGTCGGCGCCGAGGACACCGTGCTCGTCGAGCGCGTGCAGAAAGGGCCTGCGCAGCGGTGGGCTCGAGCACGGCCGGCTGCTGCTCGAGTCGGAGCGCCTGATCGCGCACTTCCAGAGCCAGCTGGTCGACGCACTCGCTTAGACGTTCACCACTCGGTAACCCACTGGTAACCGAGATAGCGACATACTTGACCGATGACCGCGACTGCATGCTCGCAAGACGTCCGGTGGCGGCTGTTGAATCGCGAGCTGTCGACGTTGGAGTACAACGCGAGGCTGCTCGACCTCGCCGGCGACGACTCCCTCCCGATCCTCGAGCGGGTGCGGATGTGCCGCTTCGTTTCGTCCAACCTGGACGAGTTCTTCATGGTCCGCGTCGCCGGCCTGATGGGCCAGGCGGCGGCTGGGCTTGCCGTTCGCTCGGCCGACGGGCTGACGCCGCGCGCCGCGCTGTCGCTCGTTCGCGAGCGCGTGCTCGACCTGACCGCACGCCAGGCGAAGCTGTGGAAGAAGGCGCTCCGTCCGGCGCTCGCGGATGAGGGGATCGTGGTCGCGCAGGTCGAGGCTCTCGATCCCGACGAGCTCGCCGAGCTCGAGGCGCGCTTCCAGCGCGAGATCTTCCCGGTCCTGACCCCGCTCGGAGTCGGCCCCGGCCAGCCCTTCCCGTACATCTCCGGCCTCTCTTTGAGCCTCGGCGTGCTCGCCCGCGATCCCGAGTCGGGCGAGGAGCGCTTCGCCCGCGTCAAGGTTCCCGAAGGCCTGCCGCGGTTCTTCCCGGTCGGCGACGGCGGCCGGCTGCTGCCGCTCGAGAACGTGATCGGGCACTTCCTCGACCGGCTCTTCCCCGGCATGGAGATTCTCGAGCGATCGGTCTTCCGGGTCACGAGCGACGCCGACTTCGAAGTCTCGGACGAGGCCGACGACCTGCTCGAGGCGGTCGAGCTCGAGCTGCGGCGCCGCCGCTTCGGCGACGTCGTGCGGGTGGAGGTCTCGAGCTCGACCTCGCGCGGCGATGCTCGAGCGGCTCTGCCAGGGGCTCGGCGCGGCGCCGGACCAGGTCTACGAGATCCACGGCCCGCTCGACCTCGCGGACCTCGACCAGCTGATCGACCTCGACCGCCCGGAGCTCAAGTTCGAGCCGTCACTCGGGGTGACGCCGTCGCGGCTCGTGCACGCGAAGAGCCCGCGCGACCTGTTCGCCGAGATCCGGCGCAGCGACTTCCTCGTCCACCAGCCCTACGAGTCGTTCGCCGCCAGCTTCGAGGCGTTCGTCCGCGCCGCCGCGCGCGACCCGGACGTGATCGCGATGAAGACGGCGGTCTACCGGACGAGCGGCGACAGCCCGCTCGTCCCCGCCCTGATCCAGTGCGCCGAGGACGGCAAGCAGAGCGTCTGCCTGGTCGAGCTGAAGGCGCGCTTCGACGAGCACCGCAACATCGAGTGGTCGCGCGCCCTGGAGCAGGCCGGCGTCCACGTCGTCTACGGCTTCCCGGACCTGAAGGTGCACGCGAAGATGACGCTCGTCGTCCGCCGCGAGGGCGACGTCCTCCGCCGGTACGTGCACGTCGGCACGGGGAACTACCACGCTGTGACCGCTCGCTCGTACGAGGACCTGAGCCTCTTCACCGCCGACCCGGCGATCGCCGAGGACATCGCCTCGCTCTTCAACTACCTGACCGGCTTCGGGCGCCCGTCGCGGTTCCAGAAGATCCTCGTCGCGCCGTTCGGGCTGCGCACGCGCCTGGTCGAGCGGATCCGCGCAGCCGGACAGGCGGCCGCGGAGGGCACGGACGCCCGGATCCGGATCAAGGTGAACGCGCTCACGGACGAGACGGTGATCGAGGAGCTCTACACCGCGTCCCAGCACGGCGCGAAGATCGAGATCGTCGCGCGCTCGATCTGCATGCTCAAGCCGGGCGTGCCCGGAATGAGCGAGAACATCAGCGTCCGCTCGATCGTCGGCCGCTTCCTCGAGCACAGCCGCCTCTACGGGTTCGAGATCGGCGACGAGGTCGAGGTCTTCCTCGGCAGCGCCGACCTGATGACGCGCAACCTCGACCGCCGGATCGAGGTCGTCGTGCCGGTCGAGCAGACGCGGCTGCGCCAGGAGCTGGTCGCGATCTTCGACAGCTCGTTCGCGGACACGGCGTCGTCGTGGGAGCTCGCTGCCGACGGGACCTGGACGCGGCGGAAGCGCGGCAAGGACGAGCGCGCACACAGTCATCAACTCAACCTGCAGCGGCGGGCGCGCTTGCGCACGCGCAGGGCAGGCGGTGCCCGCAGCCGGTGAGAAAGCTGCGGGGGTCTGACCGGGGTGCTCGCAAGAATGACGGGCATGAGGGTCGGAGTGATCGACGTGGGCTCGAACACGGTGCGCCTGCTCGTCGCGTCGGTGGCCGGCGACGACGTCCGCAGCGTGCGCGAGGAGCGGCAGCACCTGGGACTCGGCGAGGAGATCCTGCGTCCACGGGCGCGTGCGCCGCCGCAAGCTCGACGAGGTCCGGGAGGTGACCGGCGAGTACGCCCGGATCGCACGCAAGCTCGGCGTTCGCGAGCTCGAGACCGTCGTCACCGCGCCCGGACGCCAGGGCGATTCTCCGGAACGCCTGCTCGACGCGATCGGCCGCGCGACGGCCGGCGAGGTGCGGGTCGTCTCCGCCGAGGACGAGGGCCGGCTCGCGTTCTCCGGCGCCGTCTCGCGCGCGAATCCCGGCGAAGCGGTGGTCGCGGTCTGCGACGTCGGCGGCGGCTCGACGGAGGTCGTCGTCGGCACGGAGCTGCTCGGGCCGGCGTGGGTGCGCTCCGTCGACCTCGGCTCGCTGCGCCTGACCGCTTCTCTTCTGCACGGCGATCCGCCGAGCGCCGCTGAGATCGACGCCGCCCGCGAGGCCGTGCGCAGCGGACTGGCCGAGGTCGAGCCGCCGCAACCGGAGATCGCGCTCGCGACCGGCGGCAGCGCGCGTGCCGTCGCGCGCCTCATCGGCCACGAGTACGGCCCGGACGAGCTCGAGCGCCTCGTCGAGGTGCTCGCGAGCAGGCCCGCGGCCGAGTCGGCGAACGCCCTCGGCGTCCGACCCAATCGCGCCCGCACGCTCCTTGCCGGCGCCCTCATCCTCGAAGAGGTGTCGCGCCTGCTCGGGCAGCCGTTCACGCCGTCGCGCGGCGGCATTCGCGAGGGTGCCGCGCTGCGACTCGCAGCCCGCCACGCCGCGGCCGCCTAGACGGCGTCGAGCAGGACCAGGTCGCGGTCGTACGAGAGGAGCTCCGCGGCCTCCTCGCGGGTCAGCCAGCGGATCTCGTCCACCTCGTCGCGTCGGCGTGAACTCACCCGCGACGGGCTCCATGCGCCACCAGCGAACGCGCTTCGGCCGACCCCGCGAGTCGGTGTAGTGCGTCGACGGCAGCTCCGCGCCGAGCTCGCAGCGTAGACCCGTCTCCTCCTCGACCTCGCGCACGGCGCACGCTTCGTCGCTCTCCCCCGGCTCGCACTTTCCCTTCGGGAACGTCCAGTCGTCGTACTTCGGCCGGTGCACGAGCAGGAGCCGGCCGTCGCGTAGCGACAACGCCGCCCGCCGCGCGGACTACGCCGTCTTCGCCAGCTTCTTCCATGCCGACCGCCACTCGTCGCGCCCGCGCAGGGCCCGCGCCTGCTCGCGCTCGACAAGCCGTCCGGCCGCGAGGGCGGTGTCGGGCATGCGCGTCGCGAGGTCACGCAGCCGCTCGGTCGCCACCACCGCGTCCTGGTGCTCGCCGAGCACGTCCTGAAGCACCTTCGCCGCCTGGACATAGTCGGCGGCCCCGGCGAGCTCGGCGGCGTAGCGGGCCCGCTTGACGTGGATCCGCACGGCATGCAGCTCTTCGTCGGACGAAGCGTCGTCGAGCGTCTTGACAGCCTTCCGCAGCCGCTTGTGCTCCGCAGCGTGGATCTCCGCGAGTGTGGGCTCGTCGGCGATCGTCGCGACCGGCTGCTCGAGCGTGTCCAGGAGAGCGAAGTACCGGTCGCTGTCGAGGGCGGCCATCAGCCTTCGCCGCGCAGCGCGCCTGCTGCGCTCGAGCGTGCGGAGGAGCTTGCGGCCGTGCTGCCGGTCGTCGCCGAGCGACTCGACCTCCGCCGCGAGGTGCTCGACCAGCACGTCGAGGTCGCGCAACGGGCCGAGTGCCCCACCCAGCCACCTCAGCTCCTCGCGCACCGGCTCGGCCCACGAGGGATCGAGCAACTCGCTCCCGGCCCGGAGAAAGGCCCGCATCCGCCGGGTGGCGACGCGCATCTGGTGCAGCTCCTCCGAGTCGGTGCCGAGCCTTGTCCCCGGGTCGTGGACGAGCACGCGCTCCGCTTGCTCCCGGATGCGAGCGCGGAGCGTCGCGGCGCTCGAGGCGTCGTCCGGCTCGGCCACAGGCTCGGCCTGGAAGTCGAGGTCGAGCGCCTGGAAGACCTTCGGGCGGCGTTCACCGTCCGCCGCGCCGGCGCGGCGGAGCTCCTTCTCGATCCGCCGCAGCGTCTTCTCGTCGCCGTCCAGCAGCTCGACCTCGAGCTCCTCGAAGCTGCGGGTGACGCGCTGGTGGTCGAGGACGGCGACCGTGTCGTGGACGATCTCGGCGCCGTCAGCCCGCACGCCCTCGCGGCGAGTGCGAAGCCGCGCGATCGGCAACAGCGCGGCGCCGCGAAGGTGCGCGACGAGCAGCGTCCAGCATGTCGTCCGGCGGCGAGGCCGGCCCGCCCGCGGCTTCGAGCTCGAGCCGCGCGTTGGCCTGCGGCAGCTTCAGCTGCCAGAGCCCCTTCCCGTGCTCGACCCGGTGGCGCAGCGTGACACCGCGACGCGCGAGCCGGTGGTCGGCGGTGTCGTGGTAGGTGGAGACGAAGACCCGGGGCTCGATCGCCTCGCCGCCGAGCTCGGGCAGCTTGAACTCGCCGTCCGCGCGCAGCTTCACCTCGCGCTCGAGCGTCTCGCGAATCGCCATCAACCGAGTCTAGGCACGCGGGGTGGTAAAGAAGCGGTGAAACGCGTGCGACGAACGGCCGTGGTGAACATCTGGTAAACAGCGGCCTCGTGCGCCTGAGCCTCGTCCCCCGTCCGACCGAGTTCTACGACCTCTTCGCCCGTGCCGGCGCGAACGCGCTCGAGGCGGCCCGACAAGCGGAGACGCGCTTCCGCGAGTACCCCAACTCCTCGGTCACCGCAGGCGGACGTGAAGTCGACCGAGACGGCCGGCGACGAGATCACGCGCGAGCTGATCACGCTGCTGAACACGCAGTACGTGACGCCGTTCGACCGCGAGGACATCTACGAGCTCGCGACGAAGCTCGACGACGTCGTCGACTACATCGAGGAGGTCAGCGACCTGCTCGAGCTCTACGGCATCGAGTCGACGACGAGGCATGCCGTCGAGCAGTGCGGGATCCTCGTCCAGGCGGTCGAGCAGTTGTCGATCGCGTTGACGCGGCTCAAGGGCCTCCGCGGGATCCAGCCGCCGCTCGTCGAGCTGAAGCGGCTCGAGGACGAAGGCGACCGCATCGTCCACGACGCCATCGCCGCGCTCTTCCGCGACGACCGGATCGACCCGTTGATCGTGATCCGCTGGAAGGACGTGTACGAGGGCTCGAACGCGCGATCGACTCGTGCGAGACCGCGGCGAACGTGATCGCGAACATCGCCGTCAAGAACGCCTAGTGGAAGAGCTCACGCTCGTCGCCGTCGTCGCCGTCGCGCTGTTCTTCGACTTCACGAACGGATTCCACGACACCGCGAACTCGATCGCGACGAGCGTCTCGACCCGAGCCCTGTCGCCCCGGGCGGCCGTCATCAGCGCTGCCTTCCTCAACGTCCTCGGCGCGTTCGTCTCGCTCGAGGTGGCCGCGACGATCGCTCGGGGATCGTGAATGCGGAGGTGATCACGCTCGACGTCGTCCTGGCCGGTCTCGTCGGCGCGATCACCTGGAACCTCGTGACGTGGTATCTCGGACTGCCCTCGAGCTCGAGCCACGCCCTCATCGGCGGCGTGCTCGGCTCTGCGATCGCCGCCGCCGGGGTCGACGTCGTCAAGTGGGAGGGGCTCACGGACAAGGTGCTGATCCCCTCGCTGATCGCGCCCTTCGCCGGGCTCTTCCTCGCGGCCGCCCTGATGGTCTCGATCACCTGGCTGATTCGCCGTCGTTCCCCCGGCAACGTCAACCGCGTCTTCCGCCGGCTGCAGCTCGTCTCGGGCGGCTTCGTCGCGTTCACGCACGGCACGAACGACGCGCAGAAGACGATGGGGATCATCGCGCTCGCGCTCGTCGCCGGCGGACATCTCGCGCCGGACTCAGACCCGCCGCGCTGGGTGATCGTGAGTGCGGCGCTCGCGATGGGCGCAGGCACCTATGCGGGCGGCTGGCGGATCATCAAGACGCTCGGGACGAGGATCGCCAAGCTCGATCCGCCGCAGGGCTTCGCCGCGCAGACGGCGTGCGCCTCGATCCTCTGGACGACCGCGCACTTCGGCTTCCCGGTCTCGACGACACACACGATCTCCGGCTCGGTGATGGGCGCGGGGGCCTCGCGAAGGCTCTCGGCGGTGCGCTGGGGCGTCGCCGGGAACATCGTGGTCGCGTGGATCATGACCATCCCGTGCGCCGCCCTCGTGGGCGCGGCGATGGAGCTCGTGACGCGGTTTCCCGCCGGCGACGCGGTCGTCTTCGTCCTGGCGGCGGTAATCGCATGGACGGCGTTCGCGGCGCGGCGCTGGCAGACGCGGCGGCTCGCCACCGCGCCTGCCTGACTCTGAGTCGGCGGCGACCCAAAGGCGCCCAGGCCAGTCTTACGTGTTGTTCGACTTCAGCGCCTGCGCGTACTGGTACCGCGCCTTCTTGAGCTGGCGGTCGGTCAGGGCGATGAAGCCCGACTTCTTCGCGATCGCCTTCTCGTTGTTGAAGATGTAGCCGATGAAGCCGGCCACGACTGGCCGCTTGAACGAGCTGCGCTTCGAGTAGATGAAGAGCGGCCGGGAGAGCGGCTTGTACTTGTTCGACTGCACCGTTGCGACGCTGGGCGTGACGCAACCCGCACCCTTGCCGGCGTCGACCGCGAGGACCTTCAGCTTGGTCTTGTTCTCCTCGTAGTACGAGTAGCCGAAGTAGCCGAGCGATCCCCGCTCGCCCTCGACACCCTGCACGACGATGTTGTCGTCCTCGGTCGCGAGGTAGTCCGAGCGGCTCGCCTTCGCCTTGCCGTTGATGGCCTCGGTGAAGTAGTCGAACGTGCCGGAGTCGGTGCCCGCGCCGAAGAGCTTCAGCGGCACGTTCGGGAAGCTGTCCCGGATCTGATTCCAGTTCTCGACCTTGGAGCCCGGCTCCCAGATCTTCTTGAGCTCGGCAACCGTGAGGCAGTTCGCCCACGTGTTCTGCTTGTTGACGACGATCGAGAGGCCGTCGTTGGCGACCGTGAACGCGATCCACTTGACGCCTGCGTCACGGCACTTGATCGCTTCCGCGTCCTTCATCGGCCGCGACGCGTTCGAGAGGTCGGTCTCGTTGCGGCAGAAACGCTCGAAGCCACCGCCGGTGCCGGAGATGCCGACCGTGACGCGAGCCCCCTTGTTCTTCTTCTGAAATCCCTCGGCCGCAGCGGATGTATACGGACCGAGCGTGCTCGAGCCGTCCGCAGTGACCGTGCCGCTGAGCGCGCTGACGCCCGCGGCTGCCGACGCAGCGAGCACGGCGGTGGCAAGCACCGCCAGAGCGATCAATTTCCTCATGGTTCTCCCCTGTGTCGTTTCCATGCTGTCGGGGGGAGTCTCGGAGCGGCGAGGCGCCGCGTGGGCTGAAAGAAGGTGAAGATGTCGTGGCGAAGTGGTGAAGGCGCGACCGGGACGCTAGATGGACGATCGAGGCGTCGGTGAACTCGCGGAACTCGCCGGTGACGAGGTACGCGGTCTGCTCGCCGATGTCGACGGCGTGGTCGCCGATCCGCTCGAGACAGCGCGAGACCAGGATCATCCGCAGGCCCCACTCCCGCACCTCGATATCGTGGCCGAGATCGAGCAGGCGGTTGACGACCCGCCGGTTCGCCCGGTCGATCAGCTCGTCGAGCTCCAGGAGCGACTCGGCGGCAACTCGGTCTCGCTGCTCCAGCGACCGGAGCGCGACGCGGATCATCTGCTCGGCACGTTCGCCCATCTCCTTGAAGCCCTCGAGCAGCGTCGTCGTCCGGCTCGAGTCCCTTCGTCAGCTTCGTCAGCTTCGCGATCGTGACGCAGAGGTCGCCCATCCGCTCCAGGTGCAGGTTGTCCTTCAGGACTGCGAGCACGAGACGCAGATCGCTCGCGACCGGAGTCTGGCGCGCCAGCAGAAGCTCGATTCCCTGCTCGACCTCGAAGTACTGCGAGTCGATGTCGTCGTCGAAGGCGATCACCTCGTCGGCAAGCTCGAGGTCCTGCGAGACGACCACTTCGACCGCGCCGCGGAGCGAACGGAGGACGAGCTCGCCTTCCATGCGAAGCGAGGCCTCCAGCTCGTCGAGCTCTTCCTGAAACGAGACCCGCACTAGCCGAACCTGCCCGTCACGTAGTCCTCGGTGCGCTTGTCGGCCGGCGTGGTGAAGATCTTCGTCGTCAGGTCGTACTCGACGAGGATGCCGTTTCGCCTGCCGCCGTCCGTGTCGACCTCGACCGAGAAGAACGCTGTCATGTCGGCGACCCGGGCGGCCTGCTGCATGTTGTGGGTGACGATCACGATCGTGTACTGGCGCTTCAGCTCGTGCATCAGGTCCTCGATCCGCGTGGTCGAGATCGGATCGAGCGCCGAGGCCGGCTCGTCCATCAGGATCACGTCCGGCTCGACGGCGAGGCAGCGCGCGATGCAGAGGCGCTGCTGCTGGCCGCCGGAGAGGCCGAGGGCGCTCTCCTTCAGACGGTCCTTGACCTCGTCCCAGAGCGCGCCTTGCTGGAGGGCCCGCTCGACGCGGCCGTCCATGTCGTCCTTCATCCCGAGCACGCGCGGCCCGAAGGCGATGTTGTCGTAGATCGACTTCGGAAACGGGTTCGGCTTCTGGAAGACCATGCCGATCCGGCGCCGCACCTCGACCGGGTCGACCTCGCTGGCGTAGAGGTCCTTGGCGTGGTAGAGAACCTGGCCCTCGATCGTCGCACTCGGCACGAGATCGTTCATCCGGTTGAAGCAGCGGATCAGCGTGCTCTTGCCGCAGCCGGACGGCCCGATGAACGCCGTGACCGCGTTCTTGAAGACGTCGAGGCTCACGTCACGAATCGCGACATTGCCGCTGTACGCCACGGCGAGGTCGTTCACCTGGAAGACGGCCTCGCGGTTCGTGACGCCCGCGTCGCCGTGCTCCTTCGCGATATCGGCCAGGCTCATCGGCTCGATCGTAGTGCTTGAGTGGTCGGACATGGTCACCATGTTCTTCGGTAGCGGTTCCGGATGAAGATTGCGAATGCATTCAGCGTCAGAAGAATTGCGAGCAGCACGATGATGCAGGCGGCCGCGAGAAGCTTGAACTCCTCCTGCGGGAGCCGGAGGTACTGGAAGATCTGAATCGGGAGCGCGGTGAACGGCCCCAGGATCGTCGGATCGAACGAGATGTACGTGACGGCTCCGATCATGATCAACGGCGCCGTCTCCCCGATCGCGCGCGAGAGTGCGAGGATCGAGCCGGTCGCGATCCCGGGTATCGCAGCCGGCAGCACCTGACGCGAGACGACCTGCCACTGCGTCGCACCGAGCGCGTAGCCGCCCTGCCGGATCGAGTCGGGCACGGAGCGGATCGCCTCGCGCGACGCGATGATCACCGTCGGCAGGACGAGCAGCGTCAGGATCATCGCGCCGGCGAGCAGCACCCGCCCGATCCCGATCCCGCGCACGAGGAACGCGAGCCCGAGGATCCCGTAGACGATCGAGGGCACCGCGGCGAGGTTCTGGATGTTGATCTCGAGCAGGCGGTTGTACCACCGGGTCTTGTCGGCGTACTCCTCGAGGTAGACGGCGGTGCCGACGCCGATCGGGACGACGAAGAGCAGCAGCAGGATGCCCATGTAGATGGTCGCGAGAATCGCCGGCCGCGCGCCCGCGATCGCCGGATCGGACGACGGCGGGTTCGTGAAGAGCGTCATGTCGAGGTACGGCACGCCGTCGCGGAAGACGTCCACGAGGAGGACGCCGAGCATCAGGAAGCCCACGAAGAGCGAGAACAGCAGGGCCGCCTTGAACATCCAGCCCTTGAGCTCGCGGTGCCTCATTCGTAGACCTCGCGGTACTTGCGGACGAGTCGGATCGCGAAGACGTTCATGATCAGCGTCAGCACGAAGAGCAGCGCGCCGACGGCAAAGATCGTCTTGTACTCGATCGACCCGGTCGGCACGTCGCCGGCGCCGGTGGCGGCGATGAAGGCCGTCATCGCCTCCGCAGCCTCACGCGGGTCGAACGTGAGATTGGGCTGCTGGCCCATCGCGATCAGCACGATCATCGTCTCGCCGACGGCGCGCGAGATCGCAAGCACGAACGACGCGACGATGCCCGAGACGGCCGCGGGCACCACGATCCGGGTCGCCACCTGCACCTTGGTCGACCCGAGCGCGTAGGCCCCCTCACGCAGGTCGCGCGGCACCGCGCCCATCGCGTCCTCGGAGAGCGAGGCGACGGTCGGCATCAGCATCACGCCCATCACGAGCGCGGCGGAGAACGTGTTGAAGATGTCGACCTGGATCCCGATGTCGCGCAGGAGCGGCGTCATGAACGTGAGCGCGAAGTAGCCGAAGACGATCGTCGGGATGCCGGCGAGGATCTCGAACGCGGGCTTCAGGATGCCCCGCGACGCGCGGCGAGGCGTACTCGCTCAGGTAGATCGCGGAGCCGAGGCCCAACGGCATCGCGACCAGGCTGGCGATCCCCGTCACGAGGAGGGTGCCGGCGACCAGCGGCAGGACGCCGAAATGGGCGGGCTCGAAGAGCGGCGACCAGTCCGTGCCGGTCAGGAAGTCGGTGATCGGGACCTCCTGGAAGAACTCGAACGCCGGCACGAAGAGCGCGATCACGATCCCGACGGTCGTGGCGACGGAGATCAGCGCGCAAACGGCGAGGACGCCCTTGACGACGTCCTCGCCGTACCGCCTCCGCTTGGCGCGGAGCTGTGGCGCCGCGCCCGCGGTCAGGTCAGATGAGGCCAACTACGACCCCAGGGCCGTCTCGAGGTCGGTCTTCGCCTTCGTCAGCTGCTCGTCCGTGAGCGGGACGAACTGCGAGGCCTCGGCGATCGCGGTCTCGTTGTCGAGGATGTACTGCATGAACGCGGCCGACCTCGGGCCGCGCGAGCGCGTCCTTCTTCACGTAGATGAAGAGCGGGCGCGAGAGCGGCTTGTAGGTCCCGTCCTGCGCGGCCTCGACACTCGGCGCGACACAGCCGTCGCCGCCGTCGATCTCGAGCGCCTTCAGCGTGTCCTGGTTCTCCTCGAAGTACGAGAAGCCGAAGTAGCCGAGGCCGCCCTTCTCGCCCGAGACGCCGGTGACCGTCGTGTTGTCGTCCTCACTCGCGTTGTAGTCGGAGCGGCTCGCGCCTTCCTCGCCGTTGATCTCGCCGGTGAAGTAGTCGAACGTGCCGGAGTCGGTTCCGGGCCCGAAGAGCGACAGCTTCTGGTCCGGGAAGGATGCGTCGACCTGGTTCCAGTTGTTCACCTTGGAGCCCGGCCCCCAGATCTTCGCGAGCTGCTCCGTGGTCAGGCACGTCGCCCAGTCGTTGTCTTTGTTGACGACGACCGTGAGCGCGTCGTTGGCCACCTGGAACTCGACGTACTCGATGCCCTTGGCCTCGCAGGCGGCCACCTCGTCGTCCTTGATCGCGACGCGATGCGTTCGAGAGGTCCGTCTCGCCGCGGCAGAAGCGCTCGAAGCCGCCGCCGGTGCCGGAGACGCCGACCGTCACCTGCACGCCGCTGTTCTGCTGCTGGAAGCGCTCGGCCGCCGCGGTCGTGTACGGGCCGACGGTGCTGGACCCGTCCGCCTCGATCCGGCCGGACAGGTCGCTGCCGCCGCCGGCGGAGGTCGTCGTGCCGCTCGTGTCGTTGCTCGTCGTCGCGGCCGCAGCCGGCCGCCAGCAGGGCCAGCAGGCCCAGCAGCAGCGCAATTCTCGATGATCGTTCCCGTGTTCTTTGTCATGCGGCGAGTCTTCCAACGACCCGCCGGGACAGGGGCTTCCGGATGGTGAAGATCTGGTGAAAGGGTGGTGAACGGGCTACGAGCGGATCGGGAACGCAGCAGCGGATCTCGAGCCCCCGGCCGCGTCCACCGTGCGCCTCGACCGTGCCCCCGGCCGAGGTGACGACGTGCTTCACGATCGCGAGCCCGAGCCCGGTGCCGCGCGAGGCGCGCGACGCGGTCGGCCCGGTAGAAGCGCTCGAAGAGCCGCGCGAGGTCGGCCTGATCGACGCCGGCGCCGTCGTCGACGACGCGGAGCACGACCTCGCCGTCCGACCGGCGCACCGAGAGGATCGCGTTGGCTCCCGGGCCGGCGTAGCGGATCGCGTTCTCGGCGAGATTCCTGGCGACGACGCGGAGCATGCGCGGCCGCACCTCGGCGGTCGCATCCTCGTCGCCCTCGACGTGCAGCGTCACGCCGGCCCGCGCCGCCTGCTCCTCGAGCTCTGCGGCGACCTCGTGCAGTACCGGCAGCACCGGCTCGGCGCCGAGCGAGACGACCCGCGTTCCGGACTCGAGCTCGGCCAGGAAGAGCACCTCGTCGATCAGCTCGACGATCTGGTCGATCTCACGACGGGACTGCTCGAGGAGCGCCGGCACGTCCTCGCCCGGAAGGCCGGCGAGCTCGAGCAGCGAGAGCAGCCGCGCGAGCGGCGTGCGCAGCTCGTGCGAGACCGCGGCGGTGAAGCCCGAGCGCAGCTCCTCGTACGCGGCGAGGTCACCGGCCTCGGAGAGGTAGACGAGCCGCTCCGTGTGGCCGCCGACCGGGTAGCTCACGACGAGCGGCGTGCGGCCCGCGTCGGTGCGCAGCAGGTCGACCGGCAGCAGCTCGCCCTCCAGCACGCCGTCGAGCGACTGGCGCGCCCTGCGGCTGGCGGCGAGCACACGTCCCTCTTCGTCGATGACGACGACCGCCTCGCGGCTCTCCTCGATCAGCACCCGGCCGCGCAGCGCGTCACGTTCCATGCACCGGTTCTAACAGAGGCCCGCACAGCGGTGCCGCTTCACCACCTAGATACCATTCCTTCACCACCATTTGCCCCCGTGCAGCTGTGCAGGGGCTTTCATGATCTGGATACCGGATGGCGAAGGTTCTGATCATCGAGGATGACGACGTCATCGCCCAGGGCATGGCGCGCCACCTGACCGCTGCCGGCTTCGACGCCGTCGGTGTCGCAAACGGCGAGACCGGCCTCGCCCGGCTCCGCTACGAGCAGCCCGACGTCTGCGTCCTCGACCTGATGCTTCCCGGCATCGACGGCTGGCGCGTGATCGAGCAGGCACGCAGCGAGGGCATCGGCACGCCGATCGTCGTCGTCAGCGCGCGCGGCACCGAGCACGACAGGATCAACGCGCTCGAGCTGGGGGCCGACGACTATCTCGTCAAGCCGTTCTCGATGAAGGAGCTCGCAGCCCGCGTGGCCGCGGCCGCGCGGCGGGGCACCCGCGCCCAGGAGCCGCGACGCGGCGACGAGATCAACGTCGAGGAGCTGCGGCTCGACCCGCGCAACGTCCAGGCCTACATCGACGGCGAGAGTGCCGAGCTGACGCCGACCGAGTTCCGCCTGATCTACGCACTCGCGCTCGACCAGGGCCGCGTGCTCACCCGCGACGAGCTGCTGCAGCGGGTCTGGGGCCGGCGCGCCTCGCATCGCGACCGCACGGTCGACGTCTTCGTCCGCAAGCTGCGGGAGAAGATCGACGCGCGCTCCTCGACGAACACCTTCATCCAGACGCGCTACGGCGTCGGCTACAAGCTCGACCCCGCTCCGAAGTAGCCGCTCAGGCGCCGACGTAGAGGACGGACGAGCGAGCCGCGCGGGATGCTGGCGCCCGGGATGCTGGCGCCGCCCGACGGCGTCTGCGAGAGCACGAGCCCGACGCGCGTGCGGTCCGTCGTCTCGCTCCTCGAGCGCGAGCACCTCGAACCCGGCGGCTGTGAGCTGCTCCCGTGCGTCGGTCCTGCTCCGTCCCCCGTCACATCCGGCACCTGGTCTCGTCGGGCGCGGCTCCGGCCCGGTCGAGACGTTCAGCTGAACGGTGTCGCCGGACTCGAGCTCGGTCCCGGCGGACTGCGCCTGGGCGACGACGCTGCCTGCCGGCTCGTTCGACGGAACGTAGACGACTGCGACCTTCAGTCCCTCCTCGTTGAACGAGCGGGCTGCGTCGGCGAGCTCCTCGCCGACCACGTCGGGGACGGTCGCCGGCTCCGGCGCGGCGGTGGTGGTCGGCGCGGTCGTCCGGCGCGGTGGTCGTTGGTGCGGGCGTCGCCGCCTCGGCGACGTTCAGCCTGACGGACGAGCCTTCGGCCACCTCCTCGCCGGCCGAGACGGGTTCTGCGCGATCACCGTTCCCGGCGACCGATCGGAAGGCACGGAGACGAGATTCACCGTCGAGACCCGCGTCGCGGAGAGTCGCCGTCGCCTCGGAGGACGTCGTGCCGACCACATCGGGAACGGTCACCTGCTGCGTCGTGGTCGCGACCGTCGACGTGGTCGCTCGTCGCGTCGTTGTCGTCGTCGCGGGTGAGGAAGTAGGCGCGCCGAGACCGACCAGCACGAGCACCAGGAGGGCGAGCAGCCACGGCCAGAGGACCGGTCGCTTCGGAGGGGGCGGCTCGGTCACGCTCTCCTCGACGAACACCTCGCTCTCGGCGACCCCAGTCGTCGGTCGGCGGGACGATGACGGTCTCGTCGTCGGGATCGGGCGGGACACGTGGAGGCTCGGCCATGCCGAGCAATCGTTCCCGCGGCGCAGAGAAACCACGCATTAGAGTCGGCACGTGGACGCCTACCGCACCCCGGACGAGCAGTTCGAGGGCCTGCCCGGCTACGACTTCGAGCCGCACTACCTCGAGCAGGACGGCCTGCGCATGCACTACCTCGACGAGGGCTCCGGCCCGCCCGTGCTGCTCCTCCACGGCGAACCGACCTGGTCGTACCTCTACCGCAAGATCATCCCCGAGCTCACCGCGTCCGCTCGGGCGATAGCGCCCGACTACTTCGGCTTCGGGCGCTCGGACAAGCCGCTGCTGACCCGAGGACTACTCCTACGACTTCCACACCGCGTCGATCGTCCGGCTGGTCGAGGATCTCGACCTGCACGACGCGACCGTCGTCGTGCAGGACTGGGGCGGCCCGATCGGGCTCCGCCTCGCCGTCGAGCATCCCGACCGGATCGGCCGGCTCGTGATCATGAACACCGGCATCGGCGGCGGCCGGCCGCCGTCCGAGGAGTGGCTGCGCTTCCGCGACTGGCTGGTGCGACTCGGAACCGAGATCGTCCCCGGCCGGCTCGTCCAGATCTCGGCCGTGCAGCCGATGAGCGAGGAGGTCGAGGCGGCCTACAGCGCGCCGTGGCCGGTCCCCGAGTCGAAGGCCGGGATCCTCGCCTTCCCGGGGCTCGTCCCGATCTCGCCCGACCACCCGGACCTGCCGACCCACCTGACGGTGCGCGAGCAGCTCGCGCACTGGGAGCGAGCCTGCGCTCGTCCTCTTCTCCGACTCGGACCCGATCTTCTCGCTCCACGCCGCCGCACGCATCGCGGCCCACATCCCGGGCGCCCTCGAGCCGGAGACCGTGAAAGGCGCGGGCCACTTCCTGCAGGAGGATCAGGGCGAAGAGATCGGCCGGCGGATCGCGCAGTTCGTCGCGAGCTAGCGGCTTTCCGCCTCGACCTCGAGGTGCGGTAGCCAGCCGAGCCAGCTCGGCAGCCACCAGTTGCGCTCGCCGAGGAGCTCCATCGCCGCGGGCACGAGCACCGAGCGGATCAGCGTCGCGTCGATCAGGAGCGCGACGGCGACCCCGAAGCCCATCTGCTGGAACATCACGAGCTCACCGGTGGCGAACCCCGCAAAGACGACGATGATGATCAGCGCCGCGCCGGTGATCAGGCGCGCGGTCGTCCGGACCCCGAACGCCACCGCCTCGCTCGTGTCGCCCGTCTGCGTGTAGCGCTCGCGGATCCGGCTCAGCAGGAAGACGTGGTAGTCCATCGAGAGCCCGAACAGGACGGAGAAGAGGAAGAGCGGCAACCACGCCTCGATCGACTCGACCTGCGGGAAGCCGAAGAGCTCGTTGCCGACGCCCTTCTGGAAGACGAGCACGATCAGACCGTAGGCCGCTCCCACCGAGAGCAGGTTGAGCACGATCGCCTTCGCCGGCACGACGAGCGAGCGGAACGCGATCGTGAGCAGCACGAAGCTGAAGCCGAGCACGTAGAGGAAGACGATCGGCAGCCAGCGATCCAGCATCTCGCGGTAGTCGACGATCTCGGCGGTCTCGCCGGTGACGAAGACATCCAGATCGGTGCCGGCCAGCGCCTCCGGCACGACGTCGGTGCGGAGCCGCTCGACCGCCTGTACCGCCGCCTCGTCCCGGCTGTCGCCGCGGATCTGCGCCTCGACGATCGCCAGCTCGCCGTCGGGCGACCTCGACACCTCCGGAGCACGGAACGCCGCGTCGTTCGAGAGCCGCTCCGCCAGGTCGTCGACGGCGGCCCGCGCCTCGCTCGTGTTGACATCGCCCTCCAGGACGACCTGCGCGGAGTCCACGGTCCCGACGCCGAACTCACTCTCGAGCGCGTTGAAGCCGTCCTTCGAGGCGTAGCCGTCCGGGATCGTCCTGCACACCGGCCGAGCCGGTGCGGAGCTCGAGCGCCGGCAGCGCGAGCGCGACCAGGAGCGCAATCGAGGCGATGAGGCTGATCCACGGCCGCCGCTGGACGCGCGCAACGACCCAGCCCCAGAAGCGGCCCTCACCCGGTCGCGCTGCGGCCCAGGAACGGCAGCCGGAGCGCGTCGACCCGGTCGCCGAGCAGCGACAGCACCGCCGGCAGCAGGGTCGTCGCTGCCGCCACCGTCGTCACCCCGACGAGAACGGCGCCGAGCGCGAGGCTGCGCAGGATCGTGTCCGGTACGAGCAGCATCCCGCTGAGCGCGATCACGAACGCGGTGCCGCTGAAGAGCACCGCACGGCTCGCGGTTCGCCCGGTCGCCTCGATCGCATCGAGCTTCTCGACTCCCCGCGCCCGCTCCTCGCGGAAGCGGGAGACGACGAAGAGCGCGTAGTCGACCCCGAGCGCGAGGCCCATGCCCGTGAGCATGTTGACGATGAAGAACGAGACCTCCCACACCTGACCGACGACAGCGACGAGCGCCAGCGCGAAGACGATCGAGACGATCGCCAGCAACAGCGGTACGAACGAGGCGACGACTGCGCCGAAGACGATCAGCAGCACGAGCAGCGCCGCCGGCAGGCCGAAGAAGAGCTCACCCTCCTTCAGATCCTTGTTCGAAAGCGTGAGCAGGTCGTCGTCCGCGGTGAACTCGCCCGTGATCGCCACCTCGTAGGGACCAGCGTCGGCACGCTCGACGACGTCGATCACGTCCTTGATCCCGTCCTCCGCGTCGTTCCCCATCGCGATCGCCAACACCGTCGCGTCGCGGTCGGGTGAGACGAGGCCCGGGTCGTTCGAGCTGTACGTGGTCGTGACCCTGAAGGTCTGGCCGGTCGCCTCCAGCGCCGCGGCGAGCTCCTCGACCGCCCGGCGCACATCCGGATCCGTCGTCACGTCCTTGCCGGGCGCTCGGAAGACGACGACCTCGTTGACGAAGTCGTCAGAAGGACGGGCATGCCTGCCGAGCGCGGCGTAGCCCTGCTCCGACTCCGGATCGTTCGTGACGTGCGCGTCGGTGGTGATCGCGGACGGGAGCAGCATCGCGATCGCGGCGACCGAGAGGACGAAGACCACTCCCCAGATCGCGACCATCCGCTTCGGGTGCAGCGCTGCGTGCCGGGCGAGCCGCTCGGTCATGCCTGCACGCTAGTTACCCGGATGGGGGACGCGCAATAGCGACCATCTGGTAAACTCATAACCAGGTTAATGGTTAACGACGTTATCGCCGACCCCCTCGCCGTCGCGAATCAGCTGCGGCCCGCGCTGCTGCGCCTCGCACGCGAGCTACGCCAGGAGACCGAGCAGCTCGGCGTCACGAGCCGTCAGGTCACCCTTCTCTGGCTGATCCGCAACAACCCGGGCATGAGCCTGCGCGAGCTGGCGGCCGAGGAGCGGATCTCGGCTCCCGCGCTCTCCGGGCACGTCGACCGGCTCGAGAAGGCAGGCCTGCTCGCCCGTGTCCGCGACGAGGACGACCGTCGTCGCGTGGGCCTTGCGCTCACCGACGAGGGAGAACGGCTGCTGAGGCGCGTCCGCGCCCGCCGCACGACCTGGCTCGCCGATCGCCTGCGCGGGCTGGACGACGACGAGCTGGCGGCGGTCGAGGCCGCGATCGAGCCGCTCGGAAAGCTCCTGTGACGGCGGCGCTCCTCGCGCTCAACGCGCGCACCTTCGCCAGCCTCCGCCGCCACCGCAACTACCGCCTCTTCTTCACCGGACAGGTGATCTCGGTGAGCGGCACCTGGATGCAGAACATCGCACTCGCCTGGCTCGTGGTCGAGCTCACCCACTCCCCGCTGGCCGTCGGCGCGCTCGCCTTCTGTCGCTTCCTCCCCTTCACGATCTTCGGCCTCGTTGCCGGCGTCGTCGCCGACCGGATCGACAACCGCAAGCTCGTGATCGCGACGCAGAGCGTGTCGATGACCTTCTCCGCGCTCCTCGCGGTGCTCGTCCTCACCGGCTCGGAGACGCTGTGGCTCGTCTACCTGCTCGCGATCCTCTCCGGGACGGCTCTCGTGTTCGACGCGCCGGGCCGCCATGCGCTCACCTTCCAGATGGTCGGCCGCGACGAGCTGCCGAACGCGGTCGCGCTGAACGCGAGCCTCTTCAACGCCTCGCGTGTCGTCGGCCCCGCGGTCGCCGGCGTCCTGATCGCGGCGTTCGGTGTCGGGGTCTGCTTCCTGATCAACACGATCACGTTCCTCGCCGTCCTGGCCGGCCTCCTGCTGATGCGGAAGGAGGAGCTCGTGCCGCTTCAGCGCAGCGGCGAGCCGCCGACGATGATGCGCGGGATCCGCGAGGGCTTCTCGTGGGTGCTCGCCCAGCCGCAGATGCGCCTCGTGCTCCTGATCGTCACCGTCGTCAGCACGGTCGGCTTCAACTTCCACGTGCTCTTGCCGCTGCTCGCCTCGGACACGCTGGGGACGGGGCCGGAGGTGTTCGGGATCCTCTCCGCCTGCTTCGGCGGCGGGGCGCTCGTCGGCGCGCTGCTCTCGGCTGCACTCGGCCGCGCGAGCTGGAAGGTGCTCGTTCTCGGCACCGGCGGCTTCAGCCTCTCGCTGCTCGCGCTCGCCCCGATGACGACGGTCTGGGCGTGCGCCGTGCTGCTGTTCATCACCGGCACCTGCTTCACGCTCTGGACGTCGAACGCGAACTCGATCCTCCAGCTCAACGCGCCGGACCACCTCCGCGGGCGAGTCGTCAGCCTCTATCTGTGGGCGTTCGCCGGCTTCGCGCCCGTCGGCGGTCTCCTGGCCGGCTGGCTCGTCGATCTCGGCGGCACCCAGCTCAGCTTCACTGTCGCCGGCCTGACCGGGCTCGCGATGACGCTGCTCACGGCTCGGCAGCTGGTCAGCATTCGACGGACGGCGGCCGCCGGCTACGGCGTAGACGCGGCTTCCGGCGCAGGCGAGGCGGCCGGCGTCGGGACCTTCGGATGCATGCCCGGCAGCGGCTTCGCGCCCAGCTCCTCCGGCGTCTCGGGCCGATAGCCCTCGCTCTCGCTCTCGGACGGAACCGGCGGCGGCCCGGCAAGCTCACGCTCAACGGTTTCGTCGGGCGTGACCTGCGGCTTCGCCGGCCGGACGACGCCGACGCTGGCTACGACTCGCTTGTCGGGAGCCTGGCGCTCGGCGGCAACGCTGGGTGTCTTCGGCCTCGACTCGCCGTACGGAAGGCGAGTCAGGGTCGTCGTCGGCTCGGGCCAGGCCGCGAGAACGACCGCCCCCAGGCAGGAGCCGGCAAGGATCATCCCCAGCCAGGCGGCGGTTCCGAGGCGCAGGCGACCCACAAGTCTCTTCATACCGCAAACCCGTCCTACGCCAAACTCATAAATCCTCCGTTTCCCGGCTGAAACTGGTGTTTTTACACCGCCATTACACGGAGGGCACGACACGGTGACGAACGTCGGCAACAATGCGCGCATGAAACCGAGACGATCGAAGGCCCTCTGGGCTGTCGCGGCGCTCCTCCTGGTGAACGCGGTGCTGCTTGCGGCGCCCGTGGGCTACGCACTTCCGGGCCCGCTTGGGAGCTACTTCTTCGGCCCCAAGCTCGTCCGCGCCGACGTCCTGATCAAAGACGGCGGCGCCCTCCATCTCTACCGGGTCGACCGCGGCTTCATCCGCAGCAAGGCCAACGGGTCGCTGGTGCTGCGCGAGCGCGACGGCAGTCTCGTGACGATCGCAGTTGCGCCGAACGCAGCGATCACAGTCCGCGGGCAGCCCGCTGCCTACTCCGCTCTGCGGAAGGGCATGGTGGCGACGGTGATCCGGGACGGCGACGCCCCGGCAACCGAGGTTCGCGCCGGCCAGGGATGACCGCTGCGGAGCCGGCGGGGTCGAACACTGCGGCCACGCCGGGCGCACAGCTCCTGCTCGTCGAGGACGAGGAGTCGATCGGCTCGCTCGTCACTGCCTATCTCGAGCAGACCGGCTACCGGGTCGCCTGGGTGCGCTCCGGCGAGGACGCGCTCGCGACGCTGGACGACGTCCGCCCAAGCGTCGTCATCCTCGACATCGGCCTGCCCGGCCAGGACGGATTCGACGTCTGCCGCGGCATCCGCGCCCGCTCGACGGTGCCGATCCTGATGCTGACCGCGCGCGACGAGGAGGCAGACCGCGTGGCGGGGCTGGAGCTCGGCGCGGACGACTACGTCTCGAAGCCGTTCTCGCCCCGCGAGCTCGCCGCCCGCGTCAAGGCGCTGCTCAGGCGCAGCCAGCCGGCGGCCCGGCTGGAGACGCTCGAGCTCGGAGACGTCGTCGTCGACACGCTCGCCCGCGAGGTCACGGTGTCCGGTGAGCCGATCGAGCTCACAGGGAAGGAGTTCGACCTGCTGGCGTACCTGCTCGAGAACGCCGGCATCGTCGTCTCCCGCGACCAGCTGCTCGACCGCGTCTGGGGGATGACCTACGCCGGCGGGACGCGCACCGTCGACGTCCACGTCGCGCAGCTGCGCCGCAAGCTCGGCCGGCCGGATGCGATCCGCACGTTCCGGGGCTCGGGCTACAAGGCCATCCGTCCGTGAATCTCGAAGTCGCTGCGCGCGCGCCTGTTTGCGGCGATCGCAGTGGTCGCCCTGCTCTCGCTGGCGCTGGCACTGGCGATCGGAGCGGTGCTGACGCGCCGGGCGGTCGAGCGGAACACGCTGCAAGACGTCTCGGCGCAGCTCGACCTGCTCGCCGAGCGCGAGCGCGAGGCGGTCCAGCCCTTCTCGCGGCTCCGGTCGTTCCAGGAGTTCCTCGACCGCCAGGACCAGAGGATCGTCGCGGTGCCACTGGACGGCTCCTCCCCGCTGCTGCCGCCGGACCAGGCCGCGCGCCTGCGCCGTGGCGCCCAGCTCGAGGGGACCATCCACTCCGAAGGGACGCGGTACCTCTACGCGGCCCGGCTCGTCGGCGGCAAGGGGTTCATGCTGCTGCAGCCTGCGAGCTCGACGACCTCCGCCTGGCGTCCGCAGCTGCAGGGCCTGATCGTCGCCGCAATCGCCACCTCCGCGCTTGCGGCGCTGATTGCGTTCCTGCTCGCGCGGGCGATCGCGAGGCCCGTTCGGAGAGTCGCCGAGGCGACGCGCGGCCTCGCGAGCTCGACCGAGCGCCCTCCGCTCGTGCCGGTCGAGGGCCCGCGGGAGCTCGCACAGCTCGCGGAGAGCTTCAACGACCTGGCCATCGCTCTGACGAAGGCGCGAGAGGCCGAGCGAGCGTTCCTGCTCTCCGTCAGCCATGAGCTGAAGACGCCGCTCACCGCAATCCGTGGCTACGCCGAGGGCCTGCAGGAAGGAGTGCTGCCTCCGGAGGAAGCAGCGACGACGATCGTCGGCGAGTCGCGCCGGCTGGAGCGGCTCGTCGGCGACCTGCTCGACCTCGCGCGGATGAACAAGGCGGAGTTCAGCGTGCGCCGCGAGCCGATCGACCTGTCCGAGATCGGACGGGAGGCGGTTCGCCGCTACGAAGGACAGGCCCGGGACTTCGGCGTGACCCTGGAGCTCGTCGCCTCAGCGGACGCACCGGCGATCGGGGATGCGGACCGAGTGCTCCAGATCGTCTCGAATCTCGTGGAGAACGCCCTCCGCCTCGCTCCGGCAGGCGGCAGCGTCCGCATCGTCACCGGCCCGGGCGAGCTTCGCGTCGAGGACGACGGGCCCGGCCTGAAGCCGGAAGAGCTCGAGCGGGCGTTCGAGCGCTTCTACCTGTACTCGCGCTACGGACGCGAGCGTCCGGTGGGCACCGGGCTTGGGCTCGCGATCGTGAAGGAGCTCGCGCAGGGGATGGGCGGCTCCGTCGGCGCTTCGAGCGCGCCCGGACAGCTGACCGTCTTCACCGTGCGGCTTCCCCTCGCCGCCGCCGGCGGCCCCGAGCACGCCGACACGACGCTGATCCGCGCCTAAGCCGTTTTACCCCGGTTTTACGTTCGGCGTACGGCCGGCTGACAGGCCCCGGAAAGGATGGGTCTACGAACTTCGACCGGACCGCTTCAAACAGGAGGACATCACATGAAGAAGCTCAGGTACATGGTCGGCACGATCGCGGCCCTCACGGCTCTCGTCGCCACCGGCGCTGCCGTCGCCCACGGCGTCGTCGTGATCAAGGGCACGATGAAGGCCGACACCCTCACCGGCACGCCCGGCAAGGATCGCATCATCGCCCGTGCCGGCGACGACCTCGTGAATGCCGGCGACGGCAACGATCACGTCTACGGCAACCGCGACAACGACACGCTGAACGGCGACGCCGGCAACGACCGCGTGTGGGGCGGCTACGGCAACGACACCGTCAACGGCGGCGACGGCAACGACGTCCTCCGCGGGCGCCCGGGCGACGACAACCTCGACGGCGGCCCCGGCAACGACCGCATCTGGCCCGGCCGCGGCACCGACACGCAGAACGGCGGCGACGGGGACGACATCCTCCACTCGCTCGCCCGCGACAAGCAGGTCGACACGATCGACTGCGGCGCCGGCAACGACGTCCTCTGGCTGAACGCCAAGGAGACCACGGACGTCTACGTCAACTGCGAGGTCGTGAAGAGCGTCAGCGTGCACGGCGACGGCGACGACTCCTAAGCAAGCCCGTTTCAACCGACGGCCGGGGGCCCTGTGGTGCCTCCGGCCGTTTTCGTTTCTCCCCCGGTTGAGGGACGACGGCACCCGCATCGGGCGCCGATACTCAACCTATTGCGGTGAACGAACCCCGGTCCCTTGCGGCGACCGGAGAGGACAGGTGCATTACATGTATGACTTTGCGAGCGGTCCGAGCGCGTCCGCGAGCCTGCTGGGCGGCTCCGAACCTCCGTTGAGTCCCGAAATGGTGGGAGGCTCTCCGTCGTTTCTCGAGGTGCCCGTCCCCTTGAAGCCGATCCCGGCGGTGATGTCGACGACGACGCTGCCGGCGCCGGCCCCACTTCCCGCTCCACCTTCGTTGGTCGAGGCACCGCCGGTCGAGACGACCGCGGCGCGGCTCGTCGTGCGGATGCTCGGCGGCGAGGAGCTGGAGCTCGGCGCGTTCGACGATCGCGACGCCGCAATCGAAGCGGCCAAGGAGCTCGTCGGACGCTTCAGCACCGCCGAGGACTCGGGCGACTGGCCGGAGATGGACGGACGCTTCCTCCGCCCCGCCTCGGTCGCCTCGATCGACGTTCTCGTCGCGTAGCCCTTTACGCGCGCCAGTCGGCATCGGTTCCGGTGAGTTTCGGAGACCGGTGCCGTCTGCGTTCAGGGTCCGAGTACACGATCGGTCGCGAGCTCAGTCTCGAATCACGCTTCCGAGGGACGGCGCTCACACGACTTTTGGCACATGGTGAGTGGGTGGAGTGGTGCGTCGCTCCGCAGCCGCCAACGTTCTAGGAGACACCGTGCACGCCTTTACTGAGCCCCCACTCAGTCCCGCAATCGTCGGTGCTGAGCCTCACCCCGCCCCGCTCGATCAGCGCCGGGTCGTGATCCGGATGCGCGACGGCGAGACGATTCTCGTCGGCGGCGCACCCTCGTACGACACCGCGTTCGTACTGGCGCAGAAGACGATCGCGAAGCTCGCCGACGTCAACAACGGCGAGTGGCCGATGCTCGGCGACCGCTTCCTGAACCCGGACGCGATCGTCTCGGTCGACATTCTCAAGTGGCACTAGCCGCGCCAAGCACTCCTCGCCAACGGCTTATTTCCGCCCCTCGAGTGCCGATACCAAGAGCATGGTCCGTTCAGCACCGGCCTGGTCGCTCCGGGTCTACTTTGCACTCCTTTTCGCCCTCGTCGTAGGCGGCTCGGTCGCCGGCGCCTTCTACGTCGACCACGCAGCCAGCGGCGACGCCCGCCGCGCTGCCGAGCGCGATGCTCGCTTCTCGGCAAGGACGGCTGCCTGCGAGCAGCGCGGCCCGGCGGCTCAGCCGATATTCGCCAAACCCTCCTAGGCCCGTTGCCACCACCGGGGCCGCGGCGCCTTCACGACGATGAGCCCTTTGCGGAGCTCGTCCGGGATCGAGTCGATCGAGCGCACCCCGATCACCACCGGCCCGTCGTGCTGCTCGATCTCGGTGCGTTTCCCGAAGAGATCGTCCGACTCGTCGAAGAAGAGGATCGCCCCGGCGCGCTCGGCGTCGTCGAACATGTCCATCGAGGTTCTTCTCCGTCTCCCCGACGTACTTCGAGACGACCTCGGAGAGACCGATCACGGCCACGCGTGCATCCGACCGTGTGGCAAGCAGCTTCTCGAGCTCGTTCATCTCTGAGATCGTACGCTCCGACCGTGGTCGTCTATTACGCCGCAATGAGCCTCGACGGGCGGATCTCCGGGCCCGATCACGACCTGTCGTTCCTCCAGACGCTGTCGAGCGGGCCGGAAGGCGGCGACTACGCGGGCTTCTATGCCGGCGTCGACTCGCTGATCATGGGCGCGCGAACCTGGGACTTCATGGTCCGGCACGGATCGTGGCCCTACAGCGACAAGCCGACGTGGATCGTCACCCACGCCGAGTCGCTCGCGCCGCTCGCGGGCGCGGAGCCGGTCGAGCTGTTCGCGGGTGACCTCGCCGAGCTGGTGCGATTGATCGGCGCGCGCGGGTACAAGCGAACGTGGCTCATCGGCGGCGGCGACCTCGCCGGCCAGATGCTCGCGGCCGACCTGCTCGACGAGCTCGTGCTGAGCGTGGCGCCGACGCTGGTCGGCCGCGGTCCGGCGCTGGCGGACGGAGAGTTCCCGCTACGGGAGTTCGAGCTGGTCGAGCTCGAGCGTCTCGGTGAGAACGGCGTCCGCCTGCGGTACGAGCGAAAGCGCTAAGTCCTCGCGTCCTCCTTCGCGTCCTCGGTCGCGTCGTCGGTCAGTCACGTCCGGGTCGAGCTCGTCGGCTTTCCGCTCGAGCTCCTCTGCGGCAGCCCGCTCGCGCTGTGCGCGCTCTGCCTGCTCCTCGGCCTGCAACCGAGCCTGCTCGGCACGGCGCTCGGCCGCCTGGGCTTCCTCGCGTGTGCCCTGCGCCTCCTCACGCCGTTCCTCGATCTGCTCCGCCTGCCGCTTGTCGCCAGACGTTCCAGGCGATGGCGAGCACGATGAGAATGGCGATGACGATGATCACGATCACTGCGGTATCCATGTGTGTCCTCCTATCGGTTTTCCCAGGAAGACGCGCCCCCGTTCGTCAGCCCCGTCCCCGGCCTCGGCGGTTCGAAAACGGGCTACACCGTCGCTAGATCCAGTCCCGGTGCTTCGCGATGCCGATCGTGATCGGTGCGATCGCGACGATCACCGCCACCACGAACCAGAACAGGACCGCCTCGTCGAAGAGCCCGACCTTGAAGTTCATGCCCATCACGCCGGCGAGCAGGGCGCCGGGCAGCAGGATCACGGAGGTCAGCGTCAGCACTTTCATGATCTCGTTCGTCCGGTGACCGTCGCGGGCGATCAGGACGTCGAACGAGCCGACGATCGCCTCGCGCGCATCGCGTGCTTCCTGCACGGTCGACTCGAAGCGTTTCAGCAGTGACTGAAACTGCTCGCCGGAGTCGTGGTCGCCCAGCGCTTCGAGCTCGGGATGGGTCAGTGACACCAGGGCGGAGCGGTGCGCTGCCAGCGCGCGCCGGAGGTTTCCCACCTCCTGCCGCATCTCGATCAGCCGTTCGATGTCCTTTTCGGCGTCGCTGTCGCCGCGCATCGCGTCGATGTCGAACTCCTCGAGCCGGTGCTCGATCCGCTCGAAGGCGGCCGAGTACGACCCGAGCACCCACTCCAGGAGCGCCGCTAGGAATCCGGGGCCGTCCAGCGAGCCCGTGTCACCCGAGCCGGACACCCGCTCGGCGAACTCCTCGAGCACAGGGATCGGGATGTCGTGAGCGGTGACGACCCACCTCTCGCCCACGACGCACTCGAGCGCGATCAACGCTCCTTCGTCGTCTTCGTCGGGCGCATAGGTCGTGACGTGGATGTAGCGGCCATGGTCGCGGAAGATCGCGCGATCCTTCGAGGTCGCGAGGCAATCGCGGGTCTTGCGGTCGAGCCCGAAGGCGTCCGCAACGCGGTCTGCGTCCTCTTCGGAACCTCGGTCGACATCGACCCACAGCAGCTCCGATCCGCGTAGCCGCTTCGGGCGGTCGGCAACATCGCCCAGCCGCTCGGTGCGGTCACGATCGAACAGAATTGCTTGGCTCATCCCTCAGATCTCCTTGCCGCATGAACGAGGCCGGGCTCTCGCCCGGCCTCGCACCGCGAACGGTCGTGCGCGCCGCCGCCTAGCCGCGCGCGCCCCTTTTCGCGGCATTGCGTGCGTGAACGACGTGCTTCACGCACTGCCCTTGGTTCTTGAACTTCGGACTCGTGAAGGTCTTCCAGGCGCCCTTCGTGCACGCGGCCTGGGCCAGATTCTTACCGTGGCCCTTCGTGACCTTCTGCGGCTTGCCGTTGAGCGTGATCTTCGTCAGGTCGGCCTTTCCCTCGACGTCGATCAGGACGCTCACGGACTGGATCGTTCCGGTCGGAGTCGGGACCTGCTGACCGCCCGCGGCGAGCGTCTCCGCGTTGAAGACGTACGTGGCGGTGCCCTTCGCGTTCGTCGTCGGCGTCACGTTGTTGCAGCCGAGCGGGAACATGCCCGTCGACGTGACGATGACGAACCGGGGCGAGCCGCCCTGGCACTGGCTCGGGCTGGCGAGCGTGAACGAGCCCGACGTGAACGTCTGGCCCTCGGCGCCCGAGAGGTCCGCGCCGGCGGCCGCGTTCACGGACGTCGCGCAGTTCTTCTCGAGATGGAGGGTGCCCTTGGAGTAGGTCGCCTTGGGACAGCCCGTATTACCCGGGTCGTAGACGCCGGGGCTCAGAGCCGCGGCGGCAACCGCCGCGAACACGAGCATGGTGAGTGCGGCAACGGCCGCAACGAGAAACTTCTTCATCTTCGGTGTCCCCCTTCAAACGTGCACTGGCTTGTGGCGTCCAGGGGGTAGATGCGCGGGACCACCCAACTTGCGCGTTCAGATGTAAGGACTTTGTGCGGGCGCGTGAGAGAGCGCTCTGGCGGGCATCTACACAGTGATGGCCACGACCGCGACGGGATCCAGGCCAAGAGCGACCTGGATGAGCTCTACCGCGCCCACGCGGCGGAGGTCTACCGCTACGTCTACGCCGTCCTCGGCAACCGGGCCGATGCGGAGGACGTCACGCAGACGACGTTCGTCAACGCCCTGCGTGCGCTGGAGCGAGGCGAGCGGCCGCGAAAACCGGCGAACTGGCTGATCACGATTGCGCACAACCTGATCCGGCAACGCTTCCGCCAGCAGCAGTCCCGCCCGCGGCAGGTCGAGCTCGACCGCGATGTTCCGACGCTCGAGGCCGACGCCGACGGACCCGCGATCGAGGACCTCGTGCGAGCCCTGCAGCGGATCCCAGAGTCGCAGCGCGAAGCGCTCGTCCTCAGGGAGATGGAAGGGCGCTCGTACAAGGAGATCTCCGGGATCCTCGACGTCTCGGAGACTGCGCTCGAATCGCTGATCTTCCGGGCCCGCCGCTCGCTCGCCGAGGAGCTCGAGAACCTGGTCACCTGTGACCGTGCCGAGCTCGCTCTCTCGCAGCAGACCGACGGCCGACTCGGCCGCAAGGAACGAAAGCGGCTCGTCGCCCACCTGGAGGAGTGCCCGAGCTGCGCCCGTGTCGCCACCCTCGGGCTGAAGCGCCGGCGCGCCTTCAAGGGCCTCGCGGTCTTGCCGTTGCCGTTCTCGCTGACGATCTTCAAGGGCGCTCCGAGCGCGTCGGCCGCGATTGGACTGCCGACGATCGGCGGCGGGGCTGCGGCAGGCACGGCCGCAGGCGTCGGGGGCGAGCGCTGTGACCGCAAAGATCGCGATCGGCGTCGCCGCAGTCGCTATCGCGGGCGGCGCGGGCTACGAGGGTGTGAAGGTGGTGCGCGAGCCGGCGACTCCTGCCGGTCCCACCCAGAGCGTGCCGGTCGCCGTGGTCCCAGCCGTTGCGCAGCCGGCGATCGTGCGAGCAGAGCCGGGGGTCGCGAGGGCGACGCCTGCCGTGACGAAGACGACGAAGCCGGTCGGCAAGCAGGCGAAGCCGGCCAAGAAGAAGCCTCATCCCGTGAAACCGGTGCAGGCGAACGTGCCGGTGAAGGGCAACAGCGCAACCGCACCGGGGCAGACGAAGGCGGCACCGGAGCCGCGGGGCAAGAGCGAAGTGGCGCCCGGTCGGACGAATGCGCTCCCAGAGCCGAAGGGCAAGAGCACAGCGGCGCCCGGCCAGACGAAGACCGAGCCGAAGCCGAAACCAGAGCCGAAGCCGAAGCCGGAAGCAAAGGAGAAGGTGCGAGCCGGCCCGCGACAAGCCGGAACCTGTGCGCGGCACGATCGCTACTCCGCCGGGCCAGGCCGATCCCCTCGTCGAGCTCGACAAGAAGCCGAAGAAGCCGCGCTAGACGGCGACCGCCGACCACTCCGGGCGGCTAGCTAACCGAAGAGGCAGCGACCGCCTGCGTACCGACCCAGAGCGACAGAGTCTGGGGCTAACGTCGACGAAAGGCACAGCTTTCGGCTTGCATCCGCCAAACGCGACGGCATACTGACGAGGTTGTGAGCGAAAGTCAGACAGGCGTACGCACGTTCGTCATCGCCGATGTGCGCGGCTACTCCCGCTTCACCGAGGAGTACGGGGACGAAGCGGCTGCCCGGCTAGCCGCCAAGTTCGTCGAGTTGGTCGCGGACGGTGTCGAGGCTCATGGCGGCGTCCTGATCGAGGTTCGAGGCGACGAGGGGCTTGCCGTCTTCACGTCTGCTCGCCAGGCGATCAGGGCTGCCGTCGATCTCCAGGCACGATTCGCCGAGGAGACCGACGTGGATTCGAACCTTCCGCTCAAGGTTGGGATCGGCATCGACTCCGGCGAGGCCGTCCGCATGCCGGACGGCAGCTACCGGGGCGCGGCGCTGAACGTGGCGGCCCGCCTGTGCGGACGTGCGCATGGCGGCGAGGTGATCGTCAGCGAGGGGACATCGAGGCTTGCCGGCCACCTGGGCGGGATCCAGTACAGCGATCGCGGCCGGGTGCACCTGAAGAACATCCCCGACCCGGTTCACATCCTCCAGGCCTACTCCGAGCACGACGCGCCACCCGCCACGAATCGCTGGGTGCTGATGTTCTTCGGCAAGCCCGGCCGGACGCTCGGTTGGAAGCTCGGCCTCGCCGTCGTCGTCCTCGCCGCCGTGACGGCCGCATCCGTTGCGTACCTCACGACCGGCGACACCGAGGGCAGCGAACGCCGCGCTGACGACCACAGGGACGAACGGCGTCCTGGGAACGCAAACGCCGGCGCCGGCGGAAACTGCGCTGGCTCCAAACGCCGGGCTCGACACGATCGTGCCTGCGGCGATCTGGAAGGATTGCGCGCTGCAGACGGTGCCCCAGCCGAACGCAATCCAGACGGCCGTCTGCCTTCCACCCTCCGGGTTGCCGGACCGGTGGGAGATTTCCTCGTACCGGAGCGGCTCCGACCTGATGTCGGCGTACCGGTCCGAGTTCCAGCGCCACCCGAGCCTCCGCTCGAACACCGGCAAGTGCAACGCCTTCACCTGGGGCGGCGAGCTCCAGTGGCTCCATGGTACAGGACAAGCCGGGCGGGCGCGCCTTCTGCTACTTCGACGGCAACGACGCCGTGATCGTCTGGAGCCACCAGCGGCTCGGTCAGCTCACTCATCGTGACGTCCTGATCACCGCCCGCGAAGGCGGGAGCGACCACGTCACCCTGACGCGCTGGTGGCGTCCGTGGCACCACCTGATCGGCAAGGCCCAGTAGCGCGCTAGCCGGTTGAGTCGACGTCGGGCCGCAGCTGCGTGGCCGCCGCGTCCTTGAGGTCGGGCTCGACTCCGGGAGTCGGTTCCGGCCCGGCGTCAGTCGTTGCGTCGGCCTCGTCGCCGCCGCTCGGGTCGATGCCTTGGTCGGTGGTCGGCTCGTCCGAGCCGGTCGTCCGCCCGAGCACGTCGCTGCCGAGCTCCGGATCGTCTTCCAGCAACTCAGGCGGCGCGTCCGACCCGCCGAGCTCGGCGGGAACGACGCCTTCGGCCGCGACGTCCGACCACGGACCCTTCTCGCGAACCTCGGCCGCGTCCGGCGTAGTGCCTCCGCGCTGCTCGCTCGGCTTCACCGAGCCTTGCTCTTCGTCGCTGCCGGCCATGGGATCCTCCTCTGGGGACAAGAACGACGTTCTGTACCCCGGCGGCCGCGCCGCGAATCGCCGCCGGAGCCCCTACGATGCGTCGGTGTCCAGCGACCCGACGTTCGCAGACGTGCTCACCGCCAACGAGGCGTATGCGCACGAGTTCCAGCTCGCCGAGCTCGAGCCGCGCGCGGCCAAGGGCCTCGCCGTGCTGACGTGCATCGACTCCCGCATCGAGCCGCTGAAGATGCTCGGCCTCGAGCCCGGCGACGCGAAGATCCTGCGCAACGCGGGCGCCCGCGTCACCGACGACGTGCTGCGCACGCTCGTACTCGCGTCCTACCTCCTCGGCGTCGACCGCACGATGGTCGTCGCCCACACGAAGTGCCGGATGGGATCGGGCGACGAGGACGACATCCACGCGGCGCTGGACGACGCCGGCGGCCCCGACACCCGCAGCCTGGCGTTCCTCGTGACCGACGACCAGGAGGCCACGCTCCGAGCCGACGTCCAGCGGGTGCGCTCGTGGCCGTACCTCTCACGCCTCCGCGTGGGTGGGTTTCTGTACGACGTGGATACCGGGCGGCTCGAGCAGCTCTGCTGATCTCAGGAGATCGACCAGGTGTCGCCGCTACCCAGCAGCGCGGCGAGCTCGCCTTCGCCCTTCCCCTTCGCGACGCTGATCTGCTCGGCCATCAGCTCGTCGTAGACCGGGCGGTCGACGGCGCGGAAGACGCCCATCGGGGTCGCGCCGATCACTTCCTGCGTCATGCGGGAGAGTGCGAACGCGTGCGCCGGCTCGGCCGCGTGCGCGTCGTGTACGAGCAGCCCCGGCTCGGTCGCCGCCACGACCTCCGGTGACCCGTCGGGCCGCAGCCGCACGCCCTTGTCGCCCCACACGATCGGCTCGCCGTGCCTCAGGTACAGCCGGTTCTCCTTCTCCTCCCGCACGAAGTCGAAGGCGCCGTCGTTGTAGATGTTGCAGTTCTGGTAGATCTCGACGAACGCGCTCCCCTTGTGGTGCGCGGCGGCGCGGAGCACCTCGGTCAGCTCCTTCTTGTCGGTGTCGATCGCGCGCGCGACGAAGCTCGCCTCGGCGCCGATCGCCAGCGACAGCGGGTTGAACGGATGGTCGATCGACCCCATCGGCGTCGACTTCGTCACGGTGCCGGACCTGCTCGTCGGCGAGTACTGGCCCTTCGTCAGCCCGTAGATCTCGTTGTTGAAGATCAGGAGCTTGAGATTCACGTTCCGGCGCAGCGCGTGGATCAGGTGGTTGCCGCCGATCGACATCGAGTCGCCGTCGCCGGTCACGACCCACACCGACAGGTCCGGACGGGACACGCTCAGGCCGGTCGCGATCGCCGGCGCGCGGCCGTGGATCGAGTGCATCCCGTAGGTCTGCATGTAGTACGGGAAGCGCGCGGCGCAGCCGATCCCGGAGACGAAGACGATGTTCTCGCGCTTCAGCCCGAGCTCGGGCATGAAGGACTGAACGGCGGCCAGGATCGCGTAGTCGCCGCAGCCCGGGCACCAGCGCACCTCCTGGTCGGACTTGAAGTCCTTCGCCGTCAGCTGCAGCGGGTTGCCGTTGCCCTCGCTCATCGACCCTCCTCGAAGAACTCCGCCAGCCGCCGCACGACCTCGCGGCCCTGCTCGTCCTGCGCGCCGACCGACAGCTCCCGCGCGTCATCGTCGTAGGCGATCGCGAGGAACGCGCAGCAGCCCTGCTCCGTCGACACGACCTGCTCGAGGAGCGCGCGATCGACGCCCTGCTCGAAGGCGACAACCAAGGCGTCCTGCGAGCGATCCACGCTCGCGACCGAAGGGAGCAGCCGTGCGACGCGTCCGGCCTGCTCGACGAGGGCGTCCGGCGACAGCGTGCAGCCGTCCGGGACGATCAAGGGCAGGCTCTTCATCGCTTCCGCTCGTTTCCTCGCTTGAAGTTCCCGGTCGCCTTCGCCATCAGCAGCTGCTGGCCCTGCTCGTCCTCGCTCGGCGCCACCTCGAGGAACTTCTCCGCGATCTTCCCCGCGAGCGTCGTCGCGTGCCGGCCCTTCCAGAGGATCTCGACCGTGCCGTCCCGGCGGGGACGGTAGGAGAACGGCCGCTCCTTCAGCAGGATGCCGCGCTGGTCCGGAGTCTTCTTCTTCGGTCTCACGAGTCCACCAGCGCCGTGATCGCGTCGGCGAGCTCGCTCGCCTTGAACGGGGTGCCGCGCACGCGGTTGTAGCCGATCGCGTCGACCAGGAACTCGGCGCGGATCAGCTTCAGCAGCTGGCCGAGGTTCATCTCCGGGATCAGGATCTTGTCGTAGCTGCGCAGCACCTCGGCCGTGTTGAGCGGGAACGGGTTGAGGTAGTGAAGGTGCGCCTGCGCGACGTGATGTCCGGCCCGGCGCACGCGCTTCACCGCGGCGCCGATCGGGCCGTACGTCGAGCCCCAGCCGAGCACCAGCGTGTCCGCGCCGTCCGGGTCGTCGACCTGGAGCAGAGGGATGTCGTTCGCGATCCCGGCCACCTTCGCGGCGCGCAGACGGGTCATCAGGTCGTGGTTCTCGGGGTCGTAGGAGATGGAGCCGGTGACGTCGGCCTTCTCGAGCCCGCCGATCCGGTGCTCGAGCCCAGGCGTGCCCGGGATCGCCCACTCCCGCGCGAGCGTCTCGGGGTCGCGGGCGTACGGCATGAACTCGCCCTCGCCGACCGTCGCGAACTCGATCGAGATGTCCGGCAGGTCGGCCACGCTCGGGATCAGCCACGGCTCGGAGCCGTTCGCCAGGTACGCGTCGCTCAACAGGTAGACGGGCGTCCGGTACTTCAACGCGATCCGCGCCGCCTCGATCGCGGCGTGGAAGCACTGCGCCGGGGTCGAGGCCGCGAGCACCGGCACGGGGCTCTCGGAGTTGCGCCCGAACATCACCATCAGCAGGTCGGCCTGCTCCGGCTTCGTCGGCATCCCGGTCGAGGGGCCGGCGCGCTGGATGTCGAGGATCAGCAGCGGCAGCTCGAGCATGATCCCGAGCCCGATCGTCTCCTGCTTGAGCACGATCCCCGGCCCGGCGGAGGTCGTGACGCCGAGCGAGCCGCCGAAGGCCGCGCCGAGCGCCGCGCCGACTGCGGCGATCTCGTCCTCGGCCTGGAACGTCCGGACGCCGAACGACTTGTGCCGCGCGAGCTCCTCCAGGACCGAGCTCGCCGGCGTGATCGGGTACGCCCCCAGGAACAGATCGAGGCCGGAGAGCTTCGAGGCCGCGATCAGCCCGTAGGCGAGCGCCGTGTTGCCGCTGATCTGCCGGTAGACGCCGGGCGCCATCTTGGCCGGCGCGATCTCGTAGCTGACGGCGAAGTCCTCCGAGGTCTCGCCGTAGGCGTAGCCCGCCTTGAACGCGGTCGTGTTGGCCTGCGCGATCTCGGGCCGCTTGGCGAACTTCTTCGCGACGAAGTCGAGCGTCCCCTCGGTGGGCCGGTTGTAGAGCCAGCTCATCAGCCCGAGCGCGAAGAAGTTCTTCGAGCGCTCGGCCTCGCGCGACGTGATCCCCTCGATCCCCTTCAGCGCCCCGACCGTCATCGACGTCAGCGCGACCTCGTGGACGTGGTAGTCGTCGAGCGAGCCGTCCTCGAGCGGGCTCGTCTCGTAGCCGGCCTTCTGCAGGTTGCGCTCCTTGAAGGTGTCGGTGTCGACGATCAGCGTGCCGCCCTTCGGCAGGTCGCCGACGTTCGTCTTCAGCGCCGCCGGGTTCATCGCGACCAGCACGTTCGGCGCGTCGCCGGGCGTGAGGATGTCGTGGTCCGCGAAGTGGAGCTGGAAGCCCGAGACGCCCGGGAGCGAGCCCGCCGGAGCGCGGATCTCGGCCGGGAAGTCCGGGAGCGTCGAGAGGTCGTTGCCGAGCACGGCCGTCTCGCTCGTGAACCGGTCGCCGGTGAGCTGCATCCCGTCGCCCGAGTCGCCCGCAAAGCGGATCGTGACCTGCTCGAGCTGCTCGACAGCTTTTGCCATGCCCTAGTTGTATCGCACGCGAGTGACACTCGAAACGAGCGTTGACCAGGCGGAAATCCCTACCGTGAGGACGAGTGCAAGCAAGCCAAGGAGGCCCCGTGCAACCTGAACTTCACTCACTTTTCGCCAGCGAGCGCCTGCGCGACGACCACGGAGCACGACCCGAGCAAACGCCACGAGCAGCGCTGAGAACGGCTATTCGGCCCGGCGACGAACAACCGACAGACCCCACGCCTCACCCGATGCGAACAGCTGATCGGGATCCACGTCGTCGCGCCAGCCGATGAAGTGCTTCTCGGCGTCGTCCGCGGTCGAGCCGAAGACGGCAAGCCGCTCCTCCGGAGCTTCCTCGACCGGGCGCTCGAGCTCGTCGAGCCTGCGCTCGGCCTCGTCGGCGGCGGGGCCTTCCATGTAGCCCCTAGGCATCCGGCGCCTCAGCCAGCAGTGCGTTCAGGTCGAGCGGGATCGTCATCATCGCGACGCTTCCGTCCGGATCGTGCGGCCATTCCTCTCGCGGGCCGATCGCGGTACAGCTCGATCCCGTTCCCGTCCGGATCGTTCAGGTAGAGCGCCTCGCTGACGCCGTGGTCGGAGGCACCGCGTGAGCGGGATGCCGGCCTCGACGAGCCGCCGCAGCGCATCGGCGAGCGTCGCGCGGTCGGGATAGCGGATCGCGACATGGAAGAGCCCCGTGTGGCCCGGCGGCGGCGGGCGACGCGCCCTTGCTCTGCCAGGTGTTCAGGCCGATGTGATGGTGGTAGCCGCCCGCCGAGACGAACGCGGCCTCGTCCCCCAGCCGCTGCTGCAGCTCGAAGCCGAGCACGCCGGTGTAGAAGGCGAGCGAGCGTTCGATGTCCGCCACCTTCAGATGGACGTGGCCGATGTCGACGCGCGGATCGATCGTGCTCATCCAGCGACGATACCCGGGTTAGGGATCGCTATGCCCTGGAGAGAACCGCCGCGTGGAGACCTGCTCGCATTGCGGCGGCGACCTGCCCGAGAACGCGACCTTCTGCCCTTCCTGCGGACGCCGCACCGACCTGCCCGCTCCGGAGCCGCACGAGGAGCCGATCGACATCCAGCACGCGGAGCCTCGGTACTTCGGCCTCGGGTCGCCGGTGTTCGTCTTCGGTGTCCTGCTCGTGCTGCTCGTCGGCGGGATCGTGCTGGTCGTCCTGGGAGCGCTGGTCGCCGGCGTGATCGCGATCATCCTCGCAGCCTGTCTCCTTCCGACCTTTCTGGCCGGTGCGCGGCGCTGGCCCGAGACGCGGCTCGCCCGCGCGAGTGTGAGCACGGCCGACCGTGTCCGCGACGAAGCGGACGTGGCCGTCGAATCGATCTCGACCTGGTCGAAGGCAAGCCGGGACGTGGTCCGGCTACGGAAGGAGCAGTTTCGACTCCGTCGCGAGCGGGACGCGAAGATCCGCGAGCTCGGCGTCTCGTTCTACGCGGAGGACGGACGGGCCGACGAGCTGAAGGCTTCGGCGAAGGAGCTCGACGACCGACGCTCGCGCAACGAGCGGGAGCTGCAGCGAACCATCGCGGGCGCTCGTCGCCGGAGACGAAAGAGCCGCGCAGCCGTCGTCGCGACCGAGATCATCGAGCCGGAAGAGGAGAGCGCGGAGGAGCCGGCGGAGAAGAGCGAGAAGAACGAGAAGAGCTAGACGCGCTCGACGTACGCACAGCGCGGGCCGCCGGGCACCGGCCGGCCGTGCTTGCGGACGACGAAGTGGCCCGCATTCTCGGACTCGCCGTCGACCTCGACCGTCGCCCCGAGCTCCGGAGCCGGGCCGGGACGCTCGAGCAGCGAGTAGCCGCTCTGGGTCGGGATGAAGAGGACGTGTGTCTGCTCCTCCTCGATCGGCGTGGCGCCTTCTCCTCGGTCCGCACTCTCGGCCAGCTGTCGCTCGCGGTCGGCAAGGTCCTCGCGCAACCGGTTCGTCGTGGCCTCGTGAGCGCTGTTGATCCGTGCGATCTCCTCGGCGATCTCGGCCAGCTGCCGATCCCGGTCGGCGAGCTCTTCGCTCGTCTGCGCGATCCGCTGCTCGCGGTCGCTGAGGTCGTCGCGCAGACGCGGTCATCGCGTCGTGCTCGACGTTCTCGACCAGCATGGCCCTCTCGGCCAGCTGCCGATCGCGGTCGTCGAGCTCCGAACGCAGGTTGGTCAGTCGCTGCCTCGCGCTCGGCGCTCTCCGCCAGCTCGCGGTTCAGCCGCGCAAGCTCGTTGACGTTCTCGGCCAGCCGCCGGTCACGGTCGGCCACGTCCTCACGCAGACCGGCCATCGCCTCGTGCTCGACGTTCTCGACCAGCGCGCGGAGACCGACCGTGGCCGGCTCGTGCTCGGTGGGACGTTCCGCAAGCTGCCGATCGCGGTCGGCGAGCTCCTCGCGCAGGCTGGTCAGCTCCGCCTCGAGCTCGGCCGCTCGATCGTCAGACGCCTCGCTGCTTTCGCTCGCGACGGCGGCTGCGGCGAGCTCGGCCTGTTGAAGCTGCGCCTCCAGCTCCGCGACGCGCGCTACGGCCGCGGCGGTTGCGCTCTCGATCTCTGCGGCCCGGGACTGCTCTGCTGCGAGTTGCGCCTCGAGCTCGGCAACCCGGCCCGGGTCTTCCTCGCCCGTCTCGGCGGCCTCGTCTTTCTCGGCGAGCAGCCGATTTCGGTCGGCGAGGTGCTCGCGCAAGGTGGTGACCGTCGCCTCATGCTCGGCGAGCCCGTCCAGCATCGCGTCGCGCTCGGCGCTGACCGCCTGAAGCTGTGCTTCGAGCTCGACCGTGCCGGCGTCCGGCTCGGCGACGCTGACTTCGGCCTGCTCGAGCTGCGCCTCGAGCTCGGCGACGCGCTCGAGGGCTTCCGCGACCGCACTCTGAATCTCTCCGGCGCGCGCCTGCTCTGACGCGAGCAGCGCACCCTGAAGCTCCGACGTGCGCTTCTCCAGGATGCCACGCTCCTGCGCCGCATCCTTGAGCTGGCCCTCCAGCACCGAGACACGGGCTTCGGCACCGGCGGAGGCTTCAGTGCGCTCCGCGTCACGTGCCTGTGAGGTCTCACTCAGTCTGGCCTGAAGCTCGGTGAGGCTCTCGGCGAGCCCCTCCCGGTCGACCGCGGCCGCCTGCAGCTGGGCTTCGAGCTCCTCGATCCTCGCCGCCTGGGCGGGATCGGCCTCGGGTGTGGCTGCCTGGGCAGCCGCGAGCTGAGCCTGGAGCTCGGTGTAGTGCTGCACGATCGTCTCGCGGTCGGCTGCTGCAGCCTTGATGTGCTCGTCGAGCTGCTGAATGTGTGTCTCGAGCTGCTCGATCCGGGCAGCCTGCGCGGGGTCGGCCTGAGGCGCCGCGTCACCCGATGCCGCCGCGAGCTGCGCCTCGAGCTCGCTCACACGATTCGAGAACGCGTCACGTGCCTGCTGGCTGATGCGGAGCTTGCCGGCCGTGTCGTCGAGACGCGCGGAGAGATCCGCGATCCGCGCCTCCTCCGCGTTGGGAATCTGAGCGGGTGGGTCGGGCATCTCCACGACCGGTGTGGGCACGAGCGGCGGGCCGTCGGCCGCTGGCGGCGGATACAGCGGAATCACGCGGAGCGCTACGGGCTCGCCCTGACCGTCTGCCTCCTCCGCCGACTGGCGGTCGTCCTGAGCCTGGGATCACGGGCCGGACGGGCGCGTTCGCGAGACCGGCGTCGGACACCGTGCGCAGGCCGGCGCTGACGCCGTATTCGGTCTTCAGAAGACCGCCGTGCTGCTCTGCAAGGGAGTTGGCGACCGCGCCGGGGGACGCGAAGCCGAGCTCGACGAGGATCTCGCCCAGCGGTTGGCCGGTCCGATCCTGCTCCGCGAGCGCCTGCGTCAGCTGGTCGGAGGTGAGGATCCCCTCGTCGACCATGAGCTGGCCGAGTTGGCGTCGGTTGTCGTGGGCCGCTTCCACCGTTCTCCTATCGGCCTCGAAGGCCCACGACTAAAGGGTCTACGCACGCTCGCCTGCAAGCGCCCAGAGCACGAAGGCAAGCCAGTGCACGCCGATCACGTCGGTCTGGATCGCGAGCACCAGAACTGCGCCGAGCGAGGCACCCAGCCACGGGGCGCGGCGCAGCGTCACGCGCAGCAACGCGATGTTCCAGGCGATGAACGCCAGCATCCCGAGCAGGCCGATCTCGACGCCGAGCTCGGTGTACGTCGACTCCCCCGCCTTGATCTCCTTCCCGGTCCGCTTCGCCGTCACCCCCGAGTTGCCGAGCCCGTAGCCGTACGGGTGCTCGACGACCGTTCTGATCCCCTCGCGCAGGCTGTCGAGATGGCTTCCGAACGACGATTCGTCCGGGTCGAGCGGATTGCCGCTCGTCTCCTCCTCCTGGCCTCCGGCCCGCTGGATCTCGAGCTCGGCCGGCGTGAACCGCGTCTCGGGCGCGATGTCGGGATAGGCGCGGACGAAGAAGAACGCGGCGGCGAGGAGCACCACGGCAGCTGCGACCGGCCACCACGTGCGGAGGGCGTACGCGAGCAGGGCGAGCCCGACCACGAGCGCCGCGATCGACGTGCGCGAGTACGTGAAGAACAGGCCGACGGCGAGGAGTGCCGTGAGAGCGGGAAGCCAGCGGCTGCCGCGCCAGGTCGCGGCGAGCAGGATCGCGACGACGAGCAGGTACGCAGTGGCGAGCGGGCTGAGGAAGGTCGAGACGAGCCGGCGCAGCGGCCGTTCGTCGCCGGGGTTGTAGACCCAGTTCTCCGGCAGGCCGGAGAGCCCGTCGCCGTAGTCGAGCCCGAGCTGCTCGCTGAACCATCCCGGCACACCGGAGTCGCGCCAGGTCTGGAGCGAGATCGTGTAGATGTCGACGAGCCCCCAGGCGGCAACCACCGCGGCGACGCCGAGGATCGCCCAGCCGACGCGCTCGCGGTCGCGATGCGAGAGCGTGATCGCCCGGCCGAGGAAGTACGCGGCGACAGGCGCCAGATCGTGGCGGAGTCCGAAGAGGACGCCGCGCGTCGACGCCTCACCGCCAAGCCAGTCCTGAGGAATCACCGCGTACAGGACGACGAAGGCCGTGTAGACGAGCGCGAGCCAGTCGGTCGAGGTCGATTTGAACGGGATCCCGCGGCGCCGCCAGACGATCGCGCCGAGCGCGAGTGCGAGCAGCACTTCCTTCCAGGCGGAGACGACATCGAGCGCGGTGTCCCGGATGCCGGCGTCCCAGAGCATGGCCATCACCAGGTTGTGGAACGGGAGCGCGACGACGAACGCGAGGAGCGCCCACTTCGGGAACCGCTCAGTCAAGAACGGCCACCAGGGTCAGGCCCAGGTTCACGATTCGTGCCTCGCTCGGGAAGAGGTTGCGCAGCTCGCGCGGTCCGAGCAGGTGGTTCTCCTTCGCCCACGGCTTGCGCGCGAGGTCGTAGGCGCGATGCGAAAGGCTCTCCGGCAGCCAGTGGACGAGAGGAAGCCGCGTGTGCACCTCGACCGGGAACCACCGGTTCGGCGTCGTCACGAACGCTCGCCGCGAGACACGCAGCGCCTCGTCGACGAAACGCCGCTGCTCCTCCGGGCCGCCGACGTGCTCGATCACCGCATTCGAGAACGCGATGTCGAACTCGTCGTCCTCGAAGGGAAGAGCGAGCGCGTCGCCCTGGACGTACCTCGCCTGCGGATAGCTCTCGCGAAAGCGCGCCCCTTCGTGAACGCCGAGCGCCGTCACCTGCTGCGGCCAGGGGTACAGCGCCTCGAAGAAGTTCAGCGTCCGGCAGCCCGTGTGCTCGCCGAAGGCGACGTCGTCGACGCCGATGTCCAGGACGGTCGTCGACTCGGTCGGCGCCATCGTCTCCATGAAGAGGCCGAACTTCCGCCGGCGCGAGCGCAGGGAGATCGTGTCGGCGAGGCCCATCAGGCACTCAAGAGTAAGGTGCGGGGCGGTGATCGAGGACGTCGTCAGACCACGCGGGCCCTACCGCCTGCACCTGATGACCTACCGGCGCCCGACGTTCGAGACGCCGCTTCCGGGCGGCCGCCGCGGGCAGGCGTGGCAGCGGTCGGACGGGCTCGTCGTCCTGCGCGCGCCGGACGAGGAGTCGCTCGAGTTGCTGCGGTTCATGCTCGCGCTGGACTCCGACACGACGGAGTTCACCCAGCGCTTCCGCCACGACCCGCTGCTCGGCCCCTCGATCCGGAGCCTGCACGGCCTTCGTCCGCTGCGCCGCCCGACCGTCGCCCACGCCGTCCTGCGGGCCGTCTGCGGGCAGCTGATCGAAGCCAGGCGCGCGCTCGCGATCGAGCGGGCGATCGTGCGGGCGTGCGGCGAGCCGGCGCCGAGCCGCCAGGCGATCGGCGCGCTCTCGCCGGCGGAGCTGCGCCGGCTCGGGCTCGCGACGCAGCGCGCGTCGACTCTCGTCCGCGTCTGCCGCACTCTCGACCTCGAGGGGCTACGCGCACATCCGATCGAAGCGGTGGCGGCGCGACTCCTGCGCGAACGCGGCCTCGGCCCGTGGTCGCTCGGGGTGATCGCGCTCGAAGGCCTCGGCAGCTACCGCCACGGGCTCGTCGGCGACCTCGCCCTCGTCAAGCTCTGCTCCGCGCTCCGGGGCCGGTGGGTGGAGCTGCACGAGACCGCGGAGCTGCTCGCTCCGTACGAGGAATGGGCCGGGCTCGCGGGCGTCTACCTGATGAAGGGCTGGAGCGCGGGACTCGTTCCCGGTGCGAGCGCGGATCGCGCCCGGCTCGTGCGTTGCCGAGCTGCATAACAGAGGCATAGGATCGCGTCATGCACCTCGGGCACAACTCGAAGATCGATCTGATCAAGCGTGTGCCGCTGTTCGCGTCCGCCTCGAAGTCGGAGCTGGCCGAGATCGCGTCGATTGCGGACGAGATCGATCTGCCGGCGGACAAGACGCTGATCAAGGAAGGGGACTCCGGGCACGAGTTCTTCGTGCTCGTCGAGGGGACGGCCGACGTGGAGCGGGGCGGCAAGAAGATCGCCAAGCTCGGGCCGGGAGACTTCTTCGGCGAGATCGCGCTGATCGCGAAGACACCCCGGAACGCGACGATCAAGACGACCTCGCCGGTGCGCGCTCTCGTGATCACCGACCGCGCCTTCCGCCAGCTGCTCGACCACTCGCCGAACATCCAGGTCAAGGTGCTGACCGCGCTCGCCGAGCGGCTCGCACCGACCTCGCTGTAGGGCACGCCTACACTTCGGCGATGGCTGTGGACGAGCGCAGAATCGCGATCCTCGGAGCGGGCCAGATCGGGGAGGCGCTGATCGCCGGTCTGCTCTCCGCGGGCTGGCGAACGGCGGACGAGCTCTCGGCCTCGACGCGGCGCGAGGAGCGCGCGACCGAGCTGCGCGAGCGGCACGGCGTGCACGTCACGCTCTCGAACGCAGAGGCCGCGGCCGGCGCGGCGCTCGTCGTGATCGCCGTCAAGCCGCAGGACATCGAGACGCTGCTCGGCGAGATCGGGCCGTTGATCCAGCCCGAGCAGACCGTCCTCTCGATCGCAGCGGCGATCCCGACCGCCGCGATCGAGCGTCACCTCGGCGACGGTGTCCCGGTCGTGCGCGCGATGCCCAACACGCCCGCCGTCGTCCACGAGGGCATGGCTGGGATCTGCGCGGGGTCGCACGCCGGCGAGGAGAGCATGGTGCTCGCCGAGGAGGCACTGCGGCATGTCGGCGCCGTCGTCCGGGTCGCGGAGCCCTACATGGACGCGGTCACCGCAGTGTCCGGCTCAGGGCCCGGCCTACTTCGCCCTGCTGGCGGAGGCGATGATCGAGGCGGGCATCCTGCTCGGCCTCTCGCGCGAGGTCTCGACGCAGCTCGTCGTCCAGACGATGCTCGGGACGGCGAAGCAGCTGCGGGACCTGAAGATGCATCCGGTGGAGCTGCGCGAGATGGTCACCTCGCCGGGCGGGACGACGATCGCAGCGATCCGCGAGCTCGAGCAGGCGGGCGTGCGCGCCGCGTTCCTGAACGCGATCCAGGCCGCGATGGACCGGTCGCTGGAGCTCGCCGCCGGCGACCAGTGAACGTCGAAATCCGGGTCGAAGACGAGCCGGCGCGTGCGGCCGCCGAGCTCCTGGTCGCCGCGTCCGCTCACGTCGCGCTCTCCGGCGGCTCGACGCCCGGCCCCGCCCACGAGATCGCTGCGGAGCTTCGCCCCGACTGGTCCGGCATGCACGTCTGGTTCGCGGACGACCGCGCCGTGCCGCCGGACGACGAGCTCTCGAACTACCGGCTGGCGAAGGAGACGCTGCTCGACCGGCTCAGCGTGCAGCCGGAGGTGCATCGAGTTCGCGGCGAGCTGGGCGCCGCGGAGGCGGCAGACCTCTACGACGAGGAGCTGAAGGGCGTCACGCTCGACCTGGCGCTGAACGGGATCGGCCCCGACGGGCACACGGCGTCGCTCTTCCCGCACGCGCCGGGACTCGACGAGACGGAGCGGCGCGCGATCGCGGCCGAGGCCCAGCTCGAACCGTTCGTTCCGCGAGTGACCATGACGCCACCGGTCTTCGCGGCGGCGAAGCTGCTCGTCTACCTCGTCCTGGGCGAGGCGAAGGCCGAGGTCGTTCGCCGCGCCTTCGCGGACGAGCCGAGCCGCGAGATCCCGGCGAGCCTGATCCGCGGCCGCAGGACGATCGCGATCCTCGACGCGGCTCCGCCTCGCAGCTGCCTCAGGGGTAGCGGCGCGGGCCCGGGCGAGCGGGAACGAGTCGTCCCAGCCGGCCGCGGTTCGCCGCGATGAGTCGGTAGGGCGCGCTGCTCGGGCTCCAGACCGAGCCGTCGAGCCGGAAGAGGTGCGCGCTCGCGTATCGCCGCGCCTCGGGCAGCCGGGCCAGCAGCGGTGCGGCCTCCGCGTCGTCGAACGGGAGATAGGCATAGCGACCGCGGTCGAAGCGCGCAGCGATGCGCGCGGTGAAGCGGCAGAACCTGCAGCCGCCGTCGTAGAGCAGCACCGGTCGCTTCACGGCAGGAGCTCCGACTCGAGCTCGGCCGTCATGCCGCGCGTGCCGGCGAGCGCCTGGAGCACGAGCACGGTGTCCGCAACCGGGACGTCCTCGAGATACGCGTCGCGCGTCTCGAACGACTCGAGGACCTCCTCGACCGCTTCGACGTAGCCGACCACGTCTTCCGCCGCGATAAACGCGAGCGCGTCGGCGACCGCACTCGGGAAGATCGCGTGCGTGCGGGCGACGTCGGCGTGTGGCCGCACGTCGTCCCACTCTCCGAGCGTCGCGAAGGCGAGTGCGGCGGCGTAGCTGCCGATCGGGGAGTCGGACTCGGCCGCGCCGACCTCGAGCGCCCAGCGTGCATCGTCGGCCGCGCCCTCCCAGTCGCCGGCGAGGATCCGCGACTTGATCGCGCCGATCGGCCGGCCCCAGCTGTCCGGCGGGGCGTGCTCCCAGCTCTCGCGGTAGCGCTCGGCCGAGCGCGCGAACCACTCGCCGCCGTCGCGGCCGGCCATCAGCGCGGTCAGCGCCGCTGCGCCGGCCGCGTTCCCCATCCTCGTCAGCTGCCGCTGTCGCTGGTCGGGATCGTCGGGAAGCCGCGCCTCACCGTCCTCGTAGCGCTCGCACGCCCGCGCGTGCAGCTCCTCCCAATCAGGCATCGACCCAGAATAGGCACTCCGAACGCCTCGAATTCGGGTATGCTGCGAGGAGCGCCGCTCGTCCGCATTGGTCAACAAACGGGCGCGCCACTCCTGAGGAAAGCAGCACATCCGATTCGTGCTGCGCATATGTCAGAAGCGATACTGAACCCGACACTCACGTCGGACGCGACGGATGGCTTGAATGCCGACGCGCTCCGCGCGCAGAAATGGGCCGGAGAGCCCTTCCTTCACCCCGGCGAGGAACCGGGTGAAGCACTGGCCCCCGGTACAGCGCGCCGTGCGGCGCTGGACGAGGCTCTGACGGAGCTCGACGCCGGCCGCAAAGCACCCTCGTCCCGCTGGAAGGTTCGCTTCGGATTCCTGCTCGGACTCGAGCGCGTCCTCACGATGAAGCCCCCGACGACCGCCGCCGGGACGGAGCTCCGCAAGCACCAGATCGACGCGCTCGCCGGGATGCTCACCGAGCTGATCGCGGCCAACCAGCGCCACGCGGAGGACGAGAACGGAAACGGGAACGGCGACGCCGAGCTCGAGCCGGACGAAGTCGAGGAAGAGGACGAGGCAGTCGATGTCGATGACGAGGGCGAGGACGAGCCGGAGGAAGGCTTCGTGGGCGAGGATCCGGGCGCGATCCGCCGCTACCGCTTCCGCCACCCGACGGCGTCGGGGAAGACGATCGCCGCCGCAGGCTTCGTCGAAGCAGCGCGCACGCTCGGGATCCTGATCCTCACGCACCGGCGACTGCTCGTCACGCAGTTCCAGCGAGACCTGACGACCGAGGGCTACGGGGATCGCTTCACCGACTTCATCGAGCGGGGCAAGGAACCGCTCCGCGGCGATCCGATCACGATCCAGACGTACGCCTGGTTCGCCCGGCACGCCGACTCGCTCTCACGCGAGGCGTATCAGCTCGTGATCTGCGACGAGGCCCACACGGCGCTCGGTGAGAAGACGAGCGCGGCGATCCGCAGCTTCCCGGAGCCGATCTACATCGGCATGACGGCGACCGAGCAACTGATCGCGAAGCAGGTCTCGGACGTCTTCCCGGCGTCGGTCGACGACCTCCCGCTCGCCGACGCGGCCCGCCGCGGGCTGATCGCGCCGCTGCGCTGCCTGCGCGTGCCCCCCGCCGCGGCGATCAACTCGGTCCCCATCGTCGGCGGCGACTTCGAGGAGCGCGCCCTGGCCGCAGCCCTCGACCACCAGGCTCTGAACCAGGCCGCGGCGAGCCTCTACCGCGAACGCTTCGACAGCACGCCCGGGATCGTCTACGCGGCCGGCGTCGACCACGCCTACAACCTCGCGCAGGAGTTCCGCGCCGCCGGCCTGAAGGCGGAGGCCGTCTCGGGCCGCACGCCGCCGGTGAAGCTCGCCGAGACGCTCGCCGCCTACGAGCGCGGCGAGATCAACGTGCTGATCAACGCGATGCTGCTCGCCGAAGGCTGGAACTCGCCGCGCGCGACCGTCTGCATGCACCTCGCTCCGACGGCGTCGAAGCGCGTCTACCAGCAGCGGATCGGCCGGATCATGCGCACCCATCCGCGCAAGGAGGCGGGCATCGTCCTCGACTTCACGCCCAAGTCGGCGACGCACAACGAGCGCGTCGTCTCCCTCCATTCGCTGCTCGACGCCGACTTCTACCGCGAGGGAGCGCGCGTCACGCCGGCACCGCGCCGCCGCGTCCAGCGCCGCGCCCGTCGGAGGCTCTCGCCGGCGACATGGCTCGTCCCGGTCACGCCGGACGTCTCGCGCCGGCTCGCCGTGATCCAGCGCGAGTGGCAGCGGATCGACCCGATGTACATGGACGAGGACGAGCAGCGCTACTGGGCGACGATCGCCGGCCGGCAGCTCCGCTTCGACCAGCGCGCCGAGTTTGCGAAGAAGTTCGCCGAGGGCCGGGCCTCGAAGGCGGCGCTCGAGACCTTCCTCTCGGTCTGCTCGGCGGAGAATCCGAATCGCCGCTTGCGGATGACCGCGCTCCAGGACCGCGTCTCGATGACCGTCGAGCGCGCCGACTTCGACGATCTCGTCACGCTCGTCAGCCAGGCGCCGCCGTGGGACAAGGACCGCGCGGCGGGAGCGAGGATCCTGCTCCGCGCGATCGGGGAGGGCAAGGCGAACGCTCCCGATCAGATTCTCCAGCGCTGGACGTGGAAGCTCGCCAAGGCGACCCGGAAGGTTCAGGATCGCCGCGCCAGCACCGAGTTTCCGGAGGCCAAGCGCCTGCTCGGTGCGGTCGCGAACTCGCGCGGCCACCGGCACGAGGAGAACGTCGCGAAGCTGATCCAGGTCGCGAAGGCGCTGCCGCTCGAGGTCGGCGCGGCCCTCCTCGCCTCCTCCGAGGGGTACACGCCGCGGGCCAACAATGCGCTCGACCGGGCACGCGAGGAGCTCGGCGAGATCCGCGAGATCGCAAACGCGCTCGCCGACAATCTGCCCGCGCCGAAGGCGCCGTCGCGCAAGTCGCGCAGGCGCAAGCGCAGGAAGAAGGTCGGCGGACCGCAGCAGCAGCAGCAGCAGCAGCCCGGCGCCGAGGTCGCCGTTGCGAGTAACGGCGGTGCGCCGGCCGAAGGGGCGCGGCGAAGCCGAAGCCGCGACGACGCCGCCGGCGCAAGCCCGCAGCAGCCTCTGACGGTTCGGCACCTTCGAACGACGGCGCCGCCGAACCGATCGCACCCTCCTAGGCGAAGGTCCTTCGATGTTGATCCTGCTGGCGATCGGCTTCGTCGCGGGAATCGTGACCGCCCTCTCGCCGTGCGTGCTCCCGGTGCTCCCGATCGTGCTCGCCGGCGGAGCGACCGGCCGCCGGCCCCTGGCGATCGTCGCCGGCATCGTCGTCAGCTTCACCGTCTTCACGCTCTTCGCCGCCTGGCTGCTCGACCTGCTGGGCCTGCCGCAGGACCTGCTGCGGAACCTCGCGATCGCGCTGCTCCTCCTGGTCGCGCTCACGCTCCTCGTGCCGCAGGTCGGCGAGCTGCTTGCCCGGCCGCTGCAGGCGCTGACGCGGCGCGGCTCTGGAGATCTCGGCGGCGGCTTCTTCCTCGGCGCGAGCCTCGGACTCGTCTTCGTCCCGTGCGCAGGCCCGGTGCTCGCAGCGGTGACGGTGATCGCCGCCAAGCGGGAGGTCGGATTCGACGGGCTGCTGCTCACGGTCTCGTACGCGATCGGCGCCGCGCTGCCGATGCTCGCGATCGCCTTCGCCGGCCAGCGAGCCGCGAGGGCGTTTCGCGCCCGCGCCGAGACGGTCCGCCGGGGCGCAGGCGTGCTCGTCGCCGCGGCGGCGATCGCGATTGCGCTCGGCGTCGACCAGGAGCTGCAGACCGCGATCCCCGGGTACACCGAGTCGTTGCAGGAGCGCTTCGAGCGCTCGTCGGCCGCGCAGCGAGAGCTCGGCGAGCTCACCGGCGCCCGCGCGCCCAAGGCGACCGGCGAGAAGGCGAGCGGGCTCGAGGACTACGGTCCGGCGCCGGAGTTCCGAGGGCTCGCGGGCTGGCTCAACTCCAAGCCGCTGACGATCGAGAACCTCCGTGGCCGCGTCGTGCTGATCGACTTCTGGACGTACTCCTGCATCAACTGCCTGCGCACGCTCCCCCACATCCGCGAGTGGGACGACCGCTACCGCGCCGCCGGGCTGACGATCGTCGGTGTCCACACGCCCGAGTTCGCGTTCGAACGTGTCGCCGTCGAACGTGCGCGAGAACGTGAAGAAGCTCGAGCTGCGCTACCCGGTCGCGCTCGACAACGACTTCGGAACCTGGGAGGCCTGGCACAACCAGTACTGGCCGGCGAAGTACCTGATCGACCGGAAAGGCCATGTCCGCTACTTCCACTTCGGGGAAGGCGAGTACGGGACGACGGAGGAGGCGATCCGCACGCTGCTCGGCAGCGACGCCCCGCCGGCTTCCGGCCTGGCCGACGACAGTCCGCACGGCCTGCGTGACGCCGGAGAGCTACCTCGGCTACCAAGCGCCTCGCCAGGAACGGGGGCGAGACCGTCGAGGAGGACGCCGAGCACACCTACCGGCTGCCGGAGAAGCTCGGCGAAAGCGAGCTCGCGTTCGGCGGCAGCTGGAAGGTCGAGGACGAGCGGGCGGTCGCGCAGCGCAACGCGAAGCTACGGCTCGAGTACCGGGCCCGCGACGTCTATCTCGTCCTCACGGGGACGGGCTCGGTGCAAGTGCTCGTCGACGGGAAGCCGGAGCGCACGGTCCGCGTCGCCGGCGACAGGCTGTACACGCTCGTCGAGCGTCCGGAGATCGGCAACCACCTGCTCGAGCTTCACTTCAGCCCGGGCGTCGCGGGCTACGCGTTCACGTTCGGTTAGGGTCAGCGCCATGTACGCCGCGGCCGCCGATCGCTACGACCGGATGCAGTACCGCCGCAGCGGACGCAGCGGCCTGCAGCTGCCCGCGGTGTCACTCGGGCTCTGGCACAACTTCGGGCACGACCGGCCGTGGGAGAACGGCCGCGCGATCGTTCGACGCGCCTTCGACCTCGGAATCATCCACCACGACCTCGCGAACAACTACGGGCCGCCGTACGGCTCCGCCGAGGAGAACTACGGCCGGATCTTCCAGCCACGACCTGCGGCCCTACCGCGACGAGCTCGTGATCTCGACCAAGGCCGGCTACGACATGTGGCCCGGCCCGTACGGCGAGGGGGGCGGCACCCGCAAGTACGTCCTCGCGAGCCTCGACCAGTCGCTCGCCCGGATGGGCCTCGAGTACGTCGACATCTTCTACTCGCACCGCTTCGATCCGGACACGCCGCTCGAGGAGACGATCGGCGCTCTCGACACGGCGGTGAGGCAGGGCAAGGCGCTCTACGCGGGCATCTCCTCCTACTCGCCGGAGAAGACGCGCGAGGCGGCGGCGATCGGACGCAGCCTCGGCACGCCGATCACGATCCACCAGCCGTCCTACTCGATGCTGAACCGCTGGATCGAGCCGGAGCTGCTCGACACGCTCGAAGCGGAAGGGATCGGCTGCATCGGCTTCTCGCCGCTCGCGCAGGGCGTCCTCACCGACCGCTACCTCGACGGGATCCCGGAGGGGTCGCGTGCCGCCACCGAGGGCACCGCGCTCTCGCGCGACCAGCTGAACGAGCAGACGCTCGCGAAGGTGCGCGCGCTGAACGAGATCGCGGCCGGCCGGGGCCAGACGCTCGCCGCGATGGCGCTCGCGTGGACGCTGCGAGACCCGCGCATGACCTCAACCCTGGTCGGCGCCTCGAGCGTCGCGCAGCTCGAGGCGAACGTCGCCGCGCTCGACAAGCTCGACTTCTCGGACGAGGAGCTGGCGGAGATCGACCGCTACGCGACCGAGAGCGACATCAATCTCTGGGCGGCGTCGAGCGAGAGGTAGTTACTGCTCGCGCGGGCCGTCGTCGCCGTTCTCGGCGTCGCGCTCGCGCAGGAAGCGCGTGAGCTCGGCGGCGAGCGAGTCGCCGGACGGGAGGTCCTCGTGCTCCTCGAGGTCGAGCTCGTCGGTGCGCCGCTCGAGCTCGGCGACGTAGGCCGCGGTCTCCTCGTCGGAGGAGACGGCCTCGGTGACCTGCTCGGCGTACGACTCCTCGGCTTCCGCAAGCTCGGCCGTGTCGATCTTGACGCCGAGCAGCTGGCCGAGCCGGTCGCACAGAGCGCGGGCAGCGCGCGGGCTCGGCGCGAGCGAGACGTAGTGCGGCACCGCCGCCCACAGGCTCGCGGCCGGCACGCCCTCGCGGCGGCAGCTGTCCTGGAGAACGCCGACGATCCCGGTCGGACCCTCGTAGCGGGAGTGCTGCAGCCCGAGGCTCTCGACGAGCGCCGGATCGCTCGCCGCCCCCGTCACGGGCGCCGCGCGGGTGTGCGGGACGTCCGCGAGCAGCGAGCCGAGCGTGATCACGAGCTCGACGTCGAGGTCGCGGGCGAGCTCGATCACGAGCTTCGAGAAGGTCTTCCAGCGCAGGCTCGGCTCGACGCCGAGGAGCAGGATCGCGTCGCGGTCGGAGCCGGGGATCCGGGCGTGGTAGAACGCGTTCTCCGGCCAGTCGATCCGCCTCGTCATGCCCTCGTCGAGCGACACGTGCGGCCGGTTCGCCTGGAAGTCGACGAACCCCTCGGGGTCGATCTCCCCGAAGCGCTCGGCGTGCCACACGCGCGCCAGATAGCCGGCGGCAAGCGTGGCTCCCTGACCTCCGTCGTTCCAACCGCGGAACGCAGCGATCAGAACGGGACGCTCGAGCGCCGGACGGCCAACCATCCGCAGCTCACTCATGACGCCAGTGTACGACGCGGGGTGCGCCAGAGGGCCGTGACAAGACCGACCGTCCACGCCCAAACGGCTGCAGCAAGCCCGACGTGGATCAGCACGAGCCACCACGGCAGCTGGTTTCGGTACTGGAGCTCGCCGACCGCCATCTGCACCAGCAGCAGCACGAGGAGCACCACCGCGCCCGGAGCGAGCACCCCCGCGCGGTCTCGATTCCGGACGAGCCAGCCGAGCAGGAGCAGGAAGGTGATCCCGAACGCTGCGGTCGCGCGGACGTGGATCCAGACCGCGTCGAGCAGGTTCCAGAAGCGCTGGATCTCGGCGCTGTCGCCGGGATGGGGGCCGGCCGCGGTCGAAAGCGTGCCGGTGACGACGAGCACACCGCACGCGCCGGCGAGGACGAGCCCCGCGAGCTTGAGCCACAGCGGCGCCGGCGACTCCACGCGGCCGCGGGCGTTCCCCCAGGCCTCGACCGCGACCACCATCGCGCCGGCGAGCACGACGAGCGCGAGCAGGAAGTGCGTCGCGACCATCAACGGGTGCAGGTCGAGCCGGATCGTCAGCAGCCCGAGCGGAGCCTGCGCGATCGTGCCGAGGAAGACGAGCGCCGCCGTCCAGACGACCCAGCGGCCGAGCCCGGGCGTCTTGCGAACCGCGATCCACGTCAGCAGCGAGAGCACGATCGGAAAGAGCGCGAAGACGCGGTTGCCGAACTCGATCGTCGAGTGCTCGCCGACGGCCGGGAAGAACGCGCCTTCCTGGCAGCCGGGCCACGACTCGCAGGCCAGCCCCGAGCCGGTCAGCCGGACCGCCGCACCGGTGAGCACGATCAGGTAGAGCGAGAGGGCGGACGCGGCCGCGAGCTTCGCGAACCGCACGGGAGTCACTGGGCCGAGCCTACGCAAGCGAAACGCCGGCGCCCTCGACGACGCGGCCGATGCGCTCGAGGAAGAGGCCGTGCTCGGCGAACGTCGCAGCCAGCACCGCGCCCTTGTCTGCGGGCAGGGCGATCAGCAGGCCGCCCGAGGTCTGCGGGTCGTAGGCGAGCGCCAGCAGATCCTCCGGGACGCCCTCCGCATCGACGTGCGGGCCTGCGAAGTCGCGGTTTCGCGAGTCGCCGCCGGTGCGGACGCCGGCCGCCGCAGCGTCGCGCGCGCCGGGGAAGAGCGGCAGGCTCGCGGCGTCCAGCTCGATCCGGACGCCGCTCCGCTCGGCCATCTCGTGCGCGTGGCCGAGCAGGCCGAAGCCCGTCACGTCGGTGACCGCGTGCGGCTCGAACGGCCGCAGCACGTCGGCCGCCTCGCGGCTGAGGAGCGTCATCGACCGCGTCGCCGCCTCGAGCCCCTCCTCGTGCCGCCGCCCTTCACGCGCAGCGTGGAGCAGCATCCCCGTCCCGAGCGGCTTCGTCAGGAAGAGCGCATCGCCCGGCCGCGCGCCGCTCTTCGGCCAGAAGCCGTCCGGGTGCACGGTGCCGACGACGGCGAGCCCGTACTTCGGCTCGTCGTCGCGAAGCGTGTGGCCTCCGGCCAGGATCCCGCCGGCGGCGCGCACCTGCTCGTCGGCGGCGCCGAAGATCGCGGCGAGCGTCTCGTTCGGCAGGCTCTCCGGAAAGGCCGCGATCGAGAGCGCGAGGAGCGGCGAGCCGCCCATCGCGAAGACGTCGTTGAGTGCGTTCGTCGCCGCGATCCGCCCGAAGAGGGCGGGGTCGTCGACGAGCGGCGGGAAGAAGTCGAGCGTGAAGACGAGCGCGCGCTCGTCGTCGAGCTTGTAGACGACGGCGTCGTCGGCCGGCGAGAGCCCGACGAGCAGGTTCTCGGCTTCCGCGGGCACGAAGCCTCGCAGGAGCTCTTCGAGGCGCGCCGCGGAGTACTTGGCGGCGCAGCCGCCGCTCGTCGCCAGCGAGGTAAGGCTCTCCGTCATGCCTGCAAAATACGCCTAGGCAACACAACGGCGGCCGGGGAGCCGCCGCTGCATTCTCAGGGGAGAGGAGGAGCCTTGTGATTCGCGCCCAGGTTTCGCCATCCTGACGGCCACTCCTCTGGCATTTCTGAGATAGTCGCAACCCTTGGCTTCGGCGCTCATCACCGGCGGCTCGTCCGGCATCGGCCTGGCGATCGCCAGGATGCTCCGCGAGGAGGGATTTGCTCTCACGCTTGCGTCCCGCACCGCCGAGAAGGTCGAGGCCGCGGCGGCCGAGCTCGGTGCACAGGCGATCGCTGCGGACGTCTCGAAGCCGGAGGACTGCGCCCGCGTCGTCGAGGAGCACGTCGCGCGCGAGGGCGGGCTCGACCTGCTCGTGAACTCGGCCGGGATCGGGATCGCCGGCCGGGTCGAGGACGTCCAGCTGAAGCACCTCGACCGGCAGCTCGCGATCAACCTGCGCGGCCTCGTCCTCGTGACCCAGGCCGCGATCCCGCACCTGCGCAAGACGAAAGGCTGGGTCGTCAACCTCGCCTCGATCGCGGGCACGCAGCCGGTGCCGGTCCTGCCGATCTACGCCGCGTCGAAGGCGGCCGTGATCTCGCTCACACACTCCCTGAACGCCGATCTCGACGACGACGGCGTCCGTGCGATCGCGATCTGCCCGGGCTTCGTCGACACGCCGATGGCCGATTTCTCCGGCCTCCCCGGCGAGGAGATGATCCAGCCCGAGGATTGCGCGGAGGTCGTGCGCATGTGCCTGCGCCTCAGCCCGCGTGCGCGCGTGCCGCAGGTCGTGATCGAGCGCGTCGGCTCGAGCGGCAAGATCGCCTGATCGGGCCGCGTCCTCCCGTCAACCGCGCAGACGGGGTCAGGACGCCTCGGCACGACGTCTGAGACGACGTCTGTCACGCGCAGACGAGTCAGACCCGGCGTAGGTCGGCGCCGAGAAGGGTCAGCGTTCGATCGGGACGTCGACCAGGTTGCCCCACTCGGTCCACGAGCCGTCGTAGTTCTTGACGTCCGGGTAGCCGAGCAGCTCGCGGAGCACGAACCACGTGTGCGCGCTGCGCTCGCCGATGCGGCAGTACGCGAGCACCTCCTTCTCGGGCGTGACGCCCTTGGCGCCGTAGAGCTCGCGCAGCTCGTCGGGCGACTTGAACGTGCCGTCGTCGCGGACGGCCTGCGCCCACGGGATCGACTGCGCGCTCGGGATGTGGCCGGTGCGCGACGCGCCCTCCTGCTCGTACCCGGGCGGCGCCATCAGCTCGCCGCTGTACTCCTGCGGGCTGCGAACGTCGACGAGCGCGCGACCGCCGCCGTTCTCGAGCCCCTGGAGCACGTTGTCGCGCCGGACGCGGATCGACTCGTCCGCATCCTTCGCGGTGTAGCTCGCCGAGACAGGCTCGGGCGTCTCCGTCGTCAGGTCCCGTCCCTCGTCGATCCACTTCTGCCGGCCGCCGTCGACGATCCGGACATCCTCGTGGCCGTAGATCTTGAGATACCAGTACGCGTAGGCGGCGAACCAGTTGTTCTTGTCGCCGTAGAGGATGACGCTCGTGTCGTTGCCGATCCCGCGGGCGCTCATCAGGCGCTCGAACTCGGCCTTCTCGACGATGTCCCGCTCGATCGGATCCTGGAGGTCGTCGCGCCAGTGCAGCTTCACCGCACCGGGGATGTGCCCGTCCTCGTAGAGATCCGGGTTCTCGTCCACCTCCGCCACGACCAGGTTGTCGTCACCGAGGTGCGCCGCCAGCCATTCGGTCGTCACCAGCACGTCGGCCATCCCGCCTCCTTCCCGCAAGTTCCCAGGACGTGAGCCTAACCGCTACGCGAGCAGGTACTTCTTGACGGCCGCGTCGAGCTCGCTCACGGAGACCGTGCCTTCGAACCGCTCTCGCACCTTGCCGTCGGGCCCGACGAGGAACACCCACGGCTCGGATGGCAGGTGCCACTCCTTGAACCACTTGTTCTCGCCCTTTGCCGGGTCGTTGTCCTGGTAGACCTCGACGTGGATGAAGCGGACGTTCGAGCCGGCCTCGCGCTTGCGCACTGCGCTGACGACGTCGACGATCGGGCCGCAGGTTCGGCTCTGGCAGTACGCCGGCGTGGCGAACGTGACGACGAACGGCACCTTGGCGGCGAGCGCGTCCTTCACCGAGAGCCGGTAGAGCTCGCGGTCCGGCACGCGTGAGGTCGACAACTGCTTGATCGTGGCGTTCTCGAGCGTAGGCGTGTCCGAGGACACGGCCTGCTCGCCGACCGCCGGCGCTACCGGCTTGTCCTTGACGACGACGTTGCCCACCGCCTGAATCTTGCGGCCGCCGATCGGCTCCGTGAGCAGCCAGTACTTGCCCGGCTTCGGAAGCTCGAGCCTGGTGACGAAGATCGCTCCGACGCCGGCATCGTCGCCGCCCTCGACGCCGATCAGCTCGGAGCGGGCGGTCGTCTGGAGGAACGGCTTTCCGTTGAGGCTGCGCGCGAGCCAGACCTTGGCCGTCGGACGCGTGATGACGCGACTCTGCCCGTCGACGACGAGATACGTCAGCCGAACACTTCCTGGGCCGAAGTCGGCCGTGCCGGGGACGATCGCAACATCTTCACCGGGAGCGTGCAGCAGATCCTGAAGAGTGGCGTCCGGCTCCTCCTTCGCTGAGGAGGAGCCGCCGCAGCCTGCCGCGATGATGCAAGTGACAAGACAGAGTGCCGCAGCGCTACGCACTGGGCGAGTCTAGCCAGGTCGTGCTGGTCTAACTCCCGTCCTGCCACGTGAAGAGCCGGGCCGCAACCCCACCCCACGCAGCGAAGAGGACCGACGCCGACAGAGCGACGAACATCAGGCGAGTCTTCATGGAGGATCCTCCTTTCTTCATCACTAGAACCGCATGTCCTGAAGAGCTTCTGCGGCGTTCCGATAAAGCCTGGCCGCCTCCGAGTCCAGACCCCGCCGCGCAGCCAGATCGCCGAGAGCGACCCAGACGTTGGCGCGGTGACTGACGGAGGAAAACTGCTCGAAGGTCGCGTCGGCGACGCGGAAGCACTCTTCCGCCTCGTCGAAGCGGTCGCGCTCGAGCAGCGAACGGCCGAGCTCGAGCTGAGCCTGGCCGATCACGTCGAGGATAGTCCTCACGGCCGTCGAGCAGCTGCAGCGCCTGGCGCGCGTGCTCCTCGGCCGCTTCCCACTCGCCGAGCCGGAGGTGAACCGTCGCGAGACCGCCCATGGCCTGGGCTGCGTCGCCCTTCGAATCGACCTCGACGGCGACCGCGAAGGACGCCTTCAGCTGCTCGATCGCCTGGTGCGGCTTGCCGAGCAGGAGGCTGAGCCCGCCGAGGTTGTTGAGCAGGCGACCCACCGTCCGCTCGTCGTCGAGCTCCTGGAAGAGATTCTTCGCGCGCTCCGCGTAGTTCCGCGACAGCACCCAGTGGCCGGTGCGCTCTGCGACGAGCGAGGCCTGGAAGTACGCGTCGGCCATCTTGCGCCGGTCGTCGAGGCCCTGGGCGAGCTCGAGCGCATGCTCGACGTCCTCGCGGGCGGCTTCGAAGTCGCGCTGCCGGCGATGGCAGCGGGAGCGCCAGTGGTAGACGTCGGAGCGAAGCCCGTCGCACGGCAGGTCCGAGCGCTCGGCGAGCGCGAGAGCCTCGTCGAGCAGCGCGACCGCGGTCGAGACGCTGGAAAGCTTGTAGCGGCAGACGCCGAGGCGGAAGACCAGCTCGGCGCGGTCGACGTCGGAGAAGATCGAGCCCTCAGCGGTCGCGCGGGCGCCGTTCAGCAACTCGACGGCGGCGCGAACATCCCCCTCCTGCATGCGGGCCCAGGCCTCGCCGGAACGCGTGCGCACCTCGAGCTCGACCGAGTTCGTGGCCGAGACGGCTGCGCTCGCCTCCGTGTAGGCCTCGACGGCCTCCTGTAGCGGTACGCCTGTCGAAAGCGCCTCGGCGCGGGCGAGCAGCGCCTCGACACGGCTGCGCTCGTCGGTCGAGACACCACTGGAGAGAAAGGCGGGATCGACCTCGAGGCGCTGCGCCAGCCACTCGACGGTCTCGGAGGTCGGCCGCGTCTTGCCGCGCTCGATCTGGCTGACGTACTCCTTGGAGAAGCGATCGCCGGCGAGCTCCGTCTGCGTCAGTCCGGCGGCCACACGCAGCAAGCGCAGCCGGTCGCCGAGGCGTGCCCCGGAGGGTGCGGAAGCTTTACGAGTGGCGGCGGCGGAGGTTTCGTTCATGGCGGCGGAAGACTTCGGTTGACTGAGTCAAGCGGCAAGTGGAGTGGCGCGCATACCCCTTTGCGGGGATTTTTGGGCGTCAACTGAACCGCTGTAGTGAGTGAAGCGAGCGTACCACGGAATCACTTGACCGATCTACTTGACTTTTGCGGACATGGCTCCTACAGTGGGGCCAACTTGCACGGCCGACGCCAGGTCTAGTGCAAGGGCGCGCCACCCAGAAGGCGACCGCCGCAACCGAAGTGCCGTGACTGGGCCGCAGAGTCACGTCGCTCGGAGTGTCGCCCTCGTGGCAGCTTGCCTCACAGATCGTCCCCGGAGCCGCAGCCGGGGACGATCTTCCTTTTAGGGGCGCAAGCAGGATCGGGATCTGCGGAAGCAGATCCCGATCCGCGCCCAAGACCCCTGAAGGGTCGCTTCGCTCCCGGGCTCTGTCCCTCAAGCGCGCTGATGCTCGTCCGCTCGAGTCTTAGTCGGCGCCGGAGAGCCAGCGGAGGCGCTGGGCGGCGATCGCCGCGAAGTCTTCGTCGTCGAGCAGGCCGCCGAGCCGGTCGGCGACGAGAGAGCAAGACGCCGCACCGACGATGATCCACGCCTCCGCGTTCGGGTCGCGGTCGGCGGGACGCCGCCGGCGACCTGTGCCCGGCGGAGGGCAGTCGGCGAGAAGTCGTGCACCTCTCTGCAGCTGACGCCGGAGAAAGCCGCGCGATCTCCTCATCCTCGCCGGCCTCGGTCAGCGCCTGGATCCAGAGCGTCACCGGCTTGATGCCGCCCGAGGCGTGAAACTCGCGCGATGCCTGACCGACGGCCGTGACGGCATTGCTCGTCGCCGAGCTCCTCGATCTTGTCGTCGAACGCTTCCCGGAAGGACTGCCACGCCTCGTCGAGGCACGCCAGGTAGAGCTCCCGCTTGCGAGGCGAAGTGTCGATAGATGATGGGCTCCGAGACACCCACCTCCCGTGCGATGTCCGCCGTCGTGGCGCCGCTGTAGCTCCCCTCGGCGAAGACGCGTCAGCGCGGCGTCGACGATCGCCTGCCGGCGCTCGGCGGCCGGCAGGCGGGTCTTCCCGAGCGTGCTCAGGCTGCGACCTCCATCGGCGCGGGCTCCTCCTCGGTCGCCGCCTCCTGGCGGACGAGCGCGAAGGCGACGATCGAGCCGGCGAAGGCGATCACAGCGGCGACGATGAGGGCTCGCTCGAACCCGGCCATGAAGCCCTCGATGCCGGGACGGCCGCTCGCCTCGGCGGCGACGATCGCGCCCATCAGCGCGATCCCGACCGAGCCGCCGACCTGCCGCATCGCGTTCAGCACCGCCGAGCCGACACCGGACTTGTGCACCGGCACGGCGCGGGTGGCTGCCGCCGCGGTCGGGGTCATCGTCAGCGCCATGCCGAGACCGCCGACGAGGAAGCCCGGAAGGAGGTTCCAGAAGGTGGCGTCGACGCCGAGCTGAGAGAGGTAGAGCAGCTGCACGCCGAGCAGCACCATCCCGATCGTCATCAACCAGCGGGAGCCGTACTTGTCGGACGCCTTCCCGGCGAACGGCGCCACGAGGATGATCAGGATCGTCATCGGCAGGAACGCGGCACCGGCCTGAACGGCGGAGTAGCCGAGCACGTTCTGCATGTAGAGCGAGACGAAGAAGAAGACGCCGAACATCGCGAGCGCCACGAGCAGCATCGCGACGTTGGCCCCCGCGTAGGTGCCGCTGCGGAAGAGGCTCAGGTCGAGCATCGGCGAGCGGCGGCGGCGCTCGATCTGGACGAACGAGGCGAGCGAGACCACCGCGACGACGAAGGAGCCGACGATCCGGGCGGACGTCCAGCCGTAGGTGTTCGCCTCGATCAGGCCGTACGTGAGGGCAAAGAGGCCAAGTGCGGAAGTCGCGAGCCCGGGCAGATCCAGGTTCTCGTGCGTCTCGTCCCTCGACTCGGTGATCAGGAGGAAGCTGGCGGCGATCGCGACGACGCCGACCGGGATGTTGACGAAGAAGATCCAGTGCCAGCTCAGGTGCTCGGTGAGCAAGCCGCCGACGAGCGGGCCGATCGCGAGCGCGAGCGCGGAGACGCCGGCCCAGATCCCGATCGCCATCCCGCGCTCCTTCGGCGGGAAGGTCGCAGCGATGATCGAGAGAGTGGCGGGGTTCATCAGCGCAGCGCCCATGCCCTGCACGACGCGCGCAGCGATCAGCATGTTCCCCGAGTCGGCGAGGCCGCACCAGAGCGAGGCGCCCGTGAAGACGACGATTCCGACGACGAAGATCAGGCGGCGGCCGTAGGCGTCGGCGAGCTTGCCGCCGATCAGCATCAGCGCCGCGAAGCTGAGCGCGTAGCCGGTGACGATCCACTGCAGCTCGGAGAGGCCGGCGCCGAGATCCTCCTGGATCGCCGGCAGGGCCACGTTCACCACCGTGTTGTCCAGCATGATCATGAAGAGCCCAAAGGAAACGGCGGCGAGCGTCCACCACTTGCGCCGTTCCTCTGAAAAGATTGTGAGAGCCATGAAGTTCCCTTCTGCGTACGTTAGTGACTACTAGGTTAGTGATCGCTAACCCGCCCGTCAAATTCGCCTGGTCACCGACGTCCGCGCAGCTCGAGGCGGCCAATGTCGTCCGTCTCGCCCGTGCCCTCGGCTGTGAGGACTACACCTCTCTTCACCGAGTCTCGGTCGAGGAGCCCGAGCGCTTCTGGCGTGCGGTCGCCGACGACCTCGAGCTCGAGCTCGCACGCCCGTGGGACAACGTGCGGAACGACTCGCGCGGGATCGAGTGGACGACGTGGTTCGAGGGCGCTCGGCTCAACATCGCAACCGCGTGCGTCCACGTCTGGGCCGAGCGAACGCCCGAGGCGGTCGCGGCGGTCTTCCGGGGCGAGGACGGAGCGCGGCGCGAGTGGACCTTCGCGGAGCTCTCGCGCGAGACGATTCGGGTCGCGGAGGCGCTGAAGGCATTCGGCGTCGAGCCGGGAGACCGCGTCGCGATCTACATGCCGATGTCGCCGGAAGCGGCCGTCGCCTCGCACGCCTGCGCCCACATCGGCGCCGTTCAGGTCCCGATCTTCTCCGGCTTCGCCGCGCCCGCGATCGTCCAGCGGCTCCAGGACTCCGGCGCGAAGGTCGTGATCACCGCCGACTACTCGCTCCGCCGCGGAACGCGCATCCCGATGCGCGAGACGGTCGACGAGGCACTCCGCGACTCGCCGTCGGTCGAGCATGTGCTGCTCTGGAAGCGGGAGTCGATGGAGTGGGACGCCGAGCTTGGCCAGTTCGGCGAGCTGAGCTGCCGGCGCTCGAGGTCGAGGCGGAGCAGCCCTACCTGCTGGCCTACACCTCGGGCACGACCGGCCGGCCGAAGGGCGCACTGCACGTGCAGGGAAGCTTCCTGATCTCGATCGCGCGCGAGGCGGCCTACCAGTCCGAGGTCCGAGCCGGCGACCGCGTCCTCTTCGCAACCGACATGGGCTGGATCATGGGGCCCTGGACGGTGGTCGGCGCCGGCGCGCTCGGGGCGTCCGTCGTGTACATGGAAGGCGCGCCCGACTGGCCCGAGGACCGGCTCTGGCGCCTCGTCGAGGAGGAGCGGGTGACGATGCTGGGCGTCTCCCCGACTCTCGTTCGGGCGCTGATCCCGAAGGGCGTGCCGGACGCCGACCTCTCGTCGCTGCGTTCGATCACGACGACCGGCGAGCCGTGGAACGCCGGCCCGTACGACTGGCTGAACGAGCACGTCGCAGGCGGCGGGCGCATTCCGATCATCAACATCTCGGGCGGCACGGAGGTCGGCGCCTGCTTTCTCTCCGTGACGCCGATGGCGCCCTCGAAGCCCGTCTCGCTCGGCTTTCCGGCGCTCGGCCAGGCGATGGAGGTCTACTCGCCGGAGGGCGACGCCTCTGCGCGGCGAGGTCGGCGAGCTCGTCTGCAAGAACGCCTGGCCGGGGATGACCCGTGGCATCTGGGGCGACGACGAGCGCTACCTCGAGTCGTACTGGCGGCGGTTTCCGGGCGTGTGGACGCACGGCGACTGGGCGTCGATCGACGAGGACGGCTACTGGTACCTGCACGGCCGCTCCGACGACACGCTCAACATCGCCGGCAAGCGGATCGGCCCCGCCGAGCTCGAGTCGGCGGCGCTCGACCACCCATCGGTCGCCGAGGCGGCGGCGATCGGCGTCCCGCACGAGGTGAAGGGCGAGACGGCGTGGATCTTCGTCGCGCTGAAGCCCGGCGCCGAGGAGGATGCCGCCGGGATCAAGGCTGCCGTCGCCGCCTCGCTCGGCAAGGCGTTCGCGCCGGAGCGCGTCCTGTTCGTCTCGGCGCTCCCGAAGACCCGTTCCGCGAAGATCGTGCGCCGCGCCGTTCGCGCCAAGGCGCTCGGCGAGGACCCCGGCGACCTTTCGACCCTGGAAAACCCCGACGTCCTGGAGGAGATCGCAAATGCCGTCTAGAGCACTCGTGACCGGAGGTGGCCGCGGCATCGGCGCCGACATCGCCCGGGAGCTGGCGAACGCAGGCTGGCACGTGACCGTGACAGCTCGTTCCAGCGAGCAGGTCGACGACGTCGCACGAGAGATCGGCGGCACCGCGGTCGCCGGCGACGTCTCGAAGCGCGCCGACGTGGAGGGGATGATCGCGGCGGCGGAGCCGATCGACCTGCTCGTCGCGAACGCCGGCATCGCCCTCTGGGAGGAGTCCTGGGAGACGGACCCCGACGAGTGGTGGCGCGTCTTCGAGGTCAACGTCCTCGGCGCGTACCTCACGTGCCGCCTGGCGCTCCCGGGGATGATCGAGCGCGGCGGCGGCAGGATCGTGATCACCGGCAGCGGCGCGTCCTACCTGCCCGGCTCGACCTCGGGCGCGTACAGCGCGAGCAAGGCGGCGGTCGGGCGCTTCGGAGAGACGCTCGCGAAGCAGGTCGAGCCGCACGGAGTGAAGGTGTTCGTGATCAGCCCCGGCCTCGTCAACACCGAGATGACGGGCGACTATTTCTCGGAGGACGCGCCCTGGACTCCGCCCGAGCTGGCGCCTCGCCTCGTGCTCGAGCTCGCGTCCGGCCGCTTCGACGCGCTCGCCGGCCGCTATCTCCACGCGGAGCACGATCCGCCCGACGTGCTCGAGTCGCGGATCGACCGGATTCTCGCCGAGGATCTGAACGCGATCAGGCTGAGACGGGAGGGCTGAGCAGCCGCTATCCCGTCCTGGGCTGAATCCAGGTCTGACGGGCGACGGCGAGCAGCTCACCGTCTGCAGCGAAGAGCGCGGTGCCGGCGTAGAGCTTGCGGCCGTCCTCGCCCAGCGGCCACGCGACGACGATGCAGCTCTCCCCCTCCTCGGGCAGGCGGATGATCTCCGCGGCCATCCGGCCGAGCACGATCTCGCCGCGGCCGGGAGCGCCGACTGCCCAGGCACCGGGGCAGTCGATGGCCGCCCAGACGACCTCCGGCGACACCTCGGTCGCCGTCCACGGCGCCGCCTGGAGGTCGGTCCCCGCGACCGGTCCGACGTGGATGCAGAGACCGTCTTCCGGCCGGATGCCGCAGCTGAAGCACTCGGCGAAGCCCTCGCCGCTGAGATGGACGTGCGCCGCCGCAGCCTTCTGGGCGTCGGCGAGCGACGGCGGCGGGCGGCGCCTCGAGCGCCGGCGCGCCGGGCCGGGCCTCGGCGACGAGCGCCTCGCCGTCGAGCAGGCGGACGAGGCCGTCCTCGCGGACGACGGTGAGCGGACGCTCGAGCGGCGGCGGCAGGCGAAGCGTCACCTCAGCCGGCCCGTCGACGAACGCGGCAAGCCTCCCCGACGTGTAGCCGCCGTTCCCCGAGTTCAGAGGACCACGGAAGCGGCGTTCGATAGTGATGTTTTCGCCTGAGAGTCGCAAACCGGTAGAATTGCCTCGATGCGGCTTGCTCTTGCCCAGATCAACGCGGTGGTCGGTGACCTGGAGGGCAACCGCGAGCGTATTCTCACCGCTCTCTCCGACGCCCGCTCGGAGAAGGCGGACCTCGTCCTCCTCCCCGAGCTCGCGGTCACGGGCTACCCGCCGGAGGACCTCCTGCTGCGGCCGGCGTTCGTGCGGGCGGCCGAGGAGTCGGTGCGCGAGATCGCCCGCGCGTGCACCGGCCTGACGGCGCTGGTCGGGACACCCTGGTTCGACCGCGATCTCTTCAACGCCTGCGCCGTCTGTGCGGACGGCGAGCTCAAGACGCTCTACCGGAAGCACTACCTGCCGAACTACGGCGTCTTCGACGAGGACCGCTACTTCGCACCCGGACGGGAGCTCGTGCTGCTTCGGCTCGGCGAGGTCCTGATCGGCCCGACCATCTGCGAGGACGTCTGGCAGCCGGGCCCGCCGGCGACCGACCTCGCGCTCGCGGGCGCGGAGCTGCTCGTCAACCTCTCTGCGTCGCCCTACCACGTCGGCAAGGCCGAGGAGCGCGAGGAGATGCTGGTGACGCGCGCCCGCGACAACTCCGCGTATCTCGCCTTCTGCAACCTCGTCGGCGGCCAGGACGAGCTCCTCTTCGACGGGCACTCCGTCGTGCTCGACGACGAGGGCGAGGTCCTGGCACGTGCACCGGGATTCGAGGAAGCGCTGCTCGTCGTCGACCTCGACCCGAGCGAGGCGATCGGCCGGCGGCTGCGCGACGTGCGGCGCCGCTCGCTCGCGCGCGAGCGCGAGGACGAGCGCGAGCCGGCCGTCGTCGAGCTCGGAGCAAGTGGCGATTCAACAGAGAAGTCTCGGCGGCCGGATCGTCCCCTTCGAGCCGGAGCTCGAGCAGATGCGCCGCGGCCTCGTGCTGGCGCTGCACGACTACGTCGAGAAGAACGGCTTCGGCGACGTCGTGCTCGGCCTCTCCGGCGGCATCGACTCGGCGCTCGTGGCGACGCTCGCGGTCGACGCGCTCGGGCCGGAGCACGTGCACTGCGTCTCGATGCCGTCCCGCTACTCCTCCGAGGGCACGCGCTCGGACGCGCGGCGGCTCGCGGAGAACCTCGGCTGCGACTTTCGCGAGATCGCGATCGAGGACATCGTCACCTCCTTCCACGCTGCGCTCGACGGTCTCGACGGCCTCGCGGCGGAGAACCTCCAGGCGCGGATCCGCGGGACGATGCTGATGGCGCTTCTCGAACACACACGGCTGGCTCGTGCTCGCCACGGGCAACAAGTCGGAGCTCTCGGTCGGCTACTCCACGCTCTACGGCGATCTCGCGGGCGGGTTCGCCCTGATCAAGGACGTGTACAAGACGGACGTCTTCCGGCTCGTGCTGCACCTGAACGAGCGCGCCGGGCGCGAGCTGGTCCCCGCGTCGATCATCGAGCGCGCGCCGTCCGCGGAGCTGCGCGACGAGCAGCTCGACTCCGACTCGCTGCCTCCCTATCCCGAGCTCGACCCGGTGCTCGAGGCGTACGTCGAGCTCGACCGCTCGCGCGACGAGCTCGTGGCGGAGGGGTTCGACGCCGACGTCGTCGACCGGGCGCTCGCGCTGATCGACCGCGCCGAGTACAAGCGGCGCCAGGCGCCGCCGGGCGTGAAGCTGCGTCCGAAGGCCTTCGGCCGCGACCGGCGCACGCCGATCACGAACCGCTGGCAGGGTTGACATCCCGCATCCGTAAGTGCATACTTACGGTAAGTGGACGACTAACGGAGTAGTCCTCGATGCTCTCGGCGACGCGACTCGGCGCAGCATCTTCGAGTCGCTGAAGTCCGGGCCTCGCTCGGTCGGCGAGCTGGCCGAGGGTCTTCCCGTGAGCAGGCCGGCCGTCTCGCAGCACCTCCGCGTGCTCAAGGCGGCCGGTCTCGTCAGCGACCGCAAGGACGGCACGCGGCGGGTGTACCGGATCGAGCCGGACGGGCTGGCACGGGTGCGGGACTACTTCGACGAGCTTCTGGTCGGAAGCGCTCGACCGCTTCCGCCGCCGAAGGAGACAGCACGAAAGCGACGAGCTGACGGAGTCGCGAGCGAGGTACCGGCTTGGGCGAGCGAGACCGTGACAGAGGCAATCCGCAAGACCGTGCTCGTGGACTTCGCGCCGGCGGAGGCATTCGAGCTCTTCACGACGCGCGTCTCGTCGTGGTGGCCGACGGAAACGCACTCCTACGCGCACGACAAGGTCACCGACGTCGTCTTCGAGCCCCGGGTCGGCGGGCTGCTGTACGAGGTGACCGACGAGGGCACGGCCGAGTGGGCGAGGATCACGGCCTGGGAGCCGCCACATCGTCTCGCGCTGGAGTGGCTGATCGGCAAGGTCTCCGGCACCGAGATCGAGGTGCGCTTCTCCCCGGAGGGGCCGGGATCGCGCGTGGAGCTCGAGCATCGAGGGTGGGAACGCGTCCCGGACGCGACCGATGAGTACCAGGGGTACAGCCAGGGCTGGGACGCCGTGCTCGCGCCGTACGTCGAGACAGCGAAGGTCTAGACGCCGACGTCGAGCGGCTCCCCGGGCGGGCCGTCGCGCAGGAGCGCGGCGACGAGCTCGGGGAGCCGGCGCGGCGCGAACAGCTCCTCGGAGGCCGCAAGCTCCGCCGGCGTCCACCAGCGGATGCCGGTCACGTACTCGGACGCAAGCTGCTCGGCCGCTGAACACCGGCGCAGGCTCGAAGGCCGGCGTACGAAGCAGGTAGTACCGCTCCACCTGACCGTCGGCCGAGCCGTCGAGGAACGGGATGACGTGCGTCCGCGACCAGATCCAGGGGCCGAGGTCGACCACCTCGAGCCCCGCCTCCTCGCGCAACTCGCGCGCGAGCGCATGCTCGTGCGTCTCGCCGGGCTCGAGCCCGCCACCCGGAGCGGCCCAGACGGACCGCGCCGGGAAGTCGAACCGGACGAGCAGGATCCGGTCGGCCGGGTCGAGGACGACCGCCCGTGCGGCCTGGCGGAGCCTCATCGCACGAGGTCGCGGAACGCCTGGAACCAGCGCAGCCGCTCAGCCCACGGAACCGCGGCATTCGCGGGCGAGGTCGAGGGAAGCACGAAGAGCGCCGTCTCTGCCGAGGCTCCGCTCCTGGAGTCCGAGCTCCGGGCGCTCGCCGAACGCGCCGCGGTAGGCCTCCTTGCCGACGAAGCCGATCGCCCGTGGCTGCAGCTCGAGCGCGATCCGCTCCAGGCGTTCCGCGGAGCCCGCGAAGTCGGCGCGCCTGAGGTCGCCGGAGCCGGGAGTCGTCCGGTACGCGGCGTTGGTGGCGCCGATCCCGAGCTTCAGCAGCTCGAACTGCTCGCTCGGCTCGTAGAGGCGCGGCGTGAAGCCCGCAGCGTGCAGGAGCCGCCAGAAGTCGTTGCGCGGGTTGGCGAAGTGGGCGTTCGCGGCGGCGGAGACGCGACCGGGGTTGATCCCGCAGAAGATCGCCGTCAGCCCGGGGGCGAGGACGTCCGGGACGTCGCTCTCAGGCTGCTTCGGGTTCGATCCGGGAGTCGAGCTTGTCTTCAAAGAGCGATCGGAGCAGCTCGCCGGAGATGGGCGTCTCGTAGCGGGAGCGTCGATGGACGACGCTGACGACCTTCACGCCGTCCTCTCCCCGCCACCCGTAGCAGCGGGCGTAGCACTCGGCCTCGCTCAGCGTTCGGAGCCGTTGCATTGAACCGCACCGTAAGCGCCGGACCGGACGACATCACTCCGCGATCCGCAGGTACGGCTCGAGCCGGCCGGCGAGCGTCCGGGCGTCGAACGCCTCGGCCGGCGCGAGCACGCCTGTGCCGCGCGCCTCGCCGGCGAGAAGAGCTTCGGCGCCGCGGACGATCAGAAGCGCCGTGAGCCCGTAGACGTCGGTTCCCTCGACAACGGCGCGTCCTGTGCCGCCGGGGCCGCGCGCCTCGGCGACGACCGTGAAGCGGCTCTTCCGCCGGGACGCCTCCGAGGGGCCGGAGGGGCCGAACCGGGAGGCGGCGCGAACGAACGGCGCCGCGAGCCGGCCCAGGCCGCCGGCCTTCGCTGCGATTGCCGGCGCGCGGATGTACGAGCGCACGTTCTGGACGTCGGTGTGCCGTGGCACCGTGATCGGCTCGGTCCCGCTCCACTCGACGACCGTCCGCTCGCCGAACGGGAAGCGGACAGTGCGGGTCGTCGCGCCGAAAGCCGGACGGGACCTGCCGGCCGTCCTGCCAGGCCACCTGCTTCTGACCCATCACGTGGCCGATCGTTCGCCGCGTCCCCCGGCTCGTACCGACGCCTTGGACCGAATAGGCGACCACGACCTCGTCGAGCGGCCCCTCGACCTTCTCCGCGGCAAGGCGCGCAGCGAGGTCGCCCGGCACGTAGTCGAAGCCAAATGCGGGCAGCACGACGGTGTCCGCCTCAATCCGATCGTGAACGAGCCGGACGAACTCCTGCTCGCCGGTCGTGTCGAGGTAGTGGGCGCCCGCGGCCACCGCGGCCTGAACGGGCGCGAGGCCGAGATCGAGGAACGGGCCGGCGAGCGACGCGACCACGCTCGCACCTTCGAAGGCCGCGCCCAGCGACGCCGCGTCGCGAGCGTCGGCGACGCGCACCTCCTCGCCCGGCGCGGCGAGCGCGTCCAGCGCTTCGCGGCGCCGCCCGACGAGCCGCACCTGGAAGCCCTGCGCGCCGGGCCTCGTCGAGCACCAGGCGGCCCGTGAACCCCGTGACACCGAGGATCGCGAGCGACATGAGGTGAGTGTAGGTTGCCTCCGTGGCCACAGGAGCGAAGACCTTCTCGTACGCCGTCTCGGTCGACCGCGACGGGATCGCGCGCAGTGACGAGGGCGGCTCGCCGCTCCCGGAGGAGGAGGCGTGGTCGCCGGAGCACCTCGTGCTCGCCGGGCTTGCCCGCTGCATCCTGACGAGCCTCGAGTACCACGCACGCCGCGACGAGATCGAGGTGAACGGGAGCACCGAGGCCCGCGCCGAGGTGACGCAGCGCGACACGGACGGCCGCTACGCCTTCGTGCACATCAAGGTCGACGCCGACGTCACGCTCGATCCAAAGCCGCAGTCGGTGCGCGAGCTCGTCGCGAAAGCAGAGCGTGACTGCTTCGTCGGCGCCTCCCTGACCGCGAAGCCGCGCTATCACTGGACCGTGAACGGAGAGGAGCTTCTTTGAGCACGACCCTGCTCGACGCCGAAGCGGTCCGCGCCCGCTACACCGCGCTCGACCGCCGGCTCGCGTTCTTCGACGGGCCTGGAGGGACGCAGTGCCCCGACGAGGTGATCGACGCGATCGCGCGCTACCTGCGCGAGGACAACGCGAACGTCGGTGCTCCCTACGACACGAGCCTGCACACGGTCGAGCTCGTCGAACGCGCGCACGTCACCGCCGGCCGCTTCCTCTCCTGCCATCCCGACGAGGTCGCGTTCGGGCAGAGCATGACCTCGCTCAACTTCCTGCTCACGCGGGCACTCGGCCGGACGCTCGAGCGCGGGGACGAGATCGTCTGCACCCGGCTCGATCACGACGCGAACGTCGCTCCCTGGCTGGAGCTCGCCGAGGATCTCGGCGTCGTCGTCCGCTTCGCCGGCGTGCACGAGGACCTCTCGCTCGACCTGGACGACCTGGAGGCGCAGCTCTCCGACCGCACGAAGGTCGTCGCCTTCCCGATCGCCTCGAACGCGGTCGGGACGACCCCCGACGTCGCCCGCGTCGTCGAGCTCGCGCACGGCGCCGGCGCGCTCGCCTGGGCCGACGCCGTCCACTACGGGCCGCACGGCCCGATCGACGTCGCCGGCTGGGACGTCGACGTGCTCCTGTGCTCGCCGTACAAGTTCTTCGGCCCGCACATGGGGATGGCATTCGGCAGGCGCGAGCTGCTCGAGAGCGTGCGCCCGTACAAGGTGCGCCCGCGCGCCGAACGAGCCCGTCGGACGCCGGTTCGAGCACGGCACGCTGCAGCACGAGCTCCTCGCCGGCTTCGTCGCCGCGGTCGAGTACATCGACTCGCTCGGCTGGGAGGCGATCGTGGCGCGCGAACGGCAGCTCGGCGCGCGCTTCCTCGACGGGCTCCCGCAGGCGGTGGAGCTCTACGGGCTGCGGACGATGGAGGGGCGCGTCCCCACGTTCGCGTTCAATCTCGCGGGCCGCACCTCGGAGGAGGTCGCGCACGAGCTCGCCGCGCGCGAGATCGCGGTGTGGCACGGCGACTACTACGCGGTCGAGATCATGAAGCTGCTCGGGCTGGAGGGCACGGGCGCCGTCCGGGCGGGCATCGTCCACTACAACACCGAGGACGAGGTCGACCGGCTGCTGACCGCGCTCGACGAGTTGTGCTGAGCACCGTTGAGCTCCTCCAGGAGCTGATCCGGTTCGACACGACGAACCCGCCCGGCAACGAGGAGCCGTGCATCGAGTTCCTGCGCGCGCAGCTCGAGGACGCGGGCTGCGAGACGAAGCTCTACGAGAAGGAGCCCGGCCGGCCGAACCTCGTCAGCCGCATCGCAGGCGGCGACGCGCCGCCGCTCTTGCTCCAGGGCCACGTCGACGTCGTCACGACCGCCGGCCAGGACTGGACCCACCCGCCGTTCGAGGCCCAACTCGAGAACGGGTACGTCTGGGGGCGCGGCGCGCTCGACATGAAAGCCGGCGTGGCGATGCTCGTCAGCGCCTTCGTTCGCGCGAAGCGGGAGGGCGTCCAGCTCCCCGGCGACCTCGTGCTCGTCGTCCTCTCCGACGAGGAGGGTGGCGGCAACCTCGGCGCGCGCTACCTCGTCGAGGAGCACCCGGAGCTGTTCGAGGGCATGCGCTACGGCCTCGGCGAGTTCGGCGGCTTCACCCTCGAGGTGGGTGGCAAGCGGTTCTATCCGATCCAGGTGGCCGAGAAGCAGATCTGCTGGCTGAAGGCGACGATCCGGGGGCCGGGCGGCCACGGCGCGATGATCAACCGCGGCGGCACCGTCGCCCGGCTGGCCCGCTTCCTCACCGACCTCGACCGCAAGCGGCTGCCCGTGCACGTGACGCCGGTCGTGCGCGAGACGGTCGAGAGGATGGCTGCGGAGCTGCCGCGGCAGCAGGCGCTGATCATGCGCTCGCTGCTGAAGCCGCGCCTCACCGATGGCGCTCTCCGTCTGCTCGGCCCGCGGGGTGCGCAGTTCGAGCCGATGCTGCGCAACACCGTCAACGCGACGATCGTGCGTGGCGGCGCGAAGATCAATGTCGTGCCGAGCGAGATCGAGCTCGAGCTCGACGGCCGCGCGCTGCCGGGCTTCACGCCCGAGCAGCTGATCGCCGAGCTGCACGACCTCGCCGGAGACGACATCGAGCTCGAGGTCGTGCGCCACGACGCCGGCGCGTCGGCGCCCGATCTGGGCCTGTTCGAGACGCTCGCGGAGGTGATCCGCGAGCTCGACCCGGAAGGGATCCCGATCCCGCTGCTCCAGATCGGCGTCACCGACGGCCGCTTCTTCGCCCAGGCGGGCGTGCAGACCTACGGCTTCCTGCCGATGCGGCTGCCGCCGGACTTCGCCTTCCTCAAGCTGATTCACGCCGCGGACGAGCGCATCCCGGTCGACGCGGTCGAGTTCGGCGCCGAAGCCGTCTGGCGCGCCGTGCAGAGGTTCCATTGAGAATCCTGATCCTCGGCGGGACGAAGTTCCTCGGTCGCGCGGTCGCCGAGGACGCGCTCGAGCGCGGGCACGAGCTGACGCTCTTCAACCGCGGCGAGACCGACCCCGGGCTGTTTCCGGAGGCGGAGCAGCTCCGCGGGAACCGGAAGAGCGACCTCTCCGCGCTGGCGGGGCGCACCTGGGATGCGGTGATCGACACGTCCGGCTACGTGCCGGCGGAGGTTCGCGCTTCGGCGGAGCTGCTGCGCGAGAGCGGCCGCTACGTCTTCGTCTCGAGCGTCTCGGCCTACGCCGACTTCTCGAAGGGACCGACCGAGGGGAGCCCGGTCGCCGAGCTGAACGGGCTGCCGGCCGACGAGGTCGCGTCGGACTACTCCAACTACGGGCCGCTGAAAGCGCTCTGCGAGGCGGAGGTCGAGCAGGTGTTCGGCGAGCGCGCGACGATCGTCCGGCCGGGACTGATCGTCGGGCCGCACGACCCGACCGGCCGCTTCACGTACTGGGCCCACCGGCTCGAGCGCGGCGGCGAGATCCTTGCTCCGGGGCCGCAGGACCGGCACGCGCAGTTCGTGGACGTCCGCGATCTCGCGACCTGGCTCCTCGACACGGTCGAGCGCGATCTCTCGGGGACGTTCAACGCGACCAATGAGGGCGTCCCGTGGGGTGCGCTGCTGGCCGGCGCCGACGTGACGTGGGTCACGGACGACTTCCTGCGCGCGCAGGAGGTGGGAGAGTGGATGGAGCTGCCGCTCTGGCTCGCCGATCCAGCGTGGACGGGCATGCACGAGGTGGATGTCACGCGAGCCGTCGCGGCGGGCCTCCGCTTCCGGCCGGTCGAGGAGACGCTCGCCGGGGCCGCCACGGCACCGGCTGTCGAAGGCGTCGGTCTCACACCGGAGCGCGAGGCCGGGCTCCTCGAGGCGTGGCGCGCGCAGTGAAAGTCGCCTACCCAGGCCGCGAGGGAGCGCACAGCGCCGCCGCGTGCGCACAGCTCTATCCCGACGCCGACGCGCAGGCCCTGCCGTCGTTCGCGGACGTGGTCGAAGCCGTCGCCTTCGGCGGTGTCGACTCGGGCGTGCTGCCGATCGAGAGCTCGGTCTCCGGCCCCGTCACCGAGACGCACGACCTCCTGGTGGACTCGCCGGTCTCGATCAACGCGCAGACGATCCTCCCGATCCGGCACTTCCTCGTCGGAACCGCCGAGATCCCGCTGGCCGAGATCCGCGTCGTGCGCTCCCACCCCGCGGCGCTCGACCAGTGCCGGAAGCTGCTCGGATCGCTTCCCGCCGCGACCGCGATCGCCGCGGGCACGACTGCCGACGCGGCGGCGCAGGTCGCACAGGACGGCGATCCGACCGAGGTCGCAATCGCCAGCGAGCGCGCTGCGGCGCTGAACGGGCTGGTCGTGCTCGCCACCGACGTGGGCGACCACCCGGACGCGTACACCCGCTTCGTCGCAGTCTCGAACCGGACCGAGCTGGGCGGCGGGCCGAACTGGCGGATCGCCTTCTCATTCCAGACCGACCACCAGCCGGGCGCGCTCCACCGCGCGATCGAGCCCTTTGCCCGGCACGCGCTCGACCTCGTCCAGCTCACGTCCCGTCCGATTCCGCAGACGCCGTGGCGCTACCGCTTCGACGCCGTCGTCGCCGGCCATCCCCACGACCCGGACGTGGCGGAGGCGCTCGCCGAGGTTCGCCGCCAGTCCCAGCGGTTCACCGTGTTCGGCTCCTACCCGGCGTGACGGCGCACAAGGACTACTCCGGCACGCCGCTCTCGCAGAAGCTCGGTGCGAAGCCGGGAGTCGGCGTCGTCGTCTACTTCACGACGAGCCGGGCCGAGCTCGAGCGGCGCTTCGAAGCGCTGAAGGGGACGCTCGATCCGGCCGACGGCCTCTGGATCGCCTGGCCGAAGAAGGCTGCCGGGATCGAGAACGACCTGACATTCGACGTCGTCCAGCAGACGGGCCTCGCCGCCGGGCTCGTCGACAACAAGAGCTGCGCGATCGACGAGCGCTGGCAGGCACTCCGCTTCGTCTACCGGCTCACGGACCGCTGAGCACCGGGCACGGACACAGCCACGGTCTCGTCGATCCGTCGATCGTCCGGTCACGCGCGGGCGTCCGGGCGGTCTCGATCTCCCTCGTCGTGCTGCTGCTCACAGCGCTGCGTTCAGGTCGCCGTGTTCGTGTCGACCAACAGCGTCGCCCTGCTGGCGGATCTGATCCACAATTTCGGCGACGCTCTGACCGCCGTGCCGCTCGGGATCGCGTTCTTCCTCCGGAGCGAGCGAGGCGAGAAGGCGGCCGGCTACTTCGTCGTGGCGACGATCTTCTTCAGCGCCTGCGTCGCGCTCGTGCAGACGATCGAGCGCCTGATCGATCCGCAGCCGCTCGACCACCTCTGGGCGCTCGGCGCCGCCGGGGCGATCGGCTTCGTGGGGAACGAGATCGCAGCTCTGATCCGGCTCCGCGCAGGCAAGCGGCTCAGCAGTCCGGCACTGGTCGCGGACGGGTACCACGCGCGGACGGACGGCTTCGTCTCACTCGGTGTCGTCGGCAGCGCGATCGTGGTCGGACTCGGGCTCGAGATCGGCGATCCGCTGATCGGCCTCGCGATCACGCTCGTGATCCTCAGGATCACGTGGCACTCGTGGCGCACGATCCGCGCGCACTGATCAGGGATTGAGCGTGGGAGTCCTCGTCACATCGTCTGGCTCGTGGGTCGATGCTTGATCGCTTTCCTGGGCGCGCAGCTCGCAGAAGACCTCGACGATCGCCGGGTCGAACTGCTCGCCGGCGCAGCGGCGCAGCTCGGTGAGCGCGACCTCCTCGCTCATGCCGAGCCGGTAGGGCCTCGGGCCGATCATCGCGTCGTACGCGTCGCACACGGCGATGATCCGGGCGCCGAGCGGGATCTCCTCGCCGGCCTTCCCGTCCGGATAGCCGGCGCCGTCGAATCGCTCGTGGCTCGCGCGGACGAGCTTGCCGACCTGCGCCAACGCGGGAGCCGCCGAGATGATCCGCTCGCCGACGAGCGGGTGCTGGCGGACGAACTCCCACTCGTCGGGGTCGAGCGCGTCGGGCTTGGAGAGAATCGAATCAGGGATCGCGACCTTGCCGAGGTCGTGCAGCTCGGCGGCCTGGCGGAGGAGGTCGAGCTCCTCGACGGAGAGTCCGAGCCGCTCGCCGACGCGCGTGGCGAGATCACCGACGCCGTGCAGGTGGTCGTGAAGCTCGGGTTGGCGCTCGTGCAGAGCCTGGAGGAGCGCATCGGCGGCCTGCCGGCCGGCGGAGCGCCTGCCGCTCGACTTGCTCGCATAGAGCAGCTGATCCGCGGCGCGCAAGGCCTCGTCAGGCGCCTTGACGTCGCCGGCCGCGATCACGGCCCCGTAGGAGCAGCCGACGTCGAAGCCGTCGCCGCGCTCCGAGAGCGCGCGCAGCGTCAACGCGGCAAACGGGCCGAGGCCTTCGGCGCCGAGCGGCGCGACAACGCAGAACTCGTCTCCGCCGAGGCGGTACGCGGCTCCGTTGAGTCCGACCGCGTCTTCGAGGCGACGGCCGAGCCGGGCCAGCAGCGCGTCACCGGCAGGATGGCCGAACGCGTCGTTGTAGAGCTTGAATCCGTCGAGGTCACAGAGGAGGATCGCGAGCGGCCGGTCGGGGCTCGCGAGCGGAAGCTGGTGGGTGAGGTCGGCGATGAGCTTGCGGCGATTGCCGAGACCGGTGAGCGCGTCCGTGATCGCTTCCTTGCTCGTCCGCACCCAGCGCCGCGACATTGCAGCCGCGATCAGCAGGACGCCGAGCAGCGCAAGCGCGATCGGAAGCGAGTTGACGCCGACGAGGCTGGCAGCACGAACGCGCGGCGCCGAGGCGACGACGATCCAGTCGTTCTCGGAGTCCTTCGCAACGCCGAGCCGCCGGTACACGGCACGGAGGTCATCGAGCTTGCGGACGCCGTCCCCGGTCACGCCGGCGAGCCCGCGAAAGCGATCGTCATCCGGCACGCCGAGCTCGGAGCCGGTCTCCTGCGGCGAGCGGCTGTCCAGAACGACTGCGCCGGTGCGGGCGTCGATGACCGCGATCTCGTAGCGGTTGTCCGAGACGCCGAGGTCCTGGCGGAGACTCTCGACCCGCTGCTCGACGTGGACGAGCGCTGAGCCGAACCGCCGTGGAATCTGTGTCGAGTACGACACGACCCACTCGCCTGCGTTGCGTGAGACGTGCGGCCGCGATTGGTGGACGCGACCTTGCGGGAGCTCGAGCGCGGGCCTGAAGAAGGCGTCGCGTGAGACATCGGTGGCGAGCAGCTGCGGTGCGTCGCGAGTGCCGCGGACGACGCGGGCGTTCTCGGCGCCGCCGCCGTCGACGAACGAGGCTTGCACGATGCTCTTGGGGTAGAGGCTCGTGAGATACAGGAGCGCCCCGTTGACGCGGTCCATCGTGCGGCTCTCGCCGACGATCTTCGCGTACCGGTCGCCGCCGGCGCGGTAGAAGTCCCGGAAGGCGGGGTTGTGGGCGGTGATCAGGACGGTCGCGCGCGTCTCGGCGACGCTGTCGCGCAGTCGGGCGGCCGCGGCGCCCGCTTCGCTCTCGAGCGCGGCGTCCTGCTCCACCTGCGCTTGCCCGCTCTGCTTGAGGACCATCACGCCCAGGCCAAGCGGCACGAGTCCTATCGCCGCGATCAGGAGCACGAGCTTGAGAGATTTCACACAGGCGTAGTTCGGCTGTGCGGGTAAGAACTTGAATCGCTGAGTTGAGTCAGCTGTACGAGTCGCGTGCTCTCTTCCAGCGTGGATCGTCCCAGCGAATCAGGTCGGGATTGGTTCCCCGCGCCTCCGCCAGATCGACTGTCAGCAGCTGAAAGCGAACGATGTCGACCACCGGGTGGCGCGTCGGCACAAGCGTCACGTCGCAGCCGAGCTCCGTCAGCGCGGCCACAGTTTCGGCGGCGCGCGCCGCAGCGCGGCCCTCTCCCTCGAGCACGAAGCAACGAACGTTCTCGTCGACAGCGGCGAGGTGCCCGTGCAGGAGCTCCTCGAGCTGATACGCCTCCGCGGCGAGGTAGACGCCCTCGCGCAGCTTCAGCGCGGCCTCCTGGGCGGTCGGCCAGTCACGCCCCGCGCCGGCAAACAGCCACCGGTCGTGTCCGGAGACGGGCAGCCGCTCGCCCGCGAGCTCGTCCGAGACGGCGGCGGGAAGCCACGAGACGTCCTCGCCCCGGAGCGCCGCGAGCGTTGCGACGGCCGAGGTGTAGCTCGCGGTATGGCAGTAGCTCTCCTCGACCGCGGGCGTCGCGACGACGACCTCGTCACACAGTGCCGCGAGACGGCTCTCGGCCTTCGCGGTCACGAGCCACTTCGGACCGGCAAACGCTTCGGCCGCCTCGATCGTGAGAGGCGTCGTCCCCTCGTGGCTGACGAGCACGAGCACGTCGGCCTCGGGCGGGTGGAGCACGAACTCGAGCGCGTCGACGCCGGCGCCCGAGGTCTGGGCGGCGTGGAAGGACGTCCCGCAGCCGACGACGGCGATGCGACCCGCGGGGAGGCGCCGGTCGGTCGGCACCTGCGACAGCCATTCGGGCTGCACGGCGATGGCCTTCCTCGTCAGTTCTCCGGCCACACGCCCTCTATACCATGGCCGCATGGGGGTCTTCGAGCGCTTCGAGCTGCAGAACGGGCTGCGGGTCCTGACCGCGCCGATGGCGCACGCGCAATCGGTGTCGTGCATCGTGATGCTGGCAGCCGGCTCGCGCTACGAGACACCCGAGACGAACGGGATCGCCCACTTCGCCGAGCACATGTTCTTCAAGGGAACCGAGCGGCGGCCGACCGCGCGTGACATCGCCGGCGAGATCGATTCGATCGGCGGCGAGTTCAACGCCTTCACCGGCAAGGAGTACACCGGCTACTACGTCCGCTGCGCAGCCGCGACGCGCGACACGGCGCTCGACGTCCTCGTGGACATGCTGCGCAACTCACGCTTCGACCCGGACGAGATCGAGCGCGAGAAGGGCGTGATCGTCGAGGAGATGAACATGTACTTCGACACGCCGCGCGACTTCATCGGCGGGGTCTACGAGTCGCTCCTCTACGGCGACCAGCCGCTCGGCTGGGACATCATCGGCCGCAAGGAAACGGTTCGCGGCGCCACGCGCGAGACGTTCCTCGACTACACCGGCAAGTGGTACCGGCCGAACCGGATGGTCTTCGGCATCGGCGGCCAGCTCGGCGACGGCCTGCAGGAACGACTCGAAGCGCTCCTCGGCGACCTGGAGCCGCAGGAGACGGGCTCGCCCGAGCCGGTTCGCCCGAACGGCGCCGGGCGCGTGAAGGTGCACACGAAGCAGTCCGATCAGGCACACCTCGTCCTCGGCGTCCGCAGCCGCCCGCTCATCGACCCGGATCGGTACGTCCTGCAGCTGCTCGCGACAGTGCTCGGCGGCGGGATGTCGTCGCGCCTCTTCACCGAGGTGCGCGAGCGCCGCGGCCTTGCGTACTACGTCTTCGGCACGAACCACTCGTACACCGACGCAGGCTCGCTCTATGCGCAGTCCGGTGTCGACATCAACCGGATCGACGAGGCCGTGACGACGATCGTCGAGCAGTTCCGGCTGCTGGCAGAGGAGCCGGTGCCTTCCGACGAGCTCGAGAAGGCACGCAACTTCGCCAAGGGCCGCTTCGTGCTCCAGCTCGAGAGCCCGCACGGGACGATCATGTTCGGCCTCCGGCGCGAGGTGCTCGAGGGGAAGGCGGAGGAGCCGCAGGCCGTGCTCGACGCACTCGATGCGGTCACTGCCGAGGACATCCAGCGCGTCGCGCAGGACATCATCGACGAGGGGCCGTACCTCGCCGTGATCGGGCCGTTCGACGACGCTGCCCGCTTCGAGAAGCTGCTCGGCTAGCCGCGGCCGAGCGCCTTGCGCGCCTCGGCGACCGCCTCCCGCGCGAGTCTCGATCGCGGCCGAGGTTCTCCGGCTCGCGCAGCCGCACTCGAGCGCGCGCTCGAACGCGTCGAGCGCCTGCTCGTGCTCGCCCGCGTCGAAGTACTCCCAGCCGAGGTTGTTCAGCAGCGGGCCGAGCCAGTAGGCGGCAGCGTCGGAGGATTCCGCGAGCTCGATCCCACGGTTCGTCCACGCGATGAAGCCGTCCTTGTCGGGCGCAGCGAGCGCGCACATGTGCGCGGCGTCGCCCGCGAGCCAGTCCTCCCCGGCCTCGATCGCCTTCGTGAATGCAGACTCGAAGAGCGGCAGCGCGGCCTCCTTGTCCCCGCTCGAACGGCGAAGCCGGCCGCGCTCGAGCTCGACGCGGATCCGGACCCGGGCGTCCTGCTCGACGACCTCGTCGAGGAGCCTGTCGCCCTCCTCGAAGCGGTCGCGCAGCCCTTCCACCCGCGCCAGCTGCGTCAGCGCCTCGGCGCGCAGCGCCCGGAAGCGCGCCTCGGTCCCGTCGAGGTCGTCGAAGTCCCAGAGCGGGCGCAGCGGATCGCTCATCGGCCCGTCGTCGAGAAGTGCTGGTAGTCGCCGAAGGACGCGCCCCACTTCCAGCCGACCGAGGCGAACGCGCGCACCAGCACGCCGTCGCGGACGGCCATCCCCTTGCGGTAGCGGCTGCGGTCGAGGAAGGCCCGGCCGGCGGGCGGCGAGACCGTCGAGCCGCGGACGTACGGGTTCTCGACCGGGTTGACGTCGATCGCCTCGCCGTAGGCGTGCATCGACCAGCGGTTCGTGCCGCCGACGAAGCGGCAGTTGAAGCCCGATGTGTTGTCCGCGGCCATCGACGCGTCGTCGTCGCCGCGGTAGGCCGACACCGGCCGGAGGCGCTTGATCGGAAAGCGGGCGACCCAGAGCTGCTGGAAGACGAACGACCACGTCCTTCGCAACCCTGCCGCGCGACGACGATCGAGCCGACGTGCGGCTTGCCGTCGAAGCCCCAGTAGGAGACCCGCGCGGCGCGCAGCTGCGGCCGGCGCGACAGGACAGCCGGCGCGGTAGGAGAAGCGCAGATCGGCCCAGCGAACGGGCTCCACCTTCGCCGCGAACTCGGGCACCGCTTCAGTTGCCGCCGAGGCACCGCCGACGAGGGCCGCGGCGAGGATCAGCGCGGCGATTCGCATCGATCCAGCGTAACCTGGATCGGTGCTCGCTCTGACCCTGCTCGTGGCCGCGACCACCGCGGCGTGCCCGCAGAACCTCGCGAACGGACTGGAGACCCCGGCGACTGCGAAGCAGCTGCTCACGGTCGAGGCCAAGGTGGCGCGGACGACGTATGCGACGCTTCGCACCTGGCGGCGCTCCGGCTCGTGCTGGGTCGCCGTCGCCGGACCGTACCGGGCGCGCCTCGGCAAGAACGGCCTCTCCGGGGACCGGCGCGAAGGCGACGGCACGACACCCACGGGCGTCTTCCGGATCGGCCGGACGATGTACGGCAACGAGCCGAATCCCGGTGTCAAGTTCCGCTATCGCAAGCTCCGTTGCGGCGACTGGTGGGACGAGGACTCGTCGTCGCCGACCTACAACTCGTTCCAGCACGTGAGCTGCGGCGTCGACCCGCCCTTCGGCGGCGGCAGCGAGGGGATGTGGCAGCAGCCGAAGGCCTATCCATTCCTGGCGGTCGTCGAGTACAACACGCGGCCGGCCGTGCCGGGCCGCGGCTCCGGAATCTTCCTCCACGCCCAGACCGGCGGCCCGACGATCGGCTGCATCAGCCTCCAGAAGGACGCAGCTGCGGGCCGTGCTGCGCTGGCTGCGACCGGAGGCCGCGCCCGTGATCGCGATCGGGACGACCGCCCAACTCCGCAGCTGAAGCTCAAAGCCGCAGCCGGGACTCTGCTCTTCCTCGTGGTCGTTCCGGGCACCGTCGCCGGGCTGGTCCCGTGGTTGCTCACGGGCTGGGACGTGCGCGATCCATGGCCGCCGCTCCAGGTGGTCGGAGTCGTCCTGATCGCTGCGGGGGTGGCGGTGCTCCTCCACGCCTTCGTTCGTTTCGTCAGCGAAGGCATCGGCACCCCGGCGCCGGTGGCGCCGACGCAGAAGCTCGTGGTCGGCGGTCTCTACCGCTACGTCCGCAATCCGATGTACCTCGCCGTCGCGGCGACGATCGTGGGACAGGCGCTCGTGCTGGGCCAGTTCGTGCTGCTGCTGTACGCGGCGATCTTCGGCGCCGTGGTCTTCGCGTTCGTGCGGCTCTACGAGGAGCCCACACTTGGCAGGCAATTCGGCGAGCAGTACGAGGAGTACCGGCGCGCAGTGCCCGGCTGGTGGCCGCGGCGGCGTCCGTGGCGAGCGGGCGGCTAGGTCAGGCCGGCCGCCGCGAGAACGTCGCGACCGAGCTTCTTCGCTTCCGCGTACGTGATCCCCGGCCGGAAGGCCTCGACGACGACGATCGTCGCCCGGCCGCCCCGGTAGACGATCGCCGCGGTCGTCCGTGTGTCGGAGAGCCAGCCGTTCTTCTGGGCGAGGGTCGCGCCGCCGAGCCACGGCTGGAGCAGCCCGGCGTTGTCTCCGACCGGCTGCGCCGACGCGAGCACCCGCAGCGCTGCGACCGCCTGCGACCGCTGCAGGCCCAGCAGGCGCAGAACGCGGGCGTCACCGTGCGCGCCGGCGTGCAGGCGGTAGAGGGCGCGACCCAGATCCTGCGCAGTCGTCACGCGCGTATGCGGTCCCGGTGGCCGCCAGGCGGTCGTTGCGCGGTACGGGCCCGGGTACGTGCTCGAGGTCATTCCGAGCCGGCGCAACCCGTCCCCGATCGCGCTGTAGCCGAGCCCGGCGGCGATCCTGTTCGCGGCCAGGTTCGACGACCAGAAGCCGATCTGGCGCACGTCGTACCACCAGCGGCTCCGCTCGGGACTCGGTGAGACACGGAGACCCGCGACGAGCGCGCCGATCTTGACCGTCGAGGCCGCCGCAAACTGCGAATCCGCCTCGATACCCGGCATACCGTCCGGAGCCGAGCTCGTGGACCCAGATCCCGACCGCCCCGTTGACCTTCGCGGCGGCCGCTGCCAGACGCCGCGCGAGACCGGCATCGGGACGGCGCGGGCCGACTCCCGCGGTCGGCTCCCGGAAGCGGTGCGAGCGGCGCCACGCTGCGGAAGCCGCGGTCGCGGTCGAGTGCCTCCGCACGCGCAACCTGAGCCCGGCCGCGCGCCAGCAGGTCGGCGCGCAGCGCCGCGACGATCCGGGCTGACCGGCCCGGCGGCAAGCACCGCCTCGACGAGGTTTCGCCCCGCGTCGTAGCGGGCCTGAGCCCCGTCCGGCGTGTTCGCGTAGCGAGCCTGCGTCGCCGGGAGATACCGGTCCTTCGCGGCAAGCAGCGCACCGTCGCTCGCACTCGCTCCGGAGGGCAGGAGCACGAGGAGCAGGATCGCCAGCCGCCGCATCAGCACGTTGTACCGTCAGCGCCGTGCAGCCGCCGAACTAGGCCTTCGCGAGCGCTCGCCGGACCCGGGCGAGCACTTCGGCTGCGAGCCGCAGGTCTTGCTCACCGACCTCGGCGCCGAGAGCGTCGGCCCACTCACGCTGGGCCATCTGGATCGTCCGCAAGACGGAGACTCCGGCCGGCGTGAGCCGCACGAGCTTCGCCCGGCGGTGCCGCGGGTTCTCCTCGTATGCGGCCAGGCCGTCGCGGACGAGCGCGTCGGCCGTCCGCTGGACACTCTGCCGCGCAAGCCCGAAGACGCGCGCGATCTCGGCGACGGTCGCCGGGCCGTGCTCGATCACGCCCATCACCTGCCAGCGCGTCTCGGTTTGACCGACCGGCTTCGCCATCGCATTTCCAGCCGCGATCAGCAGGCCGTGCAGGCGCAACGTCTGGACGACCAGGTCGGTGAACGCGTTGCCGGCAGGAGTGAGCTCGATTTCGTGGTCGGCCGATTTGACAGCATGCTGTCGTCTTGCCATAATGACAGCATACTGTCAATCTCCGCGGAAGAGGTAGTGTCAGCACGCATGGCCGCCGTCGAAGCAGAGGGACTCGTCAAGGTCTACCGCTCGCGCAAGAGTGAGGTGCGCGCCCTCGACGGCGTCGACCTCGAGGTGCAGGAAGGCACCGTTCTCGGGCTGCTCGGGCCGAATGGGGCCGGCAAGACGACGACCGTCCGCATCCTCGCGACGCTGCTGAAGCCGAATGCCGGCAGCGCACGCGTGGCGGGCTTCGACGTCGTCCGCGAAGCGCAGGCGGTGCGCAAGACGATCGGCCTCTCCGGCCAGTACGCGGCCGTGGACGAGAACCTGACCGGACGCGAGAACCTCTGGATGTTCGGACGGCTCTACCACCTCTCGAAACAGCAGGCCCGCACGCGCGCCGACGAGCTGCTCGAGAGCTTCCAGCTCGGGGACGCCGCAGACCGGGTCGCCAAGACCTACTCGGGCGGGATGCGCCGGCGGCTCGACCTCGCGGCGGCGTTGACCGGCCGGCCGCGCGTTCTCTTCCTCGACGAGCCGACGACCGGGCTCGACCCGCGCGGCCGACTCGGCATGTGGGACGTGATCCGGACCCAGGTGCGCGAGGGCGCGACGCTCCTCCTCACCACCCAGTACCTCGAGGAGGCCGACGAGCTCGCGAACGAGATCGCGGTCGTCGACAAGGGGCGGATCATCGCGCGCGGTACGGCAGACGAGCTGAAGTCGCAGGTCGGCGGCGAGCGGATCGAGATCGTCGCACACGACCCCGCCGAGCTCTCCCGCGCCGCGCAGCTGGTCGCGCCGGATGGGACCGCGACGACCGAGGAGCACACGCGGCGGATCACGATCGCCGCCCACGGCGGCGCCACACACCTGGTCGAGGTCGTCCAGAAGCTCGGCGCAGCCGGGATCAAGATCGACGACATCGCGCTCCGCCGGCCGACGCTCGACGACGTCTTCCTCGAGCTCACCGGTCATGCGGCGGAGGAGCTGCCGGTGCGAGGAGGAAGCCGCATGACGCGAGCTGCGCGCAGCCATCAACGACGGCCGGATCATGACCTGGCGGAACCTGAAGCGCGTGCCGCGGATTCCGGAGCTCGCGATCTTCGCGATCCTCCAGTCGATCATGTTCGTGCTGCTGTTCGCGTACGTCTTCGGCGGCGCGATCCCGCTCCCGGACGGCGGTTCCTACCGCGAGTACCTGATGCCCGGCATCTACGTCCAGACGCTCGGCTTCGCCTCGATCACCACCGCGATCGCGGTCACCGACGACATGGCCAAAGGGCTGATCGACCGGTTCCGGTCGCTGCCGATGGCGCGTTCGGCCGTGCTCAGCGGCCGCACGGTCTCGGACGTGATCTACAACGCGGGCATCCTCGTCGTGCTGATGCTGTCCGGCCTCGTCGTCGGCTGGCGCGTGCACGGAACGTTCGGCGAGTTCCTCCTCGCCTGCGCGCTGATGCTCTTCTTCACGTTCGCGATGGCCTGGATCGGAGTGTGGATCGGGCTGAGCGTGCCGTCGGTCGAGGTCGGGCAGCAGCTCGGCTTCCTGATCATCTTCCCGCTCACGTTCGTCTCGAATGCGTTCGTCCCGATCGAGACCTTGCCGAGCTGGCTGCAGCCGATCGCCGCGTGGAATCCGTTCAGCGCACTGGTCGCCGCGACGCGCGAGCTCTTCGGCAACCCGAATCCGTACACGTCGGGCTTCCCGGGCGAGCACCCGATCTTCATGTCGCTTGTCTGGACGGTCGGCCTGCTCGTGGTCTTCGCGCCGCTCGCCGTGCGGAAGTACCGCTCGATCGACCGCTAGCGGGCGGGCAGCGGCGGCCGACGCCGAACCAGAGCGTCTTGCTGCGCGCGCCGACCTGGTAGCGGAGCGGAACGCAGTCGGACGCCCGTCGCAGGAAGAACCCGCCCGCGTACGCGTTGCCCTGCGCGCGGTCGACGCCACAGCGCGGGAAGCGCAAGGTGTGGAAGACGGTGTGCTGTGCGTTCCCCCACGAGATCGCGACGCGCGCACGCCAGGCCCGCGGCACGGTCACGGAGACCGCAGGGCCGGCGCCACCTCGGACGACCATCCCCCACTTCGCGAAGTACGTCCACGGCTTCGACTCGGTCGGCGACGTCTGCGGGACGAACGCACCCGGCGCAGACACGGCATCGAGCACGAGCCGTGCGCGATAACGGGGGTCGCGATTGCCGAGGTACGGGAAGCGCACGTGGTCGATGACCTCCTCGCACGGGACAGTCCGTACGCGCGACGGCGGCACGGCCGGCTGGGCGGTCGCGCAGCAGCCTGCAAGTGAGAGGACGAGCAGGTCGAGCATCATCGTCTCTACACCGCAAGGGCAAGGGCGGTTCCGCCCCGCGTGGGCGACAATGGACGCATGGCGAGCGAGCCTGGTTGGGTTGAGCTGCGCGCCGGACGCTGGGAGTCCGCACGCGCGGCCTTCGAGGCGGCGGACGAGACGGCGGAGCAGCTCGAAGGACTGAGCTGGGCGGCGTGGTGGCTCGACGACGAGGCCGCAACGTTTGCCGCGCGTGAGCGGGCGTACCGCCGCTACCGGGAGGACGGCGACGCCGCGGGCGCCGCGCGAATGGCGACGTGGCTCGCAGCCGACGAGCTCGACTTCCGCGGCGCGGCGACCGTCGCCCAGGGCTGGCTGCGCCGCGCACGCCGGCTGCTCGAGCCGCTTCAGCCGGGGCCGGACCACGGCTGGCTCGCATTCCACGAGGGGTACGCCGCATTCGGCGACCATCCACGAGTGGAAGCCCTCGCGGCCGAGGCCGCCGAGCTCGGCCGGCGCTTCGACGTGGCCGACCTCGAGATGCTCGGTCTCGCTCTGGAGGGCGCCTCGTTGGTCGCGCGCGCCGAGGTCGAGGCCGGGATGCGCTGCCTCGACGAGGCGACGGCAACGGCGCTCGGGGGTGAGGCGACGATCCCGATCTCGAGCGCCTGGACGTGCTGCATGCTCGTCACCGCGTGCGTGAACGTGCAGGACTACGACCGTGCCGTCGAGTGGTGCGACCGGATCGCCGAGTTCGCCGCGCGGTACGGCAGCCGCTACATGCTCGGCTTCTGCCGGGCCAAGTACGGCGCCGTCGACCTTTGGCGCGGCCGGTGGGCGGAGGCTGAGGCGATGCTCGAGGCGGCGTCTGAGGACTTCGGCCGCTCGCGCCCCGCCTCTGCGGCCGGGCCGCTCGTCGAGCTGGCGGAGCTGCGGCGGCGGCAGAACCGCGGGGACGAGGCGAGGACGCTCCTCGACCGCGCCGGCGCTTCACCGGCTGTCCAGCTCTGTCGCGCGCGCCTCGCCCTCGACGAAGGCGCATCGACGAGGGCGATCGAGCTGCTCGAAGTCGCTCGCCGAGCAGGGCCGGGGCCGCAGCAGGCGCCGGCGCTCGCGCTGCTCGTCCGGGCGCTCGTCGCTCGCTCCCGCCTGGCTGAGGCGGCGGAGGCCGTCGCCGAGCTGCGCGGGCTTGTGGCGGTGCTCGGAACGCCGGCGGCGCACGCGTCGGCCGACGTCGCCGAGGGCTTGCTCGCAGCGGCCGCCGGGGAGCACGAGCGCGCGCTGAGGCTGCTCGAGGAGGCGGTCGCCGCCTACGAGAGCTGCGGCGCGCCCTTCGAGGCCGCGGAGGCTCGGGTCGAGCTTGCGGGAACGCTCGCCGCGCTCGGCCGCGACGACCGCTCCGCGCTCGGAGGTCGCGGCGGCCGAGGCCGCCCTCCGCCGGCTCGGTGCGCTTCCGGCCAGGCTCCGCGGGCGGCGTGACGCGTCGCGAGCAGGACGTGCTCGCACTGCTCGCCGAAGGGCTCACGAACCGGCAGATCGCAGACCGGCTCGTCCTCAGCGAGCACACGGTCCATCGGCACGTGACCAACATCCTGCGCAAGCTCGACCTGCCCTCCCGCGCGGCTGCCGCCGCGTACGCGGTCCGCGTCCGGCATCTGACCGCAAAGATGGCCAGTTCTGGCGACGCGGTCGCTGGGCGCCAGGCATAGCGTGGCCGTCATGGACGACGTGAAGACACCGACCACCGTCTGGGCGCTCGGCGACTACCACCGGTTCGCGAAGCAGATGGTGTGGAGCGTCGGCCCGGAGCTCGTGGAAGCGTGCGACATCTCGTCCGGGCAGAGTGTGCTCGATGTCGCCGCCGGCACCGGCAACGTCGCGATCCGTGCGGCCGAGGCGGGCGCGAACGTCGTCGCCTCCGACCTGACGCCGGAGAGTCTTGCGGCCGGTGAGCGGGAGGCGCGCGAGCGTGGTGTCGAGATCGAGTGGGTCGTCGCCGACGCGCAGGCGCTCCCGTTCGCGGACGACGAGTTCGACGTCGTCACGTCGGCGTTCGGCGCGATGTTCGCGCCCGACCAGCAGGCGGTCGCCGACGAACTGCTCCGGGTCTGCCGGCCGGGAGGCGCCATCGGAATGGCCAACTTCACGCCCGAGGGCGGCGTCGGCGAGTTCTTCGGCGTCTTCGCGCCGTACCTCCCTGCTCCACCGGAAGGCGCTCTGCCGCCGGTCCTCTGGGGCGACGAGGAGCATGTCCGCAAGCTCTTCGGCGACCGTGTTGCGTCACTCGAGCTGACGCGCACGTGGCTGATCGAACGGAGCGCGGGCGGTCCGCGCGAGTACTGCGACTTCTACCGGGAGACCTTCGGGCCGGCGGTCGCGGCCTACTCGGGCGAGCCTGACCGCGTCGCAGCACTCGACCGCGAGTTCCTCGACTTCGCGACGCGCATGAACCGCGGGGAGGCGGACGGCCCGTCCGAGTACCACTACGAGTACCTGCTCGTCGTGGCCAGGAAGCGCTGAGCGCTCGCCGCGCTACTCGTCGGCGGCGTCTGCGGCCGCCCGGTCGGCGATCTCGCTGACGACCGTCGGGTCGGCGAGCGTCGTCGTGTCCCCGAGCGGCCGGTTCTCCGCCACGTCGCGCAGGAGGCGGCGCATGATCTTCCCGGAGCGCGTCTTCGGCAGCTCGGGCGTGAAGACGATGTTCGCCGGCTTGGCGATCGGGCCGATCTTCGCCGCGACGTGGTCGCGCAGCTCCTCGAGCATCTCGACCGAGCCCTCGTCGCCGCCTTTCAGCGTCACGTAGGCCACGATCGCCTGCCCGGTGAGCGAGTCCGCGCGGCCGCAGACCGCAGCCTCGGCGACCTTCGGGTGGTCGACGAGCGCGGACTCGACCTCGATCGTCGAGATCCGGTGGCCGGAGACGTTCATCACGTCGTCGACGCGGCCGAGCAGCCAGAAGTCGCCGTCCTCGTCGATCCGCGCGCCGTCGCCGGCGAAGTAGACAGCCCGGGTACTTCTCCCAGTAGGTCTCCCGGAAGCGCTTCGTCGTCGCCGTAGATCCCGCGCGTCATCGCCGGCCACGGCCGCTTGAGCACGAGGTAGCCGCCGCCGCCGGGGCCGACCTCCTCGCCGGCCTCGTTGAAGACTCCCGCCTCGACGCCGGGAAACGGCTTCGTCGCCGAGCCCGGCTTCGTCGTTGTCACACCGGGCAACGGTGTGATCATGACCATCCCCGTCTCGGTCTGCCACCACGTGTCGACGACCGGACAGCGATCGCCGCCGACGTGCTCGCGGTACCACATCCACGCCTCGGGGTTGATGGGCTCGCCGACCGAGCCGAGCAGCCGCAGTGTCGAGAGCTCGTGCTTGGCCGCGTGCTCCGGCCCCCACTTCATGTGCGCGCGGATCGCCGTCGGCGCGGTGTAGAGGATCGTGACGCCGTAGCGCTCGACGATGTCCCACCAGCGGTCCTTGTCGGGGAAGTCGGGCGTCCCCTCGTAGAGGACGGACGTCGCGCCGTTCGTCAGCGGGCCGTAGACGATGTAGCTGTGGCCGGTGATCCAGCCGATGTCGGCCGCACACCAGTAGACGTCCTCCTGAGGCTTCAGGTCGAAGATCAGCGCGTGCGTCGACGCGACGCCGACGAGATAGCCCCCCGTCGTGTGCGCGATCCCCTTCGGCTTCGCCGTCGTGCCGGACGTGTACATCAGGAAGAGCAGGTCCTCGGCGTCCATCGGCTCCGGCGGACAGGTGGCCGGGTCGTCGGAGACGTCGAAGTCGTGCAGCCAGTGAGTCGCGCCCTTCCTGCATCGGCACGTCGTTGCCGGTGCGGCGGACGACGAGGCACTTCCGGATCCCGGGTGCGTCCGCCATCGCCGCATCCGCGGTCTGCTTCAGCGGGACCGTGCTGCCGCGCCGCCAGGCCTCGTCCTGGGTGATCAGGACCTCGCAGCCCATGTCGTTCGCGCGGTCGGAGAGCGAGTCGGCGGAGAAGCCGCCGAAGACGACGGTGTGCGGCGCGCCGAGCCGCGTGCACGCCAGCATTGCGATCGGGAGCTCGGGAACCATGCCCATGTAGATCGCGACCTTCGTCCCCTTGCCGACACCGAGCTCCTTGAGCGCGTTCGCGAAGCGGACGACCTCGGACTGGAGCTGTGCGTACGTGAGCTCCCGCCGGTCGCCCTCCGGCTCGCCCTCCCAGAGATACGCGATGCGATCGCCGAGGCCGGCGTCGACATGCCGGTCGACGCAGTTGTAGGAGACGTTGAGCTTGCCGCCGAGATACCACTTCGCGTAGGGAAGCTCCCACTCGTAGAGCTTCGTGAAGGGCTCGAACCAGGTCACACGCTCGCGGCCCTCGCTCTCCCAGAACTCCTCGAAGTCGCGCTCGTAGATGTCGGGCTGGGCCACCGCGAGTGCGGCGAAGTCCGGTGGCGGCGGGTACCGGCGGTCCTCGACGAAGATCGTCTCGATCGTCTGATCGCTCATGTCCCGTTTCTTACCACGCCGGGTGCCTCGAGGTCGGGGCGCCCGCCGGCGCGGGCGCCCCGAATCTCCTTCAGCGCGCGCGTGCCGGCAGGCCTGCGGGCCGCACGGGCGCGGTCTCGCCGAGGTGGATCCGCCGTTCGCCTCCGCCCAGCGGGCGGCCGCGTCCGGCTCCGGCCGGAGCAACGAGACGAGGATCCCGGATGCGAACGCGAGCGGCATCGAGATCAGCGCCGGGTTCGTCAGCCCGATCAGCGCCGAGTCGTGGCCGAGCACGTCGACCATGACGTCGGCGAGATCGAGATCAGAACGAGGGCCGACGTGGTGCCGACGACGATGCTCGTCACCGCGCCCCAGGTCGTGTAGCCGCGCCAGTAGATCGACATCAGGAGCGCCGGGAAGTTCGCGCTCGCTGCGATGGCGAACGCGAGCCCGACCATGAAGGCGATGTTCTGGCCTTCGAGCACGATCCCGAGCACGATCGCGAGACCGCCCATCAGGAAGGTCGCGATCCGGGCAACCCGGAACTGCTCGTGCTCGGGCGCATGCCCGTCCCGGACGACGTTCACCCAGAGGTCGTGCGAGAGCGCCGCGGCGCCGGAGAGCGTCAGGCCCGGCGACGACCGCGAGGATGGTCGCGAACGCAACCGCGGCGATGAAGCCGAAGAACGGCGTGCCGGCGACGTTCTCGGCGAGCAGGAGCGCAGCCGCGTTCCCACCCTGGTCGACCGCCTTGATCGGCGCCTGCCCGACGAGCGCCATCGCGCCGAAGCCGAGCACGAACGTCAGCAGGTAGAAGAAGCCGATGAAGAAGGTCGCCCAGTTGACCGAGGTGCGCGCAGCCTTGCGGTCGGGGACGGTGTAGAAGCGCATCAGGATGTGCGGCAGCCCCGCCGTCCCGAACATCAGCGCCAGCCCGAGCGAGAGCGCGTTCCAGTGGTCGGACACGAGGCTCCCGGGCTGGAGCACGCTGGCTCCGAACTGCTTCGACGCGTCCTGGAAGAGATTGACCGGGTTCATCCCGAACTCGAGCAGGACGAGGAAGGCCATCACGGTCGCGCCGCCGATCAGCAGGCACGCCTTGACGATCTGCACCCAGGTGGTCGCGATCATGCCGCCGAGGAGCAGGAACGTGAGCATCACGGCACCGACGATCACGACGGAGACGGCGTACGACAGGCCGAAGATCAGATGGATCAGCGTCCCGGCACCGACCATCTGGGCGATCAGGTAGAAGATGACGACCGAGAGCGTGCCGAACGCGGTCGCGACCCGTACGGGCTTCTGGCGGAGCCGGTACGCGACCACGTCCGCGAAGGTGTAGCGGCCGAGGTTGCGGAGCGGCTCGGCGATCAGGAAGAGCACGATCGGCCAGCCGACCAGGAAGCCGATCGAGTAGATCAGGCCGTCGAAGCCGGTCAGGGCGACGAGCCCGGCGATGCCGAGGAAGCTCGCCGCGCTCATGTAGTCGCCGGACAGCGCGAGCCCGTTCTGGAACCCGGTGACGCTGCGGCCGGCGGCGTAGAACTGGTCGGTCGTCCGCGTGCGCCGCGCCGCCCACCAGGTGATTCCCAGCGCGAGCACGACGAAGAGGACGAAGAAGACGATGGCGATCGTATTCGGCTCGCCCGGTTTGAACGCTGCTACGACCATGGCGATGCCTCCAGGTCGCGGATCGCGGGCTCGTAGACGCGGTTCGCCCAGCGGACATACGTCCACGTGAGCACCCAGGTCGAGAGGATCACGACGACGCCGAGCGCCATTCCGACGCTCAGCCCGTCGGTGATTCGCCTCCCGAGGAAGCCCGGAGCAAAGGCGATCAGCAGGATGAAGCCGAAGTAGACGACGAGCATCGCGGCGGTCAAGCCGAGCGCCACTCGGAGCCGCCTTGCCGCGAGTTGCTCGAGCGCCCCGAGATCCGCCTCGTCCGGCGCGGGCCGGGCGTAGACACGAGCCCGATCGGTCGTCACAGACATACCGAGCCTCCCTGGTTAGAGGACTACTTGAAAATGATGTCTGCCACTACCGCGAGTGGTAATCCGGTAAACCTGCGGTGTGGCTGAGGCGAGGGCTTAGAGCTCGAGGTCGTACGGGAAGGACGTGAGCACCTCGGCGCCGTCCTCGGTGACGAGCACGAGATCCTCGAGCCGGACACCGCCGTACCCGTGCCGGTAGAGGCCGGGCTCGAGCGCGATCACGTCGCCCGCGACGAGCGGCTCGCTCTCGATCCTGCCGACACCAGGCCGTTCGTGGACCTCGAGCCCGACGCCGTGTCCGGTCGCATGGAAGTAGCCGTCGACGAGCGCCTCGCCCTCCTCCTTGTGCAGCTGCGTCTTGTGGCCGTGCTCGTGGAAGAGGTCGCAGACCTGCCGGTGGATGTCGCTTCCCTTCACGCCCGGCTTGACGGCTGCGGTCGCCAGGTCGAGCGCCTCCTTCGCAAGCCGGTGGTACTCCAGGAGCTCGTCGGAGGGCGGGCCGAGCGAGAAGGTGCGCGTGAAGTCCGAGTAGCACGCCGACTCGCGATCGCGCGGGAAGAGATCGAAGAGGACGATGTCGTCGGCGGCGATCGGGCCGGAGCCCCCGTCGTGGCCGACGGCAGTCTGGGCGCCGTGCGAGACGGTGAACTCCTCGGCGGCCGAGCCGTGCTCGCCGAACGCACGCTCGACTTCGAGCTTGACCCGCTCGCACGTGAGCGGCTCGCCGTCCCGCATGAGCACTCCGTTCGAACGCTCGGCGCTCTTCAGCATCTCGAGCCCCACCGCCATGCCCGCCTCGACCGCGCGACACGCGCGGCGGATGCCGGCGAGCTCGTGCTCGGTCTTCACCCGTCGCCGCTCGTCGAAGAACGTTGGTCGGCGGTCAGCTCGATCCCCTGCGAGCGCAGGTAGTCGGCCTGGCCCAGCGGGAAGCCGTCGGGCGTCACCGCTGCCTCCAGCCCGAGCTGCCGGACGGCCTGCAGGTTCAGCTCGCGCTCGACCTCGTAGGAGTCGAGGCCGCGCTTGAGCAGCTCGTCCATGCCGACATCCTCGTAGGTGAGCACTTCGAGCCCGGTCCCGAGCTCCGCGACGCGGCCCGCTTCGAGCACGCTGACGACGACAAACCGCTTGCCGCCGGTCTCGGCGTAGAGGAACGGGTCGGGCACCGCGAGCGGCACCTCGTGCCGCAGCTCGGGCGCGCGAATCGGTGTCGGCGATGATCAGCACGTCAGGCATCGCGCGGATCCTAACGGCAGGTAAGTTTGCTGCTGGTGAACCAAGCCCTTGCGGATCTGAAGCAGCGCCTGGCGGAGATCTACGACCTCGAGCGCGCCCTCGGAGTGCTCGGCTGGGACCAGCGCACGATGATGCCGCCGCAGGGAGCCGGTGCCCGGGCGGAGGCCTCGGCAACGCTCTCCGGTGTCATCCACGAGCGCTTCATCTCGGACGAGATCGGGCGACTGCTCGACCAGGTCGCCTCGCTCGAGACGGAGCTCGGCCACGACTCGGACGACGCGAGCCTCGTCCGCGTCACGCGCCGGGAATGGGAGAAGGCAAGACGCGTTCCGGCCGAGATCGCGGCCGCGTGGGCGCGCGAGGGCGGCAAGGCGCACGTCGCGTGGCTCCAAGCGCGCGAGCAGAACGACTTCTCGGTCTTCCTGCCGGCACTTCAGCGGGTCCACGACGTCGCGCTCCGGTGGGCCGAGCTGATGGAGCAGGGCGACTCCCCTTACGACGCGTTCCTCGACGAATACGAGCCCGGGATGACGACCGCAGAGGTGAAGGCGGTCTTCGACGTGCTCCGGCCCGAGCTGACCGCCATCGTGCGCGACGCCGGCGAGCCGGCGGACGACTCGTTCCTCGAAGGCGACTTCCCGATCGCCGCGCAGCAGGAGTTCCTGGCCGGGATCCTGCGCGACTTCGGCTTCGAGGAGGGCACGTACAGGCTCGATCCGACGGTCCATCCGTTCGCGACCTCGTTCACGGGGACGGACATCCGGATGACGACGCGCTACAAGCCGGACAACCTGCGCGCGCTCTGGGCGGCGATGCACGAGGCAGGCCACGGACTGACGTACCAGGGCGTCGATCCGGCACTCGGACGCTCGCCGCTCTACGGGAACGCGTCACTCGGGCTCGGCGAGTCTCAGAGCCGCACGTGGGAGAACCTCGTCGGCCGCTCGCTCCCCTTCTGGCGCGGCCGCTACCCCGAGCTGCAGCGGCTCTTCCCGCAGCTCGAGCGGGTCGAGCTCGACGACTTCTTCCGCGGCATCAACCGGGTCGCCCCCGGCCTGATCCGGGTCGATGCCGACGAGGTCACCTACTCCCTCCACATCATCCTCCGCTTCGAGCTCGAGCAGGAGCTCGTCGCCGGCACGCTCCGGCTGGAGGATCTGCCCGAGGCGTGGAACGCGCGGATGAAGGCGTTTCTGGGGATCGACGTGCCCGACGACCTGCGCGGCGTGCTCCAGGACGTGCACTGGACGCGGGCCTCGTACGGCTACTTCCCGACGTACGCCCTCGGGAATGCGCTCTCGGTGCAGATCTGGCGGGCGGTCGAGGAGGAGATCCCCGACCTCGACGCGCAGCTCGAGGCGGGTGAGTTCGGACCGCTCTACGAGTCGCTGCGCACGCGGCTCTACCGGCACGGCCGCAAGTTCACGCCGATGGAGACGCTCGAGCACGCGATCGGCGCGAACCAGATCGACCCGCAGCCCTATCTCGAGTACCTGCGCGGCAAGGTCGCCGGGCTCCAGCCCGCCTAGCCCCGTCCGCACCCGCCATGTCTCACGGGGACCGGTCCGGGGACTGTCCCCGGACGCGTCCCGCAAAGACATGTCCGCCGCGGCCAATCCGTAGACTCAAGGATCGTGGAGGACGTCCTTGCTGCGGTCGCAGGCGCTCGTCGAGAGCTTCGAGAAGCTGGTCCGCGAGGAGCTTCCGAAGGAGCCTCGAGATCTTCGACGCGCACGTCCACCTCGGCACCGACATCGACGGGCGGGTCGGCGATTTCGACGAGCTGGTCGCAGGCCAGGAGCGGTACGGGATCTCGGGAGCGTTCATGTTCTGCCTCGACGAGCCCGACCGTCACCCGGCCTTCAGCGCCGCGAACGACCGGACGCTCGCCTTTGCAGCACTCTCCAACGGGAGGTTCGTCCCGTTCGTGCGCCTCGATCTGAACGAGGATCCGATCGGCGAGGCGACACGCTGCCTCGATGCGGGCGCAGGCGGCATCAAGCTCCACCCGCGCGCCCAGAAGTTCCACCTGAACGACGAGCGGCTCGCGCCGGTCTTCGAGCTCGCGGCCGACCGCAACGTGCCGATCCTGATCCACGGCGGCCGCGGCCTCCCGCCGATCGCCTCCGAGCTGGCCGACCTCGTCGAGCGCTACGACACGCAGCTGATCATCGCCCACTGCGGCATCGCCGACCTCGCCGCCCTCGCGGGCCGTTTCTCGGGTCGGCCGGGCGTCTTCTTCGACACCTCGGTCTGGAGCGCGCTCGACCTCCTCGACCTCTTCCGGCTCGTGGCGCCGGAGCAGGTGCTCTACGCCTCGGACTACCCCTACGGGCAGCAGCCCGGCTCGCTCCTGCTCGCGCTGCGCACGTCCCGGATCGCGGGCCTCGGCGAGGAGCAGCTGCGGGCGATGTTCGCCGGCAGCGCGAGGCGGATCTGCCGCGGCGAGGAACCCCTGCCACTCTCGCCGCCGCAGGGTCCCGAGTCGATCTCGCAGCCGCTGACGTTTGCGCGCATCCACGCCTACCTCTCGATGGCGACGCCGCTTCTCTGGATGCGGCAAGCCGACACGATCGGCGTGCTCGGGCTCGCTCTGAACGCGTGCGACGAGCGCTCGAACGGCCACCGCGAGGAGACCGAGCAGATTCGGGAGCTCATCCTCGCCGCCCGTGACCTCTGGCTCGTGCTGCCGGACGTCGACGAGGAGGACCGGGCGGCCGCCGGTCGCGCGGCGTTCCGGATGGTTCACCTGGCCAACATCCTGGCGGTCACGGCTGGTGCCTGAGCTTCGCGTCAACGGACACGACTACTCGTTCGCTGCCCCCGTCGGTCAGACGCTCGCGGAGACCCTGCGCGAGGACCTCGGCCTGACGGGCACGAAGATCGCCTGCGGAGAAGGCCACTGCGGCGCCTGCACCGTTCAGCTCAACGGAGTGCCCGTGCTCTCGTGCATCACGCTCGTCCACACCGTGGGCGCCCGCGAGGTGACAACGATCGAAGGACTTGCCGACCACCGGCTCGTCGACGCGTTCGTCCGCACCGACGCGCTCCAGTGCGGCTTCTGCACGCCCGGCCAGATCGTCTCCGCGGCCGCGCTCGTCGCCGCGACGTCCCGCACCCGACGAGCGAGCAGATCCGGCACGGGATGGCCGGGAACCTCTGCCGTTGCGGCACCTATCCGCGCATCGAGGAGGCGATCTCCACGTGGCGCGATTGATCAAGTCCGAGAAGGAGGTCGAGGGCCGCTACGAGGAGGTCTGGACGCTCGTCGAGGAGGACGCCCTCGACCAGTGGCCGGCGGGTCCCGGCGATGTCGTCGGCCGCCCGGCGGTGCGCCTCGACGGCTACGAGAAGGCTCGCGGCGTCGCGCGCTACACGGGCGATCTCCAGCTGCCGGGCACGCTGCACACCGCGCTCCTGCGCAGCCCGTTCGCGCGCTGCCGCGTGAAGAGGATCGATCTCGCCGCCGCGGCGGCCGCACCCGGCGTGCTCGGCGTGATCGGGCCGGACGAGGTGCAGGGCGTCGACTCGGACGCGCACTACGAAGGGAGCGCGGTCGGCGCCGTGGCGGCCGAGACGTTCGCGCAGGCCGAGGCGGCGGTTCGGCTGATCGACGTCGAGTGGGAGGAGCTCGAGCCGCTGCTCGACGCCGACGAGGCGGTGCGACAGGGATCACTCGTCGCGGAAACACGGCGGTACGAGCGCGGCGACTACGAGGCCGGGCTCGCACTGGCCGACGCCGTCGTCGAGGCCGAGTACCGCACGCAGACGCTCAACCACAATCCGCTCGAGACGCATCAGTGCGTCTGCCAGTGGCGTGGGGACACGCTCGACGCGTACGTCTCGACCCAGTGGATCTGGGGAACCCGCAACGACCTCGCGACCGCGCTCGGGCTGCCGCCCGACAAGGTGCGCGTCGTCTGCGAGTTCATGGGCGGCGGCTTCGGCGCGAAGGCCGGCCTCGACAACACCATCCTGCTCGCGGCCGAGCTCGCGAAGCGGACCGGGCGTCCCGTGTGCTGCGCGGTCACGCGCCGCGACGAGAACATCATCGGCGGGAACCGCAACGCGACGAGGCAGCACGTCACCGCAGCCGCCCGCGCGGACGGCACCCTCACCGCGCTCGGCGGCGAGTACACCTGCGCGATGGGGTGGGACGGCTGGCTGGTACCGACGGCCGGCCCGGTGCAACTCCTCTACGCCTGCGACAACGTGCGCACCGTCGAGCACGGAGCCAAGCTGAACCTGCCGCCGATGACGGCTTTCCGGGCGCCCGGCTTCGTCGAGGGCACGTGGTCGCTCGAGTGCCTCCTCGACAAGCTGGCCGCACAGCTCGGCATCGACCCGCTGGAGCTGCGAAAGCTCAACTACGCGCACGTCGACACGATGGACGGCCGGTCCTATTCGTCGAAAGGGTTGATGGAGTGCTACCGGCGCGCCGAGCCGCACTGGGAGCGCCGGCACGAGGTCCGGGCGCGCTCGGACGCGATCTGGAAGCGCGGGATGGGCATGGCCAGCCAGACCTGGTACGGCGGCGGTGGCCCGCCGAGCTACGCGTGGGTTCGGCTCGGCTCCGACGGGCGCGCGAACGTCGTCACCGCGATGCAGGACATCGGTACCGGCACCCGGACGGCGATGGCGCAGATCGCCGCGGAGGAGCTCGGCCTCACGCTCGACCGCGTCGAGGTCCAGCTCGGCGACTCCGCCCGCGGCCCGTACGCCACCGTCTCGGGCGGCTCGTCGACGCTCCCGTCGATGGGCCCGGCGGTGCGGTCCGCGGCCGCCGATGCCGCACGCCAGGTGATCGAGCTCGCGGCGCAGCGCTTCGAGTGCGAGGAGCGGCTTCTGTCGCTGAAGGGCGGCCGGATCGTCTCCTCGGACGGTGGCTCGTGGCCGCTGGAGGACGTCACCGGCCTGCTCGACGACGGCCAGATCCTCGGCAAGGGCGCGCGCGGGCCAAACCCGGCCGGCATGCGCGTCCTCACGTTCGGCATCCAGCTTGCGGAGGTCGCGGTGGACATCGGCACGGGCGAGGTCGTCGTCGAGAAGATCGTCGCGATTCACGACATCGGCCGCGTGATCAATCCCCTCGGCGCGCGCAGCCAGATCGAGGGCGGGATCATCCAGGCGCTGGGTCACACGTTCTCCGAGGTGCGGCTGGACGACCCGCAGACCGGCATGGTGCTGACCAAGACGCTCGACGCGTACAAGCTGCCGACGATCGCCGACGTGCCCGAGATCGTCTGCGAGTTCGTCGACGAGCCCGACGTACACCTGACGAACCTCGGCTCGAAGGGGCTCGGCGAGCCACCGATCGTCCCGACCGCCGCCGCGATCGGGAACGCGATTCGTGACGCGACGGGCGCGGACGTGACGTCGCTGCCGATCAACCGCGAGGAGATCCTGCGGGCGCTCCGCGAAGCCGAAGCCGGGAAGAAGGAGCCCGTTGCAGCTGGAGCGTCCTAGCTCGCGCGAGGACGCAGTGGCGGCACTCTCAGGGGGCGGACGCGCCCTTGCCGGTGGCACCGAGCTCGTCCCGCTGCTGAAGGAAGGCCTCGTCACGGCCGAGCTGCTGGTGGACGTCACCGGCGTGCTGCCGCGCGGGATCTCGGATGGAACGATCGGTGCAGGTGCCACGCTCGCGGAGCTCGAGGTCGATCCCCAGATCCCGGCGGCGCTGCGCGAGGCGTGCCGGCTCGCCGCCTCGCCTCAGCTTCGCAACATGGGCACGATCGGCGGCAACCTCCTGCAGGCCACGCGATGCTGGTACTGGCGCCTCGACTTTCCGTGCTACCTGCACGGCGGCGACCGCTGCCACGCGAAGGAGGGACAGCACCGCGAGCACGCGTTCTTCGGCAACGAGCTCTGCGCCTCGGCGCACCCGTCGGACCCGGCTGCGGCACTGCTGGCGCTCGGCGCGACGATCAGAACCGACCGGCGGGAGCTTCCGATCGCCGAGCTGTACCGGCTGCCGACCGCGGAAGACCGCTCGACGACGACGCTCGAGCCGGGCGAGCTGATTCTGGAGCTCGACGTGCCCGACGTGGACTCGAGCGTCTACCTGAAGGCGATGGACCGGAAGCGCTGGTCGTTCGCGCTCGTCGGGGTAGCGGCGGCACGGGTCGGCGGGCAAACGCGAATCGCCCTCTCCGGTGCGGCACCGATCCCGTGGCTCCTCGAGTCGCTCGACGCGGCAACGCCGCTGCCGGGCACCGCGTACAAGGTCGAGATCGCCCGCACACTCGTCGACCGGGCGCTCGCGGCTCTCTAGCTACGATCTCGACCGCATGCGGTTCCTCTGCCTCATCCTCATCGTGATCGGCTCAGGCTTCCTCGCCGCGTGCGGCGGCGACGACGAGGGCGAAGCCGGAGGGGCGGCGACGACTGCCGCGGAGACGACTGCCGCGGAGACGACGGTCAACGGGGAGTGTGACGAGCTCGAGGCGCCGGACCCGAAAGCGGACGGCGGGCAGCAGGCACCGACGGACGACCTCGATCCGCCGACAAGACCTACCGCTCGTCGTCGAGACGAACTGTGGCTCGTTCACGATCGAGCTCGACCAGAAGACGGCGCCGAAGACAGCCGCCTCACTCGTCTCGCTCGCCGAGAGCGGCTTCTACGACGGCACGACCTTCCACCGCGTCGTGCCCGGCTTCGTGATCCAGGGTGGCGATCCGACCGGGACGGGAGGCGGCGGGCCTGGGTACAAGACCGTCGACGTGCCGCCGGCCGACGTCGCCTACACGAGAGGTGTCGTCGCGATGGCAAAGGCGCAGACCGAGGCGCCGGGCACCTCGGGCAGCCAGTTCTTCGTCGTCACCGCGCCGGATGCGGGTCTGCCGCCCGAGTACGCCGTTGTCGGCAAGGTCACCGAGGGCATGGCGACGGTCGATGCGATCGAAGCACTCGGCGCCGGTGACGGGCCACCGTCGCAGCCCGTCGTGATCGAGCGCATCGTGGTTCGCGAGTCCTGATCGGAGCCGTCGTCCTTGCGGCCGGTGCCGCAACGCGCTTCGGTGCGCCGAAGCAGCGCCTGCTCCTTCCGGCCGTGCTCGACCGCCTCGGCGGCGTCGACCAGGTCGTCGTCGTCTCCGGCGCGTACGAGCTCGAGGGCGCCGTCCCCTGTCCGGACTGGGAGCGTGGGCCGGGTGCCTCGCTCCGGTGTGGTCTGGCCGCGCTCCGTCCGGAGGTGGAGGCTGCGGTGGTCGTGCTCGCAGACGGGCCGGAGCTCGACCCGGCTGCGGTCGACCGTGTCGTTGCGGCCTGGAGAGAGACCGGCGCGCCGATCGTCGCGGCGAGCTACGCCGGCAACCGGGGCCACCCCCTGGTCGTCGACCGGTCGGCCTGGGGAGACATCCCTGACGACGGGCTTCGCTCGCATCCGCCGCTCCTCGTCCCGTGCGACGACCTCGGTGAGCCCGGAGATGTCGACTACCCTGAGGATCTCCCGGAAAGGTTCAGGACAGCACCCGGCGAACCGATGTAGGTGCAGATGCAGCTGGTCCACCCCGCTCCCGAGAACGCCGAGGCCCTCACCGACCGCAGCCCGCTCGCGGCCGCGCGCCTGCATCGCAGGCTGACGGTCGAAGAGGTCGCGAAGCGGGCCGGCGTGACGCCGGACCAGGTCGAGTGGCTCGAGGAAGGGCGCGTCTATCGCTTCCCGTCGGTGGACAGCGCGATCGAGGCGACGCTGCTGATCGCCGCCGCGCTCGAGATCGACCGGCGCGAAGCCCGCCGGCTGGCCGGCCTTCCGGTCCCGCCCCGGCCGCTCGACGTCAATCCCACCGGACGGCTCGTGGGCGTCGCCGCGATCTCCGCGGCGCTGATGGCACTCGTCTCGTTCGTGCTCGTCCCGGCTCTGGTCGGAAAGCCCGCACCCGCCGTCGATCCGGTCGTCGCCCAGGCGGCGACCCTGCCGAAGCCGTGGCAGATCAAGGTCGACGTCCTGAACGGCGCCGGCGACATCAACTGGACGCGCCAGGTCGGAAGCCAGATCCAGTCGCTCGCCTACACCGTCAAGAAGGTTGGCCGTGCCGACCGCTTCGACTACCCGCTGAGCGCCGTGTACTACTCGCCCGGCGGCCGCCTGATCGCGGTGCGGCTCGCGCGCCAGCTCGGCTTCGTCACTCGCCCACTCCCCGGCGGCTCCGACCCGAACCGCCTGGTCGTGAGTCGTCTGGGACCGCGAGGCGCGGCTGCCCGGGCTTAGGGAGGCGCTAGAGCCCGTCGGCGGTCGGCCCGCGCAGCTGCGCGAGCTTCGCGAGCAGTCCGGCCGGCATGCGCTCGCTCGCGGAGATGCGGATGTAGCGGCGGAGCTGCGCTTCGAAGCGGTAGCGGCGGCGGCAGTAGTCGCAGTCCTCGAGATGGCCTTCCGCGATGAGTACCTCTTCAGCCGCCAGGTCGCGGTCGAGGTACCCCTGGAGCAGCTCCTCGCATTTCTCGCAGTCGGGGTCTTCAGTCATGTGAGGCTCTCCTCCGCCAGCGTCTTCTTCAGGATACGGCGCCCACGATGCAGGCGCGACATGACGGTGCCGATCGGGACGTCGAGGATCTGGGCTGCGTCGGCATAGCTGAAGTCCCCGAGATCGACCAGGACGACGACGTCGCGGAAGTCGTGCGGAAGCGCAGCCAGCGCATCCACGACACCGCCCTGCGAGAGTCGCTCGACCACCCGTTCCTGGTCGAGGGCCTGTTCACCCTCGACCGCCGCCAGCTTGTTCGCGAGGAAGTAGTCGCTCTCCTCGAGCGGCTGCTGATCGGGCGTCCGCTGGATCTTTCGCCCACGATCGGTGTTCAGGTTCGTCAGGATCCGCAACAGCCAGGCGCGCATGTTCGTCCCTGGGGTAAACGACTTCCAGCTCCGGAAGGCGCGTGCATACGTGTCCTGAACCAACTCTTCGGCCTCCTCTCGCGTGCCGACCATTCGGCGCGCGACCCGGTAGACCTGGTCGGCGAGCTCCAGCGCCTCCTCCTCGAAGCGGACACGCTCGCGGGCCTCAGTGGCTGCCCGCCGTCCGGCGTCCCCTTCTGCTTCGGCTGCGCCGGAGTCACTCACCCGGCCACCCTAACAATCGGTCGTACGGGGCTGAGAACGCCTCCGGGCGCGTGCCTATTCCCCGCTCAGACCTGTTGGAGCTCGGGAAAGCCGCCGCGGGTGAGCGTCTCGACGATCGCTTCGCGGGTCGTCTGCGTGTCGTCCCACGAGAGCGCGACGAGGCCCATCAGGTTTGCGTTCGCCGCCTCGATCCCCTCGTGGGCTCGCAGTGTCCCGGCCAGGCGTCCGACGCAGCGCTCGCAGCGCACACCGCTGACCTGGATCGTGTCGCTGACCGTCGCCATCTAGGCTGATGCTAGCGAGAGCTCGACATCCGCCTGCTCGATCAACAGCGGGTCGTGCGTCGCGCAGATGACGGTCGTGCCGAAGGTCCGGGCAACCTCGGCGAGCAGGCTTCCGAGCGCCAGCGAGTTGGCCGCGTCGAGCCGGGACGTCGGCTCGTCGGCGATGATCGCGAGCGGCCTCGAGGCGAGTGCGCGGGCGAGCGCCGCCCGCTCGCGCTGACCGGCCGAGAGCTCGGACACGGGCCGCTCGGCGTGCTCTTCCAGTCCGACGGCGGCGATCGCCTCTGCCGCCGAGTCGGTCGGCAGGCCGCGCAGCTCCAGTGCGATCTCCGCGTTCTCGCGCGCGCCGAGGAACGGCACGAGGCCGACCGTCTGGCCGACGAACGCGATCGAGCGCCGCCGGAGCTCCGCGCGTCCCGCACGGTCGAGGCTCGTCAGCGATACGCCGTCGACGAGCACCTCGCCCTCGTCGGGAAGGTCGAGCCCGGCGAGGAGGTGCAGCAGCGTTGTCTTGCCGGACCCCGACGGCCCGGTGACGGCCGTGACCGTCCCGGTCGCAAAGGCCGCGTCGAGCCCTTCGATCGGCGCGACGTCGCCGAACCGGCGCGTCACCCCGCGCGCAACGATCGCTTGTGTTCCTGTAACACTAAGTCGCTCGGAACGGCTTGGTTCGGCGGCAGGACTTTGTGTTACTGGAACACTAAGTTCCTCGAGGCCGGGTTCCTCGCCCGCCGGGGCGACGACCAGCTCGTCGGCGCGCAGGTGCGCGGTCGCGTGCCGGCCGATGCCCGCCGAGCGAAGCAGCTCCTCCGGCAGGCGAAGCCAGCCGCCCCGCCCGACGACGATCGCGCCGTCGGCGCTCCCCGCGACGCGCTCGTCGCTGACCCGGCCGTCGCGGACGTGGACGACGCGGTCGGCGCGGTCCGCCGACGCGGGGTCGTGGCTGACCACGAGCGCCGTGCCTCCCTCCTCGCGGGTCAGCTCGGCGATCAGGTCGAGCACCTCGCGCGCCGTGGCCGCATCGAGCTCCCCCGTCGGCTCGTCCGCGATCAGCAGGTGTGGGCGGCTCGCGAGCGCGGCGCAGAGCGCGATCCGCTGCTGCTCGCCGCCGGAGAGCTCACGCGGATGCGCGTCGCGGCGGCCGGCCAGGCCCACCCGGGCGAGCAGCTCGTCCGCGCGCGCGTCGCGCCGGGAGCGCGGCTCCCCCGCGAGGCCGAGTTGCACGCCGACGAGCTCGCGCGCCGTCAGCTCGCCCGCGAGCGCACGCCAGTAATGCTGGTCGGCGTAGCCGATCGAGCGCGAGCGGTAGCCGGCAGCCTGCCACCGTCCGAGCATCGCAACGTCCGTTCCGGCGACGGTGACGGAGCCCGCGGACGGGCGGTCGAAGCCCGCCACGATCCGCAGCAGCGTCGACTTGCCCGAGCCGCTCGGACCGAGGACGACGCAGAGCTCACCCTGCCGCACGGTCATCGTCAGCCCCTGAAGCGCGGCAACGCCGCCCTCGGCCGAGCCGTAGACGCGAAACAGATCCCGGACCTCGACGAGTGCGGTCACTCCATCGCCTCCACGCGTCCTGGAACGGGCTCGGTGAATGCACGTCGCGTGACCCAGAGCACGAGCACCGCGGCGACCACCACGTAGATCGCGGCCGCAGCGAGAACAGCGAGGACGTCGACGGCGAGGACGAGGGGCGGCTCGGCCGCGGTGGCGCGGGCGGTGAGGCCGACGAGATCGGTGACGACAGCGGCGAGAGCGACGCCTGTCAGCGCCCCGGCGACAAGGCCCGCGACGGCAACGGATGCTGCCCGCAGACGCACGATCCGGCGCAAGAGCGACGGCGATGCGCCCTGGGCCTCGAGGTCGAAGAGCTCGCCCCGCTCGTCGCGCAGATCGCCGACGACGGTCAGCAGGATTCCGGCCAGCGCGAGCAGGAGAGCAACGGCTGCCGCGACGGCGAGCGCGATCAGCGTCCCGTGGGCGATCGGATCTCGCCGCGCGTCGGCCTCGAGCGCCCGGCGCGACTGAATCGCGAGCACGTCGAACGGCTTCGCCGCGAGTGCGCTGTCGACGGCTTGTACGCGATTCGGGTCGCGTAGCCCGAGCCACACCTCGTTCACGCGGGCCGCACCTGGACGCGCGAGGTTGACGACGGCCGCGAGCGCACCACCGTCACCGACCACCGCCTGACCGTCGACACCGGGGAACCGCCGCACGGTCCCGACGACGCGCACCGAGACTCGCTCGCCCGCGATCTGCAGTGGCAGCACGGCCGCCGGAGTCCGCCGCCGCCGCCAGCCTCGGTGTCGCGAGCACCGGCATCGGCCCTTCGTCGTACGGCTGGCGCGGGCGGATCCGCGTCGCGACCGTGTTCGTGAGGGTGTAGTCGACCATGCTCCCGTCGATCCGGGCGCCGCCGACGCCGATCCAGCCGTCGAGTGCGTCGGGCACGTCCGGGAGGGCGATCTCGACCGACCCCTTCAAGGCCTGGCCCGCGTCGGCGCCACGCTCCTGCAGCCGCGTGTTCGGCTCGAGAACGATCCCCGCGAGGCGGCCGCCGCGCGCCTCCGGCGGAATCAGCGCGTTCGGCTCGACGCGGACGAACCGTCCGTTCGGCGCCTCGATCTCGGCGAAGAGCCGGATCTTGTCGTCGCTCGTGGTGGCGAACCGCAGCCGCTTCAACTCATCGGGCAGCCGCGGCCCGTTCAGAGGCCGCGCCGCGTCGATTCGTCGCACGAGCTCGTTCCGCGACGCAGACGCGTCGGAGTCGCGCCAGCCGTGCAGCTCCGGCAGGGTCGCCGGCGGCAGGCCGAGCAGCGTGATCCCGCTCTCCCCTTCGAGCCGTGCGACGCTGCCGGTGACGCGGAGCACCGGAGCGACCTCGACGCCGAGCTCGCGGAAGCGGTCGAGTGACGCCGCATCCTGCACCGGGATCAGTCGCCGCAGGTCTTCCCGGACGACGTAGTCGAGCGGCACGCGGTGCGCCGCCTGATCCCGCTCGCCGCGGGCCAGCGTCGCGCGGTAGCTCTCCGCGAAGAGCGCGAGTCCGAAGCTGACGACGAGGAACGCCGTCGCGACAACGGCGTAGCCGGGATTCCGCGAGAGCGAGAGGGACGCGAGGCGCAGGCCGAGCGAACGGCCGCGCGACAGCCGCTCGGCCAGCCGCAGCGCCGGTCGCAGCCCACGTCCGACGAGAACCGCGGCCGCGAACGTCACGAGCGCCGGGAGGAGCAGGACGAGATCTCCCTCATCGTCGCCGCGCCACAGCTCGAGGAGCACGAGCAAGACCGCGGCGACCGCTGCAGCGTCGACGAGCGAGAAACGTGCCGGGCCGAGACGGGACGATGCGGGAGGCCACAGCCGCCACGAGGACACCTGTCGCCGCGGCTGTGACGAGCAGCGCGAGCCCGAGCCCCTCGACCGAGAGCGTGCTGCGGGACAGGATCTCCCCAACAGGCGCGCCGGCCCGGTGGGCGACGAACGCGCCGCCGAGCGCGCCCACGGCAAGTCCCACCACGGTGCCCGCGAGAGCGATCGCGGTCGACTCCGCAACCGTCACCAGCGCGAGCTGCCAGCCGCGCGCGCCGTACCAGGCGAGCCGGCGGCGGGCGGCAGCGAGGTCGGTGCGAAGTGTCATCGCTGCCAGGAGCGCGAACGCGAACAGCAGCGCCGCCGCTTCGCCGCCGACGATGCCCAGCCGATGCCCGGCGGCCCGGCTCGTGGCCTGCGCCTCTCGCAGCTCCTCGACCGGCGCGATCAGGTCGAAGCTCGAGGTCACCGACTGGAGCTCGGAGCGCGCACGCCCCACGCCGGCGGCGAGGTCGTCCACCTGCCACAACCGCGGGCGTCCGGCTTCGAGCGGCGAAACCCACGCATAGCTGCGAAAGACCACGTCGAGAGCCGGAGCTCCGGCGAGCGTCCTCACGCCCTCGGCAAGGAAGAGAGGCGGCGGCGGCGGGCGGTGATAGCCGGCGGACCGCGCGAGGGAGGGGCTCACCTCGGCCGCAGCAAGCGCGTTGTCGGTCGGCGCCAGAAAGTCGCCGAACAGCAGGCTGCTCTTCAGGGCGCCGGTCCCGACCTCCACGAGCTTCAAGCCCTCCGGCTCGGGCAGCCGTCCGGCGGCTCCACGCAGGCGGAGCACCTCGCAGCGCTCGGGGCGGCACTCCGACGGCAGCCGGCCCGAGCGAAGGTCCACCTGCGAACCGAGGCCCTGGACGCCGCCGAGCCCGGCAAAGGTGCCCCCGATCGTGGTCTCGCGGAAGAGGACGAGGGCGCGTGCATCGGCAGCGACCACGTGTCTCAGCGCGGCGCGCGCGCGGCGGTCCAGGACGGGCTGCGGCTCGGCGCTCTGGGCGGGAATGCCGAACCAGACGGCCCGCACCGACCGCGATCCGTCCGGAATCCGCTCGACCGCCTGCGCAACGGCGCGATCCTGGGCGACGAGAGCGCCCGCTCGCCCGCCGACGACGACCGCGGCGCCGGCCGCGATGCCGAGGACGACGAGGACGACCGGCCCACTCCAGGTGCCCAGTCGCGCCCGAACCAGCCGGAGCGGGTAGAGCACGGAATGGAGCAGCGTCATGCCGCGGTCCTCTCCACGAGCTCGGCCACAACGGCTTCGAGCCCGTCGCGGCGACCCGTCTCGAGCTGGCGGAGTGCCTCCGGTGGCTTGCGCAGCTCCTCGACGAGATCCCAGGTGCCGAGCTCTCGCGCTGCCGGCTCGACGTACGCCAGCAGGTCGGAGGTCGGCGCATGGCCGGCGGCGGCGGCGGCTCGGTACGTCAGGTACTCGTCGCTCGGAACCTCGCCGGCGGCCGGCGGCTTGGCGCAGAACGCCTGGACGAGCGCCGCGAGAGCCGCCGACCGGTCGACGCTCGTCGGCTGATCGGGGATGCGGACCTCCAGCGTCCCGAGCCGCGGATGCGGCCGCGCATCCCACCAGCTTCGGGTGTAGTCCATCCCCGTCTCCGCGATGTGAGCCTCCCACTCTGCGGGCGAGGCGAACCTTGGCGGCCGCCCGCCGCGCGGGAGCTCGAGCAGCCGGACCGCGCGGGCGGAGAGCGCGCCCTGCTCCTGACCGTCGAGATACGGCGAGTTGAGCGAGAGCGCGAGCACGGCGGGCAGCCACGGCACGATCGCAGCGAGCGTGGCCAGACAGGCCTCGAAGCTCTCCATGCCGATGTGAATGTGGAGACCGCAGACGAGCTGCCGTCGAGCGCCAGGCCCCAGCTCCTCGAGCATCTTCAGGTAGCGAGGCTCGGGAACGATCTCCTGCTCTTCCGCCCGCGAGAAGGGGTGCGTACCCGTCGCGGCGACGGCCAGTCCCTCGCCTGCGGCCGCCTCGCGCACCTCGGTGCGAAGCCGTGTGACCTCCGCGAGCGCCTCCTCAGCCGACTCGCAGATGGGTGTGTTCGTCTCGATCAGGCAGGAGAAGAGCTCGGTCTTCAGCCCGTCAGGGCCGAGCAGCTTCTCCACCCCGGGCGCCAGCGCGAGCGTTCCGGGGTCGATGAGCTGCAGCTCCTCCTCGACGCCGATCGTCAGCGCCCGTCCGAAGTTATTTTCCACGTACGGCGTGCACGGGACGCCCGGCAGCCTCCCAGGCGTAGTACGAGGCACTCGGCCCGAAGCCGCGTTCGTACGGGACGATGCGCGGATTGCGGCCGACCTCCAGCGCTCGTTGCGCGTGCCAGAGCAGGTTCGGGTCGTCGCTCTCCTGCCACACGAGCACCAGGTGCGCCGCCGTCATGAAGACCGCGACGAACGTGCAACCGGCCGCCGGGCACGGAAACGGGTCGGTTCGGACGCAGAACCAGCCGGAATGGTCGTCCTCGGCCTCGTCGACCCAGAGCTCCTCCTCTTCGAGTAGCTCGTCTTCGACGACCAGGGACAGGCGCCTTGGCTCGTACTCCTCCACCCCGGAAGGTTAGACGGATGGGGGTGGCGCCGGTCCAGAGATAGGACCACGATGGAGATATGAGCGAGCGGGACGTCGCGATCGTGCTCTCCGGTGGTGGGATGAACGGCGTGCTGCTCGAGCTCGGCTTCCTGCAGCGCCTGCGCGTCAGTTCGCTGTGGCCTCGGGTCGGCCGAATCTACGGCACGTCCGCAGGAGCCCTGACCGGCACGATGGCGGCGCTGGACTTGCTGGACGAGCTCGAGGAGTTCGTGCTGGACCTCCAGCCCGGCGACATCTTCCGGCCGCAGAGCCTCTGGCGGCTCCCGCTGAACGGCCTGCACGAGTACGCGCTCCCGGCGACGGTCGGCGAGCGCATGCTCGATCCGCTCGAGCTGGGCCAGCGGCTCGCCGCAGCGCCGACCGAAGTTGTGATCTTCGCCACCGACGTCTCGGACGAGGAGGATGCGGACTGCACCCGCTCGTACGAGCTCGCGTACTCGTCGCACGAGACGCCGCCCGAGATTCTCGCGCAGGCGATGCTCGCCTCGGCGGCAATCAGCGCCCTTGTCCTGCCGCTCCCGGTCGGGGACCGGATCGCCACCGACGGCGGCTGGGTGCGGAACTTCCCGCTCGGCGCCGCGCTCGACCATCCGGACGTGAATCTGGTCGTCGCCTTCCGGTACGTCCCCCACTACCCGCACATCGGATTCGCCGCGCTCGCCCGCGTCCGGCGCAGGTTGAACCGCTTCCGCGCCGTCCCGCCGGTCCGGGCCTTGATCGCCGAGCTCGACGAGGCCGAGGCGCGCGAGCTCCGCGGCGAGCCGGTCCACCTCGGCGACATGCTCGTCCGTCTGATGCGAGTCGCGATCCAGCGCAACACTGCGCTGGAGGAGCAGCTCGCCGACGAGCGTGACGCAGCGATCCGGGAGCTCGAAGAGCTGCGCGGCGACGTGACCCGCATCGTGACCGAGCATGCGCGGCCGGGCCGCCGCGGCCGGGCAGCACGTGCCGTGGAGGAGCGCTTCGCGCGGACTGCGCTGCCACGACGAGTGCCGCGGATCACAGTGCGCGGCTCGGGCGGCGCCGAGAGCCTCGACGCGGGCTTCCGCAGCCACCGAGAGTGGTCAGAGGGCTCGAAGCGCGCCCTGATCGCCCGCGGCTACGCGGCCGCCGACGCCGAGCTTGCGGCGCAAGGCATCGACCTCATGGAGCGGGCCGTCTAGCCCTGCGGCTGGGTGGGCTGGCGACCGAGCTCGACCTCGACGGTCATCGACTTCGAGCCGCGATAGATCTGGAGCTTCACGGTCTCGCCCGGCTTGTGGTCGGCGAGCACGTCGCGAAGCTCTTCGAGTGAGGCAACGCGCTTGCCGCCGACTGCGACGATCAGATCGCCGCCGAGCGTGTAGCTCTCACCGGCGACGACGGTCGTATCCGTCCCCGCCTTCAGGCCGGCCTTGGCGGCGGCCGTTCCTTCACCGACGGTCTCGACGAGCACGCCGGCGTCCACGGGAAGCCGGAAGACGCGCGCCAGCTCCTCGGTGACGGTGCTGCCGCTGATGCCGAGAAACGCACGATCGACCTTGCCGGTCGCGACAAGCTGTGCGACGACCGCCTTGACCGTGTTCGACGGCACCGCGAAGCCGATGCCGACGTTGCCGTTGGCGCCCTGCGCAGTCGAGATCTGGGAGTTGACGCCGATCACCTGCGCGCGGTCGTTCAGCAGCGGGCCGCCCGAGTTGCCGGGGTTGATCGGCGCGTCGGTCTGGATCACATGATCGATCGGATAGCCGTTCGGCGCGGTGATCGTGCGCTCCTGAACGGCGCTGACGATTCCGGCGGTCGCGGTGCGAGCGAGCCCGAATGGGTTGCCGATCGCAACCACCGGATCCCCGACTTGCACGGCTCCCGAATCGCCGAACTCGAGCGGGGTCAGACCCCGCGAGGTCGCTTCGACGCGGAGCACGGCGAGGTCGGTGGAGGGGTCGCTGCCGACGAGCATCGCCCGCAGCGTGTCCCGATTCGAGAAGCTGACTTCGATCTGGTCGGCGCCCTCGATCACGTGGTAGTTCGTGACGATGTGGCCGGCCTTGTCGATGACGAAGCCCGAGCCCAGTGCCTGCCCTGGCGCGGACGGGCCGGAAGGGCCGCCCTGGACCGGCAGTCGGTGTATCGGCCGTGCCCGACGTCGAGGTGATCTGGACGACCCCCGGCGCGGCGCGCGAGTAGATCTGGCGCACCGAGAGCCTGTTGCTGTTGTCGACGACCGGAGCGGCGGCTGCAAGGGAAGGGGAGGTCCTCACGACAGTCGTCGTGCCGCCGCCCAGGTCGCCCGTGAGAGCCACGCCGCCGAGCACGACCAGGCCGCCGAGGAGGCCCGCGGCGGCCAAGCCTGCGCTGCGATGAAAGATGGCGCGCGTGTTCACGGCCCACGTTGTATCCGCGAGGTCTTAACGCGCAGTGTGAAGCGCGTTAAGTGACGGTTGCGATCGACTAAGCGGTCTAGTGCCCGTCAGGCAACTGCTGTCGTCTTCTCGACCGCCTCGCGATCGGGCCCGAGCGCCTCGTCGAGCTTCGCCTGCAATTCTCCGCTCTCGTAGAGCTCCTCGACGATGTCGGCGCCGCCGACGAGCTCTCCCTTGATGAAGACCTGTGGGATGGTCGGCCAGCCCGAGAGCGCCGAGAGCTCCTGGCGGATCTGCGGGTCGGGAAGAACGTCGACAGTCGTGACCGGCGCACCCGCGGCCCGAAGCGCCCGCAGCGCACGGTCCGAGTTGCCGCACATCACGAGCTGGGGCGTGCCCTTCATGAACAGGCTCACCGGCTCGTTCTCGATGATCTCTCTGATCGTTTCCTTCAGCTCGCTCATGTGGTTCCTCTCGTCTTGATTCGCAGTTCGTGGATCGACCCGTCGCCCAGCGGCGCAGCAAGCGCCTCGTAGACCAGCCGGTGCTGCTCGACGAGCGAGAGCCCGTCGAAGCGGCCGCTCATGACCGTCACCTGGAAGTGGTCGCCCCCACCCGTCCGGTCCTCGACCTCGAGCTCGCGCGCATCAGGGAACGAGTTGCGCAGCAGCGATTCGAGCGTACCGGTGAGGGCCATGGAATCATCGTAGCCGTGGCACGCCTCGTCTCCTTCCTCCTTTCCGTCCCGGAAAGGGCGATCCGCGCACTCGCGGCCGGGCTCGGCGGGGCCGTGCACGAGACGGCGGAGGTCGTGCTGCCGCGATTTGCGCGCCGCTCCCGGTTCTACGAGGCGACCGCGAAGAACTTGCTGCGGATCGTGATCGAGCTCGTCGGCGACGTCGAGCGCGAGGCGCCGGCCGACCAGCTCGAGGCCGGCGAGCTGCTCAAGAGAAAGACTGCCGGCAACGCGATGGAGCTCGGCTCGATCGCGGCCTTCGGCTTCTCGCCGCTCTGGCTGCTCGCCGCCGCGTCGGACATCTCGCACGGCTCGCGGGTCTACCTCGAGGCGCTCGTCGCCGAGCTGAAACGGGCCGGCGTGGTGGCAGAGGACGCCGAGGTGCGTTCGCTCGACGACCTGCTGAGCGCGTTCGAGGGTGCCTCGGGCACGACAGCCCGGCTCGTCGACCTGCCGCCGCTCGAGCTTGCCGGGCTGCGCGCCTCCTTCTCCGAGCTGCGCTCGAGCGCCTCCGAGCTGCCGAGCCCGAAGCAGCTCGCCGCTCTCTACCAGGGCCTCCAGCGCACGGCCGCACGCGAGCGGCAGTCGTTGCTCGAGGTGTCGTCCGGCATGGGTCTTGCCTTTCTGCTCTCGGCCCGCCACGTCGGCCGCGAGCACGTGGTCGTGCCCTACCGGGAGGACTGGAAGCCGCTCCGCGAGGAGGGCTTCGCGGCCTACGCGCGCCGGGTCTCCGAGTCCTACCGCGCTGCGATGACCGGTCACTTCGACCCGGAACGTGTCACCTGGACCGAGCGCGCACTGAACCGCGTTCGCCGCTGACGAGTACTTTGTCTATGTGAAGCGGCTCCTGGTCGGGCTGGCGGTGGTCGCAGCGCTCGGCTCGGCCGCACCGGCTGGGGCGTCGACGCCGATGCCGTGGTGCGGAATCGGATCGAGCGCCGGTGACCGGCTGCCCGACGCAACGCCCGGCTTCGCAGTCCACGTCACGTACGTGCGTCCGCCCGGAGCGGCCGACCGCCTGGCGGAGTGGGCGCCGCGAATCGTCGGCGACGTCGCTGCCATCGACGCGTGGTGGCGCTCGCAGGACCCGACGCGCTCACCGCGCTTCGATCTCTACCCCTTCGCGTGCGCGAGCCCGTTTGGACAGCTCGACATCTCCAACGTGACGCTGACGCAAGCAGCGGGGCCGATCAACAGCGCGTTCACGACGATCCGTTTCCTGCTCGCCCAGCACGGGTTCATCAAGCCCGAAAAGACCTACCTCGTCTACTACGACGGCCCGGTGGAGCAGCAAGCGGCCCGAGTTCGAGGTCTGCGGTGTGGGCGACACCCCCTCCGGTGGGCTACCCGGAATCGCAATCGTCTTCCTCCAGGCCTGCGGGGCGGAGGGGACGACGCTTCGGCCGATCGTCGCAGTGCACGAGCTCGTGCACACCTTCGACGCTGTCTCCGGCGGCGCGCCGCACCACTGCAGCGAGGGGCACGTCTGCGACGTCACCAACGACCTGCTGAACGCCTCGCTCTCCGGCAACGAGCTGGAGACGCACGTGCTCGACGGCGGGCGCGACGACTACTACGGGCACAGCGGAACGTGGACCGACGTCCAGGACTCGCTGTTCCTCGAGCGGCTCGACTCGCCGGACCGTGCCGCTCCCTCCCTTCCCCCGAGCCTCACTGCGACCGATGGTGCTGCCCCGGGAGTCGTTCGTCTGTCCTGGCGAGCCTCCACCGATGACGTCGGGCCGATCGCCTATCGCGTCTACCAGGACGACCGTTTCATCTCCACGACGACGTCGACTTCGGCCGTCCTCGGCATCGCCGCGGGCGACACGAGCTCGTATTCGATCCGCGCCTCCGATTCCGTGGGGCACCTGAGCCAACCGCTGACGATCCGCTTCCGCCGCGGCCTCGGCATCGTCGACGGACAGGGAAAGCTCGTCCGCGACACGGTTCGACCGCCGGCTGTCGGACGGGTGTCGGTGCGACGCGCGGCGAAGACCGTCCGTCTCTTCTGGACGCCCGCGCGCGACGCGGGTGGCCTGCGCGGCTACCGGATCACGATCGGATCGCGGGTTCTCACGGTGACGAAGCCGGCCGTGACGCTGACCCGCGCGACGCTGCGCACCGCCGTCTCCCTGGCGGCGGTCGACCGGGCCGGCAACATCGGCCCGAAGACGACGGTCCCGCTCCGCCGGCTCCGATAACTCGGCTGGGCGCCTTCGCCGAAACGGCCATGTCCGGGGTCAGACCCCGTCGTGTCCGAAACGGCCGGTGATCCGCTCTGCCGAGCCACGGAGCGTCGCGGGCCACCCGTCGCAACGGGACGTGTCTGGGGTCAGACCCCGTCGTGTCCCTGAACGGACATGTCGGGGCCAGGACCCGACGCGTCCCGAACGACATGTCGGGGCCAGGACCGCGTGTCCGACGCCGTGACGCGCGCTTCGATAGATTCGAGGTATGGCCACCGACGAGTTCTCCTCTCGCTCCACTCTCTCGGTCGGCGACCGCAAGCTGGAGATCCACCGGCTCGACGCGCTCCAGGAACAGTGGGACGTCGCGCGCCTCCCCTACACGCTGCGGATCCTGCTCGAGAACGTGCTCCGGACCGGCGACCGGTCGGACGTCGAGGCCGTGGCCGGCTGGGTCGCAACGGACGAGCCGAACCGCGAGATCTCGTTCGCGCCGGCGCGCGTCCTGCTCCAGGACTTCACCGGCGTCCCGGCCGTCGTCGACCTCGCAGCGATGCGCGACGCGATGGCAGACCTCGGCGGCGACCCGGAGCAGATCAACCCGCTGATTCCCGTCGAGCTCGTGATCGACCACTCGGTGCAGGTGGACGTCTTCGGCTCGCGCAGCGCGTTCGTCCGCAACGTCGAGTTCGAGTTCGAGCGCAACCGCGAGCGCTACGCGTTCCTGCGCTGGGGCCAGAAGGGCTTCCGCGACTTCAAGGTCGTGCCGCCCGGAACGGGGATCGTCCACCAGGTGAACCTCGAGTTCCTGGCCCGTGTGGTCGAGGAGCGGGACGGCTGGGCCTTCCCCGACACGCTCGTCGGCACCGACTCGCACACCACGATGGTGAACGGGCTCGGAGTGCTGGGCTGGGGTGTCGGCGGGATCGAGGCAGAGGCCGCGAAGCTCGGCGAGCCGCTCTCGATGCTCGTCCCGCAGGTCGTCGGCTTCAAGCTGACCGGCCAGCTCCCGGAGGGCGCGACCGCCACCGATCTCGTCCTGACCGTCACTCAGATCCTGCGCCAGGCGGGAGTGGTCGGGAAGTTCGTGGAGTACTTCGGGCACGGGCTCGACGGGCTGCCGCTCGCGGATCGCGCGACGATCGGGAACATGTCGCCCGAGTACGGCGCGACCTGCGGCTTCTTCCCCGTCGACGACCTGACGCTGAGCTACCTGCGCCTGACCGGCCGCAGCGAGGAGCGGCTCGCGCTCGTCGAGGCGTATTGCAAGGAGAACATGCTCTGGCACGACCCGAGCGAGGAGCCGACGTACTCCCAGGTGCTGGAGCTCGACCTCTCGACCGTCGAGCCGTCGCTCGCAGGGCCGCGCCGCCCGCAGGACCGCGTTCCGCTCACGCACGCCAAGACGGCGTTCCTCGACTCGCTCGGCACGTTCGGCGTGAAGGACCCGATGAAGAACGGGAGCCACGACCAGGCCGTCGCCGACACCTTCCCGGCGAGCGATCCGACGACCGAGCAGGCACCGGGCGGATCGCCCGAGCCGGTTGCCGACGCGACCCCCGTCGCCGTCGTCGGCCCCGGCCGGAAGAGCGTGCCGGTCAGGGGGACCGACTACGCGCTCGAGCACGGCAGGGTCGTGATCGCCGCGATCACCTCGTGCACGAACACGTCGAACCCGCAGGTGATGGTCGGAGCCGGCCTGCTGGCGAAGAAGGCGATCGAGCGCGGCCTGAGCAGCAAGCCCTGGGTCAAGACGAGCCTCGCACCCGGGTCGAAGGTCGTGACCGAGTACTACGACCGCGCCGGCCTGACGGACTACCTCGAGCAGCTCGGCTTCCACACCGTCGGCTACGGCTGCACGACCTGCATCGGAAACTCGGGCCCGTTGCCGGAGGAGATCTCCGTCGCAGTCGAGAAGGGCGACCTCGTCGTCTGCTCCGTGCTCTCGGGCAACCGCAACTTCGAGGCCCGCATCCACCCCGAGGTGAAGGCGAACTACCTCGCCTCGCCGCCGCTCGTCGTCGCCTACGCGCTCGCGGGCCGGATGGACATCGACCTGCTCGCGGAGCCTCTCGGCGAGGACGAGGCCGGCAACGAGGTCTACCTCCGCGACATCTGGCCGACGTCGAAGGAGATCACGGACACGATCGCAAGCTCGGTCCACGGCGACATGTTCCGCTCGACGTACGCCGACGTCTTCACGGGCGACGAGCAGTGGCGCAGCCTGCCGGTGCCGGAGGGCGAGCGCTTCGCCTGGGAGCCGGACTCCACCTACGTCCGCCAGCCGCCGTACTTCGAGGACATGTCGCTGGAGATCGAGGCGGTCGGGGACATCGCCGGCGCACGCTGTCTCGTGCATGCTCGGAGACTCCGTCACGACCGACCACATCTCACCCGCCGGCGCAATCAAGCTCGAGTCGCCCGCGGGCGAATACCTGCTCGAGCACGGCGTCGAGCGCAAGGACTTCAACTCCTACGGCTCGCGCCGCGGCAATCACGAGGTGATGGTGCGCGGCACGTTCGCGAACGTGCGCCTGCGCAACCTGCTCGTCCCCGGCTCGGAGGGAACCTGGACGGTGCACCTACCGGACGGCGAGGAGACGACGATCTTCGAAGCGTCCCAGCGTTACCTCGCCGAAGGAACGCCGCTGATCGTGATCGCGGGCAAGGAGTACGGCTCCGGCTCGTCTCGCGACTGGGCGGCGAAGGGCCCGAAGCTCCTCGGCGTCAAAGCGGTGATCGCCGAGAGCTACGAGCGGATCCACCGCTCGAACCTGCTGATGATGGGCATCCTGCCGCTCCAGTTCCAGGCGGGCGAGACGCCGGACACGCTCGGGCTGACGGGCCGCGAGGCGTTCGCGATCGAGGGGGTCGAGAACGCCGAGGCACACGAGGTGACCGTGCGCGCCGACGACAAGTCCTTCACTGCGCGCGTGCGCCTCGACACACCGCGCGAGCGCGACTACCTGCGCCACGGCGGCATTCTCCCCTTCGTCTTGCGCCGCCTGCTGGCGGCCTGAATCTCTAGAGTGCGTCGTCCGGGGTGCCGCACGCGCGGCTGAGATCACACCCGCAGAACCTGATCCGGGTCATGCCGGCGAAGGGAGGAGCACGAGACAAAGTGGAGAGGACGCCCGCCTGGGGAATCGAGCCGGTGCCCGAGCGCCTCCGCGTCCTCGGGCTCCTCGACAACGCTCTCCTCTGGGGGAACCTGGGCGTGTCGCTCCTCGTGCTCGTGGCGGGCACCTACCTCGTGCCTGCGCTCTCGCTGCCCGAGGCGTTCCTCGCGATCCTGCTCGGCAGCCTGATCGGGAACGCAATGCTCGGCATCGCGGGGATGATCGGAGCGGACGCGCGCGTGCCCGCGATGGTGCTGATGCGCGCACCGCTCGGACAGCGCGGCTCCTGGCTTCCCACCGTGCTGAACGCCGCCCAGTGCGTCGGCTGGTCGATCTTCGAGCTGCTGATCATCGCGACCGCGGTCGCGGCGCTGTCCGACGAGGTGTTCGGCTTCCGCGCGCAGTGGCTCTGGACGCTCGTCTTCGGCGGGATCGCGCTCGCGATGGCCCTGCTCGGGCCCGTCGACGTCGTCCGCAAGGTGATCCGCAAGTTCGCGGTGTGGGCGGTGCTCGCGTCGCTCGCTCTACCTGACGTGGTGGGCGCTCGACGGCTCCGGCTTCGGCGAGCTGTGGGACCGGCCGGGCGAGGGCGGATCGTCGGTGCTCGACGGGATCGACCTCGTCGTCGCGATCACGGTCTCGTGGATCCCGCTCGCGGCGGACTACACCCGCTTCACCGGACGCGGCGGGCAGCCTTCTGGGGCGTCGGGATCGGCTACTTCCTCGCCGGCGTCTGGCTCTGGCTGCTCGGCGCGGTCCTCTTCTTCTCGCGCGACATCACCGACGCGGCGGCACTCCCGGTCGCGGTTGCGGCAGGCGGTCTCGGAGGGATTCTCGCCCTGCTCGCGGTCACGGTTGACGAGACCGACGAGGCGTTCGCGAACGTCTACTCGACGCGCGGTCTCGATCCAGAACATCGCGCCGCGCGCTACCGCAGCGGCTGCTCGTCGTCGCCGTCGCGCTCGATCGCGACGCTCGGCGCCCTGACGATCGACCTGCTCTCCTACGAGAGCTTCCTGATCCTGCTCGGCTCCTTCTTCGTCCCACTCTTCGGCGTCCTGCTGGCCGACTGGCTCGTCGCCGGCTCGCGCTACCGCGAGAGCGACGTCTTCGAGGCGCCCGGCGTGCGTCCCGGCATGATCGCCGCCTGGATTGCCGGCTTCGCCGCTCTACCAATGGCTGTATCCGATCGGCCCGCCTGGTGGGTCGACGCTCTCGGCGAGCCGCCCGACTCGGGCATTGGCGCGACCCTGCCGAGCTTCGCCGTCTCGCTCGCGCTGGGGCTCGTCGTCGCTGCGGCTCGGCAAGCGGCGGTTCTAGAGGCTCTACAGTAGGCCGCCGATGGGCGGCATCGCAGTCATCGGAAATCTCGCGCGCGACACGATCGACGGTGGTGAGCCGCGGGTCGGAGGCGCTCCGTATCACGCCGCCCGCGGCCTGCGGCTGCTCGGCGGAGATTCGCGCATCGTCGCCCGCTGCGCCGATGCCGACCGACGGTCGCTCGTGCCGCCTCTCTCCGCACTCGGCGTCCCTGTCACGTGGCTCCCAGCTCCGCGCACGACCGCCTTCGAGATCCAGAATGACGGCGAAGAGCGTGAGATGACGGTCGGCGACCCCGGCGCACCGTGGACCGTCGCCGACGCAGGAGCCGTCGGCCGTGCGGCATGGGTTCACCTGGGCGGGCTGACGCGCGGCGACTTCCCGGCCGACGTGCTCGCGGTGCTTGCCCGCGACCGCAGGCTCGCTCTCGACGGGCAGGCGCTCGTGCGTCCGGCCGAGACCGGACCGTTGGTGCTCGACGCCAACTTCGACCCGGAGGTCCTGCGACACATCACGGCGCTGAAGCTGAACGAGGAGGAGCTCGAGGCCCTCGGAGGTGAGGAACGCGTCCTCGCGCTCGGCGTGCCCGAGCTGCTGCTCACCGAGGCCTCCGCAGGCGCGGTCGTGATCGCACGCGGCGTGCGGGAGCACGTGCACGCGAGACGGATCGAGATCGACAATCCGACCGGCGCCGGCGATGCCTTCCTCGCGGCGTACACCTGGGCGCGAGCAGCCGGGCATGGGCCGACCTCGGCAGCTCGCCAGGCCGCGACGACCGCCGCCCGCGTGCTCGAAATCGCGCTCGAGCCACAGCCCGAGCCCGAGCCGATGGCGTGACCGCCTGGGTTCGAACCGTCGACGGCGTCTTCGAGGTGGACGTCGAGGCCGAGGCCGTGCTCGGAGAGGTCGAGATCGCGGTCGACCACGACCGCCTGGACGTAAACCTGCCTCGTCTCGTCGCCGCCTCCGCAGGCGGCTCGACCGTCGTGGCGCTCGTTGCGCGCCGGCCGCCGCTGCTCGTCTCGTGGGATGCGGGAGCGACGTGGCACGAGTCCGGCGGCGGCCTGCCGCCGGGATTCGACGTCGCAGTCGACTCGACGGCGCCGGACCGCGTCCTCTACGCGGCTCGCAACAGGCTGTACCTCTCGCTCGACGGCGCCCGCTTCTGGCGCTCGCTCGCGCCCGAGCTGCCCGACATCGAGGCCGTGGCCTGGTCTACGGAAGCTTGAACTCGCCGCGCGCGACGGTGACCGCAGAGCCACCAACCTCGACGGACTCGATCTTCTCGCCGGAGCCGGCTGCCCGCGCAAAGAGCGTCGAGGGCCGGCCGATCTCCGTGCCCTGCTCGATCTCGATCTCCTCGCCCCAGGGCACGACGCCGTGCCGACCGAGATGGCACGCGAGCGGTCCGGCCGCGGAGCCGGTCGCAGCGTCCTCCCCGACTCCGTCGGAGGGCGAGAACATCCGTACCTTCCAGCTCGTCCCCGACCCCGCGCAGGCGAGCGCACCGACGAGGTCGAGCTCGTTGAGCAGGTTCACGTCCGGCTTGAGCCCGGCGACGTCCTCCTTCGACGGGAGGACGACGTAGGCGTGCCGGATCCCGTTGTCGTACACCTCGACCGGAAGCTCCGACGAGCCGACGCCGAGCGCCGCGAGCATCTCGTCCGCGCGGTCGTAGGGCGCGACGGTCGGCACGGGCTGCGTCATCCGGCCGAAGACGATGCGACCGGACTCGTCTCGTTCGAGCTCGACGGGGACGATCCCGTTGCCCGTCTCGAGCGCGATCACGCCCAGCTGGAGCGGTGCGCCGAGGACGAACGCGGTGCCGAGGCAGGGGTGCCCGGCGAACGGGATCTCGTTTCGGGGCGTGAAGATGCGGATGCGAACCGTGCCGCCTTCGCGCGGCGGCAAGACGAACACGCTCTCGGAGAAGCCAAGCTCGAGCGCCAGCTCCTGCATCGTGAGCTCGTCGAGGTCGCGCGCGTCGGTGAAGACGGCCAGTTGGTTGCCCGCGAGCGCCCGGTCGGTGAAGACGTCGGCGATGACATAGCGAAACGAACGCATCGTGCGCAGACTACTGCGGCTCCTATGATCGGCAGGTGGCCGACCAGCCCATCCTCGAAAGCCTCCGCGTCACGTCGTTGCTCGCCGGGCGTCTGCTCGACCGCGAGCTCGCCGCGCGGGGTGTGGCGGCCGAGCAGTTCGCGCTCGTCGACGAGATCGGCCGTGCCGAGCCGGTGACGCCGACGGAGCTCGCCCGCCGGACCGGGCAGCCGCCGACGACACTTTCCGACCATCTCAACCGCCTCTCCAGCCGGGGGCTCGTCCGCAGCGAGCGCAACCCCGTCGACGGGCGCTCCCGGCTGATCTCACTGACCGACGCCGGCAGCAGCTTGCGTGCGGCGGGCTCTCCCGCCGTCGACACGGGCGGAGGCGCTCGTCGCCGCCCGGCTGCGCACGCCCGTTCACGACGTCGACCGCGCGCTCGCGCATCTCGAGTTCGCCGTGCGATCTGCACTCGATAGTCCGAATCCGTGATATCTCCTCCGAATCCGTGCTAACTCGTCTCTTTCTCGTTCGCCATGCGCATTCCGACCCGGGCGATCCCGACTCGCTGCGTCCGCTGAGCGCGCGCGGCACGCAGCAGGCGCGAGAACTGGGTGAGCGCCTGGCGACCGTCGCTCCCGACGTCGTCGTCACGAGCCCACTGTTGCGCGCCCGCGAGACGGGGGCCGCGATCGCGAAGGCGGCCGGGGTCGACCTGCGCGTCGACGACCGGCTCGCACCGGGCGCGACCGCAGAGGACGTCCTCGCGGCCGTCGAGGGCGCGGGCACCACGGTCGTCGTGGTCGGCCACCAGCCCGACTGCTCGGAGATCACGCTCGCGCTCGGCGCCGGGCACCGCGACTTCGCGACGGCGGAGTTCGCCGAGATCGAGCTCCCTTGAGCGCGATCTCGGTCCGCGGCCTTCGGAAGTCCTACGACGGCGTGGAGGCGGTGCGCGGCATCGACTTCGAGGTCGCTGCGGGTGAGGTCTTCGGCCTGCTGGGGCCGAACGGTGCCGGCAAGACGACGACGGTCGAGATCCTGGAGGGCTATCGCCAGCGCGATGCCGGCGAAGTGACCGTGCTGGGCTTCGACCCGGGCCGCGCCGAGCGGCCGTTCCGCGAGCGGATCGGCGTCGTGCTGCAGCAGTCCGAGCTCTGGCCGGCGCTGACGGTCCACGAGATCCACCGAATCTTCGCCGGCTACTTCGAGCGAGCGCGTGACGTGGACGAGGTGATCGCGCTCGTCGGCCTCGCCGAGAAGCGAGACGCGCGGGTGAAGACGCTCTCCGGCGGGCAGAAGCGGCGTCTGGACCTCGGCGTCGCGCTCGTCGGCGACCCGGACCTCGTCTTCCTGGACGAGCCGACGACGGGCTTCGACCCGGCTGCACGGCGCAACGCCTGGGAGCTCGTCCGCTCGCTCCGCGCGCTCGGCAAGACCGTGCTGCTGACGACGCACTATCTCGACGAGGCGCAGCAGCTCGCCGACCGGGTCGCCGTGCTGGTCGCGGGGGAGATCGTCCGGATCGGCAAGCCTTCCGATCTCACAGGCGCCTCGACCATGGCGGAGATTCGCTACCGGCGCGACGGTGAGCTCGTCGTCGTCGAGACGGACGAACCGACCCGGGTGCTGAACGAGCTGACCGCCGCCGCGCTGGCCGAGGGTCGCGAGCTCGAAGGCCTCGAGGTGCGGCGGCCGACGCTCGAGGACATCTACCTCGAGCTGGTCGACGAGGGCGACGCGTGACGATCTTCTGGCATCAGCTGCGGGCTGAGCAGCTGATCTTCTGGCGCAACCGCGAATCTGCGGTCTTCCTCTTCATCTTCCCGGTGATGCTCTTCGTCCTGCTCGGGTCGTTCTACGACGGCGAGATCGACGGGAACCCGGCCCGCGACGTCCTGCTCGTGGGGATGATCGGCTACGGCGCCGCCAACACAGGCTTCGCGGGCATGGCGATCACGCTGGTGATCCGGCGCGAGTACGGGATCCTGAAGCGGCTGCGCTCGACGCCGCTCCCGGCCGGCGTCTACTTCGCCGCCTCGCTCGGCTCGACGCTGATCGTCTTCGCGCTGCAGACGGTGACGCTCTACATCCTCGGCGGCCTGTTCTACGACACGGACCTGCCGGAGAACACCGCCGCGGTCCTCCTGCTCGTCCTTCTCGGTGCGATCGCCTTCACCGGCCTCGGGCTCGCGACCGCGGCGCTGATTCGCTCCGCCGAGGGAGCCTCCGCGGTCGTGAACGTGATCCTCCTGCCCCTGGCGTTCCTCTCGGGCTCCTTCGGTCAGCGCGACTACCCCGCGGTGTTGGAGGCACTTGCCAACGTGCTGCCGCTCCTGCACTACATCGACCTCGTCTCGGCCGCCGCGCTCGATGGCGACTGGCCCTGGAGCGACCCCTCGTCCGTGGCGGTCGTCGCCGCCTGGGGCGCGGCGGGCTACGCCGTGGCCGGCCGGCGCTTCACCTGGGAGCCGCGCGAGCGTTAGAGGACTTACAAGTCGGGGTACTCCGGCTTCTGATGCAGGATCTTGCGGCCATCGCTTTTCTCGACGACGACGGAGACATCCGCGTCAACTTCGGCATGTTCGCGGGCCGCGACGCCACCCAGGCGGAGATCGACGAGCTCGCCCATGACCTCCTTGCCGAGGTCCAGGCGATCACGATCGTCGCCGAGCAGCGCACGGTCGCCGACCGCGAGATGGAGGCGTCGGTCCATCAGATCCGGATCGAGCTGGACGACGAGGACCCACAGCGTCCACTGCTGATCGCGGAGCGCTGGGCGCACGCATGCGTCGCCGAGCGGCACGCCGAAATCACTGAGACTGACTAGCTGGCGCAAGATGAGCATCCGCGAAAGCGGATGCTCATCGCGCGAAGACCCCTGAAGGGGCCGCTTTGCGGCCCAAAAACACTAGCCCGCTACCCTGGACGGCGATGGCGAGCCGCTCCGATCTCCGAAACGTCGCGATCGTCGCCCATGTCGACCATGGGAAGACGACGCTCGTGGACGCCATGCTCTGGCAGTCCGGAGCGTTCCGCGCGAACCAGGACGTCAACGAGCGCGTGCTCGACTCGATGGACCTCGAGCGCGAGAAGGGGATCACGATCCTCGCCAAGAACACCGCCTTCCGCTACGGCGACACGAAGATCAACATCGTCGACACGCCCGGCCACGCGGACTTCGGCGGCGAGGTCGAGCGCGGGCTGACGATGGTCGACGGCGTCCTGCTGCTGGTCGACGCGAGCGAAGGGCCGCTGCCGCAGACCCGCTTCGTTCTGCGTAAGGCGCTGGAAGCACGGCTGCCGGTGATCCTGGTCGTCAACAAGGTCGACCGGCCCGATGCGCGGATCGAGGAGGTCGTGAACGAGGTCTACGAGCTCTTCCTCGACCTCGACGCCGACGAGAGCCAGATCGAGTTTCCGATCGCGTACACGAACGCCAGGACCGGGCAGGCGGGTCTCCACCCGGACGAGCTGGAGGACGACCTGAGCCCGCTGTTCGACATGCTGCTCGAGCGGATCCCGGCGCCGGAGTACGACCCCGACCACCCGTTGCAGGCGCTCGTCACCAACCTCGACGCCTCGCCGTACGTCGGCCGGCTCGCCCTGGCGCGCGTGCAGCACGGGACGATCAGGAAGGGCCAGCAGATCGCGTGGTGCCGCGCCGACGGAACGATCGAGCGCGCCAAGGTGACCGAGCTCTACGTGGCCGAGGCGCTCGACCGCGTCGAGGCGGACGAAGCCGGCCCGGGCGAGATCGTCGCGGTGGCCGGCCTGCCGGAGGTCACGATCGGCGAGACCCTCGCCGACCCGGACGATCCGCGGCCGCTGCCGGTGTCCACGGTGGACGAGCCGAGCCTCTCGATGACCGTCGGGATCAACACCTCGCCGCTCGCGGGCCGCGAGGGCGACAAGCTGACGGCGAGCATGCTGAAGGCGCGGCTCGATCAGGAGCTGGTGGGCAACGTCTCGCTCCGCGTTCTCCCGACCGAGCGCCCCGACACCTGGGAGGTGCAGGGCCGCGGTGAGCTCCAGCTCGCCGTCCTCGTCGAGCTGATGCGCCGCGAGGGGTTCGAGCTGACGGTCGGCAAGCCGCAGGTCGTGACGCAGATCATCGACGGCAAGGTGCACGAGCCGGTCGAGCGGCTGGCGATCGACGCGCCCGAGGACTACGTCGGCGTGCTCACGCAGCTGCTCGCGCTGCGCAAGGGCCGGCTCGAGCAGATGGTCAACCACGGCACCGGCTGGGTGCGGCTCGAGTACCTGGTGCCCGCCCGTGCGCTGATCGGCTTCCGGACGGAGTTCCTGACCGAGACGCGCGGCACCGGCATTCTCCACCACGTCTTCGACCGCTACGAGAAGTGGCACGGCGAGCTGCGGACCCGGCCCACGGGCAGCCTCGTTGCGGACCGCCGCGGCCCGGCGACGGCGTTCGCCCTGATGAACCTGCAGGAGCGGGGCTCGATGTTCATCGGGCCGACGATCGAGGTCTACGAGGGGATGATCGTCGGCGAGAACGCGCGCGCGGATGATCTCGACGTGAACGCGACCAAGGAGAAGAAGCTGACGAACATGCGCGCAGCCTCCTCGGACGAGACCGTGCGCCTGATCCCGCCGCGCCCGATGTCGCTCGAGCAGGCGCTCGAGTTCATTCGCGAGGACGAGTGCGTCGAGGTCACGCCGGCAAGCGTGCGGCTGCGCAAGCTCGTGCTCGACGCCTCGCAGCGCCAGAGCTCGGCCGGCAAGAAGGCGCGGGCGCTGGCGCTACCGCCGGCGGCTGATCAGCTGCCGCGCGCTCGAATGCGCCGGGAGGTAGTAGCGGTCGACGTACTCGATCACCGCTCGGTGCATCGAGAAGCGCGGCGCGAGCTGAGCGATCGACTCCTGCATCATCTCGACCCAACGGGCGCGGTTGTCCGTGAACGTCGGCACGACTTCCTCCTCGAGCAGCCGATAGAGCTGCTCGCGATCGGCGTCGTCCGAGGAGCCTTCGATCGCCCAGCCGACGTCGGGTGAGTACCCCTCCGCCCACCAGCCGTCGAGGACCGAGAGATTGAGGACGCCGTTGATCGCGGCCTTCATGCCGCTCGTCCCCGAAGCCTCCAGCGGCCGGCGCGGCGTGTTGAGCCAGACATCGCAGCCGCGCACCATCGCCCGCGCGACACCCATGTCGTAGTTCTCGAGGAACACGACCCGACCCTGTGCGCGGGGCTCCCGGCCGAGCTCGATGATCTCCTGCATCACATCCTTGCCGGGCGTGTCGGCGGGATGCGCCTTGCCGGCGACCACGATCTGGATCGGCAGCGCGAGCAGCCGCTCGACGTCGGAGAAGACGAGCCCGGCGCGCTTGTAGGTCGCGAAGCGGCGGGCGAAGCCGATCGTCAGGCGGTCGCGGTCGATGCCGGCGCGCTCGGCCAGGCGCGCCTTCGCCGCGGCGTGGACGCGCCAGATCGCCTTGGGGCCGACAGCGTCCCGCGCCGCACTCCAGTTCGCCTCGTCGGGCGGCGCCTCGGGGTTGACACCCCCGTACCGCAGCAGCTCGCCGAGCGCGGGATCGAGCCAGGTGCCGATGTGCACGCCGTTCGTGACGTGACCGATCGGCGTCTCCTGGCCGGGCCAGAGCGACGCCCACATCTCGCGCGCCACCTCGCCGTGCAGATCCGAGACGCCGTTCGCGTACGCGGACAGCCGGAGCGCGAGCGGCGTCATCCCGAAGCCGGGCTTGTCGCCGAAACGTCCGAGCTCGAGCAGCGCCTCCCGGTCGAGGCCGGCGGGCTCGGCCAGCTTGCCGACGTAGCGCACGACGAGGTCCTCGTCGAACTCCTCGTTACCGGCCGGGACGGGCGTGTGCGTCGTGAAGATCGACGTCCGGCGCACATGCTCGAGGGCGTCTGCCGTCTGCATCCCCTCCGACGTGAGCTTGCGCAGCCGTTCGATCTGCAGGAAGGCCGAGTGGCCCTCGTTCAGGTGGAAGACGTTCGGCTCGATCCCGAGCGCCGTGAGCGCGCGGACACCGCCGACGCCGAGCAGGAGCTCCTGGCGGATCCGGTGCTCGCGGTCGCCGCTGTAGAGCGCGTCCGTGAGCCACTCCACCTCGAGCAGGTAGAGCGGCACCGAACCGACGTCCTTTCGCCAGACGGCTGCCTCGATCGTCTCGTCCGCGAGCTCGACCGTCACCGTCACCGGCTCACGCACCAGGCCGACCGCGTTCGGGTCGACCCGCTGGTAGTCCTCGGTCTGCCGGCCGTCCGCGTCGATCTCCTGCCGGAAGTAGCCGCCGCGGTAGAGCAATCCGACTCCCACGAGCGGGACGCCGAGCTCGGCTGCGGCCTTCAGATGGTCGCCGGCGAGGACCCCGAGGCCGCCCGAGTAGATCGGCAACCGCTCGTGCAGCCCGAACTCCATGCTGAAGTACGCGACGAGGAGGTCCTCGTCGCCACGGGTGCGCTCCCACCAGCTGACGGTGTCTGCGGTCGCGTGCGACACAGGCCGGGAAATTACCTCGCGCGGCGGCTTGCGCGCCGTACCATGCTCCGATGAGGGTCCGGATCGGCTGCCGCTTCGTGCACGACGCCACGTCGGCGACTCCCGCCGTCGTGCTCGCCGAGCCGCACGAAGAGGTCCACGACCAGGTCGTGGAGGAGCACTGGAGCACGGAGCCCGACCTTCCCTCTTCGACGTACGTCGACGTCTACGGCAACCGCTGCCGCCGGCTCGAGCTCCCGGAAGGCACGTCGACGGTCAGCTACGACGGCCTCGTCACGATCGATCCGGAGCCCGAGCCGACACCCGGCCCCGAGGATGCACAGCACCGGATCGAGGACCTCCCCGATCACCTCCTGCACTGGCTTCTGCCGAGCCGCTACGCCGAGTCCGATCTCCTGAACGACACGGCGTGGGAGCTCTTCGGGGGGACCGAGCCCGGCGCCGAACGGGTCCTCGCGGTCACGAGCTGGATCCACGAGAACGTCGAGTACGGCGTCTCGAGCCTGCCGACGACCTCGACCGTCGAGATCTTCGAGCGGCGAGGCGGCATGTGCCGTGACCTGGCGCATCTCGGGGTCACGTTCTGCCGCGCGCTCGGCATCCCCACCCGCTACACCTGCGGGTACATCCCCGACATCAACGTCTCGGGCCCGTTCCCGGTCATGGACTTCCACGCGTGGTTCGAGGTGTGGCTGGGTGAGCAGCTGGTGGGCGCTCGACGGCCGCTACAACACTCCCCGGACCGGACGGATCCCGATCGGCCGGGGCCGCGACGCGGCGGACGTCGCGATGATCACGACCTACGGCGACGCTACGCTGATCGAGATGACTGTATGGGCGGACGAATCGGCCGAGGCGGTGCTGCCCGGTGGTGGATGAGGCACTCGACGACCTGAACCTGGGCGACCTGATCGCGACGCTCGGGTCGATCGACGACGACGAGATCGACTGGCAGAACGTCTCGCGCACCACCGTCCTGATCCACCAGACGTTCCGGTACGAGTACCCGGGCTCGATCACCTCGCTGCGCCAGCGGCTGATGGTCGTACCGCCGGACTACCACGACGATCAGCGGCTCGTCACCCACAAGCTTCGTGTCACGGGCTCCAACGTGGACACGGAGCGCTCGTACGACACCTTCGGGAACGTCGTCCTCGACCTGACGCTGGCGCAGGTCGAGCGCGAGGTCGAGTTCACGAGCTGGATCGTCGTGGAGCGCCGGGCCAGCGGCGCGCACTTCTCCGAGGCGCTCGCGCCGGACGTGCGGTTCTCGGAGCCCTCACGGCTGACCCGGCCGGACGCCGCGCTGACGGCGGTCGCGTCGGAGCTCGAGGCGACCGGTGCGACCGGGCTCGAGCTCGCGGAGCTCGTCAGTGCGCGCGTCCACGATCATCTTCGCTACGACTGGGAAGCGACCTCGGTCGCGACCACGGCCGCGGAGGCGTGGGCCGGCGGCGCCGGTGTCTGTCAGGACTACACGCACTGCATGCTCGCGCTCGCGCGACTCTGCGGCCTGTCCGCCCGCTACGTCTCCGGGCATCTGCTCGGCGAGGGCGGCACCCACGCCTGGGTCGAGATCCTCGTCCCGCACCCGCAGCACCCCGACTGCGTCTCGGCCGTTCCCTTCGACCCGACGCACGTCCGGCGCGCCGGGCTCCGGTACGTCACCGTCGCCGTGGGCCGCGACTACGCCGACGTCGCCCCGACCTCCGGCACCTACGACGGGGAGTACGAGGGCCTCTTGACGACGAGCAAGCGGGCCGCGGTCACGAGCGTCGAGTACCTCCGGCCTCGCCGCCGCCGAAACGGCGCGCTCCCCAGCTAGTCGCGGAGCAGCGCTTCCAACCCGGGCAGGTGCCGCTTGCAGAGCGCCGGCAGGCCGGCGTGCTCGATCTCGTAGACGAGGACGGGCGTGCCGCGCTCGGTCAGCCAGTCGTCGAACGCGCCGGGACAGTGGCCCTCGAATTCGTTCTGCCAGGGCATGGCCGCCGGGCCCGCGAGTCCCTCCGTCAGCGTCCACGGGAACCTCGCCGCGCACGAAGATGAGCTCGAGCGGGCTGTGCAGATCGACGACGAGCGGCGGGCCGAGGCGCTCGATCAGCGCGATCAGCGCCTGGGTCTCCGGCTCCGAGCCGGCGTGCTCTCCCGGCGAGGAGCGGTTCTTCCGGTTCGCGAGGACCCGCAGCTCGGGATCGATCCCCGGGGGAAAGGTGAAGGTCGCGTCCGGCTCCCAGGTCGACGACGGGAAGTTGCGGTTCAGGTCGACGCCGGCCGCGTTCTGCCTGGTCCCGGCGAGCAGGCCGTCCGGGTTGAGCACGGGAATCACGGCCCAGCGCGTCTCGGCGCCCGGAATCCGCTCCAGCAGCCGGCGCACGAGTAGCGAGGTGTCAGCTTCCTCGCCGTGCTGGCCGGCCGTCAGCAGGCCGGCGACCGCACCGTCGCCCTCCGGCAGGAAGACCCGCAAGGGCAGGCCGCCTCGCGAGCGGCCGTACTCCTCGACGCGCCAGCCGTCGAGCTCGCTGCCGAGCCGCTCGCTCACAGGACGGCGATCCGGACGGCGACGTCGAGCGTCTCGTCGGCGGTTCCCTTGAAGACGCCTCGCGTCGGCGGCACGTCCGCGTAGTCGCGTCCGACCGCGACGCGGACGTACGCCTCGGTCTGCTCGCGGTCGTGCGTCGGGTCGATCGAGACCCACCCGCGCTCGGAGTCGAGAACGTCCACCCAGGCGTGCGAGGCGACCTCGCCCTGCCCGAGCGGGTCGTAGAGGTAGCCGCTGACGTAGCGCGACGCAATCCCGGCGCGGCGACAGGCGGCGAGCATCACGTGCGCGAAGTCCTGGCAAACACCACGCCCGAGTGCGAGCGCCGCGTCGGCTCGCGTCATCACGTCGGTCGCCCCCGGCTCGTAGACGAGCAGGCCACGCATCGTCCGCATCAGGTTGACCGCGCGCTCGGTCTCGGTTCCCTCCCCCTCGGCGGTCGCCGACAGCTCGCGGAGCGGGTCCGAGAACGGCGCGTACTCCGTCGGCGCGAGGTAGTCGTACACCTGGAGCGGAGACGGGTCGCGAGCGGAGTCCGAGAGCACCGCCGGGGTGCTGACCTCGCTGAGTGCGGTGATGGCGATCTGGTCGTGATCCTCGAGCACCTCGAGGTGCTGGACGTCGTTCCCCAGCCGGTCGCGGTAGTCCCGCACGCGCACGCCGGGCGGATCGGTGACGAGACGAAAGGACGTGCACTGCTGGCCGCCGCTCGAGAGCGGGCGCAAGCGCAGCTCCGTGTACGCCTCGGAGATGGGATCCGCGTAGGTGAAGGAGGTTGTGTGCTCGACCTTGATCAGCACCGGCTGACCCTCATTGTTGTTGCTGCAACTGGGCGTAGGGACCGGGCATGACGACGCGCGTTGCGAAGTAGGCCCCACCGAGCTCGCTGCCGACGGCCTGGACGCCCGAGAGCACCTCGCGGAGCAGCACGCCCAGCGAGGGAGGATCGAGCTGGCGCACCTCCGTGAAGGTGAGCTTCGCGACGAGCATCCCGAGCGAGCGTTCCGGCTGCTGGGAGTAACCGGAGATCACCCTCACGGCCTCGAGGCATCGCTCGGCGCAGAAGAGCACCGAACGCGGGAAGCTGCGCTCGAGCAGGAGGAACTCGACGACGCGCTCGCCCTGCACCTCCTCCGACTCGTGGCGGCGGAAGGCCTCGAAGCCGCCACACGACCGCAGCAGCGATGCCAGCCGGTCGCCGGGCCCGTCGACCAGCCTCGGCATGCTCGTCAGGAGCACTCGTGAAGTCGCATCGGCGCGCTCGAGGTGTGCGCCGAGCTCGAGGAACTCGAAGGCCTCGCCGCGCGAGAGCGTCGCCTTCGTCACGCCCTGGAAGGCATGCGACCCTTCGCGAACCCGGACGAGGAACTCGTGCGGCGCCTCGAGCACCCGGGCGTGGCGAGTCCGCGCCACGAGGAGGTGGAGCCGGTTCAGGTGCTCCCACATCTCGCTCGAGATCTGCTCCCGAACGCCACGGAGGTTCTCGCGGGCGCGCGCGACGCACGCCGTCACGCTGTCCGGGTTGGCGGGGTGCCAGAGGAGGAACTCGGTCACGGCCTTCGGCGTGTACTCGGAGAAGTGCTCGCGGAAGAGCTCGTCGCGCCCGATCGCACGCAGCAGGTCGCGCCACTCCTGCTCCGGGTCGTGGACGCGCGCGTCGAGCAGGCCGTGAAAGCTGACGTCGAACAGCCTGCTCGTGTTCTCGGCGCGCTCGATCGCCCTTGCCGTCCAGAACAGCGACTCTGCGACGCGGCTCAGCATCGGTCGCCCACCTCAGTCACGGAGCACCCAGGTGTCCTTGCTGCCGCCGCCCTGCGAGGAGTTGACGACGAGCGAACCCGGCTCCATCGCCGCGCGTGTGAGGCCGCCGGGGACGACGGTCGTGATCCGACCGGAGAGGACGAAGGGCCGGAGGTCGATGTGCGCCGGCCGCAGCTCGTCCACGAAGATCGGCAGCCGGCTGAGCGCGATCGTCGGCTGCGCGATGAACTCGCGCGGCTCGGCCTTGATCCGGCGCTTGAACGCGGTCCGCTCCTTCGAGGTCGAGGCCGGGCCGATCAGCATCCCGTAGCCGCCGCTTCCGTCCACGGTCTTGACGACCAGCTCCGGCAGGTGGTCGAGGATGTAGGCGAGGTCCTTCTCGTCGGAACCGAGGAAGGTCTTCACCTGCGGCAGGAGCGGCTCCTCGCTCAGGTAGTAGCGAATCATCTCCGGCACGTAGGCGTAGACCGCCTTGTCGTCCGCGACGCCGGTTCCCGGGGCGTTCGCGATCGCGACGTTGCCCGCGCGATAGGCGTTGAAGAGCCCGGCGGCGCCGAGCAGCGATTCGCGCCGGAAGATCAGCGGGTCGAGGAAGTCGTCGTCGATCCGGCGGTAGATCACGTCCACGCGCTGCAGGCCGCGGGTCGTCCGCATGAAGACGACGTCCTCGTGGCAGACGAGATCGCCGCCCTCCACGAGCTCGATCCCCATCTGGCGCGCGAGGAAGCGAGTGCTCGTAGTAGGCCGAGTTGTGCACGCCGGGCGTGAGGAGGACGACGGTGAGATCACCGCGCGCCGATGCGGGCGCGACGGCATTCAGCACCGCGAGGAGCTCTTGCGGATAGTGGTCGATGCCGGCCACGCCGTGACGCTCGAAGAGCTGGGAGAACGTGCGCTTCATCGCCGCCCGGTTCTCGAGCATGTAACTCGCGCCGGAGGGAGTGCGCAGGTTGTCCTCGAGCACGAGGTAGTCGCCGTTGTCGTCGCGGATCACGTCCACTCCCGCGACGTGCGCGTAGACGCCGCCGGGCGGCTCGACGCCGACCATCTCCCGCATGAAGTGGCGCGCCCCGAACAGCAGCGCACCCGGGATCTTCCCGTCGCGGACGATTCGCTGCTCGCTGTAGATGTCGTGGAGGAAGAGGTTGAGCGCGCGCACCCGCTGGATCAGGCCGCGCTCGAGCCGGTCCCACTCCGCGCCGGGAATGACGCGGGGAATCAGGTCGAACGGGAAGATCCGCTCGATCCCTTCCTCTTGCCCGTAGACCGTGAAGCCGATCCCCTGGTTCACGAACGAGAGCTCGACCGCGTGCCGCCGTTCCTCGAACTCCTCGAAGCTGAGCCGGCCGAGCTCCACGGCGAGAGCGCGATAGTGCGGCCGCGGCGTCCCGGTCGCCGAGAACATCTCGTCGTAGAAGGCACCGGGGTCGTAGGTCTCACCAAGAGGAGGTGTGGGCACGGGATCGAGCATTGCAGGGTGGCAGGTTCCCGGTCGAGCGATCGCGGGAACGCTGCACGCCATGGGAGCGAGCCGCGTCCTCGTCACGGGCGCCGAGGGAGTGATCGGAACCGCGGTGAGAGAGCATCTCGCCGGGCGGTTCGAGCTCGTCTCGCTGACGCTGACACCTCAGGACTTTCCGAGCCATGTCGCGGACATCTCCGACCTCGACGCGATCCGGCCCGCGTTCCAGGACGTGGATGCGGTCGTCCACCTCGCGGCGTCGGCGGACCTCGAGGCGTCCTGGGACGACGTGCTCCGGAACAACCTCGTCGGCACGTACAACGTCTTCGAGGCGGCACGCGAGGCCGGGGTCTCGCGTGTCGTGTTCGCGTCCTCGAATCACGCGATCGGGATGTACGAGCTCGACGGAGCCCCCGAGCTGTACGACCCCGCCGACACGAGGAGCTACGACCACACGACGGAGCTCCGGCCCGACTCGCTGTACGGCGTCTCGAAGGTCTACGGGGAGGCGCTCGGACGGATGTACATGGAGCGCCACGGCCTTCGCGTCTTCTGCCTGCGGATCGGCGCCGTGCGCGCAAACGACGACCCGGCCGCACCGACCCCCAACCCTCTGATCGACCTCGACGCCGACGGGCAACGGAACCGGCTGCGTGCCGTCTGGCTCAGCCGGCGCGACTGCGCCGAGCTGATCGCCCGCTGCCTCGAGGTCGAGGACGTGTCGTGGGCGATCGTGTACGGCGTGTCCGGGAATCCGCGCCGGTTCTGGGATCTGGAGCACGCCCGCGACCTGCTCGGCTGGGAGCCGCAGGACGCCGCTCCCGTCTAGTCGGTCAGGGCGCAGCCGGGAACTTCGGATCGAGCCGCCGCAGCGCCTCGACGAGCACGGTCGCGACCGCGAGGTTCCGCACCCAGTTGCGGTCGGCCGGAATCACGTGCCAGGGCGCCCACTGCGTCGAGGTGGCGGTGATGGCTTCCTCGTAGGCGGTTGTGAACTCGCCGTACCGGCGGTTCGTCTCCTCGTCGTCCGGGTTGAACTTCCAGTGCTTGGCGGGGTTGGAGAGCCGCTCGGCGAACCGCTCGCGCTGCTCCTCGGCCGAGACGTGCAGGAAGCACTTGAGCACCGTCGTGCCCTCCTCGACGAGGTAGCGCTCGAACTCGACGATCTGTTTCGGACGCCGCCGCCACACCTCCTGGGGCGCGAGTCCGAGCACCCTCACCGTGACGACGTCCTCGTAGTGGGAGCGGTTGAAGATCCCGATCATCCCTCGCGCCGGGCACTCGGCGTGGATCCGCCAGAGGAAGTCGTGCGCGAGCTCGAGCGGTGTGGGCGCCTTGAACGACGTGACGCGGCAGCCCTGCGGGTTGACGCCCGTGAAGACGTGACGGATCGTCCCGTCCTTACCCGAGGCGTCGAGGCCCTGGAGGATGAGCAGGATGCTTCGCTTGCCCCTCGGCGTAGAGGCGCTCCTGCAGTGACGAGAGCTCCTCGAGCAGCGTGGCGAGCTGCTCCTTCGCCTCGTCCTTTTCCGGCAGGCCGAGCGTGTCGCGCGGGTCACGCCGCTCGAGGTCTGCACTGGAGCCGGGATCGACAAGGAGGCTGGACAGCATCAGCGCAGCCTACTCCCGGTCGGCAGAGCCGCATTAGAGTTGGTCGACACTCGACAAGGAGGCCGTTATGGCATTCGCACGAGTCGTATCGTTCGATGGCGTCACCAGCGAGCGGGTGGCGGAGATGAAAAGGGAGATGGAGGACGGCGAGCGCCCAGAGGACGTTCCGGCGAAGGAGGTCGTCGTGCTGCACGATCCGGACAGCGACAAGTCGCTCGTCATCCTCTTCTTCGAGAACGAGGACGACTACCGCCGCGGCGACGAAACCCTGAGTGCGATGCCGGCCTCTGACACTCCCGGGCAGCGGACGTCGGTGACGAAGTACCAGGTTGCGTTCCGGATGGCTGACTAAGCCGCCGAGTCGCGGCCGGGTTGCACGCGAAGGGCCTCTGATCGAGGCCCTTCGCGTTGGAGTTGGACGGTCGCGGTCGGTCAGGCGCTGTCTGCGGCTGCGGCGCCGATCGGCTTCCCGGTGGCGTTCGACCGGGACTCGGCGCGGCCGGGCGCCCGGACTGCGACGAAGAGCGCGCCGAGGAGCAGGAGCGCAGCGCCGCCGATGAGACCACGCGTGAAGCCGTGCAGGAAGGCCGTTTGCGCGTGCAGGACGAGTTGATGGCCCTGCGGTCCCAGCTGTTCGCCGATCTGTTGGGCGGCAGCGAGCGACCCTCGTGCCTTTTCGCCGGCGCCGGCGGGAAGGGTTGCGGTCGTGTCGGCCATCTCGGCGCGGTAGACGCTGTTCATCAGGCTTCCGAGGACGGCGATCCCGAGCGCACCGCCGAGTTCGCGTGAGACGTCGTTGACGGCGGAGGCGACGCCCTGCTTGCTCCGCGGTAGGGACGCCACGATCGCGGTCGTTGCCGGCGCACCGGCGAGGGCCATGCCGGCGCCGAAGGGCAGGAGGCCGGCGAGGAAGTGCGCGTAGGAGGAGCCGACCTCGAGGGTCGAGAGGACGATGAACCCGAGCGCCATCAGCGAGAGGCCCGTCGCGCCGGCGACGCGGACGCCGACCCGTGCTGCGATCGCGGGGGCTTTGCGGGAGAGCGGGATGACGACGAGGGCCATCGGCACGAGCGCGCCGGCCGCCTGCAGCGGCGTGTAGCCCATCACGAGCTGGAGGTACGGGAGCGCGAGAAAGAGGAAGCCGAAGGCCGCGAAGAACTGGATGGACACGGAGAGGGTTCCGGCTGCGAAGCCGCGCCGGGCGAAGTGCCGCGGGTCGAGCATCGGCTCGCGGCGCCGCAGCTCCCAGAGCACGAACGCCAGGACTCCGACGAAGCCGAACGCCAGTGAGGCGACCGTGGTCGGCTCGCCCCAGCCACGCTCGGGGCCTTCGATGACGCCGAAGACGAGCGCGGCGAGAGCGGCGGCCGAGAGGAGCGTGCCGACGAGATCGAGCCGGGGCGGCCGCGTCTCGCGGGTGGCCGGCACGATCGCGATCGTCCCGAGGAGGGCGACGGCTGCCAGGACGACGTTGAGGACGAAGATCGACTGCCACGGGAGCCACTCGAGCAGGACGCCCGAGGCGAGCAGGCCGAGTACACCGCCGCCTGCCGCAACGCCGACCCACGTCCCGACGGCCTTGCCGCGTTCCTCGGGCGGGAAGACGGTGGTGATCACAGACAGCGTCACCGGCATGATCATCGCCGCGCCGACGCCCATCGCGCCGCGAAGCGCGATCAGCTCGCCGGGGCCATTCAGGAAGATCGCCGCCAGCGAAGAGAGACCGAAGATGCCGAGCCCGGCGGCCAGGACCGGCTTGCGGCCGATCCGATCGCCGATCGCACCGGCGGGGAGAAGCAGCGCTGCGAAGGCGAGCGCGTACGCGGCCACGATCCACTGCAGCTGCGCCTGCGAGGCGCCGGTGCTGCGCGCGATCTCCGGCAGCGCCACGTTCAGGCTGGCGACGGCGCCGACGACCATCATCAGCGCGAGGCACATGACTCTCAACACCGCGCCGCGCTGCTTTCGTTCGTCCTGGAAAAGCTTCTTGCCGAGCATCACGTGCCTCCTATGATAATGTCATCACTTGTTGATATCAACGAGTGTAGACTTCCGAGGTGACGATGTCAAGTTCGAGCGAAAGCTCCGCAAAGCGAAGTGGACGACGCCCTGGGCCGACCACGACCCGCGAGGCGATTGCCGAGGCGGCGCGCCGTCAGTTCGCCGAGCTCGGATACGACCGCGCAACGCTGCGCGGGATCGCAGGCGAGGCCGGCGTCGACGCAGCGCTCGTCGTGCAGTTCTACGGCGCGAAGGACGCACTCTTCCGAGAGGTCATGGCCCTGCCGCCCACGGTCGCGGAGGCGATGGCCGCTCTGGCCGAAGGGCCGAAGGCGACCGTCGGCCGCCGCCTGGCCGAGGTCATCGTCGGGATGCTCGAGGATCCGCGATCGCGCTCGATCGTCCTCGGCCGAATCCGGTCCGCCTCCTCGCATCCCGACGCCGCGGACCTCGTCCGGGAGACCGTGAGCCGCGACATCGGCCGACTCGCCGCGGCCCTGACCGACGACGAACCCGAGCTACGCGCCGTCCTCGTTGGCTCCCAGATCGTCGGGCTGGCGCTGGCGCGTCACATCGTGCGCGTCGAACCGCTCGCGTCGCTGCCGGCGGCGGACGTGATCGACTACATCGCTCCGACCTTCCAGCACTACCTCGTCGAGACGCTCAGGGCCGCCGAGCTGACCTGCAAGGGTGGGCTCACTCGCCCGGGAGGCGCTACTCTCGCGAAGTTCCTGCAGACAGGGAACATTCCGCCCCCGTAGCTCAGTGGATAGAGCAGCGGTTTCCTAAACCGCGTGCGGCAGTTCGATTCGGCCCGGGGGCATTGCTCTGCTGGGACAGGCGTCTAGCCGCGTACTAGACTCGCGTTTCGATGCCCCGTCCCGTCACGCTGTTCACCGGCCAGTGGGCCGACCTGCCGCTCGAGGATCTCGCCGCGAAGGCCGGCGGCTGGGGCTTCGACGGTCTCGAGCTCGCGTGCTGGGGCGACCACTTCGAGGTCGACAAGGCGCTCGAGGACGACGGCTACTGCCGATCTCAACAGGAGATCCTGGAGCGCAATCATCTGAACGTTCTCGCGATCGGCGCACATCTCGTCGGCCAGGCGGTCTGCGACCGCATCGACGAGCGTCACCGGTCGATTCTCCCGCCCGAGATCTACGGCGACGGCGAGCCGGAGGGCGTTCGCACGCGCGCAGCCGAGCGGATGAAGGACACGGCACGTGCAGCCGCGCGGCTGGGCGTCCGGCAGGTGAACGGCTTCACGGGCTCATCGATCTGGCACCTGATCTACTCGTTTCCGCCGAATGACTTCGCTGAGATCGAGCGCGGGTACGAGGACTTCGCCGAGCGGTGGAGCCCGATCATGGACGTCTTCGACCAGGAGGGCGTCAAGTTCGGCCTCGAGGTGCACCCGACCGAGATCGCGTACGACTTCGTCACGGCGCGGAAGACCCTGGACGCGATCGACAACCGGGAGGCGTTCGGGATCAACCTCGACCCGAGCCACTTCTCGCACCAACACCTCGACACCGCGCAGTTCGCGCTCGAGTTCGCCGACCGGATCTACCACGTGCACGTCAAGGACTCGAAGAAACGGCTCGACGGACGCCGCTCGATCCTCGGGTCGCACCTGAACTTCGGCGAAGAGGCGCGCGGGTGGGACTTCGTCTCGCCCGGCCACGGCGACGTCGATTTCGAGCAGTTCTTCCGCGCGCTGAACCGGATCGGCTACCAGGGCCCGCTCTCGATCGAATGGGAGGACAGCGGCATGGATCGCGACTGGGGCGCGCCCGACGCGCTCGCGTTCGTCCGCAAGGCGGACTTCTCGCCTTCGGAGATCGCGTTCGACGCCGCGATGCAGAAGGCCGGTTCGTAACTCGCCCAGGAGGTCGCGGTGTCTGCATCAGTGCTCTACATGTCGATGTCCCTCGACGGGTACATCGCGGGTCCGAACGACGAACCGGACAACCCCGGGGGCGACGGCTTCGAGCGGTTGCACGAGTGGTTCCGTACTCCTGACGGGGAGTTTGTCCGGCCGGAGGGGCCGGCCGGACCATTGTGGGATGAAATGAATGCATATGGCGCGGTGCTGGCGGGTCGCCGTACCGTGGAGCAGGTCGATCACTGGGGCGGTGATCATCACGGGCGCCAGATCTTCGTACCCAGTCACCGGCCGCCGGGTCCCTCGGTCGCGGGCTATCCGTTGGTGACGTACGTGACCGACGGGATCGAGAGCGCGATGGCGCAGGCGAAGGCTGCAGCCGGGGACCGGTACGTGTTGGTGCATGGCGCGTACACGGCACAACGGGCGCTCGAGGCCGGTGTGCTGGACGAGTTGGTCATTCACCAGATCCCGGTGCTGTTCGGCGGCGGCCGTCGGCAGTTCGAGGTGTTGCCGACGCGGATCGAGCTGGAGATCGTCCGCGTGATCGACACGTCGGAGGCCACCCACATCCGCTACCGCGTCCGTCGCTGAGCGAATCCACCACGTGACGAAGGCCCGCCGGAGCGGACCCTCGTCGATCCAAGTGCGACTGGCCGTCTAGCTCAGCAATCGCGCCGAATGGTGTCGTTGTCGAGTGCGTCGGGGCAGCCGTCGCTGTCGCGGTCCCCCGGCGCCCAGGCCGCCTGCCCCGTGTAGCCGGCCAGGTACGTAACGAGCCCCATCGCGCCGCTCTGCCGGATCGTGCCGCCGAACGACCCCTGCCCGAGTACTTCGGCAAGCGTCATCGAGCGCGACGCGGCCATCGGAGCCCAGCGGTCGTAGTACCCGTCCGCGTTGTCGTCGAAGTAGGCGACGTCGAAGCCAACCCGCTGGTTGGTGTCCACCAGCCAGAACTCCCACCGCCCGTCCTCGTTCATGTCGTACGTCATGGACTCGGCGAAGTCGTCGCCACCGACGGAGTTCCAGATCTTCGTGTCCCAGCGGCAGTCGTTGTCGAGGTCGAACCACGCGACCTCGTAGTTGCCGTTGAAGCTGGCGTCGAGCGTGGTGCTGTCCCAGCACCGGTCCCCGTCGAGCTGCCAGTACTTCCAGCTCGCCGCTGCGGATGCGCTACCCGCCGTCGAAAGCATGGCCGCGACCGCACAGAGCGTGACGGCGAGGAAGAGAAGTGCGAGCTTCCGGACGTGGCTGAGGGTCGTGATCTTCATGCTTCCTCCGTTTCTCGGGGCCGCCGGTGTGCAGCCGATGGGAGGACGATGGACGGGGGCGCTCAGTAGCCGCTCAGCAACGGCTCAGTGGACTGCTGAGCCGCGCGTCAGTCGCCGCGCGCCGCCGCGACGGCCTCGTCGAGTGTGAGGCCCGCCCCCTGCTCGCGGACGGCGGCGAGTTTCGCCTGATCGAGCTCGGGCTCGGCCTGCGCCGCTGTCGCGTCGACCAGCGGACGCTCGCTGGCGGGCAGCACGAATCCCAGCTGCTCGCGGTGCACCTCGGCCGCCGCCAGCAACCGAACGGCGCGAGGCGCCTCGCCGCGGCGCGCGGCGACTGCCGCCAGGACTTCGATGCAGGTGATCGTCGTATCGTCGGACGCGATCGCAAGGGACGACTCGAGCGCGGCCAGAACCTGACGCTCGGCTTCCACATCGTCCCCCTCCTCGAGCGCGAGGCCGCCGAGATTCAGCCTCCTGAGGGCGATCGCGTAGGCGCTGTTGCGCTCGAGCTCGAGTTCGAGGCTCTCCTCGTAATAGGCCCGCGCGGCCGCGAGCTCGCCGCCGAGCCGCGCGAGCTCCCCGAGGTTGTTCAGCGCGGAGCTTGTGAGCCGCTTGTCGTCGAGCTGCCGGCCGAGCCCGACAGCTTCCTCGAAGGCCGCGCGTGCGCCGTCGAAATCGCCCGCGGCACTCGTGACGACGCCCAGGCGGATGAGGTCGCTCGCGAGCTCGCCGGGCTCATCGGCGGCGCGCCGGAACTGGAGGCTCTCGGTGAGCAACTGCCTCGCCTCTCCGTAACGGCCGCGCTGACTCGCAATCAACCCCGCCCGACCGAGCGCTCCCGCCCGGAGCGCGCCGTCGCCACCGGATCGCGCGAGCGCGCGCTCCAACCAGTCGCTGCCCTCGGCAAGCGGACCGCGGTGGATCCACAGCGAGGAGAGGCGCCGGGCGAGCAGAAGCGCCTGGTCGGCGGTGCCGTGCTCGATCAGCCAGCCGAGCGCGGCGCGGAGATTCGGGCGCTCGAGCTCCGCGCGCGAGAGCCACGCGGTGAGCTCGTCGCTGTCGAACGGCAGCGAGCCCGGCTCCGCGAAGTCGAGGTAGTGCTCGGCGTGGCGGCGCCGCGCCTCGTCCGCCTCGCCCGCGGCCTCCAACTGCTCCGAGGCGAACTCGCGAATCGTCTCGAGCAGGAAGAAGCGCGGCTCCCCCTCCTGCTCTCGGCGGCGAACCAGGCTGTGCTCCATCAGGGCCGACAGTGGGTCGAGGAGCGCGAGCTCGTCCTGTGCCGAGAGCGCCACGGTCGCCTCGAGGTCGAAGCCCCCGAGGAAGACCGCCAGCGTGCGAAACAGGCGTTGCTCATCCTGGTCGAGCAGCCGGTAGCTCCAGTCGATCGCGGCGCGAAGCGTCTGCTGGCGCTCGGGGCGGTCGCGCGCACCACCGGTGAGCAACGGGAGAGCCTGCTCGAGCCGGGCCAGGAGTCCCGGCGGCGAGAGCAGGCGCACGCGGCCGGCGGCCAGCTCGAGCGCGAGCGGAAGCCGGTCGAGCCGCTCGCAGATCTCGTGGATCGTCTCCTCGTGCTCGGCCGCCGAGAAGTCGGGTACCACCGTCCTGGCGCACGCCGTGAACAGGTCGAGCGCCTCGTCCGCCTGCAGTGGCTGCACCGGATACTCCCGCTCGCCCGCAAGCTTGAGCGGCGAGCGACTCGTGACGAGCAACCGCAGACCCGGGCAATGCGCGAGCAGCTCACCAACGAACGGAGCCGCATCGAGGAGCTGCTCCAGGTTGTCGAGGCACAGGAGAAGGTCCTTCTTCGCGATCGCTTCCACGAGGTCGTCCCCGTCCTCGACCTGGAGCGCGAGGGCGAGTGTCGCGGGAACGAGCGCCGGATCCGTGACGGCCGCGAGCTGGACGAATCTCGCCCCGTCCTGGAACCGCTCCTCGAGGCGCGCAGCAGCGGCCAGGGCGAGCCGGGTCTTGCCGATTCCGCCCGGCCCGGTCACGGTCACGAGCCGATCCGCGCCGACCAGCTGCTCCAGTTCCTTGAGCTCGCGCTCCCTGCCAATCAGCGCCGTCGGTGGGCGCGGCAGGCTGCTGGCCTCGCTCGGCACGGATGGCTGCTCCGGCCTGGCAGCCACATCGAGGCTCGGATCCTGGACGAGGATTGCGCGCTCCAGTTCCTGCAGCTCGGGCTTCGGGTCGATCCCGAGCTCATCGAGCAGCAGCTTCCTGGTCGCCTGATAGGCCGCAAGCGCCTCCGACTGTCTCCCGGCCCGGTAGAGCGCAAGGATCAGGTGCGCGCGGAAGCCCTCGCGAAACGGATGCTGGGAGACCAGCTCCTCGAGCTCACCCACCAGCTCCGCATGCCGGCCCAAAGCAAGATCCGACGCGATCCGGTCCTCGAGCACCGACAGGCGCAGCTCCTCCAGCCGCGCGACCGTCGTCTGCGCGAACGGCTCGTAGGCGAAGTCGGCCAGCGGGTCACCCCGCCAGAGGGCCAACGCCTCACGGAGCATGTCCGCCGCCGCGGCCGGCTCGTTACGTCCAAGAGCAGCCCGACCCTCGTCGGCCAACTGCTCGAATCGCTGCAGGTCAAGCTCGCCTCCCCCCACTTCGATCCGGTAGCCGGGCGACTGCGTGACGATCCGGCCGTCCTCCCCAGCCAGCCGGAGTGCCTTGCGTAGGTCGGAGACGAACACCTGCAGCGAATGGGCCGCGGTCTTCGGCGGACTCTCGCCCCACAGCCCCGCCGCGAGCGAGTCAGCAGACACCACCTCGTTCGGGCGCAACAACAACAACGCCAGAAGCGCCCGTTGCCGCCGACCACCCACCGCTACGGGAGCCCCCTCGAGTCGCACCTCGAGCGGGCCAAGGATGGAGAAGGTCATGGGCTTCATGTGGGGGCATGTTCGCCCAACCCACCTGCGTTTGCTCGCACGCCGCCTCGGACATAAGTCAACCTCACGCCGCCGGCCACGGTGCGGGGACGTCACAGCGCACCTGGTCTTCAGAAAGGGGTCCTCGACATGCCCTGTTTTACGCGCCTGGACTTGCGAGCGCGACTGCTCGTGCTGAGTGCAATGGCGGTTCTCGCCGTCACCCTCGCCGCGCCCTCACAGGGCGCGACACTTCCCACGGGCTTCGCGGAGACGCAGGTGGCGACCGGGCTCGCCGCGCCGACCGCGATGACCTTCTCGCCCGATGGGCGACTGTTCGTGACCGAGCAGGGCGGGCGACTGCGCGTGATCAAGAACGGCACGCTGCTCGCAACGCCGTTCGTCACTCTGAATGTCAACGCCGTCGGCGAGCGAGGCCTGCTGGGCGTCGCCTTCGACCCCAACTTCGCCTTCAACCAGTTCGTGTACGTCTACTACACGACCGCGTCCGCCCCGATCCACAATCGCGTCAGCCGCTTCACCGCGATGGGAGACGTGGCGGCTGCCGGCAGCGAGGTCGTGATCCTCGAGCTCGAGAACCTCTCGAGCGCCACGAACCACAACGGCGGCGCGATCCACTTCGGCCCTGACGGCACGCTCTTCGTCGCCGTCGGCGAGAACGCCAACGGAGCGAACGCGCAGACCCTCGACAACCGGCTCGGCAAGATCCTTCGCCTGCACCCGGACGGAGCGATCCCGACCTCGAATCCCTTCTTCAACACCGCAACAGGCGCCAACCGCGCCATCTGGGCGCTGGGTCTGCGCAACCCGTTACACCTTCGCGTTCCAGCCCGGCTCCAGCCGAATGTTCATCAACGACGTCGGCCAGAACACGTGGGAGGAGATCAACGACGGAATCGCGGGCTCGAACTACGGCTGGCCCGACACCGAAGGAGCGACCACCGATCCCCGCTTCCGCTCGCCGATCTTCTCGTACGGGCACGGGTCGAGCTCGACGACGGGCTGCGCCATCAGCGGCGCCGCCTTCTACAACCCGGCCGACCTTGCGTTTCCCGAGCGACTACACCGGCGACTACTTCTTCGCGGACTACTGCAGCGGCTGGATCCGCAGGCTCGATCCGGCCAACGGGAATGCGGTCACGGGGTTCGCAACCGGAATCGCCAGCCCGGTCGACCTGGCGGTCGCGAGCGATGGGAGTCTCTACTACCTGGCGCGCGGCTCCGGCGGGGCAGTGTTCCGCGTGGCCTACACCGCAAGTCAGGCGCCCAGCATCACGACCCATCCGACAAGCCGGACGGTCTCGGCCGGAGCGTCGACGACATTCACCGTGGCCGCCAGCGGCACGCCGCCGCTCTCGTACCAGTGGCAGCGGAACGGCGTCGACATTCCCGGCGCTACCGCCTCGAGCTACACGCTCACGTCCGTGACGACCGCGGACAACGGCGCCCGCTTCCGCGCCCGCGTGACGAACAGCCTCGGGCTCGGCCGTCAGCAACGAAGCGACGCTGACGGTGACGTCCAATCAGCCTCCTGCCGCCACGATCTCGCAACCTCCGGCCGGGACGCTCTACACCGCCGGGCAGTCGGTCGCGTACGCAGGGTCCGGCTCGGATCCCGAGGACGGCACCCTGCCCGCGAGCGCGTTCACCTGGCAGATCGACTTCCACCATGCGACGCACGTCCACCCGTTCATCGCGCCGACTTCCGGAGCGACCAGCGGCTCGTTCGTGCCCTCGGCCGTGGGCCACACGGAGTCCGACGTCTGGTACCGCATCTATCTCACCGTTCGCGACTCGGGCGGCCTGACGACGACCGTCTTCCGGGACGTCCAGCCGCGCACGGTCCAACTGACCTTCGCGACGAGCCCTGCCGGCCTCTCGCTCAGGCTCGACGGCCAACCGCGGACGACACCGTTGACCGTGACGGGAGTCGTCGGCGTGCAGCGGACCCTCGAAGCGCCCTCCCCGCAGACCGTCGGCGGCCGGACGTACGAGTTCGTGAGCTGGTCCGACGGCGGTGCGAACAGCCACACGATCTCCACCCCGGCGTCGAACACGACTTACACAGCAACGTTCCGCGAGGTACCCACCCCCACGGGCGGCCTCACCGCGACGTACTACGACAACGTCGATTTGACGGGAGCGACCGTGACGCGGGTCGACGGAACCGTCGACTTCGTCTGGGGGGCGGGCGCGCCCGCTCCCGGTATCGCGGCGGACACGTTCAGCACCCGCTGGGTGGGCACCGTGCAACCTCCGACAACTGGGACGTACACCTTCTTCACGGAGAGCGACGACGGCGTCCGCCTCTGGGTGAACGGCCAGCAGGTCGTGAACAACTGGACCGATCACTCGCGGACGGAGAACTCCGGCACGATCAGCCTCACCGCCGGTACGAGGTACGCGATTCGGATGGAGTTCTACGAGCGCACCGGCGACGCAGTGGCGCGGCTGCTCTGGAGCGGCCCCTCGGTGGCGAAGGCCGTCATTCCGCAGTCAGCACTCCTCCCCCGCTTCGGGGCGCGGATCAACTTCCAGCCGGCTGCCTCGGCAGTGCCGGCGGGCTACGCGCCGGATACCGGCTCGGTGTTCGGCCTCCGGTCCGGAGGGGAGCGCTTCGGCTGGAACGCGGACAATGCGGCGCAGACGCGCGACCGCAACGCAGCGAACTCCCCCGACCAGCGGTTCGACACACTCACGCACCTGCAGAAGGCCGGCAACCCCAACGCGGTCTGGGAGATCGCGCTGCCAAACGGGACCTACACCCTGCGGGTCGTCGCCGGCGACCCGTCCAACATCGACAGCGTCTTCCGGCTGAACGTCGAGGGCGCCCTGTTCCTCAGCGGCACTCCCACCTCCGCGACTCGGTGGGTCGACGTCACCGCAAGCGTGACGGTCAACGACGGACGTCTCACGATCTCGAACGGGTCGGGAGCCTCGAACAACAAGCTCTGCTTCGTCGAGATCAGCTAGGCGGAGCTTGGGAGGGGCGCCGGCCAGCGGCGCCCCTCCTACTCCAGGTGCTACTCGGCGGCGGCGAGCTCGAGGACCGCCGCGCGCAGTGCTGCGTACCGCGGGTTCCCCCGCAGCTGGAACGCGAGCGCGGCCAGCGACGTCTCCGCGGCACGCTCGTTTCCGTTGGCCCGGTGCTTCTCGGCGTTGCCGAGGAGCGTGTCGACGCGGGTCAACGTCCCCTTGTCGATCCCGTTCGGCTTCCGCACGAGCTGATCGCGGAACGAACGGACCTTCGCGAAGCTCGGCGGGTTGACGAGCCGCGGCTGGTGCTGCGGCGTCAGCCGGTCGAGCACGACCTCCGAGGCCGCCGTGATCTCGTCCTTCGAGAGCTCGGCGTTCGGCACGAGCTTCCACGAGTCGAAGCCGCGGGCGATCTCGGAGCCGTAGACGGCGCCGTTGTAGTAGTAGGTCGACCAGAGACCGCCGAGCACGGGCGCGGTAGCGTCGCTCGGGCTGATCGGGCCGCGGTCGTAGTAGCCGATTTCCTTCGGGTGCGCCGAGTCCGTGAAGTCGAAGATCGACGCGCCGCCCTGGTACCAGGCCTGAACCAGGATGTCTCGGCCGGGGACCGGGACGATCGACGGCAGATGGGCGACGCAGTTCTCCTGGAGCGTCTGCGCCGCGGGCATCTTGTAGTAGCTGCGGAACACGAGCTTGGGACTCGCTGTGGTCGTCGCTTTCACGATGTCGAAGATCGCGTTCGCACCCCAGCTGAGCTGGTCGGTCACGCGGCAGCGCGCGGAGGTGCCGCCGCCCCACTCGTCCGTGAACACGACCTTCGTGCCGTCGTTCGAGAACGTTGCGCCGTGCCAGTAGGCGTAGTTCGGGTCGGCGACGGCGTCGATCCGCTTCGGATTGGCGGGATCGCTGATGTCGATCAGCAGGCCGTTGCCCTCACAGGCACCGGCGGCCAGCCCGATCTCCGGATAGGTCGTGATGTCGTGGCACGCATCCGTGATCGGCGTCGGGCCCCAGTTCATCCCCGACGGATGCTGCGGCGTCGGCGGAGCGTTCTGGAGACCGTTCATCGCACCGGTGACCGGATCGGCGAACAGCCTCGACTCGGTCACGACCGCGGCGGTCTGCGGAGCCGCCAGCGGGACCTTGATCACTTCGATGCGGTAGAACGAGCTGTTCGGGTTCGAGGCACCTGCGTTGACGCAGCTCGCCATCTCGGTCGAGGAGCGAACGCCGCCGGTCCCGGACACGTAGACGTAGAGGTTGTTCGCGTCGTTCGGGCTCTTCAGCAGCGTGTGCGTGTGCGAGCCACGACACGTCTGCACCGCCGCGACCTGGACGGGCGCGTTGATGTTCGAGATGTCGAAGATCCGGACGCCGCGGAAGCGCAGCGGGTCGCCGGTCGGGACCTGCGGGGCGCCGCAGTCGGTGCGGGCCCGTTGCTCCTCGGCGGACATGAAGAGCAGGTTCCCGTACACCGAGACCTCGCCCTGCCCGCCCGGGCAGACGACCGCGGTGCGGATCTGCGGATTCGCGGGATCGGAGATGTCGTAGATCTGGAAGCCGTGGAAGTTGCCGACGAACGCGAAGTCACCCTGGAACGCGAGATCGGAGTTGACGAAGGCGAAGCTGCCAGGGTTCGCCGAGTCGAAGAAGCCGGCGGGCTTGGGGCGGTTCGCAAGCAGTTCGAGGCCGTTCGCGGCGACGCCGGCGTTGTCGAAGCCGGGCGTGAGGCCGACTCGCGGGTCGGGGGCCGACTCGGCCGCTGCGACTGTTGTGACGAGCGCGGCTGCAAAGAGGGCGCCGAGCATCGCGCGAAGCGCGCGTCGGCGTGTGGACGACGGTGCGGCGTCTTCGGTCATTGAACCGTCCTTCCGGGCGTTGGACAGATTTAGCGACACTAATATTGCGTGATGGTGCGGGTCAACTGGCAACCGGCAGTGCCGCTCGTCCTCGGGCTCCTGCTCGCGCTCTCCGGCTGCAGCGGCGGCGACGGCGAGGCGGAGTCCGGCGAGACCGCGCCGAACATCGTCCAGCCGGGCGCCCCAGGCGAACCGACCCGGACGCTCAGTCCGGAGGAGCTCGCGGAGATCGAGCCGCCCAAGTACACGGAGGCCGACGTGCGCTTCATGCAGGGGATGATCCACCACCACGCGCAGGCGCTGCGGATGACCGCGCTCGTGCCGGCGCGGAGCTCGGACGACGGCCTCGGCTTGCTCGCGAAGCGGATCGACCTCTCACAGGTGACCGAGATCGAGCAGATGCGAAGCTGGCTGAAGGCGCGCGGAGAAGAGGCGCCACTGCTCCATCGGCAGCACGGGCACGCGCATGGAGCCGGGCTCGGGCAGGGGCTGATGCCGGGGATGCTGACCGAGCCCCAGTTGAAGAAGCTCGCCGCGGCACGCGGCAAGGCGTTCTACCGCCTCTGGCTCGAGTCGATGATCCGCCACCACGAGGGCGCGATGCAGATGGTGACGGAGCTCTTCGAGGCTGACGGAGGTGCGGAGCCCGAGGCCGACGCCTTCGCCCGGCACGTCGACGCCGACCAGCAGATCGAGATCGCCCGGATGCGCACGATGCTCGCCGAGCTTCGCTGACGACGCGGCGGGCCGTGGAGTTGGGTGTGCCGGCACCGCTGCCCGGCACACCCAAGGTTGCGTGTCGTCAGTCGGCGCCGCCCGTGCCGGCGAAGTAGCGGTGGAAGGCGTTGATCTCCATCGCGAAGACCCCGTCCGCTCCCAGCGGGATCGACCGCCACCAATCGACATCGAGGGCGCGATGATCGCCCGCCGCGACCGATGGGCCGGTGCCCTCGGCGAAGCCCCAGGGGTTGCGGAGGACGACATAGTCCACCGGCCTGGCACGAGCCCGCAGCATCGACGAGTCGATGCCGAACGCGGGATTCGCCGACGGCGACCAGTACCCAGCGGAGTGAGCAACGGGCCTCGGCGGAACGGGTCCGACCGGAATGGTCCAATCGATCGGCACGTAGTGCGGGATGAAGTCCGTCAGCTTGAACTGATCGACGAGCTCATTCCGGCGTAGCCAGCCGAGCACCGAATAGGCATGGCAGGCGACCACGCTGGCGTCCGTGTACGCGACGTCGGCGGCCTCGCCGGAGTTGTAGGTCCAGGCGACCATCGGCGTCGTCGTGCGTCCATTCGCGCAGTGGCTCTTCACGAGTTGAAGGATGTCCGCCGCGCTGTACGAGGTGTGCCAGTTGCGGTAGTCGGAGAGACCCGTGATCGCCCTGCAGGCGATCGAGGGATCACCGCCCGCAATGCTGGGAATGGCGGGGAAATCGCTCGCCTCGCCCAAACGCCACTTGGCGTACGCCTTCTCGTAGACGGCGGGCCAGATCTCAGCCGGCTCCTTCGAGCGAGCGAAGTGGGTCGAACCGCTGCCGTCGACGAGGATGCGATCCGTCGTCTCCACGTATTCCATCCCGCTGCTGCCGTGGAAGCCGACTTGATGAGTGAACTGCTCGTTGTCGGCGCCGGTGGCTCGGACCTGATCGGCGATGACGTAGGGCATGCTCCACGCCACCGATGACAGTGCGGCGATGAAGTAGCAGTCACCGACGAACCCCTGGATCGGATCGAAGAACTCGGCTGCCTCGCTGAAGAAGCGGCCGGCGTCCTGCCAGCTGTAGCCGTCAGGGTGATAGCCCGTCTTCACCGGGAAGATGAGGTCGATGAGCTTGGGGTCGAACAGCATCTGCCAGCGGGCATCACGCGCTTCGGAGGTTTCGCCGAGCTCCACTCGAACGCCTGCTCTCAGGGCGAATGCGCTGCGGACCGGAATGTCGGCGAGCCGCGACGCACCCAATCGCTCGGCGAGCTGAGCAAGATTGCGCACACCCTCGAGGTCGACGAGAGTGGTCGTCGTCTCCTTTGACTTACGAGTGAACTTCGGCCGTCCCCGTACGACAGTGCCGTCAGCCTTGTGGGTCTGGCCGATGTACAGGGGCGAACCGTTCGCGGGATCGAAGAGGTCCGAGTACGGGGTCTGGAAGATGTCCTCGAGCAGGGCCGGTCGGTTGCCGACCGAGTCCCAGTCGATGTGCCGGCGCGCGATCACCTCCGCGAGGGCGTAGGGGCTCGGAACGCCGATGTCCGCGAGCGGAGCCGCGCTCGCTCGTCTTCGGCGTGGGGCGGCCGACCGCTCTTCTGGCCGTCCTGCCGCTTCTCGTCTTGGTCGTGGCCATGTGCTCTCCTTTCAAGAGCTACTGCACCAGGGATCGAAGGCGAAGGCGCACCGTGAGCCGCGGCGTCGCGCCAAACCGGCGCGCGGGCTTGTACAACGGTGACGACTCGCCGCAGCACGTTCGCAACCAACCCTCATGGGCGGTCCTCTCCGCGCTGTTCCTTCGGCGCCATCCTCAACGAGCTGACGCCTGTTGTCAACGTGCGCGGTGCGAGCGCTTCGCTCGTTACGCGGGAGTCGGCAGACCTTCGATCGCCCGCAGCGCGCGCTCGATCTCTGCCTCGTCGAGCGCCACGTCCTCGAGCTTCCCGGCGAGGAAATTGTCGTACGCGGCCATGTCGAAATGTCCGTGGCCGGAGAGGTTGAAGAGGATCGTCCGCTGCTCTCCCGCCTCGTCGGCCTGCCGAGCTGCCTCGAGGGCGCCGTGGATCGCGTGCGAGGACTCGGGTGCCGGGATGATCCCCTCGCTGTTCGCGAAGCGGATGGCCGAGGCGAACACGTCGCTCTGGAGGTAGGCCTCCGCGCGGATCAGGCCGTCCTGCACGAGCTGCGAGATCAGCGGCGCGACGCCGTGGTAGCGGAGGCCGCCGGCATGGATCGGCGCCGGCACGAAGTCGTGGCCGAGCGTGTGCATCGGGACGAGCGGCGTCAGCTTGCTCGTGTCTCCGAAGTCGTAGGCAAAGAGGCCGCGCGTCAGCGTTGGACACGCGGCGGGCTCGCACGCCAGCACGTCGATCTCGCGGCCGGCGATCTTCTCGCGGATGAACGGGAACGCCAGCCCGGCGAAGTTCGAGCCGCCGCCGACGCAGCCGATGACGACGTCGGGAAAGGCGCCGGCCAGCTCCATCTGCGCGATCGCCTCCTGGCCGATGACCGTCTGGTGCAGGAGCACGTGGTTGAGCACGCTGCCGAGCGAGTACGAGGTGTCGTCGCGCTGGGCGGCGTCCTCGACGGCCTCCGAGATCGCGATCCCGAGGCTGCCCGGCGTGTCGGGAAACTCTTCGAGGATCGCGCGGCCGCTCTGGGTGTCGCTGGAAGGGCTCGCGACGATCTCCGCGCCCCAGAGCTGAATCATCGAGCGCCGAAACGGCTTCTGCTCGTACGAGATGCGAACCATGTACACCTTGCACTCGAGCCCGATCAGCTGGCAGGCGAAGGCGAGGGCGCTCCCCCACTGACCGGCGCCGGTCTCGGTCGAGAGCCGCGTTCGGCCCTCCTGCTTGTTGTAGTACGCCTGCGCGACCGCGGTGTTCGGCTTGTGGCTGCCCGGCGGACTGACGCCTTCGTACTTGTAGAAGATGCGCGACTTCGTTCCGACGGCCTGCTCGAGCCGGCGCGCCCGGTAGAGCGGCGTCGGACGCCAGAGGCTGTACAGGTCGAGGATCTCCTCGGGAATCGCGATCTCGGCTTCCTCGCTGACCTCCTGCATGATCAGCGCCATCGGAAAGAGTGGCGCGAGGTCGTCCGGCCCGACCGGCTCACCGGTGCCCGGATGCAGCACGGGCTGCGCCGGGTTCGGCATGTCGGCGGCGACGTTGTACCAGCGCCGAGGGAGCTGCGACTCATCGAGCAGGAACTTCGTCTGCTCCACGCGCCGACAATAGACGGTTCAACGCCGCGCGGGCAAGCGGCGCGCCGTCAGAAGAACGACAGCGGGTCGAGCATGTTCTCGAACACATGCCCGCCTTCGTTCGTCTTCCGGATCTCGATGTGAGCGTGCTCGGGACCGTCATCCCACTGGCTGACGGCTGCGACCGGCCTGCCGGCGGCGACACGGTCGCCCACGCCCACGCTCGGGACGACGTGTCTGAAGATCCAGACCTTGCGATCGGCCGCCTCGATCTTCACCGTCCCGCCGAAGACTTGACCACTGGTCTTCGTGGACGGCTTGGCTTCGATGATCGTTCCCGCGACGGGCGCGCGCACGACTGCTCCGGCCGGAGCAAACCAGTCGAGCCCGGCATGGTGCTTGACGCCCGTGGCGTCCGGTGCCCCCTCGTCCTCCACGAACTTGAACTCTGAGACTCGCGGTTTGGGCGGCTTGAGCGGGAGCACGATGCCGTTCTTGCTGGGCGCAAAGGGCTTGTTCTTCCGTTCCTCAGCGCGCTGGCGGAAGTCCGCAGGGAACGCGATTTCGCCGAAGAGGAGCCCGAGGCCAGGGAGCCCGAGCGTGCTGTTGATCCGGCTCGTTGGATAACCCATCTGCCACTTCCACTCTTCGATGCGGAATGCGGTTTCGGTTCCGAAGTCGCCGTCGACGGCGTCTCCCGTCAACCCGAGCTTGCGCTGAACCTCCTTGATGTCCTCTCCCTCGAGGTGGGGATTCTTGAGCGCGAGTTGGCGGCGCATGGCTCCTCCCAGGATCGAGTTCGACGTTGCCTAAAGTGTCTGCGTGCTTCCGACAGCGCCATTCTGAGCGACCACCTAGCTCGAGTACAGCTCGATGAAGGCGAGGACTCGACTCCACGCATCGGCGGAGGCGTCCGCGAACTCCTCCTGCTTCCGGTCGAAGAAGCTGTGCGGGGCGCCGTCGTAGATCACGATCTCGTGCTCGACAGCGGCCGCCGCGAGCGCCGACTCGAACTCGCGCACCTGTTCGACCGGGATGCCGGCGTCGGCGCCGCCCATCAGCCCGAGGATCGGCGCTCCGAGCTCGCCGGCCCGCTCGGTCGGTCCGGGTGAGCCGTCCGCTCCCGGACCGGGCCGGCCGTAGAAGCCGATCGCCCCGGCGAGGCTGTGACCCCCCGCCGCTGCCAGCCACGAGTGGCGGCCGCCGAAGCAGAACCCGACCGTGAAGACCGCACGGCTTCCCGCTGCGCGCAGCCACGCGACGCCTGCGGCGGTGTCGGCCTGGACGCCCGCGGGCGTCGTCTGCTCCACGTGCGGCCGGTACTCGAACTCGTCGTCGCGCTTCGACACGCCCGCGGTGCGCCCGAAGTAGTCGATCGCAATCGCCGCGTGACCCCGCTCGGCGAACCGGAGCGCGAGCTCCTCGTAGAAGCGGTAGAGCCCTCGGATATCCGGGAGGATCACAACCCCGGCGCCGCTCGGGTCGTCAGGCGTGGCGGCGAACGCCGCGAGCTGGTTCGCGTCGCGCGCTTCGAGGACGAGCTCGTCGTGGGAGACCGCCGCGCCCGAGATCACGGGGATCGGAGGCAGCGAGTCGCGGTCGAAGCACACGGCCGGCTGACTCTACCTCCGGACTGTGAAACAGGAGAGGGCCGGATCGCTCCGGCCCTCCCCTTCCCAACCGACTCCGGCTACTACGCGGCCCCGAACACGTAGGCGGTGCCGTTCACCTTGATCGAGCGCAGGATCGCCGTGAGCATGTCGCCCCCGGTGAAGCCCGTCGTCACGTAGATGCCGGTGACCTCCTCGTCGCCGTGCGCCTCGACCACGTCCTCCCACGCCTGCTGGTCGGGAGCGACGCCGTCGCAGCCGTCGTCGTCGTAGCGAACGTCGCCCGTCGTGACCTCGTGGGTGGCGAACTCGTCCTCTGCCGGGACGACGGTCGCGCACTCGGTCGCGTCGAAGATCACATCGTGATCGGTCTCCCCGTCAGTGAGGAAGATCCGCAGGTACGGCGTCCCGATCGGGTTGTCGTCCTGGTTGGCCGCCGAGTGCATCTCGGTGTACGACAGCTGCTCGATGTCCGCGAGCGTCAGGCCGTTGGCCCCCGAGTAGGCGACCGATCCGCCCCACACTCCGCCGTCGCGGTACGGGCCGAACTGCACCCCGTCGAGCGACGTTGCGACGCTGGCGTTCGTTCCCGAGAAGGCACCGCTGAGACGTAGCAGCGTCGGCGCGGGGGTTCCCGGTGCTCCCTGGATCCCCTGATCGCCCTTCGGACCTGCCGGGCCGGCCGGGCCGGCCGGGCCGACCGGGCCTGCCGGGCCGGTGGGACCAGCGGGGCCGGTGTCGCCCTTCCTGCCCCTGTCGCCCTTCCGGCCCTTGTCGCCCTTCAGGCCCTTGGCGCCTTTGGCTCCCTTGGTGTACGTCGTGCCCTTCACGCCGTTCTTCGGCGGGTCCGTCGTCGCTCCGGTGGTCGCGGCACTGGCGACCGAAGCCACCAGCACAAGTCCGACGATCCCACCGATCACGGCTGCGCGCGCATGCTTACGCAGAGCGTTGATCAACTGCATGTGTCCCTCTCCCCTAAATGTTTCGCCCTACACAGGCTCGCGCAGCGCGTTATATCCTTCTAAACCGCAGTTCGCCGCGACTGTAACAGGGTCGTCTCCGATTTACAACCAATACGGTCGGCTAGGACCGCGCCTTCAGCATGAACACACGCGTGGCGCCGACGACCTTCGTCGCAGGCTTCCCGCGTTCGCGCACCACGAGCCGGTAGGACCAGCGCGCGTACGGCCTCAGATCCGCCAGCTGCGCCGAGACGGTCAGGACGTTCGGGGCGAGGAGCACGGGCTTCGTCGTGCGCGTCAGCGTCGTCCGCGGCCCATACTCGAACCATGCTTCGATCTTGGCCCCGAGCGGAGCCTTGACCGACCCCGAGACGCGCGCGGTCTGCGCCAGCACCGGCCCCGCGGGCGCCGTCGACGCCACGAGAGCGCCCCCGGCCGCGAAGCTCGGACCGACGAAGAGCGACGTCCTGTCGCGATTGGACTCCGCGGCGATCGAGATCGCGAACACGTAGCGGCTCGTCCGGAGGCGCGTCGCGGGAACGACGAGCCGGCGCTTGAAGTACGCGCGGAGAAGGGTCGAGCGCACGACCGGCGCACCGAAACGCGCCCGGACGGCGCGGGGCGAACGCAAGGCGAGCGCGACGCCGACGGCCTTCTTGTCGGCTGCCGTGAGCGTCCGCTTGCTGCCGACGTCGACGAGGCCGTACGTCGCGATCGCATTCTCTCCGGCCGTGGCCTGGATCACGCGCGCAGGCGGTCGCGTGAGCTTCGCCGCTGCGCCGACGACCGAGGTCCTGTGCTTCCAGTTGACCGCTCTCCCCGGACAGAACGTCCCGCCCTTGGTGTCTGCGACCGCCTGCGCAATGGCGTCGAACGCGGGCCGTCGCGTGCCGTCGGCGCGGAATGCTCCGCTCTGGAATCCGCCTCGGTCCGACTCGTCGATCCAGTGGAAGAAATGGAGCGCCTCGACCTGGTGGTCGCAGGCAGCGAGCCGGACGACCGAGCCGTGGAACGCGGCCTGGCCGGCCTCGTCGACCGTCGGGACGTTCTCGACGCCCGTGTACGCGTCACTCTGCTCGGTCGGGACCTGCCAGCCGACCTCGTCCAGCCAGAACGCCAGGCCGGTCTCGATGTGCGGCTGCCTCGTGCCGTTGAAGGCGTCCCAGAGCGCCTGCTTGATCCGGTCGAAGTTCGGCATGCCGGCATTCGGCCACTCGTAGCCGATGAACGGGGGGTCGGTGTTCGTGTTGGGGTACGCGTGGAAGCTGAACGCGTCCATGATCGGCGCTCGCCGCCCGCTCGCGCGGTACGCGGCGCCCAGCGCACGGATGAAGCGGACCGGCGAGGTGGACACATTCGACGGCGCCCGCGGGTTGTCGTTCCCGCGCGGCGAGAGGCCGACGCCGATCACCTGCTTGCCGGTCGGATGGATCGCGTCGTAGCAGCCCGCGAGCACGGTCAGAAAAGCTGCGGCCGAGGCCTGGCTCCCGTCGGCCTTGAACTGCGGCTGCCAGAAGCGCGGTTGGTTCGGCTCGTTGCCGACGATGAACGCGGCGGCCTCCGGGAACGCGCTCGCCGCACGCCGGCAGAAATCGACGAAGCCGGCGGGGCCGTTGTCGGCGACCGCGCGTGCCTTGGCCGGATAGAGGGCGAGAACGACCTTCACTCCCTTCTCCTTCGCGGCCGCGATCACCGCCACCAGGTGCTCCTCGTCCGGGATCGTCTCCGGCTGAGCCGGGTCCCACCGGACTGAGATGACGCTCTCCGTCAGCCCGATCGTGCTCAACTCGCCGAACATGGTGGCGCCCGCGTCCTGCTGGAACTTGGGGTGATCCTCGTTCACGCCGATGATCAGCGGCGTGCTCGGCGATGCGAAGGTGGCGCCGAGCGTGAGTCCAAGCACGACGGCGGCGGCTGACAGGATGAGAGCGATTCGGGTCATCGGCGGGCGGCCCATGGTCGCAGAAGCCTCTGACGATGCGGCTTCCGCAGCTTTACCTTCCTCTTACCGAGGCCTCTCTACGATTCGCGCGATGCGCCGTCTCCTCCTGCCTGTGCTCCTTCTGTCGCTCGTCTTTGCGGGCGAGGCAGGCGCCGCAGAAGTCGTCCTCCCGGACAACGAGGGCCGTTCGATCCGCTTCGACCTCCGCGTCGAAGGTGTCGACCCCGAGTGGTACGCAGCACTCCTGCGGGCAGCCCCGCATCGCGACGAGATCTCGACGGTGCGGGTGGACATCGTCTCCTGGGACGAGCTGCGCTCGACCTGCGGCCGCGATGCAGCCGGCTGCTATTCGCGCAACGTGATGGTCGTCCCGGCCGAGCAGAGCGACGACAACGCACACACCGTCGTGCACGAGTACGGCCACCATCTCGACCGCTCGACGCCGGTGGACGGCGTGCGCGAGCCGAACGGCTCGCCGGTCTGGTGGCGGGCGCGCGGCATGGAGCGGCTCGTGCTGACCAACAGCGTCGCGACCAGCTACGTGCTCGGCTGGGACCGGAGCATCGCCGAGATCTTCGCGGAGGACTACGCGCAGCTCGCGCTCGGCGACGGGGACTACAACATCGGCTGGCTCTCGCCGCCCGACGCGACCGTTCTCGCCGCGCTCAAGTTCGACCTCGGCCTGGGCCCCGAGCCTGAGATCGCGCCGCTGCCGGCGCTCAAGCCGGTCTCGATCCGCCGCCACGGCGCTCTCGCGCCGAAGCTCGGCGTCGGCATTCCCTTCAGCCTGCTCGGCGCGGGCCGGCGTGTGACCGCGACAGCGATCTTCACCGGCGCGAAGGAGAAGCGGTCACGGGCGAGGCTCGAGATCCGCTGCGACGGCAGCCGGGTGGCACTCCGCACGATCGGGACGGGAAAGACGACCGTCTCGATCGACCGGCTGAACCTCGGGCCTGCGGACTGCCGGGCCACGCTCGTCAGCACGAGCACGTCCAAGCGGACGTACACGCTCGTCGTTCGGCTCTCGATTCCCGGCGCCTAGACTGCGCGCGGCGGCGAGCACGTCGCGCGCCGCCTCGAGGTTCGCGCGCCCGGCGCCGTAGGTCTCGATCGCCGCGTCCGTCCCACCGGGGATGCCCGTCTCGATCACGACTGCGTCCGGCCGGAGCGTCAGCAGCTCCCAGATGATCGCCTGCTGCCACGCGTACCGGAGCGCGTCGCGCGCGACGATCACGAGCGGCCTGTCGCCGGCAGAGGCGAGCGCCGCGCCTGGGTCGCGGGTGCTTTCGTCGAGCCGGATGCCGACTGCGCCCGGCCAGAGATCGGCGAGGCCGTGCACGAGCACGCCGGCGGCGATGTTCGCCTCGGGGACGAGCTCCACGACGATCGGGTCGTGCTCGAGTGACGGGGATCCGTGCACGCGCAACGCGCGGCGAGCGGCGTCCGCACCGACCTCGCGGCCCGGGACCGAGGTCGCATCGCCGGCTGAGGCCCAGCGCACGGTGGTCGCCACCCGCGCTGCCGCCTCCTCGAGCCGCTCGAGCGGCAGGCGGCCGGACCGCACGGCCTCCGAAATCGCACCGACGAGCGCGTCGACGGTCTCCTCGTGCAGATCGTGGCCGACACAGAGCGCATCGACGCCGGCCGCGAGCGCGAGGACCGCGGCCTCCTCGACCCCGACGCCGCCGCTGATCGCCCGCATCTCGAGCGCGTCCGTGACCACGAGCCCCTCGAAGCCCAGCTCCTCTCGCAGGAGCCCGGTCACGATCCGGCGGCTCAACGTCGCGGGCAGCTCGTCCAGCTCGGGGACGAGCAGGTGCGCGGTCATCACCGCCTGCACGCCTTCGGCGATCGCCGCCCGGAACGGCAGCAGCGCGGTCGCCACGTCGCCACCGACGACCGGGAGGTCGACGTGCGAGTCGACGGCGGTGTCCCCGTGCCCGGGGAAGTGCTTCGCACAGGCCGCGACGCCTTGCCGCTGAGTGCCGCGGACGAAGGCTGCGACGTGGCGAGCGACGAGCTCCGGGTCGGCACCGAAGCTGCGCACGCCGATCACGGGGTTGTCGGGATTCGTGTTCGTGTCCGCGACGGGCGCGAAGTTCAGGTTGATTCCGGCGCGCACGAGCTCGCCCGCAATCGCCGCGGCGACCTCCTCGGTCAGCTCGACATCGTCGACGGCGCCCAGTGCCAGGTTCCCCGGATAGGAGCTGCCGCGGTCCGCCTCGAGCCGGGTGACGTCGCCGCCCTCCTCGTCGATCGCAACGAGAACGTCGCCGGCTTCCCGCAGCCGCGCCGTCAGGGCGGCGAGCTGAGCGGGATCGCCGACGTTGTAGGCGAAGAGCGTGATCCCGCCGAGCCCGGCCTCGAGCCGCCTGAGAACCCAGTCGGGAACCTCGTGGCCGGGGAAGCTCGGCAGCAGGCAGGCGGCGGCGAGCCGCTCGACGTTCACGACTTGACCGCGCCGGCGGTGAGGCCGAAGGCGATCCGGCGCTGCACGAGCATGAAGAAGATGACGACCGGCAACGCGGTCAACGTCGCACCCGCCATCAGCGAGCCCCAGTCGGTTCCGCGCAGGGTGGTGAAGTTCGCGAGCCAGATCGTCAGCGTCTGCTTCTCCTGGCTCTGGAGCAGGACGTAGGCGATGATGTACTCGTTCCAGGCCTGGATGAACGCGAAGATCGAGGTCGCCACGAGGCCTGGCGCGACCAGCGGCAGCATGATCCGCATGAAGGCTGCCGAAGCGAGTCGAGCCGTCGACCATCGCCGCCTCTTCGAGCTCCTTCGGGACGCCGGCGACGAACCCGCGCAGCGTCCACACGCAGAACGGAAGGACGAACGCGATATAGGTGACGATCAGGCCGGTGAGCTTGTCGACCTGGTGCACGCGGCTGAGCATGATGTAGAGCGGGATGATCAGCGCCACGAGTGGCACCATCTGCACCGCGAAGATCATCACCACGAACACGCGCGCTCCGCGGAAGCGGAACTTCGCGAGCGCCAGGGCAGCGAGGAACGCGAGCGCGACCGACGCCACCACGACCGCGCAGACGACGATCAGGCTGTTCTTGACGTTGTCCCAGAAGTACGGGCGCCCGATCGCGTCGCGGAAGTTGACGAGCGTCGGGTCCGGGATCCACTTCGGCGTGTACGAGAGCACGTCGTTGCCGGGCTTGAACGCGGTCGAGA
>CAWJYW010000019.1:0-83214 GCA_963847255.1 uncultured Gaiellaceae bacterium
GAGGTCCTTCCAGGTGAGCGTCGGATCGATCCACCCGAGAACGTCGAGCGGGGTCGCGCCCGTCCAGCCGCCGGCCGCTGCGGAGACGCTCGGGACGACGACGTCCTCGGGCACCCGGAAGCCGGTGCGGAGATCCCGCTCGCGCCGTCCCAGGCGCGGCGCATCGACCGTGAGCACGATCGCGCCGTAGCCCGACTCCGCGGCCTGGTCGATCAACGAGTTCGTGACGCCGCGATCGCGGAACACGTAGAGCTGGAACCACCGTTGGCCTTCCGGAGCCGCGGCCGCGACCTCGGCCGGCGTCGAGGTGGCGATCGTCGAGAGACACATGATCGTCCCGACTGCCGCAGCCGCGCGGGCGGTGGCCGGCTCGGCGTCCTGATGGGCCATGCGGTGGAAGGCCGTGGGCGCGACGAGCACCGGCATCGAGACCTCCGTGCCGAGCACCGTCGTCGCCGCTGTCGTGCCCTCGACGTCGACGAGGACCCGCGGTCGCAGCCGGTAGCGGCGCCAGGACTCGACGTTCTCGCGCAGCGTCCGCTCGTCGCACGCACCGCCGGCGAAGTACCCGAGCGCGCCTTCCTCGAGGATGCCCTCGGCGAGCCGCTCGTAGTCGGAGACGGTGAGCGGCTCGCTCATGGGGCGAATCTATCGGTCTAGAACGGGTAGGGCATCAGGCTCCAGACTGCTGCCGCGTACCAGAAGCCGAACGCGAGGCTCATGGTGCCGACCACCGGCACGGCGACGGCGTACGAGCGCCGAACGGGCGCACTGCCGAGCGTGGCCCCGAATCCGGTGGTGAGCATCGTCATCGACACCGCCGTGAAGGCGGCGAGGATCACCAGCGACACAACCGCAAGGGACTTCGACGGAATCGCCGCCAACAGCAGGACGCCGACACCGGCGCTGCCGCCCATGCCGTGGACGAGTCCGATGCCGAAGGCGCCGAGCGGAGTCCGCACCTTGTGCCGGTGACCCTCGTCCTCGGGGCCGTGCGAGTGCGCGTGGAGATGGAAGTAGCCGCTGCGCCAGCGAATCAGCAACCGGACGGCGAGGAAGACGATCAGGGCAGCGACCGCCGACTCCGCCCCCTGCTGCAGGCGCTCGGGAAGGTAGGCCTCGAAGAGCAGGATCGGGAGCCCGAAGACGACGAGTGTGAGGGCATGGCCGAGACCCCAGAACACGCCGAGCTCAGCGGCGCGGCGGCTGGCTCGCTCCCGGCCGGAGGCGACGAGCGCGGTGACCGCGGCGATGTGATCCGGGTCGGTCGCGTGACGCAGTCCGAGCAGCGCGGCAACGAGAAGGACGATGAGAACGGAGCCGCCGTTCGACATGGCGGCGATGTGGTCGTCGAGACCGAACATGGCTAGAGCACCTCCGGGAGAGCGTTGACAGTGATAGCGATTCCGACCGCGAGGATCACGAGAGCACTCGCGGCCGGCAGGAGACGGATGAGCGGGCCGTCGAGCGAGATGCGGCTGAAGGCCCGTCTGGCGAGGACGGCGACGAGCCCGATCGAGGTGATCGTGGCTGCGAGGCCGAGGCTGAAGGCGACGATCAGCGCGAGGCCGAAGCCGATCCGGTGCAGTGCGATCGCGCTGAGCAGGACGACGAGTGCCGACGGGCAGGGCAGCAGCCCGGCGGCGATGCCGACGCCGAGCAGGCCGCGCCGGTCGTGGTGATGGTCGTGGTGGTGGCCGTGCTCGTGGCTGTGGCCGTGGTGGTGGTGGTGATGTCCGCGGCGGCGCGCGCGGGAGAAGAGGACAGAACCGCCGACGACGACCACGAGCAGGCCGGAGGTCAGCGTCAGCCAGGGATAGAGCGTCTCGGGGACGATGAAGCGAGAGAGCAGCAGGGTGACGAACCCGAGCGCGAAGACGCCGATCGTGTGCGTGACCGTCACGATGCCGCCGAGCAGGACAGCGTCGATCGGCCTGCCCTTCGTCCCCACGAGGTACCCGGCGACGATCGCCTTGCCGTGTCCCGGGGTGAGCGCGTGCGCCGCGCCCCAGAAGGCAGCGATCGCGAGCGAGAGCAGGATGACGCCCAGCGAGAGGTCGCCGCGCGACACGAGGGACTCGAAGCCGCCCTTCGCGTGCTCCGTCTGCGGTCTCGCCGCGGAGCTGGGGAGGCGTGCCGGCGCCGTCGCCGAGCGTGAAGGAGGCGGTTGCCGAGACGACGTCGAGCGGCGAGCGCAGCAGATCGTCCGGATAGGCGCGCAGGCCGTCGCTGCGGCTCTCGGCAGGCACGCTGGCGGACCGGAGCTCGGCTCCCTCTTCCGCGCGCACGACGACCTCGCGCCAGCCGATCCGCGAGGGGAAGTTGCGGTCGCGGAACGCGAGCCGGGAGCCGCTGCCGGCGGCGGCGTAGACGGCGTCGAAGCGCAGCGTCTTCAGCCCGCCGGCTCCCGCCCGTTCGACGACGCGCCGCTCGAGCAGGCGCAACGGTGCGCGGCGGCCGTCGAGCCGGAGCTCGAGACCGCGTGCCGCCTCGGCGCCGAAGCCCGCGGCGCGAACGCGCGTCCCGAGCTGGAAGGTCGGGATCTCCGCCAGGTCGAGCGCGTAGTGGACGTAGACGCGACCGCCCGAGAGCTCGATCTCCGTGTGGCGGTTGACCGTGAAGTTCCCGAGCGGGTGGGCGAGCGCCGACGCGGGGGCGGCGAGCGCGGCCACGGACGGCGAGGATCACGAGCAGGCGTTTCATGCGGCGTACCTCCGTGCGGTCGGGCCCCAGAGGAGCGAGAAGTGCGGATTCGTGTCGAGCGCGCGGCGGAACCAGCGCCGCGCGTCGGCGTCCCGGCCGAGGCAGCGCTCGATCATCCCGCGGTGGAAGAAGAACGAGGCGTCGCGTGTGCCGAGCCGCAGCGACCGCTGCGACCAGTGGCGCGCCTCGCCGCAGCGGCCGTTGCGCGCGAGCGCCCACGCCAGCACGTCGTCGCCGGCGACCGAGGGCCGGCGGACGTGGGCGAGGCGGGCGAGCTCGAGCGTCTCGGCGAGGCGAATGCCACGGTCTGTGCGGTAGAGCGCGGACTCCAGGTCGATCCTCGAGCCGTTCGCCGCCTCGATCTTCTCGATCGCGGCGACGAGGTCGTACTGCTCGCGCGCCTCGCGCTTCCGGCCGGTCGCCGCCAGCAGGTCGCCGAGCTGCGCGACGTAACCGGGGAGCGGAACCGCTTCGACAGCGCGTCGCTGGAGCGCGACCGCACGGCCGAGCCTTCCCCGCGCCGCCTCGAATCGCGCCAGCGCGTCGAGTGCGGGTGCGTAACCGGGACGAGCGGCGAGCGCGAGCCGGTAGAAGGACGCGGCGCGAGCTGCACGGCCGACCGACCAGTGCAGCTTTCCGAGCTCGACCGACGTCCAGGCGTAGGCCTCGGGACGACCGGCCGCGGCGTCGAGGGCGAGCTCCATGGCGTCGATCGCTGCCGCGACGTCGCCGCGGAGCTCCCGCGCGTAGGAGACGCGTGCATAAGAAGAGGTGTTGGGCTTCAGCGCGGCCATCCGGTCGAACGCTGCGAACGCGTGCGTCGTAGCGGCCGAGCTCGAGCAGCGCATCGCCGAGGACGCCGTGCGGCGCAGCTGTGCCCGGTGCCGCGGCAATCGCCCGGCGGGCGAGCGCGAGCGCGTCGCGAAAGCGGTGGCGGGTGAGCGCAACGCTGCCGAGCCCGGTGAGCGCCTCGAAGTCCTTCGGCTCGAGCTTCACGGCCCGGCGGAGCGCGCGGTCGGCGCGGGAGACGTACGCCGCGTCGCCGGTCTCACGCGCCCGCTGCGCATAGGCGAGCCCGAGCAGCGCGAGCGACTGAGCATTGTCCGGACGCGCCGCGACGTCAGCCTGCAAGCGCAGGACGAGCGCCTGGGTGTCGCCCGGTGCGAAGCCGGCGCGGAGCGCATCGGCCTCGACGGGTGCCGGGGCGACGGGCGTGGCCGAGCGCGACTCGCGTGCGACGCCGCCCACGAGGGCGGCGAGCGCGAGGGCGACGATGACGGTTGCGGTGACGAGTGCCTTCATGGCGGCAGCCGGTGTTCGGGAGGGCCTGCTCGCGCAGGCCCTCCCTCCCCTCCGGTCAGGGCTTCTGCAGGCCCTTCGAGTTGGCGAACCCCTGCGGCGGGTCGGCCTCGTACGGGAACGAGTCCGACGCCGCGACGTCGCCGCTGTTGACGCCGTCGCCGAGCGGGACCTTGTTCCCCTTGAGGAAGCCGGCCATGACCTGCTCCGCGATGTCGATCACGTCATCGTTGAGCCGGCGGCCGTTCGGGAAGCCGCCGTTGTCGCCGCCGATCACGCCCATGCGGCTGACCTTGCCCGCGGGGGTGACCGGGATCGAGTAGTTCAGCCGCAGCAGGTCCGCGACCGTGTTGCCGGTGAAGTTGAGGCCCTTGACGCCGGTGCCGAACACGGCAACGAGGTCGTCACGGTTGTCCTCAGGTGCGTTCAGCTTGTAGAGGTCGTTCATCAGCTTCGCCAGGATCGGCTTGACGACCGGGCCGGCGAACTGCTTGTCGTCCACGGGCTTCGAGCGGTTCCACACGTCCTTGAAGGGCGTCGGGACGACGACCTCGTTGACGAGCGGGTTGCCGAGCCGGGACACCTGCGTCCAGCCGCGGTGCAGCTTGCCGTCGACGGTGACGTTCGGGCGCTCGGTCGAGGCGTAGATGCCGATCGTGCTGTTGTTCGCCTTCAGCTCGGAGATCGGGATCTGCAGAGCGATGGTGTGCACGGCGTAGCCGGCGAAGAAGTCCTTGCCGCCACCGACGTTGCCCGTGCCCTTGCGGAAGCCGACGAGATCGAAGATCGCGCCGATGTCGCCGTAGAACGCGTCGTCACGCTGGCCGGCGAAGATCGAGAGGCCGTCCTTCTTGACGATCGCCTTGTCCGCGAGTCCCGCGTAGTTCGGGGTCGAGCGCGGGCCGATGTTGTTCGGCGGCGTCTTGCCACGGGCGAACAGCTTCTTGTTCCGCCACATCGACCAGTTCTGGACGGTGTTGCCCAGGAACGCAGGCCCGGCCGTGCGGCCGAAGCGGAACTCGTAGACGATGTCCGGCCGGGCGTCGCCCGTCCGGTCGATGTTGATCTTGTACTTCGCGTTCGGCGAGAACGTGTAGTAGTTCGGGCCGGCCGCGGGATCCTCTGCCGGGATCCAGTTGGAGATGATCGTCACGGTGTCCGGCTTGTCCGGGCTCCGAAACGCGTACAGGTCCGTGTTGTCGGCGCTGGGATCTTCCGAGATCAGCGGCGCCTCACGGTGACTCGAGGCGGTACCGGCGCTCGGGCTCGAGCCGACGACTGCCGCAGCAAGTGCGGCGAATGCGACGGTGGCCAGGGCGGCGGACGCCAGTGCTGCTTTCTTCATCTTTCCACGCTCCTCCGTGGTCGGGTTACGGCGCTTGTTCGGCCTCTCGCGGAGAACCGGTTCGATCGACGATTTGATCGACCTGCAGGCGAACCGATCGGCGCTTTCGGACGAATGTGGGTCGTGCTGACCTACGCCCCAACCGTCGCCGCGATAGGCTCGACACCCGAGCCGATGCGCCGCCGCCGCGACCTCGCCCACCTCTCCGACGAAGCGCTCGTAGCGCTGATCGCCCGGTCGGACGAGTCGGCGCTGGCCGAGCTCTACGACCGGATCGGCGGCACGGCCTACGGCCTCGCGTACCGCGTTCTTCGCGACGAGGCGCTCGCCGAGGACGCGGTGCAGGAGGCGTTCCTCGGACTCTGGCGGAGCGCCGGCTCGTTCATCCCGGAGCGGGCAAAGGCCTCGACCTGGATCCTGACGCTCGTGCACCGGCGGGCGGTCGACCTCGTGCGGCGGGAGCAGCGACGGCGCGCGGAGCCACTGGAAGGTGCGCCCGAGCCTTCGGAGGGCTCGGCGGAGGAAGCGGCCTGGCTGCGGCTCGACCGGGAGCGCGTGCAGACCGCCCTCCAGTCGCTGCCCGACCAGCAGCGCGAGGCGATCGAGCTCGCCTACTACGGCGGCTACTCGCAGTCGGAGCTCGCGGAGCGTCTCGGGCAACCGCTCGGCACGATCAAGAGCAGAATGTTTTCCGGGCTCGCGCGCCTGCGCGAGCTTCTGGACGAAGAAGTGGAGACACCGTGGACCTACACGAACTGACAGCCGGCTACGCGCTCGACGCGCTCGACGCGGACGAGCAGGAGCGCTACGAGGCGCACCTCGCCTCGTGCGAGCCGTGCCGTGACGAGCTGCAGGGGTTCTGGCAGGTCTCCGCGGCGCTCGGCCGTGCGGCCGGCGGCCCTCAGCCGCCCGCCTCCCTCCGGGCACGGATTCTCGAACAGGCCCGCAGCGAACGGCCGAACGTCGTCCCGCTGCGCCGGCGATTCACGCTGCCCGTGCTGTCGTCGGCGGCCGCCGTCGCGGCGGTGGCGGCGATCGCGGTCGGGATCTGGGCTGTCGGGCTCTCCCGCGACCTGAACGACGCGAACGACCAGCTCGCGGTGCTCGGCGATCCGAAGGCGCAGGTCTTCGAGAGCGCGAAGGGCGAGGCGAGCCTCGTCGTCAGGCCGAGCGGAGAGGCCGCGCTCGTCGTGCGGCAGCTCCCGCTCGCCCCTGAGGGCAAGGACTACGAGATCTGGGTCTTCGAGGACGGCGTGCCGCAGCGCGCGGGCCTCTTCGAGGGGCCGGGTGTCGCGACCCTGACCCGGCCGGTCGAGCCCGGCCAGATGGTTGCGGTCACGCTGGAGCCGGACGGCGGTCTCGACGCACCCTCGGGCGCGCCCGTCTTCACCGCCTCCTCAGCCTGACGAATCCGGTCGGATTAGTGTTGGGCGGTGAAGACCGTCCTCTGCTACGGCGACTCCAACACCTGGGGGTGCATCCCGCTGAAGGGTCCCGGGCGGGCAGGCCGCTATCCGCCGGCGACGCGCTGGCCCGGAGTGCTCCGGAGTGAGCTCGGCGAGGGCTACTGGGTCGTCGAGGAAGGACTCAGCGGACGCACCACCGTGTGGGACGACGCGCTCTCGCCGCACCGGAACGGCCGCGAGCTGCTGCCGGCCGCTGCTGCTGACGCACGAGCCTCTCGACCTGGTGATCGTCATGCTCGGGACGAACGACCTCAAGCACCGGATCGGGGTCTCGGCACGCGAGATCGCGGAGGGTGCCGGGATGCTGGTGGACGTCGTCGCCGGCAGCGGCTGCGGGCCTGGAGGCAGCGCGCCGCAGGTCGCTGCTCGTCTGTCCCGCCGCCGGTCGCGCACCTCGACGAGCTCGCCGACGAGTTCGAAGGTGCGACGGAGAAGTCCGCGCAGCTGGCCGGTCACTACGCCGCGATTGCGGAGGCGCGCTCGTGCGCGTTCGTCGATGCAGGCACCGTGATCTCGTCGAGCGACGTCGACGGGATCCACCTCGACGAGCCCGAGCACCGCGTGTTGGGACAGGCGATTGCGGGACACGTGCGCACGCTCGTCGGCTGACACAAAGCCGTGACGAAGCCGTGAGCGATGCGTTCCGATCCGCTCCGTACACTCGTTCGCATGAGCGAGCTCGGGCTCGCGCTGACGCGCATGTTCGGATTCGACGACTTCCGGCCCGGCCAGGAGGCCGTCGTCCGCGCTGCCGTCGAGGGACGCGACACGCTCGCGCTGATGCCGACCGGCTCGGGCAAGTCGCTCACCTACCAGCTCGCCGCGATGCTGCGGCCGACTCCGACGCTCGTGTTGAGCCCGCTGATCGCGCTGATGAAGGACCAGGTCGACAAGCTGCCGCCCGAGGTCGCGGCCCAGTCGACGCTGATCAACTCCTCGCTCGACCCCGACGAGGCGGCGGCGCGGCTGCGCGGAGTGTCCGAAGGCCGTTACCGGATGCTCTACGTCGCCCCCGAGCGGCTCCGCTCCCGGAGCTTCCTCGACGCGATCTCGCAGATCGACGTCGGTCTCGTCGTGATCGACGAGGTGCACTGCGTCAGCATGTGGGGGCACGACTTCCGCCCCGACTACCTCTTCATCCGCCGCGCGCTCGACGCGCTCGGCCGGCCGGCGATCCTCGGCATGACGGCGACCGCGACCCCGGCGACGGAGCGGGAGATCGCCGACGCCCTGGGCCGCGAGCCGGAGATCGTCCGCACGAGCGTCGTCCGGCCGAACCTCCGCTACGACGTCGAGATCGTCGACGGCGAGGAGGCGCGGCTGCGAACGCTCGTCCGCCGGCTGCACGAGCTGCGCGGCTCGTCGGCGATCGTCTACGCACGCTCCCGTCGCAGCTGCGAGAGCCTCGCGCGCACGCTGCGTGCCCACGACCTGGCGGCCGTCCACTACCACGCGGGGCTCGAGCCGGCCGAGCGGGCCGCGGCCCAGGAAGCCTTCATCGAAGGCCGGATCCAGACGGTGGTCGCCACGACCGCATTCGGGATGGGGATCGACAAGCCGGACATCCGCCTCGTGGCGCTCTACAACTACCCCGAGTCGCTCGAGAGCTACGTGCAGATGGTCGGGCGCGCCGGGCCGGGACGGCCGTGCCTCGGACACGCTCCTGCTCGCGAGCCGGGCGGATGCGCAGCAGCTGCGCCGCTTCGCGCGCTCGGACATCCCCACGGTCGACGACCTCCGCTCGGTCTACGCGCGGCTCCGCGGCCGCTCGGAGGTGGCGCCGGAGGAGCTCGGCGACGAGCCCGATCCCCGCGTGCTCGTGGGAATGCTGGAGCAGGTCGGACTGGTGCGCCGCGGCTTCGACGCCGGCCGGGCGATGCAGATCGAGGTGCCGGATCCACCGGCCGACGCGGCGGCGCGAATCGACGCGCTCCTCGCTCGCTACGAGCGGGAGGCGCTCGCGCGCACCGATCGACTCGTGCACTTCGCCGAGTCGCACGGGCTGCCGCCACCGGCAGGTGGCCGAGCACTTTGGGGAAACGCTGGCGGAAGACTGCGGGATGTGCGACGTCTGCTCGCCGCTGGCGCGCCCCGTCGACGAGCCGGCAGCCGTCGCGCCGCTGCCGGACGACGTCGCCGGAGCGATCCATCGCGCCGCGCTCGACCTCCGCTGGCCGCTCGGGCGCACGGGTCTGGCGGCGATGCTCCGCGGCTCGATGAGCGCGCCGCGCTCGGCGCAGCGCTCCTCCCACTTCGGCGTGCTCGCCGCGGCCAGCCAGGCCGACATCAAGCGCTGGATCCAGCTGCTCGAGGTCTCGGGTGCGCTCGAGTCCTTCGAGAGCGAGGACGGCTTCCGTCTCCTCCGCGCCCACCCGGGCGTGTCCCTGCCGCGAATCGGCTCCCCGGCCGCCGCGGGGCCGGCCGACGAAGGGCTCTTCGAGCGGCTTCGTGCCTGGCGGCTCGAGCGCGCGCGGGCGGACGAGGTGCCCGCATTCGTCGTGCTGCACGACGCGACGCTCCGCGAGCTCGCAACCGCGAAGCCGGCTTCCGAGCAGGATCTCGCGGCGGTGAAAGGCTTCGGGCCGACCAAGCTCGAGCGCTACGCGGACGACGTGCTGGCCGTGATCGCGGCCTCGTAGAGCGACGCGGCTACAATCCCGTCCTTGCGGTCGTTCAGCAAGAACAGACCGGCGCGCCCTCGTCGCCGGATCCGCAGGCTTCGCCTCCTTGCGCTCCTCACCGTCCTCGGACTCCTCGGGTCGGTGTCGTTCACGTTCGGGCTGATTCGCGCGATCGCGAGCGAGATCGACGCCGGCAAGTTCGACCCGAAGAAGCAGCTCGACAACCAGGTCAACGGCTACATCTACGACTCGAGCGGCAAGAAGATCCTGGCGGTCCTGCGCGGGTCGGAGGCGCGCACCCTGATCGAGTACGACGACATCGCCGATCCGATGCGGCATGCGATCGTGGCGATCGAGGACCGGCGCTTCTGGGAGCACAACGGGATCGACCTGCGCGGCATCGGGCGCGCACTGATCGCGGACATCAAGCACAAGACGGTGGTCGAGGGCGGCTCGACGATCACGCAGCAGTTCGTGAAGAACGGGCTCGAGCGCGATCAGAAGACGATCGCCCGCAAGGTGCGCGAGGCAGCATTCGCGTGGCAGCTCGAGCGCGACGACGAGCATTGGCCGAAGACGCGGATCCTGACGGAGTACCTGAACACGATCTACTTCGGGAACGGCGCCTACGGCGATCCAGCAGGCGGCGCTGACGTACTTCCACCACGGCGCCCGCGACCTGACGATCCCCGAGGCGGCGCTCCTGGCGGGCATCCCCGCCGACCCGAGCCGCTACGACCCGGTCGCGAACCCGGACGCCGCGCTGATGCGGCGTGAGCTCGTGCTGAAGGCGATGCTCGAGGAGTCGACGATCACGCCGAAGCAGTACGCGGACGCGAACGCGGCCAAGCTTCCGAAGCCCGAGGACGTGCGGCTCCCCGGCACCGAAGGCCCGGCGCAGCACTTCGTCAACTACGTCAAGCAGCAGCTGATCGACGAGTACGGCTCGGCAGAGGTCTTCGGCGGCGGCCTGAAGGTGCGGACCACGATCAACCTCGCTCTCCAGCAGAAGGCACGCGACGCGATCTCGAAGTGGCTCACGAACCCCGACGGCCCGTCGGCCGCCCTCGTCGCGATCGATCCGCGCAGCGGCGCGGTGAAGGCGATGGTCGGCGGCAACAACTACCGCAAGAGCCAGTTCAACCTCGCCGTGCAGGGCGTCCGCCAGCCGGGCTCCTCGTTCAAGCCGTTCGTGCTCGCGACGGCGCTGCGCGAGGGGATCTCGCCGGCGACGCACTTCGAGTCGAAGCCGCAGACGATCAACCTCGGCGACAAGTACTGGGTCGTCGGCAACTACGACGACTCCTATCTCGGCTCGATCGACCTCGAGCGCGCGACGATCGAGTCCGACAACGCCGTCTACGCACAGCTCACACAGCTCGTCGGCTCGAAGCACGTGGCCGAGACCGCCAAGCGCATGGGGATCCGGAGCAAGCTCGACGGCTACTTCGCGATCGGTCTCGGCGCCGAGGCGGTGAACCCACTCGAGCTCGCCCGGGCGTACGCCACGCTCGCCTACGGCGGCCGCCGCGTCGACGGAGCCATGTTCGGCAACAAGCCGCGCGTGATCTCGAAGGTCACCGAGCGCGGCCGGACGCGATACAACGCGCCGACGGAGTTCGAGGCGCTCACCGCCACCGAGGCGGGGATCATGAACGCGATCCTGCAGAAGGCCGTGCGCCTCGGCACCGGCAAGCGCGCCGCTCTCGTCGATCGCCCCGTGGCCGGCAAGACCGGCACGACGGAGAACTACGGCGACGCGTGGTTCGTCGGCTACACGCCGCAGCTCGTCGTCGCCGTGTGGGTCGGCTACCCGACGACGCTGAAGCCGATGCTGACCGAGTTCAACGGCGAGGCGGTCACGGGCGGCAGCTTCCCGGCTCTGATCTGGAAGACGTTCGTCGAGAAGGCGCTCAAGGGTGTGCCGCCCGAGGGCTTCCCCTATCCCAGCACGCCGTACGTGGCACCGAAGCTCGTCGTGCGCCGCGGTGACCGGCTGCTCCTCGACAACGGGCTCTGCCGCTCACGACAGGAGGTCGTCTACTTCGCAGGCAAGGGCCCGAGCCGACGGCGAACTGCCTCGAGAACGAGGTCGAGGTGCCGGACGTGCGCAAGCTGACGCTCGCCGAGGCGCAGGCGCGGGTCGCGGCGCAGCCGTTGACGGCCGAGCTCGTCTACGCGCCGGCCGCCCCGCTCCAGAGGCCCGGCATCGTCGTCGACCAGCGGCCGAGGGCCGGCTACCGATCCTCGTACGACCGGATCATCCTCGTGGTCTCCAAGGCGACCCAGGGAGTGATCCCCGACCTCGTCGGCCGGACGCTCGCCGACGCACGCCTGCGCTTGAAGAAGCTGAAGATCGAGCCCAGGATCAGCTGGGGCGCCGGCAAGCCCGGCACGATCCTCGAGCAGAAGCCCCGCGCCGGCCTCGCGGCTGCTCCCGGTGTGAAGGTCGAGCTCGTCGTCGCTAGGAGCGGCGCGGCGGCGGTAGCGGCCGGCTGAGGTACGGCGAGCCGGCAGCGCAGTAGCGCCACGGCAGGTCGGTCGCGACGCTGATGCCGATTCGCGGTCCGGCGACGACCGTCGCGCGCCGAGTCCGCCGGCAGCAGCTCGAACGGCTGCTCGTCGAGCGGCAGCCCGTCGTGGTCGCGCGTGACGCCGAGCGCCTGGCAGAGCCGGCCCGGGCCGGCGCAGAGCAGCCGCGGATCGACGAGACCGCGACGCTGCTCCATCAGCTCGATCCCGTGCGACCGGTTCGAGCCCGCGGATCAGCACCGCCGCTGCGCTCCCCTCGTCCTCGCAGACGAGGTTCAGGCACCAGTGGATGCCGTACGAGCGGTAGACGTACGCGCGGCCGGGCGGGCCGAACATCGACGCGTTCCTCGGCGTCCGCCCGCGAAAGCCGTGCGCCGACGGGTCGACCGCCGACTCGTACGCCTCCGCCTCGACGATCGGCCCGCCGACTCCGTTCACGAGCAGCGTGACGCCGATCAGCTCCGGCGCGACCTCGTGGACGCTCCGGGCGAAGAACTCGCGCGAAAGCACTCTAGAAGAGCTGCGAGCCCTCGGGCGGCCGGCTCGACGACTCGAGCAGCTTGCGTGCCCGGCGGCCGAGATCGGCCAGGTCGACCCGGCCGGTGGAAGCGTCCTCCGCCAACCGTTCGGCAAGCGAGAGCGCCTCGTCGAGAAGCGGCGAGCCGGTCGCATCCTGGCCCATGTCGTGCAGGATCGTCCGCTCGGTTCGGGAGGCGACGATCGGGTCGGGGACGCCCTCGACCCAGACGAGCGTCCTCTGCCCGCCGCCGCGGTTGTCGCCCGTGATCGGCTGCAGCGCGTAGATCTTGTCGGCACGCGCCCACTTGCCGAAGCCGAGGAAGACCATGCGACCGTCCATGCGTCGATTATCCCTGACGCGGCGGGCGGAACCAGAGCCAGTAGACGGCGCCGGCGGCGAGGAGGATGCACGAGCCAGCCGAGCGTGAGCTCCGGCCTGCAGGACACCCGGTGCATGCCACCCGACCCAGTCGCGCTTCCAGAGCTGCTCGTTCCAGGCGTCCTGGAGCGCGTTCGCGACCCCGTAGACGAGCTGCAGTGACAGATACGCCCGCAGCGCGCGGCCGGCCGGCACGCGCGAGAGGAGGAGCGCGATCAGCGCGAGCACGACGCCGCCGCTGCCGTGGTGGAAGCCGAGGTGCACGGCCGCGAGCCCCGCGTCCCGGACGGGCGGAACCTCCTCGCCCATGAAGAAGTCGCCGGGGAAGTAGAAGCCGGTCTCGGCCGCGATCCACGGCAGCGCGATGAAGAGCAGGAGCACAGCGAGCACGAGCCGAAGCGGGTCGCCGCGCGCGCGGCCGACGAAGGCGACGCCGTCGCGACGGGCGGCGGCGACGGTCAGCCCGAGCGCGAGCAGGACGCCGAGCGCCGGCAGCACGTTGATCCAGCGCGCGTCGAGGTCGCCCTGGTCGACGACGCCCGGGACGGCCGTCACCAGGCAGAGCGCGATCGACAGCCACGACGAGCAGCCTCGGCCCGCCCGCGATCGCCGCCAGCGCGATCGCCGCGAGCGCGAGCGGATAGTTGAGGAGGACGAGCGTGCGGCCGAGGCCGGCGGCGAGGTCGCCCGCTTCGTCGACGTTGTAGAGCGCCTCGGGCGGCAGGCGCGAGTAGGTGACGAGTGTCGCGGTCGCCTCGAGCCCGATCAGGGCCCAGGCGACGAGCGCCTCGCCTAGGCCAGCGCGGCCGTCAACGCCTCGGCGACGCGTTCCTGGTCCTCCGCCTCGATCGCCGTGAAGAACGGCAGCGCGAGCGTGCGCTGCGAGAGATCCTCCGAGACCGGGCAGAGACCTTCGCTGAAGCCGTAGCGCTCGCGCATGTACGCCTGCAGGTGGATCGACGGCAGGTAGCGCGACGTCGCGATCCCCTGGCGCTCGAGCTCGGCGATCACCCGCTCGCGGTCGGTGCCGCGCGCGAGCGTGACGACGTAGACGAACCACGAGCGCACGTGGTCGGCGTCGTCGGCGAGCGGGACCTCGAGCCCGTCGACGCCGGCGAGCAGCTCCCCGTAGCGGGCGGCGGCGGCCTGGCGCAGGGAGAGGATCGTGTCCAGCTTCTCGAGCTGGCCGATCCCGAGCGCCGCGCGCACGTCGTCGATGCGGTAGTTGAAGCCGAGGCGCGCGTGGTCGAGCCAGCCGCCGCCGTCCGCGCGTCCCTGGTTGCGGAGGCTGACGAGCTGCCGCCGGGTCTCCTCGGAGTGGGTCGTGACCATCCCGCCCTCGCCGGTCGTGATCTGCTTGTTCGGATAGAAGGCGAAGACCGCGTCGACGCCGTGGGAGCCGACGGGCTTGCCCTTGTACTCGGCGCCGAGGGCCTCGCAGGCGTCCTGGATCAGCGTCAGGCCGTGCTTCGCGCACAGCTCGCGCAGCGGGTCGAGCTCGCACGGGTAGCCGAAGATGTCGACCGCGACGATCGCCTTCGTCTTCGTCCGTGATCGCGGCCTCGACGGCCGCAGGATCGAGGTTCATCGTCCGCTCGTCGACGTCCGCGAAGACGGGCATCGCGCCTTCGTAGATGAAGCAGTTGGCCGAGGCGACGAAGGAGTACGGCGAGGTGATCACCTCGTCGCCCTCCCCGAGGCCGCGCGATCACCGCGAGCAGGTGCAGGCCCGACGTGCCCGAGGAGACGGCAGCCGCGTACGGCGCCCCGACCTTCTCGGCGAAGAGCTCCTCGAAGCGGTCGATCGTCGGCCCGAGCGAGAGACGCCCGGACCGGAGCACCTCGAGCACGAGCTCCTCGTCGCGCTCGTCGAGGTACGGCGACGAGAGCGGAATCGGCCGCGTGGCCGCTCTCACGCCTGGGCGGGAGTCTTGTCGCCCACCGCGACGCGGTCGAGCCAGTGACCCCAGCGGTCCGACTTGCCGCGCACGGTGTCGAGATACGCCTTCTGCAGCTCGAGCGTGACCGGGCCGGCGCCGATCTCGTGGTCGTCGACCGAGCGGACGGGCATCACCTCGGCGGCGGTGCCCGTCATGAAGATCTCCTCGGCGAGATAGAGGTCGGAGCGGATGATGCTGCCCTTCCTCGACGACGTAGCCGAGGTCCTGCGCGATCTGGATGACGCTGTCGCGCGTGATCCCGGGCAGGATCGAGGTGGAGAGCGGCGGCGTCCAGATCTTGCCGTCCTTGACGACGAAGATGTTCTCGCCCGAGCCGTCGGCGACGAAGCCGTCGTCGGTGAGCAGGATCGCCTCGTCGTAGCCGGCGTTCTGCGCCTCGTGCACCGCGAGCATCGAGTTGAGGTAGATGCCGGTCGCCTTCGCGACGTGCGGAATCGTGTTCGCGCCGATCCGCTTCCAGGACGAGATCTTGCAGCGAATGCCCGTGGCCGCGTTCTCGTCGCCGAGGTAGTTCCCCCACGGCCAGCTCATGACGACGACCTCGACCGGGTTGCCCTTCGTGCTCACGCCGAGCTCGCCGTAGCCGTAGAACGCGAACGGGCGGAGGTAGCACTCGGCGAGCCCGTTCCGCCCGACCAGCTCATGGATGGCCGTGCGGATCTCGTCGACCGTGAACGGCAGCTCCATGTAGAGGAGCTTCGCCGAGTTGTCCAGCCGCTGGAGGTGCTCGCGGAGCCGGAAGACGGCCGGACCGTCGGGCGTCTCGTAGCAGCGGATGCCTTCGAAGACGCCCGTGCCGTAGTGCAGCCCGTGAACGCCGACGTGAACCTTTGCGTCGGCCCAATCGACGAACTCGCCGTTCATCCAGATCGTGCTGGTCTCGCGCATCGCAGCGCGCATCGTACTAGAGCCGCCCGTCTCAGCCTCCGCTCACGCCTCCTGGACGGCGTCGATCGGGCGGGCGCGGGCGAGCCGAACCAGGTCGCCGGGGCTCAGGGCAGCCAGGTGCGTGGGCGACCCGGCGCCGATCCAGACCGTCTCGTGCGCGAGCAGGCCCTGGTCGATCAGGACGAGCTCGACCTTCGGCAACGGGAACGGAGCGACGGAGCCCGGCGCGAAGCCCGTCGAGTCCCGAACCTCGGCAGCAGTCGCGATCCGCGCCGCTGCTGCGTTCGCGGCGCGCGCGATCTTGTCCAGGTCGGCACGGCGGTCGCCGGGAACGAGCGCCATCACCGGCCGGTCGTCGCAGACGACGACGATCGACTTGACGATCTGGGCGAGCGGGGAGCCCGCCGCGCGTGCCGCGTCCTCGGCGGTCTCCGTGGCGGACTCGAGCTCCTCCAGCCGCGCTTCGGCGCCCGCCCCCCGAAGGTAGGCGGCGACCCGTTCGACCGGCTCCGGCCAGGCTGCGCTCACGGCGCGAGAATATCGCCACGGGAGCTAGAAGATCCGGCGCCGCACCCGGCGCCTGTAGTCGGCGTACGCCGGAAAGCGCGCCGCCAGATGCCGCTCCTCGACCCTCGACTTCAGCCACCACAGGACCGCGATCGCCGGAACCGCCGCGGTCGCCACGACGCTCGTGAGCAATCCGTAGCCGAGGAGGACGAGGACGCCGGCGCTGTAGACCGGGTGCCGCACGAACCGGTACGGACCATCCTCGACGAGTACGCCCTCCGGCCGGGGCCGCGGGTACGCGGTGAACGAGCCGCCGAGCGTTCGTGCGGCCCAGACGAAGACCGCAACGCCGGCGAGCAGCAACAGGACGCCGAGCACGCGCACCCACTCGGGCCAGCGCGGCGGCAGCACGCCGAGCGCGAGGATGACGGCCATCAGCGTGAACTGGGCCCAGACCCAGCCCGCTCCTCTATCCGAGGACGATGAACCTGGCATCGTCGAAGCCCTCCGCGCGGATCCGTTCGACGAGCTCCGCCGGCGGCTCGGAGTCGATCGCGAGCGCCATCAGCGCCTTGCCGCCCTCCTTCGTCCGCGACACCGCCATGTTCGCGATGTTCACGCCCGCCTCGCCGAACATCGTCCCGACGCGTCCGATCACGCCCGGGATGTCGTCGTAGCGGAAGAAGACCATCCGCGGGAGACAACTGGAGGTCGATCGCGAACCCGAACGCACCGGCGAGGAAGAGGCGCGGCTCCGGGCCGATCGTCGTGCCGGAGACCTCGACGTCGTCGACCGCAACCGTGACCAGGTTCGTGTAGTCGCGCGCCTTCCTCGAGCGCTGCTCGGTCACCTCGATCCCTCGTTCCGCGGCGATCACGGGCGCGTTGACGTAGTTGACCGCCTGCTCGACCCGGCCCTGGAAGGCGCCGTTCAGCGCGGCGACCGTCAACAGCCGCGTGTCGTGATCGGCGATCCCGCCGTGGAAGGAGAGAGCGATCCGGCGCGGATGGCCGCCGGCGAGCTCGACCGCGAGCCGGCCGAGCTTCGCCGCGAGCGGGATGTACGGCCCGAGGACCTCGAGATCCTCGGCGCCGACGACCGGGATGTTGACCGCGTTCGTGACGAGGCCGCCGTCGAGCGCAGCCACGACCTGCTCGGCGACGATCAGGCCGGCACGATCCTGGGCCTCATCGGTCGACGCGGCGAGATGCGGCGTCACGACGACGTTCTCGAACTCCAGCAGCTCGCCCTCGTAGGGCTCGGCGGAGAAGACGTCGAGCGCCGCGCCCGCGACCTTGCCGGAGCGGACCGCCGCTGCGAGCGCCGCCTCGTCGACGAGCTCGCCGCGTGCGGCGTTGACGATCCGGACGCCGTCGCGCATCTTCCCGAGCGCGTCCTCGCCCACGAAGCCCCGCGTCTCCTCGGTCAGCGGCAGGTGGAGCGTGAGGAAGTCGGCGGCCTCGAGGACGGACTCCGGACTCTCGGCGTAGTCGACGCCGAGCTCGCGGAAGCGCTCGGGCACGACGAACGGGTCGTAGCCGATCACGTGCATGCCGAGCCCCAGGGCGCGACGCGCCACCTGCCGGCCGATGCGGCCGAAGCCGAGGACGCCGAGCGTCTTGTCGGCGAGCTCGATCCCGCCCCAGCGCGACCGCTCCCAGCGCCCGTCCTTCAGTGCGGCGTGAGCCTGCGGGATGTTGCGGGCAAGCGCGACGAGGAGGCCGATCGTGTGCTCGGCGGCGGAGACGACCGTCGAGTCGGGAGCGTTCGCGACGACGATCCCGCGGCGCGTCGCCGCCCCGACGTCGACGTTGTCGATCCCGACTCCCGCGCGGCCGATCACCTTCAGGCGCTCCGCGCGGTCGATGACGTCGGCGGTCAGCTTCGTCGCCGAGCGGATGACGATCGCGTCGTAGCGGCCGATGATCTCCTCGAGCGGGGAGTCGGCGTCCTCGTCCACGTCGAAGCGAGCGCGCAGGAGCTCGACGCCCGCCGGCGCGATCGTCTCCCGCACGAGAACCTTCAGACCTTCGCCCCTTCCGCGTACACCTCGAGCGCCCGCGTCGCCGCGAGCCCCGCGCTCGATCGGCGCACCGAGCTCGCCGAGCACGAGCTCGACGGCGGAGAGTGCGGTGGCGATGTCGAACTCGTCGTACCAGCCGATGTGGCCGATCCGGAAGATCACGCCCTTCAGCTCGCCCTGGCCGCCGGCGATCGTGATGCCGTGGCGGTCGCGGAGCGCGCGCGCCAGCTCGGCCGAGTCCATCCCGTCGGGCATCCGGGCGGCGGTGACGACGGCGGAGCGATCCTCGTCCGGCGAGAAGAGCTCGAGGCCCATCGCCTTGATCCCGGCGCGGCAGGCGCGGCCGAGGCGTAGGTGGCGCTCGAACGCGTCGTCGAGGCCGCCGTCGAGCAGCAGTCCGAGCGCGACGTCGAGCGCGACGATGAGCGACACGGCCGGGGTGAAGGCGCTGTCGACCAGCTCCTGCGCCTTCCGCGTCCGTTCCCAGTTGAAGTAGAAGCTCGGCATCGTCGACCGGGCGACCTGCTCCCAGGCAGCCGCCGAAACGGCGGCGGTCGCGAGACCGGGCGGCGTCATCAGCGCCTTCTGCGAGCCGGAAACGACGACGTCGAGGCCCCAGTCGTCCATCTCCAGCGGCACGGCGCCGAGGCTCGAGACGGCGTCGACGACGACCAGCGCGCCGGCCTCCTTGGCGGCCGCGGCGAGCGCCTGGATGTCCGCGACGACGCCGGTCGAGGTCTCGGAGTGGACGAGGAAGACGAGCGAGACCGGCTCGATCTCCCCGAGCTTGCGCGTGAGGTCCTCGGCGGTCGGCGTCTCGCCCCACGCGTAGCGGAGCTCCTCGACCTCGCAGCCGAACGTGCGCGCCATCGCCGCCCAGCGCTCGCCGAACGACCCGGCCGAGACGGCGAGCACGCGCTCGCCCGGCGAGCAGAGGTTGACGATCGCCGACTCGAAGCCGCCGGTGCCCGAGCACGTGAAGAGGAGCACCTCCGACGAGGTTCGGTGGACCTCCTTCAGCCGGCCGAGCACCCGCGCGTACACCTCGCGGAAGTCCGGCGCACGATGGTGGATCACCTGCTCGGCGAGCGCGGCGAGCACCTGCGGCGGCACCGGGGTCGGTCCGGGCGTGAACAGGTACCGCTTCTGCGCCATCGCCGCAGCCTAGCGTGGCGCCGGGACGTGAGGACTTTGTGTTTCAGAAACACAAGGCCCCTCTCGCCCGCATGGTTGCGCGGGGCGAGGTCGCTTGTGTTTCAGAAACACAATCTCACTACGCTCTCGGCGTGGAAGCGCTCCTCGCCTTCGCCGCGGCGCTCCTGACGCTGCGGCTCGCCGGTCGGCTCGCGTCGCGCTGGCGGGAGCGGCGTGAGCCGCAGCTTCTGGCCTGGAGCGCCGGCCTCGCCGCCTACGCGCTCGGGGCGGCGGCGATCGCGTGGGGAGCGGCCGCCGGCTGGAACGAGGGCGTGTTCCGCGCCTACTACCTCTGCGGCGGGCTCCTGACCGCAGCGCTCCTCGGCACCGGGTCGCTGCTCGGCATCGGCGTCCGCGTCGCCGGGCCGATCGCGCTGGTCTACACCGGACTTGCGGCCGGCGTTGCCCTGGGCGTGCCGCTGCACGGAACGATCGCCGGCACGTCGATCCCCGAGGCGCAGGAGCACCTGAGCCTCTTCCCCGCCCGGGTGCTGGCGATCGCCGGCAACGCCGCGGGCTCGCTGGCGCTGATCGGGGTCGCCGTCGCGGGCCTGCGACGTCGCCCGGTCGGCAACGTCCTGCTGCTCGCGGGCTTCACCGTGGCGGCCGCCGGCAGCGCGCTCGCGGGGCTCGGCGCGGCGCAGACCGCCGTCTTCGTAGCCGTAGGTGCAGGACTTTTGTATGCGGGGACGGTCGTCCGCACGTAGCAAGACTTACCGTTTGCAAACAACCTTGCTGCTAGCCTGCGCACGCAATAGACGTGCCGTCCGGGTGCCACTGCGGCTTTTCCGCACCCGAACCGCCGACCGTGTTCCCGAGCAAGGAGAACTGAGTGAGAAGCCTATCCGTGCGCCTGTTCGTGCTTCTGGGCGCACTTTCCCTCGGCGCGGGCGCGTTCCCGCAGCCGAATGCAGCGATCCGCGTCCTCGATGCGGGTCGCGCAGCTGGAGCAGATCGACGAGTTTCGGGTCGAGACCTGGCGCTGGCAGTCCCTGATGCACAAGCCGAGGACGCCCACGAGCTACCGCGAGCGGAGGGTCGACGACGAGAAGTATCGTCGAGTGGATCCGCGATCTCTGGCGAGCCAGGGCGCGCGCAGCCGAGCACCAGGCCGCGAACCCGCCGCACCGCGGGGCCTGGCTCTGCATCCACCGCTACGAGCGCAGTCCCGCGCAGGGCTGGAGCACGCGAACCGGCAACGGCTACTACGGCGGGCTGCAGATGGACATCAGCTTCCAGCGCGCGTACGGCCCCGAGCTCCTGCGCCGCAAGGGCACGGCGGACCGCTGGACGCGCGGTCGAGCAGATGTGGGTCGCCGAGCGCGCGCACAGAAGCGGGCGCGGCTTCTACCCGTGGCCGAACACGGCTCGTTACTGCGGCCTGATCTAGGTCGGCGGTTCGTCGCTGTCCGAGCGGCCCGCCCGCCGCTCACGCAGCCAGACGGCGAAGAAGATCGCGGCGATGCTGACGACGAGCAGCACTTCTGCGATCGCGCCGCCGGTGCCGCCGTGGGCGATTAGCCCCGGGACAGAAGCCATCAGCCCACCGACGGTGTAGACGATCATCAACCCCAGCATGGCGTACTGGGAACGGAGCGCGTCGCGGGCGGGCAGGATCGTGACGGCGCGGTCGTGCGCGACGGCCAGACCCGCGACGTGGCCGGCGACGAGCGCGCCGACCTGGATCGTACCAGATGGTGTTCGGGCGCGAAGGGCGCGATGTTCGGGGCGTAGTCCAGGGTGCCGAAGAGGTCCCAGCCGAAGCCGAAAGGATCGGAGGCGAGTGGGATCGCGTACTGCCCCTGGATCACGAGCAGCGTGAAGTAGTGCGCGACCGCGTACACGAGCGCGATCGGAACGAGGCTCTGGATGAATTCAGGCACGAGCGAGCGGTCGGAGCCGACGGTGCGCGCTCGAGCCAACCGCACTGCCCCGAGGTAGGCGAGCGCGACGATCAGGACGCAGCCGAGCAGGCCGGCCAGCGAGAGAGCCGTCGTGAAGAGCTCTGCGCGACCCGGTTGGTCGAGGATGTACGGCTCCTCGACGCGGGCACGGAGGTCCTGCCAGAACGATGTGCGGCTCAGGCCGTCGAAGCCGACGGAGCCGAGCATCACCGCGACGAAGGCGAGCATGCCCGGCGTCGCCTCGCGCCCGGAGAGGCCGGAGAACGGCAGCCGGAGCACAAGCCGACCCTCGTGCTCGCCGAACGGGGCGATCCGCGCCAGCAGGCCGAAGTAGACGGTGAAGCCGTTCCCGTGCGCGTCCCACTCCTTCCGTCCGTAGGCCGCCATGCCGAACCACATCGCATAGCTGTAGAGCGCGATCGCGAGCGCCAGCGCCCGCGGGCTCGCCGGCTCGGCGTAGCAGAGCTCGAGCGCCGCGAAGCAGAGGAGGAAGAAGGCGCCAGGCCAGACGCCGAGCCGCTCGGGATACGCCAGCGGCGGCGTCCAGTCCTGCCCGAGCTTCCGCCAGATCCACTCGACTCCGTTCGCGATCGCGAGCCACGGGTTGAGCACCCGCCACACGTTCCCGAACAGCACCTGCACCGGTACGAGGCCGAGCCAGAAGATCACTAGGATGAAGGTCGGTGAGATGTTCTGAGCCGACGACGGTTCGCCGATGAGCGCGGTCAGGAAGATGAGAACGAGCAGCCCAGCCGAGATCGCGCCGAGGACCCCGTGCAGGATGCGAGAGCGCAGAAACCGCTCGAGCCCTGCGGGCAGCGGATGCCCAGCCCGCCGCCGGTCGAGCTGCGGGCTGTTCCAGAGCGCACCAAGCGCGACGAAGGAGATGACGAGGACGACCGCCCGCGGCCCAGAGGACGATCCAGAGCGGAACCGGCAGGTCGCGCACCCCGCCGATTCCGTGCGCCAGCAGCGTCAGGGACGGACCTCGAGCTCGGCGATGGGGAGACCACGATCCTCGAGCTCGATCTCGAAGAGACCCGGCGCGGTGGCCGTGAAGTTGATCGTTCCGGGCGAGCCGGGAGCGACGTCGACCATCAGGTCATAGCCGTGCAGATGCACGTGATCTGCAAGCGCCGAGGTGACGACGAGCTTGACCTTGCGCCCTTGCTTGACCGAGAACCGCCGCACCTCGGGCGCCGTGTCGCCGGACACGGTGATCCTGATCGTGACGACCTCCGGCGGCTTCGGTGCGGTCGTCGCCGGCGGCTCGGTCGTCGTCGCCGGCGGCTCCGTCTCGGTCGTCGCGGGTGCGGTGCTCGTCACGGCAGTCGTCGTCACGGCAGTCGTCGTCCCGGCCGTCTCGTCGTCGTCGGGTCTGAGCGCAAGGAAGAGGCTGAGGAGCAACCCCAGCCCCGCCGCGATCAGTGCGACCTTGCGGAATTGAGGGCTCACGGGCGGGAGGCTATCCGCTCGGCGCTGCTCAGGCCTGAAGCTTCTCGCGCACGAGCTCGCTGACCGCCCGCGCGTTCGCCTTCCCCCCGGTCTCCTTCATCACCTGGCCGACGAAGAAGCCGAGCAGCCCTTCCTTGCCGCTGCGGTAGGCCTCGACCTGGCCGGGGTTGGCGTCGAGGATCTGCACGACGATCGGCTCCAGCTCGGCCGTGTCGGAGACGGCCTCCTGCGCGAGGTACGACTCGGCCGAGAAACCGGGCTCCGCGACCTTCCCGAGCGCCTCGTCCAGCGCGGTCCGCGGGATCCGGTCCCGCGCCTCGACGAGCTTCGCGAGCTCCACCGGATCGACGGCGTCCGCGTCGACGCCGGCCAGACGGTTCGCGATCACGTTCGCCGCCGGCACGGCCTCGGCGCCGGCCGCGACCGTCGCCTGCCAGAGCCGGTCGAGGCCGCCGGTGACGAGGACGACGGCCCGGTCGAGATCGAGGTCGGCCTCGATCCGCCGGATCCGCCGCGCCGGGCTCTCCGGCACCTCGGCGCGCAGCCGCTCGACCAGCTCCGCAGGCGGCTCGATCGGGACGAGGTCGGGCTCGGGGAAGTAGCGGTAGTCGTCGGCCTCCTCCTTCGAACGCCGTGCCGTCAGGGCGCCGCTCCCGGCGTCGAAGTCGTAGGTCTCCTGCACGACCTCTCCGCCGGACTCGTAGACGGCGATCTGCCGCGCGACCTCGGCGTCGATCCCCTGCGCGACGAAACGGAACGAGTTCATGTTCTTCAGCTCGCAGCGGGTGCGCAGCTCCGACGATCCCGCCGGCCGGACCGAGACGTTCGCATCGACGCGCAGCGTCCCCTTCTCCATCTCGGCGTCGGAGATCCCGAGCTCGACGATCGTCTGCCGCAGCAGCTGCAGGAAGCGGCGCGCGTCCTCGGAGGAGTGGATGTCGGGACCGGTGACGATCTCGACGAGCGGCGTGCCGCCGCGGTTGAAGTCGACGAGCGAGTAGTCGGCGCCGCCGATCCGGCCGGTGCGGCCGCCGACATGGGTCGTCTTCGCCGCATCCTCCTCGAGGTGCGCGCGGACGATCCCGACCTCGTGGTCGCCGTCCGGCGTCGGCACTAGCACCTTGCCGTTGATGCAAGACGGTAGATCGTATTGCGAGATCTGATAGCCCTTGGGCAGGTCGGGATAGAAGTAGTTCTTGCGCGCGAAGACGGCGCGGTCCGCGATCTCGCAGTCGAGGGCGAGCCCGAGCTTGATCGTCCACTCGAGCGCCGTCGCGTTGGCGACCGGCAGGGCACCGGGGAAGCCCAGGCACACGGGGCACGTCTGCGTGTTCTCGCCGCCGCCGAAGCCGTTCGCGCAGCGGCAGAACATCTTCGTCCGCGTCTTCAGCTGGACGTGGATCTCGAGCCCGACGACCGGTTCCCAGGCGCTCATCGCAGCCGCTCCGGAACGGGATCGAAGCCGAGCGCCGAGCTCGAGCGCGTGGCCGGTGCGGAAGAGCGTGTTCTCGGAGAGCTGCGGGCCGATCAGCTGCAGGCCCACCGGCAGCCCCTCCGAGAGCCCGCACGGGATGTTGAGCCCCGGCAGGCCGGCCATGCAGGACGGGATCGTGAGCAGATCGGAGAGATACATCGCGAGCGGGTCGGCGGCCTTCTCGCCGAGCTTGAACGCAATCGTCGGCGAGGTCGGCGAGACGAGCACGTCGAAGCGCTCGAACGCGGCGGCGTGCTCGCGCGCGATCACCGTCCGCACCTTCTGCGCCTGGCCGTAGTACGCCTCGAAGTAGCCCGCCGAGAGCGCGTAGGTGCCGAGCATGATCCGGCGCTTCGGCTCGTCGCCGAAGCCCGCGTCGCGCGTGCGCTCGACCATCTCGTAGTAGCCGTCCGCATCGGCGCGGCTGCCGTAGCGGACGCCGTCGTAGCGGGCCAGGTTCGAGGACGCCTCGGCCGGAGCGATCAGGTAGTAGCAGGCGAGCCCGTAGTCGACCGAGCGCGGGAGCGAGCACTCCCCCACCTCGGCGCCGAGCTCGCGTGCCAGCTCGATCGCCTTCTGGACCGCAGCCGAGACGCCCGGCTCGATCCCCTTGGCCTCGTTCAGCTCCGTCGGGACGCCGATCCGCAGCCCCTTCAGGCTCTCGCCCTCCGGCAGCTCGACCTCCGGCACGTCGACCGTCGTGGAGTCGGCGGGATCGCGGCCCGAGATGATCCCGTACAGCCGGGCGCAGTCGCGGACGTTCTTCGCGACCGGCCCGACCTGGTCGAGGCTCGAGGCGAAGGCGACGACGCCGAAGCGGCTGACGGTGCCGTAGGTCGGGCGCAGGCCGACGTTGCCGCAGAGCGCGGAGGGCTGCTTGATCGAGCCGCCGGTGTCGGAGCCGAGCCCCCACGGCGCGAGGCCGGCCGAGACCGCGGCCGCGGTGCCGCCGCCCGAGCCGCCGGGCACGCGCTCCGGGTCCCACGGATTGTGCGTCGGGCCGTAGGCGGAGTTCTCGGTCGAGGAGCCCATCGCGAACTCGTCGGTGTTCGTCTTGCCGATCAGCGGCAGGCCCGCGTCCTTGCAGCGCGCAGCGACGGTCGCGTCGAAGACGGGAACGTAGCCGGCGAGGATCTTCGAGCCCGCCGTCGTCTCGATCCCCTTGGTGGAGATCACGTCCTTGAGCGCGATCGGAACGCCGTCGCCGACGGGCGCGTCGACAGTGCGCAGGTAGCAGTGCAGCTCGTCGTCCCGCTCGGCGACCGCGTCGAGGTAGGCGCGGTGGAGCTCGGCGCCCGAGACCTCCTTGCGCTCGAGCAGCCCGAGCGCCTCTTCCGCCGTGAGGCTGCGTGTGTCGAGTTCGCTCATGACGTCGGCGGCACCTTGAACAGATCGCCCTCGCGCGCAGGCGCGTTCGCGAAGACCTCGTCGAGAGACAGCGACTCGTGCAGCTCGTCGGGCGCCCAGGCGTTGACGAGCTCCAGCGGGTGCGAGGTCGGCGGCACGTCGGAGAGATCGAGCTCGCTGACCTTGGAGACCGCCTCCAGGATCGCGCCCAGCTGCTCGGTCAGCCGCTCGACCTCGTCGTCGCTCAGCTCGAGCCGCGCCAGCTTGGCGACGTGGAGCACCTCTTCGCGTGTGATTGCCATTCCATCCATCCTTCCAAATAGGAAGGGCCCCCCTCTCGGGAGCCCTTCTACAAGCTCGATTCCGAAAGAGGTCTTAGGCGGCCGTGACGTTCGCCGCCTGGGCGCCCTTGGGGCCCTGGACGACTTCGAACTCCACCCGCTGACCCTCGGTCAGCGACTTGTAGCCGTCCATCGTGATCGCGGAGAAGTGCACGAAGACGTCCTCGCCACCCTCACGCTCGATGAACCCGTAACCCTTCTCGTTCGAGAACCACTTAACGGTGCCCTGAGCCAACTGTGTTTCCTCCTTGCAGTGAAGCGACGGCCCGGGCACCGAGCCGCCGACCTTGATAAAGCGCGCGAACCATAGCCTCATGTGACGGGATGTGCAAGCTCCTTCCGACGGTATCGCGCGGCACGCACTGTGCTCTTCAGGAGCATTGCAATTGTCATCGGTCCGACGCCGCCGGGAACCGGCGTCAGGAGACCCGCGCGGGCCGCAACATCGGGCGCGACGTCGCCCACGAGACCGTCCTCCGTCCGCGTGATTCCGACGTCGATCACCGCCGCTCCGTCCTTCACCATCTCGGCCCGGACGAGCCCCGGAACTCCGACCGCGGCGACGATCACGTCCGCCCGCGAGGTCTCCGCCGCGAGGTCCCGCGTGCGCGAGTGGCAGATCGTGACGGTCGCGTGCCGGTGCAGGAGCAGCAGCGCCGCCGGCTTCCCGACGATGTTGCTGCGTCCGATCACGACCGCGTCCGCTCCCTCGAGCTCGACGCCGTACTCGTCGAGCAGCTCGAGGACGCCGAGCGGCGTTCCGGGCACGTGCGCCGGCGTGCCGGCGAGAAGCAGGCCCGCATTCAGCGGATGGATGCCGTCGACGTCCTTCACCGGATCGATCGCGTTGATCACGCGGCCTTCGTCGAGTCCGTCCGGGAGCGGCAGCTGGACGAGGATGCCGTCGATCGCATCGTCTGCGTTCAGCTCGGCGACGAGCGAGAGCAGCTCCTCTTCGCTCGTCGACGCGGGCAGCCGCAGGTCGCGCGCCTCGATTCCGACCTCGAGCGTCGCCTTGTGCTTCAGCCGGATGTAGACCTCCGAGGCCGGGTCGTCGCCGACGAGCACGGTCGCCAGGCCGATCGGCCCCGGGAACGCAGCCACCTCGCGCGCGACCTCCGCGCGGATCCGCGCTGCGAGCGCCTTTCCGTCCATCATCGTCGCTCCCATGGCGGGTGAGGATAACGGCGACCGCGCTGCTAGCTTCTCGCGATCGAGCGCTCCGGCCCACGGCTGCAACGAATCGCGCTCGCCCTGCTGCGCTCCGTCGGGATCGGGGTCTGGCACCTGGGCGAACGGCTCGGCATCAACGTCGTCGGCGCAACCGAAGTCCCGCGGGACGCGACCGACGGCACCCGGACCGCGACCTTCGAGCGCTTGATCGCCGCCGCCCGAGCCGGGGACGGAACCATCGATATGACGGAGTGCCCGTATCCGGTGCATCAGCTCTTGACCCACCTCGTCGATCGTCACGGGCTGCTCCTGCACGGCTCGAATCACAAGGAGTTGGAGGTGCTCGAGCCACAGCCGGCTCGGGACCTCGACACGGCGTTGCTCGCCGTCGTCGCGTGCGACGACGGCATCTGGCCGATCTTCTACGCCGTCGTCGCACGGGATCGCGTCGAAGGCGTTCTCACGGCCTGCACGCACCTCGGACGAGGCTCGCGACGTCGCCGCTTCTACCTCTTCGCGGTCTACGGCGACCCGGCGGAGCCGTCGACGTTCACGAACGGCGTCGTCTACGCGCTGCCGCGCGCCGGCTTTCGCCGCGAGTGGGGAAACGAATGGGTGAACCCCGCCCCGGTACGGCCGCAACTGCGCATCCAGGTCCGGCCGGCCGACTTTCCGCTCTTCGACACGGTCGTCGGGCTGTCGTCCCCCAAGGGCGTCCGCGACGTCATTCGGCGGCTACGCGCGGCGAAGCGCGAGCGAGCCGCGACCCCGTAGGCTTGACGCCATGGAGCTGCGGAAGTGGCCGCGCCGGAACGACGCGGAGTCGATCAGTGCGCGCCGCGAGGCGATCCGCGGCGTCGTCGGCGACGAGCCGCTCGCCCTCGACGACGAAGCCTGGAGCCGCGCGCAGGAGTCGCACACCGGCGCCGCCGTCATCCCCGTCTCGGTCGTCGGACCGCTCGTGGTCGAGCTCGGCGCCTACGAGCTCGAGGAGCCGGAGGGAACGCTGCGCGAGACCGGTCGCGCGCAGGAGGAGATCCTCGTGCCGCTGGCTCACACCGAGGGCGGCCTCTCTGCCTCGATGTCGCGCGGGATGAAGGCGGCGGCAGACCTCCGGCGGATTCAGAACATATGTGCTTGCTACGACAGAATGACACGTGCATCGTGCTTTGTTTGCAAGAACACCGAGGACGCCATCACTCTTGCAAGGTGGCTGGAAGGCTCCGTCGACGACCTGCGCTCCTTCCTCGCCGCCCTCGACGACCCGTCGCTCTCGAAGCGGGCGAAGCTCCGCGAGGTGAAGACGCACGTCGTCGGGCCGATGTGCCACGTGCTCTGGGCGTGGACGACCGGCGACGCGTGCGGGCCGAACATGATGACCCGCAACAGCTACGCGCTGAACATGGGCTACGTGCTCCAGCAGGCGCCCGTGAAGCCGGAGCGCGCGATCCTCGAGGCGAACATGGGCGGCGACAAGAAGCCCTCGTTCGAGTTCTTCCAGTCCGGGCACGGGAAGACCGTCCTGGCCGAGGCGACGCTCGATGCCGAGACCGTCCGCCGGGTGCTGCGGACGACCGTCGACGACCTGCTCGAGCTCTCGTGGGCGGGGACGCACGGCGCCGTCGCCTCCGGGATGCAGTCGGTCGCGTTCACGCCGGCCTCGGCGATCGCGGCGATCTTCGCGTGCACCGGCCAGGACCTCGGGATGATCGGGACGAGCTCGATGGCGCACGGGACGGCACACCGAACCGAGGACGGCGGGCTGCAGGCGGCGATCCGTTTCCCCGGGCTCGAGGTGGGCACGGTCGGCGGCGGCACGACGCTCCCCTACGCCCGCTCCTGGCTCGCCCTCCTGGACTGCGCCGGCAGCGGCAAGGTGCACCGCTTCGCCCAGATCATCGCGGCGGCAGCGCTCGCGCTCGAGATCTCGGCCTCCTCGGCGATGGCGACCGCAGGCTCGGAGAACTTCTTCAAGGCCCACCACGAACGCGGAGGAATGCGTTGAAGGGGGATAAACTGGCCCGGATGCCAGTCGAGGAGATCGAAGAGCCGATCAACGCGGACGCGACGTACGAGCCGCTGATCGAAGCCGAGCGAGCCGCAGCCGACGACGCGGCCCACAACGACAAGGCCCGAGGCGTGCTCCGCTTCTACGAGCTGGCGAAGAAGCAGGAGTGGCAGGTGCGGGACATGGCGTGGGGCGAGATCCCGCCGATCCCGGAGACCCGCGCCGGCGCCTCGCCGGAGAGGAAGGAGCGGCGCAACGCGGTCTGGCGGTCGGTGATCACGCAGCAGCTGCAGGCGGACGAGCTGGCGGTCTCGATGGCGGGCCAGCTGCTGAATCTCGCGCCGCACCACGAGGCGAAGCTCTACTACTCGACGATGGTGCAGGACGAGGCCCGGCACGTCGAGGCGTGGTTGAAGCTCGTCGAGCAGGCCGGCGGCGTCGCCGAGCGCGACCCCCACCTCGACGAGCTGGCGAAGATGACGCTCGAGGCGGAGACGCTCGAGGAGAAGGTGTTCCAGATGCAGGTCTTCTTCGAGCGCCTGATCATCCCGCGCTTCCGGCTGATCGCCCGCTCGTCGCGCGGCACGCTCCTCGAGGATCTCTGCAACCGGCTCACGATCGACGACGGCATCCACCACAGCGCCGGCGTCGCCTACGAGCGCGTCCTCCTCGAGGGGGCGTCGAAGAAGCAGAAGGACCGGCTGGTCAAGGCCGCCAACCGGCTGCTGCCGATCTTCGTCGAGCACGCGCTCTGGCGGCCGAAGGAGCGCGCGTGGATCGGGAACGTGATGCGCGAGACGGACATCCGCCGCCTGCAGGACGACGTCCGCGACGGGATTCGCATGGCCTCGAGCATGGGGCTCGACGTCAGCGACATCGAGCTTCCGTTCGCGGCATAGCCGAACCTCCACGCATCCCGCCTCATCACGACCCGTCGTGCTTCGGCTGCGGCGACCACGAGCTCGGACTGCGGATGGCACTCCCCGCTGCAGGAAGGCGCCGAGACGTACGAGTCGGAGGTGACGTTCGGCGTCCACCACCAGGGCGGACCGGGAATCGCGCACGGCGGGATCGTCGGGGCCGCGCTCGACGAGGCCTGCGGCCTCCTTGCGACCTGGCACCGCTTTCCGACCGTCACCGCCCGGATCGCGATCCGGTTCCGCCGACCCGCTCCGATCAACCGCGCGCTGCGGATCTCGTCGCGCGTGACCGCCGAGCGCGGGCGCAGAATCGAGATCTCGGCGGCGCTTCGAGACGGCGAGGAGCTGCTGGCCGAGGCGGACGGCGTGTTCCTCCACGTCCCGCTCGATCACTTCCTGGCGACCCCGGAGGGCCGAGCGGCCGGCGAGGCGTGGCGCAGCCGGCTCGAGAGTGCCTGAACGAGTGATCGAGTGCTCCGGCGAGGATGCCGATGCAGAGCGAAACCCTCCCAGGTCTGCGGCAGACAAGGAGTTCTCCCCGTGTTTCGCTACGGAGTCGCCGCCGCCCTGATCGTCTCCGCCGCCGCTGCCGCCAACAGCCAAGGCCTGCTCGACCGGGCCGCCGAGCTCGGGTCGTGCTCTCCGCTCGCCGCCGCCGCCCCCAAGGGTGTTCAGTGGTGGGAGTGCAAGCCGGGAGCCGCGAGTACGTATCCCGACCTCTCCAAAGACTCGTGCCGGCAGGGCGACCTGCGCGGCGAGGTCCGCTACTGGCTCTGCCCCGCCGGGCTCGCCGTCACCGGCCTGACGGAGGACGTCGCAACCAGCTAGAGGGCGCGGTCGCGCGCTAACGTCCGACGGGTGGCGCGGATCACGGTCTCGACCGATCAGCTCGCCGGCCTCGGCGGGCTGATCCGCGGCTTCGTCCGGTTCGTTCGCCGGCTGGCGCTCGTCGCCGTCGGCGCCGCGGTCGTGCTCGTCGTCCTGCTCCAGCGCGACGGCTACAACGCGGATGAGGCGGTGCTGACGATCCTCTTCCTCGCGCCTCCTGCGATCCTTCTCTTCTTCGCGCAGAGCGTCCAGCAGTTGCTTGCGTTCCCCGACCGTCTTCGCCGGATGCCCGGAGACGGCCAGGAGCGCCTCGTCGAGCTCACCCGAGTCGCGGGCCAGACGCGCACGACTCGCGCCCGCGGCCTGCCGCTGCACCTCTGGCGGCTGCGCGGCGCCTTCGGCTCGGTGCGTGACGTCGCCGGCGTGGCGCTGCCGCTGAAGGTCTTCACGCCCGGCTTCCTGGCCGTCGCCGCGCTCTCGGCGATCCTGTGCATCGCGCTGCCGGCAGGTGGTGCTGATCGCCTTGCTCGTCATCGCCTTCGGCGCCTGAAGCGAGAGGAAAACACCAAAGAGTTGTTTGACATCTCGTGATGTCAAAGCTATCTTTGGCTTTGTGCAGATCACCGACCCCCGCGCGCTCCGTGCCCTCGCCCATCCACTCCGCCTCGACCTCGTCGAGCTCCTCGGGTCGCTGGGCCAGGCCACCGCTGCTGCGTGTGCCCGCCAGCTCGGCACGAGCCAGGCGAGCTGCTCGTTCCACCTGCGCCAGCTCGCGAAGTACGGCTTCGTCGAGCAGGCGCACGCCGAGCGAGGACTCCCGCGAGCGTCCCTGGCGGCTCACCGACCTGGAGCAGAGCTGGTCGGCCGATGCAGGCCCGGCTGCCGATCAGCTCGAGCGCGTCTTCGTCCAGCGAGAAGCCGATCGGATCCTCGCCTGGCTCGCGGCAGACGACGCACCCGACGCCTGGCGGAAGTCGTCGTTCGTGGGCGGCGCGACCCTTCCGGTCACGGTCGACGAGCTGAAGTCGATTCGCGCCGACCTTCGTGCCGCGCTCGCGCCGTACGTGCAGCGCCTGTCCGACCGGAGCGACTGGCCGGCCGACGCCCGCTTCGTCCGGATCCTGCTCGCCGGCACGCCGCTCGAGCTCGCCACCCGACAACCGACAACCCTGAGGAGAGCGCATGATCACGACAGCCAGCGAAGAGTGGACCTCCGTGCCGACCGCGATCGGAGACCTGCGGGCGCTCATGTGGGTCCCGGACGCACCCGGCCCCCTCCCCGGGATCGTCCTCGTCGACGGATCCGGTGACGGCGCCTGCGACGACTGGGGCGAGTGGCCGGAGCGTTTTGCAGATTGCGGCGCGGTGGTGCTCGCCCACGACAAGCCTGGGTGCGGCGGCTCCCCGGGCAACTGGCTGGAGCAGACGTTCGAGGACCGCGCCCGCGAGTCGCTCGCCGCGCTCGCCGTTCTGCGCGCCCATCCCGCGTGCAGCGGCCGACCGGTCGGCTTGCTCGGGTTCAGCCAGGGCGGCTGGGTGGCGCTGCTCGCGGCGACCGAGGGAGATGTGGACTTCGTCGTCTCGGTTTCCGGTCCCGGGGTCACTCCCGAGGCGCAGGACCGAGACCGGATCGAGCGTGAGCTCCAGGCGAGAGGCACCGACCCCGACGCGATCGCCGAGGCAATGACGTGGATCGACGAGCGCACCCGCCGGCTGCGCGCCGGAGAACCGGTCGAGGACGTGCTGGCCGACCAGCTCCTGCTGGCCGACCGGAGCTGGTACGCCGGCACGACCGAGTACTTCGACAATCTGCCGGCGCTCTCGTTCCTCAGCCGTCTCATCGGGTTCGACCCGGCTCCGGTGCTCCGCCGTGTCCCCTGCCCCGTCCTGGCGCTCTTCGGCGCCGCGGACACGCTCGTCCCGATCGGACCGAGCGTTGAGGTCTACGCCGCGAATCTGCCGAAGCTCCCGGGCGACCCACACGGCCTCGCGGTCTTTCCAGGTGCCGATCACGGCCTGTTCACCGCCGACCCCGATCCGGCGGTGCCGCGCACCGAGCAGCTCGCGCCCGGCTTCCTGCCGATGGTCGCCGGCTTCCTCTCCGGACTAGACGCTCCGTAGCGAGCGGGCCGAGCGTCGTGCGTCGCTCCTGGCTGCAAGCTTGTAGACGCCGGCGGTCGTCCTCACGACCAGCTTGGCGCCGACGAGCTCTCGCCGCAGCGTCGCGACGTCGTCGTGGAACCGCCGCAAGACCGCGTTCAGCTCACGCTCGCGGTACGTGCGGCCGGCCTCGAGCTGGTCTGCGAGGTACTCGAGGACGACGGCCCGCTTGGCGCGCGAGACGGGGATCGAGCGCAGCCGGCCGTCATCGTCGAGGAAGGTCCGCAGCACCTTTGCGGCGTCCGACGTGGTGCGCCGCTGGTTGGAGTGCTTCTCGAGCCAGTCCATGAGCTGCGACTGCTCGACCCGCCAGTCGCGGCCGATGCGGTATCCCGGGATCTCTCCTGCCTGGAGCTTCCGCTGCACGACCTGATGGTTCAGCCGCAGCAGCTCGGCGACTTCGCTCGCCGTGTAGAGGACGATCTGGGACATGAACGGACTTTAGCGGATTCCGACGTAGGTTGACCGGCTCGAACGACGATGCGCGGGAATACGCAGCCCTCCCCGGTGTCCAAGCGAGCAGGGACATCAACGAAGGGAGGACGTCATGACAGGCAACGTGATGATCCGCTCACTCAGCATCCTCGCCGCCATCACGGCGCTCGCCGTCTCGGCAGCGCCCGTCGCCTCGGCGGGTCCGTCGAAGAAGCCGCCGCCACGCGGCACGACGGCCCACGAGTACGGTCACCTCACCAATTACCTGATGATCAACGCCTCGGGGGGTTGGGACCCGACACTCCGCGCCGTGCAAGCCCGTGGCACTCGTGTGATTTCAAGTGTGAACGTGAAGTACACCTAGGAAGGCAGGAACGGCGGGCTACGTCGTCCTGCATTATGTGGACCATCAAACGGTTCATGATCACGATTGAGACGCCAGACTGGAAAGACGTCCAGGACGTCGAGCTACCGCGGCTCCCGGGGGTAGGCGAGACGATCGAAACCAAGTACGGAACGTGCTTGGTGACGCAGACGGATGCGTCGCCCGGCAACGGGCCGTACGCGGGCAAGATCGTCTGCCGAATGCCCTAGCGTCGCCTACCGGCGTGGCAACAACGGCAACAGGGCGTTCACACTCGCGAGCAGGCGTTTTCTGCGTCACTCGGATCGCTTTCAGTAACACTTCCGTGATGGCTACCGGCTTCTCAGTCGGCGGCGACATCGAGCAGGCTCTTGACGACGTCGGCGTCCCGAGCTACGTCCTCGACACGACGGGAGTCGTCCGTTGGATCAATCCGGCGGCTGAGCGGCTTGTCGGCGACGTTCGCGGTCGCCTCTTCACCTCTGTCGTCGCGCCCGAGGACAGCCGCCGGGCCCGCGAGCTGTTCACGCGGAAGGTGCTCGGCACCTCCGCGGCCACGGAGGCGACCGGCGTCTTAGCTTTCGACCGCCGGGAAGCGGGTGGCGGTGGAGATCAGCGCGGTGCCGCTCAAGAGCGGTGAACGGGTGGTCGGCGTCTTCGGGCTGTTGGAGGAACGTGCCGACGACAGGCTCACATGCGCCGCACCCCGCATCTCACCCCCCGCCAGAGTCGAGGTGCTTCGCCTTCTGGAGCAGGGTCGCTCGACGAAGCAGATCGCTGCCGAGCTCCACTTGAGCACCGAAACAGTCAGGAACCACATCCGTCGTCTCTTCCGGGCTCTTGGCGTCAACTCCCGACTCGAGGCCGTCGCCGCCGCCCGGGCGTATCACCTCTCACCTGACTGAGCGACGACCCAGGTCGTCAGAAGCGCGACTGAAGCGGCGCTCCGAGGCGATGCCGACGCTGGGCCCAACTCGGGTCTAGCGACCGGGCCTCGGCCACCCGTACCTTCCTCTCATCGAACCCGCGGCATCCTGCCGCCGGGTAACGGGGTTACCGAAAGGACTCTGCAAGATGTTGAAGGGAAGGCGTTTTACGCCGGCGATGATCGTTGCGATGATCGCGCTCGCCGTCGCGCTGAGCGGGACGGCAGTTGCAGGCACGACGAAGCTGATCACCGGCAGTCAGATCGCGAACGGCACGATCAAGCTGGTTGACATCCACTCCAGCGCCAAGACGGCGCTCAAGGGCCAGAGTGGAGCGACGGGCGCCCAGGGCCCCATGGGTTCGCAGGGTGCCCAGGGACCGGTCGGGCCGCAGGGCGCCACCGGCGCCAAGGGCGACGCGGGTGCTGTCGGCGCTTCCGGAGCCAAGGGCGAAGGCGCAAGGGCGACGTCGGTGCTACCGGCGCCACCGGCCCTCAGGGGCCTGCGGGCATCGAGAACGCGGTCAAGGCAGCGTTCTGCGTCGATACCACGACCGGCACCATGACGTTCAAGCCGGGTGTCTGGGCCTCGGGTACTTCCTGTGGCCTCGGCAAGTTGATCGCAAACGTCTACATCGAGGGCTAAGAAGTCCACTCGACGTACGTTGGGAGGGCCGGGGTTTCATCCACCCGGCCCTTCTGCTATCCGCGGTCGCGGCGGCCGCGATACTCGCGGAAGAGAGGCGCCGAGCGGACTCGAACCGCTGTACGAGGCTTTGCAGGCCTCTGCCTAACCACTCGGCCACGGCGCCGCCGCGCCATCGTAGCGACCCCTCCGTAACCCCTCCCCAGCCTCGGACGTTGTAGCTGCGTCAATCAAAAAACAGGAGGCCCGAATGTACATCGGTGGCGGTCTCATTACGCTCATTGTCGTCATCCTTCTGCTGGTCTGGCTCCTCTAAGACGACGAAACCGGGCGCCCTCTCATGGGCGCCCGTTGCGTTTGCGGAGGCCCCGTCCGGGGTCTCTTTTACGCTCAGGGGTATGGAGAAAGCGGTCGCCGTCGAGCACTGCCTGCGCTGCAGCGCGGCGATGGACTGGCGCCACGGCACCTGGCAGTGCCCACGCTGTCGCCTGAAGCTCGGCTGCTGTGAGGGAGAGCCCCAGCACTGCGACGCCGCGGCGCCGCGCGGCTAAGAGATCAGCACGAGCAGCACCGTCAGCAACATTTCCATGCCGCTTCGACGATGCTGCTCGCGCCGGCGTTACGGAAGCGTGACGAACTGCTCGAGGAAGGTGCGCGCGGACGCCGTATCGAGGCGATAGCCCTCGGTGCGGCCGGTGCAGTCCTTCGGACCGCCGGACGTCACGGAGAGGACGACGTTGCCCCTGAGCTGGGGTCCGCCGGAGTCGCCCATGCACGGGCCTGCCCGCCTGGTCGAGATCTTCAGCATCTTCTTGGTGACGTCGACGACGGGCGAGTCGGCGACGCGCCGAAGGCCGTCGTAGACCCAGCTGCCGTCCGCGGCCTGGCTCGAGTAGCCGTAGCCGACGCTCGTGACGACGTCCTTGCGGCGGAGCGTGGCCACCGAGTCGGCCTTTGGCAGGGCGGCCGGTGCGACAACGGACGCAGCATCGAGAACCACCACGGCGAGGTCGGAACGCCTGGCGGCGTCCACCTCGAGTGTCCCCTGCACGAGGGTCCAGCTGTCGTCGAGCTTGGAGTTGAGGCTGACCTCGACGCGGGTGCCGTCCGCGCCGCAGTGGCCGGCGGTCGCGAAGACGGTGGGAGCGATCAACACGCCTGAACAGGCGACCGACCCATCGATGACGAGCGCGCCGACATAAGGATGTGCTTCACCGTCCGGGGTCGACCCGGTGATCGCAGCGGCGGATGTCACCACGGTGAGAGCCGCAGCGATCGAGACGAGCGCAGTACGAAGGGGAGTGCGAAGCACGTAGAGAACCTCCTGGGGAGTTCGGATAGACCGCAGAGTGAGCAGCAGCCGCGAGGTGGCAAGGGGTGGCGGGATCGGGATCCGCTTCCGAGAATCCCGACCCCGCGCGGAGCAACGTGGGGAGTTACTTGCCGCCGAAGAAGCCGTACTTGACCTTCGCAAGGAAGGCGGCGCTCGTGACGAGGAAGATCAGAACAGAGAGGGGTGTGATCTTTCGCAAGGTGGTACCTCCTTCCTAGAAGTAGAAGTCCTGGAGGGCTTCGGCCGCCTTGCGATAGAGCGCAGCAGCACTGACAGAGTCTTCGCGGGCTGAGGCAAGCTCGCCGCGCGCCATCCAGGCGGCGGCGAGAAGGCTGATCGACTCGCGGGTCGAGAACGATGCCTCGGCGGCGGCGAACGCATCCTCGGCCTCGTCGAGCCGCTCGAGCTGGCTCAGCGCCCGCCCGAGGACGAGCTGGACGTTGCCGATCTCCTCGAGGACGTCCTCGCGGCCGTCGAGCAGACCGAGGGCGATCTGAGCCTGCTCCTCGGCGCGCGTGGCGTCGCCGGTTCGCAGATACACCTGCGCGAGCGAGGAGACGGCGTAACCGGTCTCAACGTCGCCGGCGGCATCGAAGAGCACGGACACGGATTCCTTGAGGTAGTCGATCGCCTCGTCGTGCTTGCCGAGCAGGAACAGGATCCCGCCGAGATCGTTCAGGACGCGGCCCACGTTGGCCCGGTCACCGGCCTGCTCGTAGAGATCCTTGGCGCGCTCTGCGTAGGTGCGTGCGACCAGCCATTTGCCTTCGCGCTCGGCGATCGACGAGGCGCGGAAGTTGATGTCCGCCGCGACGATCGTGTCGCTGATGCTGTCGGCGAGCTCGAGCGCGGCCTCGACGTCGGCGCGCGCGGCGTTGAAGTCTCGCTGACGCTGGTAGCAGCGCGACCGCCAGTCGTAGATCTCAGCGCGGAGGCGGTCGCACGGTCGGCCTGAGCGCTCGCAGAGCTCGAGCGCGAGGGAAAGGTCGTTGATGGCTCTCGAGATCGCTCCGCGCTTGACGCGGACAGCGCCGATCCGGCAGAGCACCTGTGCGCGGTCGAGGTCGTTGAAGCCCGGACGGTGCACGACCTCCTTCGCGGTCTGCAGCATCGTCAGCGCCTCGTCCAGCTCGCCGCGGTACATCCGCGCCCAGGAGCCGGCAAAGAGCGCTCGCAGCGCGAGATCCGGGTACTGCGCGGGGGCGATCGACACCTCACCGAGCAAGGCGATCGCATCGTCGTACCGCGAATCGGTCACCGCCTGCTCGGCGGCGACGACCTGCTTCTCCACCAGCGCGAGACCGTCGTCGCGACCGATGTCGGTGACGGGTGGGAGTTGGAGGTCGGTGGTGGCCGACAAGGTGAGCGCCGCAGGCTCGATCATCATGCTCGGATAGTCGTCCGGACCGCCCCCCGCGTCGATGCCCACGTTCGCCCGCGGGGGATCCCCGATTCCGCGTATTGGTTGTAACAAGGAAGATGACTCTGACGGGGGATGCCCACGCGCTCAGCGACGCACAAGATCCGTCATGGCGGCACGGTCTGAAATGAAATTCCCCCATGGAGGTTTTCCTGTGCACGCTCGCCCAGTTCTCGTAGCCGCTTTCTTAGGGCTCATTCTCGCCACCTCTGCCGGGGCTGCTGTTGACGCCGGCTCGAGCGTCGGCTTCCGCTTCCTTCCCCAGAAAGCCTTCCAGGGACAGCCAGCTTCGCTGTCGGTGACCGCGCGCCCTAGCGGCGTGCGCTGCGTCCCGACCATCCGCTACGCGAACGGAGCGACCCAGGCGCTCAAGCCGACCATCGCCCGCGGCAATCGCGCCTCCTGGACCTTCAAGATTCCCGCGAAGGCGCGGATCGGCTCCGCCAGCGCAACCGTCAAGTGCGGTCGTGCGGGCAAGGTCACGCGGAACTTCGCGGTCGTCGGGCCACCGGCCGCGCCCGCCAGGGTCGTGGTCAAGAAGAGCGGCTTCTCGCAGCGAGTTCGCTCGATTCAGCGCGAGGTCAGCTACGGGATCGTGCTCTCGAACGACTCTCCTGAGAAGGACGCGCTCGGCGTCTCGGTGATCGTCAACTTCATCGACTCGACCAATCGCGTCGTCGCGACGCAGAGCGAGCTGATCGCGGCCATCGGCGCCGGTACGGACTTCTATCTCGGCGGCGCGACTTCGATTCCGGACAGCACGCCGGTCTCCACGCTCGAGATCGTTACGCGGATCGGCAGCCAGGACCTGGCGACCAAGCTCAGCCCGGCCACCTCGGACGTACTGGTGCAGCAGGCGCTTTACGACCCAGGCTGGGTCGGGGCAGTCGTCGGCCAGATCACGAACGACCATCCGACGAAGCTGCTCTCGAGCGCGACGGTCTTCACCGTCGTCTTCGACGCCAGCGGCGCCGTGCTCGGCGGCGGCAAGGGCTACAGCAGCGCCGGCGGCATGCTCCCCGGCGTCCGTGCGTACTTCAGCGCCTCGTCCGGAGTCAGCCCGATCCCGATCGACCGCGCCGCCTCCGCAGGGGTCACGGTCCTCGCGCAGTACGAGGCGACAGGCTAGTCGGAGGGCATCGCCTCGCGTCCCGCCACGCGCGGGGCGCGAGGCGTTTCACGTTCGCCGGAGTAGGCCGAGTGGCCTAACTCGATTGGGGTCGATTTCGGGGCCGGTCCGGCCGATGACGCGCGTATCGAATCCGTCTGACTCCCCCATCCAGTCCGATCCCACGGTGATCGTCCCCGGGCTCACCTGGGTCCCGCTCGGCCGCCTGCTCACCGACGGCCGCGTGCTGACGCAGGAGCAGCTCGATTTCGCGCTGGCCGAGAAGGCTGAGAGCGGAAAGCGCCTCGGCGAGATCATCGTCGAGCTCGGCTTCACGACGGAGCGCGCCATCGCAGGCGCGCTTGCGGAGCAGTACGAGCTCGAATACGTCGACCTGGAGGGATTGAAGCTCGATCGCGACGCAGTCGCCCTCCTGACCGAGACGCTCGCGCGCCGCTACGAGGCGCTGCCGATCAGGATTCTCGACGACGGGGTCCTGCTGCTCGCCGTGACCGACCCCACCAACCTGGCGAACGCGGACGACCTGCGCTTCGCTCTCGGGGCGAACTTCCGGCTTGCAGTCGCCGAGCGCAAGCAGATCGACCTGGCGATCTCACGGGCGTACCGCCAGACGCTCGAGCTGATCGCCGAAGACACCGAGCAGACCGCCGCGAGCGAGGACCAGGTGGTTCACGACCTCCGCGACATGGCCTCGAGCGCGCCCACGATCACCCTCGTCAACTCCTTGCTCAGAACCGCGGTCGAAGAGGGAGCTTCGGACATTCATTTCGAGCCGCAGCGCAATGAGATGATCGTTCGCATCCGCGTCGACGGTGTGATGCGCGAGCTCGCGACGATCCCGAAGCACATGCAGCCCGCGGTCGCCAGCCGTTTGAAGATCATGGGCAAGCTGAACATCGCGGATCGGCGCTCGCCGCAGGACGGGCGCGTCTCGGCCTTCTTCGGCTCCGGCCCGATCGATCTGCGGATCGCGGTTCTCACCACCACCCACGGCGAGCAGATCGTGCTGCGGATCCTCGGCCGCGGCGACCGGACACCTACGATCGCCGAGCTCGAGATGGAGGCCAAAGCCGAGGAGGCGTTCAAGACCTCGATCGAGCAGCCCTACGGCGCCGTGATCGTGTGCGGCCCGACCGGCTCCGGCAAGACGACGACGCTCTACGGCGCAGTCGATCATCTGAACACACCGGAACGCGTCGTGATGACGATCGAGGATCCGGTCGAGTACCGGCTGGACGGGATCAACCAGATCGAGGTCGACGTCAAGGGTGGACTGAGCTTTGCGCGCGGCCTCCGCACGATCCTGCGGAGCGATCCCGACGTGCTCCTCGTCGGCGAGATCCGCGATGCCGAGACGGCGTCGATCGCCATCCAGGCCGCGATGACCGGACACCTCGTGCTGACGTCCCTGCACGCCTACAACGCCGCGAGCGCGATCGCGCGCCTCCGCGACATGGGAGTCGACCCGTCCCTGATCGCGAGCTCGCTGAACAGCGTTGTCGCACAGCGGCTTGCCCGCCGGCTTTGCACCGAATGCCGCAGCCCGTATACGGCGCAGTCGGCAGACCTCGGCCTCACGAGCGCCAAGGACATTCTGGGCGAGGTCGTCCTCTACTCCGCGGTGGGTTGCGCGCAGTGCAACGGGACGGGGTACTCGGGCCGGATCGCTTTGCGCGAGGTAATGACGGTGCAGGGCGAGGTCCGCGCGCTCGTCGAGGCGCTCAGCAGCCGAGATCTTCGCTGCCGCGGTGCGCCAGGGAATGACGACGATCCGCGACGACGGCATGCGCATCGCGCTGGCAGGCATCTCCTCGATCGACGAGATCCGCCGCGTCACCGGCATCCGCCTGATCTAGGCTAGGCGGGCTTGGCGGACCGCTCGAGCGCCTCGCGCACGGTGCTCGCGAGCACCTCCGAGGTGAACGGCTTCTGCAGGAACGACCCCGCGGCACCCGACTGCGCAACGACATCCTCCGTGTAGCCGGACATGAAGATGAACGGCAGCTCGGGCTTCCACTCCGCGACCTGGCGCGCGAACTCGGCGCCGGTCGTATTCGGCATCACCATGTCGGAGATCACGAGCGCGAACTCGTCGCCGCGCTCGCGGAGCTTCGGCAGCGCCACAGAGGGCTCCTCCGCCGTCTCGACGACATAGCCGAGCCGCTCGAGCGTCCGTGCGAGCAGGGTCCTCACGACCTCCTCGTCCTCGACGACGAGGATTCGGCGGCCGGCGCCCTCCGGCGCCTGGCTGAGTGCCCGCGGCGGCTCCGGCACCACGGGCTCGACCTCGGCGAGCGCCGCGGCAGGAACGGCCGGCAGGTAGCTGTCGAAGGTGCTGCCCCGGCCCGGCTCGCTCACGACCTCGATGTGGCCGCCGCTCTGCTTCACGATTCCGTACGTGCTGGAGAGCCCGAGGCCGGTCCCTTTGCCGACGCTCTTCGTGGTGAAGAACGGGTCGAAGATCCGGTCGCTGACCTCGCGCGCCATTCCGCAGCCCTGATCCTCGACCGAGAGGACGACGTACCGTCCGGGCTCGAGCTCGAGGCTTCGGAGATCGTCGGCACCGACTTCGGCGTTGCTCGTCCGGATCGTCAGCGTGCCACCGTCGGGCATCGCGTCGCGCGCGTTCAGGGCGAGGTTGAGGAGCACCTGTTGCATCTGGCCAGAGTCGGCGTGAACCGCATCGAGCGCGGGGTCGAGCACCGTCAGAAGCTCGATCCGCTCCCCGAGGACGCGTCGCAGCATGGCGACGGTCTCCGAGACGAGCGCGTTCAGCTCGAGCGGCTCCGCATGGAGGGCCTGTCGGCGGCCGAAGGCGAGCAGCTGGCCCGTCAGGGTGGCGGCGCGCTGCGCGCTCGACTCGATCCGGCGCAGGTACTCGGCCGCCTCGCCGTCAGCGTCGACCTCGGCCTGCGCCAGCTCGGTGTAGCCGAGCATTCCGAGCAGGAGGTTGTTGAAATCGTGAGCGATGCCCGCGGTGAGCTGGCCGATCGCCTCGATCTTCTGCGACTGACGGAGCTGCTCCTCGGCCGCCCGGCGCTGCGTGATGTTCTGCGCCATCGAGACTGCGCCCTGCGGCTTCCCGTCCGCGTCGCGCAGCAGCGCGGTGGCCGAGTCGACCCAGACGATCTCTCCGTCCTTGGAGTAGAGCCGGTGCTCGTGCCGGTAGGAGTCGTGCTCTCCGTTGAGCATCGCGACGAAGAGCTCGACCACGCGGTCGACATCTTCGGGCACCGTGTACTCGCCCACATTCCGGCTCGCGAGCTCCTCCGCGCTCCGGCCGCTGATTTCGCGCATGACTGAGTTCGTGTTCACGAGCCGGCCGTCCAGGCTGACGAGGCCGATGCCGATCGGCGCCCGCTCGAAGATGGTCTCGAAGCGCGCGAGCGCCTCGACCTGCTCGCGACGCGCCTCGCGCTCGGCAGCCACGCTCACAGCCATGGAGAGGAGGACTGCGAGCAGCTCCAGCGTGCGGCAATCCTCGTCGTTGACGCCCGCCTCCTTCGCCACGCTGAGCGATCCGACGTTTCGCCCCCGATGGAGGAGCGGGACGCTGATCCGAGCCGCCGGGGCGTTGTTTCCGATCGCCGCCGCCGTCAGGAGCTCGTCGCCGTCGAGGATGCTCACCATTGCGCCGTCGGCGCCGGTCAGCTCCTGCGCACGCTTGGCGATCAGCTGCGACACGCCGTCGAGCTCGAGGTCGGCGGCGGCGATCTCGGCCTGGGTCTCCACCACGCGGGACAGGCGGGCGTTCTGGTCGCGCAACGCCAGCTCGGCAAGCTTGCGCGAAGTGATGTCCTGGACCATCGAGAGTGCTGTCCGCGAGGCACCAGGCGCTTCCTGCCTCGCCGTGACGAAGCTGTCGACCCAGACCGCGCCGCCGTCCTTCTGGATGAGTCGCGTCTCGAGCCGGTACGAGTCCGTCTCGCCGGCGATGAGCCGGCGGAAGTTCGCGACGCTCTCCGGATTGTCGTCCGGGTGCGTGTAGCTCGCGACCGGCATCAGGGCGAGCTCGTCCGCGTCGTAGCCTGTGATCGACCGCATCGCCTCGTTGCTGTCGACGACATGACCGTCTGCGTTCAGGAAAGCGATGCCGAACGGCGAGCCCTCCCAGGCTGAGAGCAGACGCCTGCGATCGTCGGCATGCGGATGCGCAGTAGTCGCCACCTTCGTGTCATCGGTTGCGACCGAACGGGATTGAGGTTTCGGCGCCTAGAGGTCGAGGAGGAAATCCAGCAGGAGCGGGTTGACGACCTCCGGGTTGCGGATGTCGGGCCGGTGTCCCCCGTCGGGAATCCGCTCGAGCCGGGCGTTCGGCATCGCGGCCACGATCCTCTCGGCGAGCTCGATCGGCACCGGGGCGTCCGCTTCGCCGTGGACGACGAGCGTCGGGCAGGCGACCGTCCCGAGCAGGCCGAGCAGGCGGTCGCCAGTCGAGCTCGAGCTCCTGGGTGACGACGACCTCCGGCGTCGCCTCGAGGCCGATCGCAATCATCTCGGCGATCACATCGGCCGAGTCCGGCTCCGTAAAGACGTTGTGCATGAACGGCACCATGAACCCAGGCCAGTCGGTCCGTAGCGACTCGAGCCACTCGGGATTGGGAGGCGCCGGCTCGGCCTCGAGCCTCATGTACGGCGCGACCACGGCAAGGCGGTCGAATCGCTCCGGGTCGTCGGTGCTCAGCAGCACCGCCGCGTTCACTCCCCTGGACGCAGTGACGAGCGCCGCTTGCTCGATCCCCGTGGCGTCAAGTACCGCGAGCGCGTCGGCTGCGTGGAGTGGAAAGTCGTAGCCGTGCTTCGGCCGCTCACTGGCGCCGGCCCCTCGCGGGTCGTAGGTGACGACCGTGGCGTGCGACTCGAGGGCGGCGACCTGGTGCCCGACAACGCGCGCATCGACGATGTTCCACGTCGGCACGAAGAGAATTGCCCGCTCGCCGCCGCCGTACCGATACCAGGCGATTCGCGTTCCATCGGCGCTCGACGCCACGCCATCCGCACTGGGACGGGGTGTCGGGATCACGCCGCTGACGATAACGCTCTGGCACAGCCCCAGCACGCCGACGTGAAAGTCGACGGCCCAGCCGCCAAAGAGCCAATGCTCGAAGCCGCCGGAATCGAGAAGAGCTGCGACCTCGGCTAAGGCGGCGATCTCCCGGTCGGCGAGCTCCGACACATGCGGCTCCGAAGACTCCACGCAGATGGCGGTCCGGGATCTTCCTCTGAGGGCGAAACCACGGCGTGGAGCGTCGGCCCTCTATAGGCTCGCGCGATAGGCGGCTGAATGGAATTCGGTGTACACCTCCCGCTGATCTCGTTCCAAGGCGAGCAACGCTCGATCGACGATCTGCTCGCGTTCACGGAAGCCGCCCGCGATCTCGGTTACACGCACCTCTGCGCGAACGACCATCTTGTGTTCTCGCGTCCGTGGCTCGATGGGCCGACAGCGCTCGCCACGGTGCTCGCGCACAGCGGCGAGATGACGCTCGCCACGACCGTGGCCGTACCGGTGCTGCGGGGACCGGCAGCGACCGCGAAGATCCTCGCGGCGATCGACCTGCTGTCGGGCGGCAGGCTCCTCGTCGGGCTCGGGCCAGGTTCGTCTGCGCGAGACTACGAGCTCGTCGGCGTGAGCTTCGAGGAGCGCTGGAAGCGGCTGGACGAGGCGGTGCAGACGCTGCGCGCGTATTGGCGAGCCGACGACGTCCCGTTCGAGGGTGCGTTCTACTCCACCGCCGGTTTCACGCTGGCGCCGACGCCGGTGCAGCGTCCCGGCCCTCCGATCTGGATCGGAAGCTGGGGATCCGCGGCAGGGCTGAGACGCGTCGCGCGCCTTGCCGACGGCTGGCTCGCCTCGGGCTACAACACGACCCCGGAACTGTTTGCCCAGGCGTGGGCCGACGTCCAGGCCGAGGTGTCGGCACGAGGGCGCGATGGGGCGCGGTTCCCGAACGGCATCGCAACGATGTGGTGCTACGTCACGGAGGACCGGGCACGCGCCGAGGCGGTGCTCGTGGAGGTACTGGCGCCGATGCTGAATCGTCCGCCGGAACAGCTGCGCGCGATCCTGCCGATCGGTTCGGCGGAGGAATGCGCGCAGAAACTGCTGGCGTACGCGCGCGCGGGCGCGCAACGCGTCTTCCTGTGGCCGATCGAGGACGAGCGCGCCCAGCTGGAGCTGTTTCGCGAGCGCGTCGTGCCACTGCTCGATGCTGAGAGCACGTGACACTCGGGTCGGACCGGCAAGGTTGCGGTTGATGGCAAGAGCGTCACAAGGAGACTTCGGCCTGGCCCGATCTAGATGAGCCTCCACATCATCCGGAGCCCTGCGCTCGCGCTCTTGCGAAACGTCACGAGCGCCACAACTGCGAGACCGGCGGCAGCCAACGGCACGAGCGAGCGGACCTCGGCTTGCAGCGCGTTGAGATCGTCATCGAGACGCTGCCGCTCGGCGGCGATCTCTTTCCGGATCTCCGCAATGTCGGGCTTGTCAGACATGGCCCTCGAACGTCTCCAGCGTCCGGGCGGCCTCCTCGAGTGCCTGCGCGGGCGTCGGCGGCGACGCCTTGCGAACGAAGCGCACCGCCAGGAATGCGGCGATTGCTGCGGCGAGGAACAAGACTCCCGCCACGATCAGCAGTGACAGCCAGAGCGAGATGGCCTCGCTGAGCCCCGCCGCGAGCGCGGCAAAGGCGAAGCCGATTGCGTAGACGAGCAGAACCGCCGCGCCGGCCCCGAGGCCTGCGCCTGTCCCGATCGCCGTCGCCTTCTGTTTCCCCTCGAGCTTGGCAAGCTCGACGTTCAGCCGCGCGAGGGACAGCGTGCGCTTCTTTACCGCCTTGGCCCGTGTCAGCACGCCGAACATAGCCGGAGAGTAAACCCCTGCACGGGGGCATTTGCAATCCGCGTTCCGGCGAGTGGCGATCGACGGATTCGAGCAGACGCCCCGCCCGACCGGAGCCGAGCGGGGCGCGAGCGGCCTCAGCAGCCCCAGCGGGGGTTGCAGATGATGCCGTCTCTCATGATGAAGCCCGAGATGACCTCGCCACCCGACCGAGTCCCCGACGCCCCGAGCGGCGAGGACAACAGCCCTGCAGACGCGGGCGCCGCCGAGACGGCGAGCGCGACGATAGCGGCGAGGATGGTGAGTACGCGAAACATGATGGGCCTCACTGCGCGACGCTCCTGCTCGTTCTGCTGGCTCTTGCCGGTCATGACTCCCTCCCTTTCGTTGATGTCCATGCCCCCTAGGACACCGGAAGGGACTGCGTATTCCCGCGATCGAGACAGGTCCGACAGCGGCAGCCTCACTCGAAGCTGCGAGGGAGAGCGCTGCTGTGGGCCAGCGTCCGAGAATGCCCCTGGCGTTGCCCTCCAACGGGCTGCTCGTTCGACGCACCCGCCGTCAGCTGAACGTGACGAGCGCGTCCTCCATCGTGCGCGCGCCGGCGCGGCAGTTGCGCCGCGCGTCGGCTTCCGCAAGCTTCGGGCATCCGGTCTGCTCGAACGCGCCGTCGGTGAGCACGGCGATCGCCTTTCCCAGCCAGCGGTAGCACCCGGCGCGGGTCGCACCGGCGAAGAGCTCACAGCGGCCGATCAGCCGGACGAAGTCGGATACCGGACGGCCGAGCAGGTTCTGCGTCTTCGTGCCTCGGATGCACCCGGCTGCATCGGCTGGATCGTTCAGGCCGGCGCAGAGCTCGAGCTGGACGGCCGGGTCCGCCGGGCCGATCACCGCCGCGCCGGTCACGCAGGCTTCGCGCTGGAGGCCGTCGAGCCCTTCGCAGAGCACGTCGAGGTGCTCCGGCGAGTCGACCACGATGCCCTCCGGCCGGTTGTCGACGAAGGCGCGGTACCAGCACGGCCGCACGAGCTCGGTCGGCTGGGCGCCGCAGAGCCGGCGTGGGTCGGTGATCGCTCCGTCCGGCAGGCTCGCCTCGTCGGCGCCGACGACCGCGAACCAGTAGTCGTGATAGGCGCCCTGCGCGCAGTCCGGCGCCACGCGTCGTCCGAGGGCGCGGCAGAGGTCGAGCGCCGGGGCGAGCCGATCGTCGTAGATCCGCATGAACGCGTGGCCGAGCCCGTGCACGCAGCTGTAGCGCTGATAGCGCGTGCCGGCCTGCGTGCAGACGGCTGCCGCCTCGCCCGGACGCCGCGGATCGATCTGCGCACCGACACCGGTGACCAGTCCGTGCGCGAAGCCGGCGCTGCAACCCGGGTCGTTGCTCCGCGGCAGGTAGTCCTTCAGGTTCGCGAGCGTCACTCCGGCCTCCCGCGCGTAGGTGCGGCCGACGGTGTGCATCAGCCCGTGGCAGCTCGAGAGGAGGAAGCCTCCCTCGTTCCGTGGCGGCAATCGTGATCGCAGCCACCGTAGGTCTGGGGTCGTCCCGGCCTTCGACCGCAGCCTGGAACTCCCGCGTCCAGCAGTCGCGCGAGGCATCGGGGAGGAGGTTCCGGCAGGCCTCGAGCTCGACCGCGACCGGAGGCTCGGCCGGTTCGTCGCCTGCCCGGAGCACGAGAACCGCCACCGCGACGGCGCCTGCGCACCCGAGTAGGAGGACGAGGACGAGCCGCCGCTTCACCAGCTCATCCTACGGCGGTGCTGTGAGCGGCCCGGCGGTGCGGGCCGCTCACAGCGATGCCGTCTAGCTACCGAGGATCGTGTGCTTCATCTTCCCCTTGGAGACGTTGCCCTTCATGTCCGTCGCCATCCACCTGAAGGTGGTGGTCGTCGTGACGTGGAAGACCTCGCCCGGCTCACGCGGCCCGGTCGAGTCCCACAGCGTCGACGACGAGGTGGGCTCCGAGCCGTCGGTCGTGTAGCGGATCACGGACGGCTCGTTCACGTACCGGAACGTCGTCGTGATCGGCGTGCGCGACGCGGGCGGCCCGGTCATCTCCACCTTCGGCGGCTTGTTGTCCTGGGCGTACGCGAGCGCGGACTCGAGCAGGCCGTAGTTGCCGGCCGCGAACTCGAGCGCCTCGAACTTGCCCTCGGTCTCGTAGTCGGGCTGGAAGCCGACGCCGGACTGCAGCGCTCCGCCGGCAACCACCGCCGCCGGCCGGGTGCGGCAGAGCGAGCGCCTCGGTGAGGATCACGTTCGGCGCCGGACTCGGCCGGGTTCGGGTTCACGACCGAGGCGACCGTCCGGGTCTCCTCGTTCGCGGTGCCGGCGTCGACCTTCACGACATCGCCCGGCTGTCGAAGCCGGTCGTGTTGCTCACCCGGATCCCGGTCGCTCCCGCCGCCGACGGCCGACCGACAGCGTCGGGTTGACGTACCGGTCGGCACCGGTCTCGAAGCTGTACGCGATCACGCCGCGGTTGTACCAGTGCTCGTCGGCGCTGTTCCCCGCCGCCGAGTAGAGGACGTCCGCGATCGGACCGGTGCGCTCCGGCAGGATCGCCGTGCCCCGGACCTCCTTGATCCGGTTCAGGATCTGGTCGCCGGCCTCGAAGAAGTACTTCTCGACGCCGATGTTCGCGTGCACCGCCGCACCCTCACCGCGGTCCGGAAGGTACGTGCCCGGCGCCCACATGAAGTAGCCGCCGAAGCTGTGGATGTTGTTCGAGAACTTGATGTTGTCGAACGTGTCCGCGATCCAGAACTCGTTCTGGATCTCCGGCTCGGAGGCCTCGAACGGGCCGGCGAACACGTCGCTGACGCACGACGTCGAGGCGCCGATGTAGCCGTCGATCAGGGTCCCGAACGTGTTGTTCCGGTTCATGTCGGCGCCCCAGGCGTTGCGGGCCGCCGAGTCGTTGAACGGCTGGGCGCTGCCACCGGGCAGCGCGTTCGGCCGCGGCGTCCAGAAGTTGGGCGCGTTCGGGTCGTCGGTCTCGAGCCCGCCGATCATGCACCAGTTGGTCATGGTGCGCCGCTGGGAGTTGAAGTTGTACATCGAGTAGTGCGCCCCGTCCGGGTTCGACGACGGGAGGATGAAGATGTCGAGGTTGTCGACGAGCTTCCTCGTCCTTCCGTCGAGCGCGTAGTTGCGCAGGAGCTGCTCGGCCGTCTCGAGGCAGGTCAGCGGCGTCGCCCACTCGCGGGCGTGCTGCTGGCAGTAGAGGAACACGCCGACCTTGGAGCCGTCCCGCTGCTTGCCGATCCGCATCACCGAGTACTCGAACGGCCCGCGCGGGACGTGGGCGTTCGCGGCGGTGGTGAGGAAGTCGGACAGGTTGCCCTTCGTCCGCGGCTGCGTGATCCCCGCGCCCGCGTTCCCGCGGTAGGTCTGGGCGACGAGCTTCGCGGCCGCACCGGGGTGCGCGTTGATCGCCGCCGCCACCTGGGCGGCGGTGCTGGTGAGCGCGCCCGCCGAGTCGGTGGCGAGGCTGACACGAAGGTCGTTGCCTGTCAGCGTCACCGAGAGCGGCGAGTCGGCGACGCCCGGGTGGACGAACTCGGCCGTGAGGTCGTTCCCGCCCTCGTGGCCCCAGGCCCTCGACGTGAGGATGACCGCCTGGGTCGCAGCGGTGGTCCCGAGGTTCCCGGTGGCCGTCGGGCTCGTCAGGCCGGCCATCAGCGCCTGCGCCCGCCGCTGGTAGCCGTTCGTCTTGTTCGGCAGCGTGATCATCTCGGCGATGTTCGGGAACTCCGCCGCGAGCTCGTCGAAGCGCGTCGTAGACCTCGGTCGGGTCCATGTAGCGCGTCGTGAAGTCGGACATGAACTTCTTCTTCATCGGCGGCAGGCCGCCGCCGAGCCAGATCTGCACGTGGAGCCTCGATGGACGCTCCGGTGCTCGAGCCGATCCGGATCATCGTCGGCCGCGGCGGCAGCGGATTGCCGGCGTCGCCGATGCGCACGAGCTCGCGATGCTCGATGTAGGTGTCCGGCGTCGTATCCGGGTCGATGTTGACGTTCATCACCCGCGGCGTCGAGCTGATCGGCGTGCCCGCGCCGGTGTTCCAGGAAAGCGAGAGGCGTCGGGCCGACGTACGTCGAGCCGGTCGGCGTCGCGCCGCCGAGGCGGTCCTTCGCCTCGACGGAGAGGAAGCGGCCGGCGTAGTTCTCGAAGTAGTCGACGCGGAGGACGACGATCTCGTCCTCGTGCGACGCGGTCCCGACCGTCTCGCCGAGCGCGGCCGCGTCGGCCTGCTCCTCCGCCTTCACGTCGGCTCTGCCGGTCGGCGAGCCGGTCACGCCACGTTTCCGGGCCCTTCGATCGTCGTGCCGAGGTCGAAGCCCGCAGCGTGGAGACGCGGCGAGCTCGTCGGCGGTGCCGAAGACGGTGACCGTGACCGTCCCGTCGGCGTTCGTGCGCAGATAGTGGTCGTTGAAGTCGATGCCGTACGAGTCGTCCGCGAGCTGCAGCCGGATCGCCGCTGCCTTGTTCGGCAACGTGACCTCGACGAGGCTGCGGCCCTGGTTGGGGTCGATCCCTCTGCCGTCGTCGTCTGCCGCTGCTGCGCTGCCGGTGACCGCCAGCGCAAGGATTGCAAGGGCGAGCAGCGCTCGCCTAAACCCCAGCAGAATCATTGTGACCTCACCTCTCCTCCGAGAACGGGACTCAACACGTCGGCACCTTAGGAAATCTCTGATCCAGATGCCCCACTTGGTGCGTAGATTGGGATGGTGGCTCGTCTGCTCTGCATCCTCGCCGCAGGAGCACTCGCCGGAAGCGGGGGCGCCGCTACCCCCGGCCCAGGCTCGATCGTCTTCCGTTGCGGCGACAACATCTGCCGCGTGGCGCCTGACGGCTCGGGGCGAACGCAGCTCACGAAGAACGGCCGCAGCCCCGGCCCGAGCTACGGCTGGCTGTCCGCCTCGAAAGACGGGTCACGGCTGGGCGTCGTGTTCGGCAACGAGGCTTACGTCCTCGACCGCTCGGGCCGGCGGGTGAAAGGCCCGTTTCGGAAGAACGGCCCCGTGCTCGTCGCTCTGATCCGACCCGACGGCCGTCAGCTCGCGACGATCGAGCAAGTTCCCGAGCTCATCGCGCAGCCCCCGCCGCAGCCACCGATTCAGGTTCTGACGCCGTTTCTCTACCTCACAGGTGTCTCCGGCACCGGGCGGGACGTTGTCGCGCGAAGCACCGCGACCTCCGGTTGGCGCGGCAATCGCCTGATGCGCGACGAGACAGCGCGGGCCGAGCCGTTCGAGCAGGGGATCTGCCTGCTTGCAACCAACTCGAGCCACGAGTGCGCGCGACCGCTGGCAGTCGATCCGGATCACGACCTGTGGGGGCCTGCCGCCTCTCCTGACGGTCGGTACATCGCCGTCGCCCGTGCTCCCCTGAAGGCGTTCGCCGGCCAGATCGCCATCTACAGCGCCGCCACCGGTGCCCGCGTGCGGTCGTTGACTCATGGCCGCGACTCCCAGCCGTCGTGGTCTCCGGACGGCAAGAACATCGTCTTCACGCGAGGGCGGTCGCTGTTCGTCGTCCCTGCCGCGGGCGGCCCGGCTCGAAGGATCACAGCCGGCATCCAGCCCATCTGGGTGACCGCGAGCCCGTAACCGGCCTGAGTCAAACCGTTCGCAGCGAAGGCGTCAGGAATGAGCCAGCGGGGAATAACGAGGGCCAGAAGGGGTCCTCCCGGATGTGACCAGTTCCTGGGCCATTTCTGTGGATTCACCTCGCATGCGCAGCGGCGCGTTACCGTGTGTGTCGCCGTGTCCGTGAGACGCCGACGCCAAGACCATGACGCCGATCAGGAGATCGTCGAACTCGCGGCGCTCGCGGACGGATCGCTGGCACCGGAGCGTCGCGCCGCCCTGGAGGCACGAGTCGCTGCGTCTTCGGAGCTCGCCGACCGGCTCGCCGAGCAACAGCGGGCTGTCGACCTGGCGCGGTCCGCCGCAGCCGAGGTCGAGGCCCCGGCGTCCTTGCGGGCTCGCATCGAGGCGCCGCAACGCGCGCGTCGCATGCCGATGCAGCGCCGCCTCGCTCTGGTCGGCGCAGCCGCGGCGGCAGTGCTGGCCGTCGCAGTCGGGGTCAGCTCCCTGGGTTCAGAGACGTCCGGCGAGCAGTTCCATGCTGCCCTTGCACCGACCGACGTGGTGCCCGGGGCAACGGGCGAGGCGACGCTCACCAAGACGGATTCCGGCTGGAAGATCGAGCTCGACGCCACCGGGCTTCCCCGCCTCGAGGGCGGGCGCTTCTACCAGGCGTGGCTCCGGAACGCCGCAGGTGTGCTCGTGCCGATCGGGACGTTCAACGAGGGCCGCGACGTCACGTTGTGGGCGGGTGTGTCGCCGAAAGACTTCACGACCCTGACCGTCACCCGCGAGCAGGCCGACGACGAGCAGGCCTCGTCAGGCGAGAGGGTGCTCGTCGGAACCGTCGACACCGGCTGGCTAGCCGCCGTCGACGCGGCGCACCACCTGCTGGCGGGCGCGGTAGAGACGGCTCATCACCGTGCCCTCACGGACCTTCAGGGCTTTGGCTGCCTCCTTGTAGGAGAGGCCGGTGATGTCGACGGCGACGAGGACGTCGCGGAAGTCGTCGGGGAGCGCGGCGATCGCGGCGTAGAGCTCGCCGGCCTCGAGCGCCGCGTGCGGCTCGCGCGCCTGCGGATCGGCCACGAGGTCGAGCTGGTCGGGTAGCGGGCCGGGACTCAGGCGCCGCCCCTCGGTCCGCTTCTTCGTCAGGAACGTGTTGCGCAGCGCGCGCAGCAGGTAGCCGAGGTCGTCCTCGTTGCGGAGCAGGCGCGGCCGGGCGAGCACTCTCGCGTACGTCTCCTGGACGAGATCCTCCGCATCCTCGCGGGCGCCGCTGAGCGCCCAGGCGGCTCGATAGAGCCGATCCAGGTGGTCTCCGAGCCGGGCGGGGTCGAGCGCGCGATCCATCGGCGAGGTGGCCTGAGTCGGCCGGTGCATCCGACTGAGCATAGAGCCCGGGAATAGACGGCGGCGAACGGCGTCCTTGGGAGCAACAAGCCCACCTGCTCATTTCGAGAGGAGATGCATCCGCATGAAGAACCGCACGCGCATCACACAGTTCGCAGCCGTGGCCGCCATCGTCGCCGGCACGGCCGGCATCGTGGCCGAGCAGAGCCAGGCCGCGCGCTCCCAGAATCACCCGCAGCTCAGGCGCGGTGTCCTGAAGGTCGAGGGCACGGCCGCGAGCGAGAGAATCGCGCTCCGCCTGAAGGCCGGTCAGCCCGGCATCCTCCAGATCGACTTCGGTGACGACGGCTCCGCCAACTTCCAGGTCCGGCGCGAGCACGTCAAGCGGATCGTCGTCGACGCCCGTGGCGGCGACGACTTCGTGCGCATCGACGAGGCCAACGGCGCCTTCACCGACAGCATCCCCACGACACTCGACGGCGGGGACGGAAGCGACAACCTCGCCGGAGGCTCTGGAGCGGAGTTGCTGCTCGGCGGTTTCGGAAACGACTCGATCGACGGAAACAGAGGTGACGACCTGGCGCTGATGGGCGCCGGCGACGACACGTTCGTCTGGGATCCGGGCGACGGCAGCGACACCATCCGAGGCCGGTTCGGCACCGACACGATGCTGTTCAACGGCGCCAATGCCGCCGAGCGCATCGACCTGTCCGCGAACGGGAACCGCCTCAGGTTCTTCCGGGACGTCGGCAACATCACCATGGACACCAACGGCGTCGAGCGGGTCGACTTCAACGCCCTCGGCGGCGCCGACCTCGTCACCGTCAACGACCTCAGCGGAACCGACGTCACGAACGTCAGGGCCGACCTGGCAGGCACCCCCGGCGGTGCGGGCGACGGCCAGATCGATCGCGTCGATCGTCAACGGAACCAACCGCAACGACACGATCGACGTGAGCGGAGACGCCTCAGGTGTCGCCGTCTCCGGACTGACAGCCGCAGTGGCGATCCAGAACCACGAGCCGAACGACAAGCTCGTCGTCAGCGGTCTCGGCGGCAACGACGGTATCTCGGCAGCGGCACTGGCAGCCGGTGTGATCGACCTGACGCTGGACGGCGGCGCACGAAACGACACGCTCGCCGGCGGTAGGGGCATCGAGGCTCCTGCTCGGCGGCGACGGTAACGACTCGACCGACGGCAACGGCGGCAACGACGTGGCGTTCATGGGCTCCGGCGACGACACGTTCGTCTGGGATCCGGGCGACGGCAGCGACACCGTCGAAGGGCAGGCCGGCTTCGACACGATGCTGTTCAACGGCGCCAACGCCAGCGAGCGCATCGACGTGTCCGCCAACGGCCAGCGGCTGCGCTTCTTCCGCGACGTCGCCAACATCACGATGGACACGGACGACGTGGAGACGGTCGACTTCCGCGCTCTCGGCGGCGCCGACACGGTCACGGTCAACGACCTCACCGGCACCGACGTGCAGCTCGTGAAGACCGACCTCGCTGCAACGCTGGGCGGCGCAGCCGGGGACGGCCAGCCCGACCAGGTGATCGTCACCGGCACCAACGGCAAGGATGCTGATCAGGGTCGCCGGCCGGAACGGCACGGTGCGCGTGGCCGGCCTCGCGGCGACAGGTGAACATCGCCAACGCCGAGCCCGCCAACGACAAGCTGACGATCAACGCGTTGGCCGGCAACGACGTCGTCAACGCATCGCCACTCAGGTCGACCTCGGTCGCACTGACGCTGGACGGCGGCGCAGACAACGACGTCCTCGTCGGGAGCTTCGGAGACGACAGCCTGTTCGGCCGCGAGGGCGACGACTTCCTCCGCGGCGGCCCCGGTCAGGACGCTCTCGACGGCGGCCCGGGCAACAACATCCTGATCCAGAACTGAACGCAACTACGACACGCCTCACCGGGACCCACCACGGGTCCCGGTGAGGCAGAAGGAAGAACCGATGGGCCAGCACCGTCCGGTATCACAGATGGAGAGGAGCGCGACCGCTGCTTCCACACCGTTGCCGGCGGCGACGCGGAACGCGTACGGGCCTGCGGAGGAGCCGCACGCGCTCTCTTCCTTCCTCCGCCGCCACGCCGAGTTCGACGCCTCTCGTCTCGACCGGCTCCGCGCGACCGAGTACGGGCGCCTGGATGCTCAGCGACAGGTCTACCTCGACTACACGGGTGGAGGCCTCTACGCCGAGTCGCAGCTCTCCGACCATCTCGACCTGCTGCGGCACACGGTGCTCGGCAACCCGCACTCCATCAACCCGACCTCCGCGGCGGCAACCGAGCTGGTCGAGCGCGCGCGCACCGCGGTGCTGCGCTACTTCAACGCGTCGGACGAGTACTGCGTCGTCTTCACCCCGAACGCGACCGGTGCCCTCAAGCTCGTCGGCGAGGCGTACCCGTTCGAGCCGGGCAGCCGCTTCCTGCTCACCTCCGACAACCACAATTCGGTCAACGGGCTGCGCGAGTTCGCACGGGCGTCGGGTGCGACGACGACCTACCTGCCCAGCACGCCGCCTTCGCTGCGTGTCGACGACGGCCAGCTCGAGGCCGGCCTGCGGCAGGGAGACCACACGCGGAACAACCTCTTCGCCTTTCCGGCCCAGTCGAACTTCTCGGGCGTCCAGCATCCGCTCGACTGGATCGCCACGGCACAGTCGGCCGGCTGGGACGTGCTCGTGGACTGCGCTGCGTTCGTGCCGACGAACCGGCTCGACCTCAGCGAATGGAAGCCGGACTTCGTCCCCGTCTCGCTCTACAAGCTGCTCGGGTACCCGACCGGCGTCGGCTGCCTGCTCGTTCGCAACGAGGCCCTCGCCCGGCTGCGTCGGCCCTGGTTCGCCGGCGGCACCATCTCCACCGTGAGCGTTCAGGGTGACTGGCACACGCTGGCGAACGGCGAGGCGGCGTTCGAGGACGGCACGGTGAACTACCTCGCGCTGCCGGCCGTCGAGCAGGGACTTCGCTACCTCGACGGAATCGGCATCGACACGATCCACACCCGCGTCCGCTGCCTGACCGACTGGCTGCTGGACGAGCTCGCGACGCTGCGGCATGCAAACGGCAGCCCGGTGGTGCAGGTCCACGGGCCGCAGACGACGTACCGCCGCGGTGGAACGATCGCGTTCAACTTCGTCCGTCCGGACGGGCGCCTCGTAGACGTCCGGACCGTCGACGCGCGCGCCGCCGCGCACGGTGTCTCACTGCGTACCGGCTGCTTCTGCAACCCGGGCGCGGCAGAGCTGGCCTTCGGCGTCGCTCCCGAGGCACTGCTTCGGCGAGCCGACCCGCCGGCGTACGGCGATCACCTCCGAGCGCTGGGCGTGGAGAGCGGCGGCGCCGTTCGCGTCTCACTCGGAGTGGCGACGACCTTCGGTGACGTCTACCGGTTCATGCGCTTCGCGTCGACGTTCGCCGCCGGGTTGTCGGAAGTGCGCCTGACCCTGTAGGGCAGGGTCGATCCAGTTCAGAGCGCTGCCACTGCGCGCACGGCTGCGTCGACGTCTGCGGGGGAGTTGACGATGCCTGGGCCGAGCCGGACGTAGCGGCGGGAATAGGGCGTCACGCTGGCGACGATGCGCCGCGTTGCCAGACGCCGCACGACCTCGTCTGGATCGAGGCCGTCCAGCTCGAAGCACACGAGTCCAGCGGAAAGGCCGGCGCCGGCAGGGGTCCGTAGCCGCACCCCGCGCACGTCCTCGAGCGCCGTCTTCAGCTGCGCCGCAAGTGACCGCACGCGCGCCTGCACGCGCTGCTTTTCGATCGTCATGTGGAAGCGGAATGCATCGGCCAGCGCCCAGCGGTGCTCGAACGAGTGGAACCCGCCGGGCGTGAGTCGGGCGCCGTCGGGCCGCCCGGCGGGCACGCTGCCCGCGAGCCACGCGCCGTAGCTCGCGCCGTCGTCGAAGGACGGGATCGCCGGTCGCAGCAGCGCGCGAACTCTTTCGTTCGCCCAGAGAATGCCCGTCCCGCGCGGCCCGTAGAGCCACTTGTGGCAACCCGAGGCGAACGCGTCGCTTCCCAACTCGCGGATTGTCGCCGCCTCGGCGCCGACGCCGTGAACGCCGTCGACGCAGAGGAGCACGCGCTCGGGCAACGCGTCCGCGATCGCACGCAGCGGCAGCTTGACGCCCGTGCTCGAGTGCACCCACGTCAGCGCGACGACGCGGGTCCGCCCCGTGACGCCGCGCTGGAGGCGGTCGACGATCTCGGCGGTGGATGCACGACGCGGGTCGTCGTAGAGACGTACGCGCCGCACCCGCGCACCGGAGAGCCGCAGCGCTTCGTGCGTCGCGTAGAAGTCGTGCTCGGTTGTCAGCACCTCGTCGCCGGCGGCGAGCGAGAGTCGCGTGTAGAGGAGCCCGAGCCCCATGGTCGTCGAGTCGGTGAGAGCGACCTCTGCTGCAGGGACGTCGAGGTAGCGGCCGGCCGCTTCCCGAGCCTCACCTGTCAGCCGCTCCTCGTTCGCGTGCAGATAGTCGACTGCGTTCCGGTCGAGACCTCGCCGGTGGCGCTCAATGGCCGCGCGCACCGGACGCGGATGCGCGGCAAGGAGGAACGAGGCGAGGTGGATCCGGTTCGGGTCGAGCGCGAACTGCGCCCGCACGCCGGCCCAATCCCGCAGGTCTGGCGCCGACTCGGCCTGCTCGACCCGGCCGAGCGCCGCGGCGCCCGCGATGAGCCCCGCGCGGGCGAACAGGTCGCGGCGGTTGAGCTCAGTCACACGCGCTGCCACTCGACGAGCGGAGCGGCGACCCACGTCGGATCCGGCGCTTCGTACAACGCGGCGGCGTCGGTGTACGCCATGTCGAGGATCGAGCCGTGCAGTTCTCCACGGAGGTAGCGAAAGACGACCGCTGCATCGCGCGCGTCGCTCTTGGCCTCGACGCAGTGTGCGTCGTAGCCGGCGTAGTCGCCGCTGCCGAGTAGCGCGATACCTTCCTCGATCGTCGCTCGAGCGAGCTCGAGCCCACCGTCGTCGGGCGCCAGTGCGCGCTCCGGAGGATCGCCGTAACCGAGCCCGTGATGGAAGGGGTCGGCGGTCGAGACGATCACGGCGTCCTCGGCGAGCGCGGCGAGCTCCTCGATACCCGGCAGCCGCTCGGGGTGGCCGCCTGCGAGGTACGGATATCGCTCGACGACTTCCGGGCCGCGCACCCCCCGCAGCTTCGTCTCCGCGGCCCAGAAGTGGCGGAAGCTGATCAATGCGTGGTCGTCCCGCCACTCGTCTCGTCCGTCAATACCCGGCCCCTGGATCCCCCAGAACGGCCACTCGGACGGGTCGTCACCCGCCGAGACGCGCCTGCGAGCTTCCTCCATTTCGTCCGTGAACGCATGCAGGACGCTGATCACGATCACGCGATCGGCGCCGCTGTCGAGACAGCCGTGGACCGCGGCCGCGACCTGATGCCCGCAGTCCGACACCCCGGCATGCGGAAAGACCACGACGCCTCCGGACGCGAGCGTCGGCGCGAGGTCCCACTCCCGCCCCCGCTCCAGGCGTTCGAGCGTTCCGCGCTCTCCCAGCGCGTCGTGCTCGGATCGATAGAGCTCGTGAATCCGCTCCTTGAGCATCTGACGATCGAGAGTCACTTCCGCACCGCCTGGACGCGTGTCGCGGTCAGCAGACGACTGGCTCTCAGGAGGTTGAGCGTGTGCCTCGCGCATTGAGCCGCCATCATGGCTGAGCCGATCCAACGAAGCTCGACCAACCAGAAGGAGTCGAACGATGTCTCTCACCCGCGTCCAACAGTTCTCAATCTCGCTCGACGGCTTCGGGACCGGCGACGTTCAGAGCCTCGAGGCACCGTTCGGCCACGCCGGCGAACGGCTGCACGAATGGATGTTCACCACCCGGTGGTGGCACAAGACGGTAGGCGAGCCCGGCGGCACCGGCGGCATCGACGACGCCTTCGTGCGGCTGCACGATGTCGGGATGGGCGCCGAGATCATGGGTGCGAACAAGTTCGGCCCGCCCGGATGGCAGGAGGACCCGGAGTGGAAGGGCTGGTGGGGTCCCAACCCGCCGTTCCACACACCAACCTTCGTCCTCACCCATCACCCGCGCCCGTCGATCGAGATGGAGGGCGGCACGACGTACCACTTCATCGACGCCTCGCCCGCCGAGGCGCTCGAGACAGCCCGCGAGGCCGCCGGCGGCCAGGACGTTCGCCTCGGCGGAGGTGCCACCATGATCCGCGACTTCATTGCCGCCGGGCTCGTCGACCACATGCACGTCGTGGTGGTCCCGATCCTGCTCGGCCGGGGCGTTCGCCTCTGGGACGGACTGGAGGGCTTCGAGAAGGACTACGAGGTCGAGGCCATGTCCTCGCCCAGCGGAGTCACGCATCTGACGTTCACGCGAGCGGGTGTCTGAACCGCCGCTCTCGACGTCAGCCGACGACGAGGACGATCGGCTCATCGCTCGCGCGCGGCGGCGCGGTGAACTCGAGCGGGCGGCCACGGTCGAGGCGGAGCCGGTAGCGAAGGCGCTGCGGGAGGTCGACCTCGAAATCGACGACGCAGAAGGTCGGGATCTGCTCCACCTCCCAGTCGATCTCGGGCTCCGCGTTCTCCGCATGCCCGGCCGGGAGCGTGCCCTCCGCGACGATGACGCCGTCCCCGGCCACGATCCGGTACCGCGCGTCCGCGTGGACGTGCTGGAACGGCCGTGCGCCCGCGCACTCGACGCCTTCGCGGCGGATGTTCTTGTCGGCGACCACCAGCCGGATGTGCGTCTCGCGCGTGTCGCCTCCGCCGCCCCCGCAACCGCCCGCTACGAGCAGCGCGGCGACGACGACGCACCGCCCGGCGACGGTCACCGCGGCTCCGGTGCGAGCAGTTCCGCGAGCCGGCGCGACAGCACGCTCGCGCCGACGCCGCCGGACCAGCCGCGCAGGACCTTGCCGCCGCGCGCGACGAGGACGACCACGGGCGGCTCGCGCGCCGCGTAGTTCAGCCAGACGCGCTCGCCGGCGACGGCGACGGGATGACCGAGGTCCAGCTCCTCCGCGTAACCGAGAGCGGGCTCGCGGTCGTCCTCGGCGACGATCCCGAGCAGCCCGATCGCATCGCCGTGCTCGTCGACCGCGCGCGCCACCTCGCTGTGCACGACGGCGCAGCGATCACACCAGCTGGCCGTGAAGACGAGCACGAGCGGGCGCTCCCGCCACAGGTCGGCCGCGCGCACCCGCGTGCCGTCGAGCAGCTCGGCGGCGAACGGCGGCGCGGGAAGCGCACCCGGCGGCGGGTCCCTGAACGTCGTCCCCGCGGGCACCGGGCCGGGGAGATCTGCGGCTCCGCCCGGCGTCTCGTCGTCGCCGCCGCAGCCGGCGAGGAGGAGTGCGAGCCCGAGGAGCAGGAGAACGCGGGCGCCGCCGCTCATCAGCGCCACGATAGACGGCTGCGGTGCGAGGGCGGCAGCCGCCCTCGCACCGTCGCTCGAGACACCTAGCCTGCGTGGGTCGTGTCGCGGACGTGCACGTTGCACACGCGCGTCACCGTCTTGGTCGAGTCGGCCTCGGACGTAGCCCTGAGCGTCACTGTCGTTCGCGCGTCGCCCTCGTCCGTGAGCGGATCCCGCAGCACGTGCACCGGCACCTGTGTCGTCTGGCCGGCCTTGACCGCGGCGAGCGCGTTCGGCAGCACCACCTTCCAGTCGGCGCTGCTCGACTCCGCGGCGAGACGGTAGACGTCCGAGTCGAAGGCGCCCGTGCCGGCCTGGCCCGTGTTCGTCAGCGGATAGGTGCAGGTCGCGAGGAAGCCGGGCCGGCGTCCTTGCTTCGTCGGATGCGCGAGCGAGACGGCCCTCGTGAACGGGCCCGCACCGTCGAGCCGGCGGACGCCGACGTCGTAGAAGAGGGCACCGCTCGCGTCGCGGTGCTTCGCGAGGACGTAGAAGTGCAGCCGGTTGAAGTTGTCGACGTACTCGTACTCGCTCCCGGAGCGCGTGCCGGCGTGGAACGTGGCGTCGTTCAGCTGCCGCGGGTCGCCGCGCACGACCGGCACCGGCGTGCCGTCGGGGCGGTAGAAGTCGATCATCCCGATGTCCTCCGGATGCGGGTCGATCAGCCACACCCGCGGCGTGCTGCTGTTGCGGCTCTTCGAGATGAGGACGCCGTGGCCCGGCGCGAACGAGTCGTTGCCGATCCGGTCGACGACCTCGACGCGGTAGTGCAGGTAGCCCGGCCCGGTCCGGTTCGGGCAATAGAAGACGTCGGTGTAGCCCTGGTTCGCGCACGTGCCGGCGAGGTCGCCGCCGGTGCCGAAGTCGACCGTGAGGCCGACGAGGTCGCCGTTCGGTGACCGCTCCCTGCTCTTCAGCCGGACGACCGCGATGCCCTGCTCCTGGAGCGTGTCCCGCGCGAGCGTGATCTGGTCGGTCGGCGTCAGGACGCCGAGCTGGTTCTTGAAGTGGAGCAGGTGGTGCGGGCCGAGCCCCGAGCCGCCCTGATTCGGCACCTGCCAGCGGTTGTGCGTGCCGCCGGGCCCGTTGAACGTGCCGCGGCTCATCATCTCCCAGTAACCCGTGAAGTTCCGCTCGTTGTCGGCGAACGGGTTGTTGTAGTTGTCCGGCAGTCCGCGCAGGTGGCTGAACTCATGGGCGAAGACGCTCAGCCCCGAGCTTTCGGCCTGCGTCGAGGTGCCGCCGCTGGCGTTCGGCCAGTGGTTCGCAGCCGCCTTCCACGACGTCCAGTCGACGTATCGCGTGTCGGCCCAGTTCGGCATCGGGTTGCCTTCTCCGTTGAGCGGCGCGGTGCCGTCGGCATTGCGCGGAGGCCCGAACGCATCGGGAATGTCCTCGCGGTCCTCGTACAGCATCTCGCCGAACTCCTGCCAGGTCGACGACTCGTCGTGCCCGGCGGTCACGTAGAAGCCGTTGTCGAAGCCGCACAGGCCCGAGGGACAGCCGATGGCGGCCCGCCAGAGGTTCCCGCCGTCAGTGCGGATGTTCTTGTTGCAACTGTCACCCTGCGGGCAGTACCTGGCCGCGGGGGCGTTGAAGCTGCCGTCGGGGATGCCGTACTCGTGCAGCTTGCCCGGGAGTGTGTACGGGCCGAAGACCTCGACGCTGACGCCGATCCGGCCATGGCTGTCCTCCATCCAGTAGCCGTGGAGGGTCTGGCCCCCGTTGTACTGATTCGGCACCGAGTAATAGTCGCGGTACCAGTCGGCGACCTCCTCCGGCGCGACCGGCTGCCAGCCGGGCTGCGGGTTGCCGAACGGATGCGTTCCGGGCGGTTGCGTGATCATGAAGGGCTGGTCCTGGAACTGCACCAGGATCACCGCCGTCCGGTACTGGCTCTGGCTGCCGGTCGATGCCGAGTCGTCGTTCCAGGCGGCAGGCCGGATCTGCGTGTAGGCGTCCCACGTCAGCTCCGCCTGGTCGACCCAGTTCTGCGCGTCGAGCGGCTGGAGCGCCGGGTGCTTGGCGACGTTCGGCGGGATCTCCGCCGCGGCCGAGGCCGCGAGCGAGCCCGTCAGCGTGACCGCGACGAGCGCGACGACAGCCCGCGCCCGCGACCGGTGCTTCCTCGAAGTCATCTGCTTCCCCCTGTTTCGAGGTGTCTTCGCGACGGTCGAGGGCGTCGGCCGCGCAAAAGGGGGGCGATCCTACACGGTCACCGCCGAACGAGCGGCGTCAGAACGTGACCGGCGGTCGGAACGTGACCGACGGGCAGTGGTCTGCCCATTTGCGGGCTCTGAAGAGAGCGGATGATGGGACTCGAACCCACGACCTTCTGCATGGCAAGCAGACGCTCTAGCCAACTGAGCTACATCCGCGTGGGCCGCAAGTATAGCGACGGTCAGCCGGCGGCTTCGGCGTCGAGCGCCTCGTTCACGAGCTGGTCGGCGAGCTTGTTCTGCTCGCGCCGGACGGCCTTGTAGCTGACCGACCCGACCTCGCGCGCGAGCCGCGACGCCCGCAGCGAGAGGTCGCGGAGCGCCTCGTTCTTCACCCGGTACTCGCCGCGCATCTGCTTCACCATCAGCTCGGAGTCGGAGATCACCTCGAGGTCGCTCACCCCCACCTCGATCGCCTTCTCGAGCCCGGCGACGAGGGCGCTGTACTCGGCGACGTTGTTCGTGGCGACCCCGATCGCCTCGCCGTGGGCGGCGAGCACGGTGCCGTCCTCGGCCTCGAGGACGTACGCGTAGGCGGCGGGGCCCGGGTTGCCGCGAGAACCACCGTCGGTCGACAGCGTGGCCCTCATCCCACCCGTCCCGAAAGGACTTTGTGTTTCAGAAACACAAGCTCATTCGCGCCGGCGCGAGCGGTAGATCTCCCTGCACACGAGGCGATTTCCCGCCGCCGAGAGACTTTGTGTTTCTGAAACACAAGGCGGGGTTCAGAGCTCGATCTCGGGCGCCGCCTCGACGCCCGAGTCGCCGGTGTTCGGGGTGCCGTCGGACTCGATCAGCAGGATCTCGGCACCCTCCTCCGAGACGGGGCAGTGCTCGACGCCCGCCGGGCACGACGTACAGGTCGCCCGGGCCGAGCTCGACCTCGCGGTCGCGCAGCCGGATCGTCAGCTGCCCCGCGACGACGAGGAAGAGGTCATCGGTGTCGGGGTGCGAGTGCCAGACGAACTCGCCGCGGGTCTTCGCGACCTGCAGCTTGTTGCCGTTGTAGTGGCCGACGATCCTCGGCGAGAACGGCTCGTCGAACGTCGCCAGCGTCTCGGCGAGGTTGACCTTGTCCCGCATCTACTCGACGTTGTCGATCTGCGCCCGCTGCAGCTTCCCGGAGTAGTCGATGTACAGCGACTTCCACTCCGTGAAGACGTCGAGTGCAGCCTGACCGGCCTCGCGATGGCCGTTGCCGGTGTCCTTCGTGCCGCCGAACGGGAGATGCACCTCGGCGCCGGTCGTTCCCGCGTTGATGTACGTGATGCCGGTCTGCAGGTCGCGCATGGCGCGGAACGCCTTGTTCACGTCGCGCGTGAAGATCGAGGACGAGAGCCCGTAGCGGATCCCGTTCGCGACGCCGATCGCCTCGTCGAAGTCCTTCACCGGGATGAGCGCCGTCGTCGGGCCGAAGATCTCCTCCTGCGCGATCCGCATCTGCGGCTCGACGTCCGCGAAGATCGTCGGGCGGTAGAAGAACCCCTTGCCGAGATCGCCTTCGGTCGCCGCCTCGCCGCCGGTGAGGAGCTTGGCGCCCTCGTCCGTGCCGATCCCCGTGTACGAGTGGATCTTGTCGAGCGACTCCTGGTTGATCACGGGACCGAGGTCGGTCTCGGGATCCCAGCCGGGCCCGATCCGCATCTTCTCGGCGCGCTCGACGAGCCGCTTCTGGAGCTCGCCGTAGACCGCCTCGTGGACGATCACCCGGCTCGCGGCGGTGCAGCGCTGCCCGGAGGTGCCGAAGGCCGACCAGACGATGCCCTCCACCGCGAGCTCGAGGTCGGCGTCGTCGAGGACGATGATCGCGTTCTTGCCGCCGAGCTCCAGGTGGACGTGCTTGAGGTGGTCGGCAGCCGCCTTCGTGACCGCGACCCCGGTCTCGCGCGAGCCGGTGAAGGTGATGATCGGGACGTCGGGATGGCGGACGAGCCGCTCGCCGGCCTCCTCGCCGTAGCCGTGCACGAGGTTCACGACCCCGTCCGGCAGGCCCGACTCGCCGAGCAGCTCGATGAAGCGCTCTGCGAGGGCCGGTGTGTCCTCGGCCGGCTTCAGGACGACCGTGTTCCCGCAGACGAGGGCCGGCGCGAGCTTCCAGGCCGGGATCGCGATCGGGAAGTTCCACGGCGTGATCGCCCCGACGACTCCGACCGGCATCCGCACCGACATCTGGAACTTGTCCCGCAGCTCTGAGGGCGTCGTCTGGCCGAACAGGCGGCGACCTTCGCCGGCCATGTAGACCGACATGTCGATCGCCTCCTGGACGTCGCCGCCGGCCTCCGCGAGCACCTTGCCCATCTCGCGGCTCATCAGCTCCGTCAGCTCGTCCTTCTGCTCCTCCAGCAGGCGCGCGAAGCGGAAGAGAACGTTGCCGCGCTCGGGCGCGGGCGTGAGCCGCCACTCCTCGAACGCGGCCTTCGCGGCCTCGACCGCACGATCGACGTCCTCGGCGGCGGAGCGAGGGAACGTCCCGACCGTGTCGCCGTTCGCGGGAGTCCGCGACTCGAACGTCTCACCGGACGCAGCGTCGGTCCACGCGCCGCCGACATAGTTCTTGCTCTGCCTCGCCGTGACCGCCATCGGGGCGGAGTGTAGTCGGCAGGCTTCAGCAGTCGCGCAGAGTCGCGCAGAGCTGCCGGATCGGCACGGCGAAGTTCAAGTTCTCGCCGCCACCGCCTGAGACGAGCACGCCGACGACGCGGCCGTTCCGATCGACGGCGGGACCGCCCGAGTTGCCGGGATTCGCGGCCGCGTCGGTCTGGATCTCATTTGGTCGGACAGCGCTGACGACGCCGCTCGTGACTGTGCCGCCGAGACCGAACGGGCTGCCGACGAGCAGCAGCGAGTCACCGGGACGCGGGCGGTTGCGCAACGGCTTCTGCCAGAGCGGAGCGGCCTTGACAGGACGGCCGGAGACTCGCAGGACGGCGAGGTCTCGCTTCCTGTCGATCCCCACCACCTCGGCCCCCCACGAGCCGTTGTTCCGCACCAGGGTCACCGACTCGCCGACCTCGGAGACGACGTGTGCGGCGGTGACGACGTAGGTCGTGCCGTCCTTGGTCCAGGCCGCGAAGCCGGCGCCGAGGCCATCGTCCGTCTCGACCGTGAAGACGCTCTTGAGGACCTTGGCCGCCAGCGGCGCCTGACCCGCGTCCTTCTGGCGCAGCTTCCCCTCGGCTCCCTTCACGCGGCCCTTCAGCTCCTTGTCGGCGAGCCGGAACGACTCGAGCCGGCCCTTCGAGCTCGCGGACGTCCGTCTCGAGCAGGCTGACCTTCGTGCCCTGCGTCTTCACCGACGCGTATGCGAACAGCGCGATCCCGACGGCCGCGAGCAGCGCCAGACCGCCGAGGATGACGGGCAGCGAGAGCGTGCGCCCTCGGCCCTCGAAATCCTCGTCGTAACTCATGCTCACCCGTCGGCATCGCCGAGGGGGAACCCATCACTCGAACGAGGGACTACTCCGGGTCTGTTTCCGGGAAGGTGCCCGGAATGCGCGCGCGGCGCCGGTCCCGCGTCTCGCGCAGGCCGCCGTATTCGCGGCCGTTACGACGGTCGTCTCCCTCGCGCCGGTCGACGATCACCGTCACGTTCGGGTTGTCCTTGTAGTACTCGACCATCTTGTCGAAGAGCTCGTTTTCCAGCTCGCGGGGGATGACGCAGTAGATCATCGGTCTGAGTGTAGGTCTTCGCGCCGCAAGCGCTAGTACCTCTTTGCGGTGGCGGTCACTGCGCCGAGGCCGACGAACACCGATCCGGAGACGTATCGCTGCACTGCGAGGAACCGCCGGCTGCCCCGCAACCGCTCCGAGGCGGTGCCCGCAACGAGCGCCCAGACGCTGTCGCTGAGCACCGCGAGCACGACGAAGAGCAGCCCGAGAACCCCGATCTGGAGCGCGGCCGAGCCCTTGTCCGGATCGACGAACTGGGGCAAGAAGGCGAAGAAGAAGAGCGCTGTCTTCGGGTTCAGCACGTTCACCACGACGCCTTGCCAGAAGCGGCGGCGGAGGCGGCGCTCTCGCGGCACCGTGGCCTCGGGCTCCTCCTTCCTGACGAGGAGCGTGTAGAGGCCGAGCCCGATCAGGTACGCCGCGCCTGCGTACTTGACCACGGCGAACGCAGTCGCGGAGGAGACCAGGAGCGACGAGAGGCCGATCGCCGCCGCCGTGACGTGGACGAGCCCGCCGACCGCGATGCCAAGGGCGGAGACGAATCCTGCGAGCCGGCCGCGATCGATGCTCTGGGCGACGATGTAGAGGACCGCCGGTCCGGGCACGACGATCAGGGCGAGCGCGGCCGCCGAGAAGACGAGCAAGGTCGCGGTGTCAGGCACGCTAGGCCCGCGGTACGCCCTCGAAGTGGTGGCTCTGCCAGCTCGACTCGAACCGCTCGCGGGGCTCGCCGCCCGAGGGCAACCACGGTCGTGCCGACCTCGAGCGCCCGTGCCTCGCGCATCACGGCGGGATCCGTGACCGCGACGACGAACGGCGCCTCGGCTCGCACGGCTTCGCCGTCGACCTCGAACTGGGCCACGCCCGCGACGACGAGGTACAGCTCCTCCTGCCCGCTCCCCGTCTCGTCGTGTCGCTCCAGGAGCTCGTCGCCTGCGGCCGACGCGACATAGACGTTCACCCCGAAGGCCGACAGCCCGAAGTGATGCTGAACGGGAAACCACTCCGGATCACCCGGGACCTCCTTCTCGACCATCGGCACGTCGCGGAGCGGCTTGGCCGACCAGCGCGCCATCTAGACGCGGGCGATGTCGGGCATCAAGCGGCCGTCGTCGGCGAGCTGCGCGTTCCACTCCTGGAAGCTCGTGTCGAGCTCCTCCAGGTCGTGGCCGCGCTCGACGAGCCTCACCGGCTGCGGCGCATCGGGCGAGACGCGGTACTGGTACCAGGAGATCTCCCAGGTGACCGTGACGACCATCTCGCCGCTCACTCCGGACAGGGGGACGATCGAGGACTTCGGTGCGCCGAGGCTCTTGGCGACTCCGGCGACCGTGCGGCGATGCGGGCTCGAGTTGAAGAGGTCCGCGGCCTCGACGAGCGCAAGCTCCGGCTCGGAGAGACGGCGCAGAATCGGCTCGTCCGCGACGGGCGCCTCCTCCGCGCGCCTGCCGCCTCCGAGCAGGCCGCTCCAGCGGCTCTTGCGACGACGCGCGTCGAGCGGAACGGTGGGGATCAACGGGCTCCCCTCGCGCAGCCAGCCGTGCTCGAGGGCGATCTCGGCGCAGAGCGAGCAGACGTCGACGTAGTCGCCGCCGTCCGGCGAAAAGCGGATCGCGTGCTCGCCCATCAACAACGAGCGCTCGCAGATTGCGCACGTCCGCGCTGTGGCGTTTCGCGTCACGCGCATCGGTTCGACCGTAGCAGACGTTCTCCCGAGTTATCCACAGCCCGGCTCGGCCAGCCGGGCTGTCATCTGCTATATGTTTCTTACATATGTATCGCCGCGGACATGGAGGGCATCGGAGAGGGCGAGGCGGCCGGATCGAGCGCTTCCAGGTCGCCGCGATCCTGCTCCTGCTGAATGAGCATCCCGGGCACGGCTACGACCTCCTCGAGCGGCTCCCGCCCGTGATCGGTGAGGAGCGCGTGGACGTCGGCAACCTCTACCGCGTCCTGCGAGCGCTCGAGGAGCAGGGCCTCGTCGCCAGCGAATGGGACGAAACGGTGCCCGGACCGGCGAAGCGCACCTACGAGCTCACCGACGCAGGCGCCGCCGCACTCGAACGCTGGGTGGCGGCGCTCACCGAGACCCGCACCCGCATCGACAGCTTTCTCAAACGATATGAGGAGAGGAGGTGAACATGCACCACCGCAGATTCCATCGCCGGCGCCCGCCGCTGGGCGCCCGCTTCTACGCGAGCGAGAACGTGCTCGAACGGCTGGACGAATACCAGCGCGATCTCGAACAGGAGCTCGCCGACGTCGTCGAGCTGATCAAACGGCTCCGCGCCGAGGAGGCCGCCGCCGAGCCTCAGACGTCTAGACCACGACCATCGTCGGAGCCACAGCTGGCTCCCTTCAGGGCTTGCGGCTGGGCCGGGCTTGCCCGCTCAGCCTCGGCAATGCGCAGCCGGCGGCCTCGCGTTCCTTCTTGGTGTCCTCGATCACCTTCTGCGCGACGTGGGCCGGCACTTCCTCGTAGCGCAGGAAGTGCATCGAGTACTCGCCGCGGCCGCCGGTGATCGAGGTGAGCGTCTGCGAGTAGGTGAGCACCTCGGACATCGGCACCTCGGCCTTGATCGTCGTCATCCCCGACGCCGGCTCCATCCCGTGCAGGCGGCCGCGGCGGGAGTTGAGGTCGCCGTTGACCGCGCCGACCGCCTCGTCGGGGACGGTCACGTCGAGCTCCATGATCGGCTCGAGCAGCACCGGCTCGGCCTTCGAGTACGCGTCCTTGAACGCCATCGAGCCGGCGATCTTGAAAGCCATCTCGGAGGAGTCGACGGTGTGGTACGAGCCGTCGACGAGCAGGACGCGCACGCCCTGCACGGGCGCGCCGGCGAGCTCGCCGTGGTGCATCGCTTCCTGGATCCCCTTGTCGACCGCCGGCCGGAAGCTCTGCGGGATCACGCCGCCGACGATCTTGTCGACGAACTCGTAGCCGACGTTTCCGTCGATCGGCTCGAGCACGATCGTGCAGTCGCCGAACTGGCCGCGGCCGCCGGTCTGCTTCTTGTAGCGGGCGTGCGAGCGCGACTCCTTGCGGATCGTCTCGAGGTACGGCACGCGCGGCTTGTGCAGCTCGACGTCCACGCCGAAGCGCCGCTTCGCGCGCTCGAGCGCGACCTCGACGTGCATCTGGCTCATCCCGGACAGGATCTCCTCCCCGGTCTGCGGGTCGCGCCGCAGGCGCAGGGTCGGATCCTCCTCGGCGAGCCGGCGGATCGCGGTCGCGACCTTCTCCTCGTCGCCCTTCGACCGCGGCGTCACCGCGAAGCTCATCACCGGCTCGGGGAAGCCGATCTCCGGGATGTCGGTGGCCGCGACCTCCTTGTCGAGCAGCAGGTCGCCGGTCTGCACCTCCTTCAGCTTCGCGACCGCGCCGATGTCTCCCGGCCCGAACTCCTGCGCGGGAATGTGCTCCTTGCCCTGCTGGAAGAGGAGCGAGCCCATCCGCTCCTTGGCGTGCGTGCGGGCGTCGACGAGCGTCTGGTCCGGCTTCACCGAGCCCTGGAGGACGCGGAAGAGGTTGATCCGCCCGGCGAACGGGTCGGCGATCGTCTTGAACACGAAGGCGGCCGTGTCGGCGCCGTCGATGTGGGTGATCGAGCCGGCCTTGGCGGGCGAGGGGACGCCCTCGACGATCAGGTCGAGCAGGGCGTGCGTGCCGAGGTTCTTCGTCGCGATCCCGCACGCGACCGGGAAGACCTCGCCGCGGGTGACCGCGTCCTTGAGCGCGTGCGCCACCTCCTCCGTGCCGAGCTCCTCGCCTTCGAGGTACTTCTCCATCAGCGCCTCGTCGGTCTGGACGACCTCGTCGAGCAGCTTCTCGCGGTACTCGGCCACGAGGCCTGCCATCTCGTCCGGGATCGGACCCGGCTCGGGCTCCTTCGCGCCGTCGGGACTCGTGTAGGCACACATGTGGAGGATGTCGACGATTCCCGTCATCTCGTGCTCGGCGCCGATCGGGAGGTGCACGGCGACGCAGCGCTCGGAGAGCTGCTCCTGCAGCTGGCCGAGCGCGCGGAAGAAGTCGGCGCGCTCACGGTCGAGCATGTTGATGAAGAGCAGGCGCGCGATCCCGAGCTCCTCGGCGCGCTTCCAGACGCGCGACGTCCCCACCTCGACGCCCATCACGCCGCTCAGGACGACGAGCGCACCCTCGACGACCCGCAGCGAGGAGCGGGCCTCTCCCTGAAAGCTCGGATCGCCCGGGACGTCGATCAGGTTCAGCTTGCGCTCCTGCCACTCCGCGTGCGTGAGCGAGAGCGAGATCGACATCTTCCGCTGCTGCTCGTCGTCGTCCCAGTCGGAGGTCGTCGAGCCCGCATCGATCGTGCCCAGCCGGTTCGTCTCGCCGGCCTGGAAGAGCAACGCCTCGACGAGCGACGTCTTGCCCGTGCCGCGGTGGCCGACGACGGCGACGTTGCGGATCTTGCCAGGCTCGAAAACGGGCATACGCTGCTTCCTCCTCGGCTCACGGGATACGGACGTGAATCGTAACGCGGCTGCGCGGGACTACGCGGACGGCACGCGGGCGGCGCCGCCGAGACGAGCCTTCAAACGGAGGATCGCCTTCGTGTGCAGCTGCGAGACGCGGGACTCGGTGACGCCGAGCACCTCGCCGATCTCGCGGAGCGTCAGCTCCTCGTAGTAGTAGAGGGTGACGACGAGCTTCTCTCGCTCGGGGAGCCGCGCGATCGCTTCGCCGAGCGCCTCCTTCTGCTCGACCTGCGCCAGCGCAGACTGGGGCTCAGGGCCTTGCGTGTCCTCGATCGTGTCGATCAGGGCGATCTGGTCGCCGCCCGAGGAGACCGTCCAGAGCTCGTCCAGCGCGGCGATCGAGGAGCGTGAGATCTCGGTGAGGCTCGCCCCCAGCTCGTCCTCGGTCATGGAGAGCTTCGCCGCGATCTCCTCGTCGGTCGGCGCGCGGTGGAGCTTCTTCTCGAGCTCGGCGATCGCGCGCTCGATGTCGCGGGCGCGCGCACGCACGGAGCGCGGCACCCAGTCGAGTGCGCGCAGCTCGTCGATGATCGCGCCCTTGATCCGCGCGATGGCGTACGTCTCGAACTTGATCTCCCGGTCGGGGTCGAACCGCTCGATCGCTCCGATCAGCCCGAGCAGGCCGTACGAGACGAGGTCACCTTCGTCGACATGCGCCGGTAGGCCGCTGCCGAGGCGGCCGGCCACGAACTTGACGAGCGGTGCGTAGGTGAGAATCAGGCGGTCCCGAACCCCACGGTCGCCTGTTTTCCGGTACTCCTGCCAGAGCCCGCTGGTGTCCTCCGTCTTGGCCACGGAAAGAGAATACGCCGCAGGCGCCCTGACTCTTGCTCAGGGCCGCTTCAGCAAGCGAACGCACATCGTCGCCATCCAGCCCCCGAGCACCGCCGCCGCGAGCGCGACGACCCAGACGCCGGCCCGTCCGGCCGCGAGCGCGATCAGGCCGAATCCCAGCGTGAGGACGAGAAAGAGCAGTCCGAGCGCGTGGCGTTGCGACGGCATCGAGCAAGGCTACAATCCGATCCCGAGCCGTAGGGGCGTAGCTCAGTTGGTAGAGCGGCGGTCTCCAAAACCGTAGGTCGCAGGTTCGAGCCCTGTCGCCCCTGTCGCGTAGTGGAGCCGTTTCCCGCATGAATACTGGGGAGGCGGCTCACTTCGTCCTGCGGCGCCCCACGCAGGCGGCCTAGGTCAGGCGACGGTTTCGCAGTCGGCTGAAACGGTGTCGCTCATGTCGGCGAGAACGACGTCGTTGCCGGGTCCGCAGGTGACGGTGTCGGCACCCCCATCGCGAACGTCGATGGCGTCGCGTCCGGTGCCCCCGTCGACCGTGTCGATGGAAGCGCCGCCGATCAGCGTGTCGTCTCCTGTACCGCCACTCAGGAAGTAGGACGACGCGGTTCCATACAACGGAGGGACGCTCGTGAGGACGATGACGTCGTTTCCGCTGCCGCCGGTGGCCGTGCTCGAGCCACTATGAGTTGGCTGGGCAAAGATCGTGTCATTGCCGTTGCCTCCGTCGAGGGTGGCCGCTCCGATGCCGATCGAGACGTCGTGGTGGAACTCGATGATGTCTCGACCGTTTCCGCCGATTCCCGTGCTCTGTCCGCCGAAGGCGAATACATCGAGGACATCGTCGCCGGAGCCGCCGTCAGCGAGTTGTTCGCCCTCGCCCACGACACCGACTTCGTCATCGCCGGCCCCGCCGTATGCAACGCCGTACGCGCCGAAGGAGGAGGCGACGACGTCGTCGTTTCCGCTTCCTGCCCAGATCTGCACGACGCCGTTCCACAAGACTCGCGCGGTGTCGCCCTTGTTGCCGAGGTAGGCGTTGATGTTCGGGTGCACGTCGCACTCAGCCGAGTTCGGCCCCAGGGAAACGCAGCCCGCACCAGCAGTGAGCTTGGCTCCCGAGTCGGTGACGACCAAGCCCGGCGTGAAAATGTCAACGTCGAGCTCGTTCGTTTCTCCGGACTTCGCGACAAACGTGACGGTGTCCGGTGAGCTGACCGAAACGCCTACGCTCCCGGCCTGAGACGCCGGGATCGCCACGACCAGGGCAGCAGCAAAGACGACCGCGACAACGCGAGCTCGCCACATGCCGCCGAAGGTTCTGCTGTTGCCTCCCGTCGCTTCGAACATCGATCCAGCGTACGCCCCTCAGTCCCGGGTGAGAACTGAACGTAGGTTCAGAGCGGAAGATCAGACCAGATGGGTAGGTGGGAGCTGCAGAGGGTCGGAACGAAGTTCGATGTCGGACACCCGTACCTGTCCAGGACCTGGGGAGTTATGTAGTCACTGTGTCCGCCGCGCCCGCCTCCGTCCAGTTCGATCTGAACGAAGCCGTACGGTTGCTCGACCGGCACGGCGACGTTCCGTCCGGGTCGCTCGGTCGCGTCATCGGCAGCCTCCCCGTTCTCGGGCCACCTGTCTACGTCGTCAGCTTCGTCGCCGAGACGGTCTGCGTCCGCGATGTCCGCTCCGACGAGATCGTCCCGGCGCATCAGCTTCGAGCATCCACCTAGCCGTGGTCGAGCGTCCGAGCGACCGACGGCGATCGGATTCGACCAAGCCGTCATCACAACCAGATCGGAGACAAATGATCGAGCAGATCGAGTTCGGCACGCGCGACGAATACCGGCGTGCAGAGGAAGCGACTGAGCGAGGCATGGCGGCAGTCGTTGAGGCCCTCAACGATCAGCTGACCGTGATCTGTGGCCTCGCGCACCTGGGTGGGGACACGTCGTACGATGTGGAGCAGACCGAGCGCTACTTCGCAGAGATCGAGTCGGCGGGCAAGAAGGCCGCACAGATCACCCGCCAACTCCTCGTGCTCGACCCCGCTGCGCCTGCAGACCACTAGCGCGGAGCCTGATCCGCCGCGACGCGGCACCCGACCGCAGTGGTTTCAAGGAGCACGAAGGCGGAATGGGTAGCGGTACGAGCCCGAGCAAGGAGGATTCCGTGAAGACGCGAGTTGGGTTGGTCGTTACCTCTGTCCTGGCCGGTGCACTGGGGATCGGGGCCGGCGGCCCCCCTCAAGCGGAGCCGCCTCCCGGCGCTCAGATGTCGGCATCGCTCGAGTACGTGACGCGTGTGCCCGGAACGGGGCAGGTCGTCGAGGGCAAGTTCGACAAGGTTCGCGGCCGCGACGTGTTGATCATCACCGGCCGCTTCGGCTTCAAGACACTCGACGTCAGCGATCCGGCCAACCCCGAGGTGCTGGACACGTTCCAGCCGCCCGAGATCCTCGGCCCGAACGGCTACTGGCAGGACGAAGACATGGACATCGACGTCCGCCGCAACCTGATCATCGGGGCGCTCGACCCCCGTCACGACAACGTCGACCAGGCGAGCTGTCCCGGCATCGGCACGCTCGGCTCGAAGAACCGGGATCCTGACTGCCGCTCCGGCTTCTACGTCATCTCGTACCACGATCCGAAGAACCTCCGCCAGGTCGGCAGCTTCGTCGATCTGCCCGCGGGACACACGGTCAGCTGCATCGACGGCTGCAGGTACGTCTGGGCGGGCGGGCCGGCGCGCCGTGACGACCTCGCCTACCTCGGACCGTTCACCCCCGGCGGCCGCGGCGACGGCCGGCCCATCTGGGTCACCGACCTCCGCAACGCGGCGAAGCCGAAAGTGTTCCCCGAGCCGATCGACCTGTGGCGCAACGACGGGCTGACCGACTACTCACACGACGTCGACGTCGACGACCACGGGATCGCCTGGACGAGCGGGCGCGGCGGGTTGCTCGGCTACGCGACGAAGGGCAAGTGGCGCGACCCGCGGACCGACAAGGTCCGGAGGGCCAGGCCGTGGGATCCGATCCTCGTCGCCGGCGGAGGCATCGAGGGCGGCCCGGACGGCGTCGCCCAGCCGCAGACCGACTTCATCCACAACGCGGCACGCCCGCTCGACGGCAAGGTGCGTGCGACCGGCGTCCCCAAGGGGAACGTCGTCCTCATGACCGAGGAGGACTTCACCGGCCCGTGCAGCGCGAGCGGTCGCATCGTCGCCGCCGACATCACCGACTCGCTCGGCGGCGAGCCGGCGACGAACTCCACCCCGGCACAGCCGTACCGGCTGAACGCGCTCAGCGCGTTCCACCCGACACAGGACGCCGGTGACACGACCTCGCCGAGCGGCTCGTGCTCCGCGCACTACTTCGAGGTGTCCGGGTCGAGCGTGGCTGCGGCGTGGTACGGCCAGGGGCTTCGCCTCATCGACGCCTCGGACGCTCGCAACCTGCGACAGGTCGGGTACTACTACGTGACCGGTACCGACCCGGCCTCGAACCCGAGCTCGTTGTCCTGGGACGTCGCCTGGCGCGGCGACCTGATCTACGTGTTCGACATGAGCCGTGGCGTCGAGGTACTGCGCCTCGCGGGCGGCCCCGGGAAGTCCTCGACGCTGCCGACAGTGCAGGAGCCCGCAGCACGGGTGGACCCGCTCGCCGCGCAGCCGATCTCGGGCCTGACGCCCGGATCGCTCGTCTGCCCGGTGTTCGCGACGCCCGGCCAGGGCTGACCGCTTCCGGAGCGGGGTGGGCGGCTCGGACACCGCCCCACCCCGCCCCGGCGGACTCTCCAACTAAGGCTTCGCACGCTTGTCAGCGACGCTGTAGGTCACGACGGGTGACCCCTCGTAATCCAGCATCGGTCACGGTCTGCTTCCGGGCACGTCGAGCTTGCGAACCGGATCCTTGTTCGTCGTCTGCTTCTTGTCGCGCATGACTTCCTCCCTTCGTTGCTGTCCTTGCTCGCCAAGACACCGGGGAGGGCTGCGTATTCCCGCGAACGGGACAGTTCGAGACGAGCCTCTCGACATCACCTGCACGGTCCGGCAGGTTCGTGAGATAACCGCGCAGTGAAGCTCTGGATCGCGGCGGCTTTCGTCCCGGCCGTGCTCTGGGTCGTCGTGCTTGCGAAGCCTGCCGTCGACGAGCGCTGGGAGAACCACGCCGCCCATTTCTGGCTCGTCCTCGCCGCGGCACTCGCAAGCGTCGGACTCGGCTCCGCCGTGATGACCGCCGCGCGGCGGCGGCGCGACGCGCGCCTCCTGCTCGTCTCGCTGGCGTTTCTCGCCAGCGCCGCGTTCCTCGGACTGCATGCGCTCGCGACGCCCGGGGTGCTGCTCGGGAAGAACGCCGGCTTCGAGTTCGCCACTCCGGTCGGGCTCGTGGTGGGAGCGGCGTTCGCGGCGGCGTCAGCGATCGAATTCTCGGCTCGCGGGGCCGAGCGTGTGCTCCGAGCCGCGCCTGTGCTGCTCGGAGCACTCGGAACGCTTGTCGCAGCCTGGGCGGTCGTGTCGCTGACGACGCTGCCGCCTCTCGACCGCCCACTCGCGGCGGAGGAGCTCGACGGCTGGCAGATCGCGCTCGCCTTCATTGGGGTCGCGCTCTACGCCGCGGCAGCGATCGGCTACCTCATCCTCTACCGCCGTCGCGGCGCCCGGTTCGCGCTCGCCGTCGCTTTCGCGTTCGGACTGCTCGCGCAAGCGATGGTCGTGATCGCGTGGGCGCGCAACTGGCAGATCTCCTGGTGGGAGTGGCATGCGCTGATGCTCGCTGCGTTCGTCGTCATCGCCGCGATCGCACGCCGCGAGTGGTACGAGGAGCGCTTCAGCGCTCTCTACCTGGACCGCACGCTCGCCGGTGCTCGCGACGTCAGCGTGCTCCTCGCCGATCTCTCAGACTTCACCGGCTACAGCGAGCGACACGAGCCCGGCGCAGGTGGCAGCGATGCTGAACACGTACTTCGAGACGATCGTTCCGCTGCTCGAGACGAACGGCGGCGAGGTGCACCAGATCGTGGGCGATGAAGTGATGGCGATCTTCAACAAGCAGGGCGACACGCCGGACCACCCGGAGCGGGCAGCGCGGGCCGCGCTGCTGCTCCAGGCGGAGGCGGAGCGGATCGCAACGGCCCACCCGCAGTGGCCGCGCTTCCGCACCGGCGTGAACAGCGGCGACGTCGTGGCGGCGGTCGTCGGCGGTTCGCGCGGGCACCGCAAGCACGGCGTGGTCGGCGACACCGTGAATCTCGCTGCGCGGCTCGAAGCGGCCGCCCGCCCCGGCACTGTCGTGATCGGCGAAGCCACCTACCGCCGACTCCCGGCCGGTGCAGTCGCGGAACGGGTACCGCCGCTCCAGGTAAAGGGCAAACGCGAGCCGGTTGACGCCTATGTGCTCCTGGCGCTGCCGGCTGGAACGGATACGTCGAGACGGTGAGCGCAGAGGAGTGCATCACTCGCGCCCAGCCAAGACTTCCGCACGCCCACTGGCACCGGAACACCGCAAAAGCCGCCCGATACCCCAGCTCGTTCGGCTCCTTGTTTCGACCGACCTAGGCGCGGGGAGAGTGCGGTCGAAGTAATCCGAGGAAAGGGGTCCAATCATGATTCGCCGCGTCGATCGCATACAGATCGACCTGCCGCCGCCGTCCGACCCGGACCCGGCCGGTGCCGCCGCCGTCCAGGAGCTCCTGGGTGGCAAATTCGGGGAGATGTCGACCTTCCTGAACTACACGTTCCAGTCGTTCAACTTCCGCAACAAGCAAGGAGCACGCCCGTTCTACGACCTCGTCGCGAACATCGCCGCCGAAGAGTTCGGACACGTCGAGCTCGTCGCGAAGACGATCAACACCATGCTCACCGGCGCGACGCCGGTCTCGACGCCCAACGGTCGCGGCCCTGGGAGCCCGCTGGAGCCGATGCTGGGCATCGGCAACCCGCACCACTTCCTCGTCGGTGGCCAGGGAGCGCTGCCGCAGAACTCGCAGGGCCGCCCATGGAACGGGGACTACGTCTTCTCCTCGGGCGACCTGGTCGAGGACTTGACGCACAACTTCTTCCTCGAGACCGGGGCACGGAACGGGAAGCTGAAGGTGTACGAGATGGTCGAGCATCCGGCCGCGCGCGCGCTGACCGGTTTCCTCCTCGTCCGCGGCGGCGTCCACCAGGTGGCGTACGCGCGCGCCGTCGAACTCCTTACGGGTGCCGACCTGAGCAAGATGTTCCCGGCGCCGCGGATCCCGACGGAGAAGATCCCCGAGTGCAAGCCGCACATCAAACGCGGCGAGCACCTGCGCCTCTATCGCTTCTCGCCGAGCGACTACCTGGAGCTGGCGGCCGTCTTCAAGGGCGCTCACCCCGAAACGGGCGAGGAGCTCGAGGTCGTGGACGAGGCCCCGGAGGGCTTCGCCGCCCACGACCTGCCGGCGCAGCCCGCGGTCTTCGCGCCGGACTACGCACCCGAGGAGATCGCGGAGATCGCTGCAAAGCTCCGGAAGCAGGCCGGCCTGCCCAAGGAGCCCACGGGCGAGGTCGCGAACGGATCCACCCGTTCGACGTCCCGCGCGAAGCCGAAGTCGACGACCCGGAGCCGCAAGCAGCCGGCTCGCTCGCGCTAGCCGTAACAGCGAAGGAAATGAGACGGGGTGGGCTGCGGCTCCCACCCCGTCTCGCCGGGCCGACGATCGGCCCGGCGCTACAACAGGGCCGTGACCCTGCCCGAGCGTGCCCGTGATCGCGCCCGAGAGCGCGGTCAGAGCGACGACGACGATGAGCGCGATCACGGCGAGTACGACGCCGTATTCCGCCATCGTCTGACCATGCTCGTCGCGGAGCATCGCGAGCCTGTTCTGAAGAGAGACGAAAGCCGCCAGCATGTGGTTCACCTCCCTTCGCCAAGGGAGCGCGCGTATCGGAAGGTGCTGGTCGAGTGGACACTCTGCGGCGCGGTCGAACAACCTGAGAAACCTTTCGCTCGTCGGCGCGCCGCCTGCGCCTAGTTTCGGTACTCGTTGACGCTCAATATCGGCCGCGACGCGGAGAGAGGGAAACCCCTCTTTGAGGGAATCCGTCTGAGCGCCGTTCGCCGGCGAAATCCTCCGTGCCAAAAGGAAATGAGACGGGGTGGGCTGCGGCTCCCACCCCGTCTAATCCGGGCTCACGATCGGCGACTGCGGCATCGTCGTCGGAACACAGCGGACTTTCCTGGTCAAAGACATCGGCTGCGAAGGCCTTTCGCTTATCCCTCAGCCGAGTGAACCAGTGCGGTCAACTCCGGAAGGGTGATGGTGTGAAGCTGAGCCCTCCGGCCAGGATGCACTCAGGACAGCACCTCGGGCGGCGAGGCGCTGCCCCCACTGGGCGGGAGACGCGATCCTTGCGGCGGACGCGCGTCTTCCGCCCTCTTTTCATTCGAGGCTATCCTCCCGAAACAGGGAGGTCACCGTCCGGGACGAATCTACGGACGGGAGCGATGCCATGACCAAGCCACGGATATCGCAAGTCCTCCTCTGGACGCTGGCCCTCGTGACGCTGGCGTTCTTCGGGTTCTTCGTGGCGCTCGTCGCGGGAGCCCTCCCCGTCGATGACCCGCCTGCGCCGCCGGACACAGGGGCGCTGTCGGAGACCGAGCCCGCCGAGGAGCCGGCCACGACAGCGGTGACGAAGCGCGTGCGACAGACGACTCCGGCGCCGGCCACGACCGCGACCACGACGACCACGTCCGGGACAACGCCCACGCTCGCAACCGTGATCGTCACGGCGACGCGCGGGGATTGCTGGATCTCGGCCCGCCTCGGCTCGGAGAGCGGGCGCGTGCTCGAGGAGCGGCTACTCGCTCAGGGAGAGTCGGTGACGCTGCGCGGCGCGCAGGTGTGGATGTCCATCGGCGCAGCGTCGAACGTCGACATCACCGTGAACGGCGAGGCTCGGGAGATCCAGTCCGGGACCGTCGCTGTCGTCCTGGGCCCGACCTAGGTCGGTCAGACAGGACGTTCGCCCGCGCGCCCGTCAAGGCGAAGGCGCGGTCGAGCAGACGCTGCGGAGACCCGAACTGCAGCAGCCCGGTTCGAGGCCTCGATCGTACGCGCGAGCCGCACGAGGGGCTCTGCGAGACCTAGACGGGACATGAGCGAGTAGCGGATCATCGGTACTCCATGTTCTCGGCGCGAACAGTGCAGTCCTCTTATCCCCCGAATGGAGGATTCCTACACCATCCGTCGGCCGGCGAGCCCTAGACAGCGATTGCAACCGGTTCCGCAGCACCCGTCCGCGCCAGGACGAGCTCGAGCGCGTCGACACACCGCGCGCAGAACATCGAGCCATCCTCTTCCCGCAGGAGTGCGACAGCGCGCTCGTGCGACCACGCCTCGCGGTACACGCGTTCCGAGCGAAGTGCGTCATAGACGTCGCAGACGGCCAGCACCCGGGTCTCGAGCGACAGCGAGGTGGAACCGTGGGGATACCCACTGCCGTCGAGCCGCTCGTGGTGATCTCGGACGAGCAGGCGGACGCGAGCAGAGAAGCCGAGCCGGCCGAGAAGCGAGTCGCCCCAGACCGCGTGACGCTGGACGAGCGCGTACTCCGCGTCGTCGAGCGCGGCGGGTTTCTGCAGCACTTCGTCGGGGACGGACAGCTTCCCGATGTCGTGAAGCAAGCCTCCGGTCGCGAGCTCGCGTAGGCGTGCAGCGGGAAGTCCGAGCTCCTCCCCCACACTCACCGCGAGCAGCGCGACGCGGCGCGTGTGGCCCTCGGTCGACTCGTCCTTCTCGGCGAGCATGCGCATGAGGCTTCCGACCTGCGAGCCGAGGAACGCCTCCTCGGCGGAGACGAGCTCGGAGCCTCTGAGGTCGCCCGCAAGCGGGCGCGAGGGCGAAGCGCGGAACAGGTCGGCCGCCACCGGCGCGCAGACGAGGAGCACCCCCACGACCTCGAGCCCGTGGCCAAGCCACCAGGCGAGGTCCATGTAGGTCAGCATCAGCGCCGGGACGAGCGCGCCGGCGAGCCAGACAAGGCCGACGAAGACGGCGAGATCTGCGCGGCGGCGTGTCAGCAGAACGGTGTGCAGCGCGCGCAGGGCGAGCAACCCATAGAAGGCGAGACCCACGGCGAGGGTGACGACCGCGGTCAGGCTGGCCGGCTCAGGCACTGAGGGCACGAGGCCGGGGAGCCACATGGCGAGGCTGCCGAGCGCGACGACACCCGCCATCAGCGCCGCCTGAAGCCAGAGGAGCGGCTTGACTGCCCTCGGACGGTTCGCCGTCGGCCACGCAGAGAGCGCGAGAATCACCGCGCCGACAGGCAGCGTCGCGGCGCCCGTCAGCGAGACGACACCGTTCATCTCGACGATGAAGCCGGGGCTCGCCAGACCATGCACGAGCAACAGCGAGGCCATCACTGTGAAGGCTGTGCCAACGAGGACGGCGCGCGCGTCGCCGCGCCGCCAGCCGCCCCAGGAGAGCGCCACGCCCGCGGCGGTCGCGACCAGCGACGACGCGACCACGCTCCAGAAGTGGTCCTCACTCGAGAGCATCACCTGCTGAGGGCTCACGAAGTGAATCAGCGCAGGCGGGACGATGGCGATGAATCCGCCACCGACGAGGAGGAACATAAAGCTGTCGCGCCGCACGTCCGGCTTTATCGGCATCGGCCGGGCGTTCGTTAGGCTCACTTGCATGGCGGTACTCACCTCGCAGGTCGAGCGCGACGAGACGTTCTCCCGTCGCGCTGAGCGGATGGAGGCGCTGGTCGCCGAGTTGCGCGAGCGCACGTCCCAGGTGGCGAGCGGAGGCGGAGAAAAGTCTGTCGAGCGCCATCGCTCACGCGGGAAGCTGACGGCCCGCGATCGGATCGACCGGCTCGTCGATCCCGGCACCGCGTTTCTCGAGCTGAACGCGCTCGCCGCCTGGGAGATGTACGACGGCGCCGCTCCCTCGGCCGGGATCGTCACGGGCATCGGCGTCGTCGAGGGCCAGGAGTGCGTGATCGTCGCGAACGACGCGACCGTGAAGGGAGGCTCCTACTTCCCGCTGACCGTGAAGAAGCACCTGCGGGCCCAGGAGGTGGCGGAGCAGAACCACCTGCCTTGCATCTACCTCGTCGACTCGGGCGGCGCGTTCCTCCCGCTCCAGGCGGAGGTCTTCCCGGACCGCGACCACTTCGGGCGCATCTTCTACAACCAGGCGCGAATGTCCGCGAAGGGGATCCCGCAGATCGCCGTCGTGATGGGCTCGTGCACGGCCGGCGGCGCGTACGTGCCGGCGATGAGCGACGAGACGGTGATCGTGCAGGGCACGGGGACGATCTTCATCGGCGGCCCGCCGCTCGTGAAGGCCGCGACTGGGCAGGACGTGACCGCCGAAGAGCTCGGCGGTGCCGACGTCCACACGCGCCGGTCGGGAGTCGCCGACCATTACGCCACGTCCGACGAGCACGCGCTCGCGCTCGCGCGTCAGATCGTCCGGAACCTCCACCGCCGCAAGGAGCTCCCGTGGGACGTTGCGCCTTCGGAGCCGCCGGCGCTCGACCCGAACGATCTCTACGGGCTCGTGCCCGAGGATTTCAAGCACGAGATGAACGCGCACGAGCTGATCGCACGGATCGTCGACGGCAGCAGGTTCGCCGAGTTCAAGGCGCTCTACGGCGAGACGCTCGTCTGCGGCTTCGCCAGCATCGAGGGCTACCCCGTCGCGATCCTGGCGAACAAGGGTGTGCTGTTCGCGGAGTCGGCGCAGAAGGGTGCGCACTTCATCGAGCTGGCGGCAAAGCGGAAGATCCCGCTCGTCTTCCTGCAGAACATCACGGGCTTCATGGTCGGCAAGGAGTACGAGGAGGGCGGGATCGCGCGCGACGGCGCCAAGCTCGTGACCGCGGTCGCCTGCGCGGACGTGCCGAAGTTCACGATCGTCACGGGCGGTTCCTTCGGCGCCGGCAACTATGCGATGTGCGGTCGCGCCTACGGGCCGCGGCAGCTGTGGATGTGGCCGAATGCCCGGATCTCCGTCATGGGCGGCGAGCAGGCGGCGATCGTCCTGACGATGGTCGGCGACGCCGACGCGGACGAGATCCGCGCCACCTACGAGGCCGAAGGCAATCCGTACTACTCGACCGCTCGCCTCTGGGACGATGGGATCATTGACCCGCGCGACACACGCCGGGTGCTCGCACTCGGGATCTCGGCCGCGCTCAACGCACCCGTCCCTGAGAGCACGTTCGGCATCTTCCGGATGTAAGGAGGCAGGAGGCACGATGGCAATCACTGCAGAGGAGCTGGCGAGCGAGCTGCGGGCGGCGGAAGCGGCCCACGCGGTCTACGAGCAGGAGCTCGGCCACCGCGACGAGGACTGGCCGGCCTGGTACGCGACGTTCATCGTCGACAGGCTCGACCAGCCACGCGGGATCGGGCTCGACGCGGAGGATCTGCGGATCCTCGAGGCTGCCCTCCACTCCTATCTGGACGACTTCGGGCACAACGAGGCCGACGTTCTCCGGCAGGTGAAGTCGACCCTGGCGAAGGTGCGC
>CAWJYW010000020.1:0-16796 GCA_963847255.1 uncultured Gaiellaceae bacterium
GGGATCGAACGGGCCTGGGTCGAGAAGATCCTCGAGCCGGGAGAGCGGCTGCGCCCTGAGTGGCCCGTCGAAGGGGACGACCGGCTACGAGTTCCTGAACGACGTCACGGCGCTCTTCGTCGACCCGGCCGGCGAGGAGCCTCTGACGCAGCTCTACGAGGAGCTGACCGGGGAGCGGCGGCCGTTCGCCGACGTTGCAGCCGGTGCGAAGCTCGAGCAGGCGCGCACGACCTTCGACGAAGAGGCGGCGCAGCTCGCCGCCAAGCTTCCCTTCGAAGCCGACGTCGCGGCGGCGCTCGCCTCCTTCCACGTCTATCGCACCTACGTCGAGCCGGACGCGGGGCTCGTCACCGAAGACGACCGTGCGGCGATCGAGGCCGCGCGCCTGCCCGAGGAGCTGGCAAGGATCCTCCGCTTCGAGGAGCGCGGGCACGATGCGTTCGTCGTCCGGTTCCAGCAGACGACGCCGCCCGTGCACGCCAAGGGCGTCGAGGACACAGCCTTCTACCGCTGGAACCGCTTCGTGGCGCTGAACGAGGTGGGCGGCGACCCCGGCCGCTTCTCGCTCTCGGTCGACGGATTCCACGAGGCGAATCTCGCGCGTCCGCCCGGCGGCCTGCTCGCGACGACGACCCACGACACGAAGCGGAGCGCAGACGTCCGCGCGCGCCTCGCCTGCATCGCCTCCGATCCCGCCGGCTGGGAGCGCGTGGTGCGACCGCGGATCGCAGGCTGGCGCGATCCGAACGAGGCGTACCTGATTCTCCAGACCGTCGTCGGTGCCTGGCCGCTGGACGCTGATCGGCTCGGCCTCTACCTGGAGAAGGCACTGCGCGAGGCGAAGGTGAACACGAACTGGATCGACCAGGATCACGAGTGGGAGGAAGGAGCGAAGCGCTTCGCGGCCGGCCTCCTCGACGACGTGGAGCTCGGCGGCTACGCAGAGAGGCTGGCGGAGCAGGGCGACCGCGCGTCACTCGCGATGACGCTCCTCAAGCTCACCTCGCCGGGCGTGCCGGACATCTACCAGGGTGACGAGCTGCCCTTCCTGGCCCTCGTCGACCCGGACAATCGCCGCCCGGTCGACTGGGAGCTACGCCGCCGGCTGCTCGCCTCGGCAGAGCCGCCGGCGAAGCTCGACCTGATCAGTCGCGCCCTCGCCCTCCGCGAGCGCCGGCCGGCGGCGTTCGCCTCGACGTACGAGCCCGTCGAGGCGGGCGCGGACGTGTGCGCGTTCCTGCGCGGCGGCGAGGTGCTCGTCGCCGTCGCGGTGCGAGGAGACCTCTCGGGGTTCCAGCCGCCGAGCGGCACCTGGGACGACGTCGTCCGGACGCCACACCTGCTCCTGGCCGAACGCACCTAGCAACAGACTGTTACTTGGGACCGTCTCGGCCCGGCAGTGTGCCGCGCAGCGTCCACCGAGCCTTGTAACAGACTGTTACTTGGCTCAGTTCGGCGGGGTGTCGAGCACGCGCAGGCAGACGTCGACGACCCGCGGGTCGAACTGCGAGCCGGCGTTCTGCTGCAGCCGGCGCAGCGCTTCGTCCGAAGGCAGAGCGCGGCGGTAGGGCCGGTCGGTCGTCATCGCGTGGAAGGCATCGCACGCGAAGATGATCCGCGCCTCGAGCGGGATCTCCTCGCCGGCCTTCCGGTCCGGATAGCCCTGGCCGTCCCAGCGCTCGTGACAGGCGCGGACGATGCCGCAGACATCCTGGAGCTGGTCGATCGGGGCGATGATCCTTTCACCGAGCTCGGGGTGCGTCTCGATCAGGAGGCGCTCCTCCTCGGTCAGCGGGCCGGGCTTGAGCAGCACCGAGTTCGGGATGCCGATCTTGCCGATGTCGTGGAAGAGCGCACCGAGCTCGAGCCGCTTCAGCGTGTCGCCGTCGAGGCCCAGCTCACTGCCGACGCGGATCGCCATGTCGGTGATCCAGCGCGCGTGCGACGAGGTGTATTCGTCTCGCGCCTCGAGCGCGTTCGCGAGCGCCTCGACGGTCGAGAGGAACGTGCGCTCGAGGCCCGCGAAGCTGGACGCGTTCGCAATCGCGAGCTTCGCCTGGTGGGCGAGCCCGCCGAGCAGCTCGAGCTCGCGGTCTCCGTACTCAGCGTCGCGAGCGAAGGCGACCGCGATCGCACCCCAGCGTCCCTCGAGGGTGAACGGCGCGACGACGTACGAGCCCGAGCTCTCGGCCGGCGGGTCGCTGAGCGCCGCGTACTCCTCCGGAGAGATGACGTAGGGCCCTGTTCGGGTGAGATACGGCTTCATCGTCTCCGCCGCAAAGCGGCGACCGACGACCGGTGCGCCGCGTTCGTAGCCGTGCGCTGCCTGGCCGACGACGTCGCCGCCGATCGATTCCTGGAGCCAGAGCGAGGCATGGGGCGCACCCATCAGCTGCTGCGCGCCCTCGACGATCCGCTCGAGCACTTGCTCGAGGCCTTCGGCAGCGGCAAGGTCGCGACCGAACTCGAGCAGAGCCTTGGCGCTCTCGGCCTCGCGGCGCTGCACCTCGTAGAGCCTGGCGTTCTCGACCGCGGCCGCGGTGTGGCCGGCGAGCACCTCGAGCAGTCGCAGGTCGTCGGTGTCGAACTGATTCAGGCCGAGCTTCGAGACGACGATGACGCCGATCACGCGGGCGCCGTAGTGCATCGGCACGGCGATGATCGACTCCTCGATCTGCGCGGTGCCCTCGATCTTGATCGCGAACTCGCAGGTCGAGGCGTCGTCGAGGAGCAGCGACTCGCCGGTCTCGACCACCCGGCCGGTGAAGCCCTCGCCGACCCGGGTGCGGAAGATGTCGGCGACGGGGCGCTCCGGAGCGGTCAGCTCGCCCTGGAAGGCGATCGGCTGCAGCTCCTCGCCGTCGCGGACGAAGATGCGGCAGTTGTGGTAATCGATCAGCTGGCGGAGCTCGTTTGCGATCGCCATGCCGATCTCGCGCACGTCGGTCGAACGGTTCAGCTTGCCCGCGAGCGTCTGGAGCATCTTCAGGTGTGCGATCGAGCGGACGTCCTCGCGGCTCTCGTCCGTCTCCGGCCGCTCGGTCGCAGAGTCGTCGAAGAAGACGACCTGGCTCTTGCCGCGAGCCTTCGCCGTCATCATCGCGGCCTCGGCGCAGGCGACGAGCTCGCGAGGATTGGCAGCGTGTTGCGGCCCCTGGGCGATGCCGATCGAAACGGAGATCTTGCCGGCGAGGTCGCGAGCGACCGCATCGAGCCGCTTCACGAGACGGGTCGCGAGCGCGACGGCCTGCTCCTCGTGGCTGCCGGGAAGGATCACGGCGAACTCCTCGCCGCCGATCCGGCAGACGACGTCGCCGGTCCTGACGGTGGCGCGCAGATGGTCGGCGAGCTCGGCCAGCACGTCGTCGCCGACCGCGTGGCCGAAGACGTCGTTCACCTTCTTGAAGTCGTCGATGTCGAGCATCACGAGCGCGACGTTCCCGTGCTCGCTCGCCGCCCTGGTCAGCTCGCGGCGGAGGCGCTCGTGGAAGTAACGGTGGTTGTAGAGCCCGGTGAGCGAGTCGGTCTGGGCTTCACGCTCGAGCCGCGCACGGATGTGCGCGTTGTCGAGCGCGAGCGCGGCTGCGTCGCCGAGGCGCTTCGCCAGCTCGAACTCCTCCTGGGTGAAGAACGCGTCCTCGCCGATCCGGTAGACGTTGAGCGTGCCCTTCAGCGCGCCGCGCGCGATCAGCGGCACGACGATCAGCGCTTCCGGCTCGAGCGGAGTCCCGGGCACGAACTCGACGCGCGGATCGAGGTGCGCCTGGTTCGAGAGCACGGGCTCACGGTGCTCGACCGCCCAGCCGGTGATGCCGACGCCGAAGGGGAAGACGTCCTCGTAGATCTCCTGCGACCACTCGCTCCGCACGAGCGCAGGCACGAGCTGCCGCTTCGGCTCGTCGGCCTCGTAGATGTGCAGCGCCTCGTACGGGACGATCTCGTCGAGCGTGTCCGCGATCCGGACGAGCAGCGAGTCGAGGCTCTGCTCCGAGAGAAGGTCGTGGAAAACGTCTGCGAGGCGGCGGTAGGAGTCGAGGGACGGGGTTGCAGCGGGGGTGCCCGAGACGAGCCGAATACGCGGCTCGCCATTGCTGGGGGAAAGGCGTGCGGGTTCGTCCATATCTGAGCGTTCGCAGGGCCACGGCTCTCGCCGCGGGCTCCTCTTCGATCATCGAGCTTTTCCGGCTCTGCGGCTTCCCTCGAATGGGGGAGGCCAGGGTTGCTCTCGACCCCCGTCCGAAGCCGATACGCTTGTCTCCGAGTGGTAACGGGGACCCTCGCCGAGCAGCAGGGCACTGCCTGGACGACGGAGCCCGTCGTCCGGCTGGAGGGCGTCCACAAGAGCTTCGGCTCGAACGAGGTCCTGCGCGGGATCGACCTTCAGGTCGCGAGCCGCGAGGTGCTGACGATCGTCGGTCCGAGCGGGAGCGGGAAGAGCACGCTGCTGCGCTGCGTCAACCTGCTCGAGCCGCTGAACGGCGGGCGAATCTTCTTCGAGGGGGAGGAGATCACCCGCAAGGGCGCGGACGTCTCGGCCGTGCGCCAGCGGATCGGGATGGTCTTCCAGCAGTTCAACCTCTTCCCGCACCTGACCGTGATGGACAACCTGACGCTCGCGGCCCGGCGGATCCGTCACCGGCCCCGCGACGAGGCGGAGCAGCGCGCGCGCGAGCTGCTGACGCGCGTCGGGCTGCTCGAGAAGGCGGGGCAGCATCCGCACCAGCTCTCGGGCGGCCAGCAGCAGCGGGTCGCGATCGCCCGCGCGCTGATGATGGAGCCGCACGTGATGCTCTTCGACGAGGTCACCTCCGCGCTCGATCCGGAGCTCGTGGGCGAGGTGCTGATCGTGATGCGCGACCTCGCGCGTGACGGGATGACGATGCTCGTCGTCACGCACGAGATGCAGTTCGCGCGCGAGGTCGGCGACCGGCTCGTCTTCATGGACGAGGGCCGGATCGTCGAGGAGGGAGTCCCCGCCGAGGTGCTGGACCGGCCTCGCGAGGAGCGGACGCGGCGGTTCCTGCGCCGCTCGCTCCAGCTCGCAGGATCGCTCGAAGAGTTGTCAGTCACCGACGAGGAAGGAGCAAGTGCATGAAGAGGATTCTCCTGGCTACAGCGGGGGTGGCCGTGTTCGCGGTGTTCGCCGCGACGCTTGGCTCGGCTCAGCCAACCACGACGACGGGACCCGCTCGCGCGGAGGCGACACCGGTGTTGCCGAAGCTGCCGGCCGACATCGCCAACCGAAAGCGATTCATCGTCGGCGTCAAGTGCGACACGCCGCCGTTCGGCTACCTGGACGTTCGCGGCAAGAATGCCGGCGTCGACGTCGAGATCGCCAAGTGGTTCGCCCGCTACGCCTTCGGCCGTGAGCAGCGCCTCTCGTTCGTCTGTGCGCCGACGGCCGTGCGCGAGCCGTTGCTGACGGGCGGCCGCGTCGACCTCGTCATCTCGACGTTCACCTACACGGCCGACCGGGACACGCGGATCGACTTCTCCCGCGCGTACTACAAGGCGACCGGACGGTTGCTCGTGAAGAACGGCTCGCCGATCCAGTCGCTGAACGACATCCGCGGCAGGAAGATCGCGACGACCCCGGGCTCGATCTACGACCGCTGGATGAGGCGCTGCTTCCCGACCACCGAGGTGCTGGCCGTCGAGAGCGTCACCGCCGCGGTGATCGCGTTCAACCAGGGACGGGCCGACGCGGTCATGTTCGACGACACGTCGCTCGCGCTCCAGGCGGCGACCGACCCGAACGCGAAGCTGACCGACGACCTCTTCCTCGAGGCCCCGTACGGGATCGGGATCAGGCAGGGCAACGTCGCCTTGAAGCGGTGGGTCGACGCGCGGCTCAACCTGATGAAGCAGAAGGACCACTTCCAGCCGATCATCAGGAACAACGTCGCACCGCGGTTCGTGAACGCGTTCTCCAAGAACATCCTGCGGCCGAACAACACGTTCACGTATCGGGCCGCAACGCTGCCCAGCGTCGACACCGTTTGTCCGTAGGGCTGCACCAGTTCGACTCGAAGGGGAAGTGGCCGCCTCGAGCGGCCACTTCCCTAATCCGTCATGCCGCTCGCCATCACCTACGACCTCTGGGCGTTCGTCTCCGAGAACTGGGAGGAGCTGCTCGACGGTCTCGTGAACACGCTCAAGGTGTCGGTGATCGCGGTCGTGGGCGCGTTCGTGATCGGTGTCCTGCTCGGCGCCGCACGCGCACACAAGCTCCCCGTCGTCAGCCAGCTGACGGCGTGCTACGTCGAGCTCGTCCGGAACACGCCGATCCTCGTCCAGATCTTCCTGATCTTCTACGCGCTGCCGCAGTTCGGGATCACGCTGAACGCAGTTCACGGTGGCGTGGCTCTCGGTGATGATCTGGGGCGGGGCGTTCAACAGCGAGAACTTCCGGGCGGGCTTCGAGGCGGTTTCCTATCGCTATCGCGAGGCCGCCTACGCGCTCGGCTTCGGGCCGCGCGCGACGTTCCTCAACGTGACGTTGCCGATCGGCGGGCGGATCGCGCTGCCGTCGTCGATCAACACCTACATCTCCGTCGTCAAGAACACCTCGCTGATGTACGTGATCGGCTACACGGAGCTGACGACGACGGCGCTCAACATCAGCGCGCTCTCACTGGAGACGCTCGAGGCGCTCACCGTGCTCGGTGTCGTGTACCTGACGCTCGTCTGGTCGCTCTCCGCGGTGATCCGCATGCTCGAGTCGCGCTTGGCGCTCCCGGAGGCGAGGTAGCGTGCGTCGCTCGGTGGTACGCCGTCTCGTCGCGCTCGCTGCCTGCGTGCGATCCTCGTCGTCGCGAGCCTGCGTTGCCGAGGGGTCGAGCCGGTGTGGACCTACATCCTCACGGTCGGGCTCCCGGCGACGCTGCGCGTGTCCGCGATCGCCGTGGTCGGGAGCACCGTCATCGGGCTCACGCTGGGGACGCTGATCACGATTCGGTTCCCGCCGTCGCAGCTGCTGATTCGAGGCTACATCGAGGTCTTTCGCGGCCTGCCGATCCTCGTCACCGTGTTCATCGTCTTCCTCGGGCTGCCCGAGATCTCCGTCGACGTTCAGGTTCAGCCCGCTGACGAGCGCGGCGCTCGCGCTCGTGCTCTGGGGCAGCGCGCAGGTCGCCGAGGCGACGCGCGGGGCAGTGCAGTCGATTCCGCGCGAGCAGCACGAGGCCGCTGCGGCGCTCGGGTTCGGCTGGGTCGGCCGCCACGCCTGGGTGATCCTGCCGCAGGCGCGGCGACGGCTGCTGCCGCCCTTCGTCAGCCTGCTCGTGAACATCATCCAGAACTCGACGCTCGCCGCGGCGATCGGCGGCGTCGAGATTCTGAAGGCGGCGGACTCGCAGTACCAACGGCTGTCGTTTCCGGCGCCGATCGGGATCGGCGAGATCCACGCGGCCGAGATCTTCGCCGGCACCGCGATCCTCTTCTTCTTGATCTCGTTCCCGCTGACGCGGCTGGCGGCGGTGCTCGAGAAGCGGCTCGTCTAGCTCCTAGCGGAGGACGAGCTCGTCCGCGGCCGAGGCCGCGCGGCGGTGCAGGCTCGCGCCGGTCTCCTTGTCGAACCAGTAGAAGCCGGCCGGGTCGACCGACAGGCGGAGCGGCTCGCCGACCCGCGCAGCCGTGCGTGCGTCGACCCGGGCCGTGAAGACCGACCCGTCGCCGGCGATCAAAGCCTCCTCCTCGTCGGCGGCGCGCAGCTCCTCGGCTTCGATCCGCGGTGCGTCGACCGGGAAGATCACGTGCGCGTCGGAGCCGAGGTCCTCGACCACGGCGATCTCGGTGTCGAGCTGGGGCAGAGAGGCGTCGGCAAAGGCGGCGTCCTCGAAGCTCTCCGGCCTGATTCCCAGCACGACAGCTCCCGTCGTTTCGGGCCGCTGCCCGGACTGGAGCGGGATCCGGTGGCCGCCGAACTCCACCCCCTCGCGGTCGAGCGTCGCGTCGACGAGATTCATCGCCGGCGAGCCGATGAACGCGGCAACGAAGAGGTTGACCGGGTCACGGTAGAGCGTCTGCGGCGTGTCGACCTGCTGGATCTTGCCGTCCCGCATCACCGCCACCCGCTGCCCGAGCGTCATCGCCTCGACCTGGTCGTGCGTGACGTAGACCGTCGTCGCGCCGAGCCGCGCGTGCAGGCTCGCGAGCTCCGCGCGCATGCTGACGCGGAGCTTCGCGTCGAGGTTCGAGAGCGGTTCGTCCATCAGAAACGCGAGCGGCTCCCTCACGATTGCCCTGCCCATCGCGACCCGCTGGCGCTGCCCGCCGGAGAGCGCAGCCGGTCGCCGGTCGAGGAGCTCCTCGAGCCGCAGCAGCCGCGCTACCCGCTCGACCCGCTTCGAGATCTCGTCCTTCGACGTCTTGCGCACCTTGAGCCCGTAGCCGAGGTTCTGGCGGACGGTCATGTGCGGATAGAGCGCGTAGCTCTGGAAGACCATCGCCACGTCGTGCTCGCGCGGCGGCAGGTCGGTGACGTCGCGCCCGCCGATCCAGATCGTCCCGGCGGTCGCCTCCTCGAGGCCGGCGATCGTGCGCAGGAGCGTCGACTTGCCGCAGCCCGAGGGGCCGACGAGCACCATGAACTCGCCGTCCTCGATCTTCAGAGTGACGTCGTCGACCGCGAGGACGCGGCCGGAGAACTCCTTCGTCAGCCGCTCGACCAGGATCTCGGCCACTAGGCGGCCACCAGGGCCTCGCCGCCGACGAAGACGGTGCGGATCTCCAGCGCGTCGTCGAGCACCACGATGTCGGCCTCGGCGCCCGGGCGGAGAGAGCCGAGATCGGGACGGCGGGCGATCCGTGCCGGTACCTCGGTCGCCGCGCCGACCGCGTCCGCGAGCGGGACGTCGAGCGCGTGCAGCCGGCGCACGGCCTCGATCAGAGCCAGCGCGCTACCGGCGAGCACGCCGTCCTCGCGGCGGGCAACGCCGTCCCGCACCTCGACGTCCACGTCGCCGAGCCGATAGTTGCCGTCGCCCACGCCTGCCGCCGCGATGGCGTCCGAGACGAGCGCGACCCGGCCTCCGGCCGCGCGCCAGACGACGCGGGCCGTTTCCTCGGCGATGTGGTGCCCGTCGAGAATCACCTGCACGATCACGTCGTCGCGCGCCAGCGCAGCACCGGCGATGCCCGGGTCGCGGTGCCCGAGCGGCCGCATCGCGTTGAAGAGGTGCGTCACCGTCACGGCGCCGCGGTCGAAGGCCAGGGCGGCCTGCTCCGCGGTCGCGTCGGAATGGCCGCACGACGCGACGACTCCGCGGGCGTGCAGGAGGTCGATCAGCTCGAGCGCTCCGTCGAGCTCGGGCGCCAGCGTCATCTCCGAGACCGGCCCTGCGGCCAGCAGGCGCTCCAGGAGGGCGGCGTCCGGGTCGCGGCGGGCGGTCACCGGATGGGCGCCGAGGCGGAGGGGCGAGAGGAACGGCCCTTCGAGATGGGCGCCGATCACGCGCGGCCCGATCGGCTCGCGCGGGACCTCGGCGAGCGCTGCCAGCAGGTGCTCCTCGGGAGCCGTGATCATCGTCGGCTGGAAGGAGGTGACGCCGTGCTCCAGCAGCGCCTCGCCTGCGCGGCGGTAGCCGGCGACGTCGGCGCTGGCGAAGTCCACGCCGGCGAAGCCGTTCACCTGCAGGTCGACGAGGCCGGGGATCGCGATTCCGCTGCCGCCGCCGCCGTTCACGCCGACGGCCGTGATCCGTCCGTCCGCGATCTCGACGTCTCCGCGCAGCAGCACGCCGTCCACCACCGCTGCCTCGACGCCCAGTCTCATGCGCTCGGCTCCAGTGCGCGGCGGATCGATCCGTCGGCCTCGGCGAGCTGTCGGCGAGCCTCGTCGACCGAGGACCTGGTCAGCAAGGAGACGATCGCGACCTTCGCGTCGCCGCCGGCTGCCACCAGCGCCGCGTCGGCTTCCGCATCGGAGGCGTCGGTCGCCAGCTCGACAACGCGGCGGGCGCGTGCCCGCAGCTTCGCGTTGCTGGCGACGACGTCGACCATCAGGTTCCCGAACGTCCGGCCGAGCCGGACCATGGTGACGGTCGAGATCGTGTTCAGAATGAGCTTCTGCGCCGTCCCGGCCTTCATCCGGGTCGAGCCCGCGATCACCTCGGGCCCGGTCACCGCGACGACCTCGTGGTCGGCCAGACGGCCGAGCATGGAGTCGCGGGCGCACACGACGGCGACCGTCAGCGCGCCGGCTTCGGACGCCGCGCGGGCGGCGCCGAGCGCGTAGGGCGTGCTGCCGCTCGCCGAGAGCGCGACGACCGCGTCCGACGGGCCGACCCGGGCGGCGGCGATGTCCTTGGCACCTTCCAGGCCGTCGTCCTCTGCCGCCTCCTGCGCCACCGCGTGGGCGTTCGCGCCGCCGGCGACGATCGCCAGGATCCGGCCGTCGGCCAGGCCGAACGTCGGGCCGCACTCGGCCGCGTCGACGAGCGCGAGCCGGCCGGACGTGCCGGCGCCGATGTAGACCAGGCGGCCGCCGCCGACGACTCGCTCGACGATTGCCTCGATTGCAGCGGCGAGTGCGGGAGCGGCCTCGCGCACGGCGGGAGCAACACGTGCGTCCTCGTCGTTGACCAGCTCGACGAGCTCGATCGTCGAGAGCAGGTCGATATCGGCGTGCAGTGCCTCGCGCTGCTCGGTGACGGGCTCGGGCGCTCTCATGCCCGCGGAGTGTAATACCGGTGGGCCGCGAGCACAATGGATTGGTATTGACCACTTGAGCGCGGAGCGGTTACGATGCGAACCACCGTGTCGATCACCTCGCAGCGGATCACGAAGCAGAGCCAGACGCGCGACCAGGTGTTCGATCTGATCGAGAACGTCGGCGTCGGGCACGCCATCCCCTCGGAACGGCAGCTGAGCCAGGACTTCGGCGTCTCGCGCCTGACGGTCCGCGCTGCGATCGACGAGCTGGCGCGTGAGGGCTATCTCGTGCGACGGCGCGGAAGCGGCACCTTCGTCAGCGAGCCGAAGATCGCGCAGGAGCTGACGATGTCCTCCTTCAGCGAGGAGATGCGCAAGCGCGGGATGCGGCCGGCCAGCAAGACGCTCTCGCTCGAGGTCAAGCACGCGGGCGCGTATCTCGGGCGCTGCCTCCACGTCTCGCCCTCCGAGCGGATCGTCGTCGCCACGCGCCTGCGGCTTGCGGACGACGAGACGATGGCGATCGAGACGCTGCACGTCCCGGAGCCGCTCGTCCCCGGCTTGACCCGCCAGGACTTCGACGAGACGTCGTTCTACGACCTGCTCACCAACCGTTACGGGATCGAGATCGTCGGCGGCATCCAGACGATCGAGCCCACGGTGACGAACGAGGAGGAGTCCGAGATCCTCGGCGTCCCGCTCCACTCGCCCGCTTTTCAGTTCGAGCGCACGACGCGGTCCGAGTCGGGGACTATCGTCGAGTTCGTGCGTTCGATCTATCGCGGCGATCGCTACCGGCTCGTCACCGAGCTGAGCCGGCGCGACCGGTCGTCCGCGGCGCCGGTATTCCTGCCCCGTAAGCCGTGCGTGAGTGCCGCACCGGCATCGGATCCGCCTGCGGCACCCGGCGCGAAGCTGCTGGCCGAGATCCACGAGCAGCCGGCCGCGCTCCGACGGCTGCTGGAGCACGCCGGCGAGTACGCAGCAGTAGCCGAGGAGGCCACGAGTCGTGGCCTCGACCTCGTGCGGATGGTCGGGCACGGCTCTTCGGACAACGCGGCGTCGTACGGCGTCTACGCCTTCGGGCTCCTGCCGGCGTGGACGGCGATGCGCGACTCGATCTCACTCTCCGTCTACTACGGCGCGACGGTCGACCTTCACGGTTCCTCGGTCCTCGGGCTCTCGCAGTCGGGTCAGACGCCGGACGTGCTCGAGTACATCGAGCGCGCGCGGTCGCGAGGCGCGTTCACGATCGGGATCACGAACGAGCCCGAGTCCTCGCTCGCAACTGCGGCCGAAGTCGTCTTGCCGCTCGCTGCCGGACCGGAGCGCGCGATCGCCGCGACCAAGACCTACACGAACCAGATCGCCGCGCTCGCGCTGCTCGCGGGGTACGCGGCCGGTCGGGGGCCCGAGCTCGTGGAAGGCATCCGGCGCACCGCCGACCTGCTCGAAGAACTGCTGCCCACGCTCGAGCGGCGCGTCTCCGAGCTTGCCGTCTCGCTCGCCTTCGTCGGCCGCATGTTCGTGATCGGGCGTGGCACGGAGTTCGCCACCGCACGCGAGATCTCGCTGAAGCTCCTCGAGACGTGCCGGGTCGCGGCAGAGCCCTTGACGGCGACCGATCTGGTGCACGGGCCCGTGGCGGCGATCGACGGCCTGTTCCCGGTCTGGACGATCGCGTCGGCGGACGAGGCTCTGCCCGCCGTGCGTGAGGCGGCGGCCCGGGCGCATGCAGCCGGCGCAATGCTGATCGCCAGCGGCACCGGCGCGCACGAGATCGCCGGTGCCGAGCACTACCTGCCGGTGCCGGCGCCGCCGCTGCCGATCCTGACGCCGTTGCTCTCGGTTGCGCCGGGCCAGCTGCTCGCGTGGGCACTCGCCCAGGCACGGGGCCTCGACCCCGATAGTCCGAGCGGCCTGAGCAAGATCACGCTAGCCCTCTAGCTCCTGCTGGAGCTACACCGGTCAATACCACTTTGAAGCATGAAGCGTGCCGATTTCGGCTGATTTGCGGTATCGCAACCAGATCTTGACTTTGCCGGTCCGGTGTGCGAGCCTCCTGCTGTGACGAATTGGTACAGACCAATCCGGCGTTCGACTCCTAGGAGGGTCGCAATGAAAGTACGACTCACAGCAGCGGCAGGGCTCGTCGTGCTGCTCTCGCTGGCCATGGCGTCGGCGACCGGCGCGAGGATCGCTGAGCCGCAGGCGCGTCAGGCCGACCGACATCACCGTCTGGCTGATGGGCGACGCCCAGACCAACTGGCCCGAGGCGGTCGCCGCGGCGAACCAGGCCTTCGGGCAGAAGCACCCCGGCGTCAACGTCAAGGTGCAGTACCAGACCTGGGGCGACTACAAGACGAAGTTCGAAGCGACGCTCGGCGCAGGCAACGGGCCCGACGTGATCGAGTTCGGCAACACCGACACGCCGAAGTACACGGCGGCCGGAGCGCTCGCACCGCTCAACAAGGCGGACTTCCCGAACTCCGGCAGCTGGCTGTCCGGGCTCGCCAAGGCGGGCGTCTACAACGGCAAGACGTTCGCCGTCCCGTACTACGCCGGAGCTCGCGGCGTCATCTACCGGACCGACCAGTACAAGGCGGCGGGGATCAAGAGCACCCCGAAGTCGCTGGCCGAGTTCCAGGCCGCCGGCCAGAAGCTGATGGCGAAGTACGGCGGCAAGAAGGATCCGACGTACTCCGCGGTCTACTTCCCCGGCCGCTACTGGTACGCCGCGATGTCCTTCGTCTACGACTTCGGCGGCCAGATCGCCAAGACGAAGGGCGGCAAGTGGGTCGGCACGCTCGACTCGCCGCAGGCGCTCCAGGGTCTCGCCGCCTGGCGGACGACGGCTCTCAAGCTCTCGCGCGCGAACAAGACCGGCGACGAGGCGCATCCGCAGCAGGCGCTCGTCTTCGCGAAGGGCAAGGTCGGTTCGTTCGTCGGGAACGGCTGGGAGTGGCCGTACGCCCTCGACACGAAGGTCGGCAATCCCGGCCTGACCGGCAAGATCGGGGCCTACCCGATGCCGAGCCACACGAAGGGACAGTTCATGCCGACCTTCCTCGGCGGCTCGGTCCTCGGCGTCCCGGTGACGAGCAAGGAGAAGGCGCTGGCGACCGACTGGATCGCCGCCTACACGAGCTCGAGCAACATGACGACGATGGCCGTCAAGGGCGGCGTGATCCCGAACACGACGACGCTCGCGCAGGATCAACGCCTCCAAGCCGACGCTCGCCCCGTTCGCCGAGGCTGCGAAGGCGAGCTGGTTCGTGCCGGCGACGCCCAACTGGGCGAACGTCGAGAGCGCGAACGTCCTCCAGAGCATGCTCAGCGGCATCCTCCGGAACCCCGGCAAGACCCAGGAGCTCGCGAAGCAGGCGAGCGCCCGCATCACGCAGATCCTGAACGCCTCGTAAGCTCTCGTCCCCGGACGTGAGCACCGAGTCTGCCCTCCCCACGATCGAGCCGGCCGAAAGGCCGGCTCGTCGTCGGGCCCGAGTCCGGCCGGGACGGGCGCTCGCGCCGTACGTGCTGCTCGCGCCGGCGCTGGCTCGTGATCGTCGCCGTGCTCGGCGTATCCGCTCTACCAGCTCGGCGCGCTCTCGTTCCAGAAGTACGGCCTCTTCGAGCTGATCGCGCACAAGGGCGAGTGGATCGGCGTCGACAACTACTCCCAGATCTTTCACGACCGGCAGTTCTGGACCGTGCTCGTGCGCACCGTCGGCTTCACCGCCTTCACGGTCGGCTCGACGATGGTGCTCGGGACGCTGATCGCGCTGCTCCTCGCGCAGCTCGGGAGCTTCATGCGCCTGCTGATCACCACCGGCCTCGTCCTCGTCTGGTCGATGCCGCCGGTCGTCGCCGTGAACATCTGGACCTGGATGGTCGACTACGAGTTCGGCGTCGCGAACTGGGTGCTGGCGCACCTCGGACTCGAGCTACTTCGACCACCACGACTGGTTCGTCAACCCGTGGGAAGGCTTCGCGGTGATCGCGGCGATCGTCGTCTGGGGCGCGATCCCGTTCGTCGCGATCACGGTCTACGCCGGCCTGACGCAGGTGCCGCGCGAGCTCGTCGAGGCGGCGTCGATCGACGGCTCGAACGCCTTCCGGATCTTCCGCGACATCACGCTGCCGATCCTGAAGCCGATCTTCGTGATCCTCACGAGCCTCTCGGTGATCTGGAACTTCCAGGTCTTCAGCCAGATCTGGATCATCCGGAACGCGCGGCCGGAGTCGGAGTACTTCGTGATGAACATCTACTCGTTCGTGACGTCCTTCAGCGTCTCGAACTACGGGCTCGGCTCGGCGATCGCGGTGGTGACGGTGCTCGTGATGCTGACCGTCACCTTCTTCTACATCCGCCAGATGGTGCGGATCGGAGAGATCGATTGAGCAGCGTCGCCGCACCTGTTCCGCGCCGACGGCGCAGCCGCCGCAAGGTCGTCCGGCGCGTCGCCCTCAACCTGACGGGCCTGCTCGTCTTCGCTCGTGATGGTCGTTCCCGGTCTACTGGATGGTCTCGACCGCGTTCAAGCCCGGCAACGACGTGCTCTCGTACACGCCGAAGTGGATCCCGGACCCGACGCTCGTCAACTTCCGCGACGCGATCGGGCGCCCGTACTTCTGGGACAACGTCAAGAACAGCCTGATCGTCGTCGGCGCGGTCGTGGCGGCGTCGGTCGCGCTCGCGTTCCTCGCCGCCCTGGCACTCGCGAAGTTCCGCTTCTACGGCCGCTCGCGCCTTCGTGGTGATCATCTTCGCGGTGCAGATGGTGCCGCTCGCGGCGCTGATCATCCCGCTCTACATCATGCTCAGCCGCGTGCACCAGGTCGACACGCTCACCGGCCTCATCGTCACCTATATCGCGTTCGTCCTTCCGTTCTGCGTCTGGACGCTGCGCGGCTTCGTCGCCGGCGTCCCGAAGGAGCTCGAGGAGGCGGCGATGGTCGACGGCTCGACCCGCTTCGGCGCCTTCATGCGGATCATGCTGCCGCTCGTCGCGCCAGGCCTCGTGGCGACCTCGATCTTCGCGTTCATCCAGGCCTGGAACGAGTACATCATCGCCTACGTCCTGCTCTCGAGCCAGGAGAAGCAGACGCTGACGATCTGGCTCGCGAACTTCACCACGCTGCGCGGAACCGACTGGGGCTCGCTGATGGCGGGTGCGACGTTGACCGCGGTGCCGGTCGTCATCTTCTTCGTGCTCGTGCAGCGCCGGATCGCCTTCGGCCTCACCGCCGGCGCGGTCAAGTCGTGAGCGTCGAGCGGCTCGCCGCCGCCTGCCTGCTGCCGAGCTTCCCCGGCCACGAGGTTCCCGACTGGGTTCTCAGGCGGCTCGAGGCCGGGCTCGGCGGGATCACGCTCTTCGCCTACAACGTCGGCGATCCCGCTCAGCTCGCCGCCCTGACGGCGCGGCTGCGGGAAGCCGGCGACGTTCTCGTTGCGATCGACGAGGAGGGCGGCGACGTCACCCGGCTCGAGGCGGACCGCGGCAGCTCCTATCCGGGGAACCTGGCACTGGGCGCCGTCGACGATGTCGAGCTGACCGAGGAGGTCGCCGCGGCGATTGCGGGCGAGCTCGCGCGCGCCGGAATCAACCTGAACTTCGCGCCCGTCGCGGACACGAACACGAATCCGGACAACCCCGTGATCGGCGTGCGCAGCTTCGGTGCCGACCCGGAGCTCGTCGCTCGCCACGTCGCAGCCTTCGTCCGCGGCACTCAGCGGCAAGGCGTCGCGGCCTGTGCGAAGCACTTCCCCGGGCACGGGGACACCGCCGTCGACTCGCACGTCGACCTCCCGGTCGTCGGTGGCGACGTGGCGACCGCGCTGCTGCCGTTCCGGGCGGCGATCGCCGAAGGCGTGCAGGCGGTGATGACCGCGCACCTGCTCGTCCCGGAGCTGGACGAGCTGCCCGCGACGTTGAGCCGCCGGATCGTGACCGGGCTCCTGCGAGAGGAGCTGGGCTTCGAGGGGCTCGTGGTCACGGACGCGCTCGAGATGCGGGCGATCAGCGGCGGCGTCGGGGTCGAGGAGGCCGCGGTCCTCGCGCTCGCGGCCGGTGTCGACGCGCTCTGTGTCGGCCACGATCTGCACGAGGAGACCGTCGACGCGCTCGTCGGTGCGATTTCGG
>CAWJYW010000021.1:0-154318 GCA_963847255.1 uncultured Gaiellaceae bacterium
GCGCACGCTCGCCGGCGTCTGCCGCTCGGCCTCCGCCAGCATCAGCTCGCGCCAGGCCCAGAAGTCGCCGCCGGCGGCGCGGCCACGCAGCGCGCGCTGGAAGGTGTGGCTGTGCGCGTTGACGAATCCGGGCAACGTCACGGTCTCGGCCACGCGGCAACACTATCCTTCCGAATGAATGGCCTCCCGCGCCGTCCCCGCACCGCTCGCGCTGCTGCCCAACGCGCTGACGCTGCTTCGCCTCGCCCTGATCCCGATCTTCATCGCCGTCTACGTCAGCGCCGACGACGGCTCGAGTTGGGCGGCGGGCTGGATCTTCCTCGTCGCCGGGATCACCGACCAGGTCGACGGCTTTCTCGCGCGCCGCTGGCACGTGGAATCGCAGTTCGGGAAGGTCGCCGACCCGCTCGCCGACCGGCTGATGATCGATTCGGCGGCGATCCTGCTCGCGCTCGAGGGCAAGCTCCCCTGGGTCGGGGCGGCGATCATCGTCCTGCGTGACGCGATCCTGGTCGGCGGGTACAAGCTGCTCATGCCACGCGGCTACGAGCTCAACGTGACGATGCTCGGCAAGGTCGCGACCTGGCTGCTCTACCTGTCGGTGGGGATCCTCACCGTCATCGGCCACGCGACCGAGTGGCCGCTCTGGCTCTTCTGGTTCGCGCTCGCGCTCGCGCTGGCTGCCGCCGCGCAGTACGTGATCAAAGCCAGGCGTGAGGTCTCAGGATGAAGGCGGTCGTCATGGCCGGTGGGGAGGGGACACGCTTGCGACCCCTCACCTCCAACCAGCCGAAGCCGATGGTGCCGATCGTCGGCAAGCCGTGCATCGAGCACATCCTGGAGCTGCTGCGTGGTCACGGCCTCGACGACGTCGTCATCACGCTGGCGTTCATGCCGCAGGCGATCCGCAGCTACTTCGGCGACGGCGACTCGCTCAACATGAACATCGAGTACTCGGTCGAGGAGCTGCCGCTCGGCACCGCCGGCTCCGTCCGCCTCGCCAGCAGCCTGCTCGACGAGACGTTCCTCGTCATCTCCGGCGACGCGCTCTGCGACGTCGATCTCGGCGCCCTCGTCGACCGGCACAACGAATCCGGCGCCGCCGTCACGATCGGCCTGAAGTCCGTCGACAACCCGCTCGAGTTCGGGATCGTCGTCACCGACGAGGACGGCAAGGTCGAGCGCTTCCTGGAGAAGCCCTCCTGGGGGCAGGTCTTCTCGGACACGATCAACACCGGCATCTACGTGCTCGAGCCGGAGGTGCTGAAGCACGTCCCGGTCGAGGGGCCGTACGACTTCTCGAAGGAGCTCTTCCCGCTCCTGCTCGAGATGGGACGGCCGATCTACGGGCACGTGATGGAGGGCTACTGGCAGGACATCGGCAACCTCGACCAGTACCGGCAGGCGAACTTCGATGCACTCGACGAGAAGGTGCGCCTGAACGTCGAGGGGGTGCAGCTGCGCGGCAACGTCTGGATCGGCGAAGGCACCGACATCCACGACGTCGAGGAGATCGAAGGGCCTGCGTTCATCGGCAACCACTGCCGGATCGCTCGGGATGCGTCGATCGGGCCCTACACCGTCCTCTCGAACGGCGTCACGCTCCGCGAGCGGGCGCGCACGGTCCGCTCGGTCATCGATGCGTCCACGCACGTCGGCCGGAGCGCGCTGATCGAGGGCGCGATCATCGGCCGGTCGTGTGACATCCGGGACCACGTCCGCATCCAGGAAGGCGCTGCGATCGGAGACGAGGTGACGATCGGCTCCGAGTCGAGCATCGCCCCGCACGTCCGGATCTATCCGTACAAGGAGGTCGAGAGCGGTTCGCAGCTCTACGAGAACCTGATCTGGGAGACCCGCGCCTCGTCGCGGCTCTTCGGCAAGGACGGAGTCACCGGTCTCGTCAACGTCGATCTCACACCCGAGACGGCGGCACGCCTGGCGACCGCGCTCGGGACGGCGCTGAAGCGCGGGGCCCGCGTGGTCGCGAGTCGCGACTCCGCTCCCGGCTGCCGCATGATCAAGCGGGCGATGATCTCCGGCCTGAACGCCGCCGGGATCGACGTCGCCGACCTGCGCGTGTCGCCGCCGGGTGTCAGCCGGCACGTGCTGAAGACGCAGGGCTTCGCTGCGGCCGTCCACGTCGGCTCCAGCCACCTCGACCCGGAAGCGGTCTTCATCCGCATCTACGAGCCGGGCGGCATCCTGCTCACGCCCGGCCTGCAGAAGGAGATCGAGAAGAACTTCACACGCCAGGAGCTCAGGCGCGTCGCGGCCGGCGGCGTCGGCTCGGTCTCCTACCCGGCCCGCGTGCGCGAGAGCTACGCGCAGGACCTGCTCGACTCGCTCGACGTGGAGACGATCCGCGAGCGCCGGTTCCGGATCGTCGTCGACTACGGCTACTCGGCGTCGTCGTTCGTCCTGCCGCTCGTCGTCGGCCCACTCGGCGTCGAGGCGATCTCGGCACACGGGTTCTTCGCCGACGAGCTCGCCGACCGCGAGACGCTGGCGCAGGCGATCGGGCACACGAAACGGCTCGTCACCGCGATCGGGGCGGATCTCGGCGCCGTCTTCGACCAGTCCGGCGAACGCCTCTACCTCGTCGACGAGCAGGGCCACGAGGTTCCGGTCGACCAGACGCTGCTGCTGTACGTCCGGCTGCTCGCCGAGAGAGGGATCAAGGGCAAGGCGGCGTTCCCGATCACGGTCACGAGCAAGATCGACGATCTCGCCGGCGACGCGCTCGAGATCATCCGGACGCCGAATTCGCTCAGCGAGCTGACGAGCGCGGCAGCCGCCGACGGGGTCGTCTTCGCGGGAGCGGTCGGCGGCGGCTACGTGTTTCCGGAGTTCCTACCCGCCTACGACGCCGTCGCGAGCCTCGCGAAGCTGCTCGAGCTCCTCGCGCCGGACCCGGAGGCCCCTCTCGGAGCTCGTCGGAGAGCTCCCGGCGCCGACGCTGATCCACCGCCGGCTCGCCTGTCCGTGGTCGAAGAAGGGTCTCGTGATGCGGCTGCTGAACGAGCGGCTGGCCGGACGCGACCTCGATCTGACGGACGGAATCAAGCTCACCGACGCCCGCGGCTGGTCGCAGGTGCTGCCGGATCCCGACGAACCGCTCGTCCATCTGTACGCCGAAGGCGAGACAACCGAGGTGTCCGAGGAGCTCGAACGCGAGGTGCGCGAGCTCGTCGAGGAGATCATGCAGGGAGACTCCACCGCACCTCGAACCTCGGTAGAAGCCTCAAGCTGAGGTTGACCCCTCGGTGTGCGTGCTGCTTTACTGACTGACGAACCTCCACCGAAAGGCGCTGTGCACATGGAAGGCGAAGGCTCGACGGAACCGCTGCCCGACCTCGGCACCCTGTCGGACGACGACCTCAAGACCCTGATCGACAAGCTCACGCACGAGGAGAACGAGGTCTCCTTCCGCCGCCGGCTGCTCCAGGGCCGAATCGACATCCTCCGGGCCGAGCGCACCGCGCGGCTGAAGGGGAAGGGCGTCACCGACGTCGACGTCGAGAAGCTGACCGACATCCTCTCGTCGCGCAGCGCGCCCTCCTCCGAAGAGGGCGTGTGAGCCACGTTTATTGCCCTGAGTGTGGGTTCCAGAATCCGGAGTCCTCGAATTTCTGCTCCCGCTGCGGCGCGATGCTCAACAAGAGCGAGTCGGGCGAGCAGACGATGACCTATACCCCGGAGGAGGACGCCGACGAGCCGGGCACCGGGCTGCAGGATCTACGCGGCAAGGGACCGGCGCTCGTGGTTCGCTCCGGCGGCGGCAGGGCGGGGGAGAGCTTCTTCCCCTCGGCCGAGCGCACGCTGATCGGTCGCTCGCCGGAGTGCGACGTCTTTCTCGACGACGTCACCGTCTCTCGCCGTCACGCCGAGCTCGTGCGCGATGGCGAGACCTTCACGATCACCGACCTCGGCAGCCTCAACGGCACGTTCGTCAACCGCAAGCGAATCGAGTCGGCCGCGCTGGACGACGACGACGAGCTGCAGATCGGCAAGTACCGGCTGACCTTCCTCCGACGATGAGCACGACAACCGCCACCGAGCGCCGCCCCGAGCAGCGCCTCCACACGATCGGCGCAGTCTGCGCGCGGCTCCAGCCTGAGTACCCGGACATCTCGATCTCGAAGATCCGCTACCTCGAGGATCAGGGGCTGCTGACGCCGAAGCGCACCCGTGGCGGCTACCGGCTCTTCAGCGAGGAGGACGTCGAGCGCCTGGAGACGATCCTCCGGCTGCAGCGCGACGAGTTCCTCCCGCTCCGCGTGATCAGACAGGAGCTCGCCTCCGGCGCCGGGGCAGCCGAGCGCAAGCGCCGCCGGCCGACCGGACTGGGGGAGCAGGAGGCGGAGCTCGACCTCGCCGAGCTCTGTCACCGCGCCGGGATCGATGCCGGCCTCGCACGCGCGCTCGAGGAGTACGGCCTGCTCTCGCCCCGGGTGGAGGGCGGCGAGCACTTCTACCGAGAGGGCGACGCCGAGATCGCCGCGGCCTGCGGCCGGCTCGCCCAGTACGGGATCGACGCGCGGCACCTCCGGACGTTCCGCAACTCGGCGGGGCGCGAGGCCGGTCTCCTCGAGCAGCTCGTCGCGCCCGCGCTCCGCTCTCGCAACCCCGAGCGCCGGAAGACCGGCCTCGACGACCTCCAATCGCTCGCAGAGACGTCGCAGGAGCTCTCACGGCTTCTCTTCTGGCGCGAGCTACGACTGCTCGCGGAGCGCTGATGACCTCGGGGGCGACACTCGATCTGCGGGATCGCGTCCGCGACGTGCCGGACTTCCCCAAGCCCGGGATCATCTTCAAGGACCTGATGCCGCTCGTCGCCGACGCGACGTACTTCCACGAGACGATCGACCGGCTGGAGCAGCTCGCGCGGCCGCTGGAGCCCGACATCATCCTCGGCGCCGAGGCACGCGGCTTCATCTTCGGCGGCGCGCTCGCCGACCGGCTCGGTAGCGGCTTCGTGCCGGCCCGGAAGCCCGGCAAGCTCCCCTGGGAGACCGTGGAGGCGACCTACGCCCTGGAGTACGGCACGGACAGCCTTCAGGTGCACGCCGACGCGCTCGGAAAGGGCTCGCGCGTGATCGTCCACGACGACGTGCTGGCCACCGGCGGCACGGCGAAGGCGAAGACGGAGCTCGTCGAGCAGCTCGGTGGGGTGGTCGTCGGCCTGCTCTTCGTGATCGAGCTCACGTTCCTGAACGGCCGCGACAAGCTCGAGGGCTACGACGTTCAATCGCTGATTCAGTACTGACTCCGCAAAAGGGTGTCTTCACGGCCGTCCGGGCCGTCGATAAGCATGTGGACGATGTATGACGCGCTCACAGCCCGGTACACCTTCGCGTGTCCACGGCGAGAGCAGGCCCACGTGGCGCTCTCATCGTTCCGGCTGCTCGAACGCCTCCCGGGCGCAATGCATCCCGCGGTCTACAGCGTCCGCTTCGACTGTGGCTGCGGCGACGAGCATCAGGGCCTCGTCTCCCACGACGACCTCGACTGGGCGCCGCTGGGAGGGCACGCAGGCCAGTTCGTCGATCTCATGACCTCGCGCACCCGCGACGCCGCCGATGAGCTCCTGGAGTCCGCAGCGACGCATCTGAAGGCGGGGGAGTGGCCGTGGAGCTTCTACTGCTACCCGGAGGGCAGGCCGCGACCGGTCTTTCCGTCGTCTTTCGTGGCGGTAGCGCCCGGCGAGCGCTGGCTCGGGCTCGCAGTGCGCTGCCCGGCCTGTGACGCGCTCTCGGTCAACCTCGTCACGCACGCGCACGTCGACCTGCCGTTCGCGAACGACGCGCGGGTGGGTGTCGTCGATCATGTGTTCGCCGCGGATGCGCTCAACTCGATCGAGGAGTTCCACGCGGAGCTCCATTCCTCGCGCTTCGACGAGCGCCGCCTGCACCTGAATTAGCCGCGGTTCCGTTTCTGTTGGAGGGGGAACAAGCCCTGGCAGACAACAGTGAAACGGAGGCAGTGATGAACGGAGTGACACGTGGGATCGCGACGCTTGCCGGAGCGGCTGTCGCAGGCGTCCTGTTGTGGTTCGCGACGCAGATCGGCACCGAGACGGCGTCGGAGTACTGGGCGACATACGGTCTGATCGCCGCCGCGGGCCTGACGATGGCGCTCTCGCAGATCCTGGGCGGCTGGACGAAGTGGGGGTGGCCCCGGTTCTCCCTCGGCGTCTTCGTGATCGGCTTCCTGCCGGTCCTCGTGGCCGGCCTCTGGGTGCTGCTCTCCCGGCAGCCGGATGACTTGATGAACACCTCGAACTGGTCGCGCGACCTCGGGATCTTCGGTGCCGTCGCCGACCTCGGCAACATCCTGCCGGCGATTGCCTTCGGGATCGGGCTCGTGTTCGGGCTCTCGTTCGACACCGCCGGCCCCAGCCGTGAGGTCGTGGTGGACGAGCAGGTGCGCGAGACACCCGTCCCAGTGACCGAGACAGCGACCGAGACGAGCGACACGCGCGCTGCAGACGAGCCGCTGACCGCAGATCGTGGGCCGTACGCCGAGCCGCCGACCGTGCCTGTCGGTGTGGGCGCGGTGCACGACCGGACGACGATCGCGAGGAAACCGTGACGACGACAGGAGACCGCCGCACGGAGACCTGATCAAGGGATTTTCGCGGTCACGATCCTGGTCGATAAGGGTGGTGATGGACGCCGCCGCCGTCACTCATCTAAAACCCGCCGCCTCTGAGCTGCTCCTCGAGCACTGCCACGCGCTGGATATGGACGCGCGCACTCGTCCCACGGCGGCGGACCGGCTCGAGGCGTTGGTCGGCAAGGAACTCGCCGGCCGGCTCGTGCGCGCTCTGTCCGTAGGGCGCTAGGTCAATCGCCGCGGAGGCGGACGAAGAGAAAGATCGCGCCGCTCGACACGAGCGAGAGGATCAGCGCCGTCGCGCCGGAGACACCGAGCGCCAGCATCCCGACCCAGAGCAGCAGGAAGAAGAAGACGGCCCAGGCGAAGGCCTGAACCCCAAGATCGATGCTCGGCCACCGCAAGTGCATAACGACCGCGATCCTAGTCAAACCGTACGAGCGCGTCGCTGAGCGAGCCCCCATCCCAACCCACGCAGCTTCAGGGATCTTGGCGCGAAAAGGGATCTGCTCCCGCAGATCCCTTTTCAAGATTGCGCCACAAATAAATTCAGAGAGCCGGTGGCGCTTTCGTCCACCGAACCTGCTGACTTTCCGCTTTCGCGTACGGCCCTCAAGCTCGGTCTCGACCTAATCGCGCTCCGTGCTCTCTGCATGGAGGAACCTAACGGGGCGGTCCGATCCGGGCAAGGGCGCGGGGAGCGTCTTTTCTGCAAATTGCGAGAAGTTCTGGTTGCCGTGTCCGGGGCGCGCGACCGTCCGTAGGATGCGGCGGTGAGCCGCGCGACCCTCTGGATCTCCGCGGGCGCCTGTCTCTCCCTCGCGATCGTGCTGACGCTCCTCGGAGTGGGGGATCAGGCCGGGGCGCTGCCGAACTGGCAGGCGCTCGTGCTCGGCCTCGTCCAGGGGGCGACGGAGCTGCTGCCGATCTCCTCGTCGGGCCACTTGATCCTCGTGCCCTGGCTCGGCGACTGGCAGTACCTGAAGGAGCACGACGCGTTCAACCAGACGTTCGACGTCTCGCTGCACCTCGGCACGCTGATCGCGGTCGTCATCTACTTCGGCGAGGACATCGTCCGCCTCGCGCGCTGCGTGGTTCGGAACGCTGCGGCGGCGGACGGATCGAGACCGCCGACGAGCGGATCGCCTGGTACGTGGCCGCGGCGACGGTGCCGGCGGCGATCGTCGGCGCGGTGGGGGAGAACCTGATCGCCGAGAGGCTGGGCGAGCCGTGGCAGATCGCGATTCTCCTCGCACTGTTCGCCGGCCTCCTCTACGTCGCCGACCGCACGCCCCAGACGAAGGACATGGGTCAGATCGGCATCAAGGCAGCGATCGGCGTGGGGCTCGCGCAGACACTCTCGCTGATGCCCGGAGTGTCGCGGTCGGGGATCACGATCACCGCGGGGCGGTTCCTCGGGCTCGATCGCGACTCTGCGGCCCGGTTCTCGTTTCTCCTGCTCGTTCCGATCACGTTCGGCGCGGTCGCCTTCAAGGGAATCGGCGACGTCGTGCTCGCCGACCTGCCGCCGGGTACGGCCGGGCCGTTCGTCGTCGGCTCGCTCGCCGTCGTTCGCGAGCGGGCTCATCGCGATCTCGGCGCTGCTCGGCTACGTGCGCCGCCACGACTACTCGCATCTTCGTCTGGTACCGACTGATCACTCGCCGCGATCATCTGCTGCTGATCGCGACCGGCGCCCGCTCAGCAGGCTTCTGAGGGTGGGGAGAGGGCAGACGGCCGAATCTGTGTCAACTTGACATAACGCTGATTCTCGTGCATTCAAGGAACGGCATCGAACAGCACGTACGTGGGCATACTGGACGCCTATGGCCGCCGCCGATATCGACCGCTCGCTGCAGAAGATCGGTGCCGAGACATCCGTGTCCCGGCTGCTGAACGTGACGTGCGCGGAGCTCGCCGCGTTGCTCGACGCGTCGCGCTGCTCCGTCTCGCGGATCATCGGCGACCTGCTGGTCGAGCTGAGCGACTTCCACCGCTCGGGCGATCCGCCCGCGCTGGAGCTCTTTCTCGTCTCCGATTACCCGCTCACGCAGGAAGTGATCGACAGCGGCGAGCCTCGCGTCGTGCTCCGCAACGATCCCTCTGCCGACCCGGCGGAGGCAGCGCTGCTCGAGCGGCTCGGGCTGGACTCGCTGCTGATGCTGCCGCTCCGCTCGCGCGGCCAGAATTGGGGGCTCGTCGAGATCTACGCCGACGATCGCCGCTTCGAGCCGGCCGAGATCGAGCTCGCGATCACGACGGTCGACAGGGTCGGCGAGCTGCTCGCGGCGCTCGAGAGCGGCGCCGCGCGCACCTAGTTACCGCAGCCGGGACTGGACATGTGGGTTTGGGAGCGAGAAGCTCACGGGTAGAAGCAGATTCCCCGGTCATGACCACGGTCGACATCGAACACTTGCTCCTGAACGACGAGCTCCAGCAGCTGTTGGAGGCTGCCGAGCAGGCCGGGTCGTTGAAGGCCGGCGAGATCGCTGACGTCGTCGAGACACTCGAGCTGGACGCGCTGGAGCTGGATGCGCTCTACCGCGAGCTCGACCGCCGCGGGATCGAGGTCGTCGAGGAGGCTCAACCCGAGGAGCCGGTGCCCGCGCCCGCTCCGGCTCCCGCCTCGTTGCCACAGGAGACGACCACCGATGCGCTGCAGCTCTTCCTGCGCGAGGCCGGGCGGCATCAGCTGCTGACGGCGCCGCAGGAGGTCGAGCTCGCGAAGAAGATCGAGCGCGGCGACATGCTGGCGAAGCAGCACATGATCCAGTCCAACCTCCGGCTGGTCGTCTCGATCGCCAAGAACTACCGCAATCAGGGGCTGCCCTTCCTCGACCTGATCCAGGAGGGCACGCTCGGACTGATTCGTGCGGTCGAGAAGTTCGACTGGCGTCGCGGCTTCAAGTTCTCGACGTACGCCACCTGGTGGATCCGGCAGGCGGTGGCACGTGCGCTCGCCGACAAGGCGCGCACGATCCGGATGCCCGTCCACATCGTCGAGCGGCTGCAGAAGATGAACCGTGCCGAACGGACGCTCTGGACGCAGCTCGGGCGCGAGCCGACACTCGAGGAGATCGCCGAAGAGGCCTCTCTACCGCTGCAACAGGCACTGGAAGTTCGTGCTGCGGCCCGCGCGTCCACGAGCCTCGATCAACCCGTTGGGGAAGCCGAGGACGCCGTGTTCGGAGACTTCGTCGCCGGCGAAGGCCCGTTGCCGGAGGAGCAGGTCGAGCTGTCGCTGCGCAGCCAGGCGCTGAAGGAGGCGCTGCGGGCGCTCACGGATCGCGAGCGCCAGGTCGTCGTGCTGCGGTACGGGCTCAGCGACTCCGAGCCGAAGACGCTCGAGGAGATCGGCCGGCGGCTCGGGCTGACGCGAGAGCGCGTGCGGCAGATCGAGCTCGACTCGCTGAAACGGCTCGCGTCGCTGCGCGAGATGGAGTCGATCGGGCAGCTCCTCTAGGCATCCCGCCGGGCCAGCGAAACGGCCCCTTAGGGTCACCGCGCGGTCAGACCCTGCTGCCTGCAGGTTACGCTCAGCTGCGGAGGTAGAATTCCAGCCCGGGTGCGACCAGGCGCAGCTCGCGCAACGCGCGCGACTCGAGCTGGCGGACACGCTCGCGGGTGATGCCGAGGCCGACTCCGACCTCTTCCAGCGTCTGCGGGATCGCACCGTCCAGGCCGAAGCGCTGGGCGAGCACGTGGCGCATGCGGGGGTTCAGGCGGTCGAGCGCAGCCGAGAGCTCGCTCGCGCGGAGCCGGTCTGACGTCTCGGCGTCGGGCCCGGCGGTCTTCGTGTCCTCGACCATGTCGCCGTAGAGGCTCTCGCCGTCGCCGACCGGCGTCTCGAGGCTGACCGGGTCCTGGACGAGCTCGAGCAGCTCCTGGACGCGCTCGGGCGTGAAGCCCGCCTCGATCGCAATCTCGTTCTCGTTCGGGTCGCGGTTCAGCTTCTGGGCGAGGATGCGGCGGCTGCGTGTGACGCGGCGGACCTGCTCGGCGACGTGCACGGGCAGGCGGATCGTCCGGCCCTGCTCTGCGAGCGCCCTCGTGACGGACTGGCGAATCCACCACGTGGCGTAGGTCGAGAGCTTGAAGCCCATCTTGTAGTCGAACTTCTCGACGGCGCGGATCAGGCCGAGATTGCCCTCCTGGATCAGGTCGAGGAGCGGCACGCCGGCCTTCGTGTAGTTGCGCGTGATCGACATCACGAGCCGGAGATTGCACTCGATCAGCCTTCGCTTCGCCGCCTCGTCGCCCTCGTCCTTGCGACGGGCGAGCTCACGCTCCTCGGCAGGTGTCAGCAGGCGGCCGTCGCCGATCTGGCGCACATAGAGCTTCAGAGGATCCTGGGTCGCCTCAGCGACGGCAGGAGGCGCATCCTCGGCGTCCTCGACCTCGGCCTCGGCCTCGGCCTCCTCGGCATCCTCCTCCCCATCCTTGGGCTCATCGAGCGCAGGCAGAAGCTCGAGATGCGGTTCGGATGGCGTCTCGAAGACGGGCTCGGCGGGATTCGGCTCCATCGCCACCGATATCGGCGTCCCAGCCTCACAGCTTGAGGAATCCGTCCCGAGGTACCGAACACCGCCCTAACTTCCTCGCAATACCCGCCGTCTACCCTACTCAAGTGGGTAGCCACTCCAGCCGATGACGGAAGTAGAATTTAGTAGTTATGTGTGGAATCGCCGGATACAGCCTCAACCCTGACTCGAGCGTCAAGCGGACGCTCGCTGCCCAGGCGCTCCTGGCCGGGATTGCAGAGCGCGGCGCCGATGCCGTCGGCTACGCCCACCGCGGACCCAGTGCGGCCGTAACGGTGCACAAGCGCCGTTCGGGAGCGAGTGAGCTCCTCAGCGAGCTGCACGTTCCCGCCGCGTCGACGCAGGTGCTGGTGCACGTTCGCGACTACACCAAGGGCCATCCCACGATCGAGGCGAACAACCACCCGATCCGGCACGGCTCGGTCGTCGGCATCCACAACGGGATCATCGTCAACGACGAGGAGATCTTCGCCCGCTACGGCTTCGAGCGGGCCCATCCGGACATGACCGTCGACTCGGAGGCGATCTTCGCGCTCGCCGAGCACTCGGCCGGCAGCCCGGAGGCGCTCGAGGAGCTGCACGGCGCGATGGCGACTGCCTGGCTCGACGAGCGGAACGCCTCCACCCTCTTCATCGCCCGCGCCGCCGGCCGTCCGCTCTGGATCGGCACCGCCGGCAAGGAGCTCTTCTTCGCCTCCACCCGGGCGGCCCTCGACCTGCTCGAGCAGACCGTGCGGCTCAGCTTGCGCAAGCGTGAGCTCGACGAGGGGACGTTGCTTCGGATCGAAGACGGGCGCGTCACCGGCCACGACCGCTTCCATGCCGACCGCTCGTACGTCGAGGAGACGATCCTTCCCTCGGTCCGCGCCCCGCACGAGGGCGCCTCGTGCCTCAAGCGCCTCGCAGCGATCACGCTCGCGACCGGCTAGAGCTACTTACTCGACCGTGCCGTCGGGCGCGACCTCCGCGCCTTCCTCCCGCAGCCGTTCGCGGACGAGGTACTGGAACGCCGCCCACGCGGGCTGCACGTCGATCATCCGGTAGACCTGCCACTCGGTCAGGAGCGACGGGTCAGCACGGCGAGCGGCAGCCCAGTCGGCCATCTTCGGCAGCCGGCCGAGCGTCCGGGACAGCTCCGCGCCCTGGACGACCGCGCGCTCCAGGCGCTCCTCCCCGATCGGGACGTCGAAACCCGCCTCGCGCAACGCCTGTGCGAGCGAGCCGAAGGTGTGCCACAGCAGCGACTTCGAGGGCATCGCGCCCTTACGGGCATCGATGTCTCGCGCCGTCGGTGTGCGCCCGAGCTCCTCGCCGAGCGCGCGCAGGCGGCCGAGCAGCTCCTCGCGCGTTGCGAAGCGGCGCGGGACGAGCCCAGCCTGGCGTTTGGCCGCGTTCCAGCTGCCGAAGTGCTCGATCACCGTCTGCGGGTGCACGGTCGTCAGCGAATCGGCCGCGAACTCGCGCATTGTCGGCGAACGCCCGAGCCGTTCGGCGCTTGCCGTGAGCTGTCCGAGGATCTCGTCGTCCGTGTAGCGCTTGCGAATACCGGCCTGGAACGCTGCAAGTGCTTCCGGATCGATGCCTGCCACCGCAGGGTGGCGGCGCGACCGTGCCATGCAAACAGTCTAGAGCATTTTCTCCAAACTGCAAGAAGGCTAGAACGGACGTGCCCTGCCGAGCAGGGCCCCCGCACGTCCGTAGCTGAAGCCCTAGGAGACCGCGAGCAGCCTGGGACGCGGCGACGCATCGTCGGTCAGCACCTCGAGCGGCAGGATCCGCTCGAGTGCCGCGACGCAGCGCGGGCAGAACTGTGTCGGGGCCGCCCTGCGAAGCTCGGCGAGTGCCTCGTCGAGCGGGCGGGCAGCCCGATAGATCCGGGTCGTCAGCATCGAGTCGAGTGCGTCGGCAACGTGGATGATCCGCGCACCGAGCGGGATCTCCTCCCCACGCAACCGGTCCGGATAGCCGGTGCCGTCAAAGCGCTCGTGGTGGTGGCGGATCGCCGGCACCGCGTCGCCCAGGAAGCCGAGCCTGTCGATGATGCGGGCGCCCTCGTCGGCGTGGCGCTGCATCAGCGCCCACTCCTCCTCCGTGAGGCTCGCCGGCTTCAGCAGGATCGAGTCCGGGATCGCCAGCTTGCCGATGTCGTGGAAGAGGGCCGCGTGGCCGAGCAGGTCGAGCTCCACGTGCGAGAGCCCGAGCTCACGACCGATCGCCAGAGCCAGCTGCTGGACACGGCGCGAGTGGCCGGCCGTGTAGGCATCGCGCGCGTCGACCGTGGCGGAAAGGCTCTCCATCGCTGCCGTGGAGCGCTCCTTCAGGAGCCTGTTCGCCTGCTCGAGCGACACGTTCTGGGTGTGAATCGTCTCGGCCGCCTGGCGGAGCTTCTGGGCGCTGCGACGGGTGTGCGAGAGGTACGCCTCCTGTGTCTTGCGCATCAGGAGCAGCGGCACTGCGAACACGGCGAGCGCATAGAGGCCGGCGGCCTCGTAGCCGATGGCGATCACGCTGCCGATGAAGCCGTAGACGAGGTAGTGAGGCCCGAGCCACAGGAACCGCTCGTGCCAGACACGCCAGACCTTCTCGCGCCCTTCGAGGGAGAGAGCGATCGCCAGCAAGCCGGTATTGACGGCGAAGTAGGCCGCGCCCGCGCCGATACCCGCGGCGACCGTCGCCAGTTCGCCGAAGCCGCCCTCGACGCCGAGCGTGAAGACCGACGCCGCCACCAGCGACGAGAGCGTGAGGGTGCCGACGTTGAAGAGCACCTTGTGGATCGGCCCGCGATCCGCGCTCCACTGAACCGCGCAGATGGCCACGGCGACCGCGAGTGCGCCCCGCGGGCCGAACAGGGCAGCCCCTGCGAGCGCACCGACGGCACTGACCGAGATCGAGCCGTCGTCGAGCTCGAGGGCGAGCGCCTCGCCCACGCCGACGAGGGCGATCACGGCGAGCAGCCCGATGATGTCCGTCGAGGTGCCGAACAGGACACCCATTGCGCCTGCCAGGACGCCCGTGAGCGTCACGAGGCCGACCAGCAGCCCCAGGCGGGTCGAGAGCTGGAGGAAGCGCGGTCCGCTGGTCGTGTGGGCCGTGTGGCGGCGCTCCAGCTCCGGCATGGCCTCCGGAACGCGCGCGAGTGGCTCGTGGTGGTCGCCGTCCTCCGGGACCGACGCGAGCGGAACACTGCGGTCAGCGGGCATCAGAAGCGGCTCGGAGCTCGCGCTGAGGACGCGGTTTCGCCCCTGCAGCTTGGCGCGGTACACGGCGAGGTCCGCCTGATGGATGAGCGCGTTCGGATCCTGGGCGTCTTTCGGGAAGCCGGCGACACCGATCGAGACGGTCGCGCGGATCGGCTCGCTCGAGGTCTCCACGTCGAACAATCGGTCGGCGATCGCGCGCCGGATCCGTTCCGCGATCTCGAGCGCCTGTTCCGGCGGCGTCTCCGGCAGGAGGATCGAGAACTCCTCGCCGCCGAAGCGTGCGGGTACGTCGTAATGGCGCAGCTCGGCGCGGAAGACCTCCGCGACGCCCTTCAGCACCGCATCGCCCGCCAGGTGGCCGTACGTGTTGTTGATCTCGCGCAGCAGGTCGAGGTCGGCCATGATCAGCGCCAGCGGCCGCTCGAAGCGCTGGGCGCGGCCGAGCTCCTCCGTCAGCGCCGACGCGAAGTAGCGCGCGTTGAAGAGGCCGGTCTTGGGATCGACGCGCGCCTCGGCCTGCAGCTGCGGCACCGAGAGCGCCCTGTGGATCAGCAGCAGCGGGGCGATGGCGAAGGGGACGAGCCACGGGTTCGCCGTCCAGAACGCGGCGAGCACGACTCCGAGCGCGGCGAAGACGAACTCCGTCGAGAGCGTCTGGTACGAGAAGAGCAGGCGCATCGGGTGCCCGTTGACGAAGCGGATCATCGGGGCGATCAGCGCAGAGTTGAGTGCGACGAGCACAACCGAGGCGGCCGTGCCGGCGAGCGCGAAGCGAACGTCATCGCTCTGAATCAGGCCGTGGGAGCCGAGAATCAGGTGTGCACTCCCCCACGCTGCCATCGTGGCGATCGTGTAGACGCAGAGGTTGGTCGACTGCACGTACCACTTTCCCCGGCTGCGCAGCCACTCCGGCACGTGCTGGATGAGCGGGATGAGCGCGACCAGCCCCGGCGGGAGGAGCAGCACCGCGGCGATCAGGAAGACGCCGGTCGTGTGGTACGACTTGTTCCCGGGCGTGCGCACCACGAAGAACTGCGCGAAAGCGACACTGGTCGCGAGAATCGCGAACTCGAGCCAGCTCCCCGTGTGCCGGTCGATCTGGCTGAGGAACGGTGCCGTCGCCGCAATCGCGACGCCTACGACGGCCAGAAAGTACAGAAGAGCCTTCAGCGGGAGCTTGCTGCGCGCTTCGCTCGGCGCGCCGCCACGGGAGATCGCGTCTTCGAGGGGGATTGCGTTCATCATGCCGCTCCGCACGTGCTTCTCATGCCGCTGGTCTCCTTCGATGCCGCAAATCGAAAGCCTTAAGGTGGCCGTCTCGAAAGGTATTCCCACTCTCGCGGGCAGGCATCCCCCTGTCGGGGTACCCCCGTTCGAGTTCCCCCGAAAGGGTGACACGGGTGGAAGTGGGGAAATAGATGAAGGGCCGGCCGCGCTATCGGCCGGCCCTTCATCGAGGTGTTACGGAAGCGGGACCGCCGGGAGCGGACCGGAAGCACCGGCGCGACCGGCGAAGCACCGGCTCGACCGGCGGAAGCTCCAGCTCGACGCCCGAGCCGGGGATCGGAGCGAGGTCCGGATCCTGTGCCGCTGCCAGTTCCTCTGCCGGAGTCAGCGGGACACCGGATCCATCCGGCGTGCCCGTGTCACCAGCCGCATCCTCCCAGGAGACGTCGCTCCAGGAGACATCGGCCCAGGAGACGTCCGTCCAGGAGACATCGCTCCAGGAGACCGCATCCCAGGAGACATCGCTCCAGGAGACATCCGTCCAGCTGACCGCATCCCAGGAGACATCGCTCCAGGAGACGTCCGTCCAGCTGACGGCGTCGAACACCGTCTGGCCCGTCACCGCATCCGGCTTCAGGAAGCGGTTCAGCGCCGCGTTCGGGTTGGACGCCTTGGTCGCGTTCAGCACCGCCCGCACCGCATTGACCTGACCGACGCCGCACGAGTTGCTCTCGGCGCGCGGCACCGCACGGGCCCGCCGCATGATGGCACCCTTGACCTGATCCGGCGTCATGTCCGCGTTCCGGGCGAGGATCTGAGCCGCGATACCCGAGATCACCGGCGCCGCGAACGACGTCCCGGAGAGCTCGACATAGCCGGGGCTCTTGATCTTGTCCGCCTTCTGGACCGCGAGCGTGGAGCTCATCGGCACGGGGCCAACCATCATCCGGCCAGGAGCGCAGATCTCGGGCTTCCAGAAGCCGTCCTGCGTCCGGCCGTACGCCGACCACGGAGCGCGGTCGTCGTCGTTCACCCTGGCGGTGCCGCCGATGTCGATGGCGCCGACCGTGATGACGAATGGGTTGTTGCCGGGAGCGAAGAGCACGCCGCTCGGGGCCCCGTCCGTGCCGTAGTTGCCTGCCGCCGCGACCACGACGATGCCGGCGTGCCACAACTTCGAGACCGCCTTGTTCAGCGGGTCGTTGTAGAAGTGAGCCGTACCGCCGCCGTGCAGCGAGTAGTTCACGACCTTGATGTCGTTCGCCTCGTGGTTCTGGTAGATCCACTCGGTCGCCGCGATCACGTCACTCGTCCGGCCGGAACCGGAGTCGTCCATGACGTCGAGCGAGATGAGCGGTGCATTCGGAGCCACGCCGGCGTAGTCCTTGCCCGAGCCGGCAGCGATGCCGGCGACGAAGCTGCCGTGACCGCGACCGTCGAGCGCGCCGTTGGGCTTGCCAGAGCCGACGAAGTTGACCTGCTTGATGTTCCGCCCGGCGAAGTCGGGCAGGTTCTTGTCGATGCCCGAGTCCACGATCGCGATCGCAGGCATCTGGCGGGGAGTCCCGTACCAGAATGCGCTGACGCCCGACTCGTGGGCCCACAGCTGCTTCGACGAGTAGTTGTAGCCCGAGCCTGAGCTCAGGAACACGACCTCGACGTCCTCGGTGATGATGAGGCCCGAGACGCGAGCGAGCCGCTCGAGCCGCCGACCCGACATCTCGAGCGAGACACCGCCGATGAAGTCGAAGCGGTCGTCGAGCTGGCCCTTAGCCGTTCTGCGAAGCTGCTTGGCCGCTTCCTTCTCGGACTTCCAACGCTCACGCTCGGCCTTGTACCGTGCTTGCACGGCCTTCGACTTGCCGCCTGAGGCTGCCTGATTCGCCGCCCGCTCGGCCTTGTCGGCCTGCGTCTCGTCCTGCACGAGCTGCTGGTCGTCCTGCTTCTCGACGGTGCTGAAAGCCGTCTCTGCCGCCTTGGCGCCGGCAGCGCTCTGGACGATGACGCGGAACCTCTGCTTCGGATTCGCCTTTGCCCTCTCGAGCAGGCCTGCCTCGACAACGGTCGCCGTGACCGAAGGTGCAGGCTGAGGAGCAGTGCTTTTCGCCGATGCGGCTCCCGCTGCCAGTGACAGCACGAGAACGCCGACGAGCGCGACGATGCTGCCCCGACCACCCTTGCCCCAGAGGGCATTCGATCGGAACTCGCCGCCGCGGTTGCCAGATCCCCAAAGGGCGCTCTGACGAACGTCACCGCAATTGCCGCCTGTCTTTCTTGACATCTTTCTCCTTGTCCGCGCTGGGCGCGGGCCGCATGAACTTGGACAGTGGGGCCGGAGGAACCGCAGACCGGGCCTACTGCTAACCGGGCCCACCGTATGCGGGTTTAGGTGACGGTTCCTCACCCTTTTGGGTTAGGCCGAGCGAAGTTCACTCGATCGAGTGATCAGCCGGTACTCTCGCCCGCGGATGAGTGCCCGTCTCGCAGTCGAGTCCCTCGCCGCTCGCGCGGCGGGCAAGCTGTCGCGCCTGGCCGGCGCGGGCGGCGGTACGACGCTGCCGGGCAAGCTGTTGTGGAAGCTCGATCCGAGCGCGATCGACGCGCTGGCAGCCCGTCTGCCGGACGGTGCTGCCATCGTCTCGGCCACGAACGGCAAGACGACGACGACCGCGATGGCAGCCGAGATCCTCGAACCCAAGCGCCGCCTCGCCTGGAACCGCTCGGGCGCAAACCTCGCCTCCGGCGTCGCGTCCACGCTCCTGACACAGCGCGACGCGGAGCTGGGGCTCCTCGAGGTCGACGAGGGCGCGCTGCCCGAGATTGCGCGCCGCGTGCGGCCGCGCGCCGTGCTGCTCGGGAACCTCTTTCGCGACCAGCTCGACCGCTACGGCGAGCTCGAGCACATCGCCGCCAACTGGCGGACGGCGACCGCGGCCTTGCCGCCGGAAACGGTGCTCGTGGTCAACGGGGACGATCCGCAGGTCGGCGACCTCGGCCGCGACCGCGCCGGCACGATCGCCTTCGGCATCGACGATCCCGCACATGCCCGGCCGACGCTGCAGCACGCGGCCGACTCGCGCTACTGCGTCCGCTGCGGCCGGCCGTACGAGTTCGCCGCCGCCTACGTCGGCCATCTCGGCGACTACCACTGTGCCGCGTGCGGCCACTCACGCCCGCCGCTCCAGGTGCGGGCACGCGCGATCGAGCTCGACGGGCTCGAAGGCGTCTCGTTCGAGCTCGAGACGCCTGAAGGCTCGACCCGCGTCCGGCTGCCGCTGCCGGGGCTCTACAACGTCTACAACGCGCTCGGGGCGGCCGCACTGGCGCAGGTCCTGGGCGCGCATCTCGACGAGATCCGGGCGGGCCTCGAGCGATTCGGCGCCGCCTTCGGCCGCTTCGAGCGCATCGCCGCCGGCGACAGGACGATTCTCGTCCTGCTGATCAAGAATCCGGCCGGTGCGAACGAGGTCGTCCACACGCTCGAGCAGGGCGGCGCCCCGTCGCTGCTCTTCATCGCGCTCAACGACGCGATCGCCGACGGGAAGGATGTCTCGTGGATCTGGGACGTCGACTTCGAGCCGCTTCTGGCCCGCGTCGAGCACGTGATCGCGTCCGGCGACCGCGCGGCGGAGCTCGGCGTGCGCTGTGTCTACGGCGGGCTCGACGAGACCGCCCTCGAGGTCGAGCCGGATCTCGCACGGGCGCTCGATCGCGGCCTCGCGCTGACACCGCCCGGCGGTGAGCTCGTCGTCCTCCCCACCTACACCGCGATGCTCGCGCTCCAGCGGATCCTGACGGAGCGCGGTCACGCGAAGCCGTACTGGGAGCGCTCGTGAAGATTCGCGTCGGCCACCTGTATCCCGAGTACCTGAACATCTACGCCGACCGCGGCAACATCGCGGTCTTTGCGCGGCGCGCGGCCCTTCGCGGGCACGAGCTCGACGTGACGGCGATCTCGGTCGGCGACGAGGTGCGGGCCGGCGACCACGATCTGCTCTACATCGGCGGCGGCCAGGACCGCGAGCAGGCCCTGATCGCCCCGGACCTGGTCGCGAAGGGGCCTGTGATCGAGGAGGCGGTCGACGCCGGCGCAGCGCTCTTGGCGGTCTGCGGCGGCTACCAGCTCCTCGGACGCGGGTATGTCGACCAGCAGGGCGAGTCGCTCCCCGGGGTTGGCCTCTTTCCCCACGAGACCGTTGCAGGCGAGCGGCGGATGATCGGGGACGTCCTGCTCGACTGCGAGCTCGTGCCCGGCGAGCGCCGGACGGTCGCGGGGTTCGAGAACCACGCCGGGCGAACGCGCCTCGATGCCGGCGCCGAGCCGCTCGGCCGTGTCCTCGCCGGCTTCGGGAACGACGGCGAGTCGGGATACGAGGGCGTCCGGGTCGGCCGTGCGATCGGCACCTACCTCCACGGCCCGTTGCTCCCACGCAATCCCTGGCTCGCAGACTGGCTGCTCTCGCAGGCTCTGGCGCACGCGACGGGCGGCGAGCCACCGGAGCTCGAGCCCCTGCCCGACCGGCTCGAGGCAAACGCGCATGCCGTCTCGGCGGAGCGGGCGCGTCGTCGCGGCGGCGGTTCTAGAGCGTGACCCAGGCGGTCGCCGGCCGGTCGCTCGGACGGCCGAGCGGATCAGTCGACCAGAGTGCGTAGCAATACCGGCCCGGCTGAGACAGCCGATCGGCGATCGTCATCTGCTCGCCGATCCCGACACTCCAGGCATAGCGCTTGGCTCCGGCAAACTCCGTGGGACAGGCATTCGCGCGTGCGCGATCGCCCAGCCGCCATCAGACCGGGTCAGGGCCGCGAGAAACAGAGGCATCGGCGGCCGGTCGGGGCGTCCGAACCGGAGCCCGACGATCCCGCCGGCCTGGCGCTCGGCCGAAAGGCTCAGCGGCGCCCGGATCGGTGCGTAGGCGGAACACGAGCCGCGGCTCGTAGAGCTCGTGCGGCCGCCGTAGAGCGCCACAACGCCGTTGATGTCGTCCGGCTCGAGCAGGCCGCAGCGCCACGTCCAGACCGCTTCCTGGCGGCAATGCTGCGCGCCGCTCCAGGTTCCACGGCCGTTCATCAACGCGCAGCCCCGCTCCTCGTGACCGAGCCCGAGAACATGACCCAGCTCGTGGGCGACGGCGTGCGCGCTCGAATAGCTGTTGCAGAGCTGGGAGCTCTCGTCGATCCGCGGGAGCTCAACGGTCGCCTGCCGGACGTAGCCCACCGTCGCGCGCGCGTGACCGACGCAGCGGTTGTGCGAGAAGTGCTTGATCACGAGTTGCGCCGACGCACGCGAGCTGGGCACGAAACGGATGCGGGCGCCGCTGTGGTTCCAGACGTAGACGGCGCGGGCCACGGGCCAGGCCTGGTCGGCGGCGGCGTTGTAGTAGCGAATCGTGCCGCCCGGCCACGGCTTCCCCTTCACCACATAGGCCTCCGACGCAGGAGCGGCAACGCACACGAGCAGCGCGACAGCAGCCGCAACGATCAGCCGGAGGGAGCCCACCTCTCTTGTATCGGTTCCCGCTGAAGGTTCTTGAACGCGTTCAGGATCGCCTCCGCTGATCGCTCGACGTCCTCCGCCGTCGTCCGGAAGCTCGAGACCGAGATCCGCATCGCCGCGCGGCCCTGCCAGTCGGTTCCGCCGAGCCAGCACGTGCCCTCGGCCTGGACGCGGCGGACCACCTCTCTGGTCGCGTCATCGTCGTCGTCGAAGCGGACCAGGACCTGGTTGAGGACGACCTCGTTCAGGATCTCGACCCCGGGCTGTGCGCCGAGCACCGACGCGAATGTGCTCGCGTGGTCGCAGCAGCGCTCGATCAGCTCCGCGACGCCGTTGCGTCCGAGCGCACGCAACGCTGCCCAGACGGGGAACCCGCGCGCCCGTCGGGAGGACTCCGGCACCCAATCGGACGGACTGCGGCCGTCGGCGCGCTGGAGATAGCTCGCGGCCACCGCCATCGCCTCCCCGTGCGCGTCCGGATGCCGGCAGAAGACGACGCCGCAGTCGTACGGCACGTTCAGCCACTTGTGCGCGTCGGTCGCCCAGGAGTCCGCGCGCTCGACCCCTTCGACCAGATGCTTGAAGCGAGGGCTGGCGGCAGCCCAGAGGCCGAACGCGCCGTCGACGTGCAACCACGCTCCCGCGCCCTCACACGCCTCCGCAATCGCCCCGAAGGGATCGGAGGCGCCTGTGTTGACGTTGCCTGCCTGAGCGCAGACGATCGTCGGCCCGGTGGAGTTCCCGAGAGCGTCGCTGAGCGCCGTCCGCCTGCATCCGGCCCTGATCGTCGGCGGCAACGAGCTCGACCGAGGCGGTCCCGAGCCCGAGGAGGCGCAGCGAGCGGTCGATCGTCACATGCCGCTCGCCACCGACGAGGATGCGGATCCGCGGTGCGCCGTTCAGCCCGTCGCGCGCGACGTCCCAGCCGGCCTGCGCGAGCACGTGCTGCCGCGCGGCCGCGAGAGCGGTGGTGTTCGCGCCCTGGGCGCCCGTGACGAAGCCGCTCGAGACGTCCTCCGGCAGCCCCAGGAGCTCGACGAGCCACGCCGCGGCGACATCCTCCACCGCGGCCGCCGCCGGCGACGTGGTCACGGAGAAGCTGTTCTGATCCCAGACGCTCGTCAGCCAGTCGGCCGCGACGGACGCCGGCAGCGCACTGCCGATCACGAAGCCGAAGTAGCGGCCGGTCTGGGTGCCGACGACGCCCGGCTCGGCTCCGGCGATCAGCTCCGCGAGGACTTGTGCGTCCTCGGCCCCCTCCTCGGGCAGCGGGCCGCCCAGAGATTCGAGCAGCTCGTCGAGCGACGCCTCCGCCCTCACCGGCCGCTCGTCGAGCGTGCCGAGAAACTGCGCCGCGTAGTCGGCCGTCAGGCCGAGCAGGTCCTTCACGGGGTCCACAGAGCTCCAAGGTATACCGCGGGGTCGCCGGACTGCCGGCGCTGGAGGAAGCGCTGGATCGGCGGGTGCAGGACGATCCCGTCGAGCTCGTCGAACGTGAACAGACGATGGCCCCGCACGGCCTCGTCGGTCGACACGACTGCCTCCAGCGAGCCTTTGACCTCGCCCGCGAAGATGATGTGGACGACGTGCTTCGTCGTCAGCGCGCGACCGGGCGCGATGGAGTCGACGATCGCGATCGGGCCTTCGAGCGGTGGCGCGGCGATTCCGACCTCCTCGGCGATCTCGCGCTCGAGCGCGTCCATCAACGTCTCACCCGAGTGAACGCCGCCGCCCGGAAGCAGCCAGACGTCGCGCCCGCGCTTGTCGTGGCGACAGAGCAGGATGCCGTCGCCCCACCGCAGGAGCGCCGAGACCCGGATCCTGGGCTCCGCCCCGATCATCCCGACGAGCCCAGCCCGGCAGTGCCACGCTCGCTGATCGAGAGCTCGTCCAGCTCGACCAACCGCACACCCGCCGCCTCGACGAGGACGAGTTGCGCGATCCTCATTCCGGGCTCCACGACGAAAGGCTCGTGCTTGTCGGTGTTGAGCATGATCACCTTCACCTCGCCGCGGTACCCGGCGTCGATCAACCCGGGCGAGTTGACAACCGTGATTCCGTGCTTCGCGGCGAGGCCGGAGCGCGGCAGGACGAGCCCCGCCCACCCCTCGGGCACCGCCACTGCGAGACCCGTCCCGACGACACCCCGCTCGCCGGGAGCGAGCTCGAGGCGCTCGCAGGCGGCGAGGTCGAGGCCCGCGTCGCCCTCATAGGCCTGCGACGGCAGGATGGCGTCGTCGCGCAGCCGCGCGACCGGAAGGTCGATCACCCTCGTTCCGCCGCCGAGCCTTCGTGTGCGTCCGCGACGAGAAAGCGAGCGAAACGCCGCACCTCGCGCTGCGGCAGGCGGGCGCGGATCAGCACTCCGTGCTCCAGGTCCTCGCGCTCGTGGATCGGCGCGCCGAGCGCGTAGAGCTCGGCGAGCTTCCCGCCGTCCTCGTAGGGCAGCAGCAGCCGAACGTCCTCGTACCGGTCGGCGAATCGATCGGCGATCCTCGCCCGGAGCTCGTCGAGGCCCTCGCCGGTCACGGCCGAGATCTGCACGGCGCCTGGAAAGCCGTTCGCCAGCCGCTTGCGGCCGAGCGGATCGACGCGGTCGATCTTGTTCAGGACGAGCTCGAGCGGCACCTCGTCGGCCCCGATCTCGTGCAGGACGGTGTCCACGGAGTCGATCATCTCCTCCAGCCGGTCGTCTGTCTCCGAGGCATCGACGACGTGCAGGATGAGATCCGCGACGAGCGTCTCCTCGAGCGTCGAGGCGAAGCCCTCGACGAGCTGCGTCGGCAAGCGGCGGATGAAACCGACGGTGTCGGTCATCAGGTACCGCTTGCCGTCGTGCTCGAACGCGCGGGTCGTCGGATCCAGCGTCTCGAAGAGCCGGTTCTCGACGCTCACCTCGGAGCCGGTCAGCGCGTTCAGAAGCGTCGACTTGCCGACGTTCGTGTAACCCGCGAGTGCCACGGTCGGCGTGCCGCTGCCGGCGCGCTCCTTACGCGTCCGAGCCCGGTGCTTGCCGACCTCTTTCAGCCGGCGCCGTAGGAGCGAGATCTTGCGACGGGCGATTCGCCGGTCGGTCTCGAGCTGGGACTCGCCGGGCCCGCGCGTTCCGACGCCGGCCCCGAGTGCACCCGAGCCGCCGCCGAGGCGCTCGAGGTGCTGCCACATGCCACGCATGCGCGGCAGGTTGTACTCGAGCTGGGCGAGCTCGACCTGGAGCTTTCCCTCGGCGCTCGTGGCGTGCTGGGCGAAGATGTCGAGGATCAGCTGCGTCCGGTCGACGACGCGGGCAGTCAGGGCATTCTCGAGCGCGCGCTGCTGCGACGGCTCGAGCTCGCCGTCGACGAGGAGGACCTCGGCCTTTGCGTTGCCGTAGGCCTCCTTCAGCTCCTCGAGCTTGCCCTTCCCCACGTACGTTCGCGCGTCCGGGCTCGCACGTTGCTGGACGAGCTCGGCGACCGGCTCGACGCCTGCCGTGCGGGCGAGCTCGCGCAGCTCGCCGAGCTCCTGCTCGGCGTCGGCGGATTTCGGGAGCACGGCCAGCACGAGCCCACGTTCGGGCTCGATGGGTTGCTGACGCGTCGTCACGCTGGGGATTGTGCCACGCTTGTCGCCGATGCCCGCCCTCGCAGACCGTCTCGCGGCCCGCACGCTCGAGCTCGTGAACATCCCCTCCGAGAGCCGTAACGAGGCGGAGATCGCTGCGCACGTCCGTTCGCTCGTCCCGCCGTCCTTCGAGCTGGAGTACGAAGCCGACGACGCCTTCGTCTGGGCGCGGCCGAGGAGAGACGGACAACCCACTCGTCGTGCTCGCGGGCCACTACGACACGGTGCCCGCCCAGGAGAACGTCCCGGGCCGGATCGAGAACGGCAGCGTGGTCGGCCTTGGGGCGAGCGACATGAAGGGCGGCCTGGCAGTGATGCTCGAGCTCGCCCGCGCGCTCGAGGACGGCGGCGTCGAACCGGCCGTCGACGTCGCGCTGCTCGCGTTCGGCAAGGAGGAGCTCCCGGCCGAGTTCAGCCCGTTGCCCGACCTCTTCGACCACTCGCGGCTCGTGCACGAAGCCGAGTTGGCGATCCTGCTCGAGCCCACCGACAACACGATCCAGGCCGGCTGCCTCGGCAACCTGAACGCGCGGATCATCTTCCACGGTGTCAGCGGGCATTCCGCGAGGCCCTGGACGGCCGAGAACGCCATCGACAAGGCCCTCGACGGCCTCCGCGCCTACGCCCAGATCGAGCCGCGGCCGGTCGAGATCGGCGGTCTCACCTTCACGGAGGTCGCGAGCATCACCCAGATCGAAGGCGGGATCGCGAGCAACGTCATCCCCGACCGCGTGGAGGCGAACGTCAACTTCCGGTATGCGCCCGATCGCTCGCCTTCGAGCGCCGACGCCTACCTCCGCAGCCTGCTCCCGGAGGGTGCGACCTACGAGCACGCCGGCGACTCTCCGCCCGCCCGCGTCGTCACCGACTCGCCGCTCGTGCACCGGCTGCGGGCGGCGGGCGACCTGGCGCTCGAGCCGAAGCAGGCCTGGACGAACGTCGCCGATTTCACGTCGCGCGGGATCGACGCGGTCAACTTCGGGCCCGGAGCCACGCGGTACGCGCACCGGCGCGACGAGCAGGTCGAGATCGCGGCGCTCGAGCGGGCGTTCGAGTCACTCTGGGCCTTCGTCACGGGTACCGTCTGACCGTGCCCGTCTCCCCCATTCTCGAGCGGCAGACCACCTATCCGTTCGTGCGCCTGAACGAGGCTGCACGGCGCGTGGAGGCGCGCGGAGTCGAGGTGATCGACTTCGGGACCGGCGACCCCCGCGAGCCGACCGACCCGAAGATCAAGCAGGCTCTGATCGACGGGCTTCGGGACCGCATGGGCTATCCGGCGGCGCTCGGCTTGGCCGAGCTGCGAGAGGCGATCGCCGCGTGGGCGCAGCGGCGCTTCGGGACGACGCTCGACCCGGACACGGAGATCATCCCCACGCTCGGGAGCAAGGAGGCGATCTTCAGCTTCGCCCAGGTCGTCGTCGACATCGAGCGCGGCAAGGACACGGTCGCCTACACGGAGCCTGGCTACCCCGTGTACGAGCGCGGAGCGCTCTTCGCCCACGCACGCGCGCTGGCACTGCCGCTGCTCGAGGAGAACGGCTTCCTCCCCGATCTCGACGCGATCGACGAATGGACGTTGAACCGGCTGGCGGTCCTGTGGGTCAACTACCCGAACAACCCCACCGGTGCGACTGCGCCGCTCAGCTTCTACGAGCAGGCCGCCGAGCTGGCGCGCACCCATGGGTTCGTGCTTGCCTCCGATGAGGCCTACACAGAGCTCTGGTTCGACGAGCCGCCCGCGTCTGCACTGCAGCTCGACGACTTGACCAACGTCGCCGTGTTCAACACGCTCTCGAAGCGCTCGTCGATGACCGGCTACCGCAGCGGCTTCGTGGCCGGAGATCCTGAGCTCGTGGCGGCGCTGCGCGCGTTCCGGCCGACGGTCGGCACTGCGCCGCAGGAGTTCGTCCAGCGCGCCTCGGTCGTCGCCTGGGGCGACGAGACCCACGTCGAGCGCGCGCGAGAGATCTACGGACGCAAGCGGCAGCTCTTTCTCGATTTCTTCGCCAGGAAGGGGGTGCGCGTGACCGGCAGTGCGGCGACGATGTACCTCTGGCTCGCGGTCCCGCGGAGCGAGGTTTCCGAGAGCTCCGAGGCGTTCGCGGAGCGTCTGCTCGAGCACGGCGTGCTCGTCGCGCCCGGCTCCTATCTGGGAGCCGCGGGCGAAGGGTACGTCCGGCTGGCGCTCGTTCCCTCGGAGGACGACTGCCGCCGAGCGATCGAGATCCTCGAGGAGCTGCTGTGACGCCCGAGCTCGCGCAGGAGATCGTTGCCGCACTGGACAACGGCGAGCGGCGCGTGGCGAGCAAGGTCGGCGACGAGTGGGTCGTCGACGTGGAGGCGAAGGAGGCGATCCTCGAGTACTTCCGCCTGCGCAAGGTCGAGCCGATGACGGTCGGCCCGTTCTCGTATCAGGACAAGATCCCGCTGAAGCAGCATGCACCGGGCGTCCGGATCGTCCCGCCCGGGGTCGCCCGCTACGGCTCGTTCCTCTCCGAAGGCGTCGTGCTGATGCCCGGCTACGTGAACATCGGCGCCTGGGTCGGGCCCCGCACGATGGTCGACACCTGGGCGACGGTGGGCTCGTGCGCCCAGATCGGCGCGGACGTGCACCTCGCGGGCGGAGTCGGCATCGGCGGCGTGCTCGAGCCGCCGAACGCGACGCCGGTGATCGTCGAGGACGGCGCCTTCCTCGGCTCCCGCTGCATCGTCACCGAGGGCGTGCGCATCGGCGCCGGCGCGATCCTCGCGGCGAACGTCTCTCTGACCGCGAGCGTCCCGATCATCGACGTCACGGGCGCGGAGCCGGTCGAGCATCGCGGCGCCGTGCCGCCGCGTGCGGTCGTCGTACCGGGGACGCGGCCGAAGGAGTTTCCGGCGGGCACCTACCAGATCGACTGCGCGTTGATCATCGGCTGGCGCCAGGAGTCGCACGACGAACGTCTCAGCCTGAATGCCGTCCTGAGAGAGTTCGAGCTCGCGGTCTAGAGCCTGACGTCGCCGTCGCAGATCTCCTCTGCCGGGCCGACGAGCGTGATCCGGTTCTGCTCGTCCAGCTCGACGCGCAGCTCCCCACCCGGCATCCGGACCGTGACCGGGCTCTCGCACCAGCCGTTCGTGACCGCAGCGGCCGCCGCGGCGACGGCGCTCGACCCCGACGCGCTGGTCTCCCCCGCTCCGCGCTCCCAGACGAGCACCGTCAGCTCGTTGTTCCCGTCGACCCCGACGAGCTGGACGTTCGTCCGGTCGGGGAAGCGTTCGTTCACTTCCAGCTGCGGACCGAGCCGCAGCAGCTCCTCGCGCACGGGGTTGCCTCGGATGACCGCGTGCGGGTTGCCGACGGAGACTGCGGTCAGCTCGACCCGCTCGTCCTCCAGCTCGACCGTCTCGGTCTCCCCCACCTCCACGTCGCCGACGCCCATCGCGATCGTCCCGTCGCCGCGAAGGGCCGCGGGGTACGACCGCCCGGAAACGGCGATCGTCACCTGAGTCGCGCCGGCTCGCCGGCCGAGCCACGCGGCGGCGATGCGGCTGCCGTTCCCCGAGAACTCCGCCACGGAGCCGTCCGGGTTCCAGATCACGATCTCGGCCTCCGCGCCCTGCACCGCGACGACCTCGAGCACGCCGTCGGAGCCGATCCCGTACCGGACGTCGCAGAGCCGGCGGGCGGTTTCGGAGTCGAGCGGCAACCCGGATTCCGCCGCTCGACGAGCAGGTAGCTGTTACCGAGTGCGTGCCACTTCGAGAATCGCATCCGCCACCTCTCCCACCGGCCGGTCCGCGTCGATCATGACGATGCCGGGGATGCGGCGCATCCACTTCCGCTGGTAGGCGGCGAAGCGCAGCGTCCCTTGCTCGAGCTCGGCGATCGCCTCAGCCCGTGGCAGCCGGCGAACGGCGTCGAGGCCGAGGACCTGGGGAACGATGTCGCCTGCGGCCCGCACCTCGTCCTCCACGCCCTGCTCGAACATCGCTGCCGTTCGCGCGCGGATCCGTGCCGCCAGGGTCTCGCGCGGGACGTCGAGGCCCGCGACGAGGGTCGGCAGGCGCAGCTCGGCGCTCCACAGGCGCGGTTGCTCCGGCACCAGCGTTCCGCCCGCCTGCCAGAGCTCGAGGGCCCGCACGACGCGCTTGCGGTCGTTCGGGTGCACCTGCGCCGCAGCACGGGGATCGCGAGCCTGCAGCAGGCCGTGCGCGGTCTCCGCGCCGCGCCGGTCGTAGAGCCGCTCCCAGCGCGCCCGCGCGTCTGCAGGCACGTCCGCCGGCAGGCGCACGTCGGTCAGTGCTGCCTGGAACCACAGACCGGAGCCACCAACGACGACGGCAGTTCGGCCGGCGGCGACGATCTCGTCGATCGCCTGATGCGCCAGCGGCTGGAACTCACCGACGGTGCCCTGGCGGTCGAGCGGCCAGATGCCGACCAGGCGCGCATGGGCGTCCTGGTTCGTGAGGATCGGGAGCCCGCGGTAGACCTGCATCGAGTCGGCAGAGACGAGCTCGGCCGGGATTCGCTCGGCAATCGCCTCGGCGACGGCGGACTTGCCCGACGCGGTCGGGCCGAAGATGGCGAGGACGTCTAGGGAACGGGGACTGTCTTCCAGCCGTGCTCGACATCGTCCGGGCTGCTGCCCTCGTGGTCTGCCGTGATCGGGACGTTCTCCTCGGGATGGGCTTCGCGGTGCTCGCGGAACCAGGCGACGGCGCGGGAGATGCCCTCGTCGAGCGGCACTTGCGGGTCGTAGCCGAGCAGCTCGCGCGCCTTGCTCAGGTCGGCGACGTAGTGCGTCACCTCGCCGAGCAGCGACGGCGCGATCGTCATGTCCGGCTCGACGCCGAGCTCGGAGGCGATCCGCTCTGCGACGTGGACGAGGGTGTTGCCCTGCCCGTAGGCGAGGTTGATCGTCTGGTTCACGACCCGGCCCTCGGCGAGCGCCTCGATCCCACGCACGATCCCGTCGACGCAGTCGTCCACGTAGGTGAAGTCGAGCGTCTTCTCCCGGCCGCCGTAGACCGTGATCGGCTCGCCGCGCAGCATCGCGTGGATGAAGAGCGGCATCACGCGCACCATGCGGTGCAGGTCGTTGTCGTAGCGCCCGTAGACGTTCGAGAAGCGGAAGACGAGATACGGCAGCCCGTAGCAGCGGGCGTACGAGTAGATGAAGGCCTCGCCGGCGATCTTCGAGGCCGAGTAGGTGCTCTCCGTGTAGGCGAAGTCCGCGATCGACTCGCCGTACTCCTCGAAGCGATGCACGTCGCCGTAGACCTCGCGACTGGAGGAGAACACGATCGGGATGCGCTGCTGCCGTGCGTACTCGAGCACGTTGAACGTCATCACGGCGTTCTCGAGCGCCCGGTGCGGCTGCCGGACGAGCTGGTGCACCTTTGCGTGGGCGGCCAGATGGACGACGAGATCCGCCTCCGGGTACTCGACGCCGTTGATCCCGCCCGGGAAGGACGTGTAGTGGCCGGCGAGATCCTGAAGCAGGTACCGGAACTCGTCGGTCCACGTGTTCTGGCGCTTGTCGACGCCGAAGACGTCGTGGCCGTCCTGCTGCAGTCGATGCGCGAGATTCGTGCCGATCTGCCCCGACGACCCTGTCACCAGGATTTTCATGCCGCGACCGCCGTGCGCTGGGCACCGCGCAGCGTGGTCGAGGTGGCGCCTGCGATCAGGACGTCGGCCAGCTCGCCCGGAACGGCGTCGCCGGTGAAGTTGACCATCGTGTTACCGCGCGTGCGTCCGCGCAGCAGGCTCGCGTCGGTTCGGCTCCAGCCCTCCACGAGCACCTCCACGGTCGTTCCGACGCGCTCGGCGTTTCGCTCGGACGCGATCCGCTGCACGACGTCGACCAGCCGTTCGAGCCGCTCGTGCTTGACCTCGTCCGGCACCTGATCCGGCAGCGCGGCCGCCTCGGTCCCCTGCCGCGGCGAGTAGATGAACGTGAAGGCGCTGTCGTACCGGACCTCCTCGACGACCTCCAGCGTCTCCCGGAAGTCGTCCTCGGTCTCGCCTGGGAAACCGACGATGACGTCGGTACCGAGCGCGAGGCCCGGGATCGCGTCGCGCAGCTTGGCGACGAGCCTCAGATAGCGCTCGCGGTCGTACGTGCGCCGCATCGCCTTGAGGATCCTGCTCGAGCCGGACTGCAGCGGCAGGTGGATGTGCTCGCACACTGCGTCGCATTCGACCATTGCGGCGATGACGGGGTCGCGGAAGTCCTTCGGGTGCGGGCTCGTGAAGCGAATCCGGTCGATCCCTTCCACCGCGTCGCAGGCGCGCAGGAGCTCGCCGAACTCGGTCTCGAGCTCGGGACGCAGGTCGCGCCCCCAGGAGTTCACGTTCTGCCCGAGCAGGGTCACCTCTCGCACACCGTCGGCCGCGAGCCGGGTGACCTCGGCGACGATCTCGCCCGGCCGGCGGCTCTGCTCCCTGCCGCGAACGGCCGGGACGATGCAGTACGCGCACTTCGAGTTGCAGCCCATCGAGACCTGCACCCAGGCACTGAACGCGCGCTCGCGGTGCATCGGGAGGTCGCCGGCGAAGTGCTCGTGCGTGCCGAAGCGGCCGCGCGGCGCTTCTCCCCCGGCCCCGAGCCACTCGCCGAGGTGTGGAATCGAGCCGGGACCGAACGCGACGTCGACCTGCGGGTAGAGCTCGAAGATCCGTTCGCGCTGCGCCTCGGCGTAACAGCCGCCGACGGCGACGACGAGCTCCGGGTTCTCGCGCTTTCGCGCTCCCGCATCGCCGAGATAGGCGGCGAGCTTGGTGTCCGGCTTCTCGCGAATCGTGCAGGTGTTGAAGACGAGGACGTCCGCATCGGCCTGCGAGGGCGCCTCGCCGAGCCCGATCGATTCGAGCATGCCCTTGATCCGCTCGGAGTCGTGGGCGTTCATCTGGCAGCCGAACGTGGTGACGTGGTAGCGCCGCATCGAAACGGCAGTCTAGCCCCGCGCCAAGTAACAGACTGTTACTTGGCGGACGCGGCGCGATGCGGCCCCAACCTCCGCTTGTAACAGACTGTTACTTGGGTTCGTCGGCCGACCCGCTGTGTGGATCGTCCTCGCGGAACGCCTCTACCACGGCCGCGCGTCACCACCTCGGTCGCACACCTGCACGCGCCTTCTCTGCGGTTAAGCTCGCTTTCGTGCTGGCCGCGCTGACGCGAACGAGAGGCGTGATGGAAGTCGTCGACGTGCCCGAGCCGGATGCGGCCGGGCAGGGCGAGCTGATCGTCCGGCCCGAGGCGGTCGGCCTCTGCGGCTCAGACTTCCACTACTTCCACGGCGACATCGGGCTGACCGAGGACCCGGATCAGCTGTACCCGCGGATCCAGGGGCACGAGTTCTCGGCGATCGTTGCGGACGTCGGCCCGGGTTGCCCGCCCGGCTTCGAGGTCGGGCAGCGCGTCGCGGTCTGGCCGCTCTCGGCGTGCGGGCGCTGTCGCTGCTGCCGCATCGGCCGCGAGAACGCGTGCGAGAACATCAGCCTCATCGGGATCCACGTCGACGGAGCGTTGCAGGAGCTCCTCCGTGTGCCCGCCCATCAGGCCTTCCCAGTCGCTCTGGAGGACGCGCGCCTGGCTGCGTTCGTCGAGCCGATGTCGATCGCGGTCCGGACGGTCGTGCGCGGACGAGTCGAGGCCGACGAGCATGTCGTCGTTCTCGGCGCAGGCCCCATCGGCCACGCCGTCGCGATCGCAGCGCTCGACCGCGGCGCGAAGGTGTTGCTCGCCGACCGGGTCACGGAACGTCTCGACCGCAGCGGATCCGGGGCGGAGCTCGCGTTCTTCGAAGAGGGAGACGACCTCGAGGCGCGCCTGCGCGCATGGACGGGCGGCGAGCTGCCCGAGGTCGTGGTCGAGGCGACGGGCGCGAAGGAGCCGATGCGCCTGGCGCTCGACCTGGTTGCGGCGGCGGGACGCATCGTCGTCGTCGGGCTCTCGGGCCACGAGGTGCCTCTACGGGTCGGTGCGCTGCCGTTTCGCGAGCTGGACGTGCTCGGTGTCAGCTGCTGTCAAGGGCACGAGTTCGCCGAGGCCGCCGAGCTGGTCACGCGGCACCGCGATGCGGTCGCGCCGCTGCTCACGCACGAGTTCGCGCTCGACGAAGCACCGCACGCGATCGCCTTCGCGATCGAGCATCCCGCCGAGGTGATGAAGGCCGTGGTCCACGTCACGTAGGGCTTACCGCGCGAAGTCTTCGATCGTTTCGCCCAGCAGGCGATTGAACGTCTCTGGATCTTCCATCATCAGGAAGTGCCCGACTCCCGGCATGAGGACGGCTCTCACTCCGTGACGCGCGAGCGCTTCGACGTCGTTGGGCCGGTAGTCGGGGTTGATGGCGACGACCGGCGCCGTGAGCTTGGGCAGCGCTTCCAGGATCGCGCCTTCGTTGGCGACGGCGTGCTCCATGGCGCCGACCGCGATCTCCGGGGGTGCGCCCGACATGTCGGCGACGACGCGTTCGACGAGGTCTGGGTCTGAACCGGGCGGGAACATCCGCCGAATGAAAGATTGAGCCGCCGGCACGAAGTCCTGGCGGAACGGCTGCACGAACTCCTCGAGCTCTTCCGGCGTACTGGACTTGCCGAGCGTGCTGTAGACGTCGACCCAGACGATCCCGGCGACCTCGTCGGGCAGGGCGAGCGCGGCCTCGACGATGACGTCGCCTCCCATCGAGTGCCCGATCAACACCACTTCGCGCAGCTCCAGTTTCTCGATCACGGCCACGACGTCGCCGCCGAAGGCGGGCATCGTCCACTCCCGGCGTCCGTCGCCCGACTCCCCATGTCCCGCGAGATCGATCGTGACGACCTGGTGCTGCTTGGCGAAGTGGCCGACCTGCCCGCTCCAGTAGGTCCGATCGCACGACCAGCCGTGGACGAACACCAGCGCCGGCGCGCCCCGGCCTTCGACTTCGAAGTGCACAGGGATTCCATCGCCGGCCTGAGCGATGTCCTTCATCGCGCCGCTACTTCGCGACCTCGACCGCCCGGCTCTCCCTGATCACGATCACCTTCACCTGGCCGGGGTACTCGAGCTGGTCCTCGATCTCCCGGGCGATCTCGTGCGACAGGAGGACGGCGGCGTCGTCATCGACCTCGGCGGGCTCGACCATCACCCGGATCTCACGGCCGGCCTGGAGCGCGTAGGCCTTCGCCACGCCGGGTTTCGCCGTCGCGATGTCCTCGAGTGCGCCGAGCCGCTTGATGTAGTGCTCGAGGCTCTCGCCGCGCGCGCCGGGACGCGAGGCGGAGATCGCGTCGGCCGCGATCAGGAGCACTGCCTCGACGGTCTGCGGCTGCACTTCGTAGTGGTGCGCTTCGATCGCGTGGACGACGCCCTGGCTCTCGCCGTAGCGCTTCGCGAGCTGTGCCGAGATGATCGCGTGCGAGCCCTCGACCTCGTGGGTCATCGCCTTCCCGATGTCGTGCAGGAGCGCCGCCCGCTTCGCCGTCTTCACGCTCGCACCGAGCTCGCTGGCCATGATCCCGGCCAGGTGCACGACTTCGAGCGTGTGCTTGAGGACGTGCTGCCCGTAGCTCGTCCGGTACCGCAGCTTGCCGATGACCTTCACGAGCTCTTCGTGGAACTCGCCGCAGCGCGCCTCGAAGACCGCCTGCTCGCCCGCCTGGCGCACGTGATCCTCGAGCTCGGCCTTCGAGAGGTAGTACATCTCCTCGATCCGTGCCGGGTGAATGCGCCCGTCCTCGATCAGCTTCTCGAGCGTCGTCCGAGCCACTTCGCGCCGAAGTCCGTCGAAGGACGAGAGGACGACCGCTTGCGGCGTGTCGTCGATGATGAAGTCGACGCCGGTCAGGTGCTCGAGCGCCCGGATGTTGCGGCCCTCCCGGCCGATGATCCGGCCCTTCATGTCGTCGGAGGGAAGCTCGACGACGGTGACCGTGGTCTCGGCGGTGTGGCTCGCAGCGACCCGCTGCAACGCGTCGGCGATCAGCGCCCGGGCGCGTCGCCTCGACTCCGTGCGCGCCTCCTCCTCCTGCTGCCGGACGCTGCGAGCGAGCTCGTGCCGGATCAGGTCCTCCGACCGCTCGAGCAGGTGATGCTTCGCCTCGGCCACGGTCAGCCCCGCGATCTTCTCGAGCTGCGCGAGCGCTTCGTCCTTCGCCGTCTTCAGCTCCTCCTGGAGCTGTCTGACGTGCGTCTCTCGGTCGGCAAGGCCCTGGTCGCGACGCTCGACCTCCGTCGACCTGCGCGCAAGCTCGTGCTCGGCCGCAGCGACCGCCTCCTCGGCTCTCGCGGCCTCGGCGCGGCGCTGCTGCACCTCGCTCTCGACCTCACCCCGAAGCTTGACGGCCACCTCCCGCGCTTCGATCTGCGCCTCGCGGCGGATCGTCTCGGCCTCACGCTCGGCGACGTGCACGCGCGAACCGCTCCGAAGCATCAGGAGCGCCGAAGCGATGCCGGCGCCGAGAGCGAGTCCGATGAGCGCCGCAAGCGTCGTGAGCATGGCGTCCTGCCTCCAGGGGGAGAAGGTCGGTTGACCGAGGCAGCGTCGCCTCGGTGCTCACATCCGGCGCTCGGCCTGCGCGGCCGTGCTCCGGTCTCGGCGCGTCAAATCAGGCTGGCGCCGGCGGTTCCTCCTGGTCGCCGGGTCGATGTTTGGTCGGAAGAGGACGAATCAAGGTTTTCAGTGATTTCGGAAAAGCACGCGCTTGCAGGTAAAACGTCGAATGGAAGCACTTCCAATCCTATCGCTTCTCAGTCCTCCCGCGCAACGATCCCTTCGAGCGCGTCCTCGCCGAACCCTTTCCCAGCGAGGTAGCGCACGGTCTTGTCACCCGGCCCTCGCCGCGCCACGATGCGCGCGGCGCGGCTGCGCTCCGGCTCGAGCTCGGCGAGCGCCGCTTCGACGATCTCCGCCGCCACGCCACGCCGCTCGAGGTCGTCGCGGATCAGCGCGTCGCCCGACCCGCGTTCGGCGAGCCGCTCCGCCCTGCTGCGGGCGAAGCGCTCGTCGTCCACGTACCCGATCCGCTCGAGCGTCTCGAGCGCCTGCTCCCGCTCGGCCTCGCCGACGCCGCGCTGCTCGAGACGCGCGTCGAGCTCCGCGGTGGTGCGGTCGCGGAAGCGCAATGCACGCAGTGCCGTCTCGACGGCATCCGGGCGGTCCGCCATCGGTGTCGACGCCGGCCTACGCAGCGGAAGCGGCTTCCTCCGCTTCCTCCACGTTCTCTGTCTCCTCCACGTCCTCGAGCTCGTCGACGATCGGCGTCACCTGCTCGGCCCCGGCGACGCTGGGTAGCAGTCGCGCCGACACAGCCTGCTCGGGACCAGCCTGGGCCTGGATGGCCGCGAGAATCTGCTGCACGAGGTCCGGATGCTCGCGCAGGAACGACGCCGCATTCTGGCGGCCCTGCCCGAGCCGCTCGTCGCCGTAGCTGAAGTACGAGCCCGACTTCTGCACGATCTTCCGCTCGATCCCGACATCGAGGACCGTGCTCTCCCAGGAGATGCCCGTGCCGTAGATGATGTCGAACTCGGCCTGCTTGAACGGCGGCGCCACCTTGTTCTTGACCACCTTGACCCGGACGCGGTTGCCGTAGGCCTCCGCCCCGTCCTTGAGCGTCTCGATCCGGCGGATGTCGAGCCGTACCGAGGCGTAGAACTTGAGCGCGCGCCCGCCCGGCGTGGTCTCGGGGCTTCCGAACATGACGCCGATCTTCTCCCGCAGCTGATTGGTGAAGAGACAGATCGTGTCGGTGCGGTTGAGCGTGCCGGCGAGCTTCCGCAGCGCCTGGCTCATCAGCCGCGCCTGAAGGCCCATGTGGCTGTCGCCCATCTCACCCTCGATCTCCGCCTTCGGCGTCAGCGCGGCGACCGAGTCGACCGCGACGACGTCGAGCGCACCGGAGCGCACGAGCAGCTCGGTGATCTCGAGCGCCTGCTCACCCGTGTCCGGCTGGGAGACCAGCAGGTCGTCGACGTTGACCCCGATCTTGCGCGCGTACTGCGGGTCCATCGAATGCTCGGCGTCGATGAACGCGCAGATGCCACCGCGGCGCTGTGCCTCGGCGATCACGTGATAGACGAGCGTCGTCTTGCCCGAGCTCTCCGGTCCGTAGAGCTCGATCACACGCCCGCGCGGCAGGCCGCCGATGCCGAGGGCGACGTCGAGCGAGAGCGAGCCCGTCGAGATCGCACCGATCTGCACCTGGGCCTGATCGCTCATCTTCATGACCGAGCCTTTTCCGAACGCACGCTCGATCTGCCCGAGGGCGACGTCGAGAGCTTCCTCGCGATTCATCCTTCAACCTCCCTGCTGTTCAGCGATTTCAGTGGAAACGATTCGAGCACCTCGTAGACCGCCCCGGACGGGTGCAGACGGGATAGATAAGCAGCCGCCTCGGACGGCACCACCGGCCCGAGCTCGGGCAGCTGCGGCGACAGGCGCGGCGGGTCGCGATAGCGGAGCACGGTGACGTGAGGCAGCCAGTCGCGGTTCTCGAGCCGGTAGAGCCCGAGGTCGACGAGCTCCGCCTGCACCCGGCCTGCCAGCCTGGCAGCGGTGGTCCCGGTGGAGTCCCTGAGCTCGAGCATCCCCGCGGCCCGGCGTTCGCGCCAGCGGACGACCTCGAAGCTCGGAGCTGCGGCAGCGCGCACCGCGTCCTCGAGGACGCGGAGGATGGTGGGCAGGTCGCCGGCCGGGCGAGAGCCGAGGAACGCGAGCGTGATGTGGAGGTTCCCGGGCGGCACGATGCGCCCGACCAGCTCCCCGTCTCGAAACGACTCGGGCCTGCCACTCCGCGATCGCGGCGACGACGTCGTCGGGGAGCCGCAGGGCGAGGAAGAGGCGAAGCCGCTCATCTCCGGCCACGCTACCCGGCGAGCTCACACGGAATCGTCACCATTCTGTTCCAACATTCGCCGCACGAGGTGCAGGGCGGCGACGACCGAGCGCCGCCTGATCGAGTCGCGGTCGCCCGGGAAGCTGAACGACGAGCCGTGGCCGCCCGCCGGCGTCTCGACGTGGTAGTAGACGAGCCCGACGGGCTTCTCCTCCGTTCCTCCACCCGGCCCCGCGACCCCGGTGACAGAGACCGCTACCTCGACGCCGAGACGCTCGCGGGCTCCGCGCGCCATCGCCTCCGCGACCTCGGCCGAGACCGCCCCGTGCTCTTCGATCAGCTCGGCCGGGACGCCGAGCTCCGCGATCTTGACCTCGTTCGCGTACGAGACGATGCCGCCCACCACCACCTCGGAGGAGCCCGGGATCGCGGTCAGGCCCGCCGCGACGAGGCCACCGGTGCAGGACTCGGCCGTCGCGAGCTTCCAGCCGCGGTCGCGGCAGCGGTCGAGCACGATCTCCTCGACGGTGCGGCCGTCCGTCGAGTAGAGGTACTTGCCGAGCCGCTGCTCGAGCCCGGCCTGGAGCTCGAGCAGCCGGTCCTCTGCGCTCGGTTCGGCGACGAGATCGACGTGGATCTCGAAGCTGCGGGCGCAGATCGTCACCTCGAGCCCGTCTCCGTCGCCGCCCGCCTCCTGAAACGCCTGGGCGACCTGCGACTCGCCCGGCCCGAAGAACCTCAGTGTCCGCCGGAGCGGCGGCGTGCCGCGGTCGAGCACACGACGGACCGCGTCCGTCTCCAGTGCCCGCGGCCAGAGCCTCTGCAGCTCGGGCGGCGGCCCCGGAAGCACGATGACCGGCGTCCCGCTCGCCTCGACGACGAGGCCGGGCGCGGTCCCTGCAAGCCCGAGCACGTCCGCGCCGTCGGGGACGGTCGCCTGTTTCGTCACGCCCTGCGCGAAGTCCGCGTACGGACGCTTCATCCGTTCCGCGGCCATCCGCGAGACGCCCTCGATCTGCGCCTCGAGCTCCTCGTCCGTCCGAAGCGGCCGGCCCGCCACCTTGGCGACGACCTCGACCGTCCGGTCGTCGTGCGTCGGGCCGAGGCCGCCGGAGCACGCAACGAGATCGGCAGAGGCGACCGCGTCGCGCACGGCAGCCTCGAGCTCCGCGGGGTCGTCGCCGACGATCTCGATCCGTGCGGGCTCGAGCCCGAGTGCCAGCAGCGAGCGAGCGAGGAACGGGCCGTTGAGATCGGTCCGCTCACCGCGCACGAGCTCGCTGCCCGTGACGACGATCACGGCCCGTGGGCGCGCTGCCGCCTGGGTCAAGCCGGCGCCTGGCTCAACTCGCGTCGGCGGCGAAGATCTTCTTCGCGGTCACGAAGACGCCCTGCGCCTTGACCGCCGCCGGGGCGAGCTTCACACGGTTGCCGTTCAACTTCACGAGCACGTTCCGCGGCGTCTCGAGCCGCAGCCAGAGCACCTTGCCGTCGAACACTGGCGCTGGCCCTTCTCCAGCGTGCCCTCGTAGAGGACGTCCCCGAGCGCGCTGCCCGCCCTGATGATCATGTACGAGTCACCGCGCGTCGCCCGCAGCTCGAGCCGGGCCGACCCGGACACCTGCTGCACCTTCGGCGCCTTGGGCGTCGTGTTCAGCCCGTTGATGTCCTCGCCCGGCGCGTTGCCGAACTTCCAGGCCGCGATCACCAGCGCGGTGAACACCCCGATCGCAATCAATCCGAGCAGGACGAAGTTCGACTCACGCCGATCGGAACGCCTGGCCCGCGACGCGGGTACGCGCCGGGGCGCCCGCACGGGGCCATCCTCCTCGCCGACCACGAAGCGGGAGTTGTACTCGTCCACGTAGAGCTGGCCGTCGAGCCCCAGGTACTCCGCGTAGGAGCGGAGGAAGCCCTTGATGTAGGTGTGCGAGGGCAGCAGCTCGAAGCGCTCGTCCTCGAGAGCCCGGAGGTACTTGCCGCGGATCTTGGTGCCGTGCTCTGCGTCCGCGAACTCGATGTGGCGGCGGAGACGTGCCTCGCGGAGGCTGTTGCCGATCTCGAACATTCGCCGCATGGTAGCGGCCTTGTCTGCGGGCGACTAGTCCGAGACGAGAGAGAGCACGGCGTACACCCCGACCGACCCCGCCGCGGTCAGCGCGAGGACGAATCCGAGCAGTCCGAGGAACCGGCCGAGTCGTGCGGTCCGGCTTCCTCTCGGGTGGCCGAGCGTCGGTGCGAGGCGCGAGCGAGCACGCCGTGCGAGCGCCCAGGCGAGGAGGCCGAGGACGCCGCCAGCGGGATCGCGGCCGCGGCGTCCAGGAGGTCGTAGCGCTCCGACGACCGGGTGCCCACGATCGCGGCGGGCAGCACGGCAACCGAGAGCAGGCCGACGAAGACGGACAGGCGCGCGCTACCGGGGCGCGGCGGTCCGCCGTTACTGCTTCTTGTAGGGACGGCCAACGGCTGCGGGCGGGATCGAGCGGCCGATGACTCCGGCGACCGCGATCAGGGTGAGCACGTACGGGAGCGCCTGGAAGAGCACCGCGGCCGACTCCGAGTAGGCGGGCAACCGCTGGGCGAGGGCGCTCGAGAAGCCGAAGAGGAGCGCCGCGGCCGCCGCTCCCCACGGGCGCCAGTTGCCGAAGATGACCGCGGCGAGGGCGATGTACCCGCGTCCGGCCGTCATGTTCTGGTTGAACGAGTTCACGAACCCGATCGAGAGGTAGGCGCCCCCGAGCGCCGCGAGGATGCCCGAGAGCACCACGCACGCGTACCGGATCTTGTAGACCGAGATCCCGACCGTGTCGGCGGCACGCGGGTGCTCGCCGACGGCGCGGATCCGCAGTCCGATCGGCGTCTTGAACATCACGAGCCAGGTCAGGACGATGGTCAGCGCGGCGAGCCAGATCATCAGGTTGAGCTGACCGAGGACGGGCCCGATGAAGTACCAGTCCGAGAGGAAGCTGAGGTGGACGTCCGGGATCTCGGAGATGTCCGGCGGCGTTCCCTCGCCGCCGTAGATGTCGATGAAGAGGTAACCCGTGATTCCCAGAGCGAGGAAGTTGATCGCGAACCCGCCGACGATCTGGTCGGCGCGCAGGTGAATGGCGAAGAAGGCGTGGACGAGCGCGAATGCTCCTCCGGCCACCGCCGCACACAGGAGCCCGAGCGCCCACGAGTTCAGCTTGTCGGCGCCGAGGATGCCGAAGAACGCGCCCGAGAGCATCATTCCCTCGAGGCCGATGTTCACGACGCCGCTCCGCTCCGAGAAGAGGCCACCCATCGCGGCGAACGCGAGCGGGGTCGCGTACCGGAGCATCGCGGCCGTCAGCGCCGACCAGACGACCACCTGGTCGAGGTGGCCGACGCTCGATCGCGTCGCGAGGTAGCCGAGCGCGATCCCGAGGACGCCGATCGCGACCGCCCCCCAGCCGAGCCGCCGCACGCCGCGGCTGAGGGCGCCGATCCCGAGCCCGATCGCGAGGACGCCGATCAGGACCGGAACGACCGGATTGCGGATCGAGAGCGGCGGCAGCGCGATCCAGAAGGCGGCGAGGCCGACGAGGATCCCGACCCACGCGACCGCGCGCGCCGCCGCGCGGCAGCCGTTCGAGCAGCCGCTCGATCATTCCGTCGCCTCCACGACTCTCCGGCGCCGTCGCTTGCGCAGACCGAGCACCGAGAGGATCAGCACGTCGGCGCCGACGAACAGCACGACGAGACCCTGGATCAGGAGGGTCAGGTTCGACGCGAGGTCGGGACGGAAGATCTCGGGATCGAGATTACGAGTCGACGTGCCGACGGTGAGCCCGGCGAACAGGAGCGCAGACAGCCCGACGCCGACCGCCGTGTTTCGCCCCAGGAGCGCGACCGCGATCCCGGTGAAGCCGGTCGTGGCGAGGAGCACGTCGTTGGTGTTGATCCTGAACTGCCAGCCGACGATGTCGATCGCCCCGGCGAGCCCCGCGAACGTGCCGGAGATCGCCATCGCCAGGAAGTAGTTCTTCGCCACCGAGATACCGCCGTAGCGAGCCGCCTCCGGGTTGTAGCCCACCGCCCGCACCTCGTAGCCCAGCGTCGTGCGGTTCAGCACGATCCAGTAGACGACGAGCGCGGCGAGCGCGAGGAAGAAGCCGACATGAAGCCCCTGCAGGAGCGGATCGCCCCAGAAGACCTTCAGCTTCGACTCGTCGAGCACGTCGTTCGACACGGGCACGAACTCCTGCGTGTCGTTCTGCAACGGCCCACCGAGACCGAACAGGAAGACGCCGATCCAGATCGCGATCCAGTTGAGCATGATCGTCGAGATCACCTCGTGGGCGCCGACGGTCGCCTTGAGCAGACCGGCGATGCCCGCCCAGACGGCGCCGGCGAGCCCGCCGGCGACGATCGCAGCGACGATGTGCAGGAATCCCGGCAGCTGGGGCAGCGACGAGCCGACCCAGACGCCCATGATCGAGCCGACGAGGTACTGGCCCTGCCCGCCGATGTTGAACATCCCGCAGCGGAAGGCGAACGCGACCGCGAGCCCGGTGAAGACGAGCCCCACCCAGACGATGAGCGTCTGCTGCAGGTTGACTGCCGCCAGCGACTCGAAGTCGTTCACGTTCCACGGAAACCAGATGTGGGCGTCGGTGAAAGGAATCCGCAGCTCGTAGGACCCGACCTCGAAGAACCAGTTGAAGCCCGCGCCTTCGAAGATCGCCTTGTACGTGTTGAGGGGGTTCTTCCCGGTCGTGGCCAGGACGACGAGGCCACCGATCAGAAACGCGAGGACCGTCGTCAGGAGCGGCACGACGAGCCCGCCGGCCTTCTGCGCAATCGCCAGCCGGGTGGCGAAGCTCTCCGAGTCGCCGCTCTGTGGCGGCTCGTTCCGGAGGTCCGGCGCCGGCCCGACCGGCGACGGGTCGGGTCCGCTCACGCGACGGCCTTCCTGCCGGCGCCGGTCATCGCGATGCCCAGCTCGTCCTCGGTGACGCCCGGAGCGAACTCGCCCACGATCTCGCCCTCGTAGATCACGAGGATCCGGTCGGAGAGCGAGAGGATCTCTTCCAGCTCCAGCGAGACGAGCAGGACTGCACGGCCCTCGTCGCGCTCCTCGACGAGGCGGCGGTGGACGAACTCGATCGCGCCGACGTCGAGGCCGCGCGTCGGTTGGGCCGCGATCAGCACCTTGGGGTTGCGATCGATCTCGCGCGCGAGCACGACCTTCTGCTGATTGCCGCCCGAGAGGCCACCGGCGAGCGTCTGCGGGCCGCCGCCGCGGACGTCGAACTCCTTCAGCAGGCCCCGCGCCTTCTCCGCCAGGCGCTTCGGGAAGAGCCAGCCGAAGCGTGAGGCGGGCTGATGGTCGTAGTCGTGGAGGGCGATGTTCTCCGCCAGCGAGAAGTCGAGCACGAGCCCGCGCCGCTGCCGGTCCTCCGGAATGTGGCCGAGCCCCGCGTCGAGGCAGTCGCGGCAGCCGTCGTCCGTGACGTCCTCGTCCCCGACGACGATTCGCCCCGCCTTCACCTTGCGGAGGCCGGCGATGGCGTCGATCAGCTCGGTCTGGCCGTTGCCGTCGACGCCGGCGATGCCCACGATCTCGCCGCCGCGCACCTCGAACGAGACGTCGCGGACCTTCTCGAAGCCCCGGTCGTCGTCGACCGTCAGCCCTTCGATCCTGAGCAGCGGCTCCTTCGGCTCGCCGGGGCGCTTCTCGACTCGCAGCAGCACCTCGCGGCCGACCATCAGGCGCGCCAGACCCTCCTCGGTCGCTCCCGCCGCCGGCAGCGTCTCGATCTTCTTGCCGCGGCGGAGCACCGTGATCCGGTCGGCGATCTCGGTCACCTCGTTCAGCTTGTGGCTGATGAAGATGATCGACTTGCCCTGCTCGGTCAGGCTCCGCACGATCGCGAAGAGCTCCTGCGCCTCCTGCGGCGTCAGCACCGCCGTCGGCTCGTCGAGCACGAGGATGTCCGCGCCGCGGTAGAGCGCCTTCAGGATCTCGACGCGCTGCTGCTGGCCGACGGTGATGTCCTGGACGATCGCGCGCGGGTCGACTGCGAGCCCGAACCGGGTGGAGATGTCCTGAACACGCTTCTCGGCCACGTCGTAGTCGAGCAGGACGCCGTTGTGCACCGGCTCCGTCGCGAGCACGATGTTCTCGGCGACCGTCATCACCGGGATCAGCATGAAGTGCTGGTGCACCATGCCGACCCCGCCCTCGATCGCCGCCTTCGGCGACCCCAGCTCGGCCGGCTTGCCGTTGATCAGGATCTCGCCCTCGTCCGGCCGGTAGAGGCCGTAGAGGACGTTCATCAGCGTCGACTTCCCCGCCCCGTTCTCGCCCAGCAGCGCGTGCACCTCGCCCTTGCGCAGGTCGAAGTCGACGTTGTCGTTCGCGACAATGCCCGGGAACCGCTTGGTGATGCCGCGAAGCTCGAGAACCGGCCGCTCGTCCGCCATCGCGCGATCCTAACCTCATGGCGCAGGTAGGGGAATCCGCAGGAGCGGATCCCCCTACGCGCGAAGACCCCTGAAGAGGGCCGCTTCGCGGCCCTGACTCGCCGATTCCCGCGCTGGGCTAGCCGACGGTCTCGGGGATGTTCTTGATCTCGCCCGCGGCGAGCTGATCCTGGATGCGGTTGACCTGCGCGACGATGTCGGCCGGGACGTCGGGGGCGATCTTGCCGAGCCCGACCCCGCCCGAGGCAACGTCGAAGATGGTGTTCGTCCCGCCCGAGAACGACCCGTCCTGCACGGCCCGCACCGTCTGATAGACCGCGACGTCGACCTTCTTCAGAGCGCTCGTGAGGACGTGGTCGCCGAGGTAGGACTGGTCGGCGTCGACGCCGATCCCGCGGACGTTCTTCTCCTTGGCTGCGGACAGAGCGCCGAGGCCGCACTGGCCGGCGACCTGGAAGATGACATGCGCCCCGCGCGCGATCTGGTCGAGCGCGAGCTCCTTGCACTTCGCCTGGTCGACGAAGTCCTGCGAGTAGGCGTTCAGCGTCGTGATCCCCGGGCTGGCCTTCTTCGCGCCGGCGCGGTAGCCCGCGATGTACCGGTCGACGGGCGGGATCTTCAGCCCGCCGACCGAGCCGACCACCTGCTGCGAGCCGCCCTCCTGCTTGGTGACGAGCCCGGCGAGGTAGCCGACGAGGTAGCCCGCCTCCTGCTCCTTGAAGAGCAGGCCGCGGACGTTCTTCGGCTTCGACTTCATCTCCTCCTGCGCGAAGTCGATGATCGCGAAGTTCGTGTCGGGAAACTGCTTCGCGACGGTGTCCAGCGCGTCGGCCATCAGGAAGCCGACGGCGATCACGAGGTCGTACTTCGCCTTCGCGAGGCTGGTGAGGTTCGGGACGTAGTCGGCGTTCGAGCGCGAGACGACGACGCGTCCCTCCACGCCGAGCTCGTTCTCCGCCTGCTCGAGGCCCTTGTTCGCGAGGAAGTTGAACGAGCGGTCGTCGAGACCGCCGATATCCGTCACCAGCCCGATCTTGATCGCCGGCCCGCTCGCGGCTTCCGTGGTCGTGCCGGCGGTCTCGGCCGCCGTCGTTGCGCCGGTCGACTCGTCGTCGTCACCGCCGCAGCCGGCGAGCGCCAGCAGCAGCGCCGCGGAGAGCGCGAGCACATGTCCAGAGTGCGGAGCCAGCGACGACTCATCATGGAAGTCATACCGGAAGGGGCGGGATCGAAACCCCGCCCCTTCCGGTGAACGCGGAGTCCTAGCCCGACGGCGGGCGGGGACTGCTGCGGTGACCTTGATCTTGCCGCTTGCGATCTGCAGGCGGACTCCGGCGAGAGCCTTCCGCCAGGAAGCCTGCGTCCGCGTGGAGATCTTGCCGTAGCCGACGCCGCCGTTCTTCACGGTGAAGATGGCGTTGAAGTTCGTCTTGAACGCCGCGCGCTGCGCCTTGGCGGCCTCGATCGTCTTGAACACGGCCACGTCGACCTTCTTCGTGGCGCTCGTCAGGACGTGGTTTCCGAGGTAGCCCTGGTCGGCGTCGACGCCGATGCCGAAGACGCCCTTCTCCTTGGCGGCGCTACAGCACGCCGAGGCCGCACTGGCCCGCGACCTGGAAGACGACTGTCGCTCCGTTCGCGATGTGGTTGAGCGCGGCCTCCTTGCACTTCGCCTGGTCGACGAAGTCCTGGGAGTAGCTGTGCTCGACCTTCACGCCCGGGTACGCAGCCTTGGCGCCCTGGTAGTAGCCGCCGATGAACCGGTCGACCGGCGGGATCTTCAGGCCGCCGACTGCCGCGATCACGCCCGAGCTGTTCGGGACGTTCTTCGACTGGAGCCCGGCGAGGTAGCCGACGAGGTAGCCGGCCTCCTGCTCCTTGAAGAGCAGGCCGCGGATGTTCGTCGGCTTGCCCTTCAGGTCAGCCGCGACGCCCGAGTTGTCGATGATCGCGAACTTCGTCTTCGGGAAGCGCTTGGCCACGGCGGCCGTCGCGTCGCCCATCAGGAACCCGACCGAGATGACGAGGTTGTAGCCGCCCCGCGCCGCAGCCGAGAGGTTCGGGACGTAGTCGGCATTCGACTTCGAGATGAACACGCGACCCTGGACCTTGAGCTGCGTCTTCGCCTGGGTCGAGGCCCTTGTTCGCCAGGAAGTTGAACGAGCGGTCGTCGAGACCGCCGATGTCGGTCACGAGTGCGACCTTGAACGGCGCCGGCGCCGCCGTCACATCTGTTTTCGCGGCGCCCGTGCCGGCGCCGAGCGCCAGCGTCAGGACCGCGATAAGTGCCGCCGCGAGCAGCGGCATGAGCTTACGTACTTTCACATACCCTCCTTAGAAGTCACATCCACCGCCAAGCTTGGACGCTTGATTAGACCCTAAGTTGGGCAAAAAGGGAAGTCTTTACGAAATATCGCAAAGTTTTACGAGCCGGTGATCACGAACCGCTCGAGCTCTGCTTCGTCCACGAGCACGCGCCGCGGCTTCGATCCCTCGTAGCCGGAGATGATCCCGCGCCGCTCGAGCATGTCGATCAGCCGTCCCGCCCGCGTGTAGCCGACCCGCAGGCGGCGCTGCAGCAACGAGACGGACGCGGTCTGGGTCTGGACGACGATCTCGATCGCCTTCTCGAGCAGCTGATCCTCGTCCGGGTCGAACTCGCCGTCGTGGTCGCCGTCGTCCTCGAGCGCGCCCTCCGGCAGCTCCAGCAGCGTCTCGTCGAGCTCCTGCTCGCGCTGGTGGCGGCACTGCTCGACGACGAGGTTCACCTCGTCCTCCGAGACGTACGCGCCCTGGACGCGCTGGAGCCGTGAGGTGCCGAGCGGCTTGAAGAGCATGTCGCCCTGGCCGAGCAGGCTCTCGGCGCCGGCGGTGTCGAGGATCACGCGCGAGTCCGTCTGACTCGAGACGGCGAAGGCAATCCGGCTCGGCACGTTCGCCTTGATCATGCCCGTGATCACGTCCACCGACGGCCGCTGGGTCGCCAGCACGAGGTGGATGCCGACGGCCCGCGACTTCTGCGCGAGCCGGATGACGGCGTCCTCGACCGCCTGCGGGCTGATCATCATCAGGTCGGCGAGCTCGTCGATCACGACCAGCAGGTAGGGCAGCGTGTCCTCGCCGCGGGCGCGGAAGGCGCGATTCGCCTCGGGCAGGTTGCGGGCGCGGACGATCGAGAGGCGCTCGTAGCGGCGCTCCATCTCGGCGACGACGTTGGTGAGGACGGCGCTCGCCTCCTTCGGGCTGGAGACGACCGGCGTCAGCAGGTGCGGGATCGACTCGTAGTAGTTGAGCTCGATCCGCTTCGGGTCGATCAGGATCATCCGCACCTCGTCGGGCGTCGAGCGGAGCAGCACCGAGGTGAGGATCGTGTTGATGCAGCCGGACTTACCGGAGCCCGTCGTGCCCGCGATCAGGATGTGCGGCATCCGCGCGAGGTCGGCCCAGACGGCGTTGCCGGAGATGTCCTTGCCGAGCCAGACGGCGAGCGGGCTCGCGGTCGACGGCAGGTCGTCGTAGATGTCCCCGAGCGTGACGATCTTCGGGCTCAGGTTCGGGACCTCGACGCCGACGGCCTGCTTGCCGGGGATCGGCGCCAGGATCCGGATCTCGGTCGTCGCCAGCGCGTAGGAGAGATCGTCCTTCAGCGCGGCGACCTTCGACACCTTGGTGCCGGGAGCGAGCTGGAGCTCGTAGCGCGTGACGCGCGGGCCGGCGATCTGCCCGACGATCGTCGCCTCGACGCCGAAGTGCGCGAGCGCCTGGACGAGCGTGTCCGCGGTGCGCTGGTCGGCGCCGCTGACACCCTTCGCGACGGCGGGCGAGGTCGTCAGCACCGCGCGGTCGGGCAGCACGTAGGCCCCCTCGGGGCGCGGCGCATCGAAGAGCGTCGTCTGCTCGTCGGTCTCCCCTTCCGGGTCGAGCAGCAGCGGCGACGGCTCGGACAGTCCTTCGGAGATGACGTCCGGATAGTCGTGGACGACGTCGACGGGCGGCTCGTGCGCGGGCGCGAGGAGACGATGGTGCTCCTCGGGGGCAACGTCCGGACGATCGGGGCGCTCGAGCGAGCGGCGGGCGGCGCCGTGCGCGCGCCGCATCACGTGACCGGATCGGCGCAGGAGGGCGCCGTACGAGGCGCCCGAGAGCAGGAGGCCACCGGCGAGAAGCGCCGTCAGGCCGACGAGGAGGGCGCCGGTGCTGCCCAGGAGCGTCTCGAGCCAGCCCCCGAGGAGGTTGCCGACGAACCCGCCCTGACCGGAGCCGAGCGTCGTCATCAGGCCCAGGAACGCCACGCCGAGCCCGACGCGAAACGGCGTGAAGCTGACGAGCGCGCTGCGGAAGAGCATCAGCCCGCCGACAGCGATGAGCGCCGCCGGGGCCGCGTACGCGGCGCTGCCCAGGAAGTCGCGAAGCCCCTGCTCGACCTTCTCGCCGACGATCCCGCCGGCGAAGCCGAGATAGAGCAGGGAGGCCAGGAAGAGGCCGAGCGAGGCGAGCCCGAGCCCGATCAGCTCGGGGTGCTGATGCGCCGCTCGGGTGCGCGACTTCTTCGTCCGCTTCTTGACGCGCGAGGGCGTGCGCGGCCGGAGCGGCCGCTTCTTCTTGCGAGCAGGCATGCGGACGCCGTTCGACGCCGCGGGCTCCAGCCCTGCCTACTCCTCCGGTTTGGAGCGCCGGACGGACCAGAAGAGCAGGACCGCGCCGCCGAGCGCGAGCACGATGCCGAGGGGATGCCCGTCGAGCGTCGCGACGGCTCCGACACCGAGCGCGAGCGCCCCGGCGGAGGCGACGACGACGTAGAGCAGCCCGGGCGGCATCAGCCGAGCGTCGCGATGCGCTCGAGCAGGAGATCGAAGAAGGCATCCGCCTCGATCTCCAGGCCGACCTGCGCGTTCGGCTCGCGCTCCGTCCGGTGCCAGCGGTCGACGACCGTCCTGCCGCGGCAGAGGTCCGACTCCGTCTCCACCTCGACGTTCAGGTGCTCGGTGTGGACGATGCCCGGTCGAAGGACGTGCGCCATCGCGACCGCGTCGTGAATCGGAGCGCCGTCCCAGCCGTAGGTTCGGAGGTGGTACTGCTTGAAGAACTCGACGAGCTCGGCGACGAACGTCCCCACGCGACCGGCCCGCCTGAATCGCTCGGACCACTCCGGGGTCAGCAGCGCCTGGTGCGTGACGTCGAGTCCGATCATGGTCACGTCGATGCCGGAGTGAAAGACACGCTGCGGCGGCCTCGGGGTCGGCCCAGATGTTGAACTCCGCGGCCGGGGTCATGTTCCCCTCCGCAACTGCGCCGCCCATCAGCACGATTCTTGCCGGCTGCACGCCTCGGTCGAGCGCGAGCGCGATGTTCGTGAGCGGGCCAACCGGGACGAGGACGGTCTCGGGGGTCACGTGCTCGACGAGGAAGTCGACGGCGTGCTGGGCGACGGGCTCCGAGGCGCGCGGCGGCAGCTCGGGCCCGTCCAACCCGCTCTCGCCGTGGACGTGCGCGGCGACGTGGGGCTCGCGCACGAGCGGGCGATCCGACCCCTGCGCGACGGGCACGTCCTCCCTGCCCACCAGCGCCAGCACCCGGAGCGCGTTGTCCGTCGTCTTGTCGATCGTCTGGTTCCCGTGCACGGTGGTGACGCCCAGGAGGTCGATCTCCGGGCTGGCGAGCGCGAGCAGGAGCGCGATCGCATCGTCGTGCCCGGGATCGCAATCGATGATGACTGGAGTCACGACGTCAGTATCTCGTCAATCTCGGCCGCGGTCGGGAGCGACGGTTGCGCGCCGAAGCGCGACGCGGCGAGCGCGCCTGCGGCGCACGCGCGGCGCAGGGCCTCCTCGTGCTCGCGCCCCTCGAGCAGCGAGACGAGCAGGCAGGCGGTGAAGGCATCGCCCGCGGCGGTGCCGTCGACGGCTTCGACGTGCGGTGGCTCGGCTCGGGCGATCTCCTCGCCTTCCTGGAGCAGCACTGCGCCCTCCGCTCCCAGGGTCAGCGCCACGAGCCCGTCGCGCCGCCTCAGGACCTCGAGCTCGTAGCGGTTGACGACGGTCAGGTCGGCATCGACGTCGATCGGACGAGCCGGTGCGGCGTTCAGGCAGAAGAGCCCGGTCGCCTGCTCCCAGGCCGCGATCACCGCTGCGTCCGGGAGCTCGAGCTGTGTCAGAACGGCGTCGGCCGCGGCGAGCTCGAAGCTGCGGACCTCCGCATTCGCCCCGGGGGCGACCGCGATCTGGTTCTCGCCTTCGGCGTCGACGAGGATCACCGCAACTCCCGTCGGTGCCGCGACCCGGGCCGCGTCGACGGTCAGCCGCTCCTCCTGCGGCAGCGCCTCGTCCGCAAAGAGATCGTCGCCGACCGAGCACACGAGCGTCACGTCGGCCCCCAGGCGCGCGCACGCGACCGCCTGGTTCGCGCCCTTGCCTCCCGGAACGCGGCGGAAGACCGCGTCCGTGACCGTCTCCCCCGGCCGCGGCAGCCGCTCGACCTGCGCCACGAGATCGAGGTTGACCGACCCGACAACGGTGATCGAGACGCTCACGTGACTTTGTGTTCCTGTAACACAAGCCGCCTTCGGGGCACGGAACGATGCGGGTCGAGCTTGTGTTCCTGTAACACAAGCTCAGGCGGCAAGGGCGCGCAGGTCGTCCACGGTCGAGCCGAGCAGGGTGTCGCGGAGGTCGAAGAGGCCGGCCCAGAGCGAGGACGCATCCGGCGGCGCGTCGAGCCGCGCCGCGTCGGAGAGGCCCTGCAAGGCGCGGACGAGCACGGCCAGCTCGAGGTAGGCGGCGGCGACGCGGGTCGGGCTGGCCTGCACGCCGGCGCGTAGTGAGCACCGCTTTCCACTCGACGAGCTCGCCGGCGCCCGGGCCGGTGTACCACGAGCGGCCCTCGGCCTGATCGGCCTCGAGCTCGAGGAGATACCGGCCGAGCGGGGCGTCGAGCCCGGCGAGCGCGGTCTCGACGCGGTCGGCGGCGTGCCTGAGCGCGGCCTCGCGCCCGCCCGCGGTCGGCGGCTGTGCATCGCCCCTCCCCCAGCGCTCGAGCAGCCGGCAGAACGCCAGCGCAGCGGCCTCGCACGCGCGAAGCTGGCCGATCAGGCGCCGTGCCGTCAGCTCGCTCGCAGCGTGCCCGACGAGAACGTCGGGCCAGTCGGTCATAACCTCGATCACCACAGGGAGAATCATCGGCCGCCGGCGGGTTCTGTCATAGATCAATTGTCCGACCGCGTCGTGCAGGTGCTCCTGCAGCAGCTTGATCTCGGTGATGTCGTCGGCCGCCATGCTCTCCAGCACGCGGGCCGCCTCGTCCCGAAGCTCGTCGATCAGATCCTCGGAGTCGCCGAAGCCGCGCGCGATCAGCTCCGGCGGCGCGGTCGAGCCGCCGTTCGAGCTCGCCAGCGTCGTGACGATGATCAGCACGCCGTCCTCGGAGAGGCGGCGGCGATCGCGCAGTGCGACATCGCGGACGTCTCCCACCCCGAGCCCGTCGACGAACGTGACCCCGGCCTCGATCCGGTCGATGATCCGCGGCGTTCTCCCAGGCTCGAGCTCGACCACCGAGCCGTTCTCGGCGATGATGATCGCCTCCGCAGGCACGCCGGACTCCAGCGACAGCTGGCCGTGCGCTGCGAGCATCCGGTATTCGCCGTGCACCGGCATCACCGCGCGCGGGCGGAGAAGCGAGAGCATCGTCCGCATCTCCTCCGAGCAGGCGTGACCGGAGACGTGCACCGGCGCGATCTCCTGGTGCAGCACCTCGGCACCCATTTTCGCGAGCCGGTTGATCGAGTCGTGGACGCGCAGCTCGTTGCCGGGAACCGGCTTCGCCGAGAGGATCACGGTGTCGCCGCGCTCGATCGAGACGGACGGATGGTCGTTGTAGGCGATCCGCGTGAGCGCGGACATCGGCTCGCCCTGGCTGCCCGTGCAGAGGATCATCACCTGGCCCGGCGGCAGCTCCATCGCTTCCTGCGGCTTGATCAGAATGTGCTCCGGCACCTCGAGGTAGCCGAGCTGCCGCGCGATGTTGAGGTTCTTGCGCATCGAGCGCCCGACGATGGCGACCTTCCGGCCGACCTGGATTGCCACGTCGATCGCCTGCTGCATCCGGTGGACGTTGGACGCGAACGAGACGACGAGGATCCGGCCCTTGCGTAGCGGGATCAGCGTGCGGAACGCCTCGCCGACGAGCCGCTCGGAACCGGTCATCCCCGGCCGCTCGGCGTTCGTCGAGTCGCCGAGCATCAGGTCGACGCCGAGGTTTCCGAGCTCCGCGAGCCGGCCGACGTCGGTCTTGAGCCCGTCGACGGGCGTGTGGTCGAGCTTCCAGTCGCCCGTGTGCACGACCCGGCCGGCGGCCGTCTCGAGGACGATCGCGACGCAATCCGGAATCGAGTGCGCCACGCGGACGAAGTCCAGCGTGAACGAGCCGACCCGGATCTGCTTCCCCGTCTCGGCCTCCTCCAGCTGCGTCGAGGCGGTCAGTCCGTGCTCGTCGAGCTTCGACTTGATCAAGCCCGAGCGTCAGCTTCGTCGCGATCACCTTGTCGCAGTCCACCTCGCGGAGCAGATACGGCAGCCCACCGACGTGGTCCTCGTGCCCGTGCGTGAGGACGACCGCGTTGACGCGGCGGTCGCGCAGGTAGCCGATGTCCGGCAGGACGAGGTCGACGCCGAGATGCTCGTCCCGGGGGAACGCGAGGCCCGCATCGACGACGACGATCTCGTCGCCATGCTCGTAAACAGTCATGTTCTTGCCGACCTCGCCGAGGCCGCCCAGTGGGATGATCCGCAGGCTCACGCGCGGAGTGTACGCGCGGCCAGTTTCTAGGCGACGGCGGGCTGGAGCAGCCCGAGCCGGGAGAGGCAGTCGCGAATCCGGTCGCGCTCGTCGTGGCTGGCGTCGACGAGCGGCAGCCGGTGCCCGCCGACCTCGTGCCCGAGCAGATTCAGGGCGGCCTTGATCGCGATCGGGTTGCCGACGACGCGCAGGAGCTCGATCGAGGGCCGCAGCTCCCGGTCGAGATCCCGGGCGGCCTCGTGCTCGCCGGCCTTCCACAGCCGCACGAGCTCCTTCACCTGCGGTCCGACGACATGCGTGTGCACGCAGATGCCGCCGACGCCGCCGAGCTCGAGGAACGGCAGGATCAGATCGTCGTCGCCCGCGTAGAGGTCGAGGCCCGTCTCGACGATGTGCCTCGCTTCCGCGAGATCGTCGTAGGCCTGCTTGACCGCGCGGACGTTCTCGATCTCGGCAAGACGCGTGATCGTCTCGGGCTCGATGTTGATCACGACGCGGCTGGGGATGTTGTAGACGACGACCGGTCTGTCGGTGGCCGCGGCCACCGCCTCGAAGTGCGCCACGATTCCGCGCTGCGGCGGCTTCGAGTAGTACGGCGTCACGATCAGGAAGGCGTCGACGCCGAGGTCGTGCGCCTTCTCGGTCAGGTGGATCGAGTGACGGGTGTCGTAGGTGCCGGTGCCGGCGACGACGGTCGCCCGGTCGCCCACCTCGTCGAGCGCGGCGGCGTAGAGCTCGAGCCGCTCCTCGTCGGACAGGACCGGTCCCTCCCCGGTCGTGCCGGTGACCACGAGACCGTCGGAGCCGTTGTCGACGAGATGCCGCGCCAGCGCACGGAAGCTCTCCAGGTCGACGGCGCCGTCACGCTTGAACGGCGTCACGATCGCGGTCAGGACCTCGCCGAGCACGCCCGGATCATACCGGGCGCCGTCACCCGTTTCGGGACGGTTTTGCGCAGACGGGGGATCTCGGCGGACGACCCTCGAACGGGGGAGCGCAGAAACCCATACGAGCCCCGAAGGTGACCGTGGTTGGTCATGCGGCCCGCCCACTTACGGCGGACAACTAAAGGGGTTTCGATGCGGCTCGGCTCTCGTCTCACCATTGCTCTTGCGGCACTCGCTCTCCTCGCGGCAGGGCCGGCCAACGCGGCCCCGAAGATTCCCCGCCCGCTGCGTCGGATGCGCGAAGAACCCGTTCGCTCCGCTCCCCGTGATCGTGCTCGGCGAGCCCGGCAGCTCGTCGCTCTCCGTCGGCGACGCCGTCACCAAGAGCTCGAGCAAGCCGCTGAAGCTGAAGAAGCTCGGCGCCGTCCCGGCCGTCGCCGTCCAGCTCACGGCGGCCGACATCATGCGCCTCTCGCTGCAGCCCGGATTGCTCTCGATCACCGAGGACGCGCCGATGGCCTCGGCGGGCTACAGCAACCCGCAGCGCTGGCCGCTCGCCTCCGGGCTCGCAAAGCTCTGGTCCGACGTCGAGAAGGCCGGTGCCGAAGCCGCCGGCGATCGCCGTCGTCGACACCGGGCGTCGACGCCACCCGCGCCGACTTCGGCGGCCGCGTCGTCTCCCAGGTGACGCTCACCTCGCTGCCCGGCAACTCGCCGGGCGACGGCAGCGGCCACGGCACGTTCGTCGCCGCGCTCGCCGCGGGCTCGGCGCAGGTCTACGCGGGCGCCGCCCCGACCGCGCCGATCGTCTCGATCGACGTCGCCGACGACAAGGGCATGTCGATGACGAGCGACGTGATCGCCGCCGTCGACTGGATCCTCGCCAACAAGGCCGCCAAGAACATCCGGCGTCGCCAACTTCTCCCTCCACTCCTCGGTCCCGAGCTCGTTCGTCTACGACCCGCTCGCGAAGGCGGTCGAGCGGCTCTGGCTCTCCGGCGTCGTCGTCGTGGCCGCCGCCGGCAACTACGCCTCGAACGGAGCCGCGAGCGGCGTCCGCTACGCCCCCGCGAACGACCCGTTCGTGATCACCGTCGGCGCAGCGGACATCGGCAGCACCACGGCGACCTCCGACGACGTCGCGGCCCCCTGGTCGGCGCACGGCTACACGCTCGACGGCTTCGCGAAGCCCGAGCTCGGAGCTCCCGGCCGCTACCTCGTCGCACCTGTCTCGGCCGGCGCAGCGCTCGCAGCTCGAGCGTCCCGGCAAGCATCGTCAAGCCGGGCTACATGCGGCTCTCGGGCACCTCCTTCGCCGCCCCGCTCGTGGCCGGCGCAGCCGCACAGCTGCTCGCGCTCCACCCGGCCTGGACACCGGATCAGGTCAAGGGCGCGCTGATGGTCTCCGCAGCAAGGACGAACGCCGGTCTCGCGCTCGGTGTCGGCGAGCTCGACGCTTTCGCGGCAGCGAGCATCCAGAGCCCGCCGAACCCGAACGCTCTCGCTTCTCCGCTTCGTCGCCAACGGCAGCTTCGACGCCGCGGGCTGGACGGCGGCAGTGCGCAACGAGCAGGCCTGGAACGCCGCCTCGTGGTCGAGCGCCTCCTGGACCTCGGCGTCCTGGAGCTCCGCCTCCTGGTCATCGGCGTCGTGGAGCTCCGCCTCCTGGTCGTCCGCGTCGTGGACGTCGGCGTCCTGGTCGTCGGCCTCGTGGACGCTCGGCGTCCTGGAGCTCGGCCTCGTGGACGAGCTCGCTCTCGGAGCTCGACCCGTACCCCGTCCGCTAGAGCGCGGCGGCGCGCTCGAACACGGCGCGCAGCTCGTCCTGTAGGAAGACGAACCGGATCACGTCGAGCTCGGCCTCGAATGGGCGAACCGCTTCGATCGCCACCGGCGCCGCGAGCTCCGGCGGATAGCCGTAGATCCCGCACGAGATCGCCGGAAACGCGACGGTGCGCGCTCCCAGGTCGCGCGCGACCTCGAGCGACCGCCTGTGCGCGGACGCGAGCAGCTCGGCCTCGCCCGCGTCGCCGCCCCGCCACACCGGGCCGACGGCATGGATCACCCAGCGGGCAGGCAGCCGTCCGCCTGTCGTCGCCTTCGCGTCGCCCGTGTCGCAACCGCCGAGGAGGCGGCACTCGGCCAGGATCTCCGGGCCGCCGGCGCGATGGATCGCCCCGTCCACGCCGCCGCCGCCGAGCAACGACGTGTTTGCGGCGTTGACGATCGCGTCCACCCGCTGCTCGGTCAGGTCGCCGACCACGAACTCGATCACGGTCCGATCTTGACAAAAGTGCCTCGGCGGAGCAGAGTCACGCGGCGCGGCCCACGCGTGCGACTCGGGCGGAGTCGCCAGCGACCACTGCGGCGGTCAGCAGGCGACGGTCGAGCGTGAGCTGGGCCGCGCGTTCAGAGCAGCTCGTCGAGACCGACGGTCAAGCCCGGCGGCAGGCCACGCAGCTGCTCGAGCGCGAGGAGGACGCCGGGGACGAACGCCTCGCGGGAGGTCGTGTCGTGGCGGATCGTCAGCGTCTGACCCGGCCCGCCGAAGATCACCTCCTGGTGCGCGACGAGGCCCGGCAGGCGCACCGAATGGATCGGCGTCTCACCCGGCAACCGCTCGGCGGTCGCCTTCGCGGTGCCCGATGGCGCGTCCACCTTCGTCTCGTGGTGGAGCTCGATGATCTCGGCGTCCGGCAGGACCTTCCCGGCCTCCTCGGCGAAGCGCATCATCAGGACCGCGCCGAGCGCGAAGTTCGGCGCGTAGAAGACCGGCAGCGCGTGCTCGCGGGCAAGCGCGTCGACCCGTTCCTGGTCGAAGCCGGTCGTCCCCAGGACGACCGGGACGCCGTCCTGGAGGCAACTGCGCACGTTCTCCTCGACCGCCTCGGGGCGTGTGAAGTCGACGGCGGCGTCCGCGTCCCGACTCGAGTCGACAAGCTCGTGCCCCGCCTCTTCGAGCGCCGGACCGAGCACGGAGCCGACCTTGCCGTTCCGGCCCAGCAGGAGGACTTTCATGCGGCGCGGCGCCCGACGAGCGCCGGGTTGACGCGCTGCACCGCGGCCTTGAACCGCGCCTCGCTCGGCCCGATCCCAGCGGCCGAGAGCCGGTCGAGCCGGAGCAGGTCGCCGGCGATCTCCGCAATCTCCTCGCCCGTCACCGCATCGACGCGCTCGACGAGCTCCTCGAGCGAGAGGAGCTCGGAGCCCGTGATCAGCGACTTCCCGAGCCGGCTCATCCGGTTCGAGGTCGACTCCATCGACAGCAGCATCCGTCCCTTCAGGTTCTCCTTCGCGCGCTCGAGCTCGCCGCTCCGCACGTTCCCTTCGGCGACGTCCGTGAGCTCGCGGGCGACGATCTCCATGCACTCGACGAGGTTCTCCTCGCGCGTGCCGACGTAGAGGCCGATCTGCCCGGCGTCGGAGTACTGGGAGGCGAAGCTGTAGACGGAGTACGCCATCCCGCGCTTCTCTCTGATCTCCTGGAAGAGGCGCGAGGAGGCCGAGCCGCCGAGGATCGAGTCGAGCAGCGACGCGGCGAAGCGGCGCTCGTCGAGGCGGGAGATCCCGGGCGCCCCGAGACACACGTGGTACTGCTCGGTCGTCTTGCGCTGGAACCGGTAGCCCGGCTGCGGGACGCGCGTGAACGGCTTGCGCGTGCGGCGTGCGGGCGTCTGCGTCTTGGGGATCCGGGCTGCGAGCAGGTCGCGCACCCGCTCGTGCTTCACGTTCCCGGCCGCCGCGACGACGATGTTGTCGTGCGCGTACACACCGTGGTGGTAGGTCGCGAGGGCCTTCCGGGAGACCGACGCGATCACCGAGGCGCGCCCGATCACGGGCCGGCCGAGTGGGTGACCGCCGAAGACCGCCTCCGCGACGACGTCGTGGACGAGATCCTGCGGGTTGTCGTCGACCATCGCGATCTCTTCGAGCACGACCTCGCGCTCGGAGTCGACCTCGACGAACGCCGGGTCGTAGACCATGCCGACGATCACGTCCAGCGCCGGCTCGAGCCGGTCGTCGGGGACGCGGGCGTAGACGAGGGTCGTCTCCCTCGAGGTGGCGGCGTTCAGCTCGCCGCCGAGCCCGTCGAAGATCTCCGCGATCTCCTGCGCGGTGTGCGTGCCGGTGCCCTTGAAGAGCAGGTGCTCGATGAAGTGGGAGACCCCCGCGCGCGCGTCCGTCTCGTCACGCGAGCCGGTGCCGATCCAGAAGCCGAGCGAGACCGAGCGGACACTCGGAACGTGCTCGGAGATGAGTCGCTCCCCGGTGGGGAGCGTCGAGAGGTCGTAGGGCTGCACCGCTGGATCGTACTGGCGGTCAGAGACGAGGGGGCGGCTCGCGCCGCGCTGCTCCACCTCGCAGATCGAAATCGCCGGAAACCCTAGGGAAACCCCTGTATGAAACCGCTCGCAGCAGAACTACACTCGGGCGCGGGACAGGGCTACAAAGCGGAAGGAGTTTCTGTGCAGATTCGCCGTCGACCGCTGGTCTGCTTCGCCGTGCTCGCAGTGTTCGCCGTAGGCGCCGGAGTTGCCTATGCCGCGCAGTCGCTGAGCACGACGACGACCACCGTCATCAATGCCTGCCAGCTCAAGCAGGTCGGGACGATCAGGATCGTGGACAACCTCAACAAGTGCCGCGCGACCTATGAGATCCCGCTCAGCTGGAACGTGCAAGGCCCGGCGGGCAACGCCGGACCGACCGGTCCTGCAGGCCCCACGGGTCCGGCGGGAGCGAATGGTGCCCCCGGGACAGCGGGTGCGACCGGGCCGCAAGGCCCTCAAGGGCCTCAGGGCCTTCAGGGCGAACGCGGTCTTCCCGGCCAGGACGGGCCGCCAGGCTCGCCCGGCGCAGAAGGCCCGAAGGGTGACAGCGGCGGCCCCGGCCCGGCAGGCGCGAACGGCAACGACGGAGCGGCCGGAGCGACCGGCGCCACCGGAGCCACCGGGGCGCCAGGGCCCGGCAGGACCCGCCGGAGCCTCAGGGACCGGCCGGCCCGCAAGGCCCCGCCGGCTCGCGGCAGCAGCTTCGACGGCAGCTTCACGAGCTCGAACGGCCTCTACTCGCTCTCGGTCACCAATGTCGGGATCACGCTCAAGGGACCGGGCGGCAAGGTGGTCATCGACCGCGCACTCGTGCGCGTCATCGGCGCCGCCGTGGGTCTCGATCGAAGGGCAGGGACGGTGAGCGGCCTCACGCGCCGCGCCGCGCTCGGTAAGGGCGCGGCCCTCGCTGCGGTGGCCGCCGCAGGTGCGAGCGGGTCGGTCCTCGCACTGGCGGGAACCGACAAGCGTCGCCTCGACCTGCACGTCGAGCGGCTTCTCTCGGATGCAGATGCTGCCGGCCTTCGGGTCGATGGTCGCGACACCTTCGGCCACCGCCGCCCTCTCCGGCCAGGTGGCAGATCGCGCCGGCAAGCGCGACCGGCACGTACTTCAGCTCGCCGCTCGGCCCGACGGTCGGCAGGCACACACGCTCGAGCTCGAGCAGGGGACGATCGTCGCGATCGGCCGCCTCGGCGCTGCGGGCGCAACAATCGCCGGCGGCACCGGCGCGTACTCCCGCGCTGCGGGCACGCATCACCATCACGCGCTCGCTCGGCGCCGGCGGGGCTTCCCGCGCGGACCTCGCCGTCGAGCTTGAGCTCTAGGAGGAAACGACATGGCAGATTCGATACGCTCTCTTTCTCAAGCTGAACGGCAACGACGTCCACGGGGACAACTCCCACAGCTCGCTCGACCGCGAGAACTCGATCGAAGTGCTCTCGTGGTCCTGGGCCGCCGAGTCCCAAACCACGTCCATCGGCGGGCCTTCAGGACAGCGAATGATGGGAGAGGTCAAGTTCGTCCAGCGGATCGACAGGTCGAGCCCGCTGCTGTTCAGGGCCTTCACCAACAACGACGTCGGCGCTCGGCCTGTTCAAGTTCTACCGGCCGAACCCGGACGGAGACGGCACCACCGAGCAGTTCTTCACCTTCCTCGGTGAGCAAGGCCGTGTCACGTCGCTCAACAACTGGGTGCCGGACGTGCTCAACCCGCGACGGCGATGCTGCCGCCGCTCGTGCAGTTCACGATGCGCTTCAACAAGGTGACCAGACCTTCGAGGACGGCGGCATCATCCACAGCTGGGACGTCGGGGCAGCGGCGCGTAATCGACGACGAGGGGCGGCATCCGCCGCGCTCAGCAGTCGACGCAGATCGGATTCCGCGGAAGCGGAATCCGATCGCTCAGATCCCTAAAGCGAGGGGCGGCTTTCGCCGCCCCTCGGGTCACTCCCTAGTCGCGCGGCTAGTCGCGGCGCGGGCCGCGGTCGCGGCCACCGCGGCCGCGATCGCCGTCGCGGCGCGGACGCTCTTCCTCCGGCGGCCGCGGCGGGGCGCTCTTCGCCCGCTCGATCAGCTCCTCCGGCTCGACCAGCCGCCCGTCCTCGTGCTTGTGGACGAGCTTGAGGCCGATCCGGCCGCGCGCCTTGTCCACTTCCTGCACGAGCACGTCGACCACGTCGCCGCGGGACATGACGTCCTCGATGTGCGCCACGCGGCCCGGGCCGACGTTCGAGACGTGCAACAGCCCGTCGGTGCCCTTCTTCAGCTCGACGAACGCCCCGAACTGGGTCGTCTTCACGACCTTGCCGGTGAACGTGTCGCCCACCTCGGGCTCCTTGGTCAGCGCCGCGATCGCGGAGATCGCAGCGTCGGCCTTGGTGCCCTCGGTCGCGTAGACGAGGATCGTGCCGTCCTCTTCGATGTCGATCTGGACGTCGTACTCCGACTCGAGCGAGCGAATCGTCTCGCCGCCCTTGCCGATCACCATCCCGATGAAGTCCGGGTTGATCTGGATCGACGAGATCCGCGGCGCGTGCGGAGCGAGCTCCGTGCGGGCCTCGGGCAACGCCTCCAGCATCCGGTCGAGGATGAACTCGCGCGCCTGCTTCGCCTGCTCGAGCGCACCGCGCATGATCTCCTGCGTGACGCCGGTGATCTTGATGTCCATCTGCAGCGCGGTGATGCCGTCCCTGCGTGCCGGCGACCTTGAAGTCCATGTCGCCCAGGTGGTCCTCCGCGCCCTGGATGTCGGTGAGGATGACGTAGTCGTCGCCCTCCTTGACGAGGCCCATCGCGATGCCGGAGACGGGCGCCTTGATCGGCACGCCGGCATCCATCAGCGCGAGCGTCGAGCCGCACACCGAGCCCATCGACGACGAGCCGTTCGACTCCAGCGTCTCGGAGACGATCCGGATCGTGTACGGGAAGTCCTCGGCGCCCGGGATGACCGCCTCGAGCGCCCTCTGCGCCAGCGCACCGTGACCGATGTCGCGCCGCTTCGGGCCTCGCATGAAGCCGGTCTCCCCGACCGAGTAGGGCGGGAAGTTGTAGTGGTGCATGAAGCGGCGATCGGTCTCGAGCGAGAGGTCGTCGATCCGCTGACCTTCCTTCGCCGTCCCGAGCGTCACCAGTGACAGCACCTGCGTCTGGCCACGCTGGAAGAGACCCGAGCCGTGCGCGCGCGGGCTGGCCGTCACCTCGCACTCGATCGGCCGGATCTCGTCCGCGGCGCGGCCGTCCGGGCGCCGCTTGTCGATCGCGATCTTCTTGCGGACGAGGTCCTTGTAGATCGCCTCGGCCGCCTTCTTGACGTAGCTCTTCGAGACCGAGTCCTTGACGACCGGCGCGTCTCCGTCCACCGTCGCCGGCCCCACCGGGAACGGCAGCTGGACGGTGTCGATGATCCGGTCGAAGAGCAGATGGCGCTTCGCCGACTTGAGCTCCTTCGAGTCCTGTTCCGCCTCGGTGAGGGCACGCAGGCCGTCCTCGAACTGCTCCCGCACGGGGCCTTCGACCGCCAGCAGCCGCTGCTTCTCGAGCAGGGCGGCGAGGCTGGACCGAACCTGCACGCGCCGGTTGATGTCCTCTTCGGTCGAGTCCATCGACAGCTCCGGGGCGAGCTGGTCCTCGATCTCCTCGATCACGGCTGCGCCCTCGCGCAGGCCCTTCGCCTGGATGCTCTCCCAGATCGCGTGCCCGTGCGAGCTCTCGATCTCGGCCGTCAGCTCGGGGTCGAGCCACTTCACCTTGCCGGCCTGGCGGCGCAGATCTTCCTGCGCCTCACAGAGCTTGCGGATCTCCTGATGGGCGATCTCGAGCGCCTCGAGGAGGACGTCCTCGGGCACCTCTTCCGCTCCGGCCTCGACCATCGTCAGGCCGTCCTTCGTGCCGACGACGATCAGGTCGAGCGCCGACTCCTCGAAGTTCTCCTCGTGGGTCGGGTTGAGGACGAACTCGCCGTCGATGCGACCGACGCGGACGGCGCCGACCGGCCCGAAGAACGGGAGCGGCGAGAGCATCAGCGCGGCGGACGCCCCGTTGATACAGAGGATGTCGTGCGGTGTGACGAGATCCGCGGAGAGGACGGTGCAGATCACCTGAACCTCGTTGCGGAAGCCCTTCGGCCACAGCGGCCTGATCGGGCGGTCGATCATCCGGGCGGTCAGGGTCGCGCGCTCGGTGGCGCGCCCTTCGCGCTTGAAGAAGCCGCCCGGGATCTTCCCGGCGGCGTACGCGCGCTCCTCGACGTCGATCGTGAGCGGGAAGAAGTCCGCTCCTTCGCGGGCCTCCGGCCGGCCCACGGCCGTCGCGAGCACCATCGTGTCGCCCGAGCGCATGACGACGGCGCCGTCAGCCTGCTTGGCGAGCTTGCCTGTTTCGAACGTGATCTCTTTTCCGCCGATCTCGACGGAAACTGAGGCGACCTGCCCCATTACGGTACTCATTCCAATTGCCTCCACTCTGCTTGGTGGAGAGTGGAAGTTTGGGTCAGCCTCAACGCAGGGTTGGGGCTCGCTCAAGCTTCCACTCTCCTCGATTGCTAGCGCCTAAGGCCTAGCTCCTTGATGAGGGCGCGGTAGCCCTCGAGGTCGTGCTTCTGCATGTAGGTCAGGAACCGACGACGCCGGCCGACGAGCTTCAGCAGGCCGCGCCGGGAGTAGTGGTCCTTCTGGTGGGTTCGCAGGTGCTCGGTGAGGTCGTTGATTCGCCTCGTGAGCATCGCGATCTGCACCTCGGGGGAGCCCGTGTCCGTTTCGTTGCGGCCGTGCTTCCCGATCAGCTCCTGCTTGACTTCCTTGGTGAGGGCCATGGGCCTCCTTCTCGATGGGTTCTCCGGAGTCCCCGCGCGGCGTGAAGGAAGGCACGCTCGGCCGAGATCTCGGTCGCGACTAGGGTAGCAACCCATGCTCCCAAGCGGTGTCGCAGCGGGCCACCCCGCCACGGTGGAGGCCGGAATCGAGATCCTCGAGGACGGCGGCTCGGCGGCCGACGCCGCGGTTGCCGCCTCCCTCGCCTCCTGTGTGGCCGAGACGGTGATGACCGGTCTCCTCGGCGGCGGCCACGCGATCCACTGGGACGGAAACGAGGCGTGGCTCCTCGATTGCTTCGTCGACGTGCCTTCCGGGGAGGGTGCGCCGCCCGTGGCGCTGCAGGTGCCGTTCGGCGAGGAGCTCGTCCACTACGCGGTCGGGCCGGGCACCTGCGGGGTGCCGGGGCTTCCTGGCGGCCTCGACGCGCTCTGGCGGCGTTACGGCCGCCTGCCGTGGCCGCGGGTGGTCGAACCGGCTCTCCGGCTCGCACACAGCGGCGTGCGGATGCCTCCCGCCCAGGCCTCCTGCCTGGCGATGCTGGCGTCCGTCTTCACCATGAGCGCAGACGGAAAGCGGATTTACGCGCCCGCGGGGCATCCACTCGCCACCGGCGACGTGCTCTCCCAGCCGGGCCTCGCGACTGCACTGGAGCTGATCGCCGGCGAGGGCGCGGGCAGCATGTATCGAGGTTCACTCGCCGAGGCCCTGCTCGGCATCGAAGGGATCGGTGTGGCTCGTGACGACCTGGAGCGCTACGAAGCGCGCTGGCTCACGCCTGCCGAGCTTCCGTATGCGGGGACGCGCTTTCTGACGCGAACTGGGCTCTCCGGCGTGCCGGAATCCCTCGCCAGACTGCCGCCGCTCCGCGGCCTCGAGGAGAAGGAGCGCGTGCCGGCGCTGCTCGCCGCTCTCGAGGGCCCAGCCGTCGACGGGCACACGACGAACCTCGTCACGGCGGACTCCGACGGAAGCGTGTGCGTCCTCACCTCGAGCCTCGGACTCGGCACCGGCGACTTCGTCGCCGGGGTTCGACCTGCACCTGAACAGCATGCTCGGCGAGGTCGATCTCCTCCGGGCGCCGCTCGCTCCGGGTGAGCGGATGGAGAGCATGATGGCGCCGAGCCTGGCGGTCGGCAGCGACGGGATCGTCCTGGCCATCGGCTCGGCCGGCGGAACACGGCTCCGGACCGCGCTCGTCGGCGTCACCGCCGGGATCCTCGACGAAGGGCTCGACCCCGTCGACGCGGTCGCCCGGCCACGGTTCCACCGCGCAGGCGAGGTCGCTCAACGCCGAGCCCGGCGTGGACGAGCAGGCGCTGGCCGAGCTCGAGCGCTCGGGGCTCCAGGTGCGCCGCTGGCGGGCGCAGCACCACTACTTCGGCGGCGTCAGCCTGCTGTCGCGCGCCGGCGCTGCTGGAGATCCGCGACGGAGTGGCCACGCCGCGACGCTTCCTGCCGCGTCGGTGAGCGACAGCCAGCCGACGTAGCCGCAGCCGGGGCAGCCCGGGTTCCGCGTCAGCGTCCCGCCGCCGCTCGGCTTGCCGTAGACGGCGCCGCAGCCCAGGCAGCGGACGGACTGGAGAGAGTCGGACCCCACATCCGGGTAGATGCGAGCGGAAGGCCGATCTTGCGCCATTGGCACAGATTCGTCCGTGACGCTGAATCGGTTCGTTAGGTCAGCAGGAGTTTTTCGACGCGCCGGCTCGCAATCCAGGTGCCGATCGAGGCCGAGCACCGTCAGGTAGGCGACGTTGCCCAGCTGTGCAACGCCGACTGTTCCCGTGGTCAGCGAGCGCAGGAGCTCGACCCCGTGGTACAGCGGCGTCGCCTGGATCGCGACCTCGAGCCAGTCCGGGTAGGTCGAGAGCGGGAAGAACGTGGCCGAGAAGAGGAACATCGGCAGGATCGCGAGGTTCAGGATGTCGAAGTCCTGCCAGCTGCGCATGAAGGTGACGGCCGCGACGCCCATCCCGGCGAACGCGAAGCCGACGAAGACGGTCGCCGGTAGCGCGAGCAGCGCCCACCACGACTCGACGAGGCCGAGCGCGACGATCACGGTGAAGAAGCCGATCGCGTAGAGCAGGCCGCGGAAGAGCGCCCAGCCGGCCTCACCCGTGGCGACGTCCTTCGGCCCGAGCGGCGTCGAGAGGATCGCGTCGTAGAGCTTCTGGTACTTGAGCTTCCAGAAGACGTTGGTCGCGTCGTAGAAGGCGCCGTTCATCGCGGACGCTGCCAGCAGGCCGGGCGCGACGAAGGTCGCGTAGTCGATCTGAGCCCCGTCGATGACGACGTCGCCGACGTAGCCGCCCGAGCCCGAATCCGAGCGAGAGCAGGTAGAAGAGCGGCTCGAAGAAGCCCGAGACGATGATCGGCCACATCCGCCGGTAGCTCATCAGGTTGCGCTCGAAGAGCAGCACCCCGCGTCCCCCGGGACGGTTGAGCGCCCGTGCGACGAGGGTCGTCACTTGAAGAGCCTCTTTCGGTATGCGCGGCGCGCCAGCATGAGGCCGCCGATCGTCCACGCGAGCAGGTAGGCCGTGTGGCCGAGCGCCGGCAGCAACTCGATCGTGCCGAGCATCAGCCCGCGGCACAGCTCCACCCCGTGCCAGATCGGCGTCACGTAGGCCAGCAACTCGAGCACGAGCGGCATCTGGGAGACCGGGAAGAACGTCCCGGAGAAGAGGAACATCGGCACGATCACGAAGCGGAAGATCGGCGGGAAGCTCGAATCGGACTCGGTCGTCGCCGCGTACGCGGCCATCGGCATCGAGAACGCGGTGCCGATCAGGACCGCGACTGGGATCGCGAGCAGTCCGAGCCACGAGTCGACCGCGCCGAAGGCGGCGACGACGATCAGGTACGCCGCGCTCGCGATGAGCACGCGGGTGACGACGAACAGCTGGTGGCCGATCAGGACGTCGCGCTCGGTCAGCGGTGTCGCGGTCATCGCGTAGTACGTCCGCGTCCACTTGATCGCGCCCATCACCGGCCAGCTCGATTCCGTCGCGGCCGTCTGCATCGCCGCCGCGGCGAGCAGGCCGGGCGCGATGTAGTCCAGGTAGGGAACGCCGGCGGGCGCGTTCGGCGACTTGTCGACGATCGTGCCGAGCCCGACGCCCAGAGCCGCCAGGTAGAGCAGCGGGTTGACGAGGCTCGTCCCGATCGTGCCCCGCCAGACGCGCTTGTACTGCGCGAGCCAGTGCTCGTACGCGCGGAGCGGCTGGAGGATGCCGTCCACGTCGGTCTAGTCCACCAGCGTCCGGCCGGTGAGGTGGAGGAAGACGTCCTCGAGCGTGCTGCGGCGAATGAGCGTCGAGTGCGGCGGGAGCCCGCGCTCGGCGATCGCCGCTGCAGTGGCGTCGCCGTCGTCGGTGTAGACGAGGACGCGGTCCGGCAGCTCCTCGACGCGGTTGCCGACACCGTTCAGGGCGCCGCTCTCGGCCCGCTCGGCTTCGAAGCGCACCTCCACGACCTCCCGGGTGGAGTACTTCTCGATCAGCTGGCGCGGCGAGCCTTCCGCCACGATCCGGCCGTGATCCATCACGACGAGCCGGTCGCAGAGCTGCTCCGCCTCGTCCATGTAGTGCGTGGTCAGCACGAGCGTCACGCCGCGCTGCTTCAGACGGAACAGGCGGTCCCAGACCACGTGCCGCGCCTGTGGGTCGAGCCCCGTCGTCGGCTCGTCCAGGAGCAGCAGCTCGGGATCGTTGACGAGCGAGCGGGCGATCGTCAGGCGCCGCTTCATCCCGCCCGAGAGCGGCTCGACCTTGTCGCCGGCCCGTTCGGTGAGCTGGACGAAGTCGAGCAGCTCGTCGATCTTGGGCTTCAGCTCGCGGCGCGAGAGCCCGAAGTAGCGCCCGTAGATCAGCACGTTCTCCCGCACCGTCAGCTCCGTGTCGAGCGTGTCTTGCTGCGGGACGACTCCGAGCCGGGCCCGGATGCCGGGGCCGTCCGCATCGGGGTCGAGACCGAGGATGCGCAGCGTCCCGCCGCTCACCGGCGAGACGCAGCCGATCATCCGCATCGTCGAGCTCTTGCCCGCGCCGTTGGGCCCGAGGAAGCCGAACGCCTCGCCGCGCCGGACGTCGAGATCGATCCCGTCGACCGCGACGAGGTCGCCGAACCGCTTCAAGAGCCCGCGGGCATGGATCAGTGCGCCGTTCTCGCTCACGGCGATCAACCTACCTACGCGGGCCGGACCGCCTTCCTCGTCGCGTCGACGTCGCGCGCGATCTGGTCGATCAGCTCCTGCTCGCTCCCGAACACCTGCTCGTCGCGGAGGCGCTCCCACAACTCGACCACGAGCCGGCGTCCGTAGAGGTCGCCCTCGAAGTCGAGCAGGTGCGGCTCGATCCGCCGCTCCTCGCCCCCGTAGTGCGGGTTCGTCCCGATCGAGACCGCAGCACGATGGTCGAGTGCGGCGCCGGCGTAGATCCCGTACCGGGGCACGAGCAGGCCCGGATCGACGGCGAGGTTGGCCGTCGGATACCCCAGCGTGCCGCCCCGCTGGTCACCGCTGACGACGATCCCGTCCAGCTCCGGCGGCCGCCCGAGCAGGCGTGCGGCCTCCCCCACCTCGCCCGCGTGCAGGTGACGCCGGATCTCGGTCGACGAGACACCCTCCAGCAGCGGCACGGGCCGGACGGCGAGGCCGAGACGTTCGAGCAGCTCGAGATCACCCCGCCGCCTGCGTCCGAAGCGGAAGTCCTCGCCCGCGACGACGACCGCGGCCCCCGCAAGGTGGACGGCCGCGAACTCCTCCGGCTCCTGCTGAGAGACGTCGAGCGTGAAGTCGAGCACCGTCGTCTCGGCGACGCCGAGCTCGGCGAGCAGCTCGAGCCGCCGCTCGAGGCTCGAGATCAGCTCGACGAGGTTCCCGAGCACCACGCGCGGATGCGGATTGAAGGTCAGCACCCGAACCGGCAGACCGGTCGCCGCGCCTCTTCGATCACCCGGCGGTGGCCGAGGTGGACCCCGTCGAACGTCCCGATCGCCACAGCCACGCCTCCCGTGGTTGCACCGTCATGGCAGCAGCGCCAGTGCCTGCTCGGGCGGGATCACGCGCTCCTCGTCGGCGTCCTCGACGCGGAACGGGCCGATCTCGAGCCGGCGAAGCGTCGCGCAGTGGCCTCCCAGCGCCTCGGCGATCGCCCGGACATAGGTCCCCGAGCTGACGCGAAGGTCCAGGCGGACGACGCCGTCCGTATACGTGATGACGTCGAGCGCGTCGACGCGCGAGCGCCGCAGCGGCATCTCCACCTGAACGCCGCGGCGGTGCAGCTTGTAGGCGCGCTCACCGCCGATCTTGACCGCGGACGCGGCCGGGATCGGCAGCTCGATCTCGCCGCGGAGGCCCGCGAGCCGCTGCTCGAGCTCGTCCGCCGACGGTGCCTCGAGCGATTCGACGACCTCCCCCTCCGGATCGCCCGTGGTCGTACGCGACGTGAGGTCGACGTCCGTGAGATAGCGCTTGTCGAGACCGACGAACGATCCCGCCAATTTTGTCGAGCGGCCGGAGAGCAAAAGCAACAATCCAGTCGCGAAAGGGTCAAGAGTTCCCGCATGGCCCATCTTCGTGCCCGTGCGCGAGCGGACACGGGCAACGATGGCAAAGGACGAAGGCCCGGCCGGCTTGTCGACCAGGATGATCCCGCTCGGCTCGAGGCCCTTCGGGGGCATCAGCCGGCGGCGGGAGCGGCCACGGCGGCGACGAACTCCCGCCGCAGGAAGTTCGTGATCTCCTCGATCGAGGCGTCGCTCGAGAAGCCGGCTGCCTGGCGGTGGCCGCCGCCGCCCGAGGCGCGCGCGATCGCGGAGACGTCGATCTCGTCGTGCGACGCTCGCAACGAAACGCGTCGAGCAGGCGTGCCGCCACGAGGCGGCTCGCGGATCATGGCAGCCATGTCGGCGCCCTCGACCGCGCGCAGGAAGTCGATGATCCCCTCCGAGTACGGTTCCACGGCACCGACCTCCGCGAAGTCGTCACGGAGCAGGTACGAGACGACGAGCCCCCCACCCTCGTACACCTGGGCGCGCTCGAGCGCCCGCGCGAGAAGCTTCAGCTTCGCGAACTGGACGTTCTCATACACGTCCTGAAAGACCTTGTGCACGTCCGCCCCGGCCTCGACGAGCTCCGCGGCCAGCCGTAGCGCCTTGGGCGTCGTGTTCGCGTACTGAAAGCGGCCCGTGTCGGTGACGAGTGCGGTGTAGAGCGGCTCGGCGAGCTCCGGCGTCAGCTCGATGCCGAGCTCGCCGAAGACGTCGCGCAGCAGCTCTCCCGTGGAGGATGCCTCCGCATCGACGAGGTTCACGTTGCCGAAGCGCGAGTTGTCGTGGTGGTGGTCGATGTTGAGCGTGAACGGCGCCAGATGGAGCACGGCCGGATCGGCGCCGATCCGGCTCTCGTTCGCGCAGTCGACGGCGACGAGCGTCCGCTCCGCGGCGTCGGCGGGCAACTCGCGCTGCAGGTCGCCGAGCGCCAGGAAGCGGTACTCACCGGGGAGCGGCGCCGGGCCGGCGAGGAACATGACGCTGTCCTTGCCAAGCATCCTCAACGCGAGGTGGGTCGCGAGCAGCGAGCCGAGCGCGTCGCCGTCCGGATTCTCGTGCGTCGTGACCAGAAACCGCTCGCGGCCGCGGATCGCGTCGACGACCGCCCCGAGGTCAGCTGCCGTTGTCGTCTGGTTCGGGGGCGAGCTCATCGATGAGTTTGGACATCCGCACGCCGTGCTCGACCGCGTGATCGTATTCGAACGTGAGCAGCGGGGTCCGCTTCATCCGAAGCTCGCGTGAAAGCCGGGCCTGGAGGACTCCGTGCGCGGCCACGAGCCCGGTCATGCTCGAGCTCCGCTTCTTCTCGCTGCCGAGCACGCTCACGTAGACCGTCGCCTGCCGCAGGTCCTGCGAGGTCTTGACGCCGGTGACGGTCACGAACCCGATCCGCGGGTCCTTCAGCTCGAGCAAGGCCTCGGAGAGGACCTGGCGGAGCGACTCGTTGACTCTGCGCATCCGCTCGGGCATACGTCTACCGTAGCTAGCTAGTCGTCGAGCGTGACGAGGTCACGCTCGATCTGACCGAGCTCCCACTCGCGCGAGGCGAGGTACCGCTCGGCGTCCGCGAGCAGGCGCTCTGCCTCCCCTGCGTCGCGCGTGACGACAGCGACGGTGAGCCGCGCGCGCTGCCAGACGTCGTGGTGGTCGACCTCGGCGACCGAGGCGGCGAAGCGGTTCCGCAGCTGCTCCTTGGCCGAGCGCACGTGCATGCGCTTCTCCTTCAGGGAGTGCGCCTCCGGAAAGTGGAGCTCGGCCGAGAGGATCCCGATCCAGCCGCTCGCCATCGCGGCATTGAACCCTCAATCCGGCTCGGCTGCTGCCGATCACGGCGTCGAGATGACAAACATCTTGCGATTTGGCGCGGTCTTGCTGGCCTTCGTGGCCTCGGTTTCCGGCTGTCGTCTGGACGACCACGTCCGGCGAGCGGCAGGCGTCGCCAACGGCTCGCCCAGGAGCGCGCGTCCGCGGACGACATGCTGTCGGCCTTCCTCGCGCGCGAGAGCGCGCTGCGCGGATACGCCGAGTCGGGACGCGAGAGCTTTCTCGAGTCGTACGAGGACGCGAACCGCCTCGCTCGGGGACGCACTGGACCGCGCCCGCGACGGGGCGAACGGCGATGAGGTGGAGGAGCTCGAGCCGATCGACGAGCAGGACCGCCTCGCCGAGCGCTGGGCCGGAGTCGCCAACGACGTGATCATCCGCGTTCGCGGCGGCCGTCCCCTCACGGCGGAGTCGACGTTGATCCGCAACGACCTCGCCGCCCGCTTCCAGCGCGCGAATAGCGAGCTGGTCGAATCGGTGGAGGAAGAGAGCGTCGCGGCGTACCGCCTGGTCGCTCGAGCGCGCCGTTGCTGCTGATCGTGCTGCTGAGCGCCGCGTTCGCATGCGCAGGTGGGCTGCTGATGCGCCGTCTCCGCCGTAACGAGGAGAAACGCCAGCAGATCGAGTCGACCTACCACGCTTCGCAGCGCGAGTTCGCCGAGACGCTGCAGGTGACCGAGAACGAGGCCGAGGCGCACGCGCTCGTGAAGCGCCATCTCGAGCGATCGCTCGTCGACGCCGAGATCGTCGTGCTGAACCGGAACAACAGCCAGAACCGGCTCGAGGCGGCGACACCCATCGATCCGGACGGCGCGATCGGCTCGCAAGCTTGATCGACTCCTCGCCCAAGTCGTGCCTTGCCATCCGGCTCGGTCGCATGCACGAGCAGGCCGAAGACGACGAGCCGCTGCTCGCGTGCGCACTCTGCGGGGACGAGAAGCGGACGACGTGCGTCCCCTCGCTGGTGGGCGGCGAGGTGATCGGCTCGGTGCTCGTCACGCACGAGCGTCCGCTCGAGCCGCAGTGAGCGCAGCCGGATCCACGAGTCCGTCGGGCAGGCGGCGCCGGTGCTGGCGAACCTCCGCAATCTCGCAATCGCCGAGGTCCGGGCTGCGACGGACGTGCTCACCGGCCTTCCGAACGCCCGCGCGCTCCGGGACAACCTCGTCCGGATGGTCGCGCAGTCCGACCGCTCCGAGCTGCCGCTCACCGCGATCCTCTGCGACCTCGACCACTTCAAGGAGATCAACGACGTCTACGGGCACGAGAAGGGCGACGAGGCGCTCGCGGCCGCAAGCGCCACGCTCCGGGGCGCGGTCCGCGAAAGCGATGTCGTCGGCCGCTTCGGCGGCGAGGAGTTCCTGATCTTGCTCCCCGACACGCCGCTCGACGGCGCACTGACGCTGGCCGAGAAGCTGCGGGCAGACATCGCGCTCCTCGCCGTGCCGGGCATCGACCGCAGGATCACGGCGAGCTTCGGCGTCGCCTGTTCCCGTTCGACGCTCCCGACGGGACGGCGCTCGTCCGTGTCGCCGACCGGGCTCTCTACGCCGCGAAGGCCGGCGGACGCAACTGCATCGTCGGCTCGGCCGGACCTGCTCGCCGGCAGCAAAGCCTCGGACTAGGAAGCGGCCGGCGCGCCGGCGGGCTCGTCGAGCGAGGTCCGCTCGACCTGGCGCGTCTCGTAGGCCTCGAGAACGTCGCCTTCCTTGACGTCGTTGAAGTCGTTGAGCAGGATGCCGCACTCGAAGCCCTCGGCGACCTCTCGTGCGTCCTCCTTGAAGCGCTTGAGCTGCGAGATGGTGGTGTCGTAGATCACGGTTCCGTCGCGGACGACGCGCACCTGCGAGCTCCGCCGCACGACGCCCGAGGTGACCATGCAGCCGGCGATCGTGCCGAGCCGCGAGACCTTGAAGAGGGCGCGCACCTCGGCCTCGCCGATGATCTCCTCGGTCTGGACGGCGGAGAGCATGCCGACGAGCGCCTGCTCGATGTCCTCGGTGAGCTGGTAGATGACGCGGTAGGTGCGGATGTCGACGGACTCGCGCTCCGCGAGCTGCCGTGCCTCGGCGTTCGGACGCACGTTGAAGCCGACGACGAGAGCGTTCGAGGTGGCGGCGAGCATGATGTCGCCCTCGGTGATCGGGCCGACGCCCTGGTGGATCACGTTCACGCGCACCTCGGGATGCTCGATCTTCGCGAGCTCGGAGATCGCCGCCTCGACGGAGCCGCCGACGTCGCCCTTGAGGATCAGGTTCAGATCCTGGACGGCGCCTTCCTGCAGCTGCGAGAACAGCGACTCGAGCGAGACGCCACCCGCCTTCGAGCGCTGCGCGAGCTGCTCGGTGCGGAGGCGCTGGCCGCGGCGCTGTGCGAGCTGGCGCGCCTCACGCTCGTTCTCGACGACGCGCGCGAGCTCGCCGGCCGGCGGCGGCACGTCGAAGCCGAGGATCTCCACCGGCGTACCGGGCCGCGCTTCCGTGACCTTCTCGCCGCGGTAGTCGTGGAGCGCGCGCACCTTGCCGTGCGCGTCGCCGGCCACGATCGCGTCGCCGACCCGAAGTGTGCCGCGGTGCACGAGCATCGTCGCGACCGGGCCGCGGCCGACGTCGAGGCGAGACTCGATGATCGGGCCGGAAGCCTCGGTGTTCGGATTGGCGGTCAGCTCGAGCTCGGCGTCGGCGACGAGCAGCACCTTCTCGAGCAGGTCGTCGAGGTTCGTCTTCTGCTTGGCCGAGACGTTCGAGAACTGGACGGTGCCGCCCCAGTCCTCCGGCTGAAGGCCCTCGGCGGCGAGGTCGGCCTTGACGCGGTCCGGATTGGCGTCCGGCATGTCCATCTTGTTCACGGCGACGACGATCGGGACGCCGGCGGCGCGGGCGTGGGAGATCGACTCCTTGGTCTGGGGCATCACGCTGTCGTCGGCGGCGACGACGAGGACGGCGATGTCCGTCACCTTCGCGCCGCGGGCGCGCATCGCGGTGAACGCTTCGTGGCCCGGCGTGTCGAGGAACGTGATCTTCCGGCCGTCGATCTCGGCCTGGTAGGCGCCGATGTGCTGCGTGATCCCGCCGGCCTCGGTCTCGACGACCGCGGACTGGCGAATCGCATCGAGCAGCGTCGTCTTGCCGTGGTCGACGTGGCCCATGATCGTCACGACCGGCGGACGCGGTGCGAGATCCTCCTCGGCGTCCTCGAAGACCTCCGGCAGCTCCTCCTCGTCGGCGGCGTGCTTGATCGTGATCTCGCGGTCGAGCTCGGTCCCGATCAGCTCCACCTCTTCGTCGGAGAGCGACTGGGTGATCTGCACCATCTGGCCGAGGCCCATCATGATCTTGATCAGCTGGGCGGCCGGAACGCCGAGCGCCTGCGAGAGGTCGCGGACGGACACGCCCGACGGAACGGTCGCGGGACCGGTCGGCGGCGCGACCTCCTGCTTCTCGCGCTTCGGCATCGCGTCGGTGCGGCCGCGGTTGTGGCGCGGGTTCGGGCGGTTGGTCCCGCCCTCGATCACAACCCGGCGCTTACGCCCGGGCGCTCCCTGGCGAGGCCGAATTGGACGGTTTGGCTTGTTCGGTTCGTCGGCCATCAGCGGTCAGTGTAGAGGCGCGAGAGCGCCGGATCGACGACGACGGTCCGCTTCAGGATACGGCTGAAGGCGCGGCGATCCGCCGCCCGCTCGAAGCAGGAGAGCCGCCGGCACGTGTAGACGCCCCGGCCGGGCTCCGTCCGGCCCTCGACCAGGGTTCCCGCGCGTGCCGCGAAGCGCTGAAGCTCCGACTGCGGCGCCTTGCGCCCGCAGCCCGCGCACGTGCGTTCTGGCGCGGTCACGCAGCGGTCTCGTCCTCCCCTGTCTCGACCGGAGCGGCCTCGACTGCAACCGGCTCCTCGATCGCTTCGGGCTGCTCCTCGACCTCGTCGACCTCTTCGATCTCGACGTCGTCGACGCCTCGGCCACCTCGACCTCGGCCTCGGCGACCTCGGCAACCTCGGCGATCGGCTCGAGCGACTCGGCCTCGGCGGGCGTCGCGAGCTCCTCGACCTCGGCGGCGGCAACGGTCTCCTCGGGCTCCTTGCCGACCATCTCCTGGTGGGCCGGGACACCGCAGTAGCGGGTGCCGGGAAGCGCCGCGTTCGGACAGCGCTTGCCGTTGGAGAGGATCGCGGCACAGCGGCCGGAGTAGTCCCCTTCACCGCTCTCGCCGTCACCGGCGAACGCCGCCTCGGCCTCGGCCTGGGCGAACTCCTCGTCGGACTGGATGTCGACCTTCCACCCGGTCAGGCGGGCGGCGAGCCGGGCGTTCAGACCGTCCTTGCCGATCGCCAGCGCCAGCTGGTCGTTCGGGACGACGACCGTGGCCTCCTTGGTCTCGTCGTCGATGTAGACCTCGCGCACGCGTGCCGGCGAGAGCGCCTTCGCGACGAACCGGGCCGGCTCGGTGTTCCACGGGATGATGTCGATCTTCTCGCCGCGGAGCTCGGACACGACCATGCGGACGCGGGAGCCACGCGGGCCGACGCACGCGCCGACGGGGTCGACGCCCTGGGCGTGCGACTCGACGGCGATCTTCGCGCGGTAGCCGGGCTCACGTGCAACGCCGCGGATCACGACGAGACCGTCGGCGATCTCGGGCACCTCGAGCTCGAAGAGCGTCTTGATCAGCTCCGGATCGCGGCGCGAGAGGATCACCTGCGGGCCCTTCGTCCCCGAGCGCACCTCGGTGATGACGGCCTTGATGCGGGAGCCCTGCTCGTAGCGCTCGCCGTCGACCTGCTCGGAGCGCGGCAGCAGCGCCTCGACCTTGCCGAGGTCGACGAGCACGTTGTTGCGGTCGCCCGCCTGCTGGACGATGCCGGTGACGACCTCGCCCTGGCGGTCGATGTACTCCTCGTACATCATCGCGCGCTCCGCTTCGCGGATTCGCTGCTGGATCACCTGCTTGGCGGTCATCGCGGCGATCCGGCCGAAGTCGTTCGGGGTCACGTCCGCGCGGACGATCAGCTCCTCGGGCACCTGATCCCAGTCGAGCTCGAGCTCGTCCTGGTTGATCAGCGTGTGCTGCTTCTCGCCGGTCTCCTCTTCGAGCCGCTCGAGCTCCTCGATCTTCGCCTCCATGGCCTCGTCGAGCAGCCGTGTCTCGAGGTCGCCGGGGATCTCGATCGAGAAGACGCGAAACTCGCCCTCGTCGTCGAGCTCGACCGCGGCGTGCCGGGACGCGCCCGGAGTCTTCTTGTAGGCGGCGAGGAGGGCGTCCTCGAGCGCACCGACGACGGTGTTCTCCTCGATGCCCTTCTCACGCTCGAGGCCGCGAATGTGCTCGATGATCTCCTGGGACATCTTCCTACGCTCCCTTGTCAGAATCGGTGTAGACCAGGTTCCCGCGGACGATCGCGTCGTACGGGATCTCGACGTTGTTGTTGCCCGACTGGACGACGACGGAACTCTCGCCGGCGCTCACGATCTCGCCCTTGAGGCGCTTGCGCTCCGGCGTGCGAAGCGTGACCGTGCGGCCGACGGCGTTGCGGAAGTGCTCGGGCCTGCGCAGCGGGCGCTCGATCCCCGGCGAGGAGACCTCGACGGCGTACTCGCCCAGGTAGTCGCGCAGCGCGTCGGTGACGCGCGCGCAGAGCGCATGGTCGACACCTTCGGCGTGGTCGACGAAGACGGTGAAGCGGTCTGGAGCTGAGAGCTCGACGGCGAGCACCTCGACGCCCGGCAGGGCAGTCGCGAGCTCCCGTCCGATCTGCTTCGTCAGCGTCCTCTCCTTTTCGTGCGTGGCACTCAAAAACGTGGCTCCTTCAACAAAAATGGGCGCTGCGCGCCCATTTCGTCCAGCAGGTGAAAATGGTCTCGGAAGTGTAGCAGCGACCGGCCGTTTCGGCCCATCGGCCCAGGCCGTCAACCCAGCGTGATCGTCACCGGGCCGTCGTTCACGAGCTCGACCTCCATGCGTGCGCCGAAGACCCCGGTCTCGACCGGGACGCCGAGCTCGCGCAGCGCGGCGCAGAAGCTCTCGACCAGCGTCTTCGCCTCCTGCGGTGCGGCCGCAGCCGCGAAGCTCGGTCGGTTTCCCTTGCGCGTGTCCGCGATCAGCGTGAACTGGCTGACGACGAGCGCCGCCCCGCCGGTGTCGAGCAGCGAGCGGTCCAGGCGGCCCTCGTCGTTCTCGAAGACGCGCAGCCGGGCCACTTTGCCGGCCAGGCGCGCCGCGTCGTCCTCGCCGTCCTCCTGGGCGATTCCGAGGAGCACGAGGAGCCCGTTGCCGATCTCGCCCTCGGTCCGGCCGCCGACGCGCACCGAAGCCCGCAAAACCCGCTGCAAAACCGCCTTCATCCTGTCGCCGATTACATCTCATCTCGCGGTGCGCGCGGCCGATTACCGGCAGGAAATGGAAGCTGCTGCACATCCCTGGCCGGCTCTAGGAGCGCTTCTGCTCCGCGACGGCGCACTCACCGTCGAGCAGCTCGAGGCGGCCCTCAAGGACAAGGAGACCTCCGGCAAGCGGCTCGGCGAGATTCTCGTCGACCTCGGCTTTGTGACTCCCACACAGGTGTCCCGGGTGCTCGCCGAGCAGCACGAGCTCCCGTTCATCGACCTCGTCCGCGAGACGATCGACATCGGCGCGGCCGGTCTGCTGGGCGAAACGCTGGCACGCCGCTACTGCGCGATCCCGGTTCGTTTTCTCGAGGACGGGGCGGTTCTCGTCGCGGTCAACGACCCGACCAACGTCGTCGCCGCCGACGACCTGAGAATTGCGCTCGGAGCGCCGGTGCGCGTCGGCGTCGCCTCCGCCGAAGCGATCGACAGGGCGATCACCCGGATCTACGCCGGCGAGCTCGACTTCGACGACGAGGCGGTCGTCGAGGAAGAGCCGGAAGGAACCGTCATCGACCTGCGCGAGGCCGCGGCGAACGCGCCCGCGATCAAGCAGGTGAACGCAGTCCTCAGCCGCGCGATCGATCTCGGCGCTTCCGACGTCCACTTCACGCCCCAGCGCAACCGCCTGCTCGTCCGCGCCCGCGTCGACGGCGTCATGCGCGAGCTCGCAACGATCACGAAGAACCTGCAGCCGGCGGTGACCAGCCGCCTGAAGGTGATGGCCGAGCTGGACATCGCCGAGAAGCGCGCGCCACAGGATGGACGGCTGTCGCTTCGCGCCGGCGCGCGTTCGGTCGACCTGCGCGTCGCGGTGCTGCCGACGACGCACGGCGAGAAGGTGACGCTGCGGATCATGAACTCCGGCGCCGCCGCGATCTCGCTCGAGGACCTCGGGATGAGCGAGGCCGCCGCCGAGGCCCTGACCCGCGCCGTCGCCCAGCCCTTCGGCGCCGTGATCGTCGTCGGGCCGACCGGCAGCGGCAAGTCCAGCACGCTCCACGCCGCGCTGACGCAACTCGACGACGACGAGCGCGTGATCACGACGATCGAGGACCCGGTCGAGTATCAGGTGACGAACGCCGACCAGATCGAGGTCAACCCGCGGGCGGGCCTGACGTTTGCATCCGGCCTCCGCTCGATTCTCCGTTCCGACCCCGACGTGATCCTCGTCGGCGAGATCCGCGACGACGAGACGGCCGACATCGCCTTCCAGGCCGCGATGACCGGGCACATGGTGCTCAGCTCCCTGCACGCTCAGAACGCCGCGAGCGCGATCGCGCGGCTGAAGGACATGGGCGTCGACCCGGGGCTGATCGCGACCTCGCTCAACTGCATCGTCGCGCAGCGCCTCGCGCGCAAGCTCTGCCAGCACTGCCGCGAGTCTACCAGCCCGACGACGCCGAGCTCGCAGACCTGGGCCAGCCGGTCGTCGACGCAGAGCGCCACATGGCTCTACCGCGCGGCCGGCTGCGAGGCCTGCTCGTTCACGGGTTACACGGGACGCGTCGGGCTCTTCGAGGTGATGCCGATCCGCGGCGAGATCCGCGGGCTGATCGAGAGCTCGACGGACGAGATCTTCGCCGCCGCGATCAAGGGCGGCATGACGACGATGCGCCAGGACGGAATTCGCCTCACGCTCACCGGCGTCACGTCCCTCGCCGAGGTTCGCCGCGTCACCGGCGAACGCATGACCTAGTCGGCCCGGCGCTCGCCGGGCTCGTCGGTGCGGTCGAGCTCCATGATCCGCTCGGCGTAGTGCTCGCTGTTCGGCGAGAGCGAGCTCGCAAGCTTGTAGTGCCCGTTCGCCTCGGCGTCGCGTCCCTGCTTCTCCAGCGCGCGGCCGAGCGCGTAGTGGGCGTAGTCGTCGGTCGGCGAGAGCTCGAGGATCGCCCGGAACTCCGCCTCCGCCTCCTTCCAGCGCTGGATCCTGAAGTACGCGATCCCGAGCGCCTCGCGGATCGACGCCTTGTCCGGCTCGAGCTTCTTCGCCTTCTCGAGCGCGACGGTCGCCTGCGCGGCCATGCCGTCCTTCAGGTGGGCCCGACCCTGCTGGAAATGGTCGTACGCTTCGGTCACAGGTTCCTCAGGTAGGGGAAGTTCTCCTCGAGGACGTCGACCGGCGCCGTCAGATCGCGCGTCGGGCCGATCTGGATCCCCGCTACACGCTCTCCCGCGTCGATCGCATGTTGAAACGCTAGCGCGAGCTCGAAGGGAGGCTTGCCGGGACGCGTCTCCACGTGCCCGGCCAGCGCCGGGCCCGACCGCCCAGAGCGGCGCTGCGACGCGGCCCTCTCCGAGCACGCGCTCGACGAGCCCGTCGCGGATCTGGACGGTGCCGGGCCGTTCCTCGACGGCGATCGCGCCCGCGGCGCCGGAGTCGGCGAATGCCGCGGCGAAACGGCCGACGTCGCCGCGCGTGAAGAGCTTGTCGGCACCGAGAACGAGGTACGGCGCCACCGGTGCCGCCGCGAGCACGGCGTCGGCGGAGCCATCGGGTGAGGCCTGTCTCGCGTAGCGAACCGCGAGCCCGAAGCCGCTGCCGTCGCCGACAAGGCGCTCGACCTGCTCGGCCAGGTGGCCCGTGACGATCGTCGCCGCGTCAAAGCCGGCCTCGGCGAGCTCGCGCAGCAGCAGCGCGATCACGGGCTTGCCGTCGATCGGCAGCACCGGCTTGGCGTAGCGCTCGGTCAGCGGCCGCAGCCGTGTTCCGAGGCCGGCGGCGATCACCACGGCGTGCGGGGTCACGCGCGCAGCGAGCGGAGCGCGACGAGACCGCGGAGCCGTGCGGTGCGGCCGAGACCGTGCCGGATCACTCGCAGCAGAGCCCGCAGCTCCTTGTGCGCCTCGCGCCGCAGCCGCGGAGCTCGACTCGGGCGGCCCGAAGCGCGCCTCGGCGAGCGCAGCGGCGAACCGCGACCGTCTGCACCGAGCTCCTCTCGCACGAGCTGGTGCAGCTCAGTCGGGTGTCGCGCTCGGCCGAACCTCGACCCCCTGGTCGACAAGGAAGTCGGCGAGCTCGCGCCGAGCCGCACCGGCGAGCCGTCTCGGATCGCGCGTCAGATACCGAAGCCGGCGGCGGATGACCTTCGCGGCTCCGATCGCGCCTGCGACCGACAAAGCCCGCCAGCAGCAGCAGCCACAGCGCCGCCGGCCGGCCGTCGTCCGCGGCCGCTCCGCCCGCGCGCTGCCGCTCTTCCAGCCGCTCCTTCTGCAGGAAGCGCTCGAGCTCGCTCGCGCCGCCTGCCGCTCGAGCGCCGTCCGGCCCGGTCGAACGCATCGGCCGCGTCGCCTGCGTTGAACCCTGTCGACGAGGCGCTGTAGTTCGCGGTCGAGCGACCCCCGGCCCGGGGTCGGGTCGAACGCGAGCCAGCCGTAGCCGGGGAACCACGCCTCGACCCAGGCGTGGGCGTTGTGATCGGTCACGACCCAGCTGTCCCCATCGCGCTTGCCGCTCGTGAAGCCGCCCGCGACGCGCGCCGGGATGCCGAGGAACCTGAGCATCAGCGCCATCGCGCCGGCGAAGTGCTGGCAGTAGCCGCTCTTGCCCTCGGTGACGAAGTGCGCGAGCGGCGGCAGGCCGCCGGGGGCGGGCGGCGACTCGTCGTAGGTGAAGCCGCCGGTGCTGCGCAACCACGTCTCGATCGCGACGACGGCTCCGTACGGCGTCCTCGCGCCCGCGCGCAACCGCTTCGCCTCGTTCCAGAGCTCCTCGTACGGCCAGAGCGCGACGTAGCGCTCGTCGTCGAAGAGCGCCTCCACCCGCGCGTCGCGACCGGCCGTACCGAACGGCTCGACCCGCGTGCGGCCGATGTCGAAGAACCGTTCGAGCCCGGGCGGGTACTCCGCGTCGACACCGCGCCAGCTCGGCCGGCTCGGGGCGCGGCGCGTAGCTGTAGACGGTGTACCTCTGCCCGCGCTGGAGGCCGCCGGAGACGCGCACGAGCCCGCCCGAGAGGTGGAAGACGCCGCCCAGCTGAGGCGCCTCGAGCGCGACCGGCTGCGCAGCGCCGATGATGTGCTGGTCGCGGAGCGCGCCGATCTCGACCTCCTGCTTCACCCAGGTGCTCGGGTTCGAGCGAGCGCGTCGGCAGGAGCGGGTCGTTCGGCAGCCGTCCCGTTCGCGAGGCCGGTCGAGAGCGGAATCGGGTTGTCGAGCCAGCGGTCGGAGTCGAACTGGTCGAGCGTCGTCGCCCGCCAGTAGAGCCCGCGCTTCGGGCCGGTGATCCGGAGGACGGTCCTCTTCTTCTTCGAGAACTGGATGCCGCCGTACTGCGCGTCCCAGACGTAGCTGACCGAGATCGGCGCGCCGAACGAGCCGCTCGGGTTCCAGCGCTCCCACGCGAGGACGCCGTCCTTCGCGACCGCCGCCGAGGTCGACGCCGCCGCCGCCACGAGAACGAGCGCCGCCCCCGCGACGAAGCGCCGTGACGGGCTGCGTCGAACGCAGACCCGGCGAGTGCCCAGAGGGCGCCGGCGAGGATCACCGCTCCGAAGACGACGCTCCGCGACGGATACAGGGTCGCCGGCCAGCCGGCGCCGGCCACCACGGCCAGCACCGCGACGAGCGGCCGTCGTGCTGCCACTGCGTGGGCGAGCACGAGGCAGAAGCCGAAGATCGCGAGGACGACGACTCCGTGCATCTTCAGCCGCTCGAGCCCGGAGAACGGCACGGCGACGTTGAAGAAGCCGTTCATGCCGTCGGCGAACCGCTCGGCGACCGGCACGAAGAAGCCGCGCTTGTCGTCGGGCGCGGGCGTGTCGAACGCGACCCAGAGGGCGGTGAGCGCCGCCGGGACGCTGAGGGCGAGCCGGAGCGCAAGCGTCGGCGCCAGCGCCGGTGCGAGCGCGAGCGCGAGCACCCACGAGCCAGTCGAGCCCCGCCGCCTGCGGGTCTTCCAGCCGCAGCCAGGAGATGGCGATGAGGAGCCGCCGGGAAGGAGTAGACCGCCGCGGTCCTAAGCCATGCGCGCTCCTCGGAGCGGGCGCCGCACCGAGCACCGCCGCGAGCGAGTCTCCGTGCCGGACGACCGCGACGGCGACACCGGCGGCCTGGAGGCGGAGCAGCTCTGGCTCGATGCGCGTCGGACGGCCCACGAAGCTCGGGGCGTCGATCCAGACGACGCTGACGCCCTGCCCGGCGAGCGAGCGCTGCACGAGCCTCGTCGCGAGCGCGCCGGAGACGTTCGCGGTCACGACCACGGTCTCCACGGCCCGCGACGCGGGGCCGCCGTCGCGCGCGAGGAGCTCGACGACCGGACGCGTCCCGTCCGCCTCGGCAGCCGCCAGCAGGCCGAGCGCCGCGAGCCAGTCGCCGTCGAGCGACGAGACCCTGACGCTCGGCCGCGACGCGGAGTTGACCGCCAGCACCGCCCGCCTGCCGTGGGAGGCGTGCGAGCGGAGGATCGAGCCTGCGGCCCGCACCTGCTCGTCGAAGCTCTTCCCCGCGACCGCGCTCGCTTCGCGCGTCGAGGACGACGGCGATCTCGTCGCGCGGCGCGTCTTCGAGCTCCTTCACCATCAGCTGACCGCGCCGCGCGGTCGTCCGCCAGTGCACCTTCCGCAGCGACTCGCCCTGCTCGTACTCGCGCACCGAGTGGAGGTCGAACCCCGACGGACGCCGCAGCAGCAGCCTGCGGCCGTCCTGCGCGTGCGCCCCGCTCTCGGAGAAGAGCCGATCGAGCGCGACGAGCCGCGGATAGACGAGCAGCGAGCCGCCCGCGACGAGATCGACCTCGGAGTGCGCCAGCCCGAAGGGGTCGTCGATCGTCGCTTTCGTCTCCTCGACGACGTAGCGTCCGCGCGACACCTTCTCGAGCACGTAGGTGCCTCGGTAGTGGCCCGCGGGCGCGCTGGAGCGGCGTGTCGCCGCTCGCCGAGCTTCGCGATCCGCTCGGTGACCGAGATCGAGGGCAGCGGCACGCGCGCCTCCGGCTGCGCCTCGAGCGTTACCCAGACGTCCTCGCCCTCGAAGAGGTGGCCGCCGCTCGCGCGCCGGCCGAGAAGGCCGCCGCCGATCCGCCGCCGCAGTGCGATCGGCCGGGCCGCGAGCCGGACCCACGTGCGCGCCGCGATCGGCGCCAGCACGAGCCCCGTCGCGACCGGGTAGAGCGCCTTCGCGCCGAAGAGCCAGGCGACGACGTAGATCGCGACGCCGAGGAGAAGCGTCAGCACCCCGCGCCGGGTCATGCGCTAGACCGGGACCGGGGTCTGCTCCACGGCTTCGCCGACGATCTCCTCCGCCGTGAGGCCGGCCGAGCGCGCTTCCGGCGCGAGGATCAGCCGGTGCGCGAGCACGGGCCGCGCGATCGCCTTGACGTCGTCGGGGAGCACGTAGTCACGGCCGTCGGCGAGTGCCCGGGCCTTCGCGACGCGCAGGAGCGCGATCCCGGCACGCGGGCTCGCTCCGAGCGCGAGCCGGGAGCTCGAGCGCGTGTGACGGAGCAGCGCGACGACGTAGCGGTTCAGGCTCTCCTCGACGAAGAGCGAGCGAGCCTCGTCGATCGCGGCCAGGATCTCGACGATCCCGGCGACCGGTGCCAGCGTCTCGAGCGGCGGCTCCGTCGTCTGCTCGTTCAGCATGCGAGCCTCGTCGGCGAGCGGCGGGTAGCCGAGCGAGAGCCGCATCGAGAAGCGGTCGAGCTGGGCCTCGGGCAGCGGATAGGTGCCCTCGTACTCGATCGGGTTCTGGGTCGCGAGCACGATGAACGGGCGCTCGAGCGGATAGGACTCGCCGTCGATCGTGACCTGGTTCTCCTGCATCGCCTCGAGCAGCGCAGCCTGCGTCTTCGGGGAGGCGCGGTTGATCTCGTCGACGAGGAGGACGTTGGCGAAGACCGGGCCCGGGCCGGAACTCGAACTCGTTCGTGCGCTGGTTGAAGACGTTGACGCCGGTGACGTCCGACGGAAGCAGGTCGGGCGTGAACTGGATCCGCGAGAAGTCGACGTCGAGCGAGCGCGCGAGCGACTTCGCGAGCATCGTCTTCCCCACGCCCGGGAAGTCCTCGATGATCACGTGGCCCTCGGCCAGCAGGCCGAGGACGCAGAGCTGAAGCGTGTCGGCCGGCGCGTGCACGACGAGCGCGAGGTTCGCGACGAGCTTCTCGACGGTCGCCGCCGAGCTCGCGACGGCCGCCGGGTCTCTACGCGCCTCCACGCCGCTCCTCCAGCAGGCGTTCGACCTCGTCGACGATCCCGGCCGCGATCTCGTCCTTCGACGCCTTCGCCAGCTGCCGCTCGCCGCCCTTCGTCACGAGCGTGACCTCGTTGTCGGGCGCGTCGAAGCCGATGCCGGGAGTGGCCACGTCGTTGTAGACGACGAGATCGATGTTCTTGTCGGTGAGCATCCTGCGCTTTCGCTCGAGCCCGGCCTCGCCCGACTCGGCGCCGAAGCCGACCAGCACCTGCCCGTTTCGCTCCTGCTCGCCGAGCTGGGCGAGCACGTCCGTGGTCGGCTCGAGCTCCAGCTTCCAGACGTCGTCGGTCTTTCCACGCTTCCCCTCGATCGGTTTGGCCGGGCGGTAGTCGGCGACCGCCGCCGCCATCACGACTACGTCGGCGGCGCCGGACCGGTTCCGGGCCTCGCGCTCGAGATCGGCGGCGGTCGGCGCCTGCACGACCTCGACGCCGGCGGGCGCGGGCACGGCCAGGTTCGCCGCGAGCAGCGTCACCTGCGCGCCGCGCCGGCGAGCCTCGGCGGCGACCGCGACGCCCATCCGGCCCGAGGAGCGGTTGCCGAGGAAGCGCACCGCGTCGACCGGCTCGCGCGTGCCGCCGGCGCTGACGAGGACGTGCGTGCCGGCGAGCGAGCCTGCGGTCGCGTCGAGCAGCTCCTCGATCCGGCGGGCGATCGCCTCGGGCTCGCTCATCCGGCCGGCGCCGACCTCGCCCTCCGCGAGCTCGCCTGCCTCCGGGCCGATGAGCTCGACGCCGCGCGCACGCAGCGTCGCCGCATTCGCCTGGGTCGCCTCGTGCTCCCACATGCGGGTGTTCATCGCCGGCGCGACGAGGACCGGCCCGCGGTGCGCGAGCGCCGCCTCGGTGAGGACGTCGTCGGCGAGCCCGTGCGCGAGCTTCGCGAGCGTGTTCGCGGTGAGCGGGGCGATCACGAGCAGGTCGGCGCGCTCGAGGTGCGGGTACGGATCGGTGCTCGGGGACTTGCGGGCGAGCGCGAAGAACGTCTCGGCGCGGACGAAGCGCTCGGCGGCGGGCGTCGGCAGCGGCAGCACGTCGTGACCCGCCTTGACGAGAAGGCGCACGAGCTCGCAGGCCTTGTAGGCCGCGATGCCGCCGGTGATCCCGAGCAGGATGCGCGCCATCGCCCTCATTGTGCCCGCGAAGGACCGCCGCGGTGGCGGACTACCCGACCGGAGGTTCGGAAGGAGGTCTAGCGCTTGCCGTAGTCGTACTTGATCTTGCCCTGGGCGATTTCTTCCAGGGACATCGTCAAGTAGTTCTTCGAGCGCGACTCGACGAGCGGCGGCGGCGCTTCCTCGAAGCCCATGCCCTCACCGAGCTGGTGGTGATAGTTGTTGATCTGCCGGGCGCGCTTCGCGGCGACGATGACCAGCGCGTAGCGCGAGTCGACTCCACCGGCTTCAACGTTCAGCAGTTCATCGATACGAGGATGGATCATGGACGGGCCATGGTAGCTGCAAGCTGCGAGCTCCCGCTCGATCAGGGCCGCGAGCGCCTCGGTCGCCCGCTCGACGTCGTCGTTGCGGACCATGTAGCGGAAGCGGTAGGCCTGCTCGAGCTGGTGCCTGCGCGAGCGCGATCCGATCGCCGATCTCGCCCGAGCTCTCGGTGTCGCGGGCGCGCAGCCGGCGCTCCAGCTCGGGGACGTCGGCCGCGATGAAGAGCGTGACGCTGTGCTCGACCTCTTCCTGGACCTTCAGCGCGCCGTCGGTCTCGAGCTCGAGGATGCAGACCCGGCCGTCCGCGGCGATCCGGTCGAGCTCGGACGCGAGCGTCCCGTAGCGGCCGCCGACGAACGTCACGTGCTCGAGGAAGGCGCCTTCCTCGATCCTGGCGACGAACTCCTCCTCGCTCAGGAACCAGTACTCGCGGCCGCTCTGCTCGCCCGGGCGCTGCGGCCGCGTCGTCGCGGAGACGGCGACCTCGAGCTCCGGCTGACGCTCGACGCAGCCGCTTGATCAGCGTCCCCTTGCCGGCCCCGCTCGGGCCGGTGACGACGAAGACGGGCAGCGGCTTATCGGTTGAAGAGGCCAATCAGCTCGGCGCGCTGGCGCTCGGAGAGCCCGCCCACCGTCTTCGACTGGCTGATCCGGCACTGGTTCAGCAGCCGGGCGGCCTTGACGCGACCGAACTTGGGCACCGCCATGAGCATGTCGAAGACCTTCGCGGTCGAGACGTACTCGGGCGGATCGAGGAGGATTCCCTCGATCTGAACCCGTCCGTCCTTGAGGTCTTTCTTCAGCCGGGCCCGCCGAACACGGATGTCGTTGGCCCGCTTGAGGGCCTCCATCCGTTGATCGAGCGACCGCAGTGGGGCCTGGGCCTGCGTCTTCGACGACACCATGAGCGCGGGATACTAGCAGCCTTCGGAGAAGGGTCAAGCAGTCGCTTTTGGGCTGTTTACAGGCGTTTTTCGGCCTGCCTGTTGTCAGAACAGGAAACGCCCATTTGCAGGGATTCATGAGCAGCACGGCGCGCTTCGAGGGGATGCGCGAGGTCGCGGGCGGCCGCTTCGGCGGCAAGCTCGGACCGGATCCGGACCGGCGCATCGGGGTCGGAGAAGAGAATCGTGCCGAGCGCGACCGCACTCGCGCCGGCCGCGATCAGCTCGAGCGCGTCGAGCCCGGTGGTCACTCCGCCCATGCCGACGAGCGGCAGGTCGACGGCCGCCGAGCAGGCGTAGACCGCCGCCAGGGCGACCGGCTTCAGGGCGGGACCGGAGTAGCCGCCGGTGCCGCGGCCGAGCTTCGGACGAAGTGTCCGCTCGTCGAGCGCGAGGCCGCGCAGCGTGTTCACGAGCGAGAGCCCGTCGGCTCCGGCGGCCTCGACCGCACGCGCGACCTCGGCGATGTCCCACGCCGCCGGCGAGAGCTTGGCGTACAGAGGCAGGCTCGTTGCGGCGCGGCACGCGGCGACGATCTCGGCCGCGCCCTCGGGCGCCTCGTCGACGTTCGGGCAGGAGAGGTTCAGCTCGATCGCCTCGACGTCCTCGAGCGCAGCGCAGGTCTCGGCGTACTCGCTCGCCGAGAAGCCGCCGACCGAGATCCAGAGCGGAACGCCGAGCTCCCGCAGCCGCGGCAGCGTCTCGGCGAGGAAGCGCTCGCGGCCCGGGTTCGCGAGCCCGATCGAGTTCAGCATGCCGGACTCGGTCTCTGCGATCCGGACCGGCGGGTTGCCCTCGCGCGGCTCGGGCGTGATCGTCTTCGTCACGAAGGCGTCGAGCGAGCGCGCGACCTCGGGCGCGGTCAGCGCGTCGAGACAGCCGGAGGCGTTAAGCAGCACAGAGCACCGGCCCTTCGACGCAGAGCCGCTTCAGCTCGCCGTCGATCTCGACGGCGCAGCCGTAGCAGGCGCCGTAGCCGCACGCCATCGGCGCCTCCCAGGCGAGCTGCGCGTCCGGGACGCGCTCGCGGAGCGCCGCGAGCATCGGCTCGGGGCCGCAGGCGAGCACGTCGACCTGATCGTCGGGGAGCAGCTCGGTCACGTACGTCGGCTCGATGCAGACCTCCGCGTTCGGGACGAGCGCCGCCGCCTCGGCGTGCCAGTCGCTGCGGAAGCCGAGGATCGCCGGTGGCGAGTCGAGCGCCGCGGAGAGGAACGGCAGCGGCGCGACGCCGATGCCGCCGCCGACGAGCAGCGGCCGCTCGACGTCGAGGTCGAAGCCGTTCCCGAGCGGGCCGAGCACGTGCAGCTCGTCGCCGGGCTCGAGCGCGCAGAGCGCACGCGTGCCCGGCCCGATCGGATCGATCAGGAACGCGAGCTCGCCGGCAGCGGCCAGGCAGAGGCTCATCGGCCGCGGCAGCACCCGGCCGGGCGCCTCGAGCATGAAGAACTGGCCGGGAACGCCGCTCTCGAGGTCCCCGCTCTCGACCCGGAGCAGCGTGTACGGGCCGATCTGCTCGGCGCCGGTGACGCTAAGCAGCCCGCGTCTCATGCTCGATCCGCTCCTGCAGGGAGCGCGCGATCTCCTCGCTCGCGTTGGCGATCGCGTCGACGGCGAACCGGGCGCCGGCGAGCGTCGTGATGCAGGGCACGCGGCCGGAGAGCGCGGCCTGCCGGATCAGCGCGCCGTCGCGCCGGGCACCGGAGCCCTGCGGCGTGTTCACGACGAGGTCGCAGCGGCCGGCGCGGATCGCGTCGACGACGGCGTCGCCCTTCTCGAGCGTGCCGACCTCGAGTCCGGCCGCCGTCAGGACCGACGCGGTGCCGCCGGTCGCGAGCAGCCGGAAGCCGAGCGCTGCGAGCGCCTCGGCGACCGGCACGATCCCGTCCTTGTCGGCGTGCGCGCACGGAGAGGAACGCGGTCCCGGCAGTCGGGAGCGGCCGGCCCGCCGCGCGCTCCGCCTTCGCGAACGCGGTCGGCAGATCGGCGGCGCTCGCCATCACCTCGCCCGTGGAGCGCATCTCCGGCCCGAGCGCCGGGTCGGAGCCGGGGAAGCGCGAGAACGGCAGCACGGCGGCCTTGACGCTGACGAGCTCCGGCCGCCGCTCCTCCGGCAGCGTCGAGCTCGTGCAGGCGCGCGCCGGCGGCGAGCGCCGACGGCCGCGTCGACGAGGTTGACGCCGGTCGCCTTGCTCGCGAAGGGCACGGTGCGCGACGCGCGCGGGTTCACCTCGAGCACGGAGATCTCGCCGTCGACGAGCGCGAGCTGGACGTTCAGCAGGCCGACGACGCCGAGCGCCGGCCCGAGGCGGCGGACGACCCGGCAGACCTCGGCGTAGGCCTCCTCGCCGAGCGACGGCGCCGGCAGGACGCAGGACGAGTCGCCGGAGTGGACACCCGCCTCCTCGACGTGCTCCATCACCGCGCCGATGTACACCGAGACGCCGTCGCAGAGCGCGTCGACGTCGATCTCGAGCGCACCCTCGAGGAAGCGGTCGACGAGTACCGGGCCGCTGACGCCGGCCATCGCCGTGCGCACCTGGTCCTCGTCGTAGCAGACCCGCATCGCACGGCCGCCGAGCACGTAGGACGGTCGGACGAGGACCGGATAGCCGATCCGCTCGGCGATCTCGACCGCCGCACCGGGTTCGTCGGCGATCCCCCACTCCGGGCAGCGCACGCCGAGCTCGTCCAGGAGCCGGCCGAAGCGCTCACGGTCCTCGGCGAGATCGACCGCCTCGTACGGCGTGCCGAGCACCTTGAAGCCGGCCGCCTCGATCGCGCTCGCGAGCTTCAGCGGCGTCTGGCCGCCGAACTGGATCACGACCCCCTCGGGCTGCTCGCGCTCGCAGACGGCGAGCACCGACTCGACGTCGAGCGGCTCGAAGTAGAGCCGGTCGGAGGTGTCGTAGTCGGTCGAGACCGTCTCCGGGTTGCAGTTGACCATCACCGCCTCGTAGCCGAGCGCGCGGAAGCTCTGGGCGGCGTGGACGCAGCAGTAGTCGAACTCGATTCCCTGGCCGATCCGGTTCGGGCCGGAGCCGAGGATGACGACGCGCGGCTTGGTCGGCGCGGGCAGCGGCTCGTCCGCCTCGCCGCGGGTCGAGTAGTAGTAGTTCGAGTCGGCCGCGACCTCGCCGGCGCACGAGTCGACGCGGCGGTAGGCGCGCGGTCCGGTCGGCGGGCCGTTGCGGCGCAGCTCGTCCAGCTCGCGGCGGAACCAGGGGTGCAGATCGTCCGGCAGGTCGTCGAGCGTCGCCCAGGGCGTCACCGCGCCGGCGTCGAGCTCGCGGCTGGCGAACGCCTTCGCGAACGCCTCCTGGAAGGTGCGCCCGATCCCCATCGCCTCGCCGACCGACTTCATCTGCGTGCCGAGCGTCGTGTCCGCGCCGGGGAACTTCTCGAACGCGAAGCGCGGGAACTTGACGACGACGTAGTCGAGCGTCGGCTCGAAGCTCGCAGGCGTCGTCTTCGTCAGGTCGTTCGGGATCTCGTCGAGCGTGTAGCCGACCGCGAGCTTGGCGGCGACCTTCGCGATCGGATAGCCGGTCGCCTTCGAGGCGAGCGCCGACGAGCGGGAGACGCGCGGATTCATCTCGATCACGCGCAGGTCGCCGGTGTCGCGGTCGCGCGCGAACTGGATGTTCGAGCCGCCCGTCTCGACGCCGACGGCCCGGATCACGGCGATCGCGGCGTCGCGCAGCTCCTGGTAGGCCTCGTCGGGGAGCGTCATCTGCGGCGCGACCGTGACCGAGTCGCCGGTGTGGACGCCCATCGGGTCGAGGTTCTCGATCGAGCAGACGATGACGACGTTGTCGCGGCGGTCGCGGATCACCTCCAGCTCGAACTCGTCCCAGCCGCGCACCGACTCCTCGACCAGCACCTGGCCGATCGGGCTCTCGCGCAGGCCGAGCTCGACCTGCGCGCGCAGCTCGGCGCCGGTCGAGACGAAGCCGCCGCCGTGTCCGCCCAGGGTGAAGGCCGGCCGCACGACTGCGGGCACGGCCACGCCGCCGAGGTCGTCGAGGGAGGTGACGATCCGCGAGCTCGGGACGGTGAGGCCGCAGCTCTGAACCGCCGCGCGGAAGAGCTCGCGGTCCTCGGCGCGGCGGATCACGTCGACCGGCGCGCCGAGGAGCTCGACGCCGAGATCGTCGAGGATGCCTTCGTCGGCGAGCTCGATCGCGAGGTTGAGCGCGGTCTGGCCGCCGAGCGTCGGCAGCAGCGCGTCGGGCCGCTCGCGGCCGAGGACGTCGGTGACGCCCTCGAGGTCGAGCGGCTCGAGATAGGTCGCGTCGGCGAAGCCCGGGTCGGTCATGATCGTCGCCGGGTTGGAGTTGACGACGATCGTGCGGAAGCCGTCCTCGCGCAGCACCTTCAGCGCCTGGCAGCCCGCGTAGTCGAACTCGCAGGCCTGGCCGATCACGATCGGGCCGGAGCCGATCAGGCAGATCGACCTGATGTCTGTCCTACGCGGCATCTCGCACCTCCTCGCACCCAGCGCTCGAGGATCGGCCAGGCGTCGTGCGGGCCCGGGCCGGCTTCGGGATGGAACTGCACCGACCGTGCGCGCAGCTCCGGGAAGTCGAAGCCCTCGACGGTGCCGTCGTAGAGCGAGACGTACGTGGCCTCGGCGTCGTCGGACGGCGCGACCGCGAAGCCGTGGTTCTGGCTGGTCACGAGCACGCGGCCGGTCGACCGCTCGAGCACGGGGTGATTGGCGCCGCGGTGACCGAAGCGGAGCTTGTACGTCTCGTGGCCGGTCGCGAGCCCGAGCAGCTGATGGCCGAGGCAGATGCCGAGAATCGGCACCCGGCCGAGCAGATCGCGGACGACCTGGACCTCGTAGCCGAGAGGCTCGGGGTCACCGGGGCCGTTCGACAGGAGCACGGCGTCGTAGCGGGCGAGCTCGCCGGCGTCGACGGTGTGCGGGAAGACGGTCACGCAGCGCGCCCGCGCCGGCGAGCCGCCGCAGAATCGAGCGCTTGCAGCCGTAGTCGACGACGGCGACCCGGATCGTGCCCGCGTCGCAGTAGACGTACGGCTCGCGGCGTCGAGACCTGGGCGACGAGCGCAGCGCCCTCCATCGACGGCCGGGCGCGAACGGCCTCCAGCGCCTCGGCCTCCGTCGAGCGTGCCGGCGACGGCGGCCGCGCGCATCGCGCCGCCCTCGCGCAGGCGGAGGACGAGCGAGCGCGTGTCGATGCCGGTGAGCCCGACGATCCCGCGTTCCTCGAGCCAGTCCGTCCACTCCGGCCCGCGCGCCTCGCGCATCAGCACCGCGTTCGCGTGCGCGCCGGGCGACTCGGCCCTGCCGGCCGCGACGCCGTAGTTGCCGACCATCGGCGCCGTGAAGCAGACGAGCTGCTCGGCGAAGCTGGGGTCGGTGACGGTCTCCTGGTAGCCGGTCATCGCGGTCGTGAAGACGGCCTCGCCGAAGGCGACGCCGGGCGCGCCGACCGATCGGCCGCGAAAGATCGTGCCGTCCTCGAGCGCGACGAAGGCGCTCATCCGTGCACCACCCGGCCGTCGGCGATCGTCTTCACGACCGCGCCGCGCAGCCGCTCGCCGAGGAGCCAGGAGTTCGCCGAGCGGGAGCGGAAGCCCCTCTCCTCGACCGTCCACTCCGTCTCGAGGTCGAGCAGGACGAGGTTGGCGCGCGCGCCGACCTCGATCCGCGGCTCGGGCAGCCCGAGCGCGCGCGCAGGCCCCGCCGGACATCCGCTCGAGCAGCGTCTCGAGCGGGACGAGCCCCGGCTCGACGAGGTGGGTGTAGAGCGCCGCGAACGCGGTCTCGAGCCCGGTGACGCCGAACGGCGCCTCCTCGAACGGCGCCTCCTTCTCCTCGCGCGAGTGCGGCGCGTGGTCGGTGGCCACGCAGGCGATCGTGCCGTCGCGAAGCGCCTCGATCAGCGCCTTGCGGTCCTCGTCGGCCCGGAGCGGCGGGTTCATCTTCACGTTCGGGTCGAGCGAGCGAACGGCCTCGTCGGTGAGCACGAGGTGGTGCGGCGTCACCTCGGCGGTGGCGTCGACCCCGCGCGCGTGCGCCGCGCGCAGCGCGTCGACGGACTCCTTCGCGGAGAGGTGCATCAGGTGGAGCGGCCGGTCCTCGTAGCCCGCGAGCGACAGGTCGCGCTCGACCATCGCGCTCTCCGCGACCGACGGGTACGGGGCGAAGCCGAGCTCGGCGCGAGACCGGGCCTTCGTGCACCTGGCCGTCGCGCGAGAGGGTCGGCTCCTCGCAGTGGAGCGCGAGCTTCCGGCCGGTGATCGCGCCGTACTGGAGCGCACGGCGCATCAGGCCGGCCGAGATCACCGGCCGGCCGTCGTCGGTGAACGCGGCGGCACCCGCATCGGCGAGCTCCGCCATCTCCGTCAGCTCCTCGCCGCCGAGCTGCTTCGAGATGGCGGCCATGAAGCCGGTCGGGACGAGCGCCTCACGGCGTGCCGCCTCGACGAGCGAGCCGAGCACGGCGGCCGAGTCGACGACGGGGTCGGTGTTCGGCATCGCGAGAATCGCGCAGTAGCCGCCCGCAGCCGCCGCCGCGGTGCCGCTCGCGATCGTCTCCTCGTCCTCGCGTCCGGGCGAGCGCAGGTGCACGTGCGGGTCGACGAAGGCCGGAGCGAGGACGCGCCAGGTTCCTGCCGCCGGCTCGATCCGCGCGATGACGCCGTCCACGACCGTGACGGCGACGCACTCGCCACCGGCGAGCCGCCCTTCGAGCGTGAGGCTGTCGGAGCGTCCGTTCTTGCAGAAGAGCGTCATGCGATCGCCGCCGCTTCCGCTGCCGGCACGTCCGCGGTGAGCAGGTCGTGCAGGACGGCCATCCGGACGGCGAGCCCGGCACGCACCTGCTGCAGGATCAGCGAGTCCGGCGAGTCGGCGACGCGCCCGTCGATCTCGACGCCGCGATTGATCGGACCGGGATGCATCACCTTCTGGCCCGGGCGGACGCGCTCCGGGGTGATCCCCCAGCGCGCGGCGTACTCGCGCAGGCTCGGCACGTACGCCGACTCCATCCGCTCGCGCTGCATCCGCAGCACGTAGACGACGTCGGCGGCCTCGATGGCGCGGATGTCGGTCGAGGTCTCGCAGCCGAGCGCCTCGATGCCACGCGGCAGCAGCGTCGGCGGCCCGACGAGAGTCACGTGCGCGCCGACGAGCGCGAGCGCCTGGATGAGCGAGCGGGCGACACGGCTGTGGAGGACGTCGCCGACGATCGCCACGTGGAGGCCGTCGAGCCTCCCGAGCGCCTCGCGCATCGCGAAGAGGTCGAGCAGCGCCTGGGTCGGGTGCTGGCGCTTGCCGTCGCCGGCGTTGACGACCGCCGCGTCCGAGTAGCGCGCGACGAGCTCCGGCGCGCCGATCTGCGGGTGGCGGATGACGATTGCGTGCGGCTCGTACGCCGCCAGCGTCAGCACCGTGTCCTTCAGCGACTCGCCCTTGTCCAGCGACGAGCCGGCGGCCTTCAGCGACATCACGTCCGCAGAGAGCTTCTTCGCGGCGAGCTCGAAGCTCGACGAGGTGCGCGTCGACGACTCGAAGAAGAGGTTGAGCACGAGCTTGCCCTGCAGCGTCGGCAGCTTCTCGTCGACGCCGGCGAAGGCGCCCGGCGGTCTCGAGGATCCGCTCGACGTCGTCGCGGGCGAGGTCGGCGATGGAGATCAGGTGTCTTCATTTCGGCTCCTCGGGCGCGCCCACCAGCAGGATCCGGTCGGCGCCGTCGATCTCCTCGAGCTCGACCTGGATCCGCTCGCTGCGTGCGGTCGGGAGGTTCTTGCCGACGTAGTCGGGCCGGATCGGCAGCTCGCGGTGGCCGCGGTCGACGAGGACGGCGAGCTGAACGCGGGCGGGCCGGCCGTGCTCGAAGAGCGTCTCGATCGCGGCGCGGATCGTGCGGCCGGTGTAGAGGACGTCGTCGACGAGCACGCAGGTCGTGCCGCGCAGGTCGAAGTCGAGCGTGGTCGCGTGCACGACGGGCTGTTCGCTGCCGGCGACGTGTCGTCGCGGTGGAAGGTGATGTCGACCGCGCCGAGCGCGATCTCCTCCCCGCTCCGCTCCTCGATCAGGGCCGCGAGCCGCTCGGCGAGCGGGACGCCGCGCGTGTGGATGCCGACGAGCGCGAGCCGGCTGAGGTCGTCGTTGCGCTCGATGATCTCGTGGGCGATGCGGGACAGCGTCCGCGCCAGGGCCTCGGAGTCCAGCAGGATCTTCGCCCCAGCTTTGGCGCGGTCGGGATCTGTTTCCGCGATTCCGACTGCGTGCGGTCGGGGACGTGCGTACTCATTCCGCTCCTTTCCGGCCTCGCAGGACCGGGTTAAAGGGTCGGGCGGCAGTGTAGACGCTCGCGAAGGACGGCGTCGGCCGGCGGCGAGAACGATCTTCCCGCTCCGTGCGTATGTTTTCGAAACTGGCGCGACGCAACACTGACGGGTATGTCGGCCCCCCGCCACGCCGCCCCGATCGCACTCGTTCTGCTCACCGCGGTGTCCGCCGGGCGTTCGCTTCTGGGCGGCTCGGGCTTTGACGTCCCGTGGATCGCGCCCGACGAGACGATCTACGCCCTGCTGGGCCGATCGCTCTGGGAGGACGGCTCGCCCTCGCTCCTCGGGCACCGCGCCGGCAACTACTCCCTCGTCTACCCCGCCCTGATCGGCCTGCCGCTGACGTTCGGGGACCTGGACAGCAGGCGTCACCGCCGTGCAGGCTCTCGGCGCGCTCCTGATGTCGGCCACCGCTCTCGTCGTGTACCTGTGGGGACGCGGGCCGCTCGGGGAGTGGTGGGCGGTCGCCGCGGCGGGGCTGACTCTCGCCGTCCCGGACCTCGCGTACTCGGGCCTCGTCATGAGCGAGGTCGCGATCTATCCGGTCGCGACGCTGGCGCTGTGGGCGATCGCGTCGGCGCTCGCGCGGCCCTCACCCGTGCGACAGGCTCTCGTCGCGGCGCGCGATCGTGCTCGCGCTGGCGACGCACGTCCGGCTGGTCGCGCTCATCCCGACGCTGTTCGTCGCCGTCGCGCTCCAGTGCGGCTTCGCGCGGTCGCTCGAGCCGGCACGACGCCAGGCCGTCCTCCTCGGCAGGCGTCGCGGGCGTGTGCGCCGTCACGCTCGTGGGCTACGCGGTCGCCGGGCGCTGGAACGACGTCTTCGGCGCGTACGCCGCGGCCGCCGGCGGCTACGAGCTCGGCGCGGTGGCGACGGACGTGTTCTGGCACTTCGCGCGGCGTCTTCATCCTCGTCGCCGGCATTCCGCTCGTCGCGCTCGCCGCGATGACGATCGAGTGCGTCCGCCGGGCGAGTGCGCGACCCGGCCGCCTGCGCGCTCGTCGCGACCACGCTCGCCTGGACGCTGTGCCTCGCGCTCGAGGTCGGAACGTTCGCCTCGCGCTGGGTCGGCCACGTCACGCTGCGCGACCTGCAGCCGGTCGTGCCGCCGCTGATGCTCGTGTTCGCGCTCTGGATCGCACGCGGTGCGCCACGACCGCGCCCGTGGATCCAGCTCGCCGCGCTCGCGATCGCCGTTCCCGGCCGTGCTCCTGCCGGTGGGCCGATTCGCCGTCCAGGAGTCGGCGCTGGACGCGTTCAGCCTGATCCCGCTGTGGCGGCTCGCCGAGGCGACCTCGACCAAGGACCCTGGAGCTCGTCTACCCGCTCGCGGTCGGCGCGCTCGTCGCTCTCGCGGTTTTCCTCCCGAGCCGGATGCGCGTCGCGCTGCCCGTCGTCGTCGCGCTCACGCTCGTCACGCTCTCGGTCCTCTCGACGAGGCAGATCGAGCGGCTGACGCAACTCGACCGCGTCTGGGTCTTCGACACCGGCGACCCTCGCTGGATCGACCGCGGCCGCAGACGGGCCGGTCACGTACCTGCACGCAAGCGCGTTCTCCGGCCGGAGTCTGGAAGCACGTCTTCTGGAACCGCCGCATCGACACGGTCGCGCGACCTGAAGGGCGTCGGCGGCGCTCGACCCGCTCGTTCCGGTGAACGTGGAGCTGCAGCCGGACGGCCTGCTCCGCGCGGTGGACGGACGCGCCTTCCAGCCCGCGCTCGTCGCCGCTCCGACGGACTTCGAGCTTGCGGGAGAGCGGATCGCGCAGGCTCCGCGCTCGACGGACCTCGCCGGGCTCACGCTCTGGCGCGTCGAACGGCCGCTCCGCCTCCGTCACCGTCGCGGACGGGTGTCCAGCCGAACGGGGACGTCGTCGGGACTGCGCAGATCACGGTGTACGCCTGCGGCCCCGGCCGTCTGGAGCTGACGCTGCTCGGCAAGCAGGGAACGCCGATCGAGCTCAGGGTGAACGGGATCACCTGGGCGCGGCCGCGCGTTGCTGCCGGGCACCGTCTGGAACGGGAGCGTTCCCTCACCGCCGGACGCCGACGGCCGGTCGCTCTGCATCTTCGAGCTCGTGAGCCCCGGCCTCGTCGGCTCGACCCGGCTCGAGTTCGTCCGCGAGTAGCGGCTTACGAGCTCCGCGATCAGCTCGTCGGGCTCGGTCGGCGGCTCGATCGACGTCCTGCGCCGCCTCGACGGCCGCCTCGGGCACGAACACCTTCAGCGAGCCGGAGTCGTCGTCGGACTGCACCGCCGACTCGATCCCCGCGTCGTCGAGCAGCGCCTGGATCTCCTCGGCCTCGGTGGCGTCCTCGGCCAGCGCGATCTGCACCATGGTCGCTCATGCGCTGGAGGGTACTTCAGCTCGCGGCAGGCGCGCGCCGCTCTTCACCAGCTCGGGACCACCCCGTTCCTCGAACGGGATGTCGATCAGGTCGAAATCGCGGGGAACGACCGTCGCCGGGAAGACGGTCCGAGCCTCTCGCTCGACGTCCCCGGCGCCGTAGCGGCTCGAGAGGTGCGTCAGCGCGAGCAGCGAGACGCCGGCGTCGCGTGCGATTCGGGCCGCCTCGAGCGCGGTCGAGTGCTCCGTCTCCCGCGCACGCTCGGCTTCCTCCTCGCAGAACGTCGCCTCGTGCACGAGCAGGTCGGCTCCGAGCGCTGCCTCGACGACACCGTCGGAGGGCGCGGTGTCGCCCGTGAGCACGAGCTTCCGGCCGGGTCGGGCCTCACCGAGCACCTGCTCCGGCGTCACGACGCGGCCGTCGGGAAGCGTCACCGGCGCGCCGGCCTGAAGCGCGCCGCGCTCGGGCCCGAACGGGACGCCGAGCGCGTCGGCGGCGGCGACGTCGAATCGTCCGGGCCGCTCGTCCTCGACGAGCGCGTAGCCGAGCGCGTCGCGCCCGTGGCGGACGGCGAAGGTCCGGAGCTCGTAGCCGTCGCGCGGCAGCACCGCTCCCGTCGGCGAGCTCGACCACGGCCACCTCGTAGCTCAGGCGCCCGAAGATGCCGCGACAGCGACGGAGCAGCGTCGTCGAGCCCCCGTGGCCCGTACAGGGTCAGCGGCACTTCGCGGCCGCGGAGGGCGAACGACTTCAGCATCCCCGGCAGGCCGAGGAAGTGGTCGGCGTGGAAGTGCGTCAGGAAGATCTCGTGCAGCTCGACCAGGCCGACGTCCGAGCGCAGGAGCTGCCGCTGCGTGCCCTCGCCGCAGTCGAAGAGCAGCTTCTCGCCACCGCGCCGGACGAGCGTGGCGGAAGGAGCGCGGCGAGCGGTCGGCATCGAGCCGGCCGTGCCGAGGAAGACGACGTCGAGGTCCACGCCGCCAGTCTAGGAGCGTTGCTCTACGGCAGGACGAGCACTTGCCCGGGAACGAGCACCGTTCCCTCGAGCTCGTTCCGCCCCTGGATCTCCCAGACCCCTTCGCGCGGATCCGAGTACCCGCGCGCCGCGATCGACCAGAGCGTGTCGTGCGGCTGCACGACGTAGTGCCGCTCCGGCCCGGACGCATCGGAGGAACGGGCGAACGCAGCCCAGAGAACGACGCCTAGCGCGACCACGATGATGAGTCGACCGAACATGTGTTCGCTATGATGCACGAACACGTGTTCGCTGTCAAGTCCCTGCTGTCAAATCCCTAGAGTTCGCCGCGTGACTCTCTGGCGTCGGATCAAGGACTTCGCCTGGCGCGTGCTGCTTCGGCGCACCTCGATGCACGACTGACGCTTAGACGAGGATCGCGACGATCGCGACGAAGACGATCAGCATCGCCACGACGTCCATCATCGTCAGCGCCAGTCGACGCGAGACCAACCCGTGCGGGTGGCGAAGGATCACGTCTGCACTGTGCCCGCTTGCTGCCCACGAGAAACCGGCTAGAGCGCGGCGAGAACGGCGTCGAGCAGGCGATCCGGCCCGAAGCGGACTGGATCGTCGACGACGAGGCCGGTCTCGCCGGCAGCGGCCGCCACCGCGTCGCGCGCCTCGTCCTCGTCGAGCTCACGGGTGTTGAGCGCGATCGCCGCCACCTTCGCCTTCCGGGCGGGAAGCGAGATCAGCTCGTGCAGGTCGATCAGCTCGGGCAGCGAGCGAAGCGGATGACCCGGGTAGCCCTCGATCTCCGTCTGCCCGGCGAGGTGGCAGAGCACGAAGGCGTGCGGCGCCGACCCGTGCACCAGCCCGAGCGTCACGCCCGAGTACGCGGGATGCAGGAGCGCGCCCTGGCCCTCGACCATCAGCAGCTCTCCCCCGCGCTCGTGGCCCTCGACGAGCAGGCGCTCGGTCGCGCCGGCGATGAAGTCGGCGATCGACCGCGTCGACGGAGATCCCCCAGCCGGCGATCGCGATTCCCGTCTGTCCGGTCGGCACGAAGCGGGAGGCGAGCCCGCGGGCGCGCGCCGCGCGGTCGAGCTCGAGCGAGACGGTCATCTTTCCGATCGCGCAGTCTGAGCCCACCGTGAGCACGGTCTTGACCGGCAGCTCCATGTTCGCGCCGGTCGGGACGTTCAGGTCCGCGGGCGGCCGGCGCAGGTCGCGGAGCTCGACCCCGTGCCGGGCTGCGAGGCCCGTCGAGCTCGTCGTCGTCCGCGAGGAACTCGTGCAGGCCGTTCTCCACGTGCAGCCCTTTCGAGATCGCCGTCTTCAGCAGCTCTCGCCAGGCCGGCGGGAAGCGGCCGCCCTGGGTGGCGACGCCGACGAGCGCGGTCGTCGGGTTGAAGCAGAGCGCGTCGTTGACCGAGGCGACGACGGGGATGCCGTTCTGGGTCTCGCCCGCGCGGGTCGAGTCGAGGAGCGCGACGACGGGACGCTCGCCGTAGGCGAGCACGCCGCGGGCGGTCTTCCCGTAGTGCGGGTCGGCCGAGAACCCCTCGGCGAGGATCAAGCAGGCGCTCAGGCTGCTGCGACACCGAGACCCGGCCGGTCCGAGGGAACCTGGACGCCGTCGACGAACGCGACCCCGGACCACGGATCGTCGGCGATCAGCAGGTTGCCGTCGAGGTCGACGTGGTCGCAGAGCGGAGCCACGGCGCAGCCGGCGGCGATTCCGAGCCCCGACTCGATCATGCACCCGAGCATCACACCAAGGCCGAGCGCGCGGGCCGCGTGCGCCATCCGCACGGCCTCGCGAATGCCACCCGACTTCGCGAGCTTGATGTTGATCCCGTGCGCGATCTCGGCGCAGCCGGCGACGCTGTCCAGCCGGTGGCAGTCCTCGTCGACGTAGATCGGGATCGGCGAGCGCTCCTTCAGCGTCGCGCCGCCCTCGTCGCCGGCCTTCAGCGGCTGCTCGCAGTACGCGACGCCGAGCGCCGCCAGCTGCGGCAGCGCGTCGAGCGCCTCGTCGAGCGACCACCACTCGTTCACGTCGACCTGCAGCGGCAGCTCGGTGACGGCGCGAACGGCGCGGACGCGCTCGACATCGAGGCCGTCGGCGCCACCGAGCTTCAGCTTCAACCGCTTGAAGCGGGCTGTGGCTTTCTCGGCTCGCCGCGCCATGTCGTCTGGATCGCCCAGCCAGACGGTCCACGAGGTCGGAGGCCCGGTGCGCGGCAGGCCGAGGAGCTGCCAGGCCGGCAGGCCGAGCGAGCTTCCCCTGGAGGTCGTGGAGCGCCCCGTCGAGAGCGGCGCGCGCGGCGTTCTCGCCGGGCGGCAGCCGGGCCTCGATCTCCTCGAGCGCGAACGGGTCGTCGCCGAGCAGCGGAGCCGCTGCCTCCAGGTACGCGAGCGCCGACTCGACCGACTCGTCGTACCGCTCGATCGGCGCCCCCTCGCCGAAGCCGGAGAGCTCTCCGTGCCGCAGCTCGACCTGGACGACGTCCTCTTCGTCGCTCGACTCGCGCGCGATCACGAACGTCTCGGCCAGCTTCAACGTGACGGTCCGGGCGGTCAGCTCCACGCGCGCAACACTAACCCCGCCTTCATGCGATGGTCAGGACGGCTCTCGCAGCGGGTCGCTGCCGTCCCACTCCACGCTGGCGTCGTGGATCATCGCGAAGAAGTCACGAAGCCCCTGGCTGTCGGCGTGGAGCTCCACGTGGTGGCCGGTCGCGCGCGCCGTCTCGTGGTAGGTCAAGTCGATGTCGCCCGACGTTGCATGCAGGAACGCGGGGAGCCCACGCCGCTCGAGATCCTCGCGCGCCTCCGCGAGACGGTCCGGCGCCACCACGTACGCCGTGTGGTGCAGGTTCGGCGGCGACTGCGAGAAGCCCTCGCGGACGCGCTCCGGCTCCAGCCGCTTGAGCTGCAGGACCTCGATCGGCATTGCGCCGCACTGCCCGAACGCGCTGTCGTGGTGGAACGTAGCCGCCTCGCCCCGTGAGGTCACCTGCTCGAAGGAGACGTCGCGCAGCACGAGGAAGGGGCCGGCGCCGAGCTCACTGACCAGACGCTCGACCGTCGCCTCGATGTCCTCGACGACGTAGCCCAGGTGATGAATCGGACCGTGGAAGGGGTGATCGGCAAGGGACACGGTCGCTCTTCAGCTCCTGGGGGTGACGGGCTCCGCGCCGTCGATGATGCCAAAGCAGCGCCTGGAAGTGCAGCAGATCGATCTCACGGTGCAGCCACCAACGTGATCAGTGCGCCCGGGAGGATTCGAACCTCCGACCTCTCGCTCCGGAGGCGAGCGCTCTATCCCCTGAGCTACGGGCGCCCCGGAGCGGCCAGTGTACCGCCGCTCTGCGCGCCGCAAGATCGACGCACGACGAGCTCGACCGGCAGAACGAGGGCCGGCGGCGGCGCGGCCTCCGACTCGATCATCCCGACGAGCGCCGTCGCGGCGGCTGCGCCGATCCCGAGCTTGTCCTGCCTCACGGTCGTGAGCGGCGGATCGGCGTGCTCTGCGAGCGGTGCGTCGTCGAAGCCGACGACCGCGACGTCGCCCGGAACCGAGAGACCGAGCTCCCGGGCGGCGCGGATGACGCCGAGCGCCATCATGTCGCTGGCCGCGAACACCGCGGTCGGGCCGTCGGGTGCGGCAAGCAGGGCGCGACCCTCCCGGTAGCCGCTTTCGACGTAGAAGTCGCCTTCGCGGAGGTCGTCCTCGCGCTCGACGATGCCGAGAGCGGCGAGCTCGTCGCGATACCCCTGAAGCCGGTCCCCACCGGGCGGGAGCTGTGGCGGCCCGGTGACGGTGGCAATCCGCCGGTGCCCGAGCCCGTACAGGTGACGGACTGCGAGCCTCGCACCGGCGACGTTGTCCGACGTGACGTAGCCCACCCGTTGGCCGGTGACGTCGAGGTCGACTGCGACAGCCGGGACGCGGCGCTCGAGCAGTCGAGCGAGCTCCGGCTCACGGCGGTCGACGCCCATCAGGATCAGGCCGTCGACCCGGTGGTGGAGCGCGCGCCGGAGAAATTCCTTCGGCCGATAGGCGGCGAAGACGAGCAGGTCGTAGCCGAGCTCGCCCGCGGCGTGCTTCAGGCCCGTCAGCACGTCCTGGAAGAACGGGTGGCCGATGTCGGGATGGTCGGCGCCCGTGTTCAGCACGATCCCCAGAATCTGGGAGCGGCGGGTGACGAGCGTGCGCGCGGCCGCACTGGGGACGTACTCGAGCGCGGCCGCCTGCGCGAGCACGCGTTCACGTGCCTCGTCGCTCACCTTCGCCGTCCCGTTGAGAACGCGCGAGACGGTCGCAATGGACACGCCGCTTCGTCGCGCTACCTCGCGGATGTCCGCGATCTGCCCACCTCCTCCGTGGCGCCCGATTGTAGAGCGGGCCTCGGGCGGGGCGGCTCTCGCCGTCCCGCCCGAGGAGTCCTGCGAACGTCGATCAGCCGAGGAGCGGCGGGCTCGCGAGCTGAGCGAGCTGCAGCGCCTGCTGCGGGAACCACGCTCCGGCCGGCGGGTCGACGATCCCCCACTCCGGATCGATCGTCGAGCCGGCGATCCCGCGGTTGCAGGAGCCGTCCGACTCGCCGGGGACCTTGATCCAGAGATACGCATCGACGAGCTGCTGGCCGAGCACCGGCGGCACACCCGCGCTGGCCGTCGGACGGAGACCGAGCCCGCGGCCCGGTGGGTTGCACCAGTCCTGGGCGTCCGGGTACGACACCGTCGGGCGCCACGGCCCCTGCCCGTTGCGGCTCGTGTCGACCACGAAGTGCGTCAGCTGGACGCCGGCGATGTTCGGGTCGACCTCCGCCGCGTACTTCTCGTCCGTCAGGTGCCACGTCGAGTAGTCGCTCGAGGTCGCGGGGAAGTACTGGCTGCCGCACCAGTCGAAGTGCCCTGCCGCCCAGGGAGGCCCGGCCGTCGCGAAGGCGATGCACTTCGAGATCCACGTTCCGTACTGGACGAGCTGCGGCGTCGGCTGGTAGTTGGAGGCGTTCACGTAGAACCCCTGCGTCCGGAGGACGCCGGCCTTGTGCAGCCGGTACGCGGCTTCGCCCGAGCCCAGCCAGTTGCTGTGGGTGCCGTCGAGGTAGACGCTCGCGCGTGGCTGCTGCGCGAGCCTGTCGACGGCCGCGTTCAGCTCCACGTACCGGGCATCTGCGAGCGCAGACGAGCCGCCGGGAGGCTGGCACCACTCGTGCACGCCCTGGAGGTCGACGTTGTACGGAATGATCCCGAGCCCGTCCGGCTCGAGGATCACGACCGCCTTGCCGCTGCCGATCCCCTTCGCGAAGCCGTCGATCCACGCGATGTAGTCGGCTGTCGTCGGCGCCCCGCCGGCCGAGTACTGGAGGCAGTCCCGGTAGGGCAGGTTGTAGGCGACGAGCACGGGGACGCGGCGCTGGAACGCCGCGGACTGCATCACCTTGCGGACCTGCTTCTCGGCCTCGACCGGCGTCCCGCCCGTGATCCAGACGGCGTGCCCCTGCGCGATCATCGCCGCGAGCTGCAGGACTCCCTTGAAATTCCGCTGCCGGAGCAGGTCGATCCCCTGCCGCACCGCGTCGGCGCTCGGTGCGGGTACGTAGAAGCGGGTGGCCGGATCGAGCGCTCGCGGCTCCGAGGCGCCCGACGCGGCTGGTGCCAGCACGACCACCGCGACTGCCACGACAGCGCAGCGGAGCACGGCCCAAGTCATGTTCCTCACGGTCTTCCCCCTGTCTGGGAATTGTGTGGAGATGCCATGTAAAGGTTTACATCGGCGCAACAGTCCCATATCGGGCCTCGGCCGTCAAGCAGGAAGAGCGTTCAATTCGGCCAGTGCCCGAAGGAGTCGCTCGACGTCTGCGGCCTCGTTGTACGCGGCGATCGAGACCCGGAGCAGGCTCTTCCCCTCCCACTCGCTGACGACGACCTCGATCCGGTGCTCGTCGAAGAGCCGGCGCTGGAGCGCGTCGGGATCGGCGGCCGCGACCTCGGAGGCCCACATCTGAGGCGCGGGCGTCTCGCCGCAGGGCGGCAGCCGGTCGTGGAACGACGCGGCGAGCCGGCGGCAGCGCTCCAGATCGAGCTTCCGGTGCGCCTCGATCGCCGCCGGCACGGTCAGAGCTGCCGCCGGATCCCGCGTCCCTTGCCAGCCATGGCGCTCGGCGAAGCTCGCCTCGGCGCCGTAGCCCCACGAGATCACGAGCGGTTCGATCCACCGCTGGTGCTCCGGCCTGGCCCAGAGGAAGCCCGCTCCCTTCGGTGCCGAGAGCCACTTGTGGCAGTTGCCCGCGTAGACGTCGGCGCCGAGCCGCTCGAGCTCGAGCGGGAGCTGTCCCGGCACGTGCGCGCCGTCCACGATCGAGAGCACGCCGGCTGCGCGCGCGGCGGCGCAGATCTCCTCGACCGGAAGAACGAGCGCGGTCGGCGAGGTGATGTGGCTGACCGAAACCGCCTTCGTCCTCGGGCCGATCGCGCCGGCGAGCTCGTCCGGCTCTGCGTAGACGAGCTTCGCCCCGGTGAACTCCCAGGTGCGCGTGACTGCGCCGTACTCGTGGCGGGTCGTCAGCACCTCGTCCTCCGGGCCGAGGCGGAGCGAGCGGATGACGGCGTTGAGGCCGGCCGTCGCGTTCGGGACGAAGACGAGATCCTCTGGGTGCGCACCGACAAACGCGGCGAGCGCCGCGCGCGCCTCGGCCAGCAGGTCGTGGAAGCGGCGCCCGAGGAACTCGGACGGGTTGCGCTCGAGCTCGCGCTGCAGCTCCTGGTAGCGGGCGAACACGGGAGCCGGACAGGCGCCGTAGGCCCCGTGGTTGAGGTAGACGACCTCCGGGTCGAGCAGAAACCCCACGCGGTTACTGTCTCACGGTGCTGAGCTACCTCCGGAGCCTGAACCCGCAGTTGCCCCGGTCGGTGCAGATCCTTCAGCTCGGCGGGCTGCTGAACGCGATCGGGAACGGTCTGATCCTCCCGTTCACGCTCATCTACCTGCACAACGAGCGAGGGATCGACCTCGGCACCGCGGGCCTCATTCTCGGCACGAACGCGGCAGTCAGCCTCGTCGCGGGACCGATCGCCGGCGCGCTGATCGATCGAGTCGGCGCCAAGAGGATGCTCGCGATCGCGCTCCTCTTCCTCACGGTCGGGATCGCCGGCTACTCGCTCGTCGAGACTGCCTGGCAGGGATTCCTCGCCGCGGCGATCGTCGGAGTCGGAAACGGCGCCTTCTGGCCGTCCCAGTCATCGATGCTCGCCGGGCTCGCGCCGCGCGAGAAGAGGCCGGCGGTGTTCGCGATGCAGCGCGTGACGATGAACCTCGGAATCGGCATCGGCGGCCTCGCCGGCGGCTTCATCGCCTCCGAGAGCTTTCAGGCGCTCTTCGTCATCGATGCGTTCACGTTCGTCGGCTACGCCGCTGTGCTCTGGCTCTTCGTTCCCGAGCCGCGCCAGGCAGTCGAGCGGGCCGCGCGCTCGGGGAGCTACCGGGTGGTCTTCCGTCACCGCGTCTTCATGGGACTGATGGTCGTGAACGCGGCTCTCATCGCAGCCGGGATCGCTCAGCTCGAGATCCTGCCCGCCTACGCGAAGAACGAGGTCGGCATCGCCGAGACCGGAATCGGCCAGCTCTTCTTCATCAACACGATGGCGGTCGTGCTCCTACAGCTTCCGGTCGCACGACTCGCGCAGGGTCACCGGCGCATGACGTTCATGGCGCTGGTCGGCGTGGGCTGCGCTGCGTCGTGGCTGCTCGTGCCGGTGAGCGGACTGTGGCTCTCGGGCGCCGCGGCATTCGCGGTCCTCGCCTGCGCGGTCGCCCTCTTCGGCGTCGCGGAGTGCCTGCACGGCGCGGTCCAGCCCCCGCTCGTCGCCGACCTCGCAGACCACAGGCTGATCGGGCGGTACATGGCGGTCTCGGCGCTCTCCTGGCAGGTCGGCTTCACGGTCGGCCCGCCGGCCGGCGCTGCGCTCCTCGCCGTCTCGCCGACGGGCCTCTGGCTCGCGGCCGCGGGCGTCTGCCTGCTCGCCGGCGCAGCAGCGCTCCTGCTCGAGCGCGGCTTGCCCGAGGACGTCCGCCGCACCCCGCGCGTCGCAGCGGCCGCCGCCGCACCGGCACCCCTCGCCGTCGTCGACGCTGTCGCACCCAGCGACTAGAATCGCCGCCATGCCCGTCCTCGAGGACCCGCTCAGTACCGATGCCCAGCCTGCCCCGCATCCGGCGGACACGGCCCGGCTCCGGCGCGGTCCCGTCCACGCTCGCTGAGCGCCACCCGCTCGAGCTCTCCGCCCGCGGGCTGACGTGGGTCCACCTCGACCACCCCGACCACGAGACCGCGAACGCGCTGGCTGAGCGCTTCGGCTGGCACGCCCTCGACGTCGAGGACGTGCTCTCGAAGCGGCAGCGGCCGAAGATCGACGAGTACCCGGAATACCTGTTCGCCGTCCTCCACTTCCCCGTCTACGACAAGGCGATCCAGCGGCTGAACGCGGCCGAGCTCGATCTCTTCCTCGGCGCGGACTACCTCGTCACGCTGCCGACCGTCGAGCTGCTGCCCGTGTCGCGCCTCTTCCGGCGCTGCGAGGAGGACGCAGAGCTGCGCGAGAGCCTCTTCGCCGAGGGTTCGGGACGGCTGCTCTACGAGGTGCTCGACGACCTCTTCGACTACTGCTTCCCGATCCTCGACAAGATCGGTCACAAGCTCGACTCGGTCGAGGACGACATGTTCGAGCGCCGAGCCGAGGACGTCGTCCGCGACCTGTCGAACGTGAAGCAGGAGATCATCTCCTACCGCAAGATCATCAAGCCCGAGCGCACCACGCTCCGGCTGCTCGAGCGGCGCGTCGAGCGCTTCCTGCCGCACGAGCTCGACCTCTACTTCGACGACATCGTCGACGGCGCCGAGCGGATCTGGGACCTGCTCGACAACTACAAGGAGGTCGTCGAGGGCCTCGAGTCGACGAACGAGTCGGTGATCTCGCACCGGCAGAACGACGTCCTCCGCGTGCTCACGACTTTCAGCGCGATCCTGCTGCCGCTGACGCTGTTGGCCAGTGTCTTCGGGATGAACGTCGACTTCCCCGGCTTCGGCACCGCGGTCGCCTTCTGGATCATCGTCGCCGCGATGGTCGCGGTCGGTGCCGGCCTGCTCGGCTTCTTCCGCTGGAAGCGCTGGCTCTAGCAGCTGCTAGAGTCGGGACGCTCAAGCCGTATCCAATTGACGGCGGGGCCGTTAGGTAAGCAACAATGGTCACGAATTCTCCCACGCCGTCCGCCGCCAGATTCCACCTGAACGACGCCGTCCGCCTGCTCGAATACCACGGCGACGTTCCCTCTGGCTCCATCGGCCGCGTCCTCGGATCGTTCCCGCGTCCTACCGAGATCACCTACGTCGTCAGCTTCGTGGACGCCAAGGTCTGTGTGCTCGAGCTCCACGACGACGAGATCGTCTTCGTCGACGACTTCCGCGCTGCGGCCTGAGCCACCCTCTAAGCTGAGGTCGTGTCGCTGAACCAGGAGGCGATCAGCGACCGCGCTGAGCTTGTCGTCGCTGCGCTCCGGCTCTCCTACTTCACGATCGGGTGGAACGGCGCCGTCGGCGTCGCGGCTCTCATCGTGTCCGTCATCGACGGCAGCCTTGCCCTAGCCGGGCTCGGCCTTGACCGCGATGCTGGACTCGGCGGCCTCGGTTGTACTCGTGTGGCGCTTCCGCACGGAACGCCATGATCCAGTCGCGGCAGAACATCTCGAACGGCGGGCGCAGGCGTGGGTCGCACTCACGATGATCGTCGTCGCGTTCTACGTCGGCGTGCAATCCATCCGTGCGCTCATCGACGGCTCTCATCCCGAAGCCTCGGCGTTCGGGCTGATCCTCGCCACCGCATCGCTCGTGGTGCTGCCCTGGCTGGCGCGCCTCAAGCTCCGCGTCGCTTCGCGCCTTGCCAGTCGAGCGCTGCGCGGCGATGGTGTCCTCACCGCGGCGTCAGCTGCCCTGGCGGCGGTTGCGCTGGCGGCCTTGATCGTGAACGCCGCTTTTGCGTGGTGGTGGGCAGATCCAGCCGCTGCCCTGCTGATCGCCACTGCGCTCGCGATCGAGGCAACGCGCATCGTCGTGCGCCACCGGTTCGGCTAGACCCTCTGGGGCTTCTAGCGCTCGCGGTAGACGATGCGGCCGCGCGTCAGGTCGTACGGGGACAACTCGATCTTGACCCGATCGCCCGGATTCATCCGGATCCTGTAGCGGCGCATCTTGCCCGACGTGTAGCCGAGCGCTTCATGGCCGTTGTCCAGCGCAACGCGGAACATGCCGCCGCCGAACGCTTCCATGATGTCGCCTTCCAGCTCGACTTTTTCTTCCTTGACGCCCATGCGTCTCCCTCTCTAGCTACCGGCCGCGCGGCCTCGGGAACTGCCCGGGCTGGGACCACGGTACCGCAGATCGCCTCCGCGCGCGCAAAATAGGCCCTTCTAGGCGTCGAATTCGCGCGCGGCGCACCGCGGGCAGTACACGAGCAGACAGGCCTCCGCGTCCAGGTAGGCCCGCCAACCTCGCGCCGGTCCGGACTCGGTCCGGCATTCGAGGCACACGAGCTCACCGACCATCTGCTTCTCCGACGCCTGTTTGTCCATCACTCCCAGCTTGCCGGACACGTTCCTGTCCCACACTCCCCCGTTCGACGCGGCCGCCGTACTCCATTTCGGGGATCCTGCAGGCTCTCAAGAAGCGTCCCGCGGCGCCGAACACCGGCTCATGCTCGCACGCGTCTGCAATCGAGTCTCTGCGCTCGCCCTGGTCGCGCTCATCTTCCTGTCGGGCCTCTACTGCGTGCGTCTGACGGTCGGTATCCCGATCGAGGCGCTCGACGTCTTCTTCGCGCGCTGGCTGTCTGCGCTCGCCTTCACCTTGGCAACTCTCGTGATTGCCGCGCGCGCGCTGAGCATCGAAGCGGCTCTCGACGGGGTGGCTGCTGATCGCGGCCGGACAGGCATGCTGGGCGTTCGGTATCGCCTACTTCGCGATCGTGCTCTGGGACGCCGATCCGATGCCGTATCCCTCGCTTGCCGACGCCGGTTGGCTCGCGTTCTACATTCCGACCCTCGCGGGGATCGTCCTGCTCATCCGCGCCCGCACCGCCGGACGCACGGAGACCGTCTCGATGCTCGACGCGGCAATCGGCGCGCTCGCGATCAGCGCCGCGGGCGCAGCACTGGCCTTCGGCGCGATCGTCGATGCGACCGGCGGATCATCGCTCGCGATTGCCACCAATCTCGCGTATCCCCTCGGCGACCTCGCGCTCGTCGCGGTCATGGTCGGCGGCCTGGCGATGTCCGGCTGGCGGCTCGGCCGCCGTTGGACACTGCTGATGGCCGGCTGCTTGCTCTTCGCGATCACAGACACCGCCTATCTCTTCCAGATCGCCAACGAGACGTACCAGGAAGGCACGATCCTCGACGCGGGCTGGGTGCTCTCCTCGGCGCTCGTCGCACTGGCTGTCTGGCAGCCTTCGGCGGTCACCCGCGTCCGGGTTCAGGCCTGGAGTGCGTTCGTCTTCCCGGCCGCCTTCGGCGCGATCGGGCTGTCCGTGCTCGTCTACGCCACCTTTCGCCAGGTGCACGTGCTCGCGCTCGTGCTCGCCACGGCCTGTGTGGTGGCGGTGATCGGGCGGATGTCGCTGATCTTCCAGCAGAACCTGCGCATGATCCGCAGCCAGCGGCATCGAGGCCTCCACCGACGCCTCGACCGGGCTCGGCAACCGTCGCCAGCTGCTCGCCGACCTGGACGCGATCGGCGAGACGCAGGCCACGCTGGTGCTGCTCGACCTGGACGGGTTCAAGATCTACAACGACACCTACGGGCACCCGGCAGGAGACGCGCTGCTCGCCCGGCTCGGCCAGCAGCTGGCAGCGACGGCCGGGGAAGGTGTTGCGGCCTACAGACTCGGCGGTGACGAGTTCTGCGTCCTCGCCCAGGACGCCGACCGCGCCCAGGAGCACGCCCGCACCGCCTCCGCGGCACTCTGCGAGCACGGCGACGGCTTCGAGATCACAAGCTCCTACGGGTTCGCGACGATGCCCAAAGACGCCCACGACGCCGGCGAGGCGCTCCGAATCGCAGACCAGCGGATGTACACCCAAAAGCACGGACGCGAAAGCTCCGCCGGCCGCCAGAGCAAGAACGTCCTCCTGAGCGCGCTCGTCGAGCGCAACCCGGGACTCGTCCATCACCTCACCGACGTCGCAGAGCTCGCAGTCGACGTCGCCCGCCTGCTCGACCTCCCGGAACACGAGATCGAACAGGTCCGCCACGCCGCAGAACTCCACGACGTCGGCAAGGTCGCAATCCCCGACGCGATCCTGCAGAAGAAAGGCCCCCTGACCGACGAGGAGTGGCGCTTCGTGCACGAGCACACCCTGATCGGCGCCCGCATCATCAGCGCCGCACCCGCCCTCTCACACGTCGCAAAACTCGTCCGCTCCAGCCACGAACGCTGGGACGGCACCGGCTACCCCGACCGGCTCACCGCCGACGAGATCCCGATCGGCTCCCGCATCGTCTCCGCCTGCGACGCCTTCGCCGCCATGGTCACCAACCGCCCCTACCGCGAAGCCGTCGACCTGCCCGCAGCCCTCGAAGAACTCGCAACGCTGCGCCGGCACCCAGTTCGACCCCGCCGTCGTCACCGCCCTGACGACCGTGCTGACCGCACCGGCCGCACAAGCCGCCGCCTAGAGTTCTCTCAAGAACCAGCCTGCGGCGCCGAACACACGGGCATGGTCGTACGCGTCGGCAACGAGGTCGCCCGTTTCGCGTTGTTCGCGCTGATCGTCCTGTCGTGCCTCTTCGTCGCGCAGACGACCGTGGGCGTCCCGATCGAGGCCCTCGACGGCTTCCTCTTTCGCTGGATGTCGCCGCTCGCTCCCACCCTCGCCGCCTTCGTGATCGCCGTTCGCGCTCTGACCTCCGACCGGCCGTCGCTCGGCTGGCTGCTGATCGCGGCCGGGCAGGCCTTCTGGGCCTTCGGCGCGTTCTACTACGCGATCGCGCTCTGGGACGCCGACCCGATGCCCTTCCCGTCCGCGGCCGATGCCGGCTGGATCCTGTTCTACCTTCCCACTGTCGCCGGGATCGTGCTGCTCCTCCGCGAGCGCATCACGCGCGATGGCGAGACAGTCTCGCTGCTCGACGCGGCGATCGGGGCTCTCGCGATCAGCGCCGCCGGCGCCGCAGTTGCGTTCGGCGCGATCGTCGACGCGACGGGCGGTTCCTCGGCCGCGATCGCCACCAACCTGGCATACCCGCTCGGCGACCTGGCACTCGTCGCGATCATGGTCGGCGGCCTGGCCACGACCGGCTGGCGGCTCGGCCGCGGCTGGACGCTGCTGCTGCTCGGCTTCCTGCTCTTCGGGGTCGCGGACATCTCGTACGTCTTCCAGGCTGCCACCGGCAACTACAGCGACGGCGTCATCAATGCCGGCTGGGTCGTCTCCTCCGCCGTGGTCGCGCTTGCAATCTGGCAACCGTGGGCCGAGGCGCGCGTGCGCGTTCAGGACTGGAGCGCGTTCATCTTCCCCGCCACCTTCGGCGCCGTCGGGCTCCTCGTGCTCGTCTACGACCATTTCCGGCCCGTGCACCTGCTCTCGCTCGCGCTCGCGACGGCCTGTGTCGGAGCGGTGATCGCACGCATGTCGCTGATCTTCCAGCAGAACCTGCGAATGCTCCGCTCGAGCAGGGTCGAGGCGTCGACGGACGCACTGACAGGGCTCGGCAACCGTCGCCAGCTGCTGGCAGACCTGGCGGCGATCGAGAAGTCCGAGGCGACCCTCGTGCTGCTCGACCTGGACGGCTTCAAGGTCTACAACGACACCTACGGACATCCGGCGGGAGACGCGCTCCTCGCGCTCCTCGGCCGCCGGCTGGCAGCAGCGACGCAAGACGGTGCTTCCGCCTACAGGCTGGGCGGGGACGAGTTCTGCGTCCTGTCCGCCGGCGCGGAGCTGGCACAGGAGCAAGCGCTCAGCGCAGCCGCCGCTCTCAGCGAGCACGGTGACGGCTTCGACGTCACGAGCTCGTTCGGCGTCGCGACCATGCCGAACGACGCGCAGGACGGCACCGAGGCGCTGCGGATCGCCGACCAGCGGATGTACACGCAGAAGCACGGGCGGGAAAGCTCGGCAGGCCGTCAGAGCAAGAACGTCCTGCTCCGCGCGATCGCCGAGCGGAGCCCGAGCCTCGTGGACCACGTCACCGACGTCGCGGATCTCGCAGTCGACGTCGCCCGCCTCCTCGAGCTCCCCGAGCACGAGATCGAGCAGGTCCGCCACGCCGCGGAGCTGCACGACGTCGGCAAGGTGGCGATCCCCGATGCGATCCTGCAGAAGCGCGGTGCACTGTCCGCAGAGGAATGGCAGTTCGTGCACGAGCACACGCTGATCGGCGCGCGGATCATCAGCGCAGCGCCCGCCCTCTCACACGTCGCGAAACTCGTCCGCTCGAGCCATGAGCGCTGGGACGGCGAGGGCTATCCCGACCGGCTCGCCGGCGAGGCGATCCCGATCGGCAGTCGGATCGTGGCCGCGTGCGACGCCCTGGCGGCGATGGTGACGGACCGCCCGTACCGGGAGGCTGTCGGCCTGCCTGCCGCTCTCGAGGAGCTCGACCGTTGCGCAGGCAGCCAGTTCGATCCCGCCGTCGTCACGGCCCTCACGGCTGTTCTGACAGCACCGGCCGTGCAAGCAGCCGCCTAGCCCTCCCTGTTCGCTCACGCCGGCTGCAGCCGCCGGGTTCCGACCTGAGCCGCCACGACTGGGTCTCGAGTGCGCGCCGACGTCATCGCTCCGACGATCCCAGCGGGCGACAGGTCGTGGAGCTCCTGAAACGCCTTGCGCCTGCCAGCCATCCGCGCCGTACGCGAACCGCGAGTCCCTGCCGTGCCACGTGCCGCAGCGGGAGCTCGAACGAGCCGTCGCTGGAGTCTCGGCGAGTCGGGTCCTGAAACACAAGCTCTTGTGCCGAGCGACGAGCTAGGAGATGAGCGAGCGGCGCAGTGCCATCGCGACTGCCTGCGTGCGCGTGGAGACGCCGAGCTTGGCCATCGCGGCGCCGAGCTGGGTCCGCGCGGTGTCGGGCGAGATGAAGAGCTCGCGTCCGATCGATTCGTTCGAGTGGCCGTCGGCCAGCAGCCGAAGCACGTCCCGCTCGCGGGCGGTCAGGCCGAGCTCCCGGCCAGGGATGGCGCGAATGACCACGTCGGCGAGCGCAGGATCGATGTACATCCCGCCGCCGGCGACTGTCTGAAGCGCGCGGACGAGCGCCTCGAGCGGTGCGTCCTTGAGCACGAAGCCACGAGCGCCGGCATCGAGCGCCTCGTCGAGGAGAGCGGCGTCTCCGAAGCCGGAATAGACGATGGTTCCGCACTGCGGCGTCGTCCGTGCGACCTGGCGAACGACGCCGGCGCCTGAGAGCCCGGGCATCCGCAGGTCGAGCACGGCAAGCGCAGGGCGCATCGACTCGATGAGCGTGACCGCCTCGTCACCGTTCCGCGCGAGCCCGACAATTCGGTAGCCCTGAGCGCCCAGATATCTGGCGATGCTTTCCAGCACCGGAGGGTGGTCGTCAGCGACGACACAGGTGGGCTTAGCCGCAATCGAGCTCACGTCCAGGTGGTCGGCCGGACGGCCCCGAAGTTGAGAAGATCGATCGATGCCGAAGCCCCTTTGGGCGCCGTGGCGCCTCGAATACGTCACCCACGCCGACGAGCAACCCGGCTGCGTCTTCTGCGCCGAGGCCGCGGGCGAGGTCGAGGACACGCTCGTCGTGAGCCGCGGCGAGCTCGCGTTCGTCTTCCTGAACAAGTTCCCGTACTCGTCCGGCCATCTCCTGATCGCCCCGTACGCGCATCTGGGCGAGCTCGGCGAGCTCGGCGATGAGACGGCGCTCGAGATCCATCGCCTCGGGCTGCAGGGGATCGAGGCGCTGCGCGCGACGTACGCCCCCGCGGGCTTCAATCTGGGCTGGAACCTGGGCCGAGTCGCAGGCGCGGGGATCGTCGACCACGTGCACCTCCACGTCGTGCCCCGCTGGGCGGGCGACACGAGCTTCATGCCCGTGCTCGGAGACGTGAAGGTGCTGCCGGAGCACCTCCTCGCGACGCGCGACCGGCTGCGCGAGGCCTGGCCGGGCTGATTCCTTCATTTCTGGGCCGATCCGACCGATCACTCACGGGATGGCCCGATTCGACTTCCAGGAGCTCGTGGAGCGGCTGCCGCTCGTCGTCTACGTCGACAAGCTCGACGACAAGAGCTCGCCGCTCTACGTGAGCCCGCAGATCGCGCAGCTGATGGGCTACTCCCAGGAGGAGTGGCTTGCCGACGCGGACCTGTTCACCAACTGCCTCCACCCGGACGACCGCGACCGGGTGCTGGCCGACCTCGTCGACCGCAACGCAGGCTTGAACCCGTCGAGGACGATGTTCCTCGACTACCGCCTGATCGCACGTGACGGCCGCGTCGTCTGGATTCGCGACGACGAGATCGTCGTCGACGACGGGGACGGCCACCCCGCCGCAGCCCAGGGCTACATGCAGGACGTGACGGCTCGCCGGCAGGACAGCATCCGGCTCGAGCTGCTCGTCGGGATCCTGTCGCTCGCAGCCGACGAGACGCCGCCGGACGAGATCGTCGCGCACGCGGCCCAGAGCCTCGCGGGGCTCTTCGGCAATGTCGATGTCAGCTACGTGGAGCGGCGGGACGAGGGCGGCTTCTGGATCCGCTACACGACCGACAAGGGCAGACCGGAGTTCTGGAACGAGGTCGAGTGGTCGGCCGACTACGTGAAGCGGATCGAGCAGGGGCCGATCGTCATCGAGGACATCTCCAAGGAGGCCTGGCTCGATCCGGTGCGCGACCAGCTCATCGCGCGCGGCGTCGCCTCGTCCGTGGATGTGCCGCTCTTCAGCAACGGCGTGCTCTCAGGCGTGCTCTGGTTCAACAGCGCGAGCCCTCGCACGTGGGGAGAACACGACGTGTCGGTCCTGGTGGATGTCGCCGGCCAGCTTGCGATTGTCCTCGCGAGCGCCCGCGCACGCGAGCAGCGGCTCGTCGCCGAGCGCGACCTACGCAGCCGCGACGCGATCCTCCAGGCCGTCAGCCGGTCCGCCGAGCGCTTCCTCGTCCAGCGAAGCCTCAACGAAGGGATCGTCGAGCTGATGCGCGTCCTCGGCGAGGCCACGGGCGTCACGAGCGCGTACGTCTTCGAGAACGTCAAGCGCGACGGCCCGTCCGACGCACACTCGGCGGCTCGCCGGCTGGGCATCGGGCCGGAGCAATTCGACGGTCGACGACCCACGGCTCGCCCATGTCCAGCCTGCCCCCCACTTCCCGCGCTGGGCCGAGGTTCTGGGCCGCGGCGACGTCGTCAGCAGCCACATCTGTGACCTGCCCGACGATGAGCGCGAAGCACTCGAACTGGCAGGCTCGTTCTCTGTTCTTGCGGTGCCGATCTTCGTCGAGGGCGGCTGGTGGGGCTTCATCGGCTTCGAAGACGCCGAGCACGAACGCGATTGGAGCCTCGCCGAAACCGAGGCGCTCCGTGCAGCGGCGGGAATCGTCGCGGCTGCGATCAAGCGCGACGCGGCCGAGGGCGATCTACGTCGCCGCGACGCGGTGCTCGAAGCCGTCAGTCACGGCGCGGAACGGCTCGTCGCGGCTACGAACTGGCGCGACGCGGCGCCCCGCTTCCTGCAGGAGCTCGGAGAGGCGTCCGGCGCGAGCCGTTCGTATCTGTTCGAAAACGGCCTTCGCGAGGATGGTCTGCTGATCGCGAGCCAGCGGTTCGAGTGGTCCGACCCGGCCATCGTGCCCCAACTCGACAACGAGGACATGCAGGACATGTGCTACGAGGAGGTTGGGCTTGGGCGGCTTGCCGAGCTCGGCGCTCGCAACGAGGTGTTCACCGGCAAGGTGAAGGACCTGCCTTCCTGTGAGCGGGAGTTCTTCGAAGTGCAGGCGATCAAGTCGCTGATGACCGTGCCCATCTTCGTCGGCGACGAGTGGTGGGGTTTCATCGGCTTCGACGACTGCACGACGGAGCGCGAGTGGAGCCCGGCCGAGGTCGACGCTCTGCGAACGACCTCGAGCCTCATCGCTGCGGCGATCGAGCGTGAGCTCTCCGAGGCGACGCTGCGCGAGCAGGAGCAGAAGCTGCGCGCCGTCTTCGACACGGCACTCGACGCGATCTTCATCACCGACGACGACCGGCGCTACGTCGACGTCAATCCCGGCGGCGTGCGAGTACTACGGCGTCGCGAAGCGCGATCTGATCGGCCGCAAGATCGACGATTTCCTGCCCCCGCAGCAGGCTCGCAACGCTCGAGGAGGACTGGGCGACGTACCTGCAGGGCGGCCCGATCCTCACCGAGTGGGAGACACAGAAGCATCGACGGCACCGTTCAGGTCGCCGAGGCCTCCGCGCGACCGAACTTCGTCCCCGGTCTGCACATCGCTTTCTTCCGCGACATCACCGACCGGAAGCGGCTGGAGGTGGAGCTCCTGAACGCGCAGAAGCTCGAAAGCCTCGGCCGGCTCGCGGGCGGCGTCGCACACGACTTCAACAACCTGCTGACCGGCATCACCGGCTACGCCTCGCTCCTCCTCGAGCGAGCAACCGACGACGTCGAGCTTCGCCGCGACCTCGGTGAGATCAAGCGAGCTGCGGACCGCGCCGCCGAGCTGACGAAGCAACTGCTCGCCTTCGGCCGCCGACAGGTGCTCAACCCGCGGCCGCTCGACCTGAACGCCGTCGTGGCCGAGGTCGGCGCCCTCCTGCAGCGCCTGCTCGGCGATCACGTCGAGCTCGAGATCCTCGCCGCGCCCGGGCTGGGCACCGTTCGCGCCGACCCCGGCCAGATCGAGCAGGTGATCGTCAATCTCGTCGTCAACGGCCGCGATGCCATGCCCGACGGCGGCAAGCTCACAATCCGCACCCGCGACGCCGACGACGGCTTCGTCGAGCTGTCCGTCTCCGACACCGGCCTCGGCATGGACGAGCAAACGCGCGCGCAGGTCTTCGAACCGTTCTTCACAACCCGCGAGCAGGGCGTCGGCCTCGGCCTCGCTTCGGTGTACGGCATCGTCCAGCAGAGCGGCGGTGACGTCACCGTCGAGAGCGAGCGGGGCATGGGCTCGACCTTCACCGTGCGGCTGCCGCGCGTGCTCGAGGCCGTGGAGCCTGTCGCTGCCGTTCCTGCGCCCGCACGGCACCCCGGCTCGGAGACGATCCTCCTCGTCGAGGACGAGGACGTCGTCAGGGATCTGACGCGCCGGGTGCTCGAGCGCCAGGGCTACACCGTGCTCGCGTGCGCAGACGGCATGGCCGCGGTCGCGCTCGCCGAGTTGAACGACCGCCGGATCGACCTGCTGCTGACGGACGTCGTGATGCCCGGCATGCGTGGCTACGACGTCGCGAAGAGAGTCGCGGGCACGCGCCCCGAGATCAAGATCCTCTACATGTCCGGCTACGCGGAGGAGGCGCTCGTCGGCCAGCCCGCGTTTGCCGCCAACGCGTTGATCGAGAAGCCGTTCGCAGTGGACGCGCTCGCCCTGCGCGTCCGCGAGGCGCTCGAGTCCTGACCCTCACGCCCGCGCTACGATAGCGGGGTGTCGGGAGACATCAGCGTTCAGCGAGGTCGAGTGTTCGGTCTGCGGCCGGCACAACCGTGAGGTGCGAGTCGTCGCGACGGAGAACGGCTGATCCTCTGCCAGGTCTGCGTCGCAAAGTGCGCCGAGATCTTCGATGACGAGATCGGGCTCGTCGGCGCCGGCGGCGGGGTCGAGCGAGCGACTGAATCGCGCCAGCGTTCGCTGAGGCGGAGCTCGGCCATCGCCGCTCGGGACGCGGCTCGCTAGGCGAGCGCGGCGCGGATCTTCTCGATCGTCGCCGCTTCGGCTGCCTCGCCGCCGCCGGCCGCCTTGCCGACGGCCTCGGCGACCTCGAGCACGAACGCCTTGTAGGCCTCGACCTCGTCGGGCGCCTTCGCCTGCAGCGTGCTCACGGCGCCGCGGAGGGCCTCGACGGTTTCACTCTCGATCTCCTGCGGCGCGGACCTGACGCCGAATCCGGAGCCTCGCTCGCCCGCCAGCTCGCGCACGAGCTCGCTCTCGTCCGAGCGGCCGCCGGCCAGGTGCTTCGCCAGCGAACCCGCCTCCTTGAAGCTGTCGAAGAAGCTGCGGTCGCTGACCGAGACGAGCAGGCCCGCTCCGGTCGCGCCCTTGCGCAGCTGCTCCCACTCCTGCTCGGTGAAGTCGGATTTCTTTGCCATCGTCGCCTCCTCGTTGATCGACGCACGTCGGACCCGAGGCTAGTCGATCTTCCGAGTGAGACCGACGGGTCGTAAGGAATCGGCCGGCGGCGGGTTCTCCTTCCACACCACCGGAAGGAGCAGACCATGTCAGCAAGGATCGCAATCCTCAGTGCGACTGTCGCCGCACTCGCCCTCGCGGCGGGCACCGCAGCCGCGCCGCCGGTTCCGGGTCCCGGCCAGATCACCGCCGGCACGGGCTGCTCGGTGCAGTGCGTCCTCAAGGCTCTCGTCACGGCGACGACCTCCTACGCGAACGTCGCGATCGAGACGTCGGTGCCGACGAAGATCTCGGTCATCGCGTGGCGCCCCAGCTCAGGGCGGAGCCGAGGCAACGTTCCACTCGTCGGTTCTCGCTACGCATCGCTCGGTGTTCCTTCCGGGCCTGAAGCCGGATACGACGTACCAGATCCTCGTCAAGGCAACTGACGCCCAGGGTCGCAGCGACACCCGGCAGGGTTCGTTCAAGACACGCAAGGTCGAGAGCCGCCGTCGACACCGGCATCGGCAACATCAAGTCGAACGTCGGCTGCTCGATCCAGTGCGTCCGAAAGGCGCTCTTCACGCATGTCGGCGGCACGGACGCGACGATCGCGATCGAGACCGGTGAGCCGGCGAAGCTCCAGGTGATGCTGAGCCCAGACGCGCCGATTCAGGAGTCCTGGGGCCCGCGCTTCTCCTTCGTCGAGCGCTCGGTCTCGTCTCAAGGGCTCGTCACGAAGTGGACTGGTCAGCTCGGCCAGCTCAGGCCGGGCACGAAGTATCACGTCATCGTCAGCGCGACAGATGCCCAGGGGCAAAGCGCCTACCAGACGGGGACCGTGCAGATGGACGACCGCAAGGTCAGGATCACACTGCTCAAGATCAAGGTGATCAGCGATGCGGACAAGGGCAGCGCCAACAAGGGCGAGATCAAGTTCGATCACTGGATCGGCGACCAGGTCTTCGGCCACGCCGACTTCCGCAAGATCGGGTCGGGCGCGACCATCAACGTTGCGGGCACGCGACGGGCGTCCGGGCGTGCTCGCAGTGCTCGTCGCGAATGGAACCGACCCGGTGTTCAAGATGAGCACCGTCGGCGCCGAGTGCGACTGGCAGCAGATGAAGAACTGCGTTCTCGAGAGCGGCTGGATCCCCCAGGGCAGGCGGCGGTGAGATCGGAGGTGCGATCGGAGCCCACGGCGGTGATTAGGCCGCGCCGGCGGCACGTTCCATCTCAACGCACTGCTCGACAGCGCGGCTCTACCGGGCAAGTTCGGGACGAATCTTCCGGCTGGTCACGACGCGTACTTTGCGTACGAAACGACGAGCCACCACCTCAAGTTCCAGGTCTTCGGCTACCTCGACGTGTTCTTCGAGTAGCTCGTCCTGCGACTGGCGAAACGCTTGCGGACGCCGCGACCTGCGCGAGCGCGACGTCCGGCAACTTCCCCCGAGAAAGAACACTGAGGACGTAGGAGGTCTTCGTCTTCGGCGAGACGACGCAGCGCCACGCGATCCAGTAGCCTTGTCGCCGCCGTAGTAGACCTTGTTGCCGTCCACCTGGAGAATTCTGTTGAACGCGCCGCCACCGTCGCACGGCGCGCCGGGCGCGAGCTTCGACACCTCGAAGCGGAAGCTGTCGGCGCTCGTTCGCTCCTTGAACGTGAGCACCAGCTTGCCGTCGATCCGCTGCCAGCGGACGTACTGGTAGCGCATCGGCACGCGAGTCGGCAGGTAGGTCTGATCGCCGAAGCGCTTCTGCAGCAACTTCAGGGTGAATGGGGGCACCTTGGCCCCCGTGGGCGTCGAGCCGCGAGCGACGACGCGGGCACGAGAAGCGCCAACGCGAGCCCGGCAGAGTGCTTTCCGAATCACCGAGGACGGTAGCCCAGAAGGCAACGCCGAAGTTGAAGCTTTCGCGAGCAAATGTGAGGAATTCGCGCGCGCCGGCCCGTTCCGGCCGTCAGCCGCCGCTGATCGCGGTGATCACGTCGACGCGCGAGCGCGGCTCGAGCTCGGTCTCGAGCCCGGCGCGCTCGCGGTCGACGTACACGTGGATGTGGTGACGCAGGACAGGGCCCGGCTCGCACAGGCGGTCGCGAAGGCCGGGCCACTGCTCGTCGAGACGGTCGAGCACCTCGTCGACCGTCGCAGCGTCGACGTCGAGTCGGCGCGGCAGGCCGGCGAACAGGGACGGGAGCGTGGATGGGAGGTAGAGCTCGGCCATGGCTAGTCGACGATCGCGACCTCGACCGACGTGATGCCGGGCAGGTAGCTCGCGATCTCGCTCCAGCTCTCGCCCTCGTCGGCGCTCGCGAACAGCTGACCCGTGCTCGTGCCGAAGTAGACGCCGGGCGAGTCGTACGAGTCGATCGCCATCCCCTCGCGCAGCACGCCGACGTGCGCGTTGCGCTGCGGCAGACCCTCTGCGAGCCGCTGCCAGCTCGACGCCGGCGTCGCGGGTGCGCCACACCGCCGCGCTGTCCCGTCGGGCATGCAGCGCGCGTGGCCCGGGTCGAGCGGGATGACGTAGAACGTGTCGCGATCGTGCGGGTGCGCGCCGGCGGCGAAACCGAACTCGGTCGGCAGGCCGTCGGTGATCTCGGTCCAGGAGCCGCCCCCGTCGTCGCTGCGGTGCATGCCGACGTGGTTCTGCTGGTAGAGACGGTCGCTGTCGACCGGCGACATCACGAGCTTGTGGACGCAGTAGCCGACCTCGGGGTTCTCGAGCGGCCAGTCCGCGCGCAGTCCCGTTGTTGCGAGGCGTCCACGACGCGCCGTCGTCGGTCGTCTCGAAGATGCCGATCCCCTGCACGATCGCCCAGTACCGGGACGGGTCGTCGGGGTGCGGGAGGATCGCCGGGACGCCGAGGTGGCCGGGGGGCTGGTTCGCGGGGTCGTTCCACGACTCGCTGCCCGGCTGGCCCTCGAGCCGTGGTCAGGAGCGACCAGGTCTCGCCGCCGTCGCGGCTCTCGAACACGCCGGGCATCTCGGCGCCGGCGAACAGGCGGCCGTTGACCGCGGTGAGGCCGGACACCTTGGAGAGCTTGAGCTCGGTGTCGCCGTAGTTGAGTCCCTCACTCGACTGCTGCCACGTCTCGCCGAGATCGGGGCTGCGCCAGACGCTCGAGCCGTGCCACTCGCTCGCGGCGGCCGCGTAGATCGCACCGGTGCCGGCGTGGTGGATTGCGTGGTAGATCGGCCAGCCTTCGCAGAACGGGCCGCGCAGCTCCCAGTCGCGGCGACTCTCGTCGCTCTCGAGCAGGAAGCAGCCCTTGCGGGTGCCGACCAGCAGGACGGTCTTCGACATCGATGCCACCTCCGGTTGCGACGACGCACGTTGAGTACTCGGTCGGTGTAGACATGCCGAGCGCGAGAAACTCATCGGTGAGACGAACGGGAGGCCTGCAGATCGACATAGGATTCGCAACGTGACGGTGACACCCGAGACCGGACGGTGGGAAGCGCTCGTCGCCGCACGCACCCGGGGCGATGTCGGCGAGGGGATCGCCTCCGTCCTGGCGCTCCTCGGCCTGCCCGACCTGATCTCCTTCGCGGGCGGCTTCCCCGACCCGGCGACGTTCCCGCGCGAGCGCGTCTCGGCGCTGCTCCAGGAGTTCGCCGCCGCCGGCGAGGTCAGCGCCTTCCAGTACGCGCCGACGCGCGGACTGGCCGGGCCGCTCGATGCGCTCGTCGACCGGCTCGAGAGGCTGCAGGGCCGCCGTCCGGCCGACGACGAGCTGCTGATCACGAGCGGTGGGATCGAGGCGCTCGAGCTCATCTGCAAGTCGTACCTCGACCCCGGCGATCTGGTCGTCGTCGAAGGCCCGACCTATCTGGGCGCGATCCAGGCGTTTCGGAGCTTCGAGGCGAAGCTCGTCGCCATCCCGATGGACGAGCACGGGCTCGAGGTGGACGAGCTGGAGCGCCAACTGGCAGCCGGACTACGCCCGAAGCTCCTCTACAGCATTCCCGACCACCAGAATCCGGCAGGCGTGAGCCTCTCGGCCGAGCGGCGCGCGCCGCTCGTCGACCTCGCGCGCCGCTACGGCTTCCTGATCGTCGAGGACGTCGCGTACCGCGAGCTCGGCTTCTCCGATGACACACTCCCGAGCCTCTGGAGCCTCGGCCCGGACGTCGTCGTCCAGGCGGGGACGACGTCGAAGACGATGTTTCCCGGGATCCGGCTCGGGTGGGCGGTCGGCCCCGCCGACATCGCGGCCCGGCTCGTCTCCGCCAAGCAGAACACCGACCAGTGCGCGGGCGCGCTCGGACAGCGGCTCTTCGAGGAGTCCGCTCGCCGCGGGTGGATCGACGAGCAGCTGGTGCTGTCGCGAGCCCTGTACGAGCGCAAGGGCGAGCGCATGCTCGCGGCGCTCGAGCGCTCGATGCCGGAGGGGGCACGCTGGACTCGGCCGCAGGGCGGCTTCTTCTCCTGGCTGACGCTGCCCGACGGCGCCGACTCCGTCGAGCTCGCGCGCCGAGCGGTGGAGAAGGACGTCGGCATCGTGCCGGGCACGCTGTTCTTCCCGGACGGCCGCGGCACGGACACGGTGCGGCTCTCATTCAGCCTCGTCGACGAAGCGCAGATCGACGACGGCATCGAGCGGCTCGGGGTCGCTGCTGTGAGCGAGCACGGAGCAACGCGCTACCGCTGGGACGACATGCCCAAGGAGGCGCTCAAGCCGGACCTGGCACGGCGGCTCATCTCGACCGAGCGGATGATGATTGCGCACGTGTACCTCGACAAGGGGTGCATCGTCCCGAAGCACTCGCACGAGAACGAGCAGCTGACCTACATCCTCGAAGGCGTCCTGCGATTCTGGCTCGGCGAGGACGAGTCCGAGGTCGTCGACGTCTCCGCGGGTGAGGTGCTCCACATTCCCTCGCACCTCCCGCACATGGCCGAGGCGCTGGAGGACACGCTGGACGTCGACATCTTCTGCCCGCCACGGCAGGACTGGCTCGACGGGTCCGACGCCTACCTCCGTCACAAGTGAAGCTCGGCCTCGAAGGACGAAACGCGCTCGTCACCGGCGGCTCGAAAGGGATCGGCGCTGCGATCGCCCGCGAGCTCGTGGGCGAGGGCGTGCGCGTCGCGATCTGCGCACGCAACGAGGACGAGGTACTCGCCGCGGCCGAAGAGCTGGGCGTCGTCCACGCGCAGCGGGCCGACGTGACCGATCCCGAGCAGGTTCAGGATTTCGTCGCCCGCTCCGCGGAGGCGCTCGGCGGGATCGATTTCCTCGTCAACAACGCCGGCGGCGCGCACCCCGGCACCTTCGAGACGCTCGAAGGACGAGAACTGGGTCGCCGACCTCGACGTCAAGCTCTTCTCCCTGATTCGCTGCTCCCGCGAGGTGCTCCCGCACATGCGCGCCGCCGGCGGCGGCCGCATCGTCAACATCGGCGCGGTCTACTCGCGCTACCCCGACCCCACGTTCTTCGCGACCTCGGTGAACCGGGCCGCGGGCAACTCGTTCACGAAGACCCTCGCCCTCGAGGTGGCGAAGGACAACATCCTCGTGAACGGCGTCAACATCGGCTTCGTCACCACGCCGCAATGGGACAACATCCACCAGCGGCGCGCCCCCGAGGTGCCGCGCGAGGAGTTCTTCGACACCTTCGCCGCCCAGGAGGTTCCGCTGGGCCGCTTCGGCACGCCGGAGGAGGTCTCGGGCCTGGTCGCGTTTCTGCTGAGCGAGCGGGCCGGTTACATCACGGGCGCCTCGATCGACGTCGCCGGCGGCATGGGCAGGTACGTCTAGCGAGGATCAGGCGGCGAGCTCGACGGCGTCGCCGATGGGCAGCCAGCGGATGCGCCGGCGGATGTCCTCCGGCGCACGCGCGAACTCGCGCTCGATCGCCGTCGCGGCCTTGCTTGAAGTGCTTCCAGCCTTCGTAGTGGATCGGGATCGCGGTGTTGGGACGGAGGAGGCGGCACAACTCGATCGCGTCCTGCGCGGTCATGGTGTAGCGCACCGGCCCCGTGACGGGGAATTGCACGCCTCCCAGGTGCAGGATGGCGGTGTCGACGTGCAGGCGGGCGGCGACCTCGCGCACACCGTCGTAGAGCACGGTGTCGCCCGAGATCCAGAGCACACCGTTCTGCTGGCCGTCCCAACGGAGTGCGAAGCCGATGACGTCACCGACGAGCGCGTGGCTCAGCGGCGGGCCATGGCGGCAGGGCGTGGCGGTGATCTCGATCGCCGGCCGCCCTGGTTCGTCGAGCCGCGTCGCCTGCCACGGCTGGAGCCCGCGCGTGGTGCCGCCGAGGCGCGTTGCGCCGGAGGCGGTGGTGATGACGACGCCGGCCGCGGGCAGCAGTGCACGTCCGGCAGGGTCGAGGTTGTCGCCGTGGTGCTCGTGCGTGAGCAGGACCGCGTCGATCGGTGGAAGGTCGGCCGCGGCGATCGCCGGGCCGGCGAGCTTGCGGGACGACGTCCCCCAGCCGAAGGAATACCTCCGGCCGGGGGGATCGAACGTCGGATCGGTCAGCAGCCGCCACCCGCCGATTTCGATCAGCGCTGTCGGCCCGCCGATGTGCGTGATGCGGATGTCGCTTACTCGCGGTCGGCGGACGACATGGCGCGCGTCGTCGCGTGAGCGAGCGCCCACTCCAGGGCGTAGTCGGCGACCTCTTCCCAGCCCTCCTGAGCGGGGAGAAGGTGTGCTCGGCCCTCGTATTCCTTGACCTCGGTGATCGTGCCCTCCGCCTTGTAGTGCTTCGCGTTCGAGCGTTGGATCGACGGGGGCATGAGGTGGTCTTCGCTGCCGGCGATGAAGAGCAGCGGCGCTCGGTCGGCGTTCTTGTAGTCCACGTGCGTGTCGTCTGGCCCCGGATGGATGTTCGCGAGCGCACTGCTCCAGAACACGCCGCCCGATGCGGGGATGTGGTAGCGCTCGTAGAGCCTTCGCGCCTCCTCCTCGCTGAACGTGTTCGTGAACACGTAGCGCCATTGCTCGAAGGTGAACCCGACGGCTTGTGCCGGTTGGCGGGGTTCTTGAGGACGGGGAAGCTCGACCTGATCTGTGACAGCGGCACGCGCTTGACGCCCTCGGTCGGCGCCGAGTTGATGCGCGACGCCGGCGGCGCCGTAGCCGCGGTCCATCAGGCAGGCTGCGTGAAGACGCCGCCGGCCGAATGACCCATCAGGATCGGCGCCGGCTCGATCTGCGAGACAACAGACTCCAGATGCTCGACGACCGCCGGCACCGTGAGGTTTTCGATGGGCGTCGGGTCGGCGTTGAGCGCCTCGACCTCGACCTCGAAGCCGGGGTAGGCGGGGGCGAGAACGGTGTAGCCGGCGGCCTCGTAGTGCTCGATCCAGTGCTCCCAGCTGCGCGGGGTCACCCAGAAGCCGTGGATCAGGACGATCGTGTCCGGGGTGGTCGAGTCGGTGCTCATGCGGCGTCCCTCCAGGATCGTGGTCTACTGCTCCGAGCTTATGACAGCGATAATCCTTTCACAAGTAAAGTGTTGGACACGCCAACGGAAGGGAGTCTGGGAGTGTCCGTTCTCGACGAGGTTCTGTCCGCCAACGAGAAGTACGCCGCATCGTTCGGAGCCAAGAGCGAGCTCGCTCTGCCACCCGCCCGCCGGTTCGCGATCCTCACCTGCATGGACGCGCGGCTCGATCCCGCCAAGTACGCGGGCCTGAGCGAGGGAGACGCGCACGTGATCCGCAACGCCGGCGGCCGCGCCAGCGACGATGCGATCCGCTCGCTGGTGATCTCGTACAAGCTGCTCGGCACGCAGGAGTGGTTCGTCATCCACCACACGGACTGCGGCATGGAGTTCTTCGACGACGAACGGATGCGGGAGATCCTCGGTCAGAGCCTCGAGACCGCGGAGCTCGGCGCCGACGGGTTCCGCGACGTCGGCAGCGGCCCAGGCTCGAGCGAGGCGCGGTACATCGACTGGCTCACGATCTCCGACCGGGACCAGAGCGTCGTCGAGGACGTCAGTCGCATCCGAGCCCATCCGCTGGTGCCCGCCGCGGATCCCGATCTACGGCTACGTCTACGACGTGAAGACCGGGCGGCTCGTCGAGGTGCCGGACGCGACAGCGGCGGGCCGGGTGACGTGAGCCCGGGTGGAGACCCTGCTCGCGCAGGGCCTCCGCCACGGCGTCTTACTTGCCGTAGGACGCCTTGCCGGTCTCGAGCAGCGTCTTGAGATCGCTCAGGATCCACGCCCAGCCGCCGCCGCCCTGGATCGAGCGGGGTCGCGCTGGCGACCTGCTCCGCGTGCTTCGGCGCACCCTCGAGCTCGTGGGTCACCGTGAGGCGCGAGATGCCCTCGACCTCGTCCTCGATCTCCCAGGTGACGCGCGTCGGCTCCTCGTCGACGAGCTCCGGCCAGAGCGCATGCCACGTCTGGACGAGCTTTCGCGGCGGATCGACCTCGATCGACTTCGCCGTCGACGAGCTCGGCCGGCATGCCCATCGCCTGAGCCTGCTCGTCCGCGGTCGCGAGGTACTTGCCGCCCGGCCGCAGGTCGAACTCGCCCCGGCCGGGGTAGCCGTACTTCTCGTTCCAGTCGGGTTTCGTGATCGCGTCCCAGATCGCCTCCGGGGTCGCCCGGATGTAGATCCGGTAGACCTGGGTCGTCGTCAGGGTCGCCTGCTTCCGTCGACGTCATGCTGTCTCCTCCAGTTCGTTTTTGAGATCCGCGAGCGCCGACACCTGGCGCTCCGTGTACTTGTCGATCCATCTGTCGTGGATCAGCCGGATCGGCACCGGGTTCAGGTAGTGCAGCTTCTCCCGGCCCGACCGGCGCGCGACGACGAGACCTGCGTCTTCGAGGACACGCAGGTGCTTCATGACGCCGAAGCGCGTCATCTCCAGCTCCGACTCGAGCTCGGTCAGCGTGCGGCCGTCACGCGTGAAGAGCCGGTCGAGCAGGAAGCGACGCGTCGGATCTGCGAGCGCCTTGAACACACGGTCGTCGTCGGTGGTCATGCGCCTCACTATACGTGACCAAATGGTCACATGTCAAATCGGGAAGAAAACCGTGGCCCCCACCGTCTGGCTGTGAACGGAACCGAACACCTACCGCAGAAAAGGGGTTCACGAATGACGCGAGTCATCCTGGCCGACGATCATCCGCTCTTCCTCTCGGCTCTCGAGCTGGCGCTCGAGGAGGCCGGCATCGACGTTCTCGGCACGGCCTGCACCGGCACCGAGGTGCTCGAGCTGGCCGACCGGTGCGAGCCCGACGCCGTGCTGCTCGACCTCTGCATGCCCGAAATGGACGGCGTCACCTGCATCAGGCGGCTCTCCGCGCTCTACCCGGCACTGCGGATCGTGGTCGTCTCGGCCACCGACGACCAGAACGTCATCCACGCGGCGCTCGCAGCCGGAGCCGTGTGCTTCGTCGGCAAGAGCGTCCAGCCCGAGGATCTCGTTCAGGCGCTTCGCGCCGTGATCAACGCGCGCAACGGCGGCATCCACTACCGCGGCGAGCTGCCGGTCAGCCAGCTCCGACCGGTCCGGCACGAGCGGCGGGACACCCACGGCCTGACGAAGCGCGAGCTCGAGATTCTGCGGCTCGCCGCGAGCGGCTCCTCGAACTCGCAGATGGCGAAGCTGCTGTGGGTGACCGAGCAGACGATCAAGTTCCACCTCTCGAACGTCTACAAGAAGCTCGGCGTGCCGAACCGAACCGCCGCGTCAGCCGCGGCGAGCAAGCTCGGATTGCTGGAGCTGGACGACGCAGCCGATTTCGGCGAGGTCGTCGACATCGCCTCGGCCCGGGGGATGCTCGGCTGAGGACGAGCGTGGGCCGCCCGCGGCCGGGCGGCCCACCAATCTCCGATCCGCTCAGCTCGAGCGGGCGAGCTCCTCCATCTCCGCCGAGTAGCGTCCCGCCACGGCGGCGCTGTTGTTGCGCGCCCGCAGCGCGAGGAAGGACTGGCCGGCGTCGACGTTCTCCGCGGCTCCACCCCACGCCTTCAGCGCCGGCGCCTGCAGCGCGCGTCCGTACGAGAACGAGAGCACCCACGGCTGCGGACCGCGCGAGTTGATCGCGTTCAGGTTCTCGCTCGCCTGCTCGTCGGACTGGCCGCCGGAGAGGAAGACGATCCCGGGCACCGCCGCCGGCACGGTCTCGCGGAAGCACTTCAGCGTCCAGTCGGCGACCTCGTCGGCGCTCGCCTGGGTCGGGCTGCCCTTCCCCGAGATGACCATGTTCGGCTTCAGGAGCATCCCCTCGAGGTCGACGCGCTGGTGGTAGAGCTCGTCGAAGACCTTGTGCAACGTCCGCTTCGTCGCCCGGTAGCACGTCTCGATGTCGTTGTCGGCGTCCATCAGCACCTCGGGCTCGACGATCGGCACGATCCCCTGCTCCTGGCAGAGCGCCGCGTACCGGCCGAGCGCATGCGCGTTGACCTGGATGCAGTACGCCGTCGGGATGCCGTCGCCGATCGTGATCACGGCGCGCCACTTGGCGAAGCGCGCGCCGAGCCCGCGGTACTCCTCCAGGCGCTCGCGAAGGCCGTCGAGGCCCTCGGTGACCTTCTCGCCGGGCGCGAACGCGAGGTCCTTCGCGCCCGTGTCGACCTTGATCCCGGGGATGATCCCCTTGTCGGCGAGCAGCTTCGCGAACGGAGTCCCGTCGGACGCGGACTGGCGCAGCGTCTCGTCGTAGAGGATGACGCCGCTGACGTACTCCTCCAGATCGGGCGTCGTGAACAGCATGTCGCGGTAGGCGCGCCGGTTCTCCTCCGTCGACTCGAGCGAGATCGTGTCGAAGCGCTTCTCGATCGTCCCCGAGCTCTCGTCGGCGGCGAGGATCCCCTTGTCGTCGGCGACGAGGGCCTTGGCGGTTTCGTGCAGCTCATGCGCGGCCATCGCGTTCTCCTTTCATCAGTCGTCTGACTTTCTCGGAAGGGTGGTAGGCAGCGATCCTACGGACAGTGCCCGAGCGGGAGCGCATCACGATCGACTCGGTCTCGACGCCGGCGCCGCTGACGCGCACGCCGCGGAGGAAGACACCGCTCGTGACGCCGGTCGCAGCGACGAAGACATCGTCGCCCGAGACGAGGTCGTCGGTCGTGAGCACGCGGTCGAGGTCGTAGCCGGAGTCGACGAGCTTCTGGCGCTCGTCGTCGTTGCGCGGCCAGAGCTTGCCCTGGATCGCACCGCGCAGGCACTTGATCGCCGCGGCGGAGATGACGCCCTCCGGGGTGCCGCCGATCCCCATCAGCATGTCGACGCCGACGAACGCCTGCGCCGCTGCGATCGAGGGAGCGACGTCGCCGTCGCGGATCAGGTTGACGCGCGCGCCGGCCTGGCGCAGCTCGCCGATCAGGTCGTTGTGGCGGTCGCGCTCGAGCACGACGACGGTCACCTCGGTGACGTCGAGCCCCTTCGCCTTCGCGACCGCGCGGACGTTCTCGGTCGGGCTCGCGTTGATGTCGATCGCCTCGGCGGCCTCGGGCCCGACCGCGATCTTGTCCATGTAGAACGCGGCGCCCGGGATCGAACATCGTCCCGCGCTCGGCGACGGCGATCACGGCGATCGCGTTCGGCTGCCCGAGCGCGGTCAGGCGCGTTCCCTCGAGCGGGTCGACGGCGACGTCGACCGCGGGGCCGTGGCCGGAGCCGATCTCCTCGCCGTTGAAGAGCATCGGCGCCTCGTCCTTCTCCCCCTCGCCGATCACGACGACGCCGTTCATCTCGACGGTGCCGAGCATCAGCCGCATCGCGTCGACGGCGGCCTGGTCGGCCTTCTCCTTCTCGCCCCGCCCGACCCAGCCGGACGCAGCGAGCGCCGCCGCTTCGGTGACGCGGACGAGCTCGAGGGCGAGGTTGCGGTCGGGGGCGGTGGCGCTCATCGCGCCGACCACTCTATTAGGGCGTGGTGCCGTGGCCGACTTGAGGAAGGTCGACGGGTCGAGCAGGTTGCCCTGCCCGGCGGGCAGGAAGACGATCTGCGGCGGCGCTTCCTTCAGGATCTGCAGCGCCTCGAACTGGAGGTTGCGGTCGGTCAGCGAGCTCGCGCGCAGCCGCTGCGCCTGCGCCTGGCCGCGCGCCCGCTCGATCTCCTGCTGCGCCTCGGCCTTCGACTGCTCGACCTTCTGCCGGGCCGCGAGCGCGTCCTGCGTCGCGACCTGCTTGCGCTCGATCGCCTGCGTGAACTCCTGCGGGAAGTCGAGGTCGTTGATCAGGAAGTCGACGACGTCGATCGAGAAGCTCTGGAGCTGCCGGTCGAGCTCGAGCTGCACCGCCTGGCGGATCTGCTCCCGGTTCGGCGCGACGGCAACGCTCTTGAACTTGACGGTCTCGTTCTTGAAGACCTGGAAGACGCGCGGCGCGACCACCTTGTCGAAGTAGGTCGAGCCGACGTCCGTGAAGAGCTCCTGCACCGCCTTGTCGCTGACGCGGTAGTTGAGCGTGACGACGGCGTAGACCGGCTGCGTCTCCTCGCTGATCGCCGGCCCGCTGCCGATCGCACCCTCCGCCGTCCCGCGGTCGTCCATCTGGAAGCGCTGGCTCTCGACCTGGGTCGACACCTCCTCGGCGTTCTGCCACGGCGCGATCGTCTGGAAGCCGTCACCGCGCTGGCCGACGATCTCGCCGAACTGGCGCACGACGAGCACGTGGCCGGCGTTCACCGAGTGGAAGGAGCGGAAGGCGCCCCAGCCGCCGATGACGACGATGATCGCGAGCGCGGAGGCGAGGATCCAGGCCGTGCCCTCGTCCGTCTTGCCCTGGCGACGAAGGCCGATCCCGTTCACGACCGCGACGACGGCGACGAGGATCACGATCGTCGAGATGATCAGATAGCTCATTCAGGAGGAAGGATTTCGCGCCGGCTTTGTGAATCCTGCCGCGATTCCTCCCGTGCCCGCCTGCCGCTGCGGACGTTCGCGATCGCCCGCGCAAGGAAGGCGGTGATCGCGATCGAGCTCGCGACGATGCCGAGGATGATCTCGACCTTGAGCATGACTACATGGTGTCTGGCGCCTCGACGCCGATCAAGTCCAGCGATCGGGCGATCACGGACTTCGTCGCGGTGACGAGGCCGAGCCGGAACGCCTGCTCGTCCGAGCCGAGCACCTTGTGTTGCGTGTAGAAGCGGTGGAAGTCGTCCGCGACGCGGATCGCGTAGGTCGGGATCGCGTGCGGGCCTCGACGCTCGGTCGCCTCGGCGACGACGCCGGGGAACTCGGCCAGCCGCTTGATCAGGTCGCGTTCCTCGGGCGCCAGCGTCGGCCGGCGGGTCCGACGACGGCGCCGCTCCGTCGGAGTTCCGGAGGATCCCGGCGATTCGCGCGTGGGCGTACTGGACGTAGTAGACCGGGTTCTTGGCCGACTTCTCGGCCGCCAGGTCGACGTCGATCTCGATCGTCTGGTCCGGGCCGCGCGAGACGAGGTACCAGCGCGCCGCGTCGACGCCGACCTCGTCGAGGAGCTCGTCGAGGAAGACGACGTCGCCGCGGCGCTTCGACATCTTCGCGGCCTGCGCCGCCGCGGGTCAGGTGGACGAGCTGGTAGAGCAGGACCTCGACGCGATCAGGGTCGTAGCCGAGCATCCGCGCCACCGCCGCGTACCAGTTGCGGGTGCCGTGATGGTCGGCGCCGAGGACGTAGATCGCGCGGTCGAGGCCGCGGTCGAGCTTGTCGGCGAGGTAGACGACATCCGCGGCGCGGTAGGTCGGCGTGCCCGTCTCGGAGCGGATCAGCACCCGGTCGTCCTCGTCGCCGTGCGCCGACGAGCGCGCCCAGACGGCCCCGTCCTTCTCGTACGTGTCCAGCCGCGGCAGGTACTCGGAGAGCCGCTTCTCGAGCTCGCTCTGCTTCGCCCAGGAGTCGAAGTGGATCCGGAAGCGCTCCAGCGTCTGCTCGATCCGCTGCAGCATCTGCGGGACCGGGTCGTCGGGCAGCGTCGCGAGCTCGGCGACGTAGTCGCCCTGGTAGCCGTCCGCCGGTGGCTCCTCCCCGCGCCGGCGGGCTTCGACCGACGCGCGGAAGAGGTCCATCTGCGCGCCGGCGTCGTTGTAGTAGTACTCGCGCTCGACGTCGTGCCCGGCGAACTCGAGCAGCCGCGCGACCGAGTCGCCGTAGGCGCCGTTGCGCGCGGCGGCAACGGTGATCGGGCCGGTCGGGTTCGCGGAGACCATCTCGACCTGCACCTTCTCCCTGGCCGCCGCCGAGGCGCCGCCGTAGTCCTTGCCGGCCGCGAGGATCTCGGCGAGCGCGTCGCGGTACCACGCGGGCGTGAGCCAGAGATTGACGAAGCCGGGGCCGGCGATCTCGGCCCGGTCGACGTCGGGCAGCGCCGCGGCGAGCTCGACGAGCTCCTCGGCGATCGCGCGCGGCGGCTTGCTTGCGCGCGCCCGCGAGGCGCATCGCGGCGTTGGTCGCGTAGTCGCCGTGCGTCGGGTCGCCCGGACGCTCGAGCACGATCTCTGCGCCCGCTGCCTCGCCGAGCGCCGCCTCGACGCGCTCGATCGCCTCAGCGGGCATGGCTCTCCTCCAGAGTCGTCACGCCGTTATCGTACGGGCGTGGACGAGGACGACCCCGCTCAGGAGCGCCAGCTCAACATCCAGATCGCCGAGGAGCATCTCTCGGGGGTGTACGCGAACTTCGCGAACATCTCCTTCTCCGACTACGAGTTCACGCTCACGTTCGCCCGCATCGACCACGAGGTGTCGGAGGGCGACATTCCCGGGATGGTCGTCGCCCGCGTGAACATGTCGACGAAGTTCGCGAAGGAGTTGCTCGACGCGATGCAGGACTCCTGGTCGAAGTACGCGACCGTCCGCGGGATCCAGGATCTCCCCGAAGCCCCGCCGCGGAATTCGTAGCCCGCGTCGTTGAGAATCGCCGTCGTCTCGGACGTCCACGCGAACCTGCACGCGCTCGAAGCGGTGCTCGCGGAGGTGGACAAGAACGGTTTCGACGAGATCTGGTGCCTCGGCGACATCGTCGGCTACGGGCCGAAGCCGAACGAGTGCGTCGCGCTGCTGCAGGCGCGGACCTCGATCTGCCTCGCCGGCAACCACGATCTGGTCGTGCTCGGGAAGATCTCGCTCGCGACGTTCGGCGGCGAGGCGGGCGCGGCGGCGGCGTGGACGCGCGAGGTGCTGGACGCGCCGGCACGCGCGTTCCTGACCACGCTCGCCCCGAGCGCCGTCACGACCGGCGCGGAGCTCTTCCACGGCAGCCCGCGCGACCCGGTGTGGGACTACGTGCTCACCGAGGACGCGGCACGGTGGACCTTCGCCGCCACCACCGCTCCGCTCGTCCTCGTCGGCCACAGCCACATCGCGCTCGAGCTCGCCGGAGACGGCACCGAGGTCCGAGGCGGCCAGGCGGCCGCGGGCACGACGCTCGACCTCGCCGCCGCGCGGCGGCTCCTCAACCCCGGCTCGGTCGGCCAGCCCCGCGACGGCGATCCCCGCGCCGCGTGGCTCGAGGTTGACATCTCGTCGGGACGGGCAACCTTCCGCCGTACCGACTATCCGGTCGAGCGGACGCAGTCCGAGATGCGCGAGCTGGGCCTCCCCGAGGTACTGGCAGCGCGGCTCGAGCACGGCATCTAGCTCGACCCCGAGGAAATGGGGCGAACATGGCTGAACTGACGAACATGGAAACAAAGCTGGGCGAGGTGATCGGCCTTGCGATGGCCGCGCAGGCGGCGACCGAGCGCGTCGAGGGGCTGACGGACGACAAGGCGCTCGCGAAGGCGCTCAAGCAGATGCGCAAGGAGGCCGCGCAGGCGGAGAAGGACGGCACGGCCGTTGCCGCCTCCCTCAACGGCAAGAAGAGCAAGATCCTCGCCGAAGCCCGGACGGTCAAGACCAAGGGCGCGACGATGATGAAGACCTACCTCGAGCGCGGCTCGGACGATCTCGACGGGTTCGAGTTCCTGACGATGGCCGAGGCGGGCGAGGTCGGCCACTGGTCGGTGCTGCAGGAGCTGAACAAGCAGGCCAGGCATCCGGGCGTGCGCAAGCTGGTCAGCACGCATCTCCCGATCCAGAAGCGCCATCTCAAGGAAGTGATGTCCGCGAGCGTGAAGCTGGCGGCCAAGGAGGACGCGAACGCCGCGGCGTAGCGTCGGAGGAACTGCCGGGCCGGTGCTCTAGATGAGTGCCGGCTCGGCCGGTGCTTCGCCCGTGGTGGCGAACGTGATGCCCTCGCGGGCGAGCGCCACCTGGACTTCCTCGCGCGCCTTGTAGATCCGCCACTTGACGGTGGCGAGCGTCACTTCGAGCGAGTCGGCGATCTCGGTGTAGGAGAGCCCGACGACGTCCCGGAGGAGGAGCGCCATCTTCAGGTCGACGCTCAGCTGCTCGACCGCGCGCCAGACCGCGTCGATCGCCTCGATCCGCTCGAACGGCGCGTCGACGACCTCGAGCGGCGGGATGTCCTCGAGGTTCACGACCGCGCGCGGCCGACGCTCGAGGGCGCGCAGCTCGTCGAGCACGCGGTTCTTCGTCACCTGGAAGAGCCACGTCGTGAAGCGGCAGCGGAGCGAGAAGCTCGGCAGGCCCTGGTAGACGCGGAGGAAGACCTCCTGCGTCAGATCTTCTGCGAGCGAACGATCGCCGACGAGCCGAAGCACGTAGTTGTAGACGGGAAGCTCATACGCACGGACGATGAGCGAGAAAGCTCGCTCATCTCCTCGCTGGGCCTTCCGCAGGACGCCGAGATCAGGCTGGGGCAGCGACAAGTGGGCGGGAGTATAGCGCCGAGATTCTCAAATGGAAGGTCCCGATTTCGCCGTAGCGCACAAGTCGCCTCCCGTCATCTCGGACGGTGTGTCCAAACCCAGGAGCCGCAGGGCCGTAGGGGCTAGATCGGAGAGTTCACCCCCTTCCTTGAGCCCCACTTCACTCGAGGTGACGTGAGGATGAGCGGCACGGGATTCGTCGTGTGGGCGGTGAACGGGCTGACGCCGTCCGGCTCGAGCATCGTTTCGGCGTTGCCGTGGTCGGCCGTGACGAGGCACACACCGCCGGCTGCCCGGGTCGCCTCGACGACGACGCCGAGGCACTCGTCCGTCACCTCGACGGCTTTCGTCACGGCCGGGATCGAGCCCGTGTGGCCGACCATGTCCGGGTTCGCGAAGTTGATCACCGCGAAGCGGTAGCCGTCGCCGATCTCGGCGGCGAAGCGGGCGGCGACCTCGCGGGCCGACATCTCCGGCTTGTGGTCGTAGCTCGGCACGTCGCGCGGGCTCGGGACGAGGATGCGGGTCTCGCCGGGCCACTCGTCCTCGACGCCGCCGTTGAAGAAGTACGTGACGTGCGCGTACTTCTCGGTCTCCGCGACGTGGAGCTGGCGAGCTCCTGCGGCGGCGAGCGTCTCCGCCAGCGTCCACCGGACCACCTGCTCGCCGAACGCGACCGGCACGTCGAACTCGGACGAGTAGCTCGTCATCGTCGTCACGTCGAACCCTTCGTCGACGAGCTTGGCCGCGAGCTGGCGGCCCCGGTCGGGGCGGAAGTTGAAGAGGATCGCCGCATCGTCCGGTCCGAGGGCGGGACGGCCGTCGACGACGATCGGCTCGAGGAACTCGTCGGTCACGCCTGCGTCGTAGCTCGCTTGCACATTGCGCAACAAGCTTTGTGCCGGCACATGTGTACCCATGTGCCGGGTGATCGCGTCGAACGCTCTTTGCGTACGTTCGACGCGCTTGTCGCGGTCCATCGCCCAGTAGCGCCCGACGACCGTCGCGAGCCGTTCGAGCGGCAGCTCAGCGAGATCGGACACGGCCGACGTCGGCGAGACATCGCGCCCGTCGGTGAAGGCGTCGATCCAGGTGCGCTCCTCCATCCCGAGTCTGCGTGCGAGCTCGAGGAGCGCTTGCAGGTGGTCGATGTGCGAGTGGACACCTCCATGCGAGACCAGCCCGAGCAGGTGCACGTCTCCGCCACGCTCGCGCGCCCGCTCGAAGGCGCCGATGAGCGCCGGGTTCTCGAAGAGCGAGCCGTCGCGGATCGCGACGTTCACGCGCTGGAGATCCTGGAAGAGGATCCGGCCCGAGCCGATCGTGAGATGGCCGACCTCGGAGTTGCCCATCTGGCCCTCGGGCAACCCGACCGCCTCGCCCGAGGCCTTCAGCGTCGTGTGCGGGAACTCGCGCCAGAGCCGATCGAAGACCGGCGTCCGCGCGAGCTCGACCGCGTTGCCTGGCCCCGCCGGCGCGCAGCCCCAGCCGTCGAGGATGACGAGCGTTACGAGGTCGATGCTGCCCGGCAAATCGCTGCGAAGGAGTCGGGGTCGAGCGAGGCGCCGCCGACGAGGGCACCGTCGACGGACGGCTGCGACAAGAGCTCGGCGGCGTTCTCCGGCTTGACCGAGCCGCCGTAGAGCACCGGCCGGTCGAGCAGCCCCTTGATGAACGCGTGCGCCTCCTCCGCCATCTCCGGCGTCGCGGTCTTGCCGGTGCCGATCGCCCAGACCGGCTCGTAGGCGATCACGAGCCGTTCGTGCGCTCCGGCCGCGAAGGCGATCGCCTCGACCTGGATCTTGAGCACGAGCTCCATGTCCCCGGACTCGCGCTGCTCGAGCGTCTCGCCGACGCACGCGATCACGCCGAGCCCTGCCTCGAGCGCGGTCCGTGCGCGGCGCGCGACCATCTCGTCGCTCTCGCCGAAGAGCTGCCGCCGCTCCGAGTGACCGACGAGCGCACCCTGCACCCCGAGCTCCAGGAGCATCTCGGGCGAGACCTCGCCGGTGTAGGGGCCGCTCGGTTCCCAGTGCACGTTCTGGGCATAGATCGTCTGCCCGGTCTCGACGGCCGCGCCCAGGGAGACATACGGCGGGCAGAAGACGACGTCGACGCCGTCCGGCGCCTCGAAGTCGGTGAAGAAGGCGCGCGCCTCGACCGGGCCTTTGAACATCTTCCAGTTGCCTGCGATCAGCATCTGCGTCAATTCTCCGGGATCGCAGCAACCGGTATCGCCGACCCGGGAGCTCCTTGCCCTCGAGCAGCTCCAGCGACGCGCCGCCGCCGGTCGAGACCCACGAGATCTGCTCGTCGAGACCGAGCTCGTTCACCGCGCGGACGGAGTCGCCGCCGCCGACGACCGTGTAGCCCTCGACCGAGGCGACGGCCTGCGCGACGACCTTCGTCCCCTCGGCGAACTGCTCCCACTCGAAGACACCCATCGGGCCGTTCCAGAACACCGTCTTCGCAGCGCGGATCCGGCGGGCGAAGTCGGCGCGCGAGTCCGGACCGATGTCGAGCCCGAGCCAGCCCGCCGGAAGCGCGTCGAACGGCGACACCTGAGTCTCCGCGTCGGCCTCGAACGCGCTCGCCGCGACGACATCGGTCGGGAGCACGACCGGGAACGGAAGCGGGTTCTCGTCTCGCAGCTCCTCGGCCATCTTGCCGCCGACGAGCACCTCGTCCGCGCGGCCGCCGAGGTTCTTCAGCACTCCCAGCTTGTCCTCCACCTTGGCGCCGCCGGTGACGAGCAGGAAAGGCCGCTCGACCTCGCCGAGCAGGCGTCCGAGGTGCTCGAGCTCTGCGAGCAGAAGGAGACCCGCGTAGGCCGGCAGGAGCTGCGCGACCCCGACCGTCGAGGCGTGCGCACGGTGGGCCGAGCCGAACGCGTCGTTGACGAAGAGGTCGCACCCTTGCGCAAGCTCGCGCGCGAACTCGGGGTCGTTCTTCGTCTCGCCGGGGTGGAAGCGGGTGTTCTCGAGCACCTCGATCCGCTCGTCCGGAAGGAGCGAGCGCAGGTGCTCGCGCACGGGCTCGATCCGGAACGCGGGATCCTCGCCCTTCGGCCGGCCGAGGTGCGAGCAGACGCGGATCCTGCTCGCGTCGCGCTCGAGCAGCAACTCCAGCGTCGGCAGGGCGGCACGGATGCGCGTGTCGTCGGCGACCTTGCCGTCCTCGAGCGGGACGTTCAGGTCCGCTCGCACGAGCACGACCTTGCCTTCGACGTCCGCGTCGCGGACGGAGCGCGGCAGCCTCATTCGGACGCGGGGAGCTCCTGGAAGAGCTCGAGCAGATTGCCCGACGGGTCGCGGATGTAGGCGACGCGGCCGCCCCACTCCGGCTGGTCCTGCGGGGCCTGCACGACGTACTCACGCAGGCGCTCGACCGCCGCGTCGACGTCGTCGACCTCCAGCACGGTGAGGGTCGAGTCCCCGGGCTCGCGCAGATCGACAACCTCACCCTGCCCGGACCGCACGAAGATCGCGATCGAGCCTCCGTCCGTGGCGAACGACGCGTAGCCGCTCGACTCGTCGCCGAAGCCGGCTCCGAGCCCCAGCTCGTCGCGGTAGAAGCGGAACGCGGCGCCGAAGTCGTCGACGAGCAGTCTCACCTGCGAGAACTTCATCAGAGCAGCTTGCCGATCAGATCGACGAGCCGGCACGAGTAGCCCCACTCGTTGTCGTACCAGCCGAAGACCTTGACCATGCTCCCGTTCACCATCGTCAGCTCGCTGTCGAAGATGCACGAATAGGGCGAGTGCTGGATGTCCGTCGAGACGAGCGGGTCCTCGGAGTACTGGAGCACGTCGCTGAGCGAGCCGGACGCGGCGGCGCTGCGGAAGGCCTCGTTGACCTCCTCGACGGTCGTCTCGCGCGAGAGTCGGACGACGAGGTCGGTGACCGAGCCGGTCGGCACCGGGGCGCGAACCGAGATGCCGTCGACCTTCCCCTTCAGCTCCGGCAGCACGAGGCCGATCGCCCGTGCCGCGCCGGTCGAGGTCGGGATCAGGTTGATCGCGGCCGCCCGCGCGCGGCGGAGATCCTCGTGCGGCATGTCCTGCAGCCGCTGGTCGGCGGTGTAGGCGTGAATCGTGGTCATGAAGCCCTGCTCGATCGTGAATCCGTCGTGCAGCACCTTCGCGAGCGGCGCGACGCAGTTCGTCGTGCAGGAGGCGTTGGAGATGATCTGGTGTGCGTCGCCGTCGTAGGTGTCGTCGTTGACGCCAAGGACGATCGTGATGTCGGGATCGGTGGCGGGCGCCGAGATCACGACCTTCTTCGCGCCGGCGTCGAGGTGCTTCTGCGCGCCGTCGCGCTTCGTGAAGAAGCCGGTCGACTCGAGCACCACGTCGACTCCCAGGTCACCCCACGGGATCGCACCGGGGTCGCGTTCCGAGAGGAGCTTGATCTCCTCCCCGGCGGCGTGGATCGCGCCGTCCCGAGCCTCGACCTCGCCGTCGAGCGGTCCGAGCGTCGAGTCGTACTTGAGCAGGTGCGCCATCGTCTTCTCGTCGCCGAGGTCGTTCGCGGCGACGATCTCGATGTCCGCCTTGCGCTCGAGCTGCGCCCGGAAGAAGTTCCGCCCGATCCGGCCGAAGCCGTTGATGCCCACACGAATCGCCATTCGCTCCTCTTCCTCCTGCGCTAGGTCGGTTGCCGGGGCCGAGTCTAGATTGCCAGCGGGTACTTCCCGCGCAGATACCGCAGGTACGGCTCCGGGTCGAGCCCACCGCCGGTGATCCGCTCGACCATCTCGCGCGGCGTGTACTTGCGGCCGTGCTGCCAGAGGTTCTCGTGCAGCCAGTCGGAGAGCGCGCCGAACTCGCCTTGCTCGAACTGGTCGTGCAGGTCCGGCACGGCGGCGTTGACCTTCTCCCACAGCTGGCCCGAGATCACGTTGCCGAGGGCGTAGGTCGAGAAGTAGCCGATCGCGCCGACGGCCCAGTGCATGTCCTGGAGGATGCCGAGCGCATCGTTCGGAGGCTCGACGCCGAGATAGTCCTTCATCCGCTGGTTCCAGATCTCGGGCAGCTCCTCGAGGTCGATCGTGTCGGCGAGGAGCTCCTGCTCGAGCTCGAAGCGAAGGATGATGTGGAGGTTGTAGGTGGCCTCGTCGGCCTCGACCCGGATCAGCGAGGGCTCGACCCAGTTGACGGAGCGGTACCAGTCCTCGAGCTCGACATTGCCGAGCGCCTCCGGGAACGCGCTCTTCAGCTGCGGGTAGAAGTGCCGCCAGAACGGGAGGCTGCGGCCGACCATGTTCTCCCACATGCGGCTCTGCGACTCGTGCAGGCCGAGCGACGCGCCGTGCGCGAGCGGAGTGCGCTCGAGCTCGCGTGCGACGCCGTGCTCGTAGAGGCCGTGCCCGCACTCGTGCATCGTCCCGAAGAGCCCGTCGAGGTTGTCCTCGAAGTAGCGCGTCGTCAGGCGGATGTCGGTGATCGCGATCGAGGACGCGAACGGGTGGACAGCGGTGTCGAGGCGCCATTCCGACGGGTCGAAGCCGAAGCGCTCGATCACCTTCAGCTCGAACTCCTTCTGCCGCTCGATCGGGAAGCTCACGCCGCGGACTGGGCGTTCTCCCTCTGCGCGGGCGGCGGCGACCAGCGGAACCTGCTCTTCCTTCAGCCGAGCGAAGACGGCACGCACCTCGGCCGTCTTCATGCCGGGCTCGAAGTCGTCGAGCAGGACGTCGTACGGCTCGTCGTAGTCGTCGAAGCACTCGACGTACTGGCGGCGCAGGTCGAAGTTGTTGCGGAGGGCGGGCAGGAACTGCGAGAAGTCCGAGTCCTGCCGCGCCTTGACCCACACGGGCATCGCCAGGGAGGCGGCGCGCGACATCTCACCGCGCAGCTCGGCCGGGACGCGGCGTGCCTTCTCCCAGTCGCGGCGGACGAGCCGGATCAGGCTCGCCTCGTACGAGTCGTACGGCTGCGACTCCTCGAAGCCGGACAGCGTTGTCGAGCAGCCGCCCCATCTCGTCGGAGGTGAGCGCCTCGTGCGAGATCCGGTTGAGGGTCGCGAGCTGCTCGGCGCGGACGCCGGCGCCTCCGGGCGGCATCTTGACCTGCTGGTCCCAGCCGAGGAGCGACGACGTGCGGTCGAGATCCTCGATCTCGCTGACGCGCTCCTTGAAGTCGGTGAAGGCGGCGCTCATCGACCGCAACCGTACAGCGCCGGGCAATCCGACCGGCGGCACCGTCGGGTGAGCGCAAGCCTCAGACGCGGATCGGCTGCGTCAGTCGAACCCGGGAGCGAAGCGACCCTTCAGGGGTCTTGGCGCGGATCGGGATCTGCTTCCGCAGATCCCGATCCTGGTTGCGCCCCAAAAAGAACAGGCGGGCAGGAGGGGGAGCTCCGAGGACGACCTCCCCCTCCACGTGCCGTGCTCTGGTGCCAACGACGGACGGGGTCTGAATCCGCCGACGGACGAGCACGGACCCGCCACGTCAAGACTAGGACAATTCGCCGTTTTAGTCACGCGCGTGACACGTGGGAAATGGCGTGCTTCAGCGGGTTGCAAGCTCCTGGAGTTTTCGGAGCCGGCGGTGCGCGGATGCTTTCGTCGTCGGCGGCTCGCAGCGTGCCGCCAACTCGCGCAGGGGCAGGGTCGGGTGCCGGAGGCGAAGCCGCGCGATCTCGTGCAGGCGGTCCGGCAGCCGCTCGAGCGTGCCTGCCGCCTGGAGAGAGCGCACCGCCTCGAGCTGTTCGTGCGCAGCGCGGCTCGTGCGGACGAGATTGGCGTGATCGGCGTTTGCCAGCCGGTTCGCTTCGCTGCGAGCAGCCGCGATGACCGAGCGCTCCTCGAAAGCGAGAACCGTGTCTCCCGCTCCGGCGGCGCTCAGCACCGCTTCGATCGAGTCGAGCCCCTTCGCGTAGGCAACGGCGTGGCGGCCGCGGTCGAGGACGCTCAGCTGCGCCTCGCCGGCAGCCGCGACCGCGCGCAGGAACTCGGCACCCTCCAGCGAGGTCGTCCGCAGCTCGAGATGCGGCCTCTTCGGCCCGGAGAGCGAGCCGCCGCCGAGGAGGGCTCCGCGAAGGTAGGCGCCGCGGCAGCAGGCACGGCCGACGACTCGCTTCGGCGGTCGCTCGACCGGGCGCGTGGCGGGCATCGAGGACTCCCGCCTCCACGAGCAGCGCCAGCGCGGGCTCGTCCCCGGTGACGTGCAGCTGGTAGCGGGTTGCGCGGTCGAACGAGCGGCGGCTGTAGGTGCGGATCTCGGAGTGGATCCCGAGCTCGCGCAGGAGCGAGAAACCGCGGCGGGCGATCGCTGCCGTGGCCAGGTCGAGATGAAGCGAGATCTCACCGCGGCCGCGCAGATGGATGCTTCCGGCCGAGTGGAAGAGCGCCGAGATCTCCGCCAGGCGGCAGCACCCGCGCTTCGGCGCGATCGCCGCGAGCTCCGACCGGAGGTCGTCGGAGAGGGTCACTGGGTCCACCCCTCGAGGCGGAGCAGCCGGCGCTTGTACTCGACCCCGAGCGAGCCGTAGCCGCCGATCCCGGCCGCGGCGACGACGCGGTGACACGGGACGAAGAGCGAGAAGCGGTTCTCGGCGCAGAACGTCCCGGCAGCGCGCGCCGCCCGCTGCCGGCCGGCGAGAGCCGAGAGCTCGCCGTAGCTGATCGACCTCGCCCCACGGGACGTTCCGGAGCGTCCGGGCGAGCGCTTCCTGGAACGGTGTCGCCCAGTCGCTGTCCAGCGGCACGTCCGCAAACGAGACGCGCTCGCCCCTGAAGTAGCTGTGGATGGATTGGAGCAGTTCGGCCACGAACCCGTCACCGTCCCGTAACGACTCTCCCGATAGCGTTTCAGTAGGGACACCCGGGGTGCCCCTGGGGGCGGTTTGGGGTGTGTTCTGGGACAGGGCGCCGTGCAGCCGGACGCCGGGGGTCGGCGGGTCGTGCGCGACCACCACGTGACCGTCGCCGATCCACAGCTCCCCGACTCCCCAGCCCTCGACCTCGTAGGGATGCCGCGTCACGCGCATCGACCCGACTCTACAATCGCGCCGTGAGCGCACCGGGAATCTTCAGACCGCCGACGCCCGTCAACGAGCCCGTCCGCTCGTACGCGCCCGGCACGCCCGAGCGTGAGGAGCTGCGCGTCCGGCTCGCGCAGATGGCGGGCGAGCGGATCTCGATCCCGATGGTGATCGGCGGCAAGGAGGTCGAGACGAAGGAGACGACGCAGGCGGTCATGCCGCACCGCAAGGAGCACGTCCTCGCCGACGTCGCGAAGGGTGGCCCCGAGCACGTGCAGATGGCGATCGACGCCGCGCGCGAAGCGCACGCCGACTGGTCGCGGCTGCCCTGGGAGGAGCGAGCCTCCGTCTACCTCCGCGCGGCCGAGCTCCTCGCCGGCCCTTGGCGCTCGACGCTCGTCGCCGCGACGATGCTCAACCAGTCGAAGACCGCCCACCAGGCCGAGATCGACGCCGCCGCCGAGCTGATCGACTTCTGGCGCTTCAACGTCGAGTTCATGCTCCGGATCTACTCCGAGCAGCCCGTGTCCTCGCCGGGCGTCTGGAACCGGATGGAGTACCGGCCGCTCGAAGGCTTCGTCTTCGCGGTCAGCCCGTTCAACTTCACCGCGATCGGCGGCAACCTCAGCGGCTCGCCCGCACTGATGGGAAACACCGTCGTCTGGAAGCCCGCCTCGAGCGCCGCGCTCTCCGCGCACTACACGCTGCAGCTGCTGCGCGAGGCGGGGCTCCCGGATGGCGTGATCAACCTCGTCTACGGCTCCGGCGCGACGATCGGCGACGCCGCCCTCGCAAGCCCGGAGCTCGCCGGCATCCACTTCACCGGCTCGACCCCGGTCTTCCAGAGCATGTGGAAGACCGTGGGCGCGAACATCGCGAGCTACCGGAACTACCCGCGCATCGTCGGCGAGACCGGCGGCAAGGACTTCATCCTCGCCCACCAGAGCGCGGACGTCGACGAGGTCGCGACGGCAATCGTGCGCGGCTCCTTCGAGTACCAGGGCCAGAAGTGCTCCGCCGCCTCACGCGTCTACGCGCCGAAGAGCATGTGGCCGGCGCTGAAGGAGCGCCTCACCGAGCAGGTCGCGGAGCTCCGGATGGGCGACGTCGCCGACTTCTCGAACTTCATGGGCGCGGTGATCGACAGCAGCTCCTTCAAGACGCAGAAGGAAGCGATCGACGAAGCCCGAGCCTCCGGCAAGGCCGAGATCGTGGTCGGCGGCGACTACGACGACAGCGAGGGCTTCTTCGTGAACCCGACGGTGATCGAGACCGAGGACCCGGGCTACCGGACGATGCACGAGGAGCTCTTCGGCCCGGTCGTCACGACGTACGTCTACGACGACAAGCGCTGGGACGACACGCTCAAGCTCGTCGACGAGGGAGCGCCGTACGCCCTCACCGGCGCCGTCTTCGCCGACGACCGCTACGCCGTCGAGGAGGCACACCAGGCGCTCCGCTACTCCGCCGGCAACTTCTACGTCAACGACAAGCCGACCGGCGCCGTCGTCGGGCAGCAGCCGTTCGGCGGCGGACGGGCTTCGGGCACGAACGACAAGGCCGGCTCGATGTGGAACCTGATCCGCTGGGTCAGCCCCCGCACGATCAAGGAGACATTCGTGCCGCCGACCGACTACCGCTATCCGTTCATGGGCGACGGAGCCGACCGGCCGTAGCGCAGTAGCCTGCATGCGTGGGCGACGTCCTCCACGCGATCCGGGTCTTCTTCGAGATCCTCGCCGCAGTCAAGTTCAGCGCGCTCGGTCTGGCGATCTCCTGCCACGTGCTGAAGACGATGTGCACGAGCCGCGCGTGGCGGAACACGATCGCCGCCGCGTATCCCGAGGAGGAAGTGCGCTGGCGCTCGATCTACGCCGCCTACCTCGCCGGCGTCGGCGTCAACGCGATCATCCCGGCCCGCGCCGGCGACGCCGTCCGGCTCTACATCGCGCACCGCACCGTGCCCGCCAGCACCTACATCACGCTCGCCGCGACGCTGCTCGTCCTCTCCATCTTCGACACGGCGATGGCGCTGCTGATCTTCGCCTACGCGCTCACGCTCGGCGTTCTCCCCGGCGTCGGCTCGCTCGGCAGCCTCCCCGGCTTCGACTTCGGCTTCTTCGTCTCGAACCCCGAGTTCTCGGCCGTGCTCCTGATCGTGCTGGTGATCTTCGGGACGATCGGGTTCTTCTGGGTGCGGATCCACATCGACGAGTTCAAGGCAGCGCGTCGGCCAGGGCTTCGCGGTCCTCCGCGACCGCACCGAGTACCTCCAGCACGTCGCGGTGTGGCAGGCCGGCGACTGGTCGTCTTCGCTTCGTCGCGATCTGGTTCTTCCTCGACGCGTTCGGGATCCACCAGTCGATCCGGAACGTGCTCCTCGTGCAGGTGACGCAGAGCCTGGCCACGCTCGTGCCCATCTCCCCCGGCGGCATCGGCACCGAGCAGGCGTTCATCGTCTACGTCTTCAAGGGATCGGTCTCGACCGCGACGCTGCTCGTCGTTCTCGGTCGGGCATGAAGCTGACGTTGATCGTCACGAACGTGATCCTCGGCTTCACGGCGCTCTTCCTCATGCTCGGCCACACCGACTGGCGGTCCATCGCCGGGAAGAAACCCGCGCCGGAGTCCTGAGCCCTAGCCGCGCCCGGTCTTGTGGAGCTGCGCGTAGATCGAGCGCGCCGTCTTCGCCGGCACGCCCGGCACGCCCTCGAGCTCCTCCTGGCTCGCCGCGAGCACGCTCTCGGTCGAGCCGAAGTGCTGGATCAGCGCCCGCCGCCGCACGGGGCCGACGCCCTCGAGCGTGTCGAAGAGCGACTCCTTCGCCCGCGCGGAACGGCGCTGGCGGTGGAAGTCGAGCGCAAAGCGGTGTGCCTCGTCGCGAACCCGCTGCAGCAGCTGCAGTCCGGCGCTGTGCGGGTCGAGCAGGATCGGATCGGGCCGGCCGGGGACGAAGACCTCCTCGATCCGCTTCGCGAGCGAGATCACCGCGACACGCGGCAGCTCGTAGGCCTGCATCGCTGCGAGCGCGGCCGAGAGCTGGCCCTTGCCGCCGTCGATCACGACGAGGTTCGGCGCGGTCGCGAAGCCCTCGTCGTACTCCTCCCCGGTGCCGGTGCTCAGCCGCGCGAACCGGCGCGAGACGACCTCTGCCATCGCCGCGAAGTCGTCCTGGCCGTCGAGGCCGCGCACCCCGAACTTCCGGTAGTGCGCCTTCTTCGGCATCCCGTCCTGGAAGACGACCATCGAGCCGACGATCTCCTGGCCCTGGATGTTCGAGATGTCGAAGCACTCGATCCGCAAGGGCAGGCTCTCGAGGTTGAGCGCTTCGCGCAGCTCCTCCAGCGCCGCGACCCGGCGCAGGCGCTTCTGCTCCGAGACGAGGGTCTCCGAGTCGAGCGCGAGCTTCGCGTTCTGAGCCGCGAGCTCTGCGAGCCGCCGCTTCTCTCCCCTCGCCGGCGCCCGCACCTCGACGCGCGAGCCGCGGAGCTCGGAGAGGAACTGCTCGAGCGCCTCGAGCCCCGTGGCCCCGGTCGGGACGATGAGTTGCGGCGGGATCGACGGCGCGTTCCCGTAGTACTCGAGGCAGAACGCCTCGAGCACGGTCGTCACGTCCTGCCCCTCGACGTTCTCGAGGTGGAAGCCGTGCCGGTCGATCATCTTGCCGCCGCGAAGCGGGAAGACCTGCACTGCGGCCCGGTCGCGCTCGACAGCGATGCCGATCACGTCGATCGAGCCGGTCTCGCGCCGGTCGGCGCCCTGCTTCTCCGCCAGGTTCTCGATCGCGAAGAGCCGGTTGCGGTAGCGCGCGGCGTCCTCGAACCGCTCCTCGGCCGCCGCGTCGCGCATCTGCCGCTGGAGCTCGCGCACGATCGTGCGCGTGTCACCCGAGAGGAAGTTGATGACGCCCTCGATGATCTCGCCGTACGCCTCCTTCGAGATGTAGTCCACGCACGGCGCGTGACAGCGCTCGATGTGGAAGTCGAGGCACGGGATCCCCGAGTGCCTGCCGGGCTTCGGGCCTTCACACGGACGGAACTGGAAGACGCGGTTGAGCACGTCGAGTGTCTCGCGCACCTTCTTCGCGTTGGCGTACGGGCCGAAGTAGAGGACGCCGCGCCGGTGCCGCTCGCGCGTGAACATCACCCGCGGGTAGTCGTCCTCGATCGTGACCGCGATGTACGGGAACGACTTGTCGTCGCGAAGCCGGACGTTGAACGGCGGCCGGTAGCGCTTGACCAGGTTCTGCTCGAGGTGGAGCGCCTCGACCTCGGTCGCCGTCACGATCACCTCGAGGTCGGCGATCCGCCCGACGAGGTTCGGGATCGAGGAGCGGGTGTCGCCGCGCCCCGCCTGGAAGTACGAGCGCACGCGCGGCCGCAGCGACTTCGCCTTGCCCACGTAGAGCACGTCGCCCTTCTCGTCGCGGAAGAGGTAGACACCCGGCTTCGCGGGCAGGCGCTTCAGCTTCGGCTCGAGCTCGGCCATGCGAGCTAGCGTAGCCCCGTGCGTGCGGTCACCATCACGGTTCTGGTCGTGCTCTCGCTCGCGGGTTGCGGCGGCGATTCCGTCCGGCGACGGCTTCGTCGTGGGCGCCGTCGACGACGTCGTTCGGCAGCCGGGACCGGCGCTCGACCAGCTGCGCGAGGCCGGCTTCGGCGCTGTCGGGGTGACGAGCTTCTGGCAGCCCGGGCTCTCGGCACCGACACCCGAGGAGCTCGGCGTGCTCCGCGACGTGGCAGCCCGGGCGGAGGACACGCGGATCTTCCTCAGCGTCTACCAACCCGGCTCGGCGACCACGCCGCTGACAGCCGAGACACGGGCACAGTTCGCGTCGTACGTCGCGGCGATCGTGCGGGAGGTCCCCGAGATCCGCGACATCGTCGTCGGGAACGAGCCGAACCTGAACCGCTTCTGGCTGCCGCAGTTCGACGAGGCCGGGAACGACGTGGCCGCGCCCGCCTACTTCGCGCTGCTCGCGGAGGCGTACGACGCCGCCAAGGAGGCCGATGAAGACGTCACGATCTGGGGCGGCGCTCTGGCGCCGCGCGGGATCGACCGGCCCGGCACAGGCCGCGACACACACTCGCCCACGACCTTCATCCAGGACCTCGGCGCGGCGTACCGGGCGAGCGGCCGCGCCAACCCGCCTCTCGACGGCTTCGCCTTCCATCCGTACCCGGCGAGCTCGAGCATCCCGCCCGACCGTCCGACCGACCCCGCGTCGAAGTCGATCCTGCTCGCCGACTACGAGGAGAAGCTGGCGCCGCTGCTGGCGGAGGCGTTCGGCCGCGGCCTGCCGGTCCTCTACAGCGAGCTCGGCGTCGAGACCGTGATTCCGCCTGCGAAGGCGTCCCTCTACGAGGGCACGGAACCGGGAAAGCCGGTCGACGAGGCGACCCAGGCCGACTACTACCGTCGCGCGATCGAGCTCGCCTCCTGCCAGGAGGACGTCGTCGGCCTGCTGCTCTTCCACTCGCACGACGAGCGGGCGCTCACCGGCTTCCAGTCGGGCGTCTACTACGTCGACGGGACGCCGAAGGCGAGCCTCGAGCCGGTGCGCGACGCGATCGAGGCCGCGGGCTGCTAGTGCGTACGATGTGTCCGTGAGCACTCCCTCTCAGGGCCAGTACGTCGCGTACACGTTTCACAAGCTCGACCCCGCGTGGCGCCGTCTCCCGGTCGACGAGCGCGCCGCGATGAAGGATGCCTTCGCGGACGTGGTCGAGAGCTGGAGCGACCGCTTCGAGCACCTGCGCGCCTACTCCACGGCAGGCGTCCGGCCCGACTGTGACTTCTTCTTCTGGAAGATCACCGAGCGCTACGCCGACCTCGGCGAGCTCGGTGCAGCGCTGAACGGCACGCCGCTCGCCGGCTGGCTCGAGACGCCGTACAGCTATCTCGCGACGACGAAGGCCTCGCCTTACACGGAGGCGCGAAGGCCCCGCAAGATCATCCCCAAGGGCTCGCCGTACCTCGTCGTCTACCCGTTCGTGAAGGTGCGGCCGTGGTACGCCCTGTCGCTCGAAGACCGGCAGCGCGCGATGGACGAGCACATCCGCATCGGGCGCGAGTTCGAGACGATCCACAACCACACGACGTACTCCTTCGGGATCGACGATCAGGAGTTCATGACCGCGTTCGAGTGCGACGAGCCGTCCGACTTCATGCACCTGATGCTGACGCTGCGCGAGAGCGAGGCGTCCGCCTACACCGAGCGCGACACGCCGATCTTCGTCGGCGAGGGCATGACCGTCCGCGCCGCGCTCGACGCCCTCGACGGCGCAACCGCGCACGTCCGCGCGTAGCCGTGCGGCGCGCAGCACTCCTGGTCCTCGCCGTGCTCGCGCTCGCCGGCTGCGGCGGAGACGAGACGGCCGCGCCGGAAGCAACGCCCGCGGACGGCGTCCAGGAGCTCGCGAACGTCCTCGACCTGCGCGCGGCGTTCGAGGCGGACGCCGGCAAGCCGCGCGTGCTCTTCCTCTTCTCCCCCACCTGAGGCACCTGCCTCGCCGGCGCCCGTTGGGTGCGGGAGAACATCCTCGAGAAGGAGCACGTCGAAGGACCTGCGGATCTACGCGGTCTGGCTGAACCAGCGCTCGACCGACGCGCGCGACGAGATCGACGAGTCGATCCTCGCCGACCCGCGCGTGACGCAGTACTGGGACGGGGAAGGCATCACCGGCACGTACTTCGCCGAGACCGATCTCGGCGGGCTCGGCTTCTCGGGCTTCGTCTACGACGTCTACTACGTCTTCGGCGGCGACGCGGCCTGGGCGGACGCAGCCCGCGCCGCTCGCCGCCTCGGGCGCGCCGGTGCTCTTCAAGGGCGACGAGCTGCTCGCCGCGCTCGAGAAACAGCTCTGACGGTAGTCGATCGAGCGCAGGAACTCCTCGACCCGCTCGAGGAAGGCCTCCGGCTCCTCGACGTGCGGCATGTGGCTCGACTCCTCGAACAGCGGCCCACTGCGAGCCGGCGATCCGCTCGTGGATCTGCCCGACGATCAGCGGCGTCGCCTCGTCGTGGCGGCCCGAGACGAGCAGCGTCGGGGTCGTGATCTCGGGCAGCCGGTCGGTGATGTCCCACGTCTTGAGGGAGCCGACGACGTGGAACTCGCTCGGTCCGTTCATCGTGTGGTAGACGGTCGGGTCGACGTCCATCTGGTCGAAGCTGCGCTGCACGCAATCCGGCCACGGCACGCGGCACAGATGCTCGTCGTAGAAGACCCGCACCGCCGCGTCGTACTCGGGATCGTCGGTCGTTCCCTCCTGCTCGTGACGGGTCAGCGTCTCCTGTACGTCCGCCGGCAGATCCGCCCGCAGGCGGTTCGCCTCCGAGACCCAGAGAGTCATGCTCGCGGGCGAGTCGGCGACGACGATCCCGCGTAGGCCGGGCGGGTGGTCGAGCGCGTACTCCATCGCGAGCATCCCGCCCCAGGACTGCCCGACGACGGCATGCCGGTCGGCGATGCCGAGCTGCGTCGGTCAGCTCGACCAGCTCGTCCTTGAAGAGCTGCGGCGTCCAGAACTCGGCGGGTGCGTCGGGCAGGTGCTGGCTCTTGCCGCAGCCGACCTGGTCGTAGAGGACGCAGGCGCGGCCGTACCTGCTCAGCTCCGCGATCGGCTCGCAGTAGTCGTGCGCCGCACCGGGGCCGCCGTGGCAGATGACGACCGGGGTCTGAGGCGAGTCCGGATCGAGCTCGCCGACGACCCGGTACCAGGTCTCGTGCTCGCGCCACTGCATCAGCCCTTCACGCTCTTGCATCTGACACTCCTTTCATCGGGATGACGCCGGCGAGCGGGTGATGACACGCGGCGTAGCGGCCGCCGCCGAAGTCTTCGAGCTGCGGCCGCTCGACCCGGCAGATCTCCGTGGCGTACCGGCAGCGGGGATGGAAGCGGCAACCGGTCGGCGGGTCGATCGAGCTCGGAACCTCGCCCTCGAGCACGATCCGCTCGCGGCGCGGCGCCGGCTCGCCGTCGCCGGTGTCGAGCACGGGGATCGCGGACAGCAGCGCCTCGGTGTACGGGTGCACCGGGCGCGCGTAGAGGTCGTCTGCAGGCGCGATCTCGACGACGACGCCCAGGTACATGACCGCGATCCGGTCGGAGACGTGCCGGACGACCCCGAGATCGTGCGCGATGAAGACGTACGTCAGCCCGAACTCGTCCTGGAGGTCGTCGAGGAGATTCACGACCTGCGCCTGGATCGAGACGTCGAGCGCGGAGACCGGCTCGTCGGCCACGATCAGCTGCGGCGCGAGCGCGAGCGCGCGGGCGACGCCGATTCGCTGGCGCTGGCCGCCCGAGAACTCGTGCGGAAAGCGGTTGACGTGGTCGGCGGACAGGCCGACGACCTCGAGCAGCTCCTGCACGCGCTTGCGGATCTGCTGCTCGCCTCCCGTGCGGTGGATGCGGAACGGGTCGCCGACGATCTGGATCACGCGCTTGCGTGGGTTCAGCGACGCGTAGGGATCCTGGAAGATCATCTGCATCTCGCGGCGGAAGGGCCGCAGCGCCGACCGTGAGAGGCTCGTGATGTCCTTCCCGTCGAACCGGACCGTGCCACTCGTCGGCTCGTGCAGCCGCACGAGCAGCCGGCCGAGGGTCGACTTGCCGCAGCCCGACTCGCCGACGACGCCGAGCGTCTCGCCGCGGCGCACCTCGAGCGAGACGCCGTCGACGGCGTGCACGTGCTCGCGGCTGCCGCGGCGCATCGAGGTCGATCCCACGGGGAAGTGCTTGACGAGGTCGACCGCCTCCAGCAGCACCGGCGCGGTGTTCATGCGCTCTCGCGGTCGGTGAGGACGGCCAGCGACGCCTGCCGGCAGCGCCGGCCGAACCGCCGGGTCGAGATGGCACGCATCCTTTCGGCCCGGCGCGACCCGCTCCGCGAGCGCCGGCCGCGTCGAGCAGAGCTCGAAGCGGTGCGCGCAGCGAGGCGCGAACCGGCAACCCGACGGGAGGCGCGAGCAGCGACGGCGGCGTGCCCGGGATCGCGGCGAGACGGCGCGGCCGGGGCCGGTCGATGCGCGGCATCGAGCCCAGCAGCCCCCAGGTGTACGGATGCTGCGGGTCCCGGAAGACATCCGACCTCGAGCCCTCCTCGACGACGCTGCCGGCGTACATCACGACGACCCGCTCGGCGAGGTCGGCGACGACGCCCATGTCGTGGGTGATGAGGACGATCGAGGAGCCGTGGTCGCGCTGAAGGCGCTTCATCAGCTCCAGGATCTGCGCCTGGATCGTCACGTCGAGCGCGGTCGTCGGCTCGTCGGCGATCAGGAGCGACGGATTGCACGAGAGGGCCATCGCGATCATCACGCGCTGCCGCATCCCGCCCGAGAACTGATGCGGGTAGTCGTCGGCGCGGCGGCTCGCGTTGGGGATCCCGACCTCGCGGAGCAGCTCGACCGTCCGCACCCGTGCGAGCCCGCGCGCTCATCGGCTCGTGCGCTCGCAGTTGCTCGGCGATCTGCCAGCCGACCCGGTAGACCGGCGTCAGCGCCGTCATCGGATCCTGGAAGATCATCGCGATCTCCGCGCCCCTGACGGACTGCATCTCTCGCTGCGAGAGCGTCATCAGATCGCGGCCGCGGTGGAGGACCTGACCTTCGACGACGGCGTTCGGGTCGCGGATCAGGCGCATCACGCTCAGCATCGAGACGGTCTTCCCGGAGCCGGACTCGCCGACGATGCCGAGGACCTCGCCCTGCCCGAGCGAGAACGAGAGGCCGTCGACGGCGCGCACGACCCCTTCCTCGGTGCGGAACGAGACGCTCAGGTCGCGCACTTCGAGCAGCGGCTCAGGCATGGCGCACCCGCGGGTCGAGCCAGGCGTAGAGCAGGTCGACGACTGCGTTCGCGGCGACGACGAAGAACGCGGCATAGATCACGGTTCCCATGATCACCGGCAGGTCGAGGTTCTGGAGCGAGTCGAAGGTCAGCTTGCCGATGCCCGGGAGGCCGAAGACGACCTCGGTGAGCAGCGCCCCGCCCCCGACGAGCGCGCCGAAGTCGAGCCCGAACAGGCTGACGAAGGCGATCAGCGACGTGCGCAGCGCGTGCCGCACCAGCACGCGCTGCTCCGAGAGCCCCTTCGCCCGCGCGGTGCGGACGTAGTCCTCCTCCTGCGCCTCGATCAGGCTCGAGCGGAGCACGCGCGCGTAGACGCCGATGTAGAGCACGGACAGCGTCAGCCAGGGCAGGAGCAGCGACTTGAACCAGCCGATCGGCGACTCCGTGAACGGCGTGTACCCGAGCGGCGGCACCCAGGAGAAGAGGAACGTGTCGTGGAGACGGCTCTGGCTGAGCAGGTTGACGACCTCGCCGAGCCAGAACACAGGGATCGAGATGCCGATCAGCCCGACGACCATGATCAGGGTGTCGAGAGGCGTCCCGCGGAAGACGGCGGCGACGAGCCCCATGACGATGCTCACGACGACCCAGATCACCGCGGCGCCGAACACGAGCGAGAGCGTCACCGGCGCTGCCTCGACGATCTGCGGGATCACCTCCGCGCCGCGGTTCACGAACGAGGTGAGGTCGCGGGTGACGAACAGCTTCTTCATCATCAGCGCCGTATTGCACCGGCAAGGGCTTGTCGAGCCCGAAGTCCTTCCGCACCGCCGCCAGCGTCGCCTGGTCGGCGTTCCGGCCGGCGATCCGCGCTGCCGGATCGACGCCGGGCGTGGCGAAGAAGATCAGGAAGACGAGCACGCTGATCGCGAACATCACGAACACCATCGAGACGAGCCGGCGCGCGACGAAGCGCAGCATCAGTGCGCGATCCGTAGCTTCGCGCGCGGGTCGAGCGCGTCACGAACACCGTCTCCGAGCACGTTCAGCGCCAGCACCGTGAGCGCGATCGCGATGCCGGGCGCGAGCGCCACCACCGGCCGCGAGTAGAGCAGGCCCTGCCCGTCGAGGATGATCGTGCCCCAGCTCGCGTTCGGCGGCTGCACGCCGATCGAGAGGAACGAGAGCGCCGCCTCGGTCAGCATGGCGATCGCCATCATGATCGGGAAGAAGACGATCACGGTCGTGACGACGTTCGGCAGGATCTCGCTCCAGAGCAGCCGCCAGGTCGATGCACCGAGCCCGACCGCCGCCTCGACGAACTGGCGCTCGCGCAGCGAGATGACCTCACCGCGGATCGGTCGGGCGACGTAGGGGACGTAGACGAGGCCGATGATGAAGATCGGCAGCCAGAGGCTTCCCGACTCGAGCGCGATCGGCCCGATCGACAGGCCGCGCGTGAGCAGGACGACCGAGAGGCAGATCGCAAGGAGATAGACGGGGAAGGCCCAGACGACGTCCAGCAGACGGCTGAGGACGCCGTCGGCGAAGCCGCCGAAGAACCCCGCGACGACCCCGACCGAACGTGCCGAGCAGGCAGGTGAGCAGCGCGGCGGCAAGTCCGATCAGGAGCGAGTTGCGACCCCCGTACAGCAGGCGCGCCGCGACGTCCCGACCCTGGTTGTCGGCGCCGAGCATGAAGTGGCGCGGATCCCAGGTCGGCCCCACCGGGGTCACCCCGAGGCCGAGCCCGCTCGTCTCCTGTTGCATCACC
>CAWJYW010000022.1:0-52410 GCA_963847255.1 uncultured Gaiellaceae bacterium
AGAGGGCCGACGGCTATCCTCGCAAGGTGAATCCGCAGACTCTCGATCACGTTGCCCTCTGGGTCGCAGACCGCCGCCGGATGGCCGAGGCGGCGGTCGAGCGGCTCGGCGTCCGCGTGATCGAGGAGACCGATCGCTTCACGCTGCTCGGGGCCGACGCGCGCCGCGGCAAGCTCACGCTCTTCGACGCGGAGGGACCGAGGGAGCGCGGGCCGCTCGCGCGGATCGGCCTGCGCGTGTCGTCGCTCGACGGCCGCGACGCGACCATCGACCTGGGCGAGGGGCTGGAGATCGTGCTGGTCGAAGCCGAAACCGATTCGGAGCTCGACCTCGACCACGTCGCGCTCGTCTCCGCCGATCCGACTGCGGCCGCCAAGCGGTGGCAGGCACTCGGTTTCGCGCCGGTCGGTGACGGCCGGCTGGAGGTCGGCGGCGCGTTCCTCGAGCTCCTCGCGGGCGACCCGGGGAACCCTGAGCGTCCGCTTCTGAACCACATCGGCGTCCTCGTCGACTCGGTCGAGGAGCATCGGGCCGATGCCGAGGATCTCGGCATCGAGATCGACGATCTCGTCGACGCGCCGAACACCATCGCGCTCTTCGTCTGGGGGCCCGACCGGGTGAAGCTCGAGTACGTCGAGCACAAGCCCTCGTTCTCGCTCACCTGAACGACCTCATCGTCGCCGGCGCCGGCATGGCCGGCCTCGTGGCTGCCGCCCGCGGGCGCGAGCTCGGCGCGTCGCCTGTCGTCCTCGAGAAGGGCAACCGTCCGGGCGGCTCGATGCTGCTCTCGAGCGGCGTCGTCTGGCGGCATCGGAGCGCGGAGGACTTCCGCCTGGAGTGTCCGGCCGGCGATCCGGTGCTGCAGCGTCGAATCGTCGAGGAGCTCGACGACGCGCTCGACTGGCTCGAGTCGCTCGGAGTGACGCCGGTCGCGCGCGAGACTCGCAACCCCCTGACCGTCGGGCGACGCTTCGACCCGCGCGAGCTCACCGATGCGCTCGTCCGGGCAGCGGGGGACGTACGGCTGGAGGCGTCGTTCACGGAAGCGCAGGTGCTCGCGACCGGAGGGTTCGGCGTACGCCTCGCGCGAGCGCGCGGTCTGCTGTTGCGCGCGGCGCCCGTGGAGCGTGGGTGAGGGGCTCGACTACGGGCTCGGGCTCGGAGGGTCGCCGAGCGACGGGATGGACGAGTTCTACGGCCGCGCGATGCCCGGTGAGGTGGCGGAGGACGAGTTCGTCTCGGCCTCGCAGCTCTATGCCCGGTACGCGCTCGTGCTCGACGATGCCGGTGCCGACCTGGGCGAGGCGGCATGGCACGAGAACGACGTCGTGCAGCGCTTCCCGGGCGGCGTGGCGTGGTACGTGGTCGACGCGGCGGCTCTGAGCCGGCGGACTCCATACGGCACGGTCGCCGACGCGATCGAGATCGCGCGCGCTGCGGGCGGCGACGTCCGTCCGGCAGAGGAGCTCCCGTTCGCGGTCCCGGCCTCGCCGAAGCTCGTGACGCCTCCGTTCACCGCAGTCCGCGTGTACGCGGCCGTCACGCACACGATCGGCGGCCTCCGGGTGGACGAGCGGGCGCGCGTGCTCGATCCCCAGGGGACGCCCGTCGGCGGCTTGCACGCGGCCGGCGCCGACGCAGGCGGCATCTTCACCGGCGGTTACGGAAGCGGCCTCGCAGCCGCACTCGTCTACGGCCGCATCGCCGCCGAGACCGCGCTCGGCTGACGTCCGTTCCGGACATGTCAGGGGTCAGACCCCGTCATGGCGTGAACGGACACGTCGGGGCCAGGACCCGTCGTGTCCTGCGCGGCCATGTCGGGTCCTGGCCCCGGCATGGCCCAAGAGGGCGATCTAGGCGAGCTGGGTGAACGCGCAGCGGCGCCGGTCGCCCGGCAGCGGTGACGGGCCGATCTTGCTGACCCGTAGGAGCGTCTCGCCGTTCTCGATCGTCGCCCCGACCGGCGGCGGCTCGCCGTCGCGCTGCTGCAGCGTCCAGCCGGCCGGCGACCAGACGAAGAGCACGTAGCTGGAACCGTGGTGGCCGTTCTCGTCCGTCATCGGCCGGGAATCTTAGTGGCTATGGACGACCGGTGTACGAAGGGAACACGACGTGGATGGACGTGCCGTCGGCTCCCTGCTCGACCGAGAAGCGGCCGTTGAGCGTCGAGGCACGTTCGCCGATCGCGTCGAGGGCGGCCGAGCGCCTTTCGCCCGTTCCGTTGTCGGAGACGACGGTCTCGATCTCCCCTTCCGGCGTGTCGTGGATCCGGACCGAGATCTTGGAGGGAGGCCCGCGCCGCACGGCCTGGTTCAGCGACTCGCGGACGATCTGATACAGCCCGACCTGCTCCTTCTCCCCGAGCTGCGAGGCGAGCTCGACGTCGACCTCGATCTGCACCTTGTGCTCCATCCCGAGCTGGTTCGCCAGCTCTGCCACGGCGGCGGCGAAGCCCTGGTCGCGCAGCACGACCGGCTCGATGTTGAAGGAGAGGTCCCGAAGCGAGCGGATCGTCTCGCGGTGGCGCTCGAGTGCCGAGGCCATGATCCCCCGTGCCACCTCGGGCTTGCCCTCGTCGATCGACTGCACGGCTGCGTCGAGCATCAGGGCGATCCCGGCCAGGCTCTGCACCGGGCCGTCGTGGAGGAAGAGCGCGAGCCGGCGCCGCTCGTCCTGCTCGGCCGTGATGATCCGCTCGACGAGGCGCTCGCGCTCGTCGGCGGGAACCTCGTCGGCCATCAGTCGATGATCGCGTCGCGCAGCGCGATGGCGACCGCGTGCGTCCGCGTGTCCGCCTCGAGCTTGGCGAGGATGTGCCGTACGTGGCTCTTGACCGTCTCCTGGCTGATGAAGAGCCGGGCCGCGACGTCCGCGTTCGACATCCCGTCGGCGAGCAGCTGCAGGATCTCGCGCTCGCGGGCGGTGAGCATGTCGTTCTGCTCCTTGCCCGTCAGGAACGTCGGCATCAGCGCCGGGTCGACGAAGCTCTCGCCGCCGGCGACCTTCTCGATCGCGCGCAGCAGTGTCGCGTGCGGCGCCTCTTTCAGGATGTAGCCCTTGGCGCCCGACTCGAGGCCCCGGCCGAGCAACGACCGCTCGCTGTAGGCGGTGAAGATCAGGACCGCCGTCTCGGGCACCTTCTCCTTGATCTGCTTCGTCGCCTCGAGCCCATCCATCCCGGGCATGCGGACGTCCATGATCACCACCTGCGGTCGGCGCCGCTCGACGAGCGCGACCGCGCCGGCACCATCCGAGGCCTCGCCGATCACGCGAATGTGCGGCGCGCGTGAGAGCGAGAGGCGCAGCCCTTCGCGCACGACCTCGTGGTCATCGACGATCAGGCAGGTGATCTCTTCTGGCATTGGCGGGAAGTGTATGCCGCAAATCGGCGCTCAGACGTGCAGCGAGAGCTGGACGGGCTCGGGCGGCGGCACGAGCTTCGTCCGCCGGCGGTCGCGAACGCCGTGCTCGCGGGCGAGATCGCGGACTCGGCTTCGCACCGGCTCGGCCTCGGCGTGGGGGAGATAGGCGCCGCGGGCATAGAGCTGCTCGTACCGCTCGAGCTCCTCGGGCCAGTCCCGGGCGAGTGCTTCGAGGAAGTGCTCCTTCGTCCCCGGGCGCAGGTAGAGCAGGTTTGCCCAGACGCTCGTCGCGCCCGCTGCCCGTACCGCTTTCACGACCTCCGCGAGCTGTTCGGGCCGGTCGGAGAGCCCGGGCAGGATCGGCGCCATGCCGACGCCGGCATCGATCCCGGCGTCGACCAGCGCGGAGAGAGCCCGGAGCCGCTGGCGCGGAGGTGCTGTGCCGGGCTCGGTCGTCCGCCAGACCTCGGCGTCGAGCGTCGGCACCGAGAACATGACCGAGACCTTCGTCCGCCGGGCCGCAGCCGCCAGCACGTCGACGTCGCGGACGATCAGCGGCCCGCGCGTGATGATCGAGAACGGCGTCGCCGCGCGGCCGAGCACCTCGATGCAGGACCGCGTCAGCCGGTAGCGCCCTTCGGCCGGCTGGTACGGGTCGGTGGCGGCTCCAATCGCAATCCCGTCACCCGTCCACGACGGCCGAGCAAGCTCGCGCGCGAGCACTTCGGCCACGTTCACCTTCACGCGGATCGAGCGGCCGTAGCGGTCGTCCGCGGGCCGGTCGGCTCGTAGCTCGAACGCGCGCACGTAACAGAACGTGCAACGGTGCACGCAGCCGGTGTACGGATTGAGCGACCACCCGAACGGCATTCCCTTCACTCGATTCAGCGCGCTCCGGCAGGGCTCCTCGCGGTATTCGGCCCGCATGCGAGGAGTATAGAACATACGTTCGTATCGCCGCGAATAGTGTTGGATAGCCGGATGGACCTTCCCGCCGGCATCCGCCGCATCACGACGCCGTTGCCGACGCGCCCCGGCCACGTCCACTCGTATCTGCTGCCGGGTGCAGACGGCTGGACGCTCGTGGACACGGGGATCGGGCTCCCGGACGCGCAGGAGGTCTGGAAGGCCGCCCTCGACGGCACCGAGGTCGCCCGGATCTTCGTCACCCACTTCCATCCCGATCACGTGGGTGCGGCGGCCGACGTCGCCGAGCTGACCGGCGCGCCGGTGTACCAGGGCGAGCTCGACTACGCCCAGTGCGAGCTCGTGTGGGCGAACGAGGACTGGCCGAAGCGGATCGCCGATTGGTTCCTCACCCACGGCGTCCCCTCGGAGATCACGGAGGAGCTGATCGAGTCCGGCTCCATTTACCGACCGTTCATCCGCTACCAGCCGAACCCTCAGCTCGTCGACGACGGTGACCGGCTCGACGGCTGGGAGCTCGTCGCCGCTCCCGGCCACGCCGACGGCCAGCTCTGCCTGCTCTCAGACGACACGCTCATCTCGGCCGATCATCTGCTCGGACGGATCACGCCGACCGTGGGCCTCTGGCCGGAGAGCCGGCTCGATCCGCTCGGCGACTACATCGAGTCGCTGGAGCGGACGATCGAGCTCGCGCCCACGATCGCCCTGCCGGGCCACGGCGATCCGATCGAGGATCCGGTCGGTCGCGCGCGGGAGCTGATCGAGCACCATCGCGAGCGACTTGCGTTCACCGAAGCCGCTCTCACCGATGCGCCCCGCACGGGCTACGAGCTGTCGTTCGACCTCTTCGGCGCCGATCTGAAGCCCGCCTCTCGCCGTTTTGCGGTCGCCGAGACGCTCTCGCACCTCGAACGCCTGGTGATCGAGGAGCGCGCGGAACGGCGCGAGGACGCCGGAGCTGTTGCCTATACTGCGCCGCACCGCCTTGGACGACGACCCTCTTAGTACGCGGGCCCCAGAGAGTGGGGCATGAGCGACGCCCTTCGGATCCTCGCGATCTTCCTGCTCGTGCTCGGGAACGCGGTCTTCGTCGCGGCCGAGTACGCGCTCGTGACCGCGCGGCGGACACGGCTGGAGCCCGAGGCCGAGGCCGGCAGCCGCCGTGCGCGCGCGGCGCTCGATCTGATGGACCACCCGGTCAAGTTCATCAGCACGGTGCAGATCGGGATCACGGTCTTCGGGATCGCCCTCGGCGCCGTGGGCCAGCCCCTGCTTTCGAGCTACTTCAACCCTTGGCTCTCGAACGGGATCTCCTACGCGCTCGCGTTCCTGGTCCTGACGTACCTCAGCGTCGCGCTCGGTGAGCTCGTGCCGAAGGCGGTCGCGCTCCAGAAGGCAGAGTGGATCGCCAAGGGGCTCGCGATTCCGCTCGGGGTCCTCCAGACGGTCGTGAAGCCCTTCAACTGGCTACTGAACATCTCCGCGAACGCCGTTACGCGCCTCTTCGGAGTGACACCGGCTCCCGCAGGCGAACTGGCCCATACCGAGGAGGACATCCGGCACATCGTCGCCGGGGCCGAGGATGCAGGCGTGATCGCGACCGACGAGGAGGAGATGCTCTACAAGGTCTTCGACTTCGCGGACAAGGAGGTCCACGAGGTGATGGTGCCGCGGCCCGAGGTGGTGGCGATCTCGATCACGTTGCCGACGGAGGAGGCGCTCGCCGCTCTGCTCGAGTCGCCGTACACGCGCTACCCCGTCTACCGGGAGTCGCTCGACGAGATCGCCGGGATCCTCCACGTGCGCGATCTCTTCTCGGCTCTGCACGACCGAGGGATGGCGGAGGTGGAGATCGAGCAGCTGCTGCGGCCGGTCTACATCGTTCCGGAGACGAAGGATCTCGCGGCGCTCCTGGCCGAGTTCCGCAAGCAGAATCAGCACATGGCCGTCGTCGTCGACGAGTACGGCGCCATGCAGGGGATCGTGACGCTCGAAGACCTCCTGGAGGAGATCGTCGGTGAGATCGAGGACGAGTTCGACCTTCCGGACGAGTCGGTCGAGCGGCTCGACGACACCCACATCCGGATCGACGGGACGTTCCCGATCGACGACTTCAACGAGCAGTTCGGGACCGAGATCGAGGTCGAGGACTACCACACGATGGCCGGGATGGTCTTCGGCGAGATCGGCCACGCGCCGGAGGTCGGCGACGAGGTGACGGTCGACGGTCTGCTGCTGCGGGTCGTCGAGATCGAAGGCTCCCGAATTCAGCGCCTCGAGGTCGAGTTTCGCGAGGCGCTTCCCGACCCGGAGCCGGTGGAGTAGCGGTGCTTCCGATCAAGCGTCCGGGCAAGGTCATCTGCGTCGGGCTCAACTACCGCGGCCACGCGGAAGAGCAGGGCGTCAAGCTGCCGGAGGCACCGCTCCTGTTCGCCAAGTGGCCGACGGCACTGACCGGACCGGGCGACCCGATCTTGCTCCCCTCGATCTCGACCGAGGTCGACTACGAGGCGGAGCTCGGCGTGCTGATCGGCGCACGCGTGAAGGGCGTGCGGGTCGAGAACGCGCTCGAAGCCGTACGCGGCTACCTCTGCGCCAACGACGTGACGGCGCGCGACCTCCAGCGTGCCGACAGGCAGTTCACCCGCTCCAAGTCGCTCGACACCTTCGGGCCGGTCGGCGAGTTCGTGCCTGCCGCCGAGGTCGGCGACCCTCAGAGCCTTGGCATCCGGTGCCTCGTCAACGGCGAGGTGCGCCAGGAGTCGACGACCGCGGACATGATCTTCTCCGTCGCCGAGGTGATCGCGTTCGTGTCCGAGGCGATCACGCTCGAGCCGGGCGATCTCGTGCTGACCGGAACGCCGGCAGGGGTGGGCGTCTTCCGCGACCCTCCCGTCTTCCTGGCCGAAGGGGACGAAGTCGTCGTGGAGATCGACCGGATCGGACGGTTGGTCAATCCCGTTCGCGCGTGACGGTGCATGTGTACCCATGCATCACTGGTCACTCACTGGGCCCAAAAGGCGTCGAATGCAAGCGGATCGCTGGGTAACGCCAACACCTCTGTCACGAGACCGTCACGGATCGTGAACAGGAGCAGCTGGTCGATGTCGATCGACCGGCCTTCTCGCTCGCCGCGCGCTCGGTAGAGGCCGGCGCCGCGCTCCGCGCTGGCGAGTGCGTCGATGAAGGTCGAGCGGTAGGTCCCGTCCGTCAGCTTGGGGAGACGCGCCAGGAAGCGGAAGATCTCGGTGCGGCCTCGGTAGGTGCCGGACATCACCCCGCTGCCGGGAACGTGCCAGACGGCGTCCTCGGCGAAGCAGTCGCGCAGCGCGAAGCCCTCCTTCTCCGCGAACGCCTTCATGATCCGGCGGACCAGAGCCGCGTTGGCCTGGACGCTCACCTTCCCTCCGCCCACCGATCGATCAGGCCGGCAACGTGATGACGCTGTGCGTCCGTGAAGTCCATGCGCGCAAGCAGGCGGCGCGCCTCCTCCGGGTCGTCATTCGCGACCGCCGCCTCGAGCCGCTCGCGCCACGGCGTCGGCTCGCGCAGCTGCCGGCGCAGCCAGCGGAGAAGGCTCACGGCGGCCTGGTCGGTCATGGAAATGGCAGGCTATCGCCCATGGACACGTTGCTCGCCATCGCGAGCAGGCGAGAGGTGCGCGATTACGAGCCGCGCGCGCTGCCCCCGGACGTGGAGGAACGCATCCTCGACGCTGGGCGCCTCGCCGGAAGCTCGAAGAACCGGCAGCCGTGGCGATTCCACGTCGTCCCCGGCGAGCTTCTCGTCGACTCCGTCTATGAGCCGACGAATCTCCGCGGCGCGCCGTTCGTCGTCGCGATCGTGGTCAGCGGCAAAGGGCCCGTCTCGTTCGACGCCGGCCGCGCGGCTCAGAACATGCTGCTCGCGGCCTGGAACGAGGGAGTCGGGGCGTCGCCGAACGGGATCTCCGACGAGCCGGCGGCCCGCGCCGCGCTCGGGCTCGAGGACGAGGAGAAGATCGCGATCGTCCTCTCGTTCGGCTATCCGGCGAAGCCGCGGGATCCGGAGTCGCGCTCCGTGGACGAGTGGAGCGCGCGTGCCAAGCGCCGCCCGCTCCAGGACAGCGTCCGAAGGCGATAATCGAAGCGTGAAGGAGATTCTTCCCGAGATCGAGCGGTGGCAGGAGGCGGGCGAGAAGGTCGTGGTCGCGACTGTGGTCGCAAGCCGCCGGTCGTCACCCCGGCCGGTCGGCTCGAGCCTCGCGATCTCGGGCAGCGGGAAGCTATGCGGCTCGGTCTCCGGCGGCTGTGTCGAGGGTGACGTGTTCCAGGAAGCGCAGGACGTCCTGGAGTCCGGTGCGCCGAAGCTGCTCTCGTACGGCATCTCCGACGAGCAGGCCTGGGCCGTCGGCCTCCCCTGCGGGGGCGAGATCGACGTGTTCGTCGAGCGCCTCCCGTGATCGAGCGGCTGCTCGCGCTCCAGCGCGACGGGGGCCGCGGCGTTGTCCTCACTGTGGTGGAGGGCGACGACCTCGGGACGAAGCTCCTCGTCGTCGAGGGCGGCGAGACCGTCGGCGACGGGCCGGCGGAGCTCGGCGCCCACGCGGACGAGCTGATCCGCGGCGCGCGCAACCGGATGCTCGAGCTCGAGGGCAGGAAGGTCTTCGCCGAGGTGTACGGCCCGCCGCCCCGTCTGCTGGTCTACGGCGCGGTCGACACGGCCGAGTCGCTCGCCGCGGCGGCGAACCTGCTCGGCTGGACGACGATCGTCGCCGACGCGCGTGCCAAGTTCGCAACGCGGGAGCGGATCCCGAGCGCCGACGAGCTGATCGTCGCCTGGCCGGAGGAGACGTTCGCCCAGGTCGCACCCGACCATGCCACCGCGATCGTGCTCCTCACCCACGACGACAAGTTCGACCTGCCGGCGCTCGAGCTGGCGCTCGCGAGCGATGCGTTCTATATCGGCCTGATCGGCGGCCGCCGGAACCAGGAGAAGAAGCGCGAGCGGCTGCGCGAGCTGGGGGTCGACGAGACCTCGATCGAGCGGATCGCCGGCCCGTGCGGGCTCGACATCGGCGCCGATGCCGGCCCCGAGGTCGCGCTCTCGATCCTCGCCGAGGCGCTGGCCGCCAGGAACGGGCGTGACGGTGGCCCGCTCAAGCGGTCGGCGCAGCGGATCCACGTCGAGGCGCCGTAGTGGCGAGGACAACCGTCGTCACCGGTGCGGCGCGCGGCCTTGGCGCCGCAATCGCCAGGCGTCTGGCAGCCGACGGCGACCGCGTCCTGCTTGCGGACCTGAACATCGGCGGCGCGGAGGAGGTTGCGGCCGAGGTCGGCGGTACCGCCCTCGAGCACGATGTCCGCAGCCTCGAGTCCTGGGAGCGGCTGCTCGCGACTGCGGGTGACGTGGACGTGCTCGTCAACAACGCCGCGCGCACCGAGATCCGACCGTTCTTCGAGATCGACGTGGCGGAGTGGGACGACGTGCTGGCGACGAACCTGCGCGGCACATACCTCGGCATCCGGGTCGTCGGTGCGCACATGCGCGACCGCGGTTCGGGGCGGATCGTCAACCTCGCGCTCCGTCGCGGGCCAGAACAGCCGCGCCGTCACCGGCGTCCACTACGCGACGTCGAAGGCGGCGATCGTCGCGCTCACGCGGCATGCAGCGACCGAGCTGGCGGGCTCGGGCGTGACGGTGAACGCCGTCGCTCCGGCGGCGATCGACGGCCCGATGGTCGCGACCGTGGCGCCCGAGCGGCTCGAGGCGATGCTGAAGACGATCCCGGTCGGCCGGCTCGGCCGGCCGGAAGAGGTCGCAGCAGCCGTCGCGTACCTCGCCTCCGACGCGGCGGGCTTCGTGACCGGCGCGACGCTGGACGTCAACGGCGGGATGCTGATGCGATGAGGACGCGCGCGGCCGTCATGCACCAGGCGGGGAAGCTCGAGGTCGAGGAGATCGAGCTCGACGAGCCGCTGCCGGGCGAGGTCGTCGTCCGGATGAGCGCGGTCGGCGTCTGCGGCACCGACCTGCACTCCTACAAGGGCGAGTGGAACCGGCCCACGCCGATCGTGCTCGGCCACGAGGGCGCCGGCGTGATCGAGGCGGTCGGCGGCGAGGCGAACGGGTTGCGGGAGGGCGACCGCGTCGTTCTCTCCTGGGCGCCTGCATGCGGCGAATGCGGGCCCTGCCGTCGCGGGCGACCGGCTGCGTGCGGGCCGCTCTCCTCCGCGATCGGGCGCGGCACGCTGCTCGACGGCCGTACCGGGCTGTCGCTCGGCGGCGAGACCCTCTATCGCGGCACCGCGACGGGTGCGCTGGCCGAGCGCGTCGTGGTCGCCGCGGGTGCCGCGATGCCGTTCGGCGACGACGTGCCGCTCGAGGAGGCGGCACTGCTCGGCTGCGCCGCGCTCACGGGCGTCGGCGCGGTGCTGAACGCGGCCCGTCCCGAGCCGGGATTCACGGCGCTCGTGATCGGCGCCGGCGGCGTCGGCCAGTTCGTCGTCCAGGGAGCCCGGATCGCCGGCGCGACCGAGATCCTCGTCGTCGACCCGGTCGAGGCCCGTCGCGAGCAGGCGCTCGGGCTCGGCGCGACGCGCGCCTGCGCGCCCGACGACGTGCGGGAGGCGATCGGCGAGCTCGACCGCGAGGGTGTCGACTACGCCTTCGACGCGGTCGGCGCGCCCGCGACGACCAAGCTCGCGCTCCGCTGGACGCGCGCAGGCGGAACCGCCGTCCTCGTCGGCCTGCCGGCGGCCGGGGAGAAGCTCGAGCTCGATCCGCTCGAGTTCTCGAACCGCGAGAAGACGCTCGCCGGGACGATCTACGGCTCCGAGGATCCGGCCGTCGCTCTGCCTCGCATGCTCGAACTCGTCCGCGCCGGCGAGCTCGAGCTGGCGAGCCTCGTCGGGCCGTCGTTCCCGCTCGACCGCGCCGACGAGGCCTTCCAGGCCAGTCTCGCCGGCGAGCCGGGCCGCGTTCTCGTGACCCCGTAACGCCTACTCCGGCAGCGACTCGCGGAGGAAGCGCAGCAGGTTCCCGGAGAGAAAGCCGTCGAGGCGCTCGTCCTCCCAGCCGCGGGCGCGTAACGCCTCCACCAGTGCGTGGTAGTCCTCCGGCCCAGTGAGCCCGTCGATCGTTGCGCCCACGTCGAGCCCGGGCGGCAGCAGGCCGTCGGGCGGCACCGGCTTGGGCATCAGCGCCTGGAGCCGTTTCGTCCAGTCCGACCCGAGGCAGACCCGATCGGGTCCGATCAGGCTCGACCGCGTGCTCGAGATGGTCGATCGTCCGTTCGATTGTCGGCCGCTCGGGTCGATCGCGATCGGGTGCAGCATGAGGCCGAAGATCCCGTCGCGGTCAGCGAGTGCGCGGAGCTGCTCGTCCGTGACGTTGCGCGGATGGTCGTTGACGGCGTGGCAGCCGGCATGCGTGATGCAGACGCGACCCTCGTACGCGTCGAGGCACTCGTCGAAGAGCTTCGGCGACGCGTGCGCCAGGTCGAGCACGATCTCGCGCTCCGCGAGCACGGGGAGCAGCGAGCGGCCGAGCCGCGAGAGCCCGGCGTCGTCCGCGGCGCCGTCGGCGAACGGGTTCCGCCGGTTCCACGTCAGCCCGGCCATGCGCAGGCCCAGCTCCCAGAAGACGTCGGCACCCCAGAGCTCGTAGCCGAAAGGCTCGACGCCCTCGAGCGCGAGCATCAGCCCGATCCGCTCGCCGCTCTCGACGAGATCGAGGTCGGAGCGTGTGCGCACCGCGACCACTCGATCGGCGTTCTCGCGCACGGCGCGGTGGAACGAGGCGGCCTGGCCGAGCGCGTCCCGGAGCGTCCCCTCGGGCTGCCGCTCGAGCTCGACGAAGATCGGACAGACCTGAAGGCCCGACGTCGCCGGCCTCGAGCAGCGGCAGCCACGTCTGCGCGAACACGTTCGTCTCGCCGAGCCGGTGCTCGCGGTGCGCGAGCTCCAGCAGCAGGTCGTTGTGGGCGTCGGCGATCACCGGGCTGACTATCCTCTCAGTCGCTTACCGCGGCATGGGGATCAATTGACGTCACTCTCGCTGTACGAGGACCTGCTCGCTCCGGGCGAGAAGCTCGAGCTCTCTCCGGGCGGCCGGATCGTGTACGTCGCTTCCGGCGAGCTCGCGACGCTGCATGCGGGCCACGCCGCCTTCGGTGCCGACGAGGCGGTGCTGGAGGCCGGCGCCGACGGCGCGACGGTGCTGCGCTGGGAGCTGACCGAGTGGTCGGTCGACGATGCGAAGCTCTCGGCACACGTCATGCTCGACCCGTGGGCGGACTACGCGATGCGCTGCGAGCGCGACGGCGGCGCCGCGGCCGGGCCGGGTATCGGCTGCGTGCTCCGGGGCGAGCTCTCGGTCGACGGCGAGCTCGTACAGCCGTTCGGCGCGTTCGTCGAGCCGGCTGAGCTTGCGGGCCGCGGCTCGTTCGTGCGGGTCGTGCTCGTGCGCGCGGAGGAGTCGAACGGCGCAGAGGCGCTCGCGCAGGGCTCGATCCATCTTTGAGATCCGCGGGAGGGACGCGCAGACGCGGAGAGAAGGGAGACGGCATGAGATTCGTGCTCGCAGCCGTCCTCGCGCTCGCCCTCACGGGCTGTGGGTCGGACGACGGCAACGACGCCGCATCGACGCAACCGGTGACCGTGACGGAGACCGTGACGCAGACCGAGACCGTCACGGACGAGCCGGAGGTGACGTGCTCGACCGCAGGGCTGCGCCTGACCCTGCCCGAGCAGGAGCTGCCGGCCGAGGTGGCCGACGTGCGGAAGCGCGTCTTCGACGCCGCGGTCGCCTGCGACTACGACACGCTGGAGCAGATCGCGCTCGAGAAGGGCGCCGGCTTCACGTTCTCCTACGGCGGAGACAGCGATGCGTCCGAGTACTGGCGGAAGATGGAGGAGGGCGAACTCGGAGATCCCAGACCCAAGCCGATGCGGGCACTCGCCACGATCCTGACCATGCCCTACACCCGGAACGAGAGCGGCTCCTACGCGTGGCCGACCGCGTACAGCGAGAACCCGACCGACGAGGCGTGGCAGGCGCTCGTCGACGCGGGCCTCTACACACAGGAACAGATCGACCTCTTGAAGGCCGAAGGCAGCTACCTCGGCTACCGAACGGCGATCACCCCGGACGGCGACTGGCAGTTCTTCGTCGCCGGCGACTAGGCTCGGCGACTAGGCTCACCCGGTGACCTTCCCGCTGCCGACCGGCTCCGGTGCGGTTGTCGTGCCGGCACCCGCTGCAGGCCCGCAGAACTGGGCCGGCGCGCCGAGCGCGGCCTACGACGCGGACGGCACGATCGTCCTCGCCTACCGAGTGCGCTGGGCTGATGGCCCCACCGACGCGAACGTGATCGCCCGCTCGGCCGACGGTGAGCGCTTCGAGACCGTCGTCACGCTCGACAAGGATCGCTGGGGCGCGGCGATGGTCGAGCGAACCACGCTCATCCGCCTCGAGGGCGGCGGCTGGCGGCTCTACGTCTGCTGCGCGACGCCGAACACCAAGCACTGGTGGATCGGGGCCCTCGAAGCCCCGACGCTGGAAGACCTCGCGGACGCCGACGTCCGCCCGATCTTCCCCGGCGACGAGACGGTCGGCGTCAAGGATCCCGTGATCCAGCACCGAGACGGCCGCTGGCACGCCTGGATCTGCTGCCACCCGCTCGACGTCGAGGACGAGGAGGACCGGATGACGACGGGCTACGCCACGAGCGCCGACGGCCTCGACTGGGAGTGGCACGGAACCGTGCTCGCGGGGCGCGCCGGTGAGTGGGACGCCCGTGGCGCGCGCCTCACCGCGGTCCTTCCGGACGGGCGGGCCGCCTACGACGGCCGGGCGACCAAGGAGCAGAACTGGTTCGAGCAGATCGGGATCGCCGAGCCGGTCGACGGCGGCTTCGCCGCGACCGGGGAGGCCCTCTTCGACGCGCGGTACCTGGAAGTCCTCCCTCTCCAGGACGGCGGCTACCGGCTGTTCTATGAGGCCCGGCTCCCGGACGAGAGCCACGAGCTGCGAACGGAGACCGTCCCGCCTACTTGAGGTGCTCGTACGCCGGCAGCGTGAGGAACTCGACGAACTCGTCGCCGAGAGCCACCTGCTCGAAGAGCTCGCGCGCCTCGTCGTAGCCGTCGCCGAGCTTCCCGACCTCCTCCTCGATCGCATCCTCGACGTCCGTGCGCGCGATCTTGGCGTGGTGGAGCCACTGCCAGACCTGCGAGCGCGAGATCTCCGACGTCGCGGCGTCCTCCATCAGGTTGAAGATCGCGACGGCGCCCGATCCCTGCAGCCACGCCGCCAGGTACTGGATCCCGACGGAGACGTTGTTGTGCAGGCCTGCCATCGTGATCTCGCCCGGCGTCGAGTCGACGTCGAGCAGGTCGGCCGCCGTCGAGGAGACGTCGGGCCGCTGCCGCTCGAGCTGGTTCGGACGGTCGCCCAGGACGCGGTCGAAGATCTCCATCGCGACCGGCACGAGGTCGGGATGCGCGACCCACGTGCCGTCGAAGCCCTGGCCGGCCTCGCGCTCCTTGTCCTCGCGCACCTTCGCGAGCGCGACCTCGTTCACCTCGGGATCGCGCCGCGACGGAATGAACGCCGCCATGCCGCCCATCGCGTGCGCGCCGCGGGCGTGGCACGTCTTCACCAGCAGCTCCGTGTAGGCGAACATGAACGGCACCGCCATCGTCACCGCCGAGCGGTCGGGGAGCACGAACTCGGGCCGGTGGCCGAGCTTCTTGATCACGCTGAAGATGTAGTCCCAGCGGCCGGCGTTCAGGCCGGACGAGTGCTCGCGCAGCTCGTAGAGGATCTCGTCCATCTCGAAGGCGGCCAGGATCGTCTCGATCAGGACGGTTGCCTTGATCGTGCCGCGCGGCACGCCGAGCTCGTCCTGCGACCAGACGAAGACGTCGTTCCAGAGCCGCGCCTCCAGGTGCGACTCGAGCTTCGGCAGGTAGAAGAAGCGGCCGCCGCGGTCGTGGTTGCGCAGGAAGTAGAGGCCGAAGTCGAACAGGCTGGCCGAGATCGGCGCGCCGTCGACCTCGAAGTGCCGCTCCTCGAGGTGCCAGCCGCGCGGGCGGACGAGCAGCGTCGCCGTCTCGTCGTTCAGCGAGTACTGCTTCTCGCCGGTATCGAGGGTGATCGTTCGTTCGAGGGCGTCCGTGAGGTTCACCTGGCCCTCGATGCAGTTCTGCCAGGTCGGCGAGTTCGAGTCCTCGAAGTCGGCCATGAACATCTTGGCGCCCGAGTTCAGCGCGTTGATCACCATCTTCCGGTCGACCGGGCCGGTGATCTCGACCCGTCGGTCCTGGATCTCCGCCGGCACGGGCTCGACGCGCCAGTCGCCCTCGCGGACGCTCTTCGTCTCGGGCAGGAAGTCGGGCAGCTCGCCGTCGCGCAGCCTCTCCGCTCGCGCCTGTCGTGCGGCCAGCAGCTCGCGCCGCCGCGGTCCGAACTCGCGTTCCAGCCCCGTGAGGAACTCGACCGCGTCGTCGGTGAGAACGTCCTGCTCGTTCGCCATTGCGAGACTCTAGACCGGCTAGCGGGCGACGACGAGGAGCTGGTCGGCCGCGACGCCGGTGCGGCGGACCGTGTGGCCGTCGGGGAAGCGCACGACGACTTCCTTGACGCGCGTTGCGTCTCCGAGGCCGAAGTGGGCGCGGGGATCCTCGGAGGAGAGGTAACTGCTGCCGGCGTGCAGCTCGCGAACGAGCTTCCGGCCGCCGGGAAGGGTGACGGTGACCTCGGCGCCGGGAGCGAAGGCGCCGAGCTTGACCTCGAGCCAGTGACCCGAGGCGCCGGTGTTGCGCAGCAGGATCAGACGGCCGTTGATCGAGTTGATCGCGACGTCCACGTCGCCGTCGTTGTCGTAGTCGGCTGCGGCGAGACCGCGGCCGTTGATTCGCTGGCCGGCGGGCAGGCCGACGAGCGAGCCGGCGTCGGCGAACTCCCCCGGACTCCCCTCGCCGGCGAGGTTCTCGAGCACCTGGATCCGCTGCGCGTCCTTCTTCAGGTTCACGACCGGAATCGAGCCGTTGGCGAGGACCAGGTCGAGGTTGCCGTCGAGGTCGAGGTCGGTCCACGACACGCCCCAGCCGGTGTAGCTCGTGCCGAGCGCCGCCACGAAGTGCGGCCGGGCGTCGGCGAACGCGGTCTTCCCCTGCCTCGCGGCCGCGCTGCGATAGACCGCATGGAGCTGTCTACGCGAGTTCGTCACGAACAGATCCTCGCGCCCGTCGAGGCTGTAGTCGCCGGCGGCGATTCCCATGCCGGCGTTGGGGTCGTCGACGCCGACGGACCGCCCGCGCTCCTCGAGCCGGAAACCGAGACCGGCGGGGTCGGTCGTTCCTGGCGACGTTCAGGTACAGCCGGTTCGGATCGAGGTCGTTCGCGACGTAGAGGTCGAGACGGCCGTCCGCGTTGACGTCCGTGAAGATCGCCCCCAGGCCGTGGTCGACGTGCGCGGCCTCGAGGCCGGCGCGCTTTCCCACCTCGCGGAAGCGGGAGCGGCCGTTCTTGTCGACGCCCTGGTTGAGGTAGAGGCGGTCGCGGACACCGGCGTAGTTGCTCGGGAAGCCGCCCGCCGATCCCGGGATCGGCGTGTTGGTGTCGGCGTAGCCGGCGACGAACAGGTCCGGCCGTCCGTCGCCGTTCACGTCGCCGACCGCGGCGCCCGCGTGCCAGCCCGGCGTGTTGATCCCCGCCGCCCGCGCGCCTTCCGTGAAGGTCCCGTCGCCGTGTCCCCACAGGAGCGCGTCGTAGCCGTTGGTGGCGGCGTTGTAGCCGGCGGTCGTCACGTAGAGGTCGGCGTGGCCGTCCAGGTTGAGGTCGGCCGTGACGCAGCCGTTGCCGCGGAGCTGCAGGTCTGCGCCCGAGCCGCGGCTCACGTCGACGAACCTCCCGCGCACGTTGTGGAACAGGGCACTGCGAGGCAGGCCACCGTTCTCCGTCCAGCGCACGTAGTCCTCGTCCGCGTAGGCGTTGACGACGAACAGGTCGAGCCAGCCGTCGGCGTCGTAGTCGATCCAGCACAGGCCGGCGCCCATCATCGCCTCGGGCTCGTTGTGGACGCCGAAGCGGAATGCGCCCTGCTTGAAGTCGAGCCCCACCTGCGCGGCGACGTCCCGCAGCTCGACCCCGCCCAGAGCCTCGGACCGGGTCGTGGGCGCAGCGGGTGCTTCCGCCACTCCCGCCCCCCTGACCAGGCTGATCAGATAGCGGCCGTGCTCGAGGGCGAGCTCGAACGTCCGCGTGAAGCGCACCGGTGCGTCTCGCTTGGTGACGGCCGGAGGGGATCCCGCGTAGGTCACGAGGGCGACGGTTCCGACTACCCGCGCCACGACCGTCGGCGGCTCCTGGCCCTCAGCGGGCTCGAGGGTGACGCGAACACGGTCGACGCGGTACTCCGGGACGACGACGGCGCGGCCGTTCGCCGCCTGGATCTGCCGCCAGATCGCCGCGAGCCGGACGCCGTTCGCGCCGGCGGTCGCCCGGCCGGGGTCGCGGCGGCGCAGCGCGTCCGACTCCACCTGGAGATCGGTCACGACATCCCGAGCGATTCGCTGTGCCATGCCGTCGTCGATGGGCGCGATGCCCGGTGACGGCTGAACGGTGACTGCGAGGAGCTCGTTCGCGGTAGGTGACGGCGAGATCGTCGCTTCTGCGCTCGAGCGAGCCGGAATCCCGGCGACGACCAGCAGGCCGACGAACACGACTGCTCCGGCGAGTGCAGCGGCGCCGGCGGTGCGTGTCGCGACGCCCGCGGCGAGCCCGCCGCGGGACCAGCCGCGCGACCGCGCGAAATCGGCAAGCAGCAGGAGCAGCGGTCGCGCCGCGCAGACGATGAAGAGCGCGGAGAGCACGGCCACCTTCGTCGCGAACTCGGTCGTCTGCGGGGCGCTCAGCAACGCTGCGAGCAGTCCGATCGCGACGGCGTACACGCGGCGTCCGACCCGGCTCGAGGGAATCGTCTTCGGGTCGGTGATCATGAAGAACAGGAAGACGAGGATCTCGGGCGAGAAGGCGAGGACCTGCCAGAAGTACCAATCCGAGACCGGTCCGAGGTGCCACCGTGCCGTCATCGCGTGGCCGCTCGCCGCGAGCACGGCGAGGCACGCGACGAACGTGACCCAGAAGCCGATCGCGATCGCCAGCAGGCGCAGGCGCAGGAGGATCGCGAGCCCACCGGCGACGATGATCGCAATCGCGAGCGCGAGCCAGGGCGTCATCGGCCCCCACCAGAACTCGAGCGGATCGGCCCATTCCGGGCCGAGCAGCAGGAAGCACAGCACGAGCCCGAAGTTCGAGGGGTTGAAGACGTGGTGGCCGCGGAACTGGATCAGGTACTTGGACAGCAGCGACACGGCGGCGGCACCCGCGAAGACCCACCAGCCGTGCATGCTCCACCAGTCGCCGTGCTCGGTCCCGGGCACGCGGAGGATGAAGGCGACGCCGTTTCCGGTCAGGAGCGCGCTCGCGGGCCAGAGGATCACGTGCTGGCGCCGGAAGGCGATCCCCATCTCGAGTACCGCGCAGGTGAGCAGCGAGACGAGGATCTGAGCGATCGAGAGACGGAAGTCGAACGCGACCTGCCCGAGGACCTGCAGCGAGATGATCACGGCCGCGAGGTGAAGCCGCGGGTCGCGGATCGAGCGGCAGCAGGATCGGGTACTGCGTGCCGCGAATCCGCACGGTCGGCTTGCCGGAGACAGGAGCGCCCATCGCCTCATGGTATGCCGTGGCGCCGCGAATTCCCTAGCCGAGTATTGGCCTGGAGAAGTGTCCGGCGAGGTTGTACTGTTGGCCGACGATGATCGAGTTCCATCTCGATCCGCGCTCGGGCGTGGCGCCGTACCTCCAGATCGTGCAGCAGGTCAAGGAGGCGCTACGGCTCGGCCTGCTCGACGTCGGCGACCAGCTGCCCACGGTCCGTGAGGTCGTCGCGGATCTGGCGATCAATCCGAACACCGTTGCGAAGGGCTATCGGGAGCTCGAGGCGAGCGGCCTCGTCGAGGCGCGGCCCGGGCGGGGCACGTTCATCACGAGCACGCTCGCGGCACCCTCGCTCAAGCACCACGAGGCGCTGCGTCACGAGCTCGAGAGCTGGCTCGAGGCGGCCGAGCGGGCCGGGCTGGACGAGGAGAGCATCCGCGCGGTGATCTCGACGACGCTACGGGAGGCGTTCGTACGGCGAGTGGCATGACGTCCCCGCTCGTGACGCACGGAGTGGGGAAGCGCTTCCGGCGACGCTGGGCGCTGCGTGACTGCACCTTGGCGATCCCCGAGCGGGCGATCGTCGGCCTGGCGGGGCCCGAACGGCGCCGGCAAGTCGACGCTCCTCGGCCTGACGGTCGGATTGTTCGCGCCGACGGAGGGCCGGATCGATGTGCTGGGGCGCGACCCGCGGCGACAGCAGGAGGTGCTCGCCGACATCGGGTACGTCGCACGGGATGCCCCGCTGTACCGCACGTTCACGGTCCGCGACACGATCGAGTTCGCGCGCGCGACGAATCCGGGCTGGGACGAGTCGATCGCGAGCGAGTTCCTGACGCGTCTGTCCGCGGACGACCGCGTCTCGACGCTCTCTGCGGGCGAACGGGCCCGCCTCGCGCTCGCAGTAGCGCTCGGGAAGCGGCCCGCCCTGCTGCTCCTCGACGAGCCGTTCGCGCGGCTCGACCCGCTGGCGGCACGTGAGTTTCTCCAGCTGCTGATGGACGGTGTCTCGGAGCTCGAGGCCACGGTGGTGATCGCCTCGCACGTGGTCGCCGACATCGAGCGCGTCTCCGACCACATCGTCCTCCTGAGCGAAGGCCACGTCCGGCTCGAGGGAAGCGTCGAGGAGCTGCTCTCGTCGCATCGGCTGCTGACCGGAGCGGCCCGGCCGCTCGGCAGGATCCCCGGCGTCCAGGAGATCGTCCGGGAGCGCCACAGCGGGCGCCAGATGACCCTGCTCGCACGGCTCAACGGCCGGGTCGTCGACCCTTCGTGGTCGGTCGACGAGATCGGGCTCGAGGACCTCCTGCTCGCCTACATGGCGCCCGAGCGCCTGCCCGGCCCGACGGCGCCGGAGAAGGGGCGGCTGCGATGGCATGGGTGACCTGGCGGCAACATCGCCACCAGCTGCTCATCGGCCTCGCACTGATCGTCGGTCTCGCGCTCGCCGCGCTGATCACCGGGCTGCCGATGCGGACGGCCTACCAGCGGGAAGCGCTTTCCTCCTGCTTGCCGCCGACCGCGCGCTCGGGCTGCGACATCATCGTGCGCCACTTCCAGAGTGAGTTCGGAAGCCGCGTCGACATCGCGCGCTACCTGATTCTTCTGCCGGCGCTCGTGGGGATGTTCGTCGGCGCGCCGCTCCTCGCTCGCGAGCTGGAGCACGGCACACATCGGTTTGCCTGGACGCAGTCCGTGACGCGTCGCCGGTGGCTGCTCTCGAAGACGTTGCTGCTCGCGCTGGCGGTGACGCTGAGCGCGGTCGTGCTGAGCGCGATCGTGACGTGGTGGCGCCAGCCGTTCGACGGTCTCGAGGGCCGCATGAGCCCGAGCGGCTTCGAGATCCAGGGCCTCGTCGTGCCTGCCTACGCCGTGTTCGCTCTCACTCTCGGGGTGCTCGCCGGCGCCGCGCTTCGGCGCAGCCTGGCGGCGATATCGTTGACGCTGGCTGCGTTCGTCGCCGTTCGGCTCGCAGTGGCGACGTTCCTCCGGCCGCGCTACGAGTCGCCGGAGCACGAGACGATGGCAGGGCTGGTCCCGGGCGCCCACGCGCGTGACTGGGTGCTGAGCAACTCGCTCGTCGATGCAGTGGGCCGCCACATCTCCGCGCCACGCGAGGACCTCGCCATCCTGCACGCACAGCAGGCGCGGATCGACCCGCAGGAATACCTGCTCTCGCTCGGCTGGCGTCGCGCGCTCTCCTTCCAGCCTGCCGATCAGTTCTGGACGTTCCAGGCGATCGAAGCGGGGATCTTCTTCGCGTTCGCGGCCGGCGCTCCTCGTCGCGACGGTGTGGCTCCTGCAGCGGTCGCCGTCGTGACACGGCCCGAGTACCCGCGCCTCGACCGGGCGACGCTGCTCAAATCGCTCGGGCACGGCCGCCGCGATCGGCATACCTGCTGTCGGCGCCGAGGCCGCCGCCGGGGCCCAGGGAGCCGGCTTCATGGAGCCCCATCCCCGCTGGCGCTTCGTCGTCATCAACCATGCGACGACGAATCCGTTCTTCGTTCCGACCCGCTACGGGATCCAGGATGCGAGCAGGCACTACGGCACGACCTACCAGTGGACGGGCTCGACGCGCAGCGACGTGGGCGAGATGGTCAAGGCGATGCGGCGTGCGATCGAGGGCGGCGCGCACGGCATCGCGGTGTCGGTGATCGACCGGAGAGCGTTCAACAAGCCGACGGCAGAGGCTCTGCGCCGCGGCATCCCCGTCGTCTCGTACAACGCCGACGGCGGGGTGGGCAACAAGCGGCTCGCATACGTCGGCCAGGATCTCTACCAGTCCGGCTTGAAGTTCGGCGCGCGGATCGTCGAGCTCGTCCGTGACGGCGACGTCTTCCTGTTCATCGCGACTCCGGGGCAGCTGAACATCCAGCCTCGCATCGACGGAGCCCTCGATGCGATCAAGGACTCCGGCAAGCCGATCCGCGCGACCGTCGTCGCGACGGGTCCGGACGTCGTCAAGGAGCGGGCCCTGATCGAGGCGACGTACCTGAAGCACAAGAGCCTGCGCGGCATGTTCGCCGTCGACGGCGGCTCGACTCAGGGTGTCGCCGACGTGATGCGCAAGCACCGCCTGCGCAAGCGCGGTGTGCGCGCCGGCGGCTACGACCTGCTGCCGCGAACCCTGCGAGCGATCGCGGACGGCCATCTGGACTTCACGATCGACCAGCAGCCGTACCTCCAGGGCTTCGTGCCGATCTTCCAGCTCTTCATGGCGAAGTACACCGCCGGGCTCGTCGCACCGTCGGAGACGAACACCGGCCTGCTGTTCGTCACCCGGCGCAACGTGCGGCCGTACCTGACGACCACCACGCGCTACGAGGGCAGCTCCGCCTTCTCCGAGTACCCGGTCACCTGACGCGCCCGAAGCATTGAACTAAATCCCTAGAGGAGTAGTATTACGGCGATCCGGCTCGAGTGGACGACGAGCTCGGACCGTGGTGCCGGTGGTTGACGCGAGTCGAGATCAAGTCTAGTTTTGTGGCGCCCGCGACGGTCGCCGTGGAGCGGTGCGGCACGTGTACGGCGAAGGAGGTGACCCTCGCGGACAAGATCGCAGGGCAGCACCAACCGGGTCCTATCCGAACGAACATGGAGGGAAAGATTGTGAAGAAAGTCATCGTTGCTCTTGTGATCGGGGCTCTGATTGTGAGCGTCTCCGTCACCTCAGCTGTTGCGAAGCCGACCAAGAAGTCGGCGACCGCCGACATCTGCGTCCTGCTGCCGGATCCGAAGTCCTCGGTCCGCTGGGAGACGCAGGACCGGCCGGCCCTCGTGACGGCGTTCAAGAAGGCGAAGGTCTCGTACGTGATCACCAACGCCGACGGCAGCGCCCAGAAGCAGAAGACGCAGGCCGACCAGTGCCTCGCGAACGGCGCGAAGGTCGTGATCCTGGTCTCGCTCGACAAGGGCTCCTCGATCGCGATCGAGGCCGCCGCAAAGTCGAGGGACGCGAAGGTGATCGAGTACGACCGTCAGGTGATCGGCGGCAGCGCTTCGATCTACATCTCGTTCGACGGTAGGGCCGTCGGCGTCCTGCAGGGCAAGGGTGTCGTCGCCGGCCTGAAGAAGCTCGGCACGTACGCGAAGAAGCCCGTCGTCGCCGAGCTGCATGGCGGCCAGACGGACAACAACTCGTTCCTGTTCAAGGGCGGCTACGAGTCAGTCCTGAACCCGCTCTACAAGAACGGGACGCTGACGAAGGGCCCGCAGCAGTTCACGCCGGGCTGGGACAACCAGAAGGCGGGCACGATCTTCGAGCAGATGCTGGTCAAGACGAGCAACAAGATCGACGGTGTCGCCGCGGCCAACGACGGCCTCGCGAACGCAGTCGTCGTCGCTCTGAAGGCCCGCAAGCTGAAGCCGATCGCGCTCAGCGGTCAGGATGCAACCGAGCAGGGCGTCCAGAACATCATCTCCGGCTGGCAGTCGATGACGGTCTGGAAGGACACCCGGAAGCTCGCGGCCGCGTCGGCGACGGCTGCCATCGTCCTTGCGAGGGGCGGGGTGCCGAAGCGGACCGGAACGGTGAAGAACGGCAGCAAGCTGCTGCCCGCCTACATCATTCCGCCGGTGGCGATCACCAAGGCGAACTACAAGCAGCTCTTCAACGGCTACTTGAAGAAGTCGAAGGTCTGCGTCGGCATCTACAAGCAGTACTGCACGTAGGAAGCGATCGGGTGGGGCCGTCCTCGGGGCGGCCCCACCTTCCTTTTCACCCATGACGACCGCCCCGGCATCGACTCCGCTGCTCGAGCTTCACGGGATCTCGAAGAGCTTCGGCTCGGTCCAGGCGCTGACGGACGTCGAGTTCGAGGTCCGGCCCGGTGAGGTCATGGCACTCGTCGGCGACAACGGCGCCGGCAAGTCGACGCTGATCAAGTGCGTCGCGGGAATCCACACCGCGGACAGCGGCGACGTCGTGTTCGACGGCGAGGTCGTTCACATTCACGGGCCGAAGGACGCGGCAAAGCTCGGAATCGAGGTCGTCTACCAGGATCTCGCCCTCTGCGACAACCTCGACGTCGTCCAGAACATGTACCTCGGCCGCGAGGCCCACGACGTGTTCCAGCGGCTCAAGGAGCCGGTGATGGAGGCCAAGACGGCCGAGACGATGAAGAGCCTCGCGGTGACGACGATCCGCTCGATTCGCCAGCCGGTCGCGACGCTGTCGGGCGGCCAGCGGCAGTCGGTCGCCGTCGCCCGCGCCGTGATGTGGAACTCCCGCCTCGTCATCCTCGACGAGCCGACTGCGGCGCTCGGCGTCGCTCAGACGCAGCAGGTGCTCGAGCTCGTCGAGCGCCTGGCCCACCAGGGGCTCGCCGTCGTGCTGATCTCGCACAACCTCCACGACATCTTTGCCGTCGCGGACCGGATCACCGTCCTGCGGCTCGGACGCAGCATCGCCGTCTACGAGCGCACCGCGACCACCCAGCAGGAGGTCGTGCAGGCGATCACGGCCGGTGTCCCGACGAAGGTGTCCGGCATCCCCTCGACGGACCCGGAGCCGCCGCGTATGAGCAACGACGCTGCGGCGCTCCCGCCGGAGCCGGTCCTGCCCGAGACGTTCTTCGGACGGATCGCTCGACAACTTCCGCGCCGGGAACCTCGGCAGCTGGCCGGTGCTCGTCGGGCTCGTCGTCATCGTCATCTTCTTCTCGTTCAAGGCTGACAACTTCCTCAGCCCCGGCAACTTCAGCAACATCATCACGCAGATGGCCGGTGTGACGCTGCTCGCCTATGGCGTCGTCTTCGTCCTCCTGATCGGCGAGATCGACCTCTCGATCAGCTACATCAGCGGGATCGCCGGCGTCGTCGTCGCGAAGCTGACTCTCCCGGACGGAAACGAGGTCGCGGGGATCATCGCGATCCTCCTCGCCGTCGCGGTGTGCTCGCTGATCGGCGCCTTCCAGGGCTCGTTCGTGGCCTTCATCGGTGTGCCGGCGTTCGTCGTCACCCTCGCCGGCTACCAGATCTGGCAGGGAGTGATCCAGAAGTCGATCGAGGCCGAGGGCGTGATCGTGATCCAGGACGAGACGGTGAACAACACCGCGAACTACTTCTTCTCGAACAAGGCCGGCTGGATCATCGCGGCGATCGTCTGCGGCATCTACGTCGGCAGCGTCGTCAGTACATTCGTTTCGCATCGGCGTCACGGCGTGCCGGTCCGTGACCCATGGCTGCTCGTGGCGAGAGCGGTCGCAGTGGTCGCGGTGTCGGTCGTCGTGGTCATCATCTCCAACAAGGACCGCGGCGTCCCGTTCGTGCTGCTCCTGATGATCGCGTCGCTGCTCGTGCTGACGTTCGTCGCCAAGCGGACGACCTTCGGCCGGCACGTCTACGCCGTCGGCGGCAACGCCGAGGCGGCCCGGCGCGCCGGCATCAACGTGGCCCGCGTCAGGGTCATCGTCTTCATGATCTCGGGCGCGATGGCCGGGCTCGGCGGCGTCGTCCTCGCCGCGCGCCTCAACAGCGTCGACCTGAACGCGGGCGGCGGCACGCTGCTGATCGACGCGATCGCGGCGGCCGTGATCGGCGGCACGAGCCTCTTCGGCGGCCGCGGCGAGGTCAAGGACGCGCTCTTCGGCGCGCTCGTGATCGCCACGATCGCCAACGGGCTGAACACGCTCAACCTCACCCAGGGCGTGATCTTCATCACGACCGGCTGCATCCTCCTCTTCGCCGTCACGCTCGACACCGTGCTCCGCCGGCGTCAGCGCAAAGCCGGCCGCTGACCAGCGTCGCAGGCTAGTCCTTCGATGACGCTCGGCACTGATCGGCGGCGCCTGAGGAGACAGTCTGTTACTTGGCTCGGTCGCGGCAACGCCGCGGCTCGAAGCGCCTAGTAACAGTCTGTTACAAGGCTGATCAGCGGTACGGGACGGTGACGCGGCTGCCGCTCTCGCTCGAGCTGACGATCGCGTCGCAGACCTCGGTCGCGCGGTAGCCGTCCTCGAACGTCGCGCCGTAGGGAGCGACGTCGGTGTCGTCGGCGATCGCGCGCAGCAGGTGGTGCACCTCGTGGACGAACGTGTCGCCCCAGCCGATGATGTGCCCCGGCGGCCACCAGAAGTCCCAGAACGGATGGTCGGCTCTCGGAGACGAGCACCGTCTTGAAGCCGCGAGCGCGGTCGCCGTCGGCCCGGAAGACCTGAAGCTCGTTCAGCCGCTCCATGTCGAACGCGAGCGATCCCTTCGAGCCGTTGATCTCCCACTGGAAGGCGTTGCGCCGGCCGAGGGCGAGCCTCGTCGCCTCGATCGTCCCGACCGCTCCCTGCTCGAACTCGACGGCGGCCTCGAGCGCGTCGTCCACCTGCCGGCCCGGCAGGAACGTTCGCACGAGACCCGAGACGGTCGTGATCTCGCCGACGAGGAAGCGGGCGAGGTCGACGACGTGCGTGCCGAGGTCGCCGAGCGCACCGCTCCCCGCCTCGTCGGCCTGGAAGCGCCAGGTGTCGAGACTCGGGTCGTCGCCCCAGTCCTGGAGATAGCGGCCGCGGAAGTGCCGGATCTCACCCAGCTCGCCGGCGTCGATCATCTCCCGCGCCAGCCGGACAGCCGGCACGAAGCGGTAGTTGAAGCCGCAGAGATGCTTGACGCCCGTGGCGTCCACGCGCTGCCAGATCTCGTAGCTCTCGTCCGCGTCGCGGCCGAGGGGCTTCTCGCAGAGCACGTGCTTGCCGGCCTCCGCGGCGGCGATCGTCGGCTCGGCATGAAGCGAGTTGGGGCCGCCGTTGTCGAACAGGCCGATTGCCGGGTCGATGACGATGTCGTGCCAGTCTGTCGTCCAGCGCTCGTAGCCGTACCGGCTGGCGGCATCCGCGACGGCCTCCTCGTTCCTGCCCGCAATCGCGACGAGCTTCGGGACGAGTGGCGGCGGCCACGCGATGTAGGGGAGCTTCCGGAACGCGTTCGAATGTGCCTTCCCCATGAAGGCGTAGCCGAGCATCCCGATTCCGATTTCGTTCGGCGTGTTCGTCATCTTCGCGTCGCGTAGTGTGTCACGGTGAAGCACGAGCAAGCGTTGGCGATCGTCGAACAGGTGTTGCGCGAGGCTCCCGGGCCGATCTCCGTGTTCGTCTCGGACGGTCACGGCGAGCTGGTCGCCGCCGCGACGATGGACGGCGCCGCGCCCGACACGCGTCTGAACGCGCAGCGGAAGGCCTACACCGCCGCGCGAAGCGACGCGCGCTCGACGCGCGATCTCGCGGAGAAGGTCACGGACAAGCCCGGCGAGCTGGCGAGCTTCGATCCGTTCTTCACGTTCTTCCAGGGCGGCGTCGCCGCGTTCGACGGTGACCGCCGGGTCGGCGCCGTCGGCGTGAGCGGTCTGTCGGGAGCTGATGACGACGCGCTGGCCCGACGGGCGCTGGCGCAGGCGGGTCTCGGGGACGGATCCGCTTGAGGCTCGGCCTCCTCTCGACCGCGCGCATCAACGACGCGATCCTCAAAGGTGCGCAGGGGACCGATCGCGTCGATGTCGTCGCGGTGGGGAGCCGGGACGCTGCGAAGGCTCAGGCCTACGCCGCCGAGCACCGGCTCGAGCGCTCGCACGGGAGCTACGAGGCGCTGCTCGAGGACCCGGAGGTCGACGCGGTCTACATCTCGCTGCCGAACAGCCTGCACCACGCGTGGACGATGCACGCGCTCGCGGCCGGCAAGCACGTGCTCTGCGAGAAGCCCTACTCGCGGAGCCCGGCCGAGGTCGAGGAGGCCTTCGACGCGGCCGACGCGGCGGGATTGGTGCTGGCCGAGGCGTTCATGTACCGGCACAACCCGCAGACCGCGCTCGCGCGTGAGCTCGTCGAGTCGGGCCGGATCGGCCGGCTGCGCGCGATCCACGCGACGTTCAGCTTCCCCCTCGTCGACCAGACCAACGTCCGCATGATCGCGGACCTCGACGGCGGCGCCTTGATGGACGTCGGTTGCTACTGCGTCAGCGGCTCCAGACTGCTGGCCGGCGAGCCGGAGCGAGTGTTCGGCGAGCAGCTGCTCTCCGAGTCAGGCGTCGACGTGGCCTTCCACGGGACGTTGCGCTTCCCCGGCGACGTGGTCGCGCAGATCGACGCCTCGTTCGTCGCGCAGAATCGGCAGCGGCTCGAGGTCGTGGGAGAAGAGGGCACCCTCGTGCTCGCGACGCCGTGGCGCGTCGATGACCCTGGGATCGTCGTGCGCCGCAGCGACGGGGACGTGTTGATGGACGTGCCGGTCGCCGACTCCTACACCCTCGAGCTCGAGGATCTCGCGGCCGCAGTGGCCGGCGAGCGGGAGCCGCTGCTCGGACGCGCGGACGCGCGCGGCCAGGCCCGGACGATCGATGCGCTCTACCGGTCGGCCGAGGCCGGCGAGACCGTCACGCTGTGAGCGCCGCTTCGAGCGCGGCGTGGCCGTTCTCGCGCACGGGCTCGCCGTGGGCGAGGAGGATCGAGCTCGATCGGCAGGTCGAGAGCAGCGCCGCAGCTGATCGCGGAGCGCTGCAGGCGATACTTCCTCGGCGAGCCGACGAGTCGGGACAGACGCGAACGCCGCCTCCGGGCGTGCCGAGCAGGACGTCGCCCGCGCGAGCGCGCGCTGGGATGGAATCCAGAGCAGCACCTCGGTCGTGTAGTCGGTCTCCTTCGCTCGACCCTCCCGGCAGCGGGAGCTCTTCGAGGTGAACGCGCTGTGAACTCGACCCGCTCGCGCGCCTTCTCCGCCGCGCTCGGGTACCAGACGCGCGCACCCGGATAGCGGTCGAGGATCGTCTGCGAGCTGCGCTCGTGCCAGTACGCCGTGAGCAGGATCACGACCGGCGAGCCCGAGGCGCTCGACGTCGCTGTCGAGCGCATGCCAGAACCGCTCTCGTCGTCCGCGCGGAACGAGCGGGTCGATCAGGACGAGCGCGTCTTGCGCCTCGTACGTAGCACGCGGCTCAGACCTCCGGCTGCCACCCGTCAGGTCCGCCGTCCTCGGCGACCAGTCGGGATGGGTCGCCGTCCAGCGCCAGAGGCGCGGCCGGATCTGCTCGATCTCCATCCGCCGACCCATCTCAGGCCACGACGGCGAGCGGCTCGATCCGGCCGTCGTTGATCGTCCAGCCGGCGAGCGAGTCGGTGCCGAGGGACAGGATCAGATAGGGCTTCCCCTGCCAGAGGCCGATGTTCTCGACGTCCGTGCGCGACGGGCGTGGCGGCGAGGAGAGGTGGGAGTGGAAGACGGCGAGCTCGAAGCCCTCGTCCTCGAGAAACCACGTCTCCGGCGGCACCTCGAGCTCGAAGCGGTAGGGGGACTCAGCGGCGTTCCGGCCGCGCACGTACTGCTCTGCGATGCCGTCCCTGGTGACCACGAGCCCGCAGGCCTCGTTCGGCGCCTCCTCCTCGGCGTGCGCGCGCAGCTCGGCCCGAATCTCGGCCGGAATCACCACCAGACGGTTCGCTCCATCGACCGCGCCACGTCGTCGGCCTCCCAGAAGTCGGCGGAGAGGTACTTCCAGCCGCCGTCCGCGAGGACGCAGACGACGACCCCCTCGTCGAGCTCGGCCGCCAGCTGCCGTGCGACGTGCGCCACGGCCCCCGCGGAGACTCCGCCGAAGATGCCCTCGGTGTCGAGCAGCTCGCGCAGGCCTCGGACCGACTCCTCGTTCGACACGAGGATCTTCCGGTCGAGCTTCTCGACGTCGAGGATCGGAGGCACGTAGCCGTCCGCGAGCGAGCGCAGCCCCATCACCGGCTCGCCCGGGAGCGGCTCGGCCGCCGCGACGACGACGTCCGGGAAGCTCTCGCGCAGCCGGGCGCCGGTGCCCATCAGCGTGCCGCCGGTGCCGAGGCCGGCGACGAGCACGTCGACGCGGTCGAGCGCCTCCGCGATCTCGGCTCCGGTGCCCTCGTAGTGCGCGCGCGGATTCGCCTCGTTCGCGTACTGGAACGGCATGAACCAGGACGGGTCGCGCTCGGCGAGCTCGAGCGCCAGCCTGACGGCGCCGTTGGAGCCCTGGTCGCCGGGCGAGTCGATGACCTCCGCGCCGAACAGGCGCAGGACGCGGCGGCGCTCGGCGGTCGCGTTCTCGGGCAGCACGCAGGTCAGCGGGTAGCCCTTGAGCTTCGCGACGAGCGCGAGCGAGATGCCGGTGTTCCCGCTCGTCGGCTCGAGCAGGCGCCGGCCGGGCTGGAGCTCGCCGGTCGCCTCGGCCGCTTCGATCATCGCCTTCGCGACGCGGTCCTTGATCGAGCCGGTGGGGTTCTGCGCCTCGAGCTTCGCGAAGACGCGGACCGGCCCGGGCGCGAAGCGAGAGAGCTCGACCAGCGGCGTGTCGCCGACGAGGTCGAGGACGCTCGGTGCGAGCGTGTTAGCGCCCACCGGCCATGGCCGGTAGGAGAATCAACGAGGACCCGTTGACGCGGGTCTCGAGCCCGTCGAGGGTGCGTACGTCCTCGCCGCCGAGGTACACGTTCACGAACGGCGCGATTGCGCCGCTCTCGAACAGCTGCCCCTCGAGCGCGGGATAGCGCCCGGCGACGTCCTCCAGGACCTCGCGCACGGTCTCGCCTTCTCCGATCACCTCGCGCTCGCCGCCGACCTCGGCACGCAATGTGGGCGGGATCCGGACCTTGGTCACGCGTGCACTCCGGCGCAGAACTCGACGTAGTCGACGTACTCGGTGATCGTCGGGTGCTCGCCGCAGACCGGGCACGACGGATCGCGCTTCACGGCGACCTCGTCGACGGTCGTTCCGAGCGCGTCGAGCAGGAGCAGGCGGCCCTGGAGCGTCTCGCCGATGCCGAGCAGCAGCTTCAGCGCCTCGTTCGCCTGGAAGGAGCCGACGATGCCCGGCAGCACGCCGAGCACGCCACCCTCCGCGCAGCTCGGGGCGAGCTCCGGCGGCGGCGGGGTGGGGAAGAGGCAGCGGTAGCACGGGCCTTCCGGCGGGTTGAAGACGGTCGCCTGTCCCTCGAAGCGGTAGATCGAGCCGTGCACGACGGGGATGCGGTGCCAGACCGAGGCGTCGTTGACGAGGTAGCGAGTCGGGAAGTTGTCGGCGCCGTCGACGATCACGTCCCAGCCCTCACCGAGGATCCGCTCGATGTTCTCGGACGTGAGCCGCTCCTCGTACGCCTTCACCTCGACGTCCGGGTTGAGCGCCTCGATCGTCCGCTTCGCGGAGAGGACCTTCGGCTCACCGAGCCTGTCGGTCGAGTGGACGATCTGGCGCTGCAGGTTCGAGTCGTCGACGACGTCCGCATCGACGATGCCGAGCGTGCCGACGCCTGCGGCGGCGAGGTAGAGCGACGCGGGCGAGCCCAGCCCGCCGGCGCCGATCAGCAGCACGCGCGAGTTGAGCAGCCGCTCCTGGCCGGCCTCGCCGACCTCCGGGATCAGCAGGTGCCGCGAGTAGCGGCGGCGCTGGTCCGGCGTGAGGCTGCTCGGCGTCTCGACCGGATAGCCGTTCCGCTTCCAGTCGGTGAAGCCGCCGATCAGGGAGGTGACGTTCTCGTAGCCGAGCTCGCCGAGCGCCTTCGCGGCGAAGGCGGAACGGGAGCCGCCGGCGCAGTAGAGGACGAGCTCCGTGGTGCGATCCGGGACGAGCCCTTCGATCCTCGACTCGAGGTTGCCGCGCGGAATGTGGACGGCGCCGGGGACGGCGCCTTCCTCCCATTCGTCGCGCTCGCGGACGTCGACGAAGACCGCCTCGCCGTGACGCTCGCGCGCCTCGGCGGCGCCGACCTCGTCGATCTCGTCCTTCACCTGCGCGAGCAGCTCTCTATACGTCGCCATCTCTCGCATAAACGATACGCGCGACGCAGTTCTTCCCGTGCGAGATGATCGCGCGATCCGCATCCTTTTCAGCACGACGCCGCTCGACGGTCACTTCCGGCCGCTGCTGCCGCTTGCTCGCGCGCTCCGAGGAGCCGGGCACGAGCTGGCGTTCGCCACTGAGACATCGTGGCATCCCCATGTCGTCGCGGAGGGCTTCGACGTGCTGCCGGCCGGTCGCCCGCATCAGGAGGCGCTCGCGCACTTCGAACAGTTCCGCGCGGAGATTCAGGCGCTCCCGGAGGGAGAGCGGCGGCCGCATCTCTTCAGACGCATCTTCGCCGAGGGCCATGCGACCTCGAAGCTGCCGGAGCTCCTCGAGGTCGCCCGCGGCTGGCAGCCGCAGGCGATCGTGTACGAGAGCGGCGACCTCGCGGCGCCGGCCGTCGCGGCCGCGCTCGAGCTGCCGACCGCCAACCACTCGTTCGGCGTGATGGTTCCGCTCGCGGCCGTGAGGCATGCGGCCGAGCACATGGCGCCGCTCTGGCGCTCCGTCGGCGTCGAGCCCGACGACAACGCCGGCGCGTTCCGCGGCCTCTACATCGACCTGAGCCCGCCCAGCTTCGCCTGGGAGGAGCCGCTCGGCGACAGCATCCGGCTCGGGCATGTGCCTGCGGCGCCGGGGGACTTGCCGGCCTGGCTGGACGAGCTCGGGCGGCCGCTCGTGTACGTCACCCTCGGCACCGTGTTCAACAAGCCCGAGCTGCTCCGTCGGCTGCTCGACGGGCTCGACGGATCGGTGTCCGCGCTGGTCACGACCGGGCGCAACGTCGATCCCGAGTCACTCGGCGAGTCGGCCGCCGAACGTTCGGGTCGAGCGCTTCGTGCCGCAGGAGCAGGTGTTGCCCCGCTGCGCAGCCGTCGTCGCGCACGCCGGGTCGGGCAGCGTCCGCGGCGCGCTCGCGCACGGCTTGCCGCTCGTCCTCGTGCCCGCAGGGAGCAGATCAGTTCGACAACGCTGCGCGCTGCGAGGCTGTAGGCGCCGCGGTCGTGGTGCGGCCGGAGGAGCTGACGGCGGCGGCCGTGCGGCTCGCGCTGAAGCGCGTCCTCGACGAGCCGTCGTTCGCCGAGTCGGCGCGGCGAGTGCAGGCCGAAATCCAGGCCATGCCCACGCCCGAGGAGGTCGCGTCGCGGTTCGAGACCTACGTCGCTCATGGCTAGGGTGGCCGCGTGTCTCCCCGTGCGCGCACAGCCCTGATCGTCGCGGCGCTGGCCGCGTTCGCGGCCGTCGCCGTCGTCGGCGCAGCGGTGCTCACCGCGGACGAGCGTGAAGCGGACTCCGCGGCCACTGTCCCGCCGAAGCCGCGCAAGGGAGCGCCGCCGCTCGAGCTCTCGCTCGGGGTCCGCGACGATGCCGAGGCACGGGAGCTCCGACGCGCACTGCAGTTCTACGACTCCGGCGCTCGTGCGCAGGCGCGGACGATCTTCGACCGCTACGACTCGCTCGAGGCGAAGCTCGGCGCGGCCTTCGCGGCCTGGCCCGGGACCGAGGATCGGATCGAGCAGCTCGGCGCGCTCTACCCTCGCAGCGCACTCGTCCAGCTCCACGTCGGGCTGGCGCGCCTCTGGGCGGGCACCGGCGATGCGGGCACCGCCTGGCGCGAGGCGCGCGACGTCGAGCCGGACACGCCGTACGCGGTGTTCGCAGATGACCTCCTCCACCCCGAGCTGGCGCCGGGCCTGCCGGTCTTCACGCCGAGCTTCCCCTACCGGGTGCGAGGCGGCACGCCTGCGGAGCAGCTCGAGGCGCTACGGGCCGACCGCAGCCGGGAGGGCCTGCTGATCTACGGGATCGCGTTGCAGCGACTCGGCCGGCCGGTCTCCGCGCGTCGCGCCTTCGCGGAAGCGCTTCGCCTGGCGCCGAACGACGTCGACGCGCTGGTCGCCGACGCAGTCGGGCGGTACGAGAAGAGCGATCCGGCCGGTGCCTTCGGCCGCCTCGGCCCGCTCACGAAGAGGTTTCCGGAGTCGGCGACCGTGCGCTTCCATCTCGGCGTCCTCCTCCTCTGGCAGGGCGACGTGAAGGAGGCGCAGCGTCAGCTACGGCTTGCCCGGGCGGCCGAGCCCGGAAGCCGCATCGCCCGCGAAGCGGACCGGTACCTCCAGGAGCTCGAAAAGGCCGGGACCGGCTGACCGCCAAGATAGGTCTAACGGCCTATGGCGTCTGTCATGAGCTTCTGGCAAGGTTCCACAACTTTGCTACGAAGGTATTGCGGTTTTTACGAATCGCAACTACGGTGAGCGCGATCGGAGGGGGAGCCGAAGTGAGCGCAGGGGGATCCACTAGCACCATCGCAGGCCCGGCATTCGATGTCATGGCTTCGAGCGAGGCAAAGGCGCTGCTGGACAGCGGCAAGCAGGCCGGCAAGCTGATCGCAGACGACATTGCGAGCGCGCTGGACGAGCTCGATCTCGACGCGGGTCAGATGGACGAGTTCTACGCGGCGCTCGACGAGCTCCAGATCGAGGTCGTGGAGCGCGACGAGCCGGAAGCGGAAGTGGAAGAGGCGCGCGAGGTCTCGACCGACACGCTGCAGCTCTTCCTCAAGGACATCGGCAAGGTGCCGCTGCTGACCGCCGCGCAGGAGGTCGAGCTCGCGAAGCGGATCGAGCGCGGCGAGCACGAGGCGAAGCAGGCGATGGTCGAGGCGAATCTGCGCCTCGTCGTCTCGATCGCCAAGCGCTACCGCAACCAGGGCCTGCCCTTCCTCGACCTGATCCAGGAGGGGACGATCGGCCTCGTCCGCGCCGCCGAGAAGTTCGACTATCGCAAGGGCTTCAAGTTCTCGACGTACGCGACGTGGTGGATCCGCCAGGCCGTCGCCCGGGCGCTCGCCGACAAGGCGCGCACGATCCGGATGCCGGTGCACGTGGTCGAGAAGCTGAACAAGATCGTTCGCACCGAGCGCGCGCTCCGCGCGAAGCTCGGCCGCGACCCGAGTGCGATCGAGATCGGGATCGAGCTCGACCTGCAGCCGGAGGAGATCGACCAGATCCGCAGGAGCGCGCAGACCCCGGTCTCACTCGAGAAGCCTGTCGGCGACGAGGACGAGTCGGAGTTCGGGCACTTCCTCACCGACGAGACTGCACCGCTGCCGGACGAGATGGCGGAGGAGACGCTGCGCAACGAGGCGCTCCGCTCGATCCTGAAGTCGCTCTCGCACCGCGAGCGGCGTGTGCTCGAGCTGCGCTACGGCCTCGACGGCGAGCAGCCCCGCACGCTCGACGAGGTCGGCCGTGCGTTCAACGTCACGCGCGAGCGGATCCGGCAGATCGAGAACCAGGGCCTGAAGAAGCTCCGCGCCCTGGCGCTCGCCGCACAGCTCCGCGACGTCGCCTAGAACGGCCCGTCGAACTGCCGTTTTGTCAACCGCGCTTGCGGGGTCTGACCCCGTCTGTGCGCTTGACGGCGGGACGGTGTCCGGCGATCAGCCGCGAAGAACCGCCGCGCAGTCGACGGCGCCGCTGCGGACCTCGGCGATCGCCGCCCTGTAGGCCTCGAACGCAGGCTTGCGGCTCCAGTCGGCCCAGAGCAGGCCGGACTGCCAGCCTCTGAGCAGCGTCTCGTCGACGAGCAGGAAGTTGAAGTACGCGGCGACGCGAGGCTGGCAGTGGGCGAGCCTGAGAGCCGCGGCGACCTGGGCTGCCTGCTCTGCCGGCTCGAGCGTCCGGGCAACGGTCTCGCGGCCGGAATAGTGCGAGCGGCGCCCTTCCCCGACCGTCGTCTGGAAGCCGTTCTCGAGGTACCAGATCGGCGCCGGGGGTTGTGCGGTCCCGGCGAAGGACTCGTCGAGGACCGCGACGAGACGGTCGTAGTCGCCCTGGCCGATGTACTCCTCGTGTCGCGCGGTCGGCGGCTCGCCGGGAAACAGCGAATAGGGGTTGTGACCGGCAGCGTCGAAGAGCGGCCGCTGCCGCCCGCTCGCGCGGTAGGCCGCGCCGACATCGCGGATGAACCCGGCCGGATCGTGACTCGAGGCCGTGGTCGTCAGGACGTTCACGCCCGGAATGGAAGCGTGCAGAAGGTCCCAGCAACGGGCCAGGAGCGCCGCGTAGTCTGCGGCAGCGCCCTCGCGGGGTAGCCAGAAGGTGTCCGAGTTCGCCTCGTTCCAGATCACCACGTCCCGAACCTCGCCGTACCGGAGGAGGACGTTGCGGACGAAGCGGCAGTAGTCCTCTCGCCCGCGCGATCACGCGGTGCGTCGGCCGCGCGGCCGTAGACCCCGAGCACGGTCCGCACGCCGTATCCCTTCGCGGCGACCGCGCGGCGGAGAGCATCGTGGTCGGAGCCGGTCAGGTGCCGCTTGCCAGGACGCCACTCGAGCGTCACGCGCATGCCTCCGAGCCCGAGTGCCCGCATCGCACCGAGAATCGGTTTCGGTCGTTCCGTCCACTTGATGCTGTCGTCGTGCACCCCGATCAGGAGGCCGGAGCCGGCGCGCGCAGGCTCCGGCCCGAGGAGCAGGGCCAGAAGCAAGAGCGAGAGTGCCGCAGTGACTCTCAAGACCTCATCTGCTCTCATCCTCGGCGGCGTGCCGACATCCGCAATCGCCCAAAAGGAGGGTCCGGGATCGCCGGGGTGGTCCGTTTCCCTAGACTCGCGGCGATGAGCGCTCTGGACAAGGTCTGGTTCGACGAGCTCAGCGACCTCCTGCGCATCCCGTCGGTGAGCGCCGACCCGGCGCACGCGGACGACCTCGTTCGCGCGGCGGAGTGGGTCGCCGACAAGATCCGGCGCGGCGGCGGGGAGGCGGAGCTCGTGCCGTACGGCGAGCGGCCGCTCGTCGTCGGCGAGATTCGCGCTTCGTCGGGTGCCGAGAGCGCTCCGACGATCCTCTGCTACGGCCACTTCGACGTCCAGCCGCCTGCCCCGCTCGACCTCTGGGAGTCCGATCCCTTCGAGGCGACGATCCGCGACGAGTGGCTGTACGCCCGCGGTGTGGCCGACGACAAGGGGCAGCTCTGGATGCTGCTGCACGCCGCGGGCCTGCTCGCGGCCGAAGGCGCGCTTCCGATCAACATCCGGATCGTTTCCGACGGGGAGGAGGAGGTCGGCGGCCAGTCGATCGTCGAGTTCCTCCAGCAGGACGAGCGTGGGGCAGACGCCTGCGTGATCTTCGACGGCGGCATGGAGTCGCGCGACCTGCCGGCGCTCTCGATCGCCACCCGCGGCCTCGCGGCGTTCAACCTCCGCGTGCGCACCGGCGAACGCGATCTCCACTCCGGGATGTACGGCAACGCGGCGATGAACGCGATCCACGCGCTGATGGAGACGCTGGGCGGGATCCTGCCGCGCGACGGCCGCGTCCCGGACGCGCTGCGGATCGGGATCGCGCCGGTCACCGACGAGGAGCGCGAGGGCTGGGCGCAGCAGCCGGCCGGCGCAGACGTCCTGCGCGATGCGGGTGCCGTCCCGTACGACCCGAAGGCCGCCGACGAGTTCTACCTCCGCACGACCGCCGAGCCCTCAGTCGAGGTGAACGGCATCCTCGGCGGCAAGCCTGGCCTCAAGAACACGACGGTGGTCAGCGACGCGCAGGCGAACTTCACCGTCCGCCTCGCGCCCGGCCAGACACCGCAGGCGGTCGTCCCCGAGGTCGAGCGCCTGCTCAAGGAGGCTGCGCCGGAGGGCGCCACGGTCGAGGTCGAGGAGCTTGCGGGCTCGACCCGTCCCGGGCTCGTCGCGACCGAGTCGCCGGTGATCAAGATCGCCCAGGATGCGTTCGAGTCGGCCTTCGGGATCAGGCCGATCCTCACGCGCTCGGGCGGGACGCTGCCGATCATGCCCGCGCTGCAGGACAAGGGGATCCCGACGATCCTCACCGGTTTCGCCCTGCCGGAGAGCAATGTGCACTCGCCGAACGAGCGCATGCTCGTCGAGTTCTTCCCGCGGGGTGTCGACACCATCCGAGAGCTCTACACACGCCTTGGCAACCTCTCGTAAAGCCGAATTCGTGACGCCGCTCGCGGCCGAGCTCGCGGACGACGTCCTCGAGCGGTTCCTTCGCTACGCCCGGATCGATACCCAGTCCGCCGCCGGCGTGGAGGCCTCGCCGTCGACCGAGAAGCAGCTCGACCTCGCACGCCTTCTGCGCGACGAGCTCGAGGAGATCGGGCTCGAGGACGTCAGGCTCGACGAGTACGGCTACGTCTACGGCTCGCTGCCGGGCGTCGAGTCTGCGCCGGCGATCGGGCTGATCGCGCATGTCGACACCTCGCCGGACGTGACCGGCACGGGCGTCAAGCCGCAGGTGCACGAAGGCTACGACGGCGGCGTGATCGAGCTGCCCGGCGACCCGGGCGTCGTGCTCGACCCGGAGGAGCTGCCGCTGTTGAAGAAGAAGCTCGGCCACGACATCGTCACGACCGACGGCACGACGCTCCTCGGCGCAGACGACAAGGCCGGTGTCGCGGAGATCATGGCCGCGGTCGCGTACCTGAAGCGGAATCCGGACCTCGAGCACGCACCGATCCGCGTGTCCTTCACCGTCGACGAGGAGGTCGCCGGCGGCGCCGAGCATCTCGACCTCGAGCGTTTCGGGGCGAAGTACGCCTACACGCTCGACGGCTCGGAGCTCGGCGAGATCGAGGCGGAGACGTTCAACGCCTCCAAGGTGACGATCACGATTCGAGGCCGATCGACCCACCCAGGGACCGCGAAGGGGCAGCTCGTGAACGCGGTGAAGCTCGCCGCCGATCTCATCGCTGCGCTCCCGCGCGACAGCCGCTCGCCGGAGACGACGGAGGAGCGCGAGGGCTTCGTCCATCCGACGAAGATCTCCGGCGGCGCCGAGGAGGCGGCGATCGAGTTCATCGTCCGCGACCACGACGCGGCGAAGATGGACGAGCACGTTGCGCTGCTGCGCCGTCTCGCAGACGACGTGAAGGAGCGGGAGCCGCGGGCGTCGGTCGAGGTGCGTCGAGGAGGAGCAGTACCGGAACATGGGCGAGGTGATCGAGCGGCACCCCGAGGTGATCGAGGCCGCTGAGGAAGCGATCCGGCGCATCGGCGTCGAGCCCGTGCACTCGATCATCCGCGGCGGCACCGACGGCGCCCGCCTGTCGCAGCGCGGGCTGCCGACCCCGAACCTCTTCACCGGCGGCTCGGAGTACCACTCGCGCCGCGAGTGGGCGAGCGTGCAGGACATGGCCGCCGCCGCGGCGATGCTCGTCGAGCTCGCCCAGGTCTGGGCCGAACGCTCCGCGTAGCCGAATATCGCTTACGAGCGAAAACGGTGTCAGAGACGAGTCTGACACCGGTTCGTCTGGAATCAGTCCCAGGGCGGCGGGTTGTGCACCCAGCGGCCGCCGACCATGGTGGCGATCACCTGGAGCTCGCGCAGCTCCTCCGGCTCGCAGGCAAACGGGTCGCGGTCGAGCACGACGAGGTCGGCGAGGTAGCCGGGAATCAGCTTCCCGCGCCGGCGGCCGTCGTGCGAGAGCCAGGCGGGAGCAACACACGTCGCGTGGAACGCCTGCTCGACCGTCAACGCCTCCTCCGGCCTCCAGCCGGGCCGCTCGTCGTTCGAGCGGAGAACGCCGGCGACGACCCCGGCGAGCGGGTCGAGCTCCTCGACCGGAGCATCCGAGCCGTTCACCAGGACGGCACCCGAGTCGAGCAGCGAGCGGAACGAGTACGTGCCCTCGAGCCTGTCGGGCCAGAGACGCTCGGCCAGGTCGCGGTCCGACGGCGCGTGCGAGAACTGCACGGAGCAGGCGATCCCGAGCTCGGCGAAGCGGGGGAGATCCTCCGGCGTGAGGCACTGCGCATGCTCGATCCGCTGCCGCAGGCCCTTGTGCTCCCAGGCGTCGCGGGTCGCCTCGAACGCGTCGAGCGCGTTCCGGTTCGCCTGGTCGCCGATCGCGTGCACGCCGACCGGCCAGCCGCGCTCGGCGCCGCGCCGGATGATCTCCTCGAGCTCCTCGCGTGAGGTGATCTCGACGCCCGACCCATCGGTGAGCAGCGCGGTCCGTGAGCCCAGCGTTCCGTCCATGAAGCACTTCAGGTAGCCGACCCGGAGGAACTCGTCTCCGAAGCCGGAGCGCAGCGAGAGCGCCGCGGCGTTGTCCAGGTGGTCGTGCGGGATCGAGCCCCAGACCCGCAGCGAGAGGTTCCCCTCGTCGCGCAGCCGCTGGAAGATGCCCGGCGAGCCGAGCCAGCCGTCCTTGTCGTGGATCGCCGCGACGCCGCGCGAGTTCGCCAGCTTGACTCCCGCTCGCGTCGCCTCCACCCACTCGTCCTCGGTCGTCAGGACGTAGCGGTCACGGAACTGCCAGGCCGCCTCTTCCCGGAGGATGCCGGTCGGCTCCCCCTGCTGGTCTCGCTCCACGACGCCGCCCGCGAGCTCGAGATCGCCGTCTGCGGCTGCGAGCGCCGCGGAGTTCAGCCACGCGGAGTGGTAGTCCTTCGAGATCATGATCGTCGGCGTCTCGCCCGTGACCTCGTCGAGCGCCTCCTTGGTCGGAGCGACGTACGGACTCCAGTCGCCGTCGCGCCAGCCGTAGCCGCGCAGCCAGCGACCGCGCACGATCTCTGCGTCCCGGACCCGCGCGAGCGCCTCGTCGAACGACGTGCAGCCGTCGAGCGTCACCTGCTTCTGTGCGAGCGACCAGGTGGGGAAGTGGACGTGCGAGTCGGTGAAGGCAGGCAGGACGCAGCGTCCGCCGAGGTCGACGACGTCCGGGCTTGCAAGCGCCGTTTCGTGCACTCCGACGCCGCCGGCGACGTACGGGCCGGCGATCGCGAGCGCCCGCGAGGCGGGGAGCGAAGGGTCCATCGTCCGGACGACGCCGTTCTCGAGGATCACGGCGGTGAGCCTAGCCCGAACAGAACCTTTCCAGTCTCCTAGCACTCCCTTTACCGGGAGCGGGTACTTCAGCGGTGACAACTCGCACGAAGGGCGGCAGCATCCACAGACTTCTCGTATTCGCGGTTCTCGCATCCACGGTTGGGCTCACGCTTGCGGGTTCGGCAGCGGCCGCCGCCCCGTCGGCGATCACCGGTCCGGTCACCTCGGTCGGTCCGACAACGGCGACCGCCACGGGGACGGTGAATCCGGGCGGCCAGGCGACGACCTGGTACGTCGAATACGGAACGAGCACGAGCTACGGCACGAAGACCGCGAACGTGAGCGCCGGGTCGGGCACGGCGAACACGGCGGTGTCGGCCTCGCTCACGGGTCTCACGGCCGGCACGACCTACCACTACCGGGTGGTGGCGACGAACAGCTCCGGCACGGATCAAGGCGCCGACGGAATCTTCACCACGTCGGCCGGGCCGGTCGCGGTCACCGGTTCGGCGACGAGCGTGACGACGACCACCGCGACACTCAACGGCACCGTCGATCCGAACGGACGCGCGACGGCGTGGTACTTCGAGTACGGGACGAGCACGAGCTACGGCTCGAAGACGGCCGAGAGGAGCGCAGGCTCGGGTACGAGCACGGCGGGCGTCTCGGCGGCGGTGTCGGGCCTGACGCGTGGCCGGCTCTACCACTATCGCCTCGTTGCGACCAGCGACGCCGGAACGAGCCGAGGCGCGGACCAGACCTTCTCGACGATCACGGCGCCCACGACGGTCACCGTGGCCGCGAGCTCGATCGCCCTGACGTCGGCGAGGCTCAACGGCCGAGTCACACCGAACGGGCAAGCCACGACCTGGTACTTCGAGTACGGCACGGGCACGAGCTACGGCACCAGGACGCCGACGAGGAGCCTCGGCGCGGGCACGAACGCCGTCAACGTCGCCGCATCGCTCACGGGCCTGAGAAGGACCACCACCTACCACTATCGCCTGGTCGCGACGAACGCCTCCGGCACGACCTTTGGCGCCGACCGGACCTTCAGCACGTCGCTTGCGCCTGCGGTGAGCACCGGTGCCGCCCAGAACGCAGGAGCGACGACGGCGACGCTGACGGGCGCGGTCGACCGGAGAGGCAGGGCGACGAACTGGTACTTCGAGTACGGGACGTCGACGCGCTACGGGTCGCGGACGCCGACGAGGAGCGTCCCGTCCGGCTCCGGGGCGAGAAGCGTCAGCGCACCGCTCACGGGTCTCGCGTCAGGGACGACCTACCACTACCGGCTCGTCGCGACGAGCGATGCAGGGACCGGTCGAGGAGCCGACGCGACGTTCACGACGGTCGGCGTCACGCTTGCCACTCCCGCGCGCCTGGTCGTCCACGGACGCGGCCTCACGCTGTCGGGATCCGTTCCCGTCAAGCGCGCCGGCGAGGCCGTGACGGTCTTCGCGCAAACGTTCGGCGAAGGGTCGTTCCGGTCGATCGCGACCGTCCTGACCGCCGCCGACGGAACGTGGCGCTACGTCGCGAGGCCGCGGATCCGCACCTCCTACCTGGCGAGCTGGAACGGCGGCAGGAGCGGGGCGACAGAGGTGGGCGTCCGACCCGCCGTCTCGCTTCGCCGGACTTCGGCGGGCCTGCTGTCGACGCGCGTCACGGGTCTGCGCCCGTTCGCCGGCCGCTTCGTCCAGCTCCAGCGGAGGACCGCGGCGGGCCGATGGGTCACGATCAAGCGTCTGCGCCTGAACAGTCGCTCGACGGCGCTCTTCCGGCCGGTGACCTTCCGGGCGGCCCTTCCCCGCGGCACTGCTTCGACGCTCCGGATCGCGATCAGCGTCAACCAGGCCGGCGCGGGCTACCTGGGCGGCTTCAGCCGGACGATCCTCTTCCGCCGCGCGTAACTCTAGACTCGACGTGTGTTGGATGCCCGCCGTGCGGCGCTGACCGCGTTGATCGATCACGCGCCGCTCTTCCCGCCGGCCAGCCTGCCGATGCCGGACGCGCTCGACGAGGATCGCCGGGCTCGCGCGGACGAGAGCTCGTGGCTGCTCGCGCGGCTCGTCTGGCCGGCCTCGCGCCTGGACGAGCTCGAGGGGGAGGACCGCGCGCTCTCCGTGCTCGTCGACGGGCCGTACGGCGGAGATCCGCGCGCCCAGGCTGTCGAGACGCGCTGGGAGGCCGGTCTCGAAGGCTTGACAGGTGAGGCCTACGTCGAGCTGCCGTTGGGCGACGAGCTGGAGGAGAGGGTCGCCGAGCTGGCCGAGCGCGGCCTGCGTGCGAAGGTGCGCTGTGGCGGCGCCGAGGTCCCGTCGCGCGCGGAGCTCGGGCGCTTCCTCCGAACCTGCCGAGACGCAGGTGTTCCGTTCAAGGCCACGGCCGGCCTGCACCACCCGCTGGCGACCGGCGAGCGGCACGGCTTCCTGAACGTCCTGGCTGCGTGCGTGTTCGAGGACGAGAACGCGCTCGAGGGCACGGTGGCGCTGACGCCGGAGGCTCTCCGCTGGGAGAGCCGCGAAGCCGGTGCCGAGGAGCTGGCGCGCGCCCGCCGAGAACAACTCGTCGCGGTCGGCAGCTGCTCGTTCTTCGAGCCCGTCGACGAGCTGACGGAGCTGGGAATCCTGTGATCCAGGGGTTCGGGACGTTCACCAGCGCCGCCGGCGAGCCTCGGCTCGCCTTCCGCTCCGGCGACGCTGTTGTCGACCTGGCCGCGGGCGGCCTCGACGCGCTGCTGCCGAAGGGCCGGGAGGCGTGGGACCGTGCGACCGAGGAAGCCGTGACAGCGGCCGCCGCCGGCAACACGATTCCACTCGACGACGTCCAGCCCGTGCTGCCCTTCACGGTCGCCGACTACGTCGACTTCTACTCCTCGCTCGAGCACGCCACGAATCTCGGCCGGATGTTCCGCCCCGACTCCGAGCCGCTGCTGCCGAACTGGCGCCACCTGCCGGTCGGCTACCACGGCCGCGCCGGCACCGTCGTCGTCAGCGGGACGCCGGTGCGGCGGCCGCAGGGCCAGTCCAAGCCACCCGATGCCGACGTACCCTCGTTCGGCCCCTCTCGCCGGCTGGACATCGAGCTCGAGCTCGGCTTCGTCGTCGGCGTCCCCAGCGCGCTGGGCGAGCCTGTGCCCGCATCGGCGTTCCGCGACCACGTCTTCGGAGTCGCGCTCGTCAACGACTGGAGCGCCCGCGACATCCAGGCCTGGGAGTACGTCCCGCTCGGCCCGTTCCTCGGGAAGAGCTTCGCCACCTCGGTCTCGGCCTGGGTGACGCCGCTCGCGCTCCTCGAGGACCGCAGGGTCTCCGCACCAGAGCAGGATCCCGAGCCGCTCCCGCACCTGCGCGTGGAGGGTGACTGGGCCTTCGACATCCCGCTCGAGGTCGAGCTCAACGGGACCGTTGTCTCGCGAGGAAACGCACGCGGCCTCTACTGGACGATGCCGCAGCAGCTCGCGCACGCGACGTCGAACGGCGCGAGCATCCGCACCGGCGACCTGATGGCCTCGGGCACGATCTCCGGCAGCGAACGCGGCAGCGAGGGAAGCCTGATCGAGCTGACCTGGAACGGGCAGGAGCCGCTGACGCTCGGAGACGGAAGCGAGCGAACGTTCCTCGAGGACGGCGACGAGGTCGTCCTCCGCGGCGATCCCCTGGGCGAGGTTCGAGGTCGTATCCTTGGAGCCAATGCCTGAGGCACACGCAGGACGTCTCTTCGATCACGTGCACCTCCGGGTCTCGGACCTCGCAGGCGAGCCGCCGCTTCTACGAGGCCGCGCTCGAGTCGCTCGGGCTCGAGCTCCGTGTGGGCGACCACTCGCTCGCAAGCGACGAGCTCTACATCAGCGCCGACGGCGACGCCGACGACGGGGATGCACCTCGCGTTCCAGGCGGCCGACCAGGATGCCGTGCAGCGCTTCTACGAGGCTGCGCTCGCCGCAGGCGGGCGCGACAACGGCGCTCCGGGCGAGCGGTCGTACCACCCGGGCTACTACGGCGCCTTCGTCCTCGATCCCGACGGGAACAACATCGAGGCCGTCTACCACGGCCCGTTCGAGCGTTCGGCGCCGTCGGTCGTCTTCACCTGGGACGAGCCGGAGTAGCCATACAATCCCGGGCGATGGCCTGGGACGTCCTGACCGACGAGCAGCGCGAGATTCGCGAGCTCGTCCGCACGCTCGCGCGCGAGCGCGTCGCTCCTCGCGCGGCCGCGATCGACGAGTCGCACGAGTTTCCGTGGGACGTGGTCGAGGTCTTTCGCGAGCACGAGCTGTTCGGGCTGCTCTTCGACGAGGAGTGGGGAGGCTCGGGCACCGGCACGCTGCTCGCGCTGGTCGCGATCGAGGAGGTCTCGAAGGTCTGCGCGACGAGCGGTCTCCTGCTCGCCGTGCAGGAGCTCGGCTCGCTCGGGCTGAAGCTCGCCGGCTCGCAGGCGCAGAAGGAGGCCTACCTGCCGCGGCTCGCGAGCGGTGAATGGCTGCCCGCGTACGCGCTCACCGAGGCGGAATCCGGCTCGGACTCCGCCGCGATGCGGACGACCGCCGTCCGTGACGGCGACGAGTACGTCCTCAACGGCGGCAAGCGCTTCATCACGAACGCGGGCGTCGCGAGCCTCTACACCGTCTTCGCGAAGACCGACCCCGATGCGGGCCACTCCGGCATCTCGGCCTTCCTCGTCGAGAGTGACGCGCCGGGCTTCGCGGTCGCGAGGCTCGAGCCGAAGATGGGCATCTCCGGGTCCACGACCGGCGAGCTGACGTTCGACGACTGCCGGATCCCGGTCGCGAACCTGCTCGGCGCCGAGGGAGAGGGCTTCAAGATCGCGATGCGGATCCTCGACCGCTCGCGTCCCGGCGTGGCCGCGCAGGCGCTCGGGATCGCGCAGGGAGCGACGGACTACGCGCTCGAGTACGCGAAGACGCGCGAGACGATGGGCAAGCCGATCGCCGCAGCACCAGCTGATCCAGGCCAAGCTCGCCGACATGGAGACGGAGACGGAAGCCGCGCGCGGACTGCTGTACCGCTTCGGCCGGATGTGCGACGAGGGCGCCGACGACGCCGAGCTGACGAAGGCTTCGGCGATGGCGAAGCTGAAGTGCGGCGATGTCGCGATGTGGGTCGCGACCGAGGCGGTCCAGATCCTCGGCGGCTACGGCTACATCAAGGAGTACCCGGTCGAGCGCTTCATGCGCGACGCCAAGATCACGCAGATCTACGAGGGGACGCAGGAGGTGCAGCGCCTGGTGATCGCCCGCGAGATGCTGCGCGAGAGCCGCGCCTTCCTCCTCGCCGGCGTTTGACCGACCTCGCGCGCAGCTTCGAGCGCACGGCCGAGGCGTACGAGCGTGGCCGGCCCGGCTATGCCGAGGCGGCGCTCGACGCTCTCGAGCTTCCCGCCGGACGCGGTCGTGCTCGACCTGGCAGCCGGCACCGGAAAGCTGACGCGGCAGCTCGTCCGCCGGTTCGCGCGGGTGATCGCGGTCGAGCCGCTCGACGGGATGCGGGCGGTGTTGGAGCGCGTCGTCCCGGAGGCCGAGGCGGTTCCGGGCAGCGCGGACGCGATCCCGCTCCCCGACGACGTCGGTCGACGCGGTCTTCGTCGGCGAGGCCTTCCACTGGTTCGGCAACGACGCGGCCGTGACCGAGATCGCGCGCGTGCTGCGGCCCGGCGGCGTCCTCGCGATCCTCTTCAACCAGATCGACGGCGACGTCGAGCCGCCGTTGCCGGAGGCGTTCTGGGACGCCTACCGCGCAGTGGCGATCGAGAAGCCGCCCGAGCAGACCGTCAGCACTGGACTCTGGCGGGCGCCGTTCCCGGGCCCGTTCGAGCCGTTCACCGAGGCGAGCTATCCGAATCCGGTCGAGCTCGACCGCGAGGGGATTCTCGCGCAGATCGCGTCCTGGAGCATGATCGCCGCGCTGCCCGAGTCCGACCGGACGCGGCTGCTCGCGGAGCTGGGGGAGCTCGTGCCGGACGAGCACTACCGCCACCCGCTCCGCACCGATCTCTACTGGGCGCGGCTCCGCTAGGCTCGCGCTCGCGATTTCGAAGAGGGGGTTGAGCAATGCCGAACATCGACGAGATTCTCGAGGGCGCGCGCGACGCGCTCACCGTGCGCCGTGTCTACGGCGAGCCGATCGAGCTGGAGGGGATGACAGTGGTTCCCGCTGCAGCGGTTCGCGGCGGCGGCGGCGGAGGCGGTGACACGGACGGAAACGGCGGCGGCGGCTTCGGCGTCGCGGCGCGTCCCGTCGGCGCGTATGTCATTCGGGACGGCGAGGTTGTCTGGCGCCCGGCCGTCGACGTCAACCGGGTCGCAGTCGGCTGGCAGGTCGTCTCGGCGCTCGCCCTGCTCGTAGCGTGGGCGGTCGGCCGCCGGCTCGCGCGTCGCTAGCCGTCAGTGCGACTTCGCGAGCGCTGCTCGTGTGACGCGGAGCGGCCGCATGCCGGCGGTCAGCCGGCGAAGCTCTGCCGACAGCTTCGCGCGGCACCGCGTACCACGTGTTGGCGTCGAACCGCTCCAGGTGGACGCCGTAGCTGAGGAAACGGTCGAGCTGCCGGGTCGCGACGATGCCCGTGACGTAGTTGTTCCGGAAGCGCAGCTGGTAGTACGGCGTCCCGAGCGCGGGCGCGCGGAGGTGCGCCAGGCGCGGGGCCGCTGTAGTAGAAGGGGCCGAGCAGCGGCAGCGACGTCGCGCTTCACGATCGGGACGCAGCGCTTGCGTTGCACACGCGAATGTCGCCGGGGCCGAAGTCCTTCGCGCTCGCCGACGGCAGGACGAGTAGCGCCGACGCGGCGAGGGCAGCGACGAGGAACGCTCTCATGCGGCTGATTACACCGCGCGGCGGCTCAGGGTTCCCGCAGGCGTTCGGCCGCGAGGCGCTCTGCGGCCTCGTGCGTGGGGATGCCCTCCGCGTCCGCCTCCGCGTAGATTCGGGACAAGCGTCGCGCCGATCCCTTCGACCTCCCGCTCGAGCTGCTCCGAGTCCCAGCCGAGATGCTCGAGCCCGATCCCATGGAGCGCGCCGCCGCCGTTGATCGCGTAGTCCGGCGCGTACAGGACTCCCCGCGCACGCAGCCGTTCACCGTCCTCGTCGGTCTTGAGCTGGTTGTTGGCCGCACCCGCGACGACTGAGCAGCGGAGCCTCGGAATCGAGTCGGCGTTCAGCGTCGCTCCCAGAGCGCACGGCGCGTACACATCGCATTCCGTCTCCAGCGCCGCAGCGGGCGGAACGGTGGCCGCCCCGGTTGCGCGCGCCCGTTCCTCGTCGACGTCACTCACGAGGACGGTCGCGCCGGCCTCCGCGAGCAGCTTCGCGAGCTTGGCGCCGACCGAGCCCGCCCCCTGGACGAGCACGGTTCTTCCGGCGGGATCGTCCGATCCGAACGCGTGTGCGAGGCTCGCCCTGATGCCGTAGAAGACCCCGAGCGCAGTGTGGACGCTTGGGTCGCCGGAGCCGCCGCTCTCGATGCTGCGGCAGAAGACGTGCCGGGTGCGGTCGCCGATCACGTCCATATCCGCTTCACCGGTGTTCACGTCCGGGCCGGTGACGAACGTTCCGCCGAGCGAATCGACGAGCTCCGCGTAGCGCTCGAGCACGCGCCGCCGCTCGTCGCCGGCGGGGATCGAGGGCACCGCGAGCACGGCCTTGCCGCCGCCGCACGGCAGCCCGAGCACGGCGAGCTTGCGGGTCATCCCGCCGGCAAGCCGCAGGCCGTCCTCGAGCGCCTCCGCCGGCTCGCTGTACGTCTTCATCCGCGTGCCGCCCATCGCCGGACCGAGCTGGGTGGAGTGGATGCAGACGAGCATCCACGTGCCGGTCGACGCGTCGTAGCGGGCGACGGCGTGCTCGCCGTCCCAGCGCCGCAGCAGCTCCTCGAACACGACTCGACTCTACTCGCGGGCGAGCGCCTGCTGAAGCCGCTCGAGACCGGCATCGAGCGTCTCGTCCGGCACGGCGAGCGAGAGCCGCGCGTGGCCGCTCCCGCGCGCCCCGAACCCTTCGCCCGGCGCCAGCGCGACCCGGGCTTCCTGGAGCAGGCGCTCGCAGGACCAGCCGTCTGGAAGCTGGAGCCAGACGAAGAACGTTCCTTCGCACCGGGGCGAGAGCGCCGGCAGGGCCGCGACGACGCGATCGCGACGCGCCTCGTACAGCGCCCTCCGCTCGCCCACCGTCTCCTGCGGGCCCGTCAGGGCGGCGATCGCGGCACGTTGCAGCGCGACGAAGATCCCGGCGCGCACGTGCTCCTGCAGCCACGTCACCCGCGCGACGAGCTCTTCGTTGCCGAGCACGAAGCCGAGCCGCCAGCCCGCCATGCCGTAGCTCTTCGAGAGCGAGAAGAGCTCGACGCCGACCTCGCGGGCTCCGGGCTCGGCGAGAAAGCTCTGCGGCCGGCGGCCGTCGAAGACGAGATCGCCGTACGCGAAGTCGTGCAGGACGGTTCCGTCCGTCCAGTCGGCGAGGGCGACGGCTTCGGCGAAGACCCGGTCAGGCGCTGCCGCCCCGGTCGGATTGGACGGGTAGTTGAGGTAGATGAGCGCCGGCTTTCTCGTGAGCGCGTCCCACTCGGGCCGCCCTGCCTCGTCCAGCGGCAACGGCATTCGCTCCGCCCCGGCAAGCGCGACCGCAGAGTTGTAGTCCGGGTAGCCGGGATCCGGCAGCGCGATCGCGTCGCCCGGGCCGGCAACGCAGAGCGCGACCTCGATCAGCGCGGTCTTCGTGCCCGGGACGACGGCGACCTCCCGGTGCGCGTCGAGCTCGACGCCGTAGACCTCCGCATAGCGCGTGGCGATCGCCTCCCGCAGCTCCGGCAGGCCCGCGAAGGGCGCGTAGCCGTGCACCGCCGAGGTCTGCTCGCGCGCGGACTCGGCGAGGGCCTCGACGACGTGCGCCGGCGGCGGGACGTCGGGGTTGCCGCGGCCGAGGTCGATCAGCGGCTCGCCGGGCTCGGCCGCCACCGCGGCGACGCGCGCGAGCAGCGACGTGAAGTACTGCTTCGGAAGCGCTTCGATCCGGTTGGGGCGTGGACGCATGACCCGATGCTACGTGGCCGCGCGGATCCCCCTTTTGGGCTACTTCCAGAGTCGGGATGAGGGCTACCCTGGACGCCGGATGTTTCCGGCCGCCCATCTCTCGACGCCTGCGCGTCACTTCTTCGACTGGCGCTACCTGGGCTGACCGCCGGGCCTGGCGGAACCGCCGGGCAGCTTGTCCCTCGATCTCATGCAACTACGCATCCTCTGCGCTGCCGCGCTCGCCACGCTCGTCTGCGCCGTCGGTCAGACATCGGCGGCCGACGCCGTCCCCCCGCAGCGGGCCGGCTCCGACGTCGCCCTCCGCGCCGTCACGCATTCGCCGGCCGCCAAGCCGCGCAGCCCCAAGCTGAGCGGCGCGCAGTGGAGAGCGAAGCTTCGGAAGACGCACGCTGCGAAGCGGTCGCGCCCGAGGGTCACGGTGGGGGAGCGCGCAGCCGGGCTCGCGCGCCGCTACATCGGCGTCCCGTACGCCTGGGGCGGCGCCAGTCCCGGGCACGGCTTCGACTGCTCCGGCCTCGTGATGTACGTGTACAGCAAGCTCGGCGTCAGCCTGCCGCACCACGCAGCCTCCCAGTACAGCTACGGGCGCAAGGTCTCTCGCTGGGCGCTGAAGCCGGGGGACCTGGTCTTCTTCTCCGGGCTCGGCCACGTCGGCCTGTTCATCGGCAAGGGCCGCTTCATCGACGCGCCGCAGTCGGGCGGGGTCGTCCGCGTCGCCTTGCTCGCAAGCAGATCGTCGTCCTTCGTCGGCGCCCGCCGCGTCAGTTCCTGAGCTTCGTCCCGTCGACGACTTCGAAGGCCGAGCCGGGAACGCGGTGCAGCGTGTGCAGCTGGTCGTTCGACCACTTCGGGTGCGGTGCGCCGCTGACGTACCAGTCGGAGCCGTTGTCGGCGACGATCATCCCGTACTCCTTCAGCGCCTGGAGCACGATCCGCGCCTGGCGCGGGAAGCCTGCGATCGGATAGCTCTGCTTGAGGCGGAAGCGCATCCCCATCGGCGGCAGGTTCGGGTCGGTGTTGTCGCTCGCGAAGTGCCTCGCCGGCCAGACGTAGGCGCGCCGTGAGTCGGAGACCGTGAAGCGGAGCGCGTGGTCGATCCGGCCCTTCGCCACGTCCTCGTAGCGCGCGAGTCCGGGCAGGATCGGCAGGCCCGCGGCATCGGCTGAGGTCCAGCCTGCGGGGCGCAGCTTGTTCGAGCGGAGGTCGAAGATCGCGCCCGACCCCGCACGCCAGCCGCCGTTCGCCGTCGGGTACAGGGCGAAGAGCTCGTAGAGCTTGCACTTGTCGCGGTCGACGATCAGCGCGTGGCGGTCGCCGTCCGACTGGCGGCCGCCCTCGATCGCGACGTTCTTCGGGATCGGGTACGGCCCCTTGTCCGACTCGGAGGCGTACTGGAACGCGACACGCGACTTCGCCTGGGTGCCTCGGACGACCGTGAGCGGGATTCCGATCGGCCCGCCGTCCCAGAGACCGGAGCCGAAGTCGGCGTGCATGTGGTCGTCGACGCCGATCGCCGCGACGACTCGGTCCGACTCGGGCGCGACCGGGAGCTTGTCGACGCGCTGGTTCCAGGGGCTCGAAGCCGGAAACACCGGGCAGGCCGGAGCCTGCGGCAACTTGGCGGCCGAGGCGACGGCGACGCCGAGTGCAAGCACGCCGGCGGCGAGGAGCGCAATTCGCTTCACAGAAGAGGAGATGCCGCTGACGCCGGAGTCTTGTCCTCCGGCAGCGTGACCAGCGGGTAGAGCGCGCGGATCTCGTCCACGAACGTCGCCAGCCGGTCGGCGATCTCGGCATCGCGGATCTCGAGCACGTTCTCCGCATTCATCTCGCCCGAGTGCGAGAGGTTGAAGCTGCCGATGAACGAGATGTCGTCGGCCACCGTGATCTTGGCGTGCATGAAGTCGTGCACCGTGTCCGGCGCCCACTTCGTGGACGGCTTGCCGGCGAAGCGGGCGACCTCGAGGAAGCGGCGGAGCGCCGGGATCTTCCAGCTCGAGTTCCCGTTCAGGTGCCACTGGTAGAGGACGCCGTCGACCTGCGTGTCGTCGACGACACCGGCGACGTCCACCTTCCCGTCGGAGCAGACCTCGGCCAGCGTCCCGAGGATCGGCCCCGAGCTGAGCACGGGTGAGGCGATCCGGACGCGCCGCTTCGCCTGCGCCGATCCGCTTCGCGATCCGATGTGCCAGCGGCTCGCCATGCTCGGGCGTGAACCAGGGACGCACCTCGATCCCGTCCACGTCGACCGGCCGCGGCTCGACGTGGCCGGAGCCGATCACGTCACCCGTCTCCCAGAGCTCGTCGAAGTTGAGGCCGTAGGCGTGGGCGAGCTGGGTCGACCCGACGATCGCGACGACGTTCTCCTGCCGCGACCACGAGTCCTGCGTCCAGTTCATCGAGCCGGTCCAGATCGTCTCGCGGTCACGGATCGCGTACTTGTGGTGCATCAGGTCGGGGACGCCTGGAATCGGGCGCGTTGGGATCGGCAGCGCCTCGAGGAGCTCCGGGGCCGTCTGCGGCGGCGGCGGCACCGGGATCGGCCCGGGGTGGTCGACGTTGTAGACGAGCCGGACAGCGACGCCGCGCTCCTGCGCGTCGACCAGGGCCTCGGAGACGAGCGCGGCTGCCTCGTCGTGGAGGCGGATGTCATAGAGCGCGAGCTCGAGCGTCCGTTCGGCGGCGCTGACGAACTCGGCGACCTCGCGTGCGACGTCCGCGGCGGACTGGCCGCCGTCGCGGTACGTCCTGAGCTCGATCACGCCTTGGCGGCGCGCAGAG
>CAWJYW010000023.1:0-8367 GCA_963847255.1 uncultured Gaiellaceae bacterium
AGAGGCCTGCTAAGGAAACCCCTGCAAATGCGGGGGTTTCTATTTGAGCGGGCATCACCTGGGCATCACGCGCCTCGGCTTGGAGTTCGGGGAAGGGGTATGAAAGGAGAGGCGCGTTTGGCCCGAGCTGCTTGATTGAGCGAAAGCTGCGGCCGGCCGCGCCTGTGTTAGGCAGCTCAGAAAGGCGCTTGCTTACGGGGGATGACTCGCAAGTAATGAGCGGCGGTCGCCCCGTCGCGTTGTGATTCTGTAGCGACGCCAGCTCACCGAAGCCAAGCCCGCGGTGCGCTGGCCGCCACGACTGGCGCCGGAACGCCCACGGACGAGTGGTCGACGGGCCGAGTCCGCCGTTACTGTGCGCGGATGAGCGCTGTTCCGCGCGCAGCGCGGGCTCCGGCGTGGATCCGTGGGCTGAGCGCGAAGACGCTTGGGGTGCTCGCGGTTCTCGGGCTGGTGGTCGCGTTTTCGCTCAGCTCGACGTTGGTCAAGCGTGCCGAGACGGCCGGTGTGCTGGTCGCGTTCTGGCGCCTGGCCACGGTCAGCCTCGTGTGGAACGTCGTCCTGTGGAGCACGGGTCGTCGCGTGACGCTGCGCGACGTGCGCGCGGTGTGGATCCCCGGCGTCTTCTTCGGGCTGAACCTGGCCGTGTTCTTTGCCGGGGCGACGCACAACAGCGTCGCGAACGCGGCCCTGATCGGGTCGTGCGCGCCGTTCCTGATCGTGCCGGTCGGGGCCTGGCTCTTCCGCGAGTACATCGACCCGCGTGCCCTGGTGTTCGCGGTGCTCGCGTTCGGAGGCGTGGCGCTCGTGCTTCTGAGTGCGCCGCCCGGCGGCGACGCCTCGCTGGAGGGCAACGTCTTCGGGGTGCTCGCGATGCTGCTGCTGGTGAGCTACGTCGCATCGACGAGGTACTTCCGGCGCGAGATGGACGTGACGACCTTCATGGCGACGATCTGCCCGATCGCGACTGTTGCGGTGCTCCCGGTCGCCGTCGCCCACGGCGGCGGGTTCTCGATGAGCAGCACCGGGTGGACGTACATGCTGATCCTGGCGTTCACGAGTGGGATCACCGCCCAGGGCCTCCTCGTCTACGCGCAGAAGACGATTCAGATCGGGACGATCGGGATCGCGCAGGTCGCGCAGCCTGCGCTCGCGGTCGTGTGGTCGTTTCTCTTGCTGGGCGAGGTGATCAACGCCCGGCAGATGATCGGGATCGCGATCGTCATGGCCGGCCTGCTGGCCTTCACGGTGCTCAATCAGCGCGGCGATCGACGCGGTCGCGCTCCGTGATGAAGTGCGAGGCGGTCTCCATCCGCGCGTCGGCGGCCGCATAGAGGTCGTCGTCGCCCGTGAGCCGGGCGAGCGCGTCGAGCGCGAAGACTTCGGCCGGAGCGTCGCCGTCGTGCCGCGCTCGTTCGAGGAGAGCCGCCAGGTCCTCGCGGTCGCGATCGAGCGCGGCGAGGAGCGTGTCCCCGAGCACCTGCTGCTCCCCACCGCCGGCGGCTCGGTGGAATGCCGCCGCCGCCTCGAGCGCGGCCCGAGCTTCGGCGGTCCGCCCGAGTGCGCGGAGGATCCGGCCGAGATGGACGCGGCCGAGCGCGGCGAGCCGGACGTCCCCGGTGGCCTCTGCCTTGGCGATCCCGAGCTCCAGCGTCGCTGCGCCGGACTCGTAGTCCCCGGCCTGGCACTGTGCGCGTCCGAGGCTCGTGAGCTGGTACGCCTCGGTCTGCAGGAAGCCGAGTCGTCGTGATGTCTCGGCAGCCCGGCCGAGGTGCGTGACGGCGTCGTCGAAGCGGCGCTCGACGCGTGCGAGCTCGCCGAGCATGGCGTCGCGGCGGACGTGGAGCCAGGGGTCGTCGACGATCTCGAGCCACCGCTGAACCTGGTCGCGTGCCTGCGCGGCGCGGACGAGGTCTCCGGCGGAGATTGCGGCGCGGGCGGCGAAGAGCGCGTTCGCCGCCTGGTCCCAGGGACGATCGAGCCCGTCGTACAGCTGCCGCGCCCGGTCGGTGAGCGCCAGCGCCTGATCCCACTCGCCGCTGTGTGACTCGACGTAGGCGAGGTAGTAGGCGCAGCGGGCCTCCAGGTCGGGGTCGCCGACCGCGAGCTCGGTCGCGGCGGCGATGTGCCGGCGGGCAGGCTCGAGGTGTCCCGAGGACGCCTCGATCCAGGCGGCGAGCAGGAGCGCGGTCGCCCGCTCGCGCGCCGGGGACGCGTCGCCTGCGGCGCGCGAGCGCGGCGAGCAGGCGCTGTGCGCCGCGGGCGTCGCCGAGGACGATCCACGCCCAGCCGAACCCGTTGGCCAGCTCGAGCCCTCGCACGGGGTCGCGGGCCGCGCACCAGGCCAGCGCAGCGTCGATGTTGGCGCGCTCGGCGCGCGCGAACGCGAGGTGCTCGGCCTGCTGCGCGCTGCGCACGCCCTCCGTCGACAAGGCGGCCTGCTCCGCGTACCACGCGGCATGCGCATCGAAGCCGCGCTGAGTGAGCCCCGCCTCGGCCAGCGCCTCGAGCGCGAACGCGCGGATGCTGTCGAGCAGCCGGTAGCGGGGCGGCTCGTCCACGATCACCAGCGAGCGGCTCGCGAGCCGGCCCACGACGTCGATTGCCGCCTCCGCCGGCACGTCGAGCGCGCCGAGCACCGACTCCGCCGCCGCGAGCGCCGCGCCGCCGGGGAAGGTGGCCAGCGCCCAGAGGCCGCGCTGGTCGTCGGGAAACAGGAGGTCGTAGCTCCACCCGATGGTCGCCCTCAGCGCCCGGCGGCGCTCGGGCTTGCGGCTCGCCGGGTCGCTCAGCACGGTGAAGCGGTCGTCGAGCCTGCGCGCGATCTCCTCGACGGACAGCGTCCTCGTGCGCGCCGCCGCGAGCTCGATCGCGAGCGGCAAGCCGTCGAGCGACCGGCACACCTCGCGCACCTCGTCGGGGTCGCCTGGTCGGGCGGAGCGCAGGGCGAAGAGCTCGACCGCGTCTTCGAGCCGCAGCGGAGCGAGCTCGAACACGGCCTCCTCTGCGAGCTCCAGCGGTACCTGGCTGGTGCACAGGACCCGCAGCGTCGGCGCCGCATCGAGCAGGCGCTCCACGAGCGCCGCGGCGGCCTCGACCACGTGCTCGCAGTTGTCGAGGATCAGCACCGCCTCCGTCCGGCGCAGGCGCTCCTGCAGCGCCGCCTCGCCCCCGACGACGCCGAGCGCGGCGACGACCGTGTCGAACACGTCGTCCGCGGTCTGCGCGGCCTCGAGCCGGACGAGCCAGACGGGAACCTCGACCAGCGTCCGGCCCGTCGCGATCGCGACAGCCGTCTTGCCGATACCGCCTGGGCCGACGACCTCGACCAGGCGGTGACGCACCAGAAGGTCGCGCAGCGCCGCGATCTCGCCGTCGCGCGCCACGAGCTCGGCTGCAAGCGACGGCAGGTTTCCCGCGCGCACGCCGAGCGACTGGTCCTGGGTCAGGATCTGCTGCTCGATCTCCTTCAGCCGCGGGCCCGGCTCCAGGCCGAGCTCGTCCGCGAGGCGGGTGCGGACGCGCTGGTACGCGGCCAGCGCGTCAGCCTGCCGGCCCCCACGGTAGAGGGCGGTGATCAGCAGCTCCCACAGCTCCTCCCGGTACGGAGCCGTCGCGACGGCGGCATCGAGCTCGCCGATCACGTCCTCCCCGAGTCGCAGCCGCGCTGCGAAGCGGGTCTCCATGCAGTTGCATTCGCGCCTCCTCGAGCCGGGCTCGCTGCGGCGCGGCCCAATCGCCGGCCGAAGGCAGCACGTCTTCGCGGAAGAGCGCCAGAGCGGCGGCGCTGGTCTCGGCGGCGGCCGCGTGGTCGCCGTCGTCGAACAGCGCCGTCGCCGAGTCGACGTCGCGCAGCACCCGGTGCGCGTCCACGGCGGCGGGCTCGACCGCGAGCCGATAGCCGTCGTCGCCGCCGGCGACCAGCGACGGGTCGCCCAGGCTGCGGCGCAGTCGAGCCACCTTCTGCTGGAGCGTGTTGCGGTTGGTCGGGGTGCCGGCCCAGAGATCGTCGAGAAGCCGGTCGGCGCGCACGGACGTCCCGGCTGCGAGCGCCAGGTGCACCAGCAGTTCCGCCGTCTTGCCTCTGGGGATCGCGACCGGCTTGCCGTCTCGCCTGACCTCGACCGGGCCCAGCACCAGGAACTCGAGCACGACGCGAGTGTAGGCGCGTGTCAGCGCAGTGTCAGCGCAGCCCGCGATTGTCGCGAGCATGCACCAACTGCTCCGACGTCTCGTAACGGGCGACGACGCGGCGATCACGGCGATCGTCGAGGCGTCGCAGACAAGCGACGATCCGCTGATCCTCGTTGCGGCGGCATTGTTCTCGCCGCACGGAGACCGCCTCCTCGTCCGGGCCGAAAGGCTCGCGTCGACCACGCGCGACCGCCAGCTCGTCGCGATCGCGGCCGCGCACCACCGCGGCGATCGCGAGATCGTCGACGCCCTGGCGCGAGACCACCTCGTCGACCATCCGGACAGCGTGCTCGTCGCCTGGATCGCCGACGCCAGCCAGTCCCGAAGCAACCCCAACTACCCCAAGGAGCTCTGAGAACGGTGTCTTTCTCGACTGAGGGTCTTGCGCGTGCATGTGCCGTTCATCCGAAGCGGACGCTCGCTGCGTGGCTCGCCGCCGTGCTCGCCTCGTTCGTCGTGATCGCGCTCCTGCTCGGGAGCGCGCTGACGAGCGACGGCGACGTGACGAGCAACCCCGAGTCGAAGCAGGCGGAGGCGCTGATCCACGAGAGCTTCCCGCCCGAGCCGACGCCGAGCGAGATCGTGGTCGTGCGCTCGGATCGCTACACGGTCGACGATCCCGCCTTCCAGGCGAAGGTGCGAGTCGCTCGGCGAGCGCGGCGAGGCGCTCGGCATCGTCGCGGACGCGCAGAGCTACTACGCCTCGGACGACGAGTCGCTCGTCTCGAAGGATCGCCACGCGACGATGGTGCCGCTCGTGATGCGAGGCGACGAGGTCGTTCCGCTCGTCGAGCTGGTGCAGTCGGAGAACGGGAAGGACGGCTTCCAGGTCTCGATCACCGGCTCCGCTGACGGCCGACGCCGACTTCGAGAAGCTCTCCGAGGAGGACCTGCAGAAGGGCGAGCTGCTGATCGGGCTGCCGGCGGCGCTGATCATTCTCGTGCTCGTGTTCGGCGCGGTCGTGGCCGGGCTCGTGCCGGTGCTGCTCGGGCTGCTCTCGATCGTGATCGCGGTCGCCCTGACGGCGCTCGTCGGCCAGGCGTTCGAGGTCTCGTTCTTCGTCGTGAACATGATCTCGGCGATGGGGCTCGCGCTCGGGATCGACTACGCGCTCTTCATCCTCTCGCGCTACCGGGAAGAGCGCGGGCGCGGGCTCGAGAAGATCGACGCGATCGTCGCCTCCGGCGCGACGGCGAGCCGGGCCGTGCTCTTCAGCGGCATGGCCTTCGTGCTCGCGATGTGCGGGATGCTGCTCGTGCCGGACACGATCCTGCGCAGCCTCGCGCTCGGCGCGATCCTCGTCGGCATCGTCTCGGTGGTCGCGGCGCTGACGCTGCTGCCCGCCGTGCTGAGCCTGCTCGGCGACCGGGTGAACGCCTGCAGGATCCCGGTGATCGGCCGCCGGGCGATCAACAGCGCCGGCTCGGAGAGCCCGCTTCTGGTCGGCGCTCGTCGGCGGCGTCATGCGGCGGCCGCTCGTGAGCCTCGTGGCGGCGACGGCGCTTCTGCTCGCCGCAGCGCTGCCCGTGCTCTCGATCGACACCGGGCTTCTCGGGGCTGAGCACGCTGCCCGACCGCTTCCCGTCCAAGCAGGGCTTCGACGCGCTGAACCGCGACTTCCCCGGCGCCGGCGTCGACCCGGCGCAGATCGTCGTCCAGGGCGACGTCTCCTCGGCACCGGTTCGGTCGGCGATCGCGCAGCTGAAGGCGAGCCTCGCCGACCAGGACGCGTTCGGCCCGCCGACGCAGACCGGCTCGAAGGACGGCGACCTCGTCCTGCTCTCGGTTCCGGTCGCGGGCGACGCGGACGGGCCCGAGGCGACGAGCGCGATCCGCCACCTGCGCGCCGACCTGATCCCGCAGGCGTTCGGCGATCTCGAGACGACCGTGCTCGTCGGCGGATCGACCGCCGAGAACGTCGACTACTTCGACATCGTCGGCAGCTGGCTCCCGATCGTGTTCGCCTTCGTGCTCGGCCTCAGCTTCATCCTGCTCACGATCGCCTTCCGCTCGATCGTGATCCCCGCCGTCGCGATCGCGCTCAACCTGCTCTCGGTCGGCGCCGCCTACGGCCTGCTCGTGCTCGTCTTCCAGAAGGGCGTCGGGAACGAGCTCTTCGGCTTCCAGCAGGTCGACACGGTCGAGGCGTGGGTGCCGCTCTTCCTCTTCTCCGTCCTCTTCGGCCTCTCGATGGACTACCAGGTCTTCCTGCTCAGCCGGATCAAGGAGCGCTACAGCGCAGACCGGCGACACCGCGGGCGCCGTCTCCTTCGGCGTCGGCTCGACCGCACGGCTGATCACCGGCGCCGCGCTGATCATCATCGCCGTCTTCGGCGGCTTCGCGGCCGGCGACCTGGTCATGTTCCAGCAGATGGGCTTCGGCGTCGCCGTCGCCCTCCTCGTCGACGCCACGATCGTCCGCTCCGTCCTCGTTCCGGCGAGCATGAAGCTCCTCGGCGAGCGGAACTGGTACCTCCCCTCCTGGCTGAGCTGGCTCCCGGACGTCCACGTCGAAGGACACGCCCCCGCGGCGCCAGCCACCTCCGGCCGCAACCAAGCCGCCCGAGAGCCTGCCCGCGCGACCGTCTAGACACCGGCCTGCCGACCCGGCTCACGGGCTCAACGAAAGGACACGCATGACCTCCGTCTCGCACACCAGCTCCCAGCCGGCGACGGCGGGACGCTCAGCCGGCCCCGCGTCTGGGCGTGGCCGCTCGCCGCCCTCCTCGGCTTCCCGATCGGCGGCTTGATCGCGAACCTGATCGTCGGCGCGGTCGACTCCGTCGGCGCAGCGCTCGCCGGCGGCCTGATCGCCGGCGCCGTGGTCGGAACCGCGCAGTGGCTCGCACTGAGGCAGTTCGTCCCGTGGCTCTGGATCGCCGCGACGAGCCTCGGAATGGCCGTCGGCCTCGCCGTCGGCGCGGCAGCTCGTCGACTACGGGATCGACCGAGGCGAGCTCATGCTCATGGGCGCCGTCACCGGCCTCGTCGTCGGAGGGCTGCAGGCACTCGTGCTCGCACGACAAGGCTTCGCCGGTGCGGCGTGGTGGGCGGCAGTGAACCCGCCCGTCTGGGCGCTCGCCTGGCTGTCAGCTCGTACGTGATCTCGGCGAACATCGACGAGCGGTTCACGAACTTCGGCGCCAGCGGCACGCTCCTGTACGCACTCGTGACCGGTCTTCTCCTCGCTTGGCTGTTCCGCCGGACGGAGTCAGGGGCGCGCTCAACATGAGTCTCGACCGGGCCGCGGGCGCGCTGTTGATCGTCCTGCCGATCGCGTTCAACACCTTCTTCTTCCTGCTCGCACTTGATCTCAGCGGAGGGCTCGGTGCTTCAACTCGCTCGCGGATCTCGACGCAATCCCGGGGATCGGCCCCGCGCGGGTCGAGCAGCTCCGAGACGTGGTCTCGCCCTGATCGAGCGCTCCTGGCCGACGCTGCTCCTGCTCGGCGCGTGTGTCGGCCTCGCCATCGCAAACGCGCTTCGCGCACCGGCGGTCGCCGTCGGAGTACTCGTGGCGACCGCGATCGTCGCGGCGAGCCTCCCGAGGGCGCGGCTGCCCGCCTGCGCGCTGGCGCTCCTTCTCGCCGGCTGGTGGTGGGGAAGCGTGCGTCTCGACGCGCTGGAGAGCAGCGTCCTCGTCCCGAGATCGGTCGCTCGGCGGCCGTCACGGCCGTCGTAACAGGTACCGGTGCGCCGGTCGACCTTCGCACTTCGGCTCCCGGCCGAGGTGCGGCGTCGACGAGCGCCCGCTCCGCGAGCGGGTGCTGCTCGAGTTGCCGCTCGGCCGCTCGCCGCCTCAGGGGGCCGTCCTCGAGCTGCGAGCGACCGTCGCCGCGCCGCGCGGCCCGGAGGAGGGCTTCGACGAGCGCGGCTGGCTCGCCCGCCGCGGCGTCCACGTCGTCCTGCACGGGCGCGACTGGCGGCTCGTCGGACGCCGTGGGGGGATCGGCGGCGTCTCGGATCGGCTCCGTGCGCACGTGGCGCGCGCGATCGCCCCTGCGCTCGAAGGCGAGCGCCGTGCGGTGCTGGCCGGGATCGTGCTGGGCGAGGACGAGGGACTGACGGACGAGCTTCGCGACGACTTCAAGGCCTCCGGGCTCTACCACCTGTTGGCCGTCTCCGGCCAGAACATCACCTTCCTGGCACTGGGCGTCATCGGCCTGGCGTGG
>CAWJYW010000024.1:0-24062 GCA_963847255.1 uncultured Gaiellaceae bacterium
CGGCCGCCGGCCCGAAGTGACGCATCGGTGGGCCGGGGTCTTCGGGCTCGTGCCCGACCTGATGCCGGTCGTCGGCCGCGTGCCCGGCCGCGACGGCCTCTGGACGGCCGGCGGCTACTCCGGACACGGCAACGTGCTCGGCCTGATGTGCGGCGACCTCGTCGCGAAGGCGATCGCGGGTGACCCGCATCCGCTGCTCGCGCCGATGGACCCAGCGCGGCTCGTCGCCTAGCGCTGGACGGTTCACACGATGAAGGTTGCGGGGGCCGGGCCGCCGGCCCCCGCAGCTTGCGGTGACTAGGTCACCTAGCTGTTGACGATCTCGCCGTCGACCCTGGCGATGTCCATGCCCCTGCCGAGCTGCACCTGCGGGGTGGGATTCGAAATATCGGTGACGATGATCGGCCGCCCAGTCGAGCCACTGGCGTCGTGCAGGACGGTGAGCAGCACGCGGCCCTGCGTCGTCGGCTCGCGCGGCGATGCGCTGCTGTGCCCGCGAGGAGCTTGAGGGCGACTGCGGCGCTGATGGCGATGCACGTGATGGGGTGCTTGCTGGTCATCTTTCCCTCCTCGGGAGTGGGTGTGATGACCGAACAACCCTCGGCGGCCGTTCCTTACGCGCCGAGATTCGCCGAGCCCGTTTCGGCAGGGCTGGCTTCCGGCTAGCCCTAGACGTCCATCGTCGGCAGGTCGAGCTCGTCCGGCCCGCTCGTAGGGCGGCGATCGCGATCGCCAGATCCTGGATCGCGAGGCCGGTCGAGTCGAAGATCGTGATCTCTTCGGGCGACCGGCGACCCTCGGCGTCGCCCGTGAGCACGTTGCCGAGCTCGGTCACGTCGCTCGCGACCGATCGCGCCCGCCTCGACGGCGGCAGCAAGCTCGCCGCCGTGGCTCGCCTGCTCCCACTCGTCGCAGAAGATCCGGGCGCGCTGGAGCTCTGCGACCGCGATCTCCGCCTTCCCAGGCCCGTCGGCGCCCATCAGGCTGACGTGCTGGCCCGGTCGCAGCGTGCCCTCCGGAATCAGGATCGTCCGGCCGGGCGTCACCGTGACGACTGCGTCCGCGGCGAGCGCCTCGTCGAGGCTCCGGGCGATGCCGACGCCGAGATCGGCCGCCACAGCGCGTGCCCGTTCCTCGTCGACGTCCCACAGCACGACCTCACGGCCGAGCGCCTTGAAGGTTCGAGCCGCGGCGCGTCCGTTCACACCGACGCCGATCACGGACGCGACTCCACCGGACTGCCTCGAGCGTCTCGGCCGCCAGCACCGCGGCCGCCCCGGTGCGAAGGGCGGTCACCGATCCGGCGTCCAGGACCGCCTCGACGAGGCCGGTCTCGGCGTCCGAGAGGATGACGAGACCGCTCACGGTCGGCAGGCCACGCTCGGGGTTGCCCGGGAACGAGGTGACCCACTTCAGCAGGGCGTGGCCACCGCCGAGTGCCGGCATCGCGCGGAAGTCGCCGGCCGGATAGTTCGTGACGTACAGCTTCGGCTGCATCGTCCACTCGCCGCGCGCGTGCGCCACGAATGCGTCTCGAACGGCGTCGTAGGCACGCTTCGGGGTGACCGCGGCCTCGACGTGCCGCGCCGAGAAGAACGGGATCATCTAGAGATTCTTGACCGCGGTGAGCAGGTGCTCGAGCGCCTGCTTCGCGTCGCCGAACAGCATCGACGTCCGCGCGTCGTAGAACAGTGGGTTGTCGATGCCGGCGAAGCCGGGAGCAAGGCTGCGCTTGATCACGACGACGTTCGTCGCCTTGTCGACGTCGATGATCGGCATCCCGTAGATCGGGCTCGCCGGGTCGCTGCGGGCGGCCGGATTGACCACGTCGTTCGCTCCGATCACGACGGCGACGTCCGTCTGCGGCAGCTCGGGATTGATCTCCTCCATCTCGAAGAGGCGGTCGTAGGGGACGTTCGCCTCCGCGAGCAGCACGTTCATGTGGCCCGGCATGCGCCCGGCGACCGGATGGATCGCGTACCGCACGTCGACGCCCTTGTCCTCGAGGAGATCGGCGAGCACGCGGACGTCGTGCTGCGCCTGCGCCACCGCCAGTCCGTAGCCCGGCACGATCACGACCCGCCGCGCGTACGAGAGCATGATCGCGACGTCCTCCGCGGTCGTGGCGCGCGCGCTGCGTCCGTCGTCGAGTGCCGTGCCGGTTCCTGACTGGATCTGACCGAAGGCGCCGAAGAGCACGTTCGTGATCGAGCGATTCATCGCCCGGCCCATCAGCAGCGTCAGCAGGGTGCCCGACGCGCCGACGAGGGCGCCGCTGACGATGAGGACGTTCTCGTGCAGCGCGAAACCCGCCGCGGAGGCCGCGAGCCCCGTGCAGGCGTTCAGGAGCGAGATCACGACGGGCATGTCGGCGCCGCCGATCGGCAGGACGAAGAGAACGCCGAACACGAGTGAGGCCACGATCACGCCCACCAGCAGCCACTGGGACTCGTTGCCGGCGAGGATCACGGCCGCGAGCCCGAGCGCGGTCGCGATCACGAGCGCGTTGACGACCTTCTGTCCCGGGTAGACGATCGGCCGCCCGCCGATCAGCTCCTGCAGCTTGGCGAAGGCGATCAGCGAGCCGGCGAACGAGATCGAGCCGATGATCGCGGACACGATCATCGCCACCGAGAGGTTGAGCTCCAGCCGTGCCCGACGCCGGCGCCAGGTTGTGGAACTCCGCGAGCGCGATCAGAGCGACCGCACCGCCGCCGACGCCGTTGAAGAGCGCCACCATCTGCGGCATCGCGGTCATCTTCACGCGGCGCGCGCCGACCGCACCCACGACGGCGCCGATCGCCATCGCGATCGCGATCCACACGTAGCCCTCGAGGCCGGGCTGGGCGAGCGTGACGACGATCGCCAGCAGCATCCCCGCCGCGCCGAGCTGGTTGCCGAGGCGCGCCCGCCGAGGGCTCGACAGGAACCGCAACGCCAGGATGAAGGTCACGATCGTGACCAGGTAGAGGCTGTTACTGAGGTTCGCGCTCACTGGGCTTTCTCTTGAACAGCTCGAGCATCCGGTCGGTGACCACGAAGCCGCCGACGACGTTGGCCGTTCCGAGGACGACGGCGATGAAGCCGAGGACGCGCGTCAGGGTGTCCGCGTTCTCCTGGCCGGCCACGAGGATCGCGCCGACGATCACGATTCCGTGGATCGCGTTCGTCCCCGACATCAGCGGCGTGTGCAGGAGCGGCGGCACCTTCGAGATCACCTCGAAGCCGAGGAAGATCGCGAGGACCAGAATCGTCAGCTCGATCAGGAAGGACGGCTCGCTCACGCCGCCACCTCCTTCCGGGTCACGCAGGCACCGGCGGTGATCTCGTCCTCGAAGTCGAGCACGAGCTGGCCGTCCGGAGCGAGGTGCTGGAGCACGGCCGTGACGTTGCGGGAGTAGAGCTGGCTCGCGTGGTAGGGCATCGACGCCGCGAGGTTCGTCGGCCCGACGATCGTCACGCCCTCACGCTCGACCTCCTCGCCGGGCTCGGTCAGCTCGCAGTTGCCGCCTGCCTCCGCCGCGAGGTCGACGATCACCGACCCTTGCCGCATCCCACGCACCGCGCTGGCCGGAATCAGCTTCGGTGCGGGCCGGCCGGGGACGAGCGCGGTCGTGATCACGGCGTCGAACTCCGGGATTCGCTCGGTGAGCGCCTCTTGCTGCCGGCGCTGCTCCTCCTCGGAGAGCTCGCTGGCGTAGCCGCCTTCCGTCTCCTCGCTGCGCACCCCGAGGTCGAGGAAGGTCGCACCGAGGCTCTCGACCTGCTCGCGGACGACGGGCCGCACGTCGAACGCGGTGATGACGGCTCCGAGCCGGCGTGCGGTCGCGATCGCCTGGAGCCCGGCGACGCCGGCGCCGAGCACGAGCACCTTCGCGGGAGCGACCGTCCCGGCCGCGGTCATCAGGAGCGGGAAGAACCTCGGCAGCCGGTCGGCGGCGATCAGCGCCGCCTTGTAGCCGGCGACATTCGCCTGCGACGAGAGCGCGTCCATCGACTGCGCGCGCGTGATCCGCGGGATCGACTCCATCGCGAACGCGACGACGCCGCGCGCCGCGAGTCGCTCGATTCCCGCCGGATCGCTGAGCGGAGAGAGGAAGGCGATGAGCACCGTTCCCGGAGCGAGCTCCGCGATCTCGTCCGCAGACGGCCTGCCGACCCGGACGACTGCCTCGGCTCCCGCAAAGAGCTCGCTGCGGGCGACGATCTCGCGCACCGGCCGCCGCGTACTCGGCGTCCGGGAAGCCGGCAAGTGCGCCTGCACCCTCTTCGACTCCGATCGCGAAGCCGGCGCCCACGAGCCGCCCGACCGAGTCGGGGATGAGCGCTACCCGGCGCTCGCCGGCTTCGGTCTCTTTCGGGACAACGACCCTCACAGAGACGCAACTCTACGCAAGCGGGGAGGGAATGCGTCTCCGCTCTGGAAACCGAGCAGTGTGGGGTCCCTGCTCGCCACGTTCTCGACCGCTCTCGAGGCCCGGGATCCATACCTTCGCGGCCACTCGGCCCGGGTGACTGCGTTCGCGGAGGCTCTCGCCCTGTCTCTCGGCTGGACGGGTAGACGGCTCGAGGTGCTCCGGCTGGGTGGCTCGCTGCACGACGTCGGCAAGATCTCGGTCGAAGCGACCGTGCTCCGCAAGCCCGGCCCGCTGACGGAGGAAGAGTTCGGCCAGATCCGTCGACACCCCGTCGCCGGCGCGCGGCTCGTCGAGTGCTTCGACGACTTCCTGGTCGCCGTGCCGTCCGTGCTCCATCACCACGAACGCTGGGACGGCACCGGCTACCCGCATCGCCTCGAGGGCGACTCGATCCCGCTCGAAGCCCGCGTGCTCGGCGTCGCGGACGCGTTCGATGCGATGACCTCGGTCCGTCCGTACCGCCCGGCGCTGTCGGTCGCGGCGGCGCTCGCGGAGCTGGAGCGATGCGCCGGCTCGCAGTTCGATCCGTGGCTGGCGTACACGTTCGTCGATCGCTGGGAGCGCGGGCGAGATCGCCCAGGCGACCGCGCCCGTCGGCATCGCGATCTAGTAGCGCTAGAGCGAGGACCAGACCTCGAGCTTCTGCTTCGTGCGGCGGATCACCTCGTCGGTGAACTCGCGCGAGCCTGCGTGGCCGCCGAGATCGGCCGTGCGGCAGCCCTCGGCGACCGCCTCGAGACAGGCCTCCCGGATCGCGCGACCCGCCTGCTGCGCCTCCTCGTCGGCGTGCGAGAGCAGCGCCGCGCCGGCGAGGATCATCGCCATCGGGTTCGCCACGTCCTTGCCGAAGAGCGAGGGAGCCGTGCCGTGCGCAGCTTCCGCCATCAGCGCGGTCGGGGTGTAGTCGTCCCCGAACGCGACGAGCAGGGACTCCGAGCCCGCGATCGATCCGAAGAGCGGCAGCACGAGGTCGGAGAGGATGTCGCCGTCGCGGTTCAGGGCGGGGATCACGAGCGGCTCGCCCGTGTTGGCGATCAGCAGCGCGAACGTCGCGTCGATCAGCTGCGGCTCGTACTTCACGTCGGGGTGGCGCGCCGCCGCCGCGTCCATCTCTTCCTTCAGCATCCCCTCGTAGGTCGGGCTGACGGTGTACTTCGGCCCGCCGAACACCTTGGCGCCCATGCGGTCTGCCTGGCGGAAGGCGAACTCCGCAACGGCACGGCAGATACGGCGCTCGATCCGTTCCGTGCGATACGCGACCTCGTCCTCGCCCTCGCCCTCCCGCCACTCCTTGGCGCCGTAGGCGTCGCCGACGGCCATCCGGACGACGGAGATCGGCGCATGCACGCCGCCGAGCGGCACGACTCCGGGAATGCGCCGGCCGGTCCGCACGATCACCTTGCCGCCGATCTCCTCGCGCAGGATCCGGTTCGGCGAGCCGACGTCGTCGCGCGTCTCGGGCGTGATCGTCGCCCCCTTCAGACCGAGTCCGTGCTCGCGGACCGCGCGCGCAGCCTCGTACACGACGGCGTTCTTCGTCTCCCGCCTGTTCGCGAGCGAGAGGTCGAAGCGCGGAAACTGAAGCTCGATTCCGATCACTTCGGGCGCGAGCGCGCGCAGCGCCTCCTCGAGGAGCTCCTGCCCGGTTTCGTCCCCTTCGAGGACGACGATCGTCCGCGGATCCATCGGCGGCGGATGATAGTCGCGCCGAACGGGTACACGGGTGACGTGGCGCGCAGAGGCGGTTGGAGGCGCGCGGGGTCGAAGGGAAGGTTCCGCTACCTCGATGGGCGCGGGAATCTGATCGAGGACCCCGCGAAGATCGAGCGAATCGAGTCGCTCGTGATTCCGCCTGCCTGGAAGGACGTCTGGATCTCGCCCGCGTGCGACCGCCAAGCTCCAGGCGACCGGCGTCGACAAAGCGGGCCGGCGCCAGTACCTCTACCACCCGGAGTTCCGCGCCCAACAGGAGCAGGCCAAGTTCGACAAGCTCGTACGTTTCGCCGAGCGGCTGCCCGATTTGCGGATGGCGATGGGCGAGCACATGACGCACGACTCGTTTGAGCGCGAGTACGTCTGCGCGATTGCAGTGCGGGTGATCAACATGGCCTGGTTCCGCGTCGGCTCAGACCGGTACGCAAAGACCTCGCGCACGCACGGGGTGACGACGCTGACCAAGCGGCACGTGTCGGTCCGGGGGACGAGGGTCAGCTTCCGCTTCCGTGCCAAGCACAAGCTGCAGGTGCGGACGACAATTGTCGACAGCGAACTCGCGGACGCAATCAAGGGACTGCTCGCGCAACCCGGCGGCGCACGAGTCTTTCGCTACGGCGTGGAACGGGGAGTCCTGCATGCTCACCGGCGCGGTCCTCAACGACTACATCCGCGAGCACATGGGCGAGGAGTTCACCGCCAAGGACTTCCGGACGTGGGGCGGGACTCTGACCGCGGCGATTGCGCTCGCGGAGCACGGGATCGCCGAGACCGATACCGAGGCCAAGCGGGTGGTCGCGAATGTGATGCGCAGAGTCGGCGAACGGCTCGGAAACACTCCCGCAGTCGCACGCGCCTCGTACGTCAGCCCTGCGGTCATCGAGCAGTATCTCGATGGGAGAACGATCGAGGATTTCCGGCCTCGGCATTTGCGGGTCGTCAAAGCGCGCGACATCGGACTTGATCCGGAAGAGAGTGCGCTTGTCAGTTTGCTGCGTTCCTGGCGAATCAAGCGCGCGCGCAAGGCCGCGTGATTTATGCCGCCGCTTTGCGATACGGTAAGCGCGCCGCCGCCGCTTCTCCAAGGAGGAATACCAAGTGGCTCGCAAGACCGTGCTTGTGTCCGATATCTCCGGCGCCGAGATCGCCGAGGGTAAGGGCGCGACGATTCGGATCACGTTCCACGACGCCCGCAAGGGTGTGCGTGAGCTCGACGTCACCGACGCCGAGGCCGAGAAGATGGGCGGCCGCCAGGTCGCGCGTCGTGGCCGCCGTCCGAAGTCAGCGACGCAGTAACCGCCAGACCGTTGTGCCAGATAGGTGTGAGAGAGCGGGGGAAACCCCGCTCTTTCCACTAATTTCGTCAGCCGGGGCGTCGGAAGCCCGGACTACCATGGGTAGATGGGCCTGGCTCTCGTCGTCGGGCCGGCGAAAGCCGGCAAGATCGCGCGTCTCCTCGAGGGGTACCTCGCGGCGATCGACAGCGATCCGGTCCTCATCGTGCCGAACAGGACGGACGTCGACCGGATCGAACGCGACCTGCTGCGGCGCTCGGGTGCCCTGCTCGCAGGCTCGGTCGGCACGTTCGACGACGTCTTTCGCGAGCTCGCGCTCGGTGCAGCGGATGCCCGAGCCGTCACGACCGATGCACAGCGCGCCTTCGTTGCGCGGCGGATCCTCGCAGGAACCCCGCTGAATGGCCTCGGCCGGTCTGCGCGGTTTGCAGGCTTCGCCGACGCGCTCCTGGCCACGCTCTCGGAGCTCGAGTCCGGCCTCCTCGAGCCTGAACAACTGGACGGAGATCTCGGGTTGCTGTACGCCGCCTATCGAGCGGAGCTCGATCGCCTCGGCCTCTGGGACCGCGACCTGCTTCGACGCCGTGCGGTCGAGCGGCTTCGCTCGGAGCTCGATGCGTGGGACGGCCGACCGGTCTTCGCGTACGGGTTCGAGGATCTGACCGGCGCGGAGTGGGGGTTGCTCGAGGCGCTGTCGGGCCGCACAGAGGTGACGGTTTCGCTGCCGTACGAGCCCGGTCGCGCTGCCTTCGCATCGCTGCGACGCACGCAGGAGGACCTCGCCGCGCTCGCCGGTGGACAGATCGAGGAGTTTCCGGCCCGAGCCGCGGAGTACGGACATGCGGCGCTCGCGCACCTGGAGCGGCATCTCTTCGCCGACGCGCCGCCTGCCGGTCCGGCCCTCGACGGCGCCGTCCGCTTCTTCGAAGCCGCAGGGTCGCGCGCGTCGCTGGAGCTCGTCTCGGAGGAGATCCGCGAGCTCGCGGCGAGCGGGACGCCGCTCGAGGAGATCGCACTCGTCGTCCCTTCCATCGAGCGCTGGCGCGCGTCCCTGGAGACCGTGCTCGGAACCCTCGGAATCCCGGTCGCAATCGAGGGGCGTGTCCGGCTCGGCCAGACCGCCTTCGGGCAGGCGCTGCTCGCGCTTCTCCGCTTCGAGTGGCAGGACGGCGGCCGCCGCGACCTCTACGCCTATCTCCGCGCGCCGTTCTCCGGCTTCACGCGCTCGAACGTCGACTTTCTCGAGGGCAGGCTGCGCGGCCGGGGAATCTCGTCGCGCGAGGCGGTCGAGGAGGAGACGATCAAGCTCCGCGACGGACAGCCGCTGCCACCGCTCGAAGCGCTCCGCAGCGCCGTGGGGCCGGTCGAGGCTGTCCGCGCGGTCGCTGCGGCGATGCTGCGCGGCGCGCACGGGCTCGAGGCGCCGCCGGTGGGCGAGTCGAGCCGCGCCGATCTTCGTGCCTACGACGCGATCGTGCGACTCCTCGACGAGCTCGACGGCTGGCGGGCGCTGGGTGGAGAGCTCTCGGCCGATGAGGTGCTGGCGGCACTCGAGCACGCCGAGGTCCGGATCGGATCGGCGGGAGAGCGGGGCCGGGTCGCCGTTCTCGACCTCGCGCGCGTCCGCACACGACGCTTCGACGCCGTCTTCCTGCTCGGTCTGGAGGAAGGGACGCTGCCGCGCCGCGGCAACCCGTCCCCGTTCCTCGACGACGACGCTCGCGGCGCGCTCGACCGCGACGCGCACGCCAGACTCGTCCGGCCCGACGCAGTCGAGCGCGAGCGCTACCTCTTCTACACCGCCTGCACCCGGGCGACGCGCCGCCTGACGCTCGTCCGCGAAGCGGCCACCGACGAGGGAAGCCCACGGGAGCCGAGCCCTTTCTGGGACGAGGTCGCGGTGCTCTTCGATCCCGACGACGTCCGGCGCTGGACGCGGCGGCGTCCGCTCTCGCAACTCACCTGGGAGTTGGAGGAAGCTCCGACCGAGCGAGAGCGGCTGCGGGCACTCGCCCTGCTCGCGGTCACCGAGCTCGAAGGCGCGCAGGCGCTGGCCGCCGCGAACGGCTGGGAGCGGCAGCTCGAGCGCGCGCGCCGCGCGTTCACGCGTGAGACGAAGCTCACGCATCCGCGGGTGCTGGGCGAGCTCTCGGCGAAGACGCCGTTCAACGTCACCGAGCTCGAGCGCTTCGCCGATTGCTCGTCGGCCTGGTTCTTCGAGCGACTGATCTCGCCGCGCCAGATCGACAGGCGCGTCGACGCGATGCTGCGCGGCTCGGTCGCACACACGACCCTGCATCGCTTCTACGCCGGCCTGCCGCGCGCAATCGGAAGCGAAACGGTCGACGAGAGCCGCCTCGACGACGCGCTGGCGTTTCTCGGCGAGTGCCTGGACGGCGCGCTCGGCGGCGTGAAGATGGAGATGACCGAGCTCGAGCGGCGCGAGCTCGAGCAGAGCCTCCGTCGCGACCTCGAGCAGCTCGTACGGGACGAGGCACGTTCGCCGTCGCCGCTCGTGCCGCGCAAGTTCGAGGTCGGGTTCGGTTCCGAGCGATCGGCGCCCGAGCTCCAGCGTGGACTCGACCTCGGTGACGGGGTCACGCTCTCCGGGAAGATCGACCGGATCGATCTCGATCCCGGCAGCGCGCGCGGGATCGTCCAGGACTACAAGTCCGGCCGCACGGGTCACTCCGCAGCCGAGATCGAGAAGGAGCTTCGCCTCCAGATCCCGCTCTACATGCTCGTCCTGCGCGATCTCGTCGGGATCGAGCCGCTCGGTGGTCTCTACCGGCCGCTCGCAGGCGAGCGCCGCGCCCGCGGCCTGCTCCGGGCCGAGGCGAAGGACGACGTGCTGCCCGGCTTCGTCAAGAACGACTACCTCGAGGAGGACGCCTTCTGGGCGCAGGTCGAAGGCGCGCGCGATCTTGCGCGTGGTCTCGCGCAGCGAATCCGGGCGGGCGACGTCCGTCACGACCCGAAGGGGACGGACGGCTGTCCGGCCTGGTGCGACCTCTGGCGCATGTGCCGGATCAGGCGCGCATGAGAACGCCGAACGATCAGCAGGCGGCGGCGATCGCGGCGCGCGGGCAGGTCTTCGTCTCGGCCGGTGCGGGGACGGGCAAGACGACGGTGCTCGTCGAGCGCTTCGTCGAGGCGGTGTGCGAGCGCGGGCTCGACGTCGAGTCGATGCTCGTGATCACCTACACCGAGCGCGCGGCGGGGGAGTTGCGCGGCCGGATCCGCTCGCGCCTGCACGAGCTCGGCCGCCACGATCTCGCCCGCTCGCTCGACGGAGCCTGGATCTCGACGATCCACGGCTTCTGCCTGCGGCTGCTGAAGGCGCACCCGTTCGCAGCCGGGCTCGACCCACGGTTCCGTGTGCTCGACGACAGCCAGGGCCGCGTGATCCGCGGCGAGGCCTTCGAGGCGGCGCTGAACGAGTTCTGCGCGGGCGACGACCCCGCGCGGCTGCGGCTCCTCGCGACCTACGGCGCTGCCGGGCTGCGCCGGATGCTCACCACCGTCTACGAGACGCTCCGCTCGGCCGGCCGGGAGCTGGCGCTCGAGCTCGGCGAGCGGCCCGGGCCTGGAGACGCGGCTCGCGGAGTTGGCCGAGGCCTCCCGGTGTCTCGCCGGCGACGCAGGTGCGACCGACGCTGCGCGCGCGGCAGCTGCTCAGGCGCTCGTCCTGACCGAGGCTCCGCAGCTTCCCGAGCGGCTGCTCGACCTGAGCGGCCTCCGGGCACGCGGCGAGCGTGCGGCGACGTACGAGGAAGCGCGCGGCGCAGTCGAGCAGGCAGCGCTCGACGAGCTCGCGCTGCGCGACCGCGAGCTGCTCCAGGAGCTCCTGCTCGGCTTCGCCGAGGCGTACGCGGCTGCCAAGGATCGTGAGTCCGCGCTCGACTTCGAGGATCTCCAGCTCCGCGCGCGCGACCTGCTGCGGGAGAACGAGACGCTGAGAGAGCGCGAGCAGCTGCGCTTCCGCTCGATCATGGTCGACGAGTTCCAGGACACGAATCGACTCCAGTGCGAGCTCGTCGATCTCCTCACCGGCGCGGACACCGAGCGGTTCTTCGTCGGCGACGAGTTCCAGTCGATCTACGGCTTCCGGCACGCGGACGTCCAGGTCTTCCGCGAGCGGCGCGCGCAGGCCGACACGCTGCTGCCGCTGACCCGCAACTACCGCTCCCGGCCCGAGGTGCTCTCGGTCGTCAACCATCTCTTCGGCGCCGAGTTCGGCGAGGAGTTCCAGCCGCTCGCTGCTTCGGGCGAGTTCCCCGACCCGGTGTTCGGAACCCCGGTCGAGCTGCTCGTGACGGACAAGGCTGCCTACGCCGACAGCGGCGTCCACTGGCGTCGCGCCGAGGCACGGCATGTCGCACGGCGGGTGAAGGAGCTCGTCGACAGCGGGGCTGCGAGCGCGGGGGAGATCGTCCTGCTGTTCGCCGCGGGCACCGACGCCGAGTGGTACGAGGAGGAGCTGCGCGAGGCCGGCCTGGCGACCTACCGCGCGACCGGCCGCGGCTACTTCGGCCAGCAGCAGGTGGTCGACCTGCTCTCGTACCTGCGCCTGCTCCAGAACCGCTACGACGACGAGGCGCTCGTCTCCGTGCTCGCCTCGCCGTTCGTCGGTGTGTCGAACGACGCGCTGCTGCTGATTCGGCGGGCGGCGCGCGGGCCGATCTTCACCGGGCTCGAGCGCTCGCTTCCCGCGGATCTCGACGAGCGTGACGTCCGGCTCCTGCGCGCGTTCCGGCAGCGCTACGACCGGCTCGTGGAAGCGGCCTCGCGACTCTCGCTCGAACGGCTCTGCGAGCGCATCGTCGCCGACCACGACTACGACCTCGCCGTCCTCGCTCAGTGGGACGGGCGCCGGCGCTACGCGAACCTGCGCAAGCTCGCCAGGATCGCGCGCTCCTACGAGGAGCTGCGCGGCCCGGACCTCGAAAGCTTCGTTCGCTTCGTCGAGGAGCAGGAGGCCGTCGGTGCGGCCGAGCGCGACGCGGTCGCCGAGGAGGAGGGAGCGGATGCGGTGCGCCTGCTCACGATCCATGGCGCAAAGGGGCTCGAGTTCAAGGTGGTCGTCGTCGCCGACGCGGGACGCGACCGGAACGCCCCGTCGGCCGACGAGATCCTCTGCCTCTCGGACGGCCGCTTCGGCTTCCGGGTTGCCGACCCGGTGACCGGCAAGCGTCACGGCGTGCTGGATTACGAGAACGTCAAGGACGCGCGCCAGGCCGAGGACGAGGCCGAGCGCCTGCGCCTCTACTACGTGGCGATGACGCGCGCCATCGACCGGCTGATCGTCTCCGGCTCCATCGACTCGCATCGCAAGGCCGACGAGAAGACACCGATCGGCTGGGTGCTCGGCCGCCTCGATTGCGCGGCGGAGCTCGCGGGCGCGCGCGAGGCGCCGATCGAGCTGGAGCGGGAAGGCGCACGCGTGCTCGTCCGCGTCGACCGAACGCCGCCCGCAGTCGAGCCGGTGCGGGTCAGCGAGCCCGTCGAGGCAGTGATCGACGACGAGACGGGCCAGCTCGCGCTCTTCTCGCCGGGCGCAGCGCCACCGCTGCCGCCGCTCGCGCCGGTGCTGGCGCCGATCCAGGCGCTGCCGGAGCCGCCTCTGCACGACGTGCGCCGGCTCTCCTACAGCGCGCTCGCGCTCTTCGAGCGCTGCTCGTACCGCTACTACGCCGAGCGGGTCGCCGGCATGCGGCCGGCGGACGCGCACGGGACTGTCCCCGGGCAGAGCGGGTTGGTCGCGACCGAGGTCGGGGACGCCGTGCACCGGCTGCTCGAGCTCGTCGATCTCGCGGCGCCCGCGCCGCCGGACGTCGAGCAGGTACGCGTCTGGTACCCGGCCGTCACCGACGATGAGCTGGCTCGAATCGCAGGCTTCGTCGCGTCGTACTGCGGCTCCGATCTGGCCCGCCGGATCGCCACGCTCGCGGGAGCACGGCCGGAGCGGCCGTTCGCGTTCGAGCACGACGGCGTCCTCCTCCACGGACGGCTCGACGTCCTGCACCGCGACGGGACGCGGGCGCTCGTCCTCGACTACAAGACGAACACGCTCGCCGAGGGCTCGCCGGAGGAGATCGTCGAGGCGGACTACCGGCTGCAGCGGCTCGTCTACGCACTCGCGTGTTTCCGGGCCGGGGCCGAGGAGGTGGAGGTCGTCTACCACTTCCTCGAGCGGCCCGACGCCGTCGTCTCGACGACCTTCGCGCGTGCGGACATGGCCGCGCTGGAGGCAGAGCTCTCGGAGGCGATCGGCCGGATCCGGGCCGGCGAGTTCCATCCGACCCCGAGCGAGTTCATCTGCGCCGGCTGCCCGGCCCTCGACGTCGTGTGTGCCGGAACGCGGCTGCGCTCTCGCCCGCCCGAGCTGGCTGCGCGTCTCCTGATGCGGGTCGCTGCGCTCTGCGACGTCCACGGCAACCTGCCCGCGCTGGAGGCCGTGCTGGCGGAGGTCGCGTCGCTCGAGGTCGACCGGATCGTGTGCGGTGGGGACGTCGTCGCGGGGCCGTTCCCGCGCGAGTGCCTCGACAAGCTCGTCGGTCTCGACGCGGTCTTCGTCCGCGGCAATGCGGACCGCGAGTCGCCGCGAGCGCCCGCAGGAACCTGGGAGTGGATCGTCTCCAGTCTCGACGCGTCGTCCGTCGCGTTCCTGCGCGAGCTGCCACAGGCGGTGTCGCTCGGCGGCGTCCTCTACTGCCACGGCTCGCCGCGCGACGACGACGAGATCCTGACGCGCGTCTCCTCGGACGAGCGGTTCCGAGCCGCTCTCGCCGGAGTGGACGAGCGCCTCGTCGTCGGCGGGCACACGCACGTGCAGTTCGAGCGTGTTGTCGATGGGATCCGCTTCGTCAACGCCGGCAGCGTCGGCATGCCGTACGAGGGGAAGCAGGGTGCGTTCTGGGCGTTGCTGGACGGCGAGGACGTCGATTTCCGGCACACGCCGTACGCCGTCGACGCTGCCGTGGCCGCGATTCGGACGAGCGGCTACCCCGGCGCGGATCAGATCGCCGGCTTGCTGCTCGAGCCCGAGGATCCGGACGAGGTGTCCGCGTACTTCGAGAGCATTGCCACGTAGCTTCGTCCGCGAGGCGCGTCGGCCCGTCGGGCGCAGACGCGATCGGATCCGGCCGATCATCGAGCGGCTGGCCGTCGAGCACGCAGATGCGCGGATAGCGCTCGACTTCCGCAATCCCTTGGAGCTGCTCGTCTCCGTGATGTTGTCCGCGCAGACGACAGACGTGAACGTGAACCGTGTGACGGAGCGCCTGTTCGAGAAGTACCGGCGGCCGGAGGACTATCTCGCCGTGCCGCAGGAGGAGCTCGAGCTGGACGTCTACGCGACCGGGTTCTTCCGGCAGAAGGCCAAGTCGATCCGGGGCACGATGCGAGTGCTGCTCGAGGAGTTCGACGGTGAGGTGCCGCGCACGATCGAGGAGCTGCTGCGGCTGCCCGGCGTCGCTCGCAAGACCGCCAACGTCGTCGCTGCGGAGCTCGGAAGCCCCCAGGGAGTTGTCGTGGACACGCACGTGCGCCGGCTCTCCCAGCGCCTCGGGCTGACGAAGCGCGAGGACCCGGTGAAGATCGAGCGCGACCTGATGAAGCTCGTGCCGCGTGAGGACTGGGGTCGCTTCCCGCACCTGCTGATCTGGCACGGACGCCGGATCTGCGACGCCCGTCGGCCGCTGTGTGAGGACTGCGTCCTCAACGACCTCTGTCCGTCCGCGAGGGTCTGGACAGCGCCCGAGCCTGATGGGAGGATCGGCACGCCGCCAAATTAGAGGAGGGGACGATGAAGCTTCGCTTCGCTCTGCCGCTGGCCGCCGCGCTGTCGATGTCGCTCGCGCTGTCGGGAGCCGCGCACGGCGCCTACCCGAGCTCGATCGCCTCGACCGGGGACTCGATCACCCGCGCGTTCAACGACTGCTGGTTCCCGTACGTCGACTGTCCGTCCGCCTCGTGGACGACCGGGACCGCCGGCTACTCGCACTATCGCCGCATCCAGGGGGCGAACCCCGGCATCACCGGCCGCTCGTACAACCAGGCCGTCTCCGGCGCGGACATGGCCGATCTGTACGGGCAAGTGCAGGGCGCGATCAGCCGTCGTGCGGAGTACGTCACGATCCTGATGGGCGGGAACGACGTGTGCGCGTCGAGCGAGGCCGGGATGACGGATGTGGGTGTCTTCCGTGCTCAGTTCGACGCCGCGATGGCCTCGCTCACGTCGGGCCTGCCGAGCTCGCGAGTCTTCGTCGCCAGCATCCCCGACATCTACCAGCTGTTCTCCCTCTACCGCTACGACCTCGGTGCGAACGCCGTCTGGGCGATCGCGGGGATCTGCCAGTCGATGCTCGCGTATCCGTTCTCGAACCTCCCGGGCGACGTGGCCCGGCGTGCGCGCGTCCGCCAGCGCAACATCGACTACAACACCCAGCTCGCGCAGGTCTGTGCGATGTACGTCCAGTGCCGCTTCGACGGGAACGCGGTCTTCAACACCGCTTTCGTCCGGAGCGACGTGACCACCCGCGACTACTTCCATCCCTCGGTGGCGGGCCAGACGAAGCTCGCAGCGGTGACCTGGGCGGCGGCGGTCGGCTTCTTGCAGTGAGCCGCTAAGGCGCTGCCAGCGCCTCCCGTTCCTGCTCGGTGAGCGGCCGGCTCGCTCCGCCCTTCCCGTCGATCGCGGCGACGACCAGCTCGAGCTCGGCGACGACCCGGCCGTCGGGTGCGCCGAGCCGCACGTTCGCGGTCACGCTCTTCGTGCCGAGCCGGGCGAGGGACGCGGAGCCGACCACCTGCACGTCGGTGAGGCGAAGCTCCGAGCGGTACTCGATCGTCGTCCGCGCCGCGACGTAGTCCCAGACCGTGCCGGGTCTCATGCCGAGCTTCTCCTGGAACCAGTGGTCGAGCACCTCCTCGGCGAACGTGAGATAGACCGCCTGGTTGACGTGACCGTACGCGTCGAGGTCGCGCCAGCGGAGGTCGATGCGCTTCTCGTGCATCGCTACCGAGGCGAAAGGGCCACGAGCAAGCCGCCGTCGTTGTCGTACCCCGGGAAGATGTCTGCAGTGACCGCCTTGACCTGACCGGCACGCGAGCGCAGTTCGAGCTTCGCTCCGAGCTGCCGCACGCCCCACTCGAGCGCCACGGCGACAGGGCTCTTGCCGTTCTCGAAGCCGTCGAGGCCGAAGGCTTCGACGACGTCCTTGCCCATCAGGTCGGCGTCCCGGTAGCCGGTCAGCTCGAACACGCCACGGCCCGCCGCGAGGATGCGTCCGTTCCGGTCGCAGGCAACGAGGCCCGTGTTCGGGGCCGGGTAGTAGTCGTCGAGCAGCTCGAAGAGGAAGCCGAATCCGCAGCGCTCGCACGCGACGGCCTGCCGCAGGATGCCCTGTCGGCCGTCGTTGTCGACCGAGCGATCCTTGCAGTTTGGGCAGATGAAGAACGGCATCAGTCCAGCGTACCGACGAGGGTCAGATCCACTTCTTCCAGCGGAAGAAGGCGAGCTGCGCGATCGTGGTCAGCACGATCAACGCCCAGGAGAAGAGGTATCCGAGCCGCCAGTCGAGCTCGGGCATGTGCTCGAAGTTCTGGCCGTAGACACCGACCAGGAACGTGGGGAAGAGGACCAGCGAAGCGATCACCGCGAGCTTCTTCACGACCTCGTTCTGGTCCTGTGCGATCTTGGCGCGGTGATAGTCGCGCGCATCGGCGATCAGCTCGCGTGAGACGTCGAGCGACTCGGTGGCCCGCAGAAGCTTGTCGTAGGCGTCGGCGAAGTCGAGCTCGAGCGAGCGGCCGAAGATCGCGTCCTCTCCGACGTCGATGCGACCGTCGACGATGCGACGGACGGCGTCCCGCGTCGGCGTCAGCGTCCGCCGAATCTGAAGCAGGTCGCGGCGGAGCTCGGAGAGCCGCCGTCGGACCTTCTCACCTGGCCAGAGCTCCACACCTTCCTCCAGCTCGTCGATCTCGTCGTCGAGCGCGTCGACGACGTCGAGGTAGTGCTCGGCGACCTCGTCGACGAGGAAATGGACGACGCGGCCGCTCGACGGCGTCCCGTGCGCGTCGCAGGCCGCCTGGACCGGCTCGATGTCGAACGGCGCCTCCCCCGAAGGAGTCTTCCGCACCGACAGCACCACGTCCGGCGTGAGCACGAGGTCGACCTCCTGGTAGAAGACCCGATCTTCCTCGCGGACGACGACGGCGACGAGGAGAACGCCGAACACGTAGTCGCCGTGCGCTTCGAATGTCGGCCGCGACGCTTGGCCCTCCGTCTGCCGCGCGAGCAGCAGCTCAACTCGCCCGGGAGTGCAGCTCGACCGGGCTTTCCGCGAGGAGCTCCTCGCGGCTCGGGTCGAGCAGGTCGATCCAGCGTCGCGCCGCGGCCACGGCCACGAGGGTAGCGCCGAGGTCGGCCGGACTAGGCCGGCGCGGTGTGCTCGCGCGGGGCCGTCAGGGCGGCCTCGGGATGTCCCTCGGCCTCCGCGAGAAAGCGCTCCGCGTCGAGGGCGGCGGCACAGCCGGAGCCGGCGGCGGTGATCGCCTGGCGGTACACGTGATCCTGGACGTCACCGGCCGCGAACACGCCCGGGATGTTCGTCTCCGTCGACTTGCCGGCCGTGATCAGGTAGCCGTTCTCGTCGTGGTCGAGCGCGTCGACGAACAGCTTCGTCGTCGGATCGTGGCCGATCGCGACGAAGAGGCCGTCGGTGGCGTAGTCGAGTGTCTCGTCGGTTTCGACGTTGCGGAGACGCACACCGGTCAGCTTCCCGTTCTCGACGCCGAGGACTTCCTCGACGACGTACGGGGTGAGGATCTCGATCTTGTCGTGGTTGCGGGCGCGGTCGATCATGATCTGCGAGGCACGGAAGTCGTCGCGCCGGTGCACGATCGTGACCTTGGAGGCGAACTTCGTCAGGAAGAGCGCTTCCTCCATCGCCGAGTCGCCGCCGCCGACGACCACGACCTCGCGGTCGCGATAGAAGGCGCCGTCGCACGTTGCGCAGTAGGTGACGCCGCGGCCGTGCAGTGCCCGCTCCGACTCGAGGCCCGAGCTGGCGCGCGGTGGCGCCGGTGGCCACGATCACCGTCTGTGCGAGGTGCTCCTCGTCGCCGACGTACACCTTGAACGGCCGCTCGGAGAAGTCCACGCGGGTGACGTCGTCGGTGATGAACGTGGTGCCGAAGCGCGCGGCCTGCGCGCGGAACTCGGCCATCATCTCCGGGCCCATGATCCCGTCCTCGTAGCCGGGGTAGTTCTCGACCTCGCTCGTGATCATCAGCTGGCCGCCCCAGTTGAAGCCCTCGATCAGGAGCGGGTTCAGATTGGCGCGCGCCGCGTAGAGCGCAGCCGTATACCCGGCTGGGCCGCCGCCGATGATGATCACGTCACGAACTTCGTTCACTCTTGCTCCTTGTCTTGTCCGGCGCAGTGTGCGCCTTCACCATAGAGAACGAATCGGCGCCCCAAGGTGTTCCGGGTGGTCCGGTCGGAGCGGCCCGACGCGTAGGCTTAGAATCCGGCAAGGCCAGGCAGAAAGGTCGAATATGACGACAATCACGGTCAACCTCGACGGCCTGCGCGAGCTCGCCGCCTTCCGCGCCGAGAAGGGCTGCGCAATCAGCCTCTACGTCGATCTCGATCCGAGCGTCTCGCCGACGAGCGGCGCTGTCGCGACGCGCGTGCGTTCGCTTCTGGACGTTGCGGCGAAGTCGCACGGCGCGACGCGTCCCGATCTCGCGCACGAGGTCAAGAGCGGGCTGAAGGAAGACTTCGAGCGGCTCGACCAGTACTTCGACGGCGAGTTCGACCGGGACGGCGCCCGTGGGCTGGCCGTGTTCGCGGCCGGGCCGGACAACGTCTGGAGCGTGCTCTCGCTCCCGTCGTCGGTCCCGGACGCCGCGCGGGTGGCGGACGACTTCCTGATCGCGCCGCTCGTCCCGCTGCTCGGACGCGGCAACGGCGTGATCGTCGCCGCGGTCGGCCGCGAGCAGGGACGTGTGCTCGAACTTCGCGGCGGCCGGCTCCAGGAGATCGCGGACCGAACGGAGGACACGCCCGGCCGCCACGACCAGGGCGGCTGGTCGCAGGCGCGGTACCAGCGGCACATCGAGAAGCTGGAGCACGACCACTACAAGTCGGTCGTCGAGGAGCTCGAAGACCGGTTCCGGCGACTCGGCCGGCCCCGCATCGTCGTCGTCTGCAGCGACGAGACTCGCGCGGAGCTCCAGGACGCTCTACCTGCCGAGATCGCAGACGCGATCATCGGCTGGACGAACGCCGAGGCGCACGCCTCCGGGGCGGAGCTGCACGAGATCGTCAAGCCCTTCGTGGAGGAGTGGCGGGCCAAACGTGAGAGCGAGGTGGTCGAGCGCTGGCGCGAAGAGGTCGGTAAGGGCTCTCGCGGGACGGCGGGCTGGGGAGACACGCTCGAGGCTGCGTCCGACGGGCGCGTCGAGACGCTGCTCCACCAGGCGGGCGTCCAGAAGGACGCTTACCGCTGCCCGTCGTGCGGGCGCGCCGCGGTGAGCGCGACGACCTGCCCGCTCGACGGAACGACGATGGAGCCACGTGACGACGGACTCGACATCGCCGTGCGCCTCACGCTCGCGCACGGCGGCGACGTGCTCGCGGTCGAGCATCGCCAGGACCTCGATCCCGTCGACGGGATCGGCGCAATTCTGCGCTATTAGCGCAAGCTGGGCATCCGCAGGAGCGGATACCCAGCGCGCGAAGACCCCTGAAGGGTCGCTTCGCTCCCGGGCTCGGTCTGTCGAACGCGCTGTCGATCGGCAACGCGGCGCTCCGAACCGTTCGCGCGCCGCGCTCGCCGAGCTCGGCCAGCGCGCGACTCGCGCCTGCCGCTGGGCTGCTCGCGACCGGGGCGAGCTCCGGCAGTCCTTGTCGGAGACGACGTAGCCCTCGAGCTTGCCGCGCGGTCGGAAGGAGCCGCTTCTCGAGCGATCCGACCGTGTCGTTGAATGCCCCGACCGCCCCCTTGAGGCTGTTTCCCATCTTCGTCAGATGACCGCCCACGATGCCGACACGCTCGTAGAGCTCGACGTCCGAGCGCGAGCGACCTCGCGCGCGTCCTCTGCGACGCTCTCCTGCTGCCAGCCGTGCGCGATCGACTGGAGGAGGACGATGAGTGTCGTGGGCGGAGGCGACGTGCACGCGGGACCGGACGCCGTCTCGACAAGGGACGGGATCTTGCTCCGGCAGGCGGCGCGAAAGAGACGCCCTCGTCGGGAAGGAACATCACGCACGTAGCTCGGCGTGTCACCGAACTGCTGCCAAGTAGCTCTTGGCGCTGAGCTTCGACCATGTGCTCGCGAACCTGGCGGGCGTGCGACTCGAGGTGCCGCGTGCGCTCGGCAGTCGTCCGTCGCCTCGCAGGCGTCGAGGTAGCGCGGCGAGCAGCGGGACCTTGGCGTCGACGATCACGACCTTCTCCCCGGGGAGACGGACGATCAGATCGGGACGCAGCCGTCCGTCGTCGGTCGAGACCGTCGACCTGCTCGTCGAAGTCGCAGTACGGCAGCATCCCCGCCGAGCTCGACGACGCGCTTCAGCTGAATCTCGCCCCAGCGTCCCCTGACGTGCGGGTCCGCAACGCAGTGGCGAGAGTCGCGGTGCGCTCGCTCAGCTGCGACAGCTGGCTCCGAGTGCCCGTACGCCCGCTCTCGCCAGCTCCAGCGTTCGGACCTGGCCGTCGACCTTCTCGAGGACTCCTTCAGCGGCCTGACGTACCCCGTCAGCTTGGACTCGGCGATCTCGAGGAACGCGAGCTGTTCGCCTGATAGGCGTCGGCCGATGCCGCGCGAACGGCATTGACGACCTTGTCGTCGAACGAGCGGCGCTCGACGTCGAGCTCCGCCCGCGTTCCGGCGAGCGCGCTCTCGGCAACGCTCAGACGGCGCGACGCTACGACCCACGTGATGAGGGCGCCGAGACGAGTCCGAGGATGAGTGCGAGTACGACCATGGCCGACGAACGGTAGGGATCGGGTCGGACGGCAGACACCCTGGAATGGGTACGATCGCTCGCCGATGGCCGAAAACCCGAGTCCCACCCCCTCCAAAGCGGTCCCAGGGCCCGCAGCGTCGCTCGACGCCCACTGATCCGGGAGCTGCGGAGCAGAGACGCCGCATGCTCTACCTGGTGGCGGGATCCGGGGTCGCGATACTCGCCGCGGTCCTCGCGATCTTCTTCTTCGTGGGCGGTGACAGCGGCAGCGACGAGCGCGCCGCGCTCGAGGCCGCCGGCTTCACGCTCCAGAGCTTCCCGGCCATGCAGAACCAGTCCGACCACTCGGACGTGCCGACGCTCGAGACGAAGCCGAAGTGGAACTCGTCGCCGCCGACGAGCGGGCCCCACTACGGCGAGTGGGCGGTCTGGGACTTCTACGACGAGGCGGTGCCGCTCGTGCAGACGATGCACAACCTCGAGCACGGCGGCGTCGTCATCCACTACGGGCCGCAGTTTCCGAAGGCCGAGGTCGAGAAGATCCGCGAGTGGTACAACGACGACCCGAACGGCATCATCGTTGCGCCGCTCGCGACGAACAAGGACAAGGTCACGCTCTCGGCGTGGACTGCGCCCGACGCCTCCACCGGCACCCGCGACCGGGGCCGCGGCTGGCTCGCGACGGGCACGAAGTTCGACCAGGGCGCGTTCGACGCATTCGTCGAGCGCGCACCGCTACAAGGGCCCCGAGCGGCTCCTGCCCGAGCAGTTAGCACCCGGCCAATAGCCATCCACCCGCCGGGGTGGCGGAACTGGCAGACGCGGTCGACTTAAAATCGGCCGGCCTCGCGGCCGTGCGGGTTCGACTCCCGCCCCCGGCATCGTTCCTTCCGGCAGATGACCGGGCGGAGCCCGGTCATCGCCAAGACCCCTAAAGGGTCGCTTCGCTCCCGACCGAGCATCGCGAATCGTGTCGGGATGGGGCGTGCGTACACTCCGGCGATGTCTTCGGTCGAGGAAACCGCTGCACACACGCACCTCGAGTGGGACACGCCGCTCTTCGGGACGGCGATCGCGCAGTACGAGCAGGCGCTTCCCTTCGCGGACGTCTCCGACGCGGTGGCCGAGCGGCTTCGCTACCCGGAGCGCGCGGTCATGCTCTCCGTCCCGGTCAAGATGGACGACGGCACGCGCGCGGTCTTCGCGGGCTACCGCGTCCAGCACTCGTCCGTGCTCGGGCCGACGAAGGGCGGCATCCGCTACGACCCGGAGGTCACGCTCGGCGAGTGCGCGGCGCTCGCGGTCTGGATGACGTGGAAGTGCGCGCTGCTCCGCCTTCCCTACGGCGGCGCCAAGGGCGGCGTCCGCTGCAATCCGCGCCAGATGTCGATGCGCGAGATCGAAGGCATGACGCGCCGCTTCACCTCCGAGCTCCTGCCGATCATCGGGCCGCAGGAGGACATCCCGGCGCCCGACATGGCCACGAACGAGCAGACGATGGCCTGGATGATGGACACGTACTCGATGCAGGTCGGATACGCCGTGCCGGAGATCGTGACGGGGAAGCCGATCTCGATCGGCGGGTCGGTCTTCCGGCACGAGGCGACCGGCGCCGGCGTCGTGATGGTCACCGCCCGCGCGTGCGAGCGCCTCGGCTGGAAGCTCGCCGAGCAGCGCTGCGTCGTCCAGGGCTTCGGCAACGTGGGTGGGATCGCCGCGCACGAGCTGGCCGACCGCGGCGCCACCGTGATCGCGGTCTCCGACATGTCCGGCGGTGTCCACGACGAGAACGGCCTCGATGTCCACGCGATGAGCGAGTACGTGACGGAGCACGGGTCGCTCGAGGGCTGGGCGACCGGGACTCGAATCACGAACGAGGAGCTGCTCGAGCTGCCCTGCGACATCCTCGTCCTCGCGGCGCGCGAGGATCAGGTGACCGAGGAGAACGCCGGGCGGATCCAGGCGCGCATGATCGCGGAGGGCGCGAACGGCCCGACCTCGCTCGAAGCCGACGCGATCCTCGGCGAGCGCGGGATCCCGATCCTGCCGGACATCCTCACGAACGCCGGTGGCGTCACCGTCTCGTACTTCGAGTGGGTGCAGGATCTCGGGCGGCTCTTCTGGGGGCGCGAGGAGATCCGCGCGAAGCTCGAGGAGAAGATGAACGATGCGTTCGACCGCGTGTGGGACATCTCCAAGGACCGCGGCATCACGCTCCGGACCGCGGCGCTCGTCGCCGGGATTCGCGAAGTTGCGTCGGCGCTCGACGCCCGCGGCCTCTATCCATAATCCCGTCATGGACCGTGTTCGCGATGCGATGGTCGTCGATCCGCCGATGCTCGGCGGCAGCGCCAGCGCGCAGGAGGCGGGGGAGGCGCTCGCTCGGCCCGAGGTGCGCGGGCTCTACGTGTGCGACGACGGTCGCCTGCTCGGCGTGGTGACGCGCAAGACGCTCGTGCGCGAGGTCGTCGCCGCCGGCCGTGACCCGCGTACGACCGAGTTGCGCACGATCGTCGAGGCGCCTCTGAACACGATCGGCTCCGAGTTGCCGCTCGACGAGGCGTTCCGGTTCCTCGAAGAGCACGACCTCGAGCGTGTGCCGGTGCTCGAGGACGGCCGGCTCGTCGGGGTGCTCTCGCGGGCGGTGCTGCA
>CAWJYW010000025.1:0-14722 GCA_963847255.1 uncultured Gaiellaceae bacterium
GATGTCGGCGAACGACGCCTCGATCCGTCGCGCCGCCTCCGTCTCGCCGCGCTCGATCTGCTCGGCCAGCGCCTCTTCGCGGCGCCTCAGCCGGTCGGCGATCTCCTCGATCACGCGGCGTCGCTCGCCCGTGTGGGCCTCCAGCTCCTCGAGCGCCTCCGCGACTGCCGCCTGCGCCGAACGCTCGAGCTCCTCGCGCAGGCGCAGCACCGACGCGCGCTGCTCGTCGGAGGTCGTCACGAGCTCGGCCGCCTCGGACTCGATCCGGGCCTCGGCCTCGGCGATCTGCTGCTTCTGGCGCTGATCGAGACGGCGGAGCTCGACCTCCAGGTTCTGTTGCGCGCGGTCGAGGTCGTCGCTCCAGCCGCGCAGCCGCTCCTCGACGCGCCGGGTCGTGACCACCAACGTCTCGGCGAGCTCGGCTCCGGCGGTGCGCTCCCTCTCGACGAACTCGCGGCGGCGCTCGTCCGCGATCCGTCGCTCCTCCTCGACGAGGCTGGAGTGCGCGTTCGCGCGCATCTGGGCGACCCGCGACTTCAACTCGGCTGCAGCAGCGGTCGTCTCTTCAGCGACGAGCGCATCGAGTTGCGCCCGCGTCTCCGCTAGCGGATCCTCGGGACGCTTTCCACGCCCGCGCAGGAGTGCAGCGAGCGCCAGCGCGACCGCGACGACGGACAGCACGAGGGCGACCCGTTCGACCACGGCCGCATCGTAGTGGCCGCCTATGCTGGCCCCGTGGGGCTGGCGGCGGAGCTCGAACGGGTCGCGGCGCGGTCGGGGGCAGCCGCGGTCCTCACGGCCGAGGCGCACCGAGGCGACCGGATCTTCCTCTGCGCGTTCGAGGAAGGCGACGGCGGCCGGACGTGGCTCGCTTACGACCCCGGCGGCGAGCCGGTCTCGGATCGACTTCGCGTGCGGGACGCCGTCTCGATCATCGCCCTCTGCGAGCTCGCCGAGGAGACGGCGGCCGGCGGCGACCTGGACGAGCTGCGTGCGCAGCTCGCGTCCTTGCGGATCACGGAGAGCCCGCCGGGGATCGAGGAGGCGGAGGAGGCCGCCCTTGCGCTGCAGCGGGTGCTTGGCGCCCCGCCGACGCTCGCGACGCCGGCCCGGCTCGACGAGATCGGCGCGGCGACGAAGCGGCTCGAGCTCGCGCTCGGCAGCGCGCTGCACGGGTCGCCGTTCGCAGAGGCCATGAAGGGCGCCGGCGACGTCGTCGAGGCGCTCTTCGCGGACGTTGAGCGCTCTTACCGGATAGAGCTCAGCTAACGGGCTAGCGGCCCCTGGCCGGCTGCGCCTCCCGGCCGGCGGAGCCGGCCTCCGGCGCAGCGTCGCGCCTAAGGCGGGCAGACGACTCAGGGCCGCTCGTGGCGCTCGTGCGGCGGCCCGTACCTCCGTACTGTTCCACCGGCCTACGCACCGCGAGCGGCGCGCCAGGAACCGCTAGCCTTGAGAAATGGAAGGTAGTGGCGGTTTCGGCTTCCCGTTCGGCGGCGATCCCGAGGAGCTCCTGCGCGGAATCCAGGAGTTCGCGGCGCAGCAGGCCGAGTCGGTCCAGGAAGCTCAGCGCGAGCAGTTCGCGACGCTGACGCTCAACACCGCCGTCGAGCTGACCGCCGCGGCGCTGAAGCAGGTTCAGCCGAGCGGCGGGGTCGACGAGCAGGCCGTCGCCCTCCGCGACGCGATGCGTGTGCTTTTCCCGGAGGCTGTGGCGCTCGTCAGCGCCGCGCGCCAGGGGTTCATGCGCGAATCGCGCTAGCCGTTTAGGTTCAGCGCGTGTCCCTGCTTGACCGCGCTGTTGTCACGCTGCTCCCTGCCGTCCCGAAGCGGCTCGTGCGGAAGCTGTCTTCCCGCTACATCGCGGGCTCCTCGCTCGATGACGCGCGGCGGGTCGTCGCGGGCCTGAACGCGGAGGGGAAGCTGGCGACCGTAGACGTGCTGGGCGAGGAGCTCGTAAGCGCAGCCGAAGCCGCGGCGATCACGGCCGAATACATCGCCGCGCTCGATCTCTTCGAGCGCGACGACCTCGACGCGAATGTCAGCGTCAAGCCGACGGGGCTCGGCTTGAAGCTCGGCTACGAGCTCTGCAAGCGCAACGTCGAGGCGGTGATCGCGGCCGCGGAGCCGACGAACCGCTTCGTCCGCATCGACATGGAGGACTCGTCGACGACCGACGACACCCTCCGGCTCTTCCGCGAGCTGCGCGACGAAGGGCACGGGCGAGTCGGGCCGGTGCTCCAGGCTTCGCTCAAGCGGACGGTGTCCGATGCCGCGTCGCTCGCCGGGGCGAGCGTCCGGCTCTGCAAGGGGATCTACATCGAGCCCGAGTCGATTCAGTTCCGCGACGACCAGCAGGTGCGGGCCAGCTTCCTGCAGGCTCTGGCGACGCTCTTCGAAGGCGGCTGTTACGCGGCGATCGCAACGCACGACGAGTGGCTCGTCGACCGCGCCTCGGCGATGATCGCCGAGCGAGGGCTCGAGCCGAGCGCATACGAGTTCCAGATGCTGCTCGGCGTGCGACCGGAGCTCGGCGACAGGATCGTCGCCGACGGTCACCGGCTCCGGATCTACGTTCCGTTCGGGCGTCAGTGGTACGAGTACTCGCTCCGGCGGCTGCAGGAGAACCCGAAAGTCGCCGGGTACGTCGCCGGCGACCTCGCCCGCTCGCTCGTCCGCAGGAGGTAACGCTACGGAGGCGGGGGCCCGGGAGCCACGTCCTCCTCGACCACGGTCTCGCGGCGGCGGGACGCCGCGGTCGGGCGGGCAGGCCCGCCCTCGACGTAGGTCTCGCGCCGTCGGAAGCCGCCCCAGCTCGACCAGAAGATGAGCGAGAGGACGAGTCCGAGAATGCCGACGATCAGGAGGATGACGCCGATCGCGTTCACGTCGAGGCCCTCGGCCTCGGCCGTGACCCCCCACGTGAGGATGGCGCCGGCTGCGATCAGGAGCAGGCTGACTGAGATACCCATTGGCGTCTTGTCCCCGGCCGCACGGGTTTCTAAGCGTCGGGCTTCTCTGCGGCGAGCACGAGGTGCCCCGGTACGTTCGCATCCTTGCCCGGCCACTCCTCCAGTCCGCGGAGCACGAGCCCCGCGCGCGCGACGGCGCTCACGATCTCGCCGAGCCCGGCGGCGGCGAAGTAGTCGCCCCGCCAGCGGCCGAAGGCGTCGAGGCAGGCGGCGGCCGGGTGGGCGTCGTGGAGCAGGAGGACGCCTCCTGCTCGAAGCGCGGCCGCGATGCCCCCGGCCCACGAGTCGAGGGCGCGGATGCGGGCGAGCGAGCCGTGACCGAGGTAGACGAGATCCCAGCGGCCGAGCAGGAGCTCGGGTGGAAGCGCGTGCGCGTCTGCGTGCACCCACGGGAGGTCAGGTCGTCGCCGGCGCGCTCCCTCGATCGCGGCTGCGTCGTCGTCGACGCCGGTGACGAGCGCGCCTAGCTCCGCCAGGTCGTTCGACTCGCGTCCGGTGCCGCAGAAGAGATGGAGGACGCGACTGCCCTCGGCACCGTGCAGGCGCTCGCGGATGCGGTCGGGCATCCCGGGCGAGGCCAGGACGTTCTCGGAGGTCCTGTATGCGTCGTCGAAGGCGCGCCGGTTCTCATCGGTGGGCTCCATCGGCATAAAACGCTAGGCCCTCAACGAAAAGCCGCCGTCGACGACGAGTGTCTGGCCGCGGATCATCTCTGCGCCGGGAGAGCACAGGAACGTGACCGCCGCGGCGATGTCCTCCGGCGTCACAAGCCGGCCGGCGGGGTTGGCAGCGCCCGTCCGGAGCATGTCCTCGCGGTTCGGGAAGTGCTCGAGCGCGCCCGTCTCGACGACGCCGCCGGAGACGGCGTTGACCCGGATTCCGCGTGGTGCGAGCTCGACTGCGAGGTAGCGGACGAGCGCTTCGAGCGCCGCCTTCGAGGTGCCGACCAGCGTGTAGTTCTCGAGCACGCGCTGCGCGCCGAGGCTCGAGATGCCGATGATCGACGCGCCGTGTTGCATCTGCGGCGCAACGACGCGCGTGAGGGCGAGCAGCGCCCGCGTGTTGGCCGCGAGCGTCCAGTCCCAGTGCTTGTCCTCGGTCTCGAGCGCCGGGCGGATCACGCCGGTGGCGGCGTTGTGGACGAGCACGTCGAGCGCACCGAGCTCCGCGACCTGCTCGAGCACGCGGTCGGAGGAGACGTTGCCCCGGACGAGGACGGGCTCCGCTCCCAGCGCTCGGAGTTCCTCGGCCGTCGCCTCGGCGGCCGCATCGGAGCGGAGGTACCCGATCGCCACCCGGGCTGCGCCGAGCCCGGCGAAGCGAAGCGCGATCGCCTTCCCGATCCCGCGCGAGCCACCGGTCACGAGGACCGAGGCGCCGTTGAAGCTCATGACCGTCGCGGCAGCGGCTCTTGGGCCGGAGCGGAGCTCGGGATTCCCTCCCAGCCGAGCCGCTCCCGCGACTCCTTCGCACCGTCCTCGGCCTTGGACGAGGCGTGCCCGAGGTCGTCCAGGAGCTGCATCTTCTGCTCGCCGTAGCGGCGCACTGGGTGGTCGTGCGGGAGGTCCTCGATCAGCTCGCGCACGCGCGCCCGCAGCTGATACGCGAAGTGCGGCGTTGCCGGCCCGAGGAGGGCGTCGATGTCGCGGAGCGAGGGCTCGGCCATGAAGGCGCAGCGTAACGAGTTCGTGCTGGCAATAGGGTCGGCGGATGCGGCGCCCTCGCACTCTCGAGCTGATGCTGCTGACGACGGTGGTGCTCTGGGCGCTGAACCTGACCGTCACGCGCTACATCCTCACGCACGGGTTCGAGCCGCTCGCGTACGCGACCGTCCGCTACGGCGCTGCGGGCGCGATCTTCGTCGGCATCGCGGTCATCGCCGAGCGGACGCTCCGGATCCGCCGGACCGACCTCGCACTCGTCGCGGCTGCTGTGCTCTGTCTCTGGCTGAACCAGCTGGCGTTCGTGTACGCGCTCGAGGGGACGAGCGCCTCGACGATCGCGCTGATCCTCGGAGCGACTCCTATCTTCGCCGCCCTGATCGGGCTCCCGCTCGGGCTCGAGCGCGCCTTGCCGCGACGCTTCTGGATCGCGGCCGCGATCTCGTTCGCAGGTGTCGGCCTCGTTGCGCTCGGCTCCACGGCCGGACTGGGCGGCGACGTGCGCGGCACGTTGCTCGGGATTGCCACTGCGGCGACGTGGGCAGGGTATTCGGTCGCGATCGCGCCGCTGATGGAGCGGTACTCGGCGTCGCGGATCAGCGCAGTCGTGCTTCCGCTCGCCTGGATCCTGATCGCACTCGTCGGCTGGCCGCAGACGCTCGAACAGGATTACGCGCTCGGCTGGGAGGTCTGGGCCCTGCTTGCGTTCGCGACGCTCGGCCCGCTGGTGCTCACGAACGTGCTCTGGTTCCGCTCGCTGCATCGGATCGGTCCGTCGCGGGCCACGCTCGTCGCGAACCTGCAGCCGTTCGTCGCGGCGGTCTTCGCCGTCGTGCTTCTCTCCGAGCAGATGACGGCGCTCCAGGTCCTCGGCGGGTTTCTGATCGCCGCGGGAATCCTGTTCGCGCGAGGGCGCACCTCCGTACCCGTGGCGGGCGAGTAGCCGTTCTCCTCGTACACAACCGAGGAGGGGCTACGGATGGACGCAGTGCTTTGGATCGTGCTTGCCGTCGTTGTGCTGGCGGCGATCGCGCTGATCGCGTGGATCGTCGACCGCAAGCGGCGTACCTCGCACCTGCAGGACCGATTCGGCTCCGAGTACGACCGGACGGTCGAAACCCTGGACGACCGCCGCGAGGCGGAGCACGAGCTCCGCGAACGCGAACAGCGGCACGACGAGCTCGACATCACGCCGCTGACGGCAGCGTCACGCAGCCGCTACGCGGACGAATGGGAGCGCGTGCAGGCCCGGTTCGTCGACGACCCCGAGGGCGCGGTCGGCGACGCCGACCGGCTCGTCAAGCGAGTGATGGGCGAGCGCGGGTATCCGACCGACGACGACTTCGAGCGGCGTGCCGCAGACGTCTCGGTCGACTATCCGGACGTCGTCGAGAACTACCGCGAGGGTCACGGGCTCTGGCATCGCTACCGCTCGAGCGACGGTGACGGCGAGACCGAGGATCTGCGCCAGGCGATGGTGCACTTCCGCCGCCTCTTCGACGAGCTGCTCGAGGGCGAGCAGGTCGAAGGAGGTGTGCGCTGACATGGCCGACGACAATCGCCTGACGACCGCCGACCTGGTCAAGGAGGCCGACGACGACGCCGAGGCCCGCGCCGACGACGACACGGAGCGCGAGCCGCTGTTCGCAGGCGAGGACGCCGAGAGCTTCCGCTCGCGCTGGCAGGAGGTGCAGGCCGGGTTCGTCGACGAGCCGCAGCAAGCCGTCAAGGACGCCGACAGCCTCGTCGCCGACCTGATGCAGCGCCTGGCCGAGACGTTCTCGCAGGAGCGCTCGAACCTCGAGTCGCAGTGGGATTCGGGGGAGGACGCCTCGACGGAGGACCTGCGGGTCGCCCTGCAGCGCTACCGGTCGTTCTTCGACCGGCTGCTCTCCGCCTGAACGAGACCGCGGGCGTGCCGGAGGGAGGGTCCGGCATGCCCGAAGCTGCGCCCGGGGCGCGGTAACATCCGCGCGATGGGCGAGCGCGACTTCATGCCGCTCGACGGCTGGGACCACGTCGAGCTCTGGGTGGGCAACGCAAAGCAGGCTGCCTACTGGTACGAGCACGCGCTCGGGTTCGAGCGCGTCGCCTATGCAGGCCCCGAGACGGGCGTCCGCGACCGCGCGTCGTACGTGCTCCAGCAGGGCGAGATCCGGTTCGTGCTCACGAGCGGCGTCCGCGCCGACAGCGAGATCGTCCGCTTCGCCGCCACCCACGGCGACGGCGCGAAGGACGTCGCGCTCCGGGTGCCGGATGCGCGCCAGGCGTACCGCGAGGCCGTCCAGCGCGGCGCGCGTGGGATTCGCGAGCCGGAGTGGTTCGAGGACGAGCACGGCCGGGTCGAGCTCGCGACGATCGCGACCTACGGCGAGAACGTGCACACGTTCGTGAACCGCGCCGAGTACGCCGGCCCATACCTACCGGGCTACGTCTCCCTCGCGCCGAACGGGCAGCCCGCCCAGGGCGTCGGACTTGTTGCGATCGACCACGTCGTCGGCAACGTCGAGCTCGGCCGCATGGACCACTGGGTCGAGTTCTACGAGCGCGCCTTCGGGATGACGAACATCGTCCATTTCGGCGACGACCAGATCCAGACCGAGTACTCGGCGCTGATGAGCAAGGTGATGGCGGACGGCAGCGGCAAGATCAAGTTCCCGATCAACGAGCCGGCTCAGGGCAAGCGCAAGAGCCAGATCGAGGAGTACCTCGAGTTCAACGGCGGACCCGGCGTGCAGCACATCGCGCTCCAAAGCGAGGACATCGTCGGGACGATCGAGGCACTGAAGGACCGCGGCGTGCTCTTCCTGGACACCCCGGAGGCGTACTACGAGGAGGTCGAGGGCCGCGTCGGGGCGATCGACGAGGACTACGGCGACTTGCAGCGGTTGAAGATCCTCGCCGACCGCGACGAAGACGGCTACTTGCTCCAGATCTTCACGAAGACGGCGCAGGACCGCCCGACGCTCTTCTTCGAGGTGATCGAGCGGCACGGAGCGACCACCTTCGGCGAGGGCAACTTCAAGGCGCTCTTCGAGTCGATCGAACGCGAACAAGCGCTCCGCGGCAACCTCTAGGTCTAACCTTCGGCGGCATGACGCCGCAGCGGCGGACCGCGCTCGTCTCGATCGTGGCGGCGGCGACGCTCGTCGCGCTCAAGCTCGGCACGGGTCTCGCGAGCGGCAGCCTCGGGTTCGTCTCCGAGGCGCTCCACTCGGGCACCGACCTGGTCGCCGCGCTGCTCACGTTCTTTGCGATCGGCGTGGCGGTGCGGCCCGCGGACGAGCAGCACCAGTACGGGCACGGGAAGGCCGAGCACCTCGCTGCACTCGGGGAGGCGACCGTGCTCGCGCTCGTCAGCGTCGCCGTTGCCGCGCTCGCGGTAGCGCGGCTGACGGGCGCCGCGGAGCACTCGCTCGACCCGGCCTGGTGGGTTTTCCTCGTCGCCGTGGTCGTGCTCGCGATCGACCTTTACCGCACGGTGATCTCGCTCCGGACCGCGCGGCGGTTCAACAGCGAGGCGCTGCGCTCGAATGCGCTCCACTTCGCCAGCGACTTCGCCGGCACGCTGGCCGTGCTCGCCGGTCTCGTCGCCGCGGCGGCCGGCTTCCCCGAAGGGGACTCGCTCGCGGCCCTCTTCGTCGCCGCGCTCGTGCTTCTTGCCGCCGGCCGTCTGATCCGTCGCAACGTAGACGTGCTCATGGACCGGGCCCCGGCGGACGCCGAGGCGGCCGCGCGGGCTGCGATCGCGCGGATCGAGCCGCCGGTCTCGCTCTCCCGGCTCCGTCTCCGCCAGGCGGCCGGCCGGACGTTCGCCGACGTCGTCATCACGGTCTCTCCCGAGGCCGCCGTCGGCCAGGGGCACGCCGCGGCCGACCGGATCGAGGCCGCCCTGGAGCGGGCGCTGCCGGAGAGCGACGTCGTCGTGCACGTGGAGCCCGACATCGACCGGGCTGCGCTGCGCGAGCGTGCCCACGCGGCCGCGCTGACGGTGCCGCGCGTGCGCGAGATCCACAACCTCAGCCTCGTCTCGCTCGACGGCGTCACGGAGCTCTCCCTGCACCTGAAGCTGCCCGGTGAGCTTCCGCTCGAGGAGGCGCACGACATCGCGGAACAGCTCGAGCGGGCGATCGTCGGCGCCGTTCCCGAGATCGCGTCGGTGCAGACCCATCTCGAGCCGCTCGCAGAGGCAGGGCCAGGCGAGGAGGTGGAGGCGGAGGAGCTCGCGGCCGCGGTCGAGCGTGCCGCGGGCGGACCACCGCGCGCGCTGCGTCTGTTGCGGACGGAACAGGGGGTGGTCGCCTTCGTGACGCTCGGGCTCGACCCCGCGTCGACGCTCTCCGACGCGCACGCGCGCGCGAGCGAGGTCGAGGAGCGCCTCCGCCGAGCCAGACCCGACGTCGCCGACGTGATCGTCCATACAGAACCCTGACAAGTCTGCTCTTGCGGGATCGCGCGACAGCGAGTAGAACGTCCGCGCTGCGTTGGGGGAGGGCAGTCTGGGGTTCGCCGGCGCGGCACTCGGGGCACGTTCGGTCGCGGGTGTGCGGTCCGGGCTGCCGGATCACGAACTCAGAAGGGGTCTGAGCATGAAGAGGTTCTCCATCGCGCTGGTCGCACTCGCTGCGCTTGCGCTCGCATCGATCGCCTTTGCCGATCCCGGCAGCGGCAACCGGCTCTACTGCTTCCAGGGCATCGACGACGGCTTCAACGGTACGTGCGAGCTGACCAAGGAAGGCGCGATCATCGACACCACCGACGGTGACACCAATCCGAACAATAACTACGCCGGCGTCTACGTCGGCAACAGTAAGCTCGAGGGCCGGCTGCTCTCCGAGGTCCAGAAGCTGTCCTTCAGCTATACGGGTGGTCCTGTCGTCGGTGGCTCGCCGCGGTTCAGCATCCCGATCGACGAGGACGGCGACGGCACGACCGAGGCCTACGCGTTCGTCGACGCCGTCGGCTGCAGCGACGGCCTCGGCACGGTCGACGCGATCAACGACGTTACGTGCACCGTCAGCTACGGCAGCGGAACGTACGCAAACTGGGCGGCGTTCGTCGCCGCCAATCCGGAGTACCGGATCGCCGAGGACGCGGTCACGTTCATCATCGTCGACCAGCCCGGCGACTTCACGATCACGAATGTCGAGCTGCGCCAGAAGCCCGGCAACTAACAAGCACCTGATCTTGCTCGAGGGAAGGGCCTGCCGTGAGGCGGGCCCTTCTCCTACTCTGACGCGGTGCGGCTCTGCATGTTCACGCCCGCCGAGGCCGGGCTCGAGCGGGGCTGGCCCGGGCGGATCGACGGCGACACCGTCATCCAGCTGGCCGCGCAGACGCTGCAGGCGTTCTTCACCGGAGGGTTTACGGCGCGCGAGCACGCCAAGTACCTGCTCGCCGACGTGCTCCTGCGGGCACCGGTGCTCGAGCCGCCGGCCGTCCGGCTCTTCAACAGCCCGAACGAGTTCGCGTTCGCGAACGCGGCGGCGATTCGGTCTCCGGGAGCGGTCGTAGCGCGTCCCCAGGGGAGGCTCGACGTCGCGATGCGGCTTGCGGCGCTGATCGGCTACGACGGCGAGATCGCCGGCTTCACTGGTCTGGCGGAGTGGCGCGCCCCGGAGCTCGACCCGCCGAAGGACCGCGACTTCGCCCTGCTGCTCGGACCGGTCGTGGAGACGGATCTTGACAGCGGTCCCGACTGGGAGACGGCGCGCTCGCTTGCGGCCGCGAACACGCGCCTGCGGCCGGGCGACTTGCTCGGCGGGCCTGTGCTCGAGCTGCGCGAGGACGTCCCGAGCGGCCCCGTCGAGCTCGTCTTCCCGGGCCTCGGGCCGCTTCACGCGACGGTCGCGTAACGCCTCAGGGTCCCAGCTACGGCAGCAGTCGCTCGAGCAAGGTGACGGCGTCGAGCCGTGCGTCGGTGCGGCCGCGGTCGCGGCCGGGTCCGCCGTCGACGGCATCGCGGATCCGGTCGCGCGCCTGGATCATGTCGGCACCGCGGCCGCCGAGCAGCCGGTCAGCGCCTGGCCCGCCGGTCAGTGTGTCGTCGCCGAGCGCCCCGTAGACGCTGTCGTTGCCGCGCCCACCCTCGACGGTGTCCCGACCGGCGCCGCCCCAGACGGCGTCGTTGCCAAGGCCGAGCGTGATGCGGTCGTTGCCGGGGCCGGCGCAGACGAAGTCGTTACCCGACCCCATATCGACCTGGTTCGTGCCCATGCCCGTGAACACCTTGTCGCGTCCCGGCCCCGCGTCGAAGGTGTTCCGGCCGGCGTCCCCGAGGAGAAGGTCGTTGCCCTGGCCGCCGGAGAGCTCGTCATCTCCCGGCCCGCCGACCACGGTGTCGTTGCCGGCAGCGCCGGAGAGCGTCTCGTTGCCCGGCCCGCCGTAGATGATGTCGTTGCCGCCGCGGGCGTCGATCGTGTCGTTACCGCCCCGGCCGCAGATCACGTCGTTCCCGGAGGTCCCCTGGAGAATGTCGTCGCCCGGGGTGCCGACGGTTGTGCAGCGCGCATTGCCGGCGACCAGTGGCTCCACCTGGACGGTCGCGGTGCCACGGTTGTCGCCCGGTGTCGGATCGGGTGTCGCGGCGGCGACCGTAGCGGTGTTGTCGTACGTTCCGGTCTGGACTGCGATCACGGTGATCGTCACGCGGGCGGTGGCGCCCGCGGCGAGATTGCCGAGCGCGCAGGTCACGGTCTGCCCGGACAGCGGGCAGGTGCCCTGCGAGGCGGTGGCGCCGGTGAGCAGGAACCCGGTGGGCAGGGTGTCGGAGACCTGAACCGCCGGCGCCGGGAGACCACCGCCGTTCGACACCTCGATCGTGTAGGTGAACGGGTTGCCCACCGTCGGCGCTGCCGGGGTGGCGCGCTTAGAGACCGTGAGGTCGAACGGCAACGGCGGAGGCGGCGCTACCGAGAGCCCGGCAGCGGCAGCGTTGTCTGACGGATTCGGATCGGCTACAGAGGATCCCGCCGTCGCACTGTTCGTGACTGTGCTGCCGATCAAGCCGGGCAGGGCGCGCACCGTGATCTCGAGGTCCCGGCTCCCGCCGGGAGCCAGCGTGCCGACGTCGCAGGTGACGATCTGGCCGGCGGCCGTGCAGCCGGCGCTGCCGCTGACGAACTCGACACCGGCCGGCAGCGTGTCCACGACCTGCACGGCCGTGGCGTCCTGCGGCCCGCCGTTCCGCACCGTCAGCTGGAACGTCACGTTCGTGCCCGCTTGCACCGGCGCCGACGGTCCGGTCTTGGTCAGCGACAGGTCCGCGCTCGGCGCGAGCGGCGTGAACGAGACCAGAGCGTCGTTGTTGACGAAGTCGGGCTCGAAGCTAAAGACCCCGGTGACTGGGAGGGTGTTACTCGAGAGCGCGAGGTTGTCGACCTGGGTGCCGGCGCTGTCGGGCGCCAGCGTGCCCTCGATCGTGATCACGCGGTCTTCGCCGGGGCCGAGCTGGGGGATCTCGCAGAACACGATCGGGGACCCCGGGGGGAAGCCGCTGTTCTCCCTGGTCGGGTCGTACTCACAGATGCCTGTCGCTCCGGAGATCGAGATCGCAGTTGGGGGCTTCTGCAGTGCGTCCGGCAGGATGTCGGCCACCACCATGTCCACCGTTCCGGGCCCGTCGCTGTGGAGGGTGAGCGTGTAGGTGACCGGGCCTCCCGCGACCGGCTGCGCAGGCTCGAAGGTCTTCGTGATCGAGGTCTCGGCCCACGGCACCGTGGAGATCGCGGCCGACGCGCTGTTGTCGTTGGGGTTGATCTCAGTGCCGACCGGGGCGGACACGGTCGCGGTGTTGTTCAGCAGCTTGCTGCTCGGGTATTCGGCCCATGGGTCCGGGGAGAACTGACTGCTCACGCTTGCTTGTACGTCGATCGTGACCGGCGCCTGGCCTGCGGTGATCGTGCCGAGGTTGCAGTCGGGTGGAGATACCGAGCACGTGCCCTGCGAGGGAGTGATCGACTCGACGATCAGGGGCGCGTCGAGGATCTCCGTGAGCTGCACGTTGGCGGCGTCGGCGACGCCGTTGTTAGTCACCTCGATGCGATATTCGACGGGATCGAGGAAGAAGAGGTAACCGACCGGCGTGAAGTTCGGTGTGCTGGTCACGACCTTCTCGACGTGCAGGTCGATCGCCGGCTCGCTGACGGCCCCGGCGTCGGTGAAGGAGTTGTTTCCGGGGTTGCCGTCGCTCGGCGCCTGCAGGGTCGCCGTGTTGCTGAGCAGACCCGGTTCCGCGCTCGGGCTGACGAGCACGGGGATCGAGATCGGCGGATAGTCGCTGCCGGCGGCGAGCGCGTCCGGGTGCGTGCACGTGACCGTTGTGCCCGCGGTCGTGCAGGCCCAGCCCGCACCGGTGGCTGGGCCGGTGAGGACCAGCCCGGGCAACTCGATCGTGTCGGTGACCGTCACCGTCCCGGACGTCGGCCCCGCACCGACGTTGCTGACCGTGATCGTGTACGTGTTGGGTTGCCCGGGCGAGAGCGTCCCCGCGTGCGTCTTGCCGATCGCCAGGTCGGGAACGTTCACGTTCGTGACGGCCGGAGCTGTCGCCACCGTGCTCGGAACTCCGGTCGTCGCGGCCTGGAAGGCGAACTCCGCCGTGTTCTCGATCGTCGCTCCCGACGCCAGCCCCGACGTAGCGACCGTGACCTCGAAGCTCACCGTGGCGCTCGCGTTCGGGGCGAGCGTGCCGCCGGTAGTGGCCGACGCGCCGGTGCCGAGGCGTACCACCACGCGACCGCCGGCGAACTCGCCGAGATCGTCGCCGGCGGCGTCGCTGAGCCCTGCTCCGTTGAGCGTGATGCTGCCGGGGACGAACACGGTTCCAGGCGGGAGAACGTCGGTGAACGTCGTGCCGGTGGCGCCGTCCAGGCCCGTGTTCTGCACATTCACCGTGTACGTCAGCGTGTCCCCGAGATTCGCAGTGGCTTGATCGACGGTCTTCGTCGCGGTGATCCTGGGCGCAAACAGGTCGGTCGCGATCGTCACCACGCCCGGCTGGTAGGCGTCGCCGCTGGTCGAGAGCCGGACCTGCGTGCTCGTCTGCCCGTTGCCGAGCACGTTCGTCGTCCTGAACAGGTCGGCGTCGTAGCCGAGGTTGTTCTGGAAGCTCGGCTCGCGCGAGGTGACCAACACGCCCGCATTCGAGATCGTCGCGTTGAAGACGTTCGAGTTCGACGCCGAGGTCGCCGGTGGTCCCGGGTTGACGGCATTCGACAGTGCGGTAAATGCCCCCGACGCACCCTGGATCGCCGCGCCGTCGCCGTTGGTCCCAAGATCTCCCTCGTAGGCGACGATCCCGACCGTCGAGGTCACCGGGCCTGTCAGCGGCGTCTGGAAGCCGCTCAGCGGGATCGTCACCGTCCCGCTCCCCGTCACGGTCTGCATCCCGTCGAACACCGACAGGTTGCGGCTCGGCGCCGCCGGGTCCCCGTAGGCGACGACGAGCGCCCAGCCGCCGGACTGTGCGTCGCTCTTCCCGGTGCCGAGCTGCACGTCGGCGGTCCAGTAGGTTCCCGCGCCCGCGATCGCGACGATCGAGGTGACGTCGACGAACCCCTGGTACTGCGTCGACGACGTGTCGACCGGTGCTGGGGCGGTCAGCGTTGTGTAGGTCGCGTCGCCCGGGGCTTTAAACTTGACCGTGTTGTTCGCGGACGCGTTCTTTGCCGGCGACCCTCCCGTGCCGGGGGTCAGCTTGCCGCCGAAGTACAACCCAGCGAACAGCACCTTGGCCCCCGCCGGCATCACGAGGTCCGCGGAGCTCGAGTCGAACGTGGTCGGGTCGCCGTCGGCGTCGATCCACGTCATCGTCCGGTCGTTGTTGTTGAGGCCCGTGCCCACACCGTCGCGGACACTCGGACAGGCGGCGAGCGCGTCCAAGCAGGACATGATCGAGTTGGCGGCGATCGTGATGTCGCCCTGCGTGTTGACGCTGAAGCGCGGGCCGAACGCTCGGTCCGCGGCGACGTCGGGCGGCACTGCACCGACGACCGCGCAGAGCGCCAGGAGCACGAGCAGGCGAGTCCCGTACCTGGGCACGACGTGCCAAGAGTAGACACACCGCAACCCGGCGGGGGCTGCGTCGACGCC
>CAWJYW010000026.1:0-197697 GCA_963847255.1 uncultured Gaiellaceae bacterium
AACCTCGTGATGGCGGCGACGATCCTCGTGATGCTCCCCGTGCTGGTCCTCTTCTTCCTCGCGCAGCGGGCGTTCGTCGAAGGCGTCACCCTGACCGGGGTCAAAGGATGAAAGTCGCGGTCATCGGCGGCGGCTCGACGTACACGCCGGAGCTCGGTTCTCGGGGCTCTCGCGGGAACGCGACAAGATCGACGTCCGCGAGTCGTCCTGCACGACATCGACGAGGAGCGGCGCGACGTGGTCGGCGGCCTTGCGGCCCGGATGCTGGACCGCCAGGGCTATGACGGCGAGCTGCAGGTGACGGGCGACCTCGACCGCGCGCTCGACGGTGCCGACTTCGTCCTGATCCAGATCCGCGTCGGCGGGCAGCAGGCGCGCCTCTCGGACGAGACCGTCCCGCTGGCCTGCGGCTGTATCGGCCAGGAGACGACCGGCGCCGGCGGGTTCGCCAAGGCCCTGCGGACGGTGCCCGTGGTGCTGGCGATCGCGGAGCGGGTGCGTGAGCTCTCGTCGCCGGACGCCTGGATCGTCGACTTCACGAACCCGGTCGGGATCGTCACGCGCTCGCTCCTCGATGCCGGGCACCGCGCCGTCGGTCTCTGCAACGTCGCGATCGGCTTCCAGCGCTCGTTTGCGCGCCACCTCGGAGTGCAGCCCGGGCAGCTCGTCGTCGATCAGGTCGGTCTGAATCATCTGACCTGGATCCGGTCTGTCAGCCTCGATGGTCGCGACGTTCTCCCGCAGCTGCTGGCTTCGCACGGAGACGCGGTTGCCGAGCAGGCTGCGTTGCCCCGCGAGCTGCTCGAGGAGCTCGGGGTCGTTCCGTCGCCGTATCTCCAGTACTTCTACCGCCATGACTCGATCCTGGCCGGGCAACTCGAAGGCACGCCCCGCGCCGAGGTCGTCGCCGAGATCGAGCGCGGCCTGCTCGAGCTCTATCGCGACCCGACCCTGAACGAGAAGCCTGCGCTGCTCGAGCAACGCGGCGGCGCCTTCTACAGCGAGGCCGCCACCGGCCTCGTGACGTCGCTCGTCACGGGCGACGGGGTCGTGCACGAGGTGGATCTGCGCAACGACGGCACGCTCGCCGGCCTTGCCGACGACGATGTGGTCGAGGTTCCGGCACGGGTCGAGAACGGGCGGCTTGTCGCGCTCCCGCAGGAGCCTCTCGCACCGGAGCTGCTCGGCTTGACCCAGCACGTGGCCGCGTACGAACGGCTTGCCGCGCAGGCCGCTGTCACCGGAGACACGTCGATCGCTCGCAAGGCGTTGCTCGCGCATCCGCTGGTCGGGCAGCATCCGCTGAACGAGGAGCTGGTCGAGAATCTGCTCGCGGCTGAGGCCACGCGGCTGCCGCGGTCCGGCAATGAGGCACTGGCATGACGTCGCCGATCGTCCTCGCCGTCGACGGCGGCAACTCCAAGACCGACCTCGCGCTCGTCGGGGTCAACGGCCACGTTCTCGCGGTCGTGCGCGGCCCGCTCAGCTCGCCCCACCACCTTGGCCTTGCCGGCTGCCTCGACGTGCTCCAGCGGCTCTTCAACGAGGCGGTCGAGCAGGCGGGCCTGGATCGCACGAACGGTCCCGTTGCCGAGGTCGGCGTCCTGCGCATGGCCGGCGTCGACTTCCCGGCCGAGGAGGACGCCCTGCACGCGACCGTCAGCGAGCGCGGGTGGGCGAGCCGCGTCTCCGTCGGCAACGACACGTTCGCCGTTCTCCGAGCCGGCACCGAGCGCGGCTGGGGCGTCGCCGTCGTTTGCGGCGCCGGGATCAATTGCGTCGGCGTCGCGCCCGACGGTCGCCAGGTGCGCTTCCCCGCGCTCGGCGAGATCACGGGTGACTGGGGCGGAGGCTACGACGTCGGGATGGCCGCGGTCTCGGCGGCGGCCCGGAGTGAGGACGGACGCGGCCCGAGGACGAGCCTCGAGCGCTCCGTGCCGGCCCACTTCGGCCTCTCGAGCCCGCTCGAGCTGGCCGAGGCGATCCACAACCAGCAGATCGTGCGGCGTCGCGTGATCGAGCTGCCGCGGCTCGTCTTCGCCGAGGCTGCCGACGACGCCGTCGCCGCAGAGATCGTCACTCGCCTCGCCGGCGAGGTGGTCGCCCTCGCCCGCGCGGCGCTCACCCGACTCGAGCTGACGCAGGAGCCGGTGGAGGTCGTCCTCGGCGGTGGCCTGCTGCAGGCGGCCGACGGACCGCTGTCCGACAAGATCGCAGCCGGCCTCGCTGAGGTCGGCCCGCACATCACCGTTCGCCCGGCCGCCTCCGCGCCGGTGGTCGGTGCAGCGCTCCTGGGGCTCGACGCGCTCGCCGCGACACCCGAGGCGCAGGAGCGGCTGCGCCGCGAGCTCGCCGGGACCGACAACACACCGACCACGAGGACGGCCGCCGATGGCTGATGTTCGCTTCGAGCAGGCAACGCGGATCTACCCGGGCACCGTCGCGCCGGCAGTGGACGCGCTCGACCTGCAGATCGCCGACGGCGAGTTCGTCGTCCTCGTCGGTCCCTCGGGCTCCGGCAAGACGACCGCCCTGCGCATGCTTGCCGGCCTCGAGGAGGTCGACTACGGCTCCGTTCTGATCGGAGGCCGCGACGTCACCGACATGCCGCCGAAGAAGCGCGACGTGGCGATGGTCTTCCAGAACTACGCGCTCTACCCGTATCTGACCGTCGCGGCGAACATGGCCTTCCCGCTCAAGATCGCTCACGTCAAGAAGTCGGAGCGCGAGCGGCGCGTGCGCGATGTCGCCGAGCTGCTCGGGCTGACGGAGTTCCTGGAGCGAAAGCCCGGCCAGCTCTCGGGCGGTCAGCGGCAGCGGGTGGCGATGGGCCGCGCGATCGTGCGCGAGCCGAGTGTCTTTCTGATGGACGAGCCGCTCTCCAACCTCGACGCGAAGCTCCGCGTGCAGATGCGCGCCGACATCGCCGCGCTGCAGGCGCGTCTGGGGGTGACGACGGTCTACGTGACGCACGACCAGTCCGAGGCGATGACGCTCGGACATCGCGTCGCTGTCCTCGGCGGCGGGAAGCTGCAGCAGTGCGCCGCGCCGCGGGAGCTCTACGCCCGGCCGGTGAACACCTTCGTCGCCGGCTTCATCGGCTCGCCCGCGATGAACCTCTGCGTGATCCCGGTCGGCGCGAACGGCTCCGTCTCTTTCGGCGGCGTCGCGATCGAGCTTCCGAGCGAGGCGGCCGGCGGTGGCTGGCCGAGCGTCGTGGTCGGGCTTGCGGCCCGAGTCGCTCGAGCTCGCGGCCGAGGGGTTCCGGCAACCGTCCAGGTCGTCGAGGAGATCGGCGCCGACGCGTATGTCTTCTGCACCGCCGAGATCGGCGGCTTCGAGACGAAGCTCGTGGCGCGCAGCGACGCTCGTCACGTCCCCGGACAGGGAGAGCGCGTGCACCTCCGGCCTCAGGCCGGCGAGGCGCATCTGTTCCACCCCGAGTCGCAGGAGCGTGTCAAGCCGAACGAGTGACAGCCTCAGAGAGTTGTAACGATTCGGTCAAACGAGGGTCGTAGCTCTTGTCGGCGAAGGGGGAAGCCGCCACCCTTTCCCTTGACGCTGTGCCTAGACGACTCCTCCTTCTCATAGGTCTTGCCCTCGCGCTGCCCGCGCCGGCCGCCGCGTCGGACGCGACGATCGTCTCTCGTGATGTCCCGCTGGGTGCGCAGCGCTCCCTGGCAGCCGGGCAGCCGTCGACGCACTTCAACCTCGTCGGGCTCCACTGGCGCGGTCCCGGATCCGTCACGTTCAGGACCCGTTCGCTTTCCGGGCGCTGGAGCGGCTGGATGGACGCGGCGCCCGAGGCCGAGGACCAGCCCGACGTGGGCACGGACGAGCGCGCCCGCCTCTGCCTCCTGGCGGCTGGGGAACCCCTGGTGGGTTGGACCATCCGACCGGATCGAGTACCGCCCGCGCGGGAAGGTCACCCGCCTGCGCGCCCATTTCGTCTGGAGCCCGCCGGCAGGCGTGCCCGCCCGGACGCTCCAGAAGGCCGGCTCGCCGGCGATCATTCCTCGGAGCGGCTGGAACGCGGACGAGAAGATCAGACGCAGCACACCGGCGTTCGCATCCGCTATCAGGCTGGCGCTCGTCCACCACACGGCCGGCGCCAACGGGTACACCGCAGCCCAGTCACCATCGATCGTACGGGCGATCGAGCTCTACCACGTGAAGGGCAACGGCTGGAACGACATCGGCTACAACTTTCTGATCGACCGCTTCGGGACGGTCTTCGAGGGCCGGTTCGGCGGCATCGAGCGGAATGTCGTCGGCGCGCACGCCGAGGGCTTCAACACCGGCTCGGTCGGCGTCGCGGTGATGGGTGAGTACAGCTCGCTCCCGGTCTCGGCGAAGGCGCGCGACTCCCTCGCGAAGCTACTGGCGTGGCGCCTCGACCTTGCGCATGTCGATCCTGCGAGCACGCAGTCGTACATCTCCGGCGGCAATGGGCGCTTCCCGGCCGGCCTGCCGGTCTTCCTCCGCACGGTCTCCGGTCACCGGGACACAGGCTTCACGGACTGCCCGGGGACCGCGCTCTACAACCTGCTGACCACGATCGCCGGGGAAGTTGCAGCCACCGGCCTGCCGAAGCTCTACGCGCCGGTGGCTACGGGAACGGTGCCCGGGACAGTCCGGTTCAGAGCCCGGCTCTCGTCGGCGCTTCCGTGGACCGTCGAGGTCTACGACTCGGTCGGGAACGCCTACGCGTCGACTTCCGGGCTCGGCGCGAATGTCGACTGGACCTGGGATGCGAGCCTCGCGCCGCCCGGGAGCTACACGTACGCGATCCGCTCCGAGGACAACGTCACGCCTGCGACCGGGACGATCGGTGGCGGGGGCGTGGCTGGCTTCACGGTCAGCGGGGTCGCTGCCGATCCGGAGACGGTGACGCCGAACGACGACACGGTTGCCGATCAGACGACGATCACCTACACCCTCTCCGAGCCGGGAAACGTCACCGTGACGCTGCGAGACGTCTCCGGCGCAGAGGTGGCGAAGATCGCCAACAAGGCCTGGAAGCGTGCCGGTGAGCACGCGATTCGCTTCGACCCGGCCCATCTACCGGACGGCGTTTTCCAGATCGAGATCCTGGCAACCGCGACGGGCGCGCGTCAGGCAACCGCGACGACGCAGATCGTGGTCAGCCGGACGCTGGGCAAGGTCACCGCTGCCCGGCTCGCGTTCTCACCCAATGGCGACGGCCGGGCAGATCGGATCGGGTTCAGCTTCGTCCTCGCGGCTCCCGCCCAGATCCGGCTGCGGATCCTCAAGCAGGGGAAGTGGGTCGCGACGCCCTTCACGGGCCCACTTGAAGCTGGGGCACGGAAGCTCGAGTGGGACGGCGCCAAGCGGGTCGGTCGCTTGCTCGACGGCGAGTACGAGGCGGTCGTCGAGGCAATCGACGCGTTCGCGACCACGACGGTTGCTCGTGCCGTTCAGTGCTGACACGCGGGAGCCCAAGGTCAGGATCCTCCAGCGCAGCCCGCTCAAGCTCTGGCTCAGCGAGCCGGCGACGGTGACGCTGCGCTTCGGCACGCGGCGCCTGGTGTACAACGCCGTTGCGCTCGGCGAGGCGCGCGTCCTGAAGGCGCCGAAGCTGGGCCTCGTCAGGGCGGTTGCCTGGGACGCTGCGGGCAACAAAAGCAAGCCTGCCTCCCGCCGCTAGCTCTACACTCGGCGGGTGCAACCGCCTGCGCGCAGATCCCGTCCAATCAATCAGGACCTTCGGCCCGACCGCCCGCTGGTCTACGAGAAATTGAGCGATCCGATTCTGGTGAAGAGAGCGAAGGACGGCGATGCGCGGGCGCTCGACGCGCTCTGCGAGCGGCATGCCCCCCGGGTGGAGCGCCTGGCTCATCACGTCCTCCGCGACCCGGAGGACGCGCGCGACGCGTCGCAGGAGGCGCTCGCCAAGCTCTGCGTCAAGCTGCGGCAGTTTCGAGGCGAGTCGTCGTTCTCGACCTGGCTGCACCGGCTGACGGTCAACGCCTGCCGGGACGTCGCTCAGCGCCAGGTCGCGCGCCGCTGCGAGCCGCTGGACGAGGACCGCCGCGAAGCACGCGACGGTGACCCGGCAGACGCGGCCGAGGCGTCCGAGCTTCGTGCCGGAGCTCGGCGCCTGCCTGGCCGAGATCTCGCCCGCACAGGCGAAGGTCGTCGTGCTCAAGGACGCGTTCGAGTTCAGCTTCGAGGAGATCGCGGGTGCCGAGGGAATGCCGGTCGGAACCGCGAAGTGCTACGCCCACCGTGGCCGAAACGGGTTGCGGGAACGGCTTTCGGCGTGAGACTGCCGATGGACAAGGCCGCGATCGAGGCAATCCTCCCGCACCGCGATCCATTCCTGCTGCTCGACGAGGTGACGGAGCTCAGTCCCGGCGCGCGAGTGGTCGCCCTCAAGCTCGTCACGGAGGAGGACTGCGCGGGGCACTTTCCCGGAAACCCGATCATGCCCGGCGTGAAGATGGTCGAGGCGCTCGCCCAGGCCGGCGCAGTCGCGGTGCTCAGCGAGGAGGAGAACCGGGGCAAGATCGCCCTCTTCGCCGGAATCGACGACGTTCGCTTCAAGCGCGTCGTGCGCCCGGGCGACCAGCTGACGCTCGAATGCGATCTCGAGACGGTGCGAGGCCCGATCGGCCGGGGCAAGGCGCGTGCGACCGTGAACGGAGAGCTCGCCGTGCGCGGCACCCTCACCTTCGCAGTGGACCGGTCATCGTGATCGGCTCGGCCAACGGCAAGCGGATCGGCATCACCGGCCTCGGCGTCAACGTCCCGGACCGCGTCTTCACGAACAAGGATCTCGAGCAGTTCGTCGACACGACGGACGAGTGGATCGTCGAGCGCACCGGGATCCGCGAGCGGCGGTTTGCGACCGAGGAACAGGCGCTCACCGACATCGCGGCGCCGGCCGCGATCGCTGCCCTGGCCGATGCGGGCGCCGACGCAGCCTCGATCGACCTGATCATCGTGGCGACGGTGACCCCGGACATGATGTTCCCGACGAGCTCTGCGCTGCTCGCCGACTCGCTCGGAATGCCCGACGCGGCGGCCTACGACCTCCTCGCCGGCTGCACGGGCTTCATGTACGCCCTCGCCCAGGCCTACAGCATGGTCTCCTCCGGCCTCTCGAAGCGGGCGCTCGTGGTCGGCGGCGACGTGCTCTCGAAGATCCTCGACTGGACCGACCGCTCGACGCTCGTCCTGTTCGGCGACGGCGCCGGCGCCGTCGTCCTCGAGCCGGTCGAGACGGGCGGCTTCCTCGGCTTCGAGCTCGGTGCGGATGGCGGCGGCGGCGACAGTCTCTGGCTGCCGGGGAGCGGCTCACGGCACTTTGAGAACGCCGACAAGCTTGTGAAGATGAACGGCCGTGAGGTCTTCAAGTTCGCGACGCGCGTGATGGTCAGCTCCGCCTCGAAGGTGCTGGACGAATGCGGGCTGACCGTCGACGACGTCGATGTCTACGTCCCGCACCAGGCAAACAAGCGGATCATCGACCACGCCGCCGGCAAGCTCGGGATCCCGGCGGAGAAGATCGTGGTCAACGTCGACCGCTACGGCAACACGTCATCGGGCTCGATCCCGCTCGCGCTCGCAGATGCCGCAGCAGACGGACGGCTGCACGAGGGAGAATTGGTGCTGATGACCGGAATGGGAGCGGGCCTCACCTGGGGCTCCGCGCTGATCGAGTGGACGCCAAGCCATAAGGACATAGAGAGGAAAGTCGCGTGACCAAGATCGCCTTCATGTTCCCGGGCCAGGGCTCGTACGAGGCCGGCATGGGACGGGACGTCGCCGAGGCTGTGCCTGAGGCGATGGCCGTCTACGAGGCCGGCAGTGCGGCCTCCGGGCTGGACCTCAAGCAGGTTTGCTTCCACGGCCCGGTCGAGGACCTGCTCGACACGAAGCTGCAGCAGCCGGCGCTCGTCACGACGAGCCTCGCGATCAACGCCGCGATCCGCGCGCACGGGATCGTGCCCGACTACGTGGTCGGCCATTCCGTCGGCGAGTTCGCTGCGCTCGGTGCGGCCGAGTCGCTCAGTGCGGCCGACGCCATCGGGCTCGTGCGGGAGCGCGGGATCGCGATGGCGGAAGCGGCCCACGCGCGCCCAGGCTCGATGGCCGCCATCCTCGGGCTTGCAGACGAGGTCGTCGAGGGCCTCTGCCGCAAGATCGCGAACGTCTGGCCGGCGAACTACAACTGCCCGGGCCAGATCGTGATCTCCGGCGAGGATGACGCGGTCGGCGAGTGCTGCGTCGAGGCGGAGGAAGCCGGCGCTCGCCGCGCCATTCGCCTGCGCGTGTCGGGGGCCTTCCACTCGCCGCTCGTCGAGAAAGCCGCCGAGAAGCTCCGCCCCGCGGTCGAGCGAATCCACTTTGCCGACCCGCGTACGGCGTTCATGTCGACGGTCACGGCGAAGCTCGAGGATGCGGGCCGGTATCGCGAGCTGCTCGTCGAGCAGCTGACCGCGCCGGTCAAGTTCACACAGGCTGCGCGCGAGCTCATCGGCAAGGGCGTGACGGTGTTCGTGGAGGTCGGCCCCGGCGACGTGCTCAGCGGTTTACTGAAGAGGATCGACAGGAGCGTGCGCACCGTCTCCGTCAGCAACATGCAGGAGTTGCGCGAGCTGGAGAAAACGCTTGCCTGACTTCGCGTCCCTGGACGGGAAGACAGCGCTGGTCACAGGAGCATCCCGCGGAATCGGCCGCGCGATTGCGACCGAGCTCGCGGCTGCGGGCGCGAGCGTCGTCGTCGGTTACCGGTCAGGGCAGCAGGAAGCCGAGGCGCTCGCGGCCGAGATCGGCGGCCGTGCGATCCAGGCAGACGTCTCGAGTGCCGACGACGCGCGGCGGCTCGTCGAGGAGGCCGGCGATCTCGACATTCTCGTCAACAACGCGGGGCTCACCCGCGACGGCCTCCTGGCGCGGATGTCCGACGAGGACTGGCGAACCGTGATCGACACCAACCTCTCGTCCGTCTTCTACACCTGCCGCGCGGTCACGAGACCGATGATGAAGAAGCGCGCGGGCTCGATCGTGAACATCTCGTCCGTCGTCGGCGTGCACGGGAACTGGGGCCAGACCAATTACGCGGCCTCGAAGGCGGGGATCATCGGCTTCACGAAGTCGCTCGCCCGCGAGCTCGGCTCCCGCAACGTGCGCGCCAACGTGGTTGCGCCCGGCTACGTGAAGACACAGCTCACGGACGTGTTGCCGGAGGACGCGACCGCGGCGATGCTGCAGAACACACCGCTCGGCCGGCTCGGCGAGCCGGAGGACGTCGCCGGAGCGGTACGCTTCCTGTGTTCGGAAGCGGCCTCGTTCATTACGGGCGAGGTGCTGCTCGTCGACGGTGGACTGGGGATGTAGGTGGAGACGAACGGTAGAAGGCGCGTGGTCGTGACCGGGCTCGGCATGGTGACGCCGCTCGGCAACGACGTCGAGTCCAGCTGGGAGAGCCTGATCGCGGGCGAGTCCGGCGCGGCCGACATCCAGCAGTTCGACGCGAGCGAGTTCCCCGTCCACTTCGCGTGCGAGCTGAAAGACTTCGAGCCGACGGAGTGGATGGAGCGCAAGCAGGCTCGGCGCATGGACCGCTTCGCGCAGATGATCGTCGCCGCCTCGCGCCAGGCGGAGTCCGACTCTGGCCTCGACATCGCCAAGGAGGCCGATCGGATCGGCGCGTCGATCGCGACCGGCATCGGTGGGCTCGGCGCCTTCCAGGACTGCTACCAGACGCTGATGGACCGCGGTCCCGACCGCGTCAACCCGTTCTCGATCACCGCGATCATCCCGAACATGGGCGCCGGCTGGGTCTCGATGGAGCTCGGCACTCGCGGGCCGCTCTCCTCCCAGTGCACGGCCTGTGCGGCCTCGAACATGGCGATCGGAGAAGGCGCGGACGCGATCCGGCTCGGCCGGGCCGACGCGATGATCTGCGGCGGCACCGAGGCCGGGATCACGCGCGTCGGCATCGCCGGCTTCGGGGCGATGCGCGCCCTCTCCCGCCGCAACGACGATCCCAAGCGCGGCTCGCGTCCGTTCGACGCCAAGCGCGACGGGTTCGTGATGGGCGAGGCGGGCGGCGCCGTCGTGCTCGAGGAGCTCGAGCACGCGAAGGCGCGCGGGGCGAAGATCTACGCGGAGCTGATCGGCTACGGCGTCTCGTCCGACGCGAACCACGTCACCGAGCCCGACCCGGCCGGCACGAACCCGGCCCGGGCGATGAAGATGGCCTTCGGCGACGCGGGCATCGACCCCTCCGAGATCGGCTACATCAACGCGCACGGCACCTCGACGCCGCTCGGCGACACCTCGCGAGACTCGCGTGATCAAGCTTGCGCTCGGCGAGGAGAACGCCCGCAAGACGCCGGTCTCCTCGACGAAGGGCGCCACCGGCCACTGTCTCGGCGCCGCCGGCGCGGTCGAGGCGATCTTCACCGTTCTGGCGACGCAGCGGGGCATCCTGCCGCCGACGATCAACTACGAGGTCGAGGATCCGAGCTGCGACCTGGACTACATCCCGAACGAGGCGCGGAAGGCAGACATCACCGTCGGCGTCTCGAACTCGTTCGGCTTCGGCGGGCACAACGCCTGCGTCGTGTTCCGCAAGCACGACGAATGACCCGGCCGGTCGTCCGTCCCGGTACGCCGGACGATGCTGCCGCCGTTGCTGCGATCTGGCGTGACGGCTGGCGCGACGGCCATCTCGGGCTGGTCCCGGACGCACTGGTCGCGGTACGGACGGACGAGTCGTTCAGCACGCGCGCCGCACAACGCGTCGACGACACGACAGTCGCGGTCGTCGACACGGAGGTCGCGGGTTTCGTGATGGTCGACGACGACGAGGTCGAGCAGGTCTACGTCTCCTCCCGCCACCGCGGCAAGGGCGTCGCCGACGTCCTCCTCGCCGAGGCCGAGCGGCAGGTCCGCGCGAGCGGCGCAGAACGGGCCTGGCTCGCCGTCGCCGAGGGCAACGCGAGAGCGCGGGCCTTCTACGAGCGCATGGGATGGCACGACGAGGGGCCGTTCGACTACGCCGCGTCAGTTGAAGACGGCAGCACGGTTGCCGTCCCTTGCCGGCGCTACGTCAAGCCGCTGCCGACCGCCAAGTAACAGACTGTTACTTGGCGGGGTTGGCTCAGCTCGGCTGAGGAGGGGACTCCGACCGCCGCAGGCGGGTACCTAGTAACAGTCTGTTACTAGGCTAGAGGCGCAGCTCGAGCAGGACGACGTCGCGCCAGACGCCGCCCAGCTCCCCGATTCGTTCACGTGTGCCGACCTCGCGGAAGCCGTGCACGCGATGCAACGCGATGCTCGCCTCGTTCTCCGGGAAGACCCCCGCCTGCAGCGTCCAGAGGCCCCCTTCGCGGGCGCTCTCGATCAGCGTCGAGAGCAGTGCCCGGCCAACGCCTCGGCCTCGCGCGTGCTCGGCGACGTAGACGCTCTCCTCGCCGACGCCACGGTAGACGGCGCGGCTCGAGTAGGGAACGACCGCGATCCAGCCGGCGGCCTCGCCGTCGAGCTCGGCGACGAAACGGTGGTCGGGCAGGTGTCTGGCGTCCCAGTCCTCCCACGCCGGCACCGTCGTCTCGAAGGTGGCGTCACCCGTTGCGATCCCCTCGGCGAAGATCGCGGCGACGGCAGGCCAGTCCGAGGGGAGCAGCGGGCGAATCAGCACGAGATGATTCAATCGGGTCTGATGGACGAGGTGAACATCTACGGGGACGAGTGGACCGACGGCACGGAAGAGCCTGGGTTCCGCAACCGCGAGCGGCCGCTCGGGGAGACGCTCGGTGCCGAGAAGCTCGGCGGCACGATCTACCTGATCGAGCCGGGCCAGCGCATCTGCCCCTACCACTGGCACTTCGGCGAGGAGGAGTGGGTGATCGTGCTCGAAGGGACTGTGGCGCTCCGAACCCCCGACGGCGAACGCGAGCTCGCGCGCGGCGACGTCGTCGCGTTTCCGACCGGCCCAGGTGGCGCCCACGACATTCGCGGCAGCGGGAGCGAGGCGTCGCGCGTGCTGATGCTGTCGACGATGTCCGACCCGGAGATCTGCGTCTATCCGGACAGTGAGAAGCTCGGCGCATCCGCCGGGTTCTTGCGCAAGGACGGCGCCCGTGCGCGCCTGCTGAACCGTGAGGCGGCGAACCTCCAGTACTTCGACGGGGAGCGCAGCGAGTGACCCGCTGGGCCACGTTCGACTGCTACGGGACGCTGATCGATTGGAACGCCGGGATCGCCGGCGTCCTCGGGCGCCTCTTCGGTGCCGAGCGCACCCCGGACCTGCTTGCCCGCTACCACCGCCTCGAGCCCGAGGTCCAGGCCGAGACCTATCGGAGCTACGCAGAGGTGCTGACGCTGACGCTCGAGCGGCTGGTGTCGGAGACGGGCTTGTCGATCCCGGAAGGCGAGTCGGGCGCCCTCGTCCACTCGTTGCCGGAGTGGCCGCCGTTCCGCGAGGTGCCGCAGGCACTCGCCGAGCTGCGCGAGCGCGGCTGGAACCTCGCCATCCTCTCCAACACCGATCACGCGCTGATCGTCGAGTCCGAGAAATCACTTGGTGCACCCATCGACCTCGTGGTCACGGCCGAGGACGTCGGCTCCTACAAGCCTGCGCACGGACACTGGGACCGTTTCTTCGAGCTGACGACCGCCGATCGTGAGCACCACGTCCACGTCGCGGCCAGCCTCTTCCACGATGTCGCTCCGGCGCGTGAGCTCGGGCTGACGATCGTCTGGATCAACCGGCTCGGCGAGGAGCCCGAGCCGGAGCCCGACCGCGAGCTTCCCGACCTGTCCTCCCTGCCCGACACGCTCGACGAGCTCGTGCCCGCGTGAACATCCGCAGGCCGAGCGAGGCCGATGTGACCGAGGTCGTGGCACTGCTGCGTGCTGTCGAGGAGGCCGACAGCGGCGAAGCGGAATGGGACGAGCCGCAACTCCGCGACCACTGGGCGAAGATCGACCTCGAGCGCGACGCCTGGCTGATCGAGGAGGACGGACGGGTCGCCGGCTACGCGGACTTCGAGGTGCGGCCGGCCGGGCGCCTGATGGCCGACGGCTATGTCCATCCCGAGCTGAAGGGCCGCGGGATCGGCTCGACGATCCTTCGCATCACCGAGGAGGAGGCGCGGAAGCGGATGGAGGAGATCGACGGCCGCGTCTACCTCCAGAACGCGACCACCGCCGACGCGGCGAGCCTCTACGAACCGCACGGCTACTCGACCGTGCGCCGCTTCCGGCGGCTGGCGATCGACCTCGACGCTCAGCCGGCCGTCCCGGAGCTGCCCGGAGTCGTGTTGCGGCCGCTGCAGCCGGGCGAGGAGCGCGATGTGCACGCGCTGCTCGAGCACGCATTCGCCGAGCACTGGGAGCACCACCCCCGCGAGTTCGACGAGTACGCGAGGGAGACGTTTGCGCGGGACGACTTCGACCCGACGCTCTGCGTCGTCGCAGAGGCGGACGGCACGCGGACCGGCGCCTCGCTCAACTGGTGGAAGGAGGTCGGAGACTGGGGCTGGATCGGCACCGTCGGCGTCCTGTCCGCAGCTCGCGGCCGCGGGATCGGCGCCGCGCTCGTGCTCGCGTCATTCGCGGAGTTCTGGCGCCGCGGCGAGCGGCGTGTCGCGCTCGGCGTCGACGCGCAAAACGAGACCGGCGCCCTCCGACTCTACGAGCGGCTCGGGATGCGCACGCTCTGGGAAGCCCCGATCTGGCAGAAGGAGCTCCGTGGCGCCTGAGCTCGTCCCGGCTACGCCGGCCGACGCGCCGCGGATCGCCGGCCTGCTGAACGCGATCAGCGAACAGCACTACGGCGAGGCCGATCTGACCGCGGCCGAGGTGGCGACGTGGTTCGAGCACGAGGAGCTCGAGGTGCTGCTCGCCGAGTCGAACGGCCGGCTCATCGGCTACGCCGACCGGTGGCGCGAGGCCGAGCGCGACCGCGCCTGGCTCGACGTGCGCGCGCTGGAAGGAGAGGTGGACGCGGGCGCGCGGCTCTTGCGCGAGAGCGAGCGGCGGGCACAGCCGGACGTCGATCCGGGCGCGCTGGCGATGACGTATGTGGCCGGTGTCGACGAGACGATGAGAGGCGTCGTCGAGGCAGCGGGCTACACGGCGATCCGCTCGTCCTATCGCATGTCGATCGCACTCGACGCGCTGCCCGCCCCCGAATGGCCGGACGGAGTCGAGGTGGCGACCTATACACCCGCGGATGAGGCGGCCGTCCACGAGGCGCATCAGGAGTCGTTCCGCGACCACTGGGAGCACAAGGACGAGACGATCGAGGAGTGGCGGAAGTGGTTGATCGGCAGTCCCAGCTTCGACCCGAGCCTCTGGTTCGTCGCGCGTGCCGACGGCGAGGTCGCCGGCATCTCGCTCTGCGGCGTCGCCGCCTCCGGCGATCCCGAGCACGGATTCTGCCGGGTGCTCGCCGTGCGGCGGCCGTGGCGGCGGCGGGGACTCGGCCTCGCGCTCCTGCGGCACTCGTTCGTGGAGATGGAGCGGCGAGGGATGACGAAGGCCAGCCTGGGCGTCGACGCCGAGAATCTCACCGGCGCCGTCGCCCTTTACGAGCGCGCTGGGATGCACGTCGAGCGGCGCTCCGATTGCTGGCAGAAGGAGCTCGGGTGAGCCGGCTCCGCGCCCGCTGCCCCGACTGCCGGACACTGACCGCGGTCGCGCTCGGGCCGGAGTACCAGTGCCACTCGTGCGGGCGCGAGTTCGCCGCCGGCCTCGTTCGCGTGCCGCGGGCCTGGGGTACGGGCGGCGAGGGGATGGTCGAGGCGGCGTTCCACGAGCTGCCCTACCCGGAGGCGGCCGTGATCGAGGCCGACACGCTCGCCGAGCAGACGCTGCTGCTCGCCTCCGAGCTACCCGACCGGCCCGTCGTGCTGGGCGGCTGCTGCTGCTCGCACGTGGGCGCGATCGAGGCGCTCTCGAGCGGCGAGGAACGCCTCGCGGTCGTGTGGATCGACGCGCACGGTGACCTGAACACGCCGGAGACGTCCCCGTCGGGCAACGCCTGGGGGATGCCGCTGCGGATGGTGCTCGACGACGGCGCCGTCCTCGCGCAACACGTGGCGCTGGTCGGCGCCCGCAACCTCGACCCGCCCGAGGTCGAGTTCATCGAGGCGAGCGGCATCCAGACCGGTGAGGGCGCGATCGAGCGAGCGCTCGAGGGTGCGGACGCGGTCTACGTCGCCCTGGACGCCGACTCGGTCGAGCCGGGAGAGCTCGCCGTCTTCATGCCCGAGCCGGACGGGCTGCGCCTGACGGAGATCGAGAAGCTCCTCGCCGACGTCGCCGCGCGGAAGCGAATCGCCGGTCTCGGCTTCACCGGACTGGTGCACGACGCGGCCAACGAGCCGAAGCTCGCCCGCCTTGCGACCGCGCTGGGCCTGTAACCGTCTCGAAGGGGCGCAGGTCTAAACTCCCGCAATGGCCGAAACCACCAGGATCGACGTCTCGATCGAGAACAAGCAGGCTCCGGAGCCTGAGGCCAAGAAGCATCCCAACACGTGTCCCAAGTGCGGCTCGCACTTCCGGGACGACGAGCTTGCCGCCAATCTCCGGGTCTGCATGCAATGCGGCCACCACTTCCCGGTCAAGGCGCACGAGCGGATTGCGCAGATCGCGGACAAGGGGAGCTTCTCGGAGGAGGCCGCCGACCTTCGCTCGGCCGATCCGCTCAAGTTCTTCGACCTCCGTGCCTACAACGAACGGCTTGCCGAGGCGGAGGTCTCGACCGGGCTCGGTGACGCGCTCGTCATCGGCAGTGCCACGATCGAGGATCTCCGGTGCGAGCTGGCGGTGATGGACTTCTCGTTCATGGGTGGCTCGATGGGCTCGGTCACCGGCGAGAAGTTCGCGCGGGCCTGCGAGAGCGCGGGAACCGCCGGCGTGCCGCTGATCTCGATCTCGGCCTCGGGCGGCGCTCGCATGCAGGAGGGAATCCTGGCGCTGATGCAGCTCCCGAAGACCGTCGTCGCCGTCGAGGAGCTCCACGAAGCAGGGTGTGCGCTGATCTCCGTGATGGCGCATCCCACGACCGGCGGCCTGCTCGCGAGCTTCGCGAGCCTCGGTGACGTCCTGCTCGCCGAGCCGGGCGCGCTGATGTCCTTCGCGGGGCCGCGTGTCGTGGCGCAGACGACGCGCGAGAAGCTGCCCGACGATTTCGGCCTCGCCGAATCGAACCTCCGCTTTGGGCACGTCGACGCGATCGTGCCGCGCGCCGAGTTGCGACCCACGCTTGCACGGCTGCTCCGCCTCTTCGGAGAGGAGTAGGGTGGCCCGTGATGCAGAGATCAGGCTCCGGGATCGGTTGAGCAAGCTGGGCGGACTCGATCTCTTGCGCGGCGCGCGCCTTTCGGGCGAGCTCGAGCGGCTGAAGCGCCAGCTCGACCGGATCGAGGCCGAGCCGACCGACGAGGAGATCTGGAACAAGGTCGAGCTGGCCCGGCACGAGGACCGGCCGTACACGCTCGACTACGTCGACAGGATCCTGGAGGACTGGTTCGAGCTGCACGGCGACCGGGGACGCGCCGACGACGCCGCGCTCGTCGCCGGAATCGGCAAGCTCGAGGGCCGCACGATCGCGCTCATCGGCCATCAGAAGGGCCGCGACATCAAGGAGCGCTCCAAGCGGAACTTCGGGATGGCCTACCCGGAGGGGTACCGGAAGGCGATGCGCGTGATGGAGCTCGCCGACCGCCACCGCTTCCCGGTCGTGACGCTCGTCGACACACCGGGCGCGTATCCCGGGATCGCGGCGGAGCAGCACGGCCAGGGTGGCGCGATCGCCCGCTCGCAGGCCAGGATGGCGCGGCTTCGCGTGCCGACGGTCGCCTGCGTGATCGGCGAGGGCGGCTCGGGCGGGGCGGTTGCGATCGCGCTCGCGGACCGCGTCTTGATGCAGGAGAACGCGATCTACTCGGTGATCTCGCCGGAAGGCTGTGCGGCGATCCTGTGGCGGGACGCGGGGGAGAAGCGCAAGGCCGCCGCTGCGTTCAAGCCGGATGCCGCCCACTGCTTCGAGCTCGGCGTCATCGACGGCATCATTCCGGAGCCGGTCGGCGGAGCGCAGGAGAACCCCGATGAGGCGGCTCGCCTGCTCGGCGCGGCGGTCGCGGACGCGCTCGAGGAGCTCGAAGACATTCCCCAGGACGAGCTGCGGGCGAAACGGCGTGCCAAGTTCCGTTCGATGGGCGTGCTCGCCTGATCGATCAGGCTTTCCACAGCTTCCACAGGCTTTTCCCCTGTTCCAAATATGAAGCGAAACCTACTCATACCTGTCTTGCGGTCCGCAAATGCCGACCTTGACGGTCTGAAACGCGCCAGCCCGGATAAGAGCTGAACGTGGCCTCGCTGAAGGATTACGAGCGGAAACGGTCGCGCGGCAAGACGCCCGAGCCCTTCGCCCGGGGTAAGTCAGCACAGCGGCGCAAGAGCAAGGAGCCGATCTTCGTGATTCAGCGCCATGACGCGCGGCGCCTGCACTACGACTTCCGGCTCGAACGAGACGGAGCACTTGCCAGCTGGGCGGTGCCGAAGGGTGTTCCGCTGGAGCCCGGACAGCAGCACCTCGCGGTCCACGTCGAGGATCACCCGCTCACCTACGCCACGTTCGAAGGCGAGATCCCGGCCGGCAACTACGGCGCCGGGACGGTCGAGATCTGGGATCACGGCACGTACGAGCTCGTCGAGGAGAAGCCGAACGGCGGCCTCACGGTGCGCCTCAAGGGCGAGCGGCTGGACGGGCTCTGGACGCTCGTACCGGCGCACCTCGGCGGCGACCCGAAGAACTGGCTGATCGTCAGGAAGAAGGAGGACGCAGCGACGCCACCGAAGCCGCGCACGTACCGGCCGATGCTGGCGACGCTCGCGGCGGACGTGCCGACCGGCGAGGGCTGGCTCTTCGAGGTGAAGTGGGACGGCTTCCGGGCGATCGCGACGATCCGGGGCGGCAACGTCGACCTGCGCAGCCGGAACGACAAGTCGTTCGTCGAGCGCTTCCCGACCGTCGTCCGCACGCTCGAACGCGCGCTCCGGACGCCCGACTGCGTGCTCGACGGAGAAGTCGTGGCCGTCGGCGAGGACGGCCGGGCGACGTTTTCGGCGATGCAGCAGGGCAAGGAAGGCACGACGTACCTCTACGTCGCGTTCGATCTGCTCGAGGTGGAGGGGACGCCGCTGATCGACCTGCCGCTGACCGAGCGGCACGAGCGGCTCGCGGAGCTCGTCGACACGCGTCAGCGCGGCATTCAGATCTCCGCCACGTTCGACGACGGCCAGGCGCTCTACGAGGCGGCGCAGGAGCAGCGCTTCGAGGGGATCATGGCCAAGCGCGCCGACTCGCGCTACGAGCCCGGCAGGCGATCGCGGAACTGGCTGAAGGTGAAGACCCAGGGCCGGCAGGAGCTCGTGGTCGCGGGGTACACGAAGGGGCAGGGCCGCCGCTCTGACGCGTTCGGCGCGCTCGTCCTCGGCGTCTACGAGAACGGCGTCCTGCGCTGGGCGGGGAACGTCGGCACCGGCTTCGACGACGCCGAGATCGCGCGGCTGCTCTCACGCTTGAAGCCGCTCCGGCGCGACGACTCTCCGTTCGCGGAGGTGCCGAAGATGCCAAAGGTGCGCAGGGGTGACGTCGTCTGGGTGGAGCCGGAGCTCGTCGCCGAGGTGCGCTTCGCCGAATGGACGCACGACGGCCGGCTGCGGGCGCCGGTGTACGAGGGCCTGCGCGAGGACAAGGAGGCAGAGGAGGTGCAACGCGAGCGACCGTCGATCGAGCCGGAGATCAGGAGGGGCAAGCGTGTCCTCAAGCTCTCGAACCTCGACAAGCCGTTCTGGCCGGACGAGGGGATCACCAAGGGCGACCTGCTGGCGTACTACCGGGACGTCGCGCCGGCGATCCTGCCGCACCTGAAGGACCGCCCGTTCACGATGAAGCGCTATCCGGACGGGTGGAACGGGAAGTTCTTCTTCCAGAAGGACGCGCCGAAGCACATGCCCGACTGGATCCCGACGCGTCCGTTCGAGGCCTCGACGCGCGACAAGCCACCGCAGCGCCGCGTGATCGACTTCCCGCTCGTGAACGACGAGCTGGCCCTGCTGTGGGTGGTGAACATGGGCTGCATCGACATGAACACCTGGTACTCCCGGGTCGACAAGCCGTCTCGGCCCGACTGGGTGCTGTTCGACCTCGACCCGTCTCCGGACGTCGGCTTCCCCGAGACGATCCAGGTCGCGCTCCTGATCAAGGAGACGCTCGACCTGCTCGGGCTCGAGTCGTTTCCGAAGACGAGCGGCTCGGAGGGCATCCACATCCTCGTCCCGGTCGCGCGGCGGCACACCTACGCGCAGACGCGCGAGTTCTCGGAGATCATCGCCGGCGCGATCGCGCGCGCCCATCCCGGGCTCGCGACGACCGAGTGGACGAAGGCGAAGCGCCGCGGCGTTCTGATCGACTCGAATCAGAACGGGGAGGGGAAGACGATTGCGTCGGTGTACTCGGTTCGCCCGAAGGCCGGCGCGCCCGTCTCGACGCCGCTGCGATGGGACGAGGTGAACGAGTCGCTCGATCCGGCCGCGTTCACGATGGAAGCGGTGCTCGAGCGAGTCGGGCGTGACGGGGATCTCTTCGAGGGCGTGCTGACGACGAAGCAGTCGCTCTCGGAAGCCCTGAACTCGCTCCGCTAGCCGGCGGCAGCCGGGTGCAGCTCCTCGGCCGTGCGGCGGTGCAGAAGCGCCTGGACGCCCACGACGACGAGCCCCGCTGCGAGCGCCGCGATCGCGCCCTGCGCGATCATCTGCTTGAAGACGTGCCACGAGAACGTCGGCCGGCACGGTCCAGGCGCACGGCCCCGGGTTGAGCGAGAGCGGGTCGACGCAGCCACCGGCCGTCGGCCCGCCGACCACTCCGAGCCAGCCGAAGCAACCGGCGACGAAGGACGCGCCGAGAGCGCCGACGAGGCCGCCGTGCCAGGCCCCCGCCGCGCCGGCGACGAGCTGGACGAGGATCGCGAGCGCCACGATCGAGACGAAGAACGAGAGGATCGCGGCGTCCGTCGCCCGGGTCTCGGCGCTGACGCCGTAGTGGACGGAGAGGCGGATCACCGCGACGAGGACGAGGAAGACGAGACCGGCCGCGGCTCCGATCAGAAGCGGCTCGAACGCACGGATGCGCAGCGGCGGTGTCTGGAGCTTGCCGCCCGGATCGAGGAACGCCCAGGGCGCCTCCGTCGGCCGCCGCCGAACGAGCACAGCCGCGAGCGGGAAGAGGGCGAGCAGCGCGAGCACGGGCACGAAGTACGGCTTGTGGACGATGACGAGCAGCTCGCCGTCCATCACGTACTGCCAGACGCGGAGCGGGACGGTCCACACCTCCGCGTCGACCGCGGCGTGCTGCTGCTCCGCCGCCAGGCGTGAGAGTGCGAGTGTCGCGCGAGTCTCTCGCACGGCGTAGAACACGCCGACGAAGACGCGTCAGCGCGCCGGCGGCGACGAGGAGCCCGAGCGTCTCCGAGGCGCGCGATCGCCGGCCGCCGAGCGCGCGGAGCCACGAGGATGCGCTCGTCCTGATCCAGGCGAGCAGGAGCGTGACCCCGCCGACGAGCACGGCCGCCCACGACGAGTCCGTCGACGCTCGTCAGGTCCTGGAGCAGGGTGTTCTCGAGCGCGACGAACCGCTGCAGAGCGAGCTCAGGGCCGATCAGGAGACCGGCGGCAAGCGCCAGGCCGTCGACCCACGGCGAGGCGGGCTCGCGCCCGTCGGCGAGGGCCGCGAACGCCTCACGCCAGACCGCGACGCCGACGACGCCCACGACGAGCGGCGCGTACGCCAGTGCGGCCGCGAAGCGCATGTCGACCGGGTCGGTGATGAACGAGGACAGGAGCGTGACGACGCTGTCGTACGCGATCGTTGCCGGAGAGGCCGGCTGCGAATGCGACGACGGCGCCGAGCGGGAAGAGCGGCCGGGTGTCGTCGACTGCCGCGAGCCGGCGACTCGGGTCGGGGTGCACGCGCCGCACGCGTCCCGAGCAACCCCGCGGCCGGTCGGGGCAGCTCGGCCAGCACGCGCCGCAGCGCCCCATCCGGCCCGTCGGAAACGGACGCGCGCACGTCGGCGTAGACCTCGCGTGAGCGCAGGACCGCGTTGCGGGTCAGGTAGACGAGCGCTGCGAGCACGAGCAGTCGCCAGGTGACGCTGAAGATCGAGCCGACGCCCTCGTCGAGCAGCGTGAGCGCAAACGGCAGGACGGCGACGAGCAGGAACGCGTACCAGATCGCGATCGTGAAGTACGTGATGCCGACATCGCGGTTGCGAATGTGGGCGAGCTCGTGCCGGAGGATCGCGCGGAAGGCCGGGCGGGTCGGTCGCCTGCTTGACGAGGAGGCCTCCCGTCGAGCGCGACCGAGTAGCGGCCGGGGTGGCCGAAAGCGAGTCCGCCCGGCGACGCATCGAGCGGGTTCCAGAGAAGTCGCGGCGCGGGGATCCCCTGCTCGCTCGCCAGCTCGCGGACCGCGTCGAGCGCCGCCGGCGCGTCCTCGGGCGTCAGTGGCTGCAAGCGTCGCCGGCGAGTGATCCAGAGCGGGAGCCCGAGCATGATCGCGGCGGCCACGAGCAGCAGGGCGCCGGTTCCGCCGAGCATCCACCACACCTGGTAGCGAAAGACCTGTGCGACGCACGCGGATAGGCTTCGGCGTCGTGAGCTGTCGAGGCTCGGAGCGGACTGGCAAGCCACCGCGTCGGACAACAACTCTCGGCTTGTCCGCGAACACGGTCGCGATCCACTCCCAGACGTAGAGGTTCGCCCCGATCACCGCGGTGACGAGCAGCCCGAACCGAAACGCCGTGTCGGAGGGGAAGGCGAACGGATTCAGGCGGGGACGGCGCTCCGGTGCGGCCGCCCCGGCGCTCATGCCAGCGCCAGGCTCCCGACGAGGGAGTCGGCGAGCAGCGTGGCGCGCTCGTCGGAGAGCTTGAGCGCCCGGCCCTTCTTGATCGCCAGCGCGCGCACCTGCTCGAGCTGCTCGTCGGTGAGCTCGGCCACGGGCTCTGCCTCACCCTCGCCGCCGTTTCGGTTCACGAGCCTGGCGATGACCCGGTCGATCGCTCCCTCGCCCTGCTCGCGCGCGCGTTCGCGCAGCTGCTCGCCGAGAAAGCCGATCACGTCCTTCGCCACCTGCAGCACGACCGGCGTCATGAGCACCAGCGCTGCGTCGACGCCGAAGCCGAGCATCTCGTCCTTGCCGCCGCCGGTCCGCTCGAGGGATTGCGGATCCTTGAAGTACGCCTCACTCGTCGCGCGGAAGAGGGGAAGCTCCTCCGGCGCGGCCTTCTCGACGGTCGCGCGTGCCAGCGCGGCGACGAGCGCGTCGCTCTCAGCCGCGCTCACCGCGCGAGCTCTCTGGCCGCAGCAACGGATTGAATGCGCATGCGCGTCCCCCTCGTCGCCTGCCTTCGAAGATAGCGAGTTACCGGCCGAAGTCCAAGCTCATTCCAGGCGGTGCGGATGCCCGAGCCCGGAGAGCTCGGCGATGTCGCGCTTGAAGAAGAGTGAGGTCGTCCAGTCGACGACGACCCGGATCTTCCGCCTGACGAGCGGCAGCTGGAAGAGGTGATAGCTGCGGGTGACGAACCAGCCGGGAAAGCCACGGATAGGTATTCCCATCACGTCCGCGATTCCCTTGTAGCGGCCGAGCGTCGCCACCTGCCCGAGCATTCGATACGCGTACGGCTGCGGCTCGCCGGCCAGGTTCTTCGCCAAGACGCGGGCCTGGCGGAGCGCGTGCTGGCAGGTCGGCGGGTCGACGCGGCCCGGTGTTGCCTGGTTCGGCACCGCCGCGCCGTCGCCGAGCGCCCACACGCCGTTCGTGTCCCTCGACCTGCAGGAGCGGGTCGACGCGGACGCGCCCGCGCTCGTCGAGTGGGACGCCGAGCTCGGAGAGCGTCGGATTTGCCTTCACGCCGGCAGTCCAGACGAGCGTGTGCGTCGGGATGCGGTCGCCGTTCGACAGAACGGCCTCGCTCGTCGGTGAGCGACTCGAGCGTCGTCGAGACGTGGATCTCGACGCCCCGCCGCGCGAGCTCGCGCGCCGCGTAGTCGCCCAGTTTCGGCGGGATCTCGGGCAGGATCTTCGGCGCCGCGTCGACGAGCACCCAGCGCTGTCGCGCCTCGCGTAGACGCGGGTAGTAGCGCAGCGCGTCGGCGACGAGATCGGAGAGCTCGGCGAGCGCTTCGACCCCCGCGTAGCCGGCACCGACGAAGACGAACGACAGGTGCGCCTCGCGTCGCGCGGGATCGAGCTCGGCATCGGCACCCTCGAGCTCGTCGCAGGACGTGGTTTCGGAGATTGATCGCGTCCGCGAGATCCTTGAACCCGACCGCGTGCTCGGCGAGGCCGGGGACCGGAAGCGTCCGGGCGACCGCGCCGAGCGCCAGCACCAGGTTGTCCCACGCGATCTCGAACGAGCCCGCCTCCGGCGTCTCGACGTGCGCGGTTCGCTGCTCCGCGTCGATCGCGGTCACGCGACCGAGCAGCATCTCGGCGTGCGGGCACATCTGCCGTAGCGGCACGACGACGTGCCGCGGCTCGAGCGTCCCCGACGCGGCCTCGGGGAGCAGCGGCGTGTAGAGCATGAAGTTCTCCGGGCTGACGATCGTCGCGCCGCGCCTGCCGAGGAGCCGCGCGACGTAGCCGCCGGCGAAGCCGCCTCCTGCGACCAGCACTCCGCCGCGCGCCTCTCGTGATCGCCGTCATCGAGCGATTCCTACCACGCAGCGTGCGTCAGGCGTCGGTTCGGAATTGACAAACCTTATTCCTGTCATTAGAAATCCAAACTACAACCTAGTCAGTAGACAAACTCGAAGAGGAGCACAGATGCGCCGTAGATCCATCGCACTGCTCGTCGTTCTCGCCACGGCCGTTGCGGCCTCCGTGGCCGGGGCGTCGACGAAGGACGTCAGGCTCTCGCTCGTCGCCTACTCCACGCCGCGCGAGGCCTACAACAAGCTGATCCCCGCGTTCCAGAAGACGCCGGGCGGGGACGGCGTCAGCTTCAGCCAGTCCTACGCCGCCTCCGGCGACCAGGCGCGTGCGGTCAAGGCCGGCCTGAAGGCCGACATCGTCGCGCTGTCCCTCGGTCCGGACGTCGACGAGCTCGTCGCCGCCGGCCTGGTCGACGCCAAGTGGGACAAGCAGTCGTACAAGGGCATGGTCACCAACTCGCTCGTCGTCTTCGTCGTCCGGGAGGGGAACCCGAAGAAGATCAAGGGCTGGAACGACCTGATCCGCCCGGGCGTGCAGGTCGTGACGCCGAATCCGTTCACCTCGGGCGGCGCCCGCTGGAACGTGATGGCCGCCTACGGCGCGCAGCGCAAGCTCGGGAAGACCGACAAGCAGGCGCAGGACTACCTGCTCAAGCTGTTCAAGAACGTCGTCTCGCAGGACAAGAGCGCCCGCGACTCGCTGCAGACGTTCAACGCCGGCCGCGGCGACGTCCTGCTGGCCTACGAGAACGAGGCGCTCTTCGCCCGCTCCCGCGGCCAGGGCTCGCCGTTCGTGATCCCGCGCTCGACGATCCTGATCGAGAACCCGATCGCGGTCGTGAAGACCAGCGAGCACAAGCAGGAGGCGAACGCGTTCCTGCGCTTCCTCCGCACGCCCGACGCCCAGAAGATCTTCGCCGAGGAGGGCTACCGGCCGGTCAACAAGGCGGTCGCGAAGCAGTTCACGTCGAAGTTCCCGGCGCGGCCGGGCCAGTTCACGATCGACCAGCTCGGGCTCGGTGGCTGGGACAAGGTGCAGAACGCGCTTCTTCGACCCGCGCAGCGGGATCATGGCGCGGATCGAGAGGCAGGTCGGAGGTGTCACCGGCTGAGCGTTACCACGGGTCAGCTAGATTGACGGCTCTTATGCCTTCAATTAGCTTTCCCTATTCATGAGCTCTGCGGCAAGCGCATCGTCCAGACCGATTCGGATGCAGGGAGAGAGGGCCTCGACGGCCCTCACTCTCGGCTTGACGACCACCTATCTGTCGCTGATCGTCGCTCTGCCGATCGCCGCGCTCATCTTCGAGTCGACGAACGAAGGCGCGCGGTCGTTCTGGGAGGTCGTCTCGAGCCCGGAGGCGGTCGCGGCGCTGAAGCTGACCCTTTGGACCTCGATCGCGGTCGCTCTGATCAACGCCGTCCTCGGCACGATCACGGCCTGGGTGCTCGTCCGCGACTCGTTCCGCGGGAAGGCGCTCGTGAATGCGGTCATCGACCTCCCCTTCGCGCTGCCGACGATCGTCGCCGGGCTGACCTTGCTCGCGCTCTACGGCCCGCAATCGCCGGTCGGGATCAACGTCGCCTTCACGACCGCGTCGATCGTCCTGGCGATGCTCTTCGTCACGCTCCCCTTCGTCGTCCGCACGGTGCAGCCCGTGCTGCTCGAGCTCGACCAGGAGATGGAGCAGGCAGCCAAGTCGCTCGGCGCCACCGAGCTGCAGACCTTCAGGCGCGTGATCCTTCCGAACATCCTCCCCGGGATCCTCTCCGGCGTCGCGCTCGCGTTCGCGAAGGCCGTCGGCGAGTTCGGCTCCCTCGTGATCATCACCGGGAACCTGCCCTACAAGACCCAGGTCTCGTCCGTCTTCATCTTCAGCCGGATCGAGAGCGGCGACCAGACCGGCGCCGCAGCCGTCGCGGTCGTGCTGCTGGTCATCTCCTTCGTGCTGCTGCTCGCCATCGGCGTGATCCGCCACTACGCGACGAGGCACGACCGTGGCTAACGCACTCCGCCGCTTCGGGTTCCGCGGCATCGCCTTCTTCTATCTCGCCGCGATCCTGCTCGGCCCGCTCGCGATCGTCTTCTACCGGACGTTCGAGAACGGCTTCGACGCCGCGTGGGCGGCGCTCTCGTCGCCTGAGACGATCAACGCCTTCAAGCTGACGCTGATCATCACGGCGATCGCCGTGCCCGCGAACACGGTCTTCGGCATCGCCTGCGCGCTCTCGATCGTGCGGCGGAAGTTCCCGGGCAAGGGGATCGTGAACGCCTTCGTCGACCTGCCGCTCGCGCTCTCGCCCGTCGTCGTCGGGCTCTCGCTGTACCTGCTCTACGGGAACGACGGCTGGTTCGGCGGTTGGCTCACCGACCATGGCGTTCAGGTGCTCTTCGCGCTCCCGTCGATGGTGATCGCGACGATCTTCGTCTCGCTGCCGTTCGTCGCGCGCGAGGTCATCCCGACGCTGCGCGAGATCGGCGACGAGCAGGAGCAGGCTGCGCGCACGCTCGGCGCCTCGTCCTGGCAGACGTTTCGCCGCATCACGCTGCCCGCGATCCGCTGGGCCGTCATCTACGGCGTCATCCTCACGACCGCGCGCTGCCTCGGCGAGTTCGGCGCCGTCGCCGTCGTCTCCGGTCGTCTCCAGGGCGAGACGGAGACCGCCACGCTGCGCGTCGAGGAGCGCTACCAGTCGCTCGACCTCGCCGGCGCCTATGCGATCTCGATCGTGCTCGCCTCGCTCGCCGTGCTCGTGCTCGTCGCGATGACCGTGATCAGACCCAAGGAGGAGGCCGTCTAGTGTCCATCGTCGTCAAGGGTGTCTCGAAGCGCTTCAACGACTTCGCCGCGCTCGAGAACGTCTCGCTCGAGGTGGAGACAGGCTCGCTGACCGCGCTCCTCGGCCCGAGCGGAAGCGGCAAGTCCACGTTGCTGCGCGTGATCGCAGGGCTCGAGCAGCCCGACGAGGGCGAGGTCGTCATCTTCGGCGACGACGCGACGGGGCTCGCGCCTCAGAAGCGCGGCGTCGGCTTCGTCTTCCAGCACTACGCGGCGTTCAAGCACATGACGGTGTACGACAACGTCGCGTTCGGGCTGACGATCCGCAAGCGGCCGAAGGCCGAGATCAAGGATCGCGTCGCCGAGCTGCTCGAGCTCGTGCAGCTGAAGCCGTTCGCCCACCGCTACCCGGCGCAGCTCTCCGGCGGCCAGCGGCAGCGGATGGCGCTCGCCCGCGCGCTCGCGGTCGAGCCGAAGGTGCTGCTGCTCGACGAGCCGTTCGGTGCGCTCGACGCGCGCGTCCGCTCGGAGCTGCGCGAGTGGCTGCGCCGCCTGCACGAGGAGGTGCACGTGACCACCGTCTTCGTCACGCACGATCAGGAGGAGGCGATGCAGGTCGCCGACCGCATCGCCGTGATGAACAAGGGCGTGATCGAGCAGGTCGGCGGCCCGCGCGACCTCTACGAGAATCCCGAGTCCGAGTTCGTGATGAGCTTCATCGGGCCCGGTCAACCGCGTCGGCGACACCTGGGTGCGGCCACACGACCTCGAGCTCCTGTCCTACCCCTCCGACGGCGCCGACGAGGCGATGATCGAGCGGATCGTCCATCTCGGCTTCGAGGTGCGGATCGAGCTCACCCGTGCCGACGGCGAGAAGGCTCTGGGCGCAGGTGACGAGAGACCGCTGCGAGGAGCTCGAGCTGGAGGAGAACCAGATCGTCTACCTCCGCCCGCAGCACGAGCGGGTCTTCAGCGAGACGATCTAGACCTCTCGACGAGATCCGCGAGCGAGGTCTCCTCGAGCACCCCGCGCATGCTCGCGCGCAGCTCGATCCAGACGTCCTGGAGCGCCGTCGCCGCGCCCGTGTAGGTCACGTCCTCCGGCCGGCTGCCGCGGATGCTGGCGATCGGGCCCTCGACGGCGCGGACGACGTCGGCGAGGCTGATCTCCGCGGCGGGCCGGCCGAGCCAGTAGCCGCCGTCGGCACCGCGCCGGCTGGCGACGAGCTCCGAGCGGCGGAGCTCGAGCAGGATGTTCTCGAGGAAGTTGAGCGGGATCTCCTGCGTGCTCGCGAGCTGCTCGCCCTTCACCGGCTGTCCCGGCTCGCGCCGCGGCGAGCTCCGCAAGCGCGCGCAGCGCGTAGTCCACCTTCGCCGAAACCCTCATGTGCTGATTCTCTAGCTTCGGACGGATTCTTCGGCGAGCCAGGCGGTGCAGATCGAGGTGACGTGCCGCTGATCGGTCCCGCAGCAGCCGCCGAGGACGTTCACCCGCGGCAGCCTGTCCCGCAGCGCGGCGTGCCGCTCGGCGAGGTCGTCCGGATCGCCGGCGTCGAGCTCGGTCGCCTCGTCGAGCTCGGCATGGCTCTTCGTGGAGGCGTTCGCACGGAGACCGCGGATCCGGTCGATCCACGGCGCCCCCGGCTCGAGCACATCCTCGAAGTGCGTCGGGTGAGCGCAGTTGATCATGTAGTACGCAGGGCCCGAGCTCGTCTCCTCGTCCACCTGCTGGATCGCCTCGCCGAGCTCCTGCCCGTTCGGAAGCCTTCCATCCGTCTCGACCGTGAACGAGATCACGACCGGCAGCCCGTTCTCGACCGCGGCGCGGGTGACCCCGATCGCCTCCTCTGCGTACGTCATCGTGAGGACGGTGACCATGTCGGCCGCGGTGTCGGCGAAGGTCGCGATCTGCGTCGAGTGGTAGCGCTGCGCCTCGTCGGGGGTGAGCGTCGTCTCCGGGCTGTAGCCGTCACTCTGCGGCCCGATGTTGCCGCTGATCACGATCGGGTACTCGGACGCGTACTCCTCTCGGATCTCCTCCATCAGCGCGATCGCCTTGCGGTTGAAGGAGTCGAGCTCGTCGAGCGAATAGCCGATCTCCGCGGCCCAGTCCGGGTTCGCTCGCCACGTCGGGCTGTCGAGGATGAGGCCGACGCCGCGTTCGCGGGCGAGGCTCGCGTAGGGCTCGTAGTAGCGCCGGAGCTGCTCGGTGCCCTCGTCGTCCTTCAGCAGCGGGAATGCGGCGAAGGCGGGCAGCTCGAGGCCGCGGTGGAAGATGAGCGTCGTCTCGAGGCCGCCGTCGGTGATGAAGAGGCCGCCGTCGAGCTGCGGTAGGTGTGCGCGATACATGTCACGACGCTAACACCTCGCTGAGCCGCCGCTCAAGGAAGGACCGATCGGCGGCGTTCATCTCGAGCGACAGCGCTTCGCGGTAGGCGGCGGCGGCTTCGGGGCGCCGATCGAGCCGGCGCAGGAAGTCGGCGCGCGCGGCGTGAAGCAGGTGGTATTCCGGCAGGTCGATCCGCTCCACGAGCTCGAGGCCGAACTCCGGCCCGTGGGCCATGGCGACGGCCACAGCGCGGTTCAGCTCGACGATCGGCGTCGGCTCGAGCCGGGCGAGCTCGTCGTAGAGCGCAGCGATCTGCGGCCAGTCCGTCTCGCCCTCCTCGACGTGCAGCGCCGCGATTGCGGCCTGCAGCTGGTAGCTGCCCGGTTGGCGGTGGGAGAGGGCGCGCTCGAGCACGCGGGTGCCCTCGGCGATCCGGTCGGGGCTCCAGCGAGAGCGGTCCTGATCCTGGAGCAGGACGATCGAGCCGTCGGGTGCGGTGCGCGCCTCGCGCCTGGCGTCGTGCAGCAGCATCAGCGAGAGGAGGCCGAGCGCCTCGGGCTCGTCCGGCATCAGCACCGCGAGGAGCTTCCCGAGCCGGATCGCATCGTCGCAGAGCGACGCGCGCACGGGCTCCTCGCCCCCGGTCGCGGAATAGCCCTCGTTGAAGACGAGGTAGAGCACGGCGAGCACCGAGCGGAGGCGCTCGGGCAGCACGTGATCCGGTGGCACCCGGAAGGGGATGCCGGCGTCGCGGACCTTGCGCTTCGCGCGCACCAGCCGTTGCGCCATCGCCGGCTCGGCGACGAGGAACGCCCTCGCGATCTCCGTCGTCGTCAAGCCGGCGACCTCGCGCAGAGTCAGCGCCACCCGCGCCTCGGCTCCGAGCGCGGGGTGACAGCACGTGAAGACGAGCGCGAGCCGGTCGTCGGGGATCGAGCTCACGTCGTCCTCCTCGGCCGGGAGCGACTCCAGGCGTGCGAGCAGCTCGGCCTTGCGGGCGAACGACTGCTCACGGCGGAGCCGGTCGATCGCCCGGTTCCGAGCGGTGGTGATGACCCAGGCGCCCGGGTTCGCCGGCGTTCCGTCACGGGGCCAGCGCTCGATGCGCGGTCGTGAAGGCGTCCTGCACCGCGTCCTCGGCGCGGTCGAGATCGCCGAGGACGCGGGTGAGTATGGCGACGGCACGGCCCCATTCCTCCTCGAAGACCGCGCCAATGTCCGTCAATGCTCGATCACGGGCCTCAGCTCGACCGACGCGCGGAAGGCGACCGGAATCCGGGCTGCGATCGAGATCGCCTCGTCGAGGTCGTCGGCGTCGAGCACCATGACACCGCCGATCTGCTCCTTGGTCTCGGCGAACGGCCCGTCGGTGACGATCGTCTCGCCGTCGCGGACGCGCACGGTCTTCGCGGTCTTCGGGCTGTCGAGCTCGGCGCCGAAGCCGAGCTTGCCGGTCGGGCCGAGCTCGTTGAAGAGCGCCTCCCACTTCGGGACCTCCTCCGCCCGCGCGGTCGCTGCCTCCTCGGGGCTCATCTTCTCCCAGGTGTCGATGTCGTCGGCGTTGCTGGTGAGGATGGCTGCGTACTTCATGCTGCCTCACCTCCGTCGACGTGCGACCGGCCGCACCTCGATCGCCCCGTGCTTGGCGGCCGGGATCTTCGCCGCCCAGGTGCACGCCTCGTCGATCGACTCGCACTCGAAGACGTAGTAGCCGCCGAGGACTTCCTTCGACTCGACGAACGGGCCGTCGGTGACGAGCGTCTCGTCGTTGCGGACGCGGACGGTGGTCGCCGTGGCCACCGAGTCGAGCTCGTTGCCCCCCTTGGTCACAGCCGCTTCGGAGAGCGCCATGTACTCGCCCATCTCGCGCTCCCGGTCCTCCGACGACAGGTTCTCCCAGCGAGCCTCGTCGCCGTAGATCAGTGCCAGATACTGCATCCGTTCCTCCTCTCGAACGTCGATTTCACCATGTAGACGAACCGCACGTCACGAAATCGACATCCGCCGCAAGAGCGTCAGCGCTCCGTCCTTGTCGAGGTAGTCGTTCAGGTTGCCGCACTTCGGGCTCTGGACGCAGGAGGGGCAGCCGACCGCGCACGGGCAGCCGGAGAGCATCTTGGCCGTGTCCTCGACCCAGCCTTCGAAGCGCTCGAAGCCGCGCTCGGTGATCCCGACGCCGCCGGCGTGCCCGTCGTAGACGAAGATCGTCGGCAGCCCGGTCTGGTGGTGGATGTTGGTCGAGAGGCCGCCGATGTCCCAGCGGTCGCACATCGCCCAGAGCGGCAGGAGCGCGATCAGGGAGTGCTCGGCGGCATGGAGCGACGACAGGAGCTTCGGCATCTCCTCGAGCTCGCTGAGCTGGACGGGCGTGGGTGAGAACCAGACCGCCTCGGTCTCGAAGCTCGTCTCCGGCAGGTCGAGCGGGATTGTCTCGAGCGTGTCGCCGCCGCTGATCGACTTGCGCTGGTAGGCGACCACGCGCTCGGTCACCGAGACGCGGCCGAAGAAGAGCTCGAGGCCGAGCCGGCTCTCCGAGCGCAGCGGCTCGACGATCGAGGTCTGGGTCTCCTTCTTCGCCTGCGTGTACCAGTCGACGTTGGCGCGGCTGACGAGAGCCGTGCGCGCGTCGACGTCGAGGCGCTTCACGAGGTACTGCTCGCCGAGGTGGAGGTAGACGGCCCCGTCGTGGATCGTCGAGTAGGCGCGGGAGCGCTCGACGATGCCGAGCACCGTCCCCGTCTCGGCGTCCACCACGGTGAACGAGTCGATCTCGCCGGAGCGCAGGAGGACGCGCGCCGCCGGATAGTCCTTACCCGCCCATACCCAGCCCGCGTCCGTCAGCTTCAGCTCCGGCAGCGACGCGGCACGCTCGAGCGCCTCCGGGCCGAGCGTCTGGGCATCCGCCTCGTCGATCGGGCCTTCGAACGCCGCTGAGAGGACATGGCCGTCCAGCACCCGCGGGTTCGCGTGGTCGAGGATCGCCGCCTCGACCGTCCGGCCGAGCAGCGTCTCGGGCTCGCGCATGAAGTACTGGTCGAGCGCGTCTTCGCTCGCGACGAGAACCGCGAGGCCGGGACTGCGGCGACCGGCCCGGCCCCACTGCTGCCGGAGCGACGACACGGTGCCCGGGAAGCCGACCGAGATCGCGCAGTCGAGGCTGCCGATGTCGATTCCGAGCTCGAGCGCGTCGGTGGCGGTGACGCCGAGCAGCTCGCCGGACATCAGGCGCTGCTCGATCTCGCGCCGCTGCGACGGCGTGTAGCCGGCGCGGTAGGGGGCGAGCCTGGCAGCGGTCTTCGGCTCGACGCGTTCGGAGGCGAAGCGGTGGATGAGCTCGACGGCCTTACGGCTCTTGGCGAAGCAGATCGTGCGCAGGTCGCGCTCGACGAAGGTCGCCAGCAGGCGCGAGGCGTCGCCGAGCGAGCTTGCGCGGACACCGAGCTCCGCGTCGATCAGCTCCGGGTTCCAGAGCGCGATCGTCCGCTCGGTCCGCGGGGCCGCGTCGCTGTCGATCACCGTCGCCGGCTCGCCGAGCAGCGACTCGGCCAGCTGGGATGCGTTCGCGATCGTCGCCGAGGCCAGGACGAACTGGGGCTCGGAGTCGTATGCGCGGGCGAGCCGGCGGAGCCGCCGGAGCACGTTGGCGACGTGCGACCCGAACACGCCGCGGTAGACGTGCGCCTCGTCGACGACCACGTAGCGGAGGTTCGCGAGCACGTCGCCCCAGCGGTCGTGGTGCGGGAGGACGCCCACGTGGAGCATGTCCGGGTTGGTCAGGACCACGTTCGCCCACTTCCGGATCTGCCAGCGGCGCTCCGTCTCGGTGTCCCCGTCGTAGATCGCCGGCTTGATGCCCTTCACGCCGAACTCGCCGAGCGCGCGCGCCTGGTCCTGCGCGAGCGCCTTCGTCGGGTAGAGGTACAGCGCGCGGCTCTTCGGCTCGCGGGCGAGCAGGTCGAGAACGGGCAGGTTGAAGGCAAGGCTCTTCCCGCTCGCGGTGCTCGTCGTCACGATCGCGTTGCCGCCGGCACGGAGGGCCTCCCAGGTCTCGGCCTGATGCGTGTAGAGCCCGGTGATCCCCTGGGCGACGAGAGCCGAGGCGACGCGCGGGTCGAGGTCGTCCGGGAACTGCTCGGTCCGGCCGGCCTTCGGCGGCTCGACCGAGAGGTGCGCGAGCTCTGCTCCCTCGAGGAGCTCGAGCCAGGAAGACGCGACGACACTCACAAGCCCTACGCTAGCCTTCGACCTACCGGGGTGCCCATCGGGCTGAGATCACACCCGTCGAACCTGATCCGGTTAGGACCGGCGAAGGGAGTTGAGTGAGCGTTCCACGTGTGTTGACGATTGCAACGTCCGACTCGGGCGGCGGCGCAGGCATTCAGGCCGACCTGAAGGCTTTCGCCGCAGCAGGCGCACACGGGATGTCCGCGCTGGTCGCCCTGACGGCCCAGAACACGACCGCGGTCACCGCGGTCCACGAGCTCCCGCCCGACTTCATCCGCGCGCAGCTCGACGCGGTCTTCGCCGACATCGGCGTGGATGCCGCGAAGACGGGGATGCTCTTCTCGCGCACGATCATCGAGACGGTTGCCGAGTTCCTCGAACGACATCCGGTTCCGCTCGTCGTCGACCCGGTGCTGATCGCAAGCTCCGGCGCGCAGCTGCTGCAGGACGATGCCGTCGAGACGCTGATCGGCCGCCTCTTCCCGCTGGCAACCGTGGTCACCCCGAATCTCCCCGAGGCCGAGACGCTGACCGGGATGCACGGCGCGACGCGGCGTGAGCTCGCGGAGCGTCTCGTCGACCTCGGTGCCGCCGCGGCACTCGTCACCGGTGGTCACGGAGAGCGCGCCGTCGACCACCTCTTCGACGGCGAGACGCACCTCGAGCTGCCGGTCGAGCGCTACGACGTCCCGGCGACGCACGGTGCCGGCTGCACGCACTCGGCCACTCTCGCGGCGCTGCTCGCGCGCGGGCTCTCCCTCGAAGACGCGGCGCGAGGCGCATCCGAGGCCGCCTCGGCCGCAGTCCGGCACGGCCTCGTCGAGATCGGCGCGGGCGAGGGCCCGGTCGACGTCCTCAACGTGAAAGGAAGAGCATGACGGTTGACCCCGGCACGACCCTGGGTGTGATTCGCGAGCGCAAGCCGCTCGTCCACAACATCACCAACTACGTCGTGATGAACGAGACGGCGAACGCGATCCTCGCCCTCGGGGCGCTGCCCGTGATGGCCCACGCGAAGGACGAGGTGCGCGAGATGGTCGGTCTCGCCGGTGCGCTCGTGCTCAACATCGGCACCCTCTCCGAGCACTGGATCGAGGCGATGCTGCTGGCCGGGACGGCGGCGAACGAGAAGGGCGTTCCCGTCGTGCTCGATCCGGTCGGGGTCGGCGCGACGGCCTACCGCACCGCCACGGCGCAGCGGATCCTCGCCGCTGTCGACGTTGCCGTCCTTCGCGGCAACGCGGGAGAGGTCGCGACGCTGGTCGGGGTCGAGGCCGAGGTGCGAGGGGTCGAGTCCGTCGGAGCTGCCGGAGACTCGGCCGAGCTGGCACGAGAGGCAGCGCGCACGCTCGGTCTGGTCGCGTCCGTCACGGGGCCGGTCGATCACATCTCCGACGGCGAACGGTCGGCGGCGGTGGCGAACGGCCACCCGCTGCTCGCGTCGATCACCGGGACCGGCTGCATGTCGACGGCGATCACCGGCTGCTTCCTCGCGGGCAAGGACGATCGCTTCGAGGCGGCGGTCGAGGCGCTCGTCGCGTTCGGCGTCGCCGGGGAGGACGCCGCCGTCGAAGCGAAGGGCCCGGGCAGCTTCCACGTGAACCTCTACGACGCCCTCGCCGCGCTCGACCCCGCCACCCTGTCCGAACGAGCCAAGGTGGAGCGTGGGATGAGACTTTGTGTTTCTGAAACACAAGCACGTCTTCGCCCCACGGAAACATGCGGGTTCGAGGGGTTCGAGTGGACTTTGTGTTTCTGAAACACAAGGATTTCGCGCGTGAGGCTGCACGCGCTCGTGGCGGACGAGGAGACCGGTCGGCGGGCTGCGGCCGGCGGGGCGACCGTGATCCAGCTGCGGCTGAAGGGGGCGCCCACCGAGGAAGTCGTCGCGCTCGGCCGGGCGCTCGGCGACCTCGATCTGGAGCTCGTGGTCAACGACGACGTCGACGCCGCGCTCGAGCTGAGGTGTGGCGTGCACCTCGGTCAGGGCGACGCGGGGATCGAGCGGGCGCGCGAGGCGGGGATCATGCTCGGGATCTCGGCGACGAAACGACGGGAGGCCGCGCTCGCCGAGTTCGCGGGTGCGACCTACATCGGTGCGGGCCCGATCTGGGAGACGCCTTCGAAGCCCGACGCGGCCTCGCCGATCGGGCTGGACGGGCTGCGCGACATCTGTCTCTCCGTCTCGATCCCGGTCGTGGCGATCGGCGGCATCGACGCGTCGAACGCGGCCGAGTGCATCCGGGCCGGAGCCGCAGGCGTTGCCGTCATTCGCGCCGTGGCCGAGATCGAAGCCCTCCGGGCGGCTCTCGATGAAGCTCTCTGACGCCGGCGAGCTCGGTCTCCTGCGCGAGCTGGAGGCACGCGGGCTGATCGTCGGCACCGAGCACGACGCGGCCGAGTTTCCCGGCGGGCTCGTCCTCACCCAGGACGCGCTCGTCGAAGGCGTCCACTTCCTGCTCGACCGCATCTCCTGGCACGAGCTCGGCTTCCGCGCGGCGGCCGTGAACATCAGCGATCTCTCGGCTTCCGCTGCCCGGCCCGAGGCGCTGTTCGTCACGCTGGCCCTGAGAGGGGACACCGACGTCGAGCAGGTGGTCGAGCTCTACGAGGGCCTGACCGAAGCAGGCGTGCCGGTACGCGGCGGCGACACGACCGGCGCGGGTCAGACCATCGTGAGCGTGACTGCTGTCGGCCGCTCCCAGCGCGTTCCCGGCCGGAGCGGCGCCAGGCCCGGAGACGTGATCGTCGTCACCGGCCCGCTCGGCGAGGCGGCTGTCGCGTTCCGCGAGCGCCGTTTCGTGCGGCCGCCGGTGCGGACGCTCGAGGGCATGCGACTGGGTGCCGTCGCGACGGCGATGCTCGACATCTCCGACGGGATCGCGGTCGACGCCGGCCACCTCGCCCGGCGCTCCGGCTGCCGTGTCGTCATCGACCTCGACGCCGTGCCGCGCCACGGCGCGCTCGAGGATCTCGGCTTCGGCGAGGACTTCGAGCTGCTCGCGGCGGTCCCGAGCGAGGCGCTGTCACTCGGCTTCCCGGTGATCGGCCGCTGTGAGGAAGGAGAGGGCGTCCTGCTCCTGCGCGACGGCGAGCCGTACGACCTGCCCGGCTACGAGCACTTCAGGACGGGCTGAGCCAGGCCGCCCACGAGCGCTCGTAGTGCGAACGCGGCCGCGCACCGACGACGGTCGACAGCGGCTCGCCGTCCTCGAACAGGATCACGGTCGGAAGCGAGAGCACGCCGTAGCGCGAAGGCACGCCGAGGTGCTCGTCGATGTTCAGCCGGACGAGCCCGAGCCCGTGCTCGGCGGCGATCGCCTCGAGCACGGGTGCGATCGCATCGCACGGCTTGCACCAGGGCGCCCAGAAGTCGACGATCGTCCGCCCGCCCGCGGTCAGCACCTCGGCCTCGAAGGTGGCGTCCGTCACCTCTCTCACAGCCGTCCTCCGAGTGCGGCCAGGCGGATCAGCGGCACCTTCCAGATCGCCTCGAGCACGATCGTCCGCGACATCTTGGAGCCGCCGACCTGGCGGTCGACGAAGCGGATCGGAATCTCCTTCACCCGGAAGCCCTTGCGCAGCGCGCGGTAGGTCAGCTCGATCTGGAACGCGTAGCCCCGCGAGTGGATCGCGTCCAGGTCGGTCGCCTCGAGCACGGCCCGCCGGATGCACTTGAAGCCGCCGGTGAGGTCGCGGACGGGCACGCCGAGGATGATCCGCGCATAGAGCGAGCCGCCCGCCGAGATGAAGCGCCGCGCCGCATTCCAGTTCTCGACGCCGCCGCCGGGAACGTAGCGCGAGCCGAGCACGACGTCGGCTGACTCGGCAGCCTCGAGCAGCCGCGGGACGTCGTTGGGGTCGTGCGAGAAGTCGCAGTCCATCTCGATCACGAGCTCCGCGCCCGCGTCGAGCGCACGGCGGAACCCGGCGAGATACGCCGGTCCGAGCCCTTCCTTCCGCTCGCGGTGGAGCACGTCGACGTAGTCCAGCTCCTGCGCGAGCTCGTCGGCGCGCGCACCCGTCCCGTCGGGCGAGTTGTCGTCGATCACGAGCACGCGGTCCTCCGGGCCGAGAACCCGGCCGAGCTCGCGCAGCATCGGCTCGATGTTCTCGCGCTCGTTGTAGGTGGGGAGGCAGACACATGCTCTCACCTCCGTATCATCGCTATCGGTGGCTACGACCCTGCCGAGGAACGACGAGGTTGCCGACCAGCTGGAGCTGCTGGCCGACCTGAGCGAGCTCGAGGGAGAGGACTCCTTCCGGGTGCTCGCGTACCGCCGCGCGGCCACGCGGATCCGGGAGACGGGCGGGCCGGTCGCGCAGCTGGCGCTCGAGGGGAAGGCCAAGAGCCTCTCCGGGATCGGCAAGACGATCGAGGACAAGATCGTCCAGATCGTCGAGCTCGGCGAGATGGAGGCGTTGACCAAGCGCAAGAAGCTCGTGCCGGAGGAGGTCGTCAAGTTCATGCGGCTGCCCGGCCTCGGTCCCAAGACGGCGCGGCGGATCTGGAAGGAGCTCGGCGTGACGACGCTCGCCGAGCTGAAGGAGGCGGCCGAGCAGGAACGGCTGCGCTCGCTGGCCGGGCTCGGCGCGAAGAGCGAGGAGAAGATTCTCAAGGCGCTGGGGGAGGAACCCAAGGACCCTCGTGAATCGAGGCGGCTGCTCGGCAGCGGGCTACCCGTGCTGCTCGAGCTCGTCGAGGAGCTGCGGGCGCACCCGGCCGCCGTCAAGGTCTCGGAGGCCGGCTCGGCGCGGCGACGGCGCGAGACGTTCCGCGATCTCGACGTGATCGCGACCTCGACGGACGCGCCGGCGCTGATCGACTACTTCACGACCCGCAAGAACGTCGCCGACGTCGTGGCGAAGGGGGATACGAAGGCGACCGTGATCACGAACGAGGGCTTCCGGCTCGACCTTCGCGTCGTGCCGCCGGAGTCGTACGGCAACCTGCTCCAGCACTTCACGGGCTCGAAGGAGCACAACGTTGCGCTGCGGGAGGACGCCGTCCGCCGCGGCTTCTCCGTCTCCGAGTACTCCGTCACGACGACCGAGACCGGCGAGGAGTTCACGGCCGCCGACGAGGACGAGCTGTACGCGCATCTCGGCTACGCCTACATCCCGCCCGAGCTGCGGGAGAACAGCGGCGAGCTCGACGCAGCGAAGAAGGGCACCCTGCCGAAGCTCGTCGAGCGCTCCGATCTCCGCGGTGACCTGCACTGCCACTCGACGTGGTCGGACGGCAAGGCGACGATCGCCGAAATGGCGGCTACCGCCCAGGAGCTCGGCCACGAGTACCTGGCCCTCTGCGACCACTCGCACCGGCTCCGCGACGGCCGGCTTCAGCACCAGTGGGAAGAGATCGACGCGCTGAACGCGAAGCTGGCGCCGTTCCGGATCCTGAAGGGGATCGAGGTGAACATCCGCACCAACGGCGAGGTCGACGTCGACGACGACCTGCTCGCGCCGCTGGACTGGGTGATGGCGTCCGTGCACGCGAGCTTCGACAACGATCCGACCGGCCGCGTCGTCTCCGCGATGCAGAACCCGCACGTCGACTGCATCGGCCACCCGACCAGCCGCAGAATCGGCGTGCGCTCCCCGTCCGGGATCGAGGTCGAGAAGCTCGTCGAGGCCGCCCTCGCGACGGGCACCTTCCTGGAGATCAACTCGCAGCCGGACCGGCTCGACCTCCGCGACGCCAACGCCCGGCTCGCGGGCGAGGCCGGACTGAAGCTCGTGATCTCCAGCGATGCACACTCGGCGAAGGCGCTTCGCTACGTCGATCTCGGTGTGGCGCAGGCTCGCCGGGCGTGGCTGACGAAGGAGCAGATCGTCAACACGCGGCCGTGGAAGGCGATCGAGAAGCTGCGCAAGTGACCTTCCGCGACGACGGCGCTGCTGCGGTCGACTGGGTGGCGTCGTATCTCGAGCGGCTGCGCGAGTTTCCGGTGCTCGCTCAGGTTGCGCCCGGCGAGCTGCGCGAGCGGCTGCCCCGGTCGCCGCCGGAGCGCGCCGAGCCGTTCGCGGCCGTGCTTCGGGACCTCGACGAGCTGCTGCTGCCCGCCGTGACGCACTGGCAGAGCCCGCGGTTCTTCGCCTACTTCGCCAACACCGGCTCCGAGCCCGGGATCCTGGCCGAGCTCCTGGTCGCGGGGCTGAACCAGGTCGGGATCCTCTGGCGCACCTCACCGGCGCTGCAGGAGCTCGAGGAGGTGACGCTGGACTGGCTCGCGCAGCTCCTCGGCCTGCCCGAGGGCTTGCACGGCCACCTCGAGGACACCGCCTCGACCGGAACGATGGTGGCGCTCGCCGCCGCGCGTCTGGCCAAGCCCGGCGCGCGCGTCGTCGTCTGCTCGGAGCACGCGCACTCGTCCGTCGACAAGGCGTGCCGGCTGCTCGAGCTGGAGGCTCGTGCGACACCGGCCGACGAGGCTTTCCGCTTGCGCCCCGAGTTGCTCGATCTCACCGGTGCCTGCGCCGTCGTGGCGACGCTCGGAACGACGTCGACGAGCTCCGTCGACCCCGTCGACGTGATCGCCGACGCCTGCGAGCGGGAGGGCATCTGGCTGCACGTCGACGCCGCGTACGCCGGCTCGGCGGCTGTCTGTCCCGAGCTGCGCGACGCGTTCGCCGGCTGGGAGCGGGCCGACTCGATCGTCGTCAACCCGCACAAGTGGCTGCTCACGCCGATGGGCTGCTCGGCGTTCTGGACCCGGCGGCCGGATGATGTGCGTGCAGCCTTCAGCCTCGTCCCGGAGTTCCTGCGGGTGAGCGAGGACGTGGCGAGCTTCTCCGAGTACAGCCCGGCACTCGGCCGCCAGTTCCGGGCGTTCAAGCTCTGGGCGGTGCTGCGCTGCTACGGCCGCGAGGGGCTGCAGGAGCGGATCCGCGAGGCGATCCGCCTCGCCGCGGTCTTCGAGGACTGGGTGCGCGAGGAGCCCGGCTGGGAGCTGATGGCGCCGCGTCCGTTCTCGCTCGTCTGCTTCCGCCGCGACGGATCGGACGAGGAGAACGAGGCGTTGCTCGAGCGCGTCAACGCGACCGGCGAGATCTTCATCTCGCACACGAAGCTGAACGGTCGCTACACGCTGCGGCTGGCGATCGGCAACGCGCGCACGACGGAGGACGACGTGCGTCTCGCCTGGGACGTGATCAGGCGAGAAGCGGCTCGGGTGTAGCCGGCTTCGGCCCGAAGGCGTCGATCAGCCGCTCGAGCACCTCGAAGTCGCCCTCGATCCGCACCCCGTCGGTCTGGCGGTTGACGACGAGGTGGTAGAAGCCGATCGCGTCGCTCTCGACGAAGACGTCGGGATCGTCGACGAGCCCCGGGCGCGCGACGCCGTCGACCAGCGAGGCCTCCTCGTCGCCGATGCGGAACGCGAGCCGCCCGGTCGGCGAGATCGGCGACAGCGCCAGGTCGAGCGCGTCGACGAGCCAGCCCGGATCGAGCGCGTCGAGCGGGGGCGGGCCCATCAGCCGCGCGCCGAAGCGCGCCAGCTCGTGCAGGACGGGGCGGAGCTGCTGGCCGGTCGGCGTCAGCTCGTAGACGGTCGACGCCGCCGGCGGCGGCAGCTTCCGCCTCTCGACCAGCCCGGCCGCCTCGAGCTCCTTCAGCCGGGCGGCGAGGATGTTCGTCCCGATGCCGTGCAGGCCGTCGACGAGGTCGGTGTAGCGCTTCGGCCCGTGCATCAGCTCGCGCACGACGAGCAGCGTCCAGCGCTCGCCGACGAGGCCGAGCGAGCAGGCGATCGGGCAGTACTGGTCGTAGCGCTTCATCGTAAGCCACTATTCCATTCTCCAGGATCGACTTGCGATTTGCAAGTATATCCTGCAGATAGACAAGCATCACCCTGCGAAAGGATACTGCAATGGTCGCATCTCCGCGATTGAAATGGTTCGGACTGGCGCTCCTCGGCGCGGTCCAGTTCATGGTCGTGCTCGACATCGCGATCGTGAACGTCGCTCTACCCTCGATCCAGACCGATCTCGATTTCTCGCAGCAGAACCTGCAGTGGGTGATCAGCGCGTACGCGCTCGTCTTCGGCGGCTTTCTGCTGCTCGGCGGCCGGACGGCCGACCTGCTTGGCCGCCGCCGCATCTTCATGGTCGGCCTGGTCATGTTCGCGATCGGCTCTCTCCTCTGCGGGCTCGCCTGGTCCGAGGCATCGCTGATCGGCGCCCGCGCCCTGCAGGGCCTCGGCGCCGCCACGATCTCGCCGGCCGCGCTCGCGATCCTGATGACGACCTTCGCCGAAGGCCGGGAGCGGAACATCGCACTCGGCGTCTGGGGCGCCGTCGGCGGCTTCGGCGCCGCCGCGGGCGTGCTGCTCGGCGGCGTCCTCACCGACTGCGCTGTCGTGGGAGTGGATCTTCTTCGTCAACATCCCGGTCGGCGCTCGTGGCGCTCGGCACTCGCTCCCGTCCTGCTCGGCGAGAGCAAGGACACGCGCGTCAAGACGTTCGATGCGCTCGGCGCGTCCTCGTCACCGCCGGTCTGACGACGCTCGTGCTCGCAATCACCCAGGGCACACGACTGGGGTTGGAGCTCCGCTCGCACGATCGGCGTCTTCGTCGTCTCGGCGCTGCTGCTCGTCGGCTTCGTCGCTCTGGGAGCACCGCGTCGCCGAGCCGCTGATGCGGTTCGGCATCCTGCGCACGAAGACCGTGCTCGGCGCGAACGTCGCCGGCTTCATCCTCGGCACGGCGCTCTTCTCGATGTTCCTGATGCTGACGCTGTACATGCAGCAGGTGCTCGGGTACTCGGCGATGAAGACCGGCGTCGCGTACCTCGCGGTCGCGGGCACGTCGATCATCTGGGCGAACGTCGCGGCGATGCTCGTGAGCAGGGTCGGCGTCCGGCCGCTGATCGCCGGCGGCATGGCGATCCTCGCGGTCGGCATGCTCCTGTTCACGCAGGTCTCGGTCGACGGGACGTACGCCACGAATCTCCTGCCGGGCTTCCTGATCATCGCGCTCGGGATGGCGCTCTGCTTCGTGCCGATCTCGATCGCGGCGCTCGCCGGCGTCCAGCAGGCCGAGGCGGGCATCGCGTCCGGGCTGATCAACACCTCGCAGCAGATCGGCGGCGCGGTCGGGATCGCGCTGCTCTCGACGATCGCGATCTCGCGCACCGAGAACGAGGTCGCGGCCGGCACGGCGGTGCCGCAGGCGCTGACCTCGGGCTTCCAGCTGGCCTTCTGGGTCGGCGCCGGGATCGCGCTCGTGGGCGTGGTCGCCGCGCTCGTGCTGATCCGGCAGGAGGAGATCGTGCGCCTCGCCGGCACTCGAGGGAGCCGCCTAGAACCTGCAGGCCGGGGCGGGAGCGAATCGCTGCTCCCGCCCCGGTTTGACAACGCCGACTTGCAGTGCAAGGCTGGTGCGATGCGGCTGAAAGCGGTTTCAAGGCGATGAGTGGGAGCGACCCACGCGAGCGCCTGGGCCCGCCGACGATCGCCGATGTCGCCGCCCACGCCGGCGTCGGCGTGGCGACCGTCTCCCGGGTGTTCAACGGGCACCCGAATGTCGCCGATCCGACCCGCGAGCGCGTCCTCGCCGCGATCCGGGAGCTGGACTACCGGCCGAGCTCGGTCGCGCGGAACCTCTCGCTTCGCTGCACCTTCGTGATCGGCGTCGTCGTCCCGTTCTTCACGAACCCGTCGGCAGTCGAGCGCCTGCGTGGAATCGTCTCCGGGCTCGAGGCGTCGCCTTACGACCTGGCGCTGTTCGACGTCGAGTCGCCCGACCGCCAGCGTCGCGCGTTCGACACGTTCGGCCGCGGCGACCGGGCCGACGGGCTGCTCGTGGTCTCGCTCGTCCCGCCCGATGTCGAGCTCGTGCGCCTCGAGGCAGCGCAGATTCCCTGCGTCCTCGTCGATGCGCCTCATCCCGTTCTGCCGACCGTCCTCTCCGACGATGTCGTCGGCGGCGAGCTCGCCACCCGCCACCTGCTCGAGCTCGGCCACCGGCGCATCGCGTTCATCGGAGACAAGCCGCCGGACCGGTTCCGTTTCCACTCGAGTCGAGACCGGACCGAGGGCTACGTCCAGGCGCTGACCGAGCGCCGGCGTGCCGGTCCGACCCGAGTACGTGCGCGAAGGGACGCAGAGTCGCCAGGTCGCGCAGAGCATCGGGGAGGAGCTGCTGCGTCTACCAGAGCCGCCGACCGCGATCTTCGCCGCGTCCGATACGCAGGCGCTCGGCGTGCTCGAGGCGGCGCAGGCACTGGGCGTGCGTATTCCGGACGAGCTCTCCGTCGTCGGCTTCGACGATGTCGAGGCCGCCTCCTACGCGGGGCTCACGACCGTTCGCCAGCCGCTGTTCGAGAGCGGCCGCCGCGGGGCCGAGCTGTTGCTTCAGGCGCTCGCCGGCGAGTCACTCGTCGGTCGTTCGGAGAAGCTGCCGCTCGACCTCGTCGTCCGTCGGACGACGGCTCCGCCCGCAGCCGCCTAGTCCTCCGAGACCAGCACGGCACCGTCCTCCACGACGGCCGTCCAGGTCGTCCCCAGTGCAGGGATGCTCTCGAGCCGGAGGGTGTCGAGCCAGTCCGGCAGCTCGCCGGTGGCCGTCGAGACGAGACGCCGGTTGGCTGCGTCGGGCTCGATCCCGACGAGGAGCCGCAGGAGGAGGACGATCGTTCCGGCCGCCCAGGCCTGCGGCTTGGACGCGGTCGGGTAGACGATCGGATGTGGGGCGTCGGCGCGCGAGAAGCCGGCGAACACCTCCGGCAGCTGGAAGTCGAAGAACGACGCCGCCTCGAACATCGACCACATGATCCGACGTGCCTCCTCCTGCCTCCCGTAGCGCGCGAGCCCCCACGCGATGAGCGAGTTGTCGTGGGGCCAGACGGTGCCGTCGTGGTAGGCGAGCGGGTTGTAGCCGGCGTCGTCGGAGGCCATCGTCCGGACGCCCCAGCCGGACCAGAGCGTTGGCCCGAAGAGCTGCTGCACGAGTGCGTCGACGCGCTCCTCGGGCACGATCCCGCTCCAGAGCAGGTGCCCGATGTTGGAGGTCAGTGAGTTCAACGGGCGCTTCTCGCCGTCGAGCGCGAGCGCATACGTCCACCCGCCCGGACGCTCGCACCAGAACGCCTCGTCGAAACGCTGTCGCAGCTCGGCCGCGTCACGCTCGAGCCGGTCGGCCAGTGCCTCGTCCCCCCACGACGTCGCGCGCCAGCTCGGCCAGCCGCCGCTTCGCGTCGTACACGTAGCCCTGGACCTCCGCGGCTGCGATCGCCCCGCGCGCCTGTGTGCCGTCGTGGAAGAGCTGCGAGTCGTGCGAGTCCTTCCAGGTCTGGTTCTCCAGTCCGTGCGCGACGCGGCGCTCGTACTCGACGAAGCCGTCGCCGTCCGAGTCTCCCCAGTCGTCGATCCACGCGAGCGCGAGCAGAGCGGGCTCGCGCAGCTCGCGCGCGAACGCGTCATCGTGGGTCCAGCGCCAGACCTCGGAGAGCAGGATGAGGAAGAGCGGTGTCGCGTCGACGGTGCCGTAGTAGCGGGCGAAGAAGGCGCTCGCTCCCTTGCCGGACCGGAGCTCGTGCACGATCTTGCCCGGCTCGGCGTCGATCGAGGGGTCGTCCTCGGTCGCCTGCAGCCGCGCGAGCTCGCGCAGCGCGGTGCGCGCGAGGTCCTGTCCGAGCAGGAGCGTCTGCAGGCTCGCGATGATCGTGTCGCGTCCGAAGACGGTCATGAACCACGGCAGCCCGGCGGCGATCAGCTCCCCGTTGTCGCTGGCCCGCAGCCGTAGCGCGGCGAGATCGTCGATCGCCCGGTCGTACGAGCGCTGCAGCACAGCCACGCCCGTCGTGAGCTTCGGCACCGTCCGCCGCCAGGCGCTCAGCGACGCCTCGACGCGCCGCCCCTCGGCCGGCAGCGCCACGACGGCCGCCTCGGCCTCCGCGGCGGTCAGTCCCGGCGCGAACTGAAGGTCGAGCTCCCACTCGGCGTGCGGAGCAAGGGAGACGAGAAAGCCGAGGCCGCGTTCGGTGCGCCGGCCGGGCTGCGAGAAGGTGACCACGGTGACGAGGTCCGAAGCCGTGTCGGCGAAGCGCAGCTCGTGCGCGTCGGAGTCGTAATCGGCCGGGGCCGGGCCGGGGAGCGGAGCCATGTCGACCGCGTCGCCGAGGCTGAAGTCGTGCGCCTTGACGGCGAAGATGTCCGCGAAGTCCGCTGCGAGCTCCAGCTCGACATCCAGCTCGACCTGGCGGGCTCCGAGGTTGCGCACGATGAGCTGCTCCTCGAGCCCGACCGAGATCCTGCGCCTGCGAACGATCTCCAGCTCATCGTGCTCGAGCCCGCCTGCGAGCGGGTTGCGGCTGAAGTAGGAGGCCGCGTGGGGGTCGCCACGCCGTCCCGTCAGGAGCTCGGGCCGGGCGCCGTTGACGAGCAGGACGAAGCGCGACAGGAAACGCGTGTCATGGGCGAAGAGCCCGGCGGGAGGGACGTCGATGTCGCCGCGCTCGTCGGCGATGCAGAACGTCGACCCGGCGAGAATCGTCTTCGGCACGGCGCGCGAGAATACCCCCTGTCCCGCGGCTGCGCGGCGGCTCGCGCTGCGGGTTTGCATTTCCTCGAAAGGGTTGTTTTACTCCGCGGCGGGTAATCTATGGAACCGGTTCCACAGATTGCAACTTTTCACCAGGAGGGGGACATGAAGCGCTACCGCCTACTCGCCGTCGCGGTTTGCACGGGTCTTTTCGTGCTGGCCGGCATCGGCGCCAGCACGACCGAGGGGAAGACGGCGGCACCTGCCGCCACGCAGGCATCCGGGACGGTCAAGCTCTCCGGCTGGGCGTCCTCACCCACGGAGACGAAGCTGTTGAGACAGGTGATTCGAGGGTTCGAGAAGACGTTCCCGACGATCAAGGTCGAGTACGCCCCCGTCTCCGGTGACTACCCGGCGGCGATGCTCGCCCAGTTCGCCGCGCGAACTCCGCCGGACGTGTTCTACGTCGATTCGAACGTGGCGCCCGACTGGATCAAGCAGCGCGTGCTCGAGCCGCTCGACCCCTTCGTCGCCCAGAGCAAGCTCAAGACGGCCGCGTTCTTCCCGTCGCTGCTCAACGGCTTCAAGGGACCGGACAAGAAGCTGTACGGCTTCCCGAAGGACTGGTCACCGCTCGCGATGCAGACCAACAACCGGCTGTTCAAGAACTCGAACGTGCAGATCCCACAGACGTGGGCGCAGCTCAGCGCGGCAGCCAAGAAGCTGAAGGTTCCGGGTGGGCGGGCGATCTGCCTGTCGCCGAGCTGGGACCGCCTGCTGGCGTTCGTCTACCAGAACGGCGGCACGTTCCTGAACGCGGCGAAGACGAAGTCGACCGTCAACACTCCGGCGGTCGCCCAGGCCGTCAACTTCTACGTCGGCCTGATCAAGAGCGGCGTCGCCGGGACGCCCGCGCAGCTCGGCGTCGGCTGGTGCGGAGAGGCGCTCGGCAAGGAGAAGGCCGCGATCGTCTTCGAGGGCAACTGGCTCGTGCCGTTCATGGGCGAGACGTTCCCGAACGTCGCGTTCACGAACAACAGGATGGTGCGGGGCAAGCAGGACGGCAACCTCGCCTTCACCGTCTCCTACTCGATGGCGCGCGACTCGAAGAACAAGCCGGCCGCGTGGCAGCTGATCCGCTACCTCGTCGGCCAGCCGGGCATGAAGACCTGGACCTCGAAGGGCCTCGCGCTGCCCTCGCGGAGCGACGTCAAGCCCGTGGCGGGCCGCGCCTCGTTCATCGCCGCTGCTCCGGCAGCTCGCCCGTGGCAGTTCGCGCCGGCGTTCACGAAGGTGATGGACGTCGCGAACAACGAGCTCACCGCCGTGCTGGAGGGGAAGCAGACCGTCCCCGGCATGCTGAAGAAGATCGAGACAACGGCGAACGACGCCCTCTAGGCCGTTCGTTCCGTCCTCCTCCTCCGCGCGTTTGCCGCGCGGGGGAGGAGGAGAATCTTCCCCGACACGCTGAGGCGAGGCGGAGTGGCGGCGACGGCGAAACGACAGCAGAACACACTCAGTAGCGCCCGCCTCCGTGAGGCGCTCGTCGGTTACGCGTTCATCGCGGTGCCGATGGCCGTCTTCCTCACGTTCTTCATCTACCCGCTCCTGTACTCGCTCTACATCAGCCGCTACGACTGGGGCGTCTTCGGGAAGATCGAGACGCTCGGCTGGGAGAACTACCGCGAGTTGTGGCACGACGAGATCTTCTGGCGGGCGATCAAGAACACCCTCATGTACACGGCAGTCGTCGTCCCACTCGAGATGGCGTTGGCGCTCTCGCTTGCGGTCATCGTCAACGCGGGCATCCGGGGCAGGTCGTTCTTCCGCTCCGCCTTCTACTTCCCCTCGCTCGCGTCCTCGGCGGCGATCACGGCGATCGCGATCTACATCCTCTCCGCCGACGGGCTGCTGAACGCGGTGATCGGCGGCGATCGCTCGTGGTTCGGCGACTCCGACACGGCACTCTGGTCGATTGCCGGCCTGAACGTGTGGACGACGTCCGGGACGATGATGCTGTTCTACCTCGCCGCTCTGCAGGCGATCCCGACCGACGTCTACGAGGCGGCTGCGATGGACGGCGCCAAGACGTGGCGGACGTTCTGGAAGATCACCTTCCCGCTCCTGAAGCCGGGCCACTTCTTCGTCTCGGTCGTCGCGGTGATCGGGGCGCTCCAGGTGTTCGACCAGGCCTTCCTGGTCTCGAACGGCTCAGGCGGGCCGAACTACTCGACCCTCACCGTCGTGCTGTACCTCTACCGGACGGCGATCCGTGACGTGCGGTTCGGCTACGCGGCTGCGATGGGGATCGCGCTCTTCGTGCTGATCTTCACGCTGACGCTGATCCAGCGCCTGCTCTTCGGCAAGGCGGAGACCGCCTGATGGCGATCGACGTCGCTCGGATCGAGGAAGTCGACCGCCCCATTCCGGCGCGCACGCCGGGAGAGCGCTGGCGCCGCGTTCTGACCTACGCGATCCTGTTGGCGATTTCGGCGCTCTTCTTCGTCCCCTTCCTGTGGACGATCTCGACCTCGCTCAAGACCCTGCCGGAGACGACCGGGTTCGACCTGCTGCCGAACAATCCGAGCCTGCGGGCCTACCGCGAGGTCCTGACCGAGTTCGACTTCCTGCGCTACGCGGCCAACAGCTTCTTCCTCGCCGCGACGATCACGCTGGCAAATCTCATCCTTTGCTCGATCGGCGGCTACGCCTTCGCGCGCCTGAGGTTCCCGGGCCGCGAGGTCCTCTTCATGCTCGTGCTGGCGACGCTGATGATCCCCGACCAGCTGCGGCTCGTGCCCGTGTTCGTCATGCTCAGCGGCTGGGGGCTGGTCGGCTCGTTCGAGGGCTACATGCTGATCAAGCTCGTGCTGGCGACGAATCTCTTCTTCATGCGCCAGTACTTCCTGACGATCCCCAGGGATTTCGAGGAAGCCGCGAAGCTCGACAACGCGGGGCACTTCAAGACGTTCTGGAAGGTGATGCTTCCCCTGACCGGGCCGGCGCTGGCTGCGATCACGATTCTCACCTTCCAGGGCATCTGGAACGAGTTCTTCTGGCCGCTGATCCTGCTCGGCTTCGGCAATCCGGACCACTACACCGTCCAGCTCGGGATCGCCCAGTTCAGCTTCCAGTACCAGACACTCTGGCCGCAGCTGATGGCCGCGAGCGTGATCGCGATTCTCCCGATCGTCGTCATCTTCCTCTTCTTCCAGCGGTACTTCGTCGCCGGCGTCGTCGCGAGCGGGGTCAAGGGATGACCGTCAAAGGAGCCCTGCGCAGCGCGCTGCGGGACATGTACGAGCAGTCGTGGCGGCTCGTGGTCCTGAACAGCGCGCTCGCTGCGGTCGTGCTCGCAGTGCTTTGGCTGGCGAGCTACGCGCCCGATCGCGCTCGTGCTCGGCATCGGCGTCGGCCCGCTCGTCGCCGCGCTGATGCACTGCGCCGTGTGCCTCGTTCGGGACGGGGAGCTTCGACTTGCGACCGCAGTCGAGGGTGTGCGGCTGCACTGGCTGCGTGGGCTCCAGCTGGGAGCGCTGGCCGGTGTCGTCGTGCTCGCCGGGATCATGGCGGTGCGCCTGTACGGCTCGTCCGGCGCGCTCACGTGGCCGCTCGCTTTCGTCGTCGCGTACCTCCTCGCGTTCTTCCTCGTGCTCCAGCTCGTGCTCTGGCCGCTCGCCGTCGCCGAACGGGATCGCCCGCTGCGCCGGCTGCTCGCGGACGCGGGCACGGCACTCGTCCGGCGGCCGGCCGCGTCGCTGGGGCTCGCGCTCGCGCTGCTGCTGATCAACGCACTCGGCGCCGCCGCGGCCGTGCTGCCACTGCTCACCGTGACCGTTGCGTACTCGTTCGTCGCGGCCGCGCGCTTCGCGCTGCCGCCCCAACTCGAGGAGGGCTCGCTCTGATGGCAAGCGTCACCTTCGATGACGTGTCCAAGCGCTTCGACGCCAACCTCGTCGTCGCCAACCTCTCACTCGAGATCGCGGACGGCGAGTTCCTCGTCCTGGTCGGCCCGTCCGGCTGCGGCAAGAGCACGGCGCTGCGGATGCTCGCCGGCCTCGAGGAGGTCACGAGCGGCCGCGTCCTGATCGGCGATCGTGTCGTCAACAACCTCGCTCCCGGCGCGCGCGACCTGGCGATGGTGTTCCAGTCCTACGCGCTCTACCCGCACATGACCGTGTACGACAACCTGGCGTTCGGGCTGCGCAACACGAAGGTCGACAAGGCCGAGATCGACCGGCGGGTGACGAACGCCGCCGAGATCCTCGACCTGAGCGAGCTGATCAAGCGCAAGCCGAAGCAGCTCTCCGGCGGCCAGCGCCAGCGTGTCGCGCTCGGCCGCGCCATCGTGCGCGAGCCGGCCGCCTTCCTGATGGACGAACCGCTCTCCAACCTCGACGCGGCGCTGCGCGTCCAGACGCGGGCGGAGATCCTGAAGCTTCAGCGCCGCCTGTCGACGACGACGATCTATGTCACCCACGATCAGGTCGAGGCGATGACGATGGGCGACCGGATCGCCGTGATGAAGCTGGGCGTGCTGCAGCAGATCGGATCGCCGGAAGAGCTCTACACGCGGCCGAAGAACGTCTTCGTGGCCCGCTTCATCGGCTCACCCTCGATGAATCTTGTGCCGGCGGGACTGATCGAGGGCGCCGGCACCACCGGGATGCTCGCCGGCTTCCGGCCGGAGCACGTCGAGCCGGCGAACGGCAAAGCCGACGGCGCACGTTTCGACGCCCTGGTCGAGGTCGTCGAATACCTCGGCGACGAGCAGCTCGTCCACCTGCGGCTCAGGGACACGCCGCTCCTCGCCAAGCTCGACATCGAGCAGCGCGTCGCGACGGGCGAGCAGGCGACGTTCAGGATCCCGCCGGACAAGCTGCACCTGTTCGACGCGGAGACCGAGCAGGCGCTGGCGCGCTAGAGGGAGCGCAGCAGCTCGAGCATCGCCGGCGGCCCGTCGACCACGACGTCGGCGGCCTCGCGCAGCTCCGCCGGCCCTTCCGGAGAGGCGACGGCGACTCTGACGCCGAGCTCGAGCGTCTGCAGGGCATTGAAGGCGTCCAGATCGGTCGAGTCGTCGCCCGCGTACAGCGCCCGCCGGAGACCGCGCTCGCCGAGGAGGTGAGCAACGGCCGTGCCCTTGTGGACGTCGATGGGCGGCCGCAGCTCGAGCACCTTTCGGCCGAAGCGTGCAACGAGCCCCTCGTGGCGCGCTCGCGTCGCGACCGCCTCGAGCATCTTCAGCGCCTCTGCCTCGTCCTCGGCGCGACGGTAGTGAAAGGTCACCGTCAGCGGCTTGCGCTCGACGTCCTCCCAGTCGATCGTCGTCGTGAAGCTCTGGAGCCGGTCGCTCCAGGCCGCGGCCTCCGGTGCCAGCTCCAGCCCGTGCTCGCCGACGTAGACCAGCTCGTCGAGGCCGACGACCCGGCGCGCGTCGGCACCTGAACGCCCGCTGATGCAGGCCACGAGCGCGTAGCGGTCGTTCAGCCGCCGAAGCTCGACCCGCGTCTCCTCCGGCACGGACGAGTCGGCAGGAACGTCGACGATCGGTGCCAGCACCCCGTCGACGTCGAGGAGGATGGCCGTCCGCTCCGGGTCTTCCGCGATGCGAGCGAGGAAGGAGTCGTCGGTCACCGCCCTAGGATACGAGCGGTGCCGCTGAAGCTCATCGCCATCGGCCTCGTCGCCGGCCTCTTCAGCGCCCTCTTCGGCGTCGGCGGCGGCATCGTGATCGTGCCGCTGCTGATCCTCCTCCTGGGGTTCGAGGGTCGCCTCGCGACAGGAACGTCGCTCGCAGCGATCGGGATCACCGCTCTCGCAGGCACGATCCTCTACGCCTTCGAGGGGCACGTCCACGTCGGGCATGCAGCGCTCGTCGGGCTTCCCGCTGCAGTGGGCGCGGTCGCGGGGACAGCCGTCCAGCAGCGCGTCTCCGGGCGGGCGCTGACGCTCGCGTTCGCGGTCCTGCTGGCGATGATTGCGATCTGGCTGCTCGTCGAATGAGCGCTACCACCGTCATGCTTGCCGTCCTGCTCGGCTTCACAGCAGGCGTGCTCGCCGGGTTCTTCGGCGTCGGCGGCGGGATCCTGTTCGTCCCGACGCTCGTCGCGCTCGGGCTCTCCCAGCTCGGCGCGGAGGCGACCTCGCTGCTCGCGATCCTGCCGACGGTCGCAGCGGGAACCTGGCGCCAGCGGCGCTACGGAAACGTTCGCTGGCGGACAGCGCTGGCGCTCGGAATCTCCTCGATCGCCGGAGCAGCCGTCGGCGTCCAGATCGCCACGGCGCTGCCGGAGGACACGCTGCGGCTGCTCTTCGCCCTCTTCCTCCTGGCCGTCGCCGCACAACTCGCATGGCGTGCAAGGCGGCCAGCCCCGTATCCTTGACTGCCATGGCCGAGCACGACGAGATCTGGCTGCCGCTCGTCGACGAGCCGATCGGCAGCATCGTTTCGCAGATTCAGGCCGACGACCCCGAGATCGAGCGTCTCGTGGGCTCGCCCAGGCGGATCCTCGCCTTCAAGACCTTCGCCTACATCAGAGCGGGCATGAAGCTCGGCGAGCTGCTCGTCGAGAGCGACCTGCCGCCCTACGACGGCACGGAGACCTGGGTCGAGCTCCTCCTTCGCGATCCCGCCAACCGGGCTGCGATCGCCAAGGAGGTGCGGGCGGTCGCCGAGGAGATCGCGGCCGACCCGCGCTACGGCGACGACGAGCCGCTCGGGCCGGATGAGGATGCCCGCGCACGTTTTCGCGAGTTCGCCCGGAAGCTCGAGACGTAAGTCCAAGCGCACACCGTCCCGGGATATCCGGATAATGGGGGCGTGCGCTCTCCGGGTCCTCGCGCTCTTCCTCCTCGCCTGCTGTCTGGCCTCGATCGGGGCGAGCACGGGCACGACGGCGAACGCGCCCGTCGTCTCGGCCGGCGCCTTCGCGGTGCAGGTGAGCATTCCCGGCCAGCCCGCGGCGAGCGCAGGCGGCACAACGGCGCCGAGTGAGGTGACGACTGCAACCGGGGACACGTTCATGTACCCCGCGGACGGGTCCGCGATCAAGACCGGCGCCCTCTCGTCCAGCGCGTACGCGGAGGGCACGACGGCGCAAGGCGTCAGCGACGTTCTCGGGATCTCGCTCTTCAACGGCGAGATCACCGCCGAGAGTGTGGCCGGCAGGGCGAAGGCATCGACGACCGCAGCGGACGCGGTCGGATCTGCCGTGACGAACCTCGTCCTCCTGGGTCAGGGAGTGACGCCGGCGCCGAATCAGCGCTTTCCGCTCGGCGACTGGGGCTACGCGATCACCCTGGAGCTGGCGGCCGAGGCGCCGGTCGCAGATGACACGCGCAACGCTCGCGCGGTCGTGACGGCACTCCGTGTGGTGCTGCTCGCAGATCACGGCGGGCTTCCGGCCGGCACGGACATTCTCATCGGCCATGCCGAGGCGTCGTCGGCGACTCCCGTTGTCACCTCCACCGCGACCTCGCCGCCGGCCAAGCAGGCCAAGCCCTCGAAGCCCGGGCGACCGGCGGGCGTGCCGCCGAAGAAGAAGAAGCCGCTGCCGAAGCCGCCGGAGCCGGAAACCGACCTGCCGGGCTCGGTCTTCAAGCTACCGCCGACCGATGTCTCCGCTCCGCTCTCGCCGGACGGCTACGTCTTCCCCGTCTACGGCCCGTCGTCGTTCACGGACACGTTCGGCGCGCCTCGCGCCGGCGTCGGCTGGCACCACGGCGAGGACATCTTCGCCCCGCTCGGCGCGCCGCTCCTCGCCGTCGCCGACGGCACCATCTTCTCCGTCGGCTGGAACGACCGCGGCGGGTTCCGCTTGTGGCTGCGCGATCGTCAGGGGAACCAGTTCTACTACGCGCATCTCTCGGCGTTCTCACCGCTCGCCGTGGACGGCCGGGAGGTCCGCGCCGGCGCAGTGATCGGCTTCCTCGGCAACACCGGGGACGCGCAGAGCACCCCGTACCACTTGCACTTCGAGATCCACCCCGTCGGATTGCTGCCGATGGGCTACGACGGCGTGGTCAACTCCTTCCCGTATCTCAGCGCCTGGCGACGGCTCGAAGACGTCTCCTTTGCCGCCGGCCGTGGCTGGGCGCCGCCGGTGCCGCCGACCGCGACTGCGCCGAGGCCAGGGGCACTGCTGCTCGGCTCGACGGACATCTCGAGCGCGAGCGGCCTCGAGCCTGGATCGCTCGAGCGGGCGCTCGTCGCTCCGGTCTCAGCCGAAGGCGACGGCGCCCTGATCCGATCCGGCTAGACCCTGCTTACGCTGCCGGCTCCGAAGGCGGCGGCGTGTACGAGTAGTCGTCGGTGCTCTCGCCGGTGATCTTCTGCATCAGCCACTCGCGGGTCTGCGGCCCGGTCATCGGGTTGAACAGAATCCCGAGGGTGATGCCGACCAGCAGCAGCATCGTGTTGCGGCCGCTGTGGTCCTCCTTGCCCTGGATCCGGTTCGCGGCCGTGCGGAGCTCCTCGACCGCCTTCTTCAGGTTGTCCTGGATGTCCTTGTCGGTCGCCGCGCGCATTGCGGTTCCCGTGAGGTTGCGGTTTCCGAGCAGCTCGGAGTAGACGTCCCGGGCGGCGATGAACGCTTCCTTGATGTTGTCGTGGAGCGCGTCGTCGTGCATCGCCCGGTCGACGTACGGCCGCATCGTGTCGGCGGTGTCGTAGAGCCTGTCCTTGGTCTTGGCCATTCGGCCCTTCCTTTCGGGTACTTGTGGTCGGCGGTTGATTCTTGCCGTTCAGTGATCCTTGCAAACAGCGTCAGCGTGCGGAAGCCGCGGCCTGTCGCTCGAGCAGGGTATGCCGTGTCCGCCGCGCCCGTCCCTTGGGGCTGAAGGCCTCGTCGAGAACCTCCTCGACGTGATCGACGAGGACGAACTCGAGCTCTCGCCGTGTCTCGGCCGGGAGGTCGTCGAGGTCGTGCACGTTCTCGAGCGGAAGGATCACCCGCTTCAGGCCTGCCCGCTGGGCGGCGAGGACCTTCTCGCGCACGCCCCCGATCGGCAAGACCTGCCCCGTCAGCGTGATCTCGCCCGTCATCCCGACGTCGTCGGCAACCGGGATGCCACGGACGAGCGACGCGAGCGCCGTGGCCATCGTCACTCCGGCCGACGGGCCGTCCTTCGGCACTGCTCCGGCGGGCACGTGAATGTGGACGTCGTGCTCGGCGAACCACTCCGCGGTCAGGCCGAGCTCCTCGGTGTGCGAGCGCACCCACGAGAGCGCCGCCTGCGCGGACTCCTGCATCACCTCGCCGAGCTGCCCGGTGATGGTGAGCTTCCCCTTGCCGGGGTAGGCGGTCGCTTCGATGAAGAGCACGTCCCCGCCGACCGCGGTGTACGCGAGGCCGGTTGCGACCCCCGGGTCGGCCGTCCGCTTGCGCACGTCGCCCGAGAAGTGGCGCGGCCCGAGCCATTCCCGCACCCGCTCTGCGTCGACCTTGAGCTTCTCCTTGTGTCCCGTCGCGACGAGCGTCGCGGCCTTGCGGCACAGCGTTGCGATCTGACGCTCCAGATTGCGTACGCCGGCCTCGCGCGTGTACTCGGTGATCACGAGCCGGACAACGCGGTCGGGGATCGAGAGCTGCGTGCGCTTCAACCCGTGCGCTTTCAGCTGCTTCGGGACGAGGTAGCGCTTCGCGATCCCGAGCTTCTCCTCGTGCGTGTAGCCGGAGAGCTGGATCACGTCCATCCGGTCGAGAAGCGGGCCGCGGATCGTGTCCAGCGTGTTCGCGGTGCAGATGAACAGGACCTTCGAGAGGTCGAACGGAAGATCCAGGTAGTGGTCCCGGAAGCTCGAATGCTGCTCGGGATCGAGGACTTCCAGCATCGCCGACGCCGGGTCGCCGCGGAAGTCCGAGCCCATCTTGTCGATCTCGTCGATCAGGAAGACGGGGTTCGCCGACTCTGCGTCACGGATGGCGCGGATGATCGTGCCCGGCATCGCGCCGATGTACGTCCGCCGGTGCCCGCGGATCTCCGACTCGTCGCGGACGCCGCCGACCGAGATCCGGGCGAACTTCCTGCCGAGGGCGCGCGCCACCGACTGCCCCAGCGAGGTCTTGCCCACTCCGGGCGGGCCGACGAAGCAGAGGACCGGGCCGGAAAGATCGTTCTTCAGCTTCGAGACCGCGAGGTACTCGACGATCCGCTCCTTCACCTTCTCCAGGTCGAAGTGGTCCTCGTCGAGGATCTGGCGCGCATGCTCGAGGTCGAGGTCGTCCTCCGTGAACTCGGTCCACGGCAGCGAGATGATCCAGTCGAGGTAGGTGCGGATGACGCCGTACTCCGCGGCGGCCGACGGCAGCTTCTCGAGCCGGGATAGCTCGCGGAGAGCGGCCTTCAGCACGTGCTCGGGCAGGTTCTTCTCCTCGAGCTGGCCGCGCAGCTCGTTGATCTCGGCCTGCTGCTCGTCGCCCTCGCCGAGCTCGTCCTGAATGGCCTTCAACTGCTGCCGGAGGAAGAACTCGCGCTGGCCCTTGTCGATCTCGCTCGCGACCTGCGACTGGATCTTCGAGCCGAGCTCCGACATCTCGACCTCGCGGCTCAGGATCAGCGAGACCGCGCGTAGCCGCTCCTCGACGTTCACCATCTCCAGCAGCTCCTGCCGTTCGTCGGTCTTCAGGCGGAGCGTCGACGCGATCAGATGGCAGAGCGCGCTCGGATCGTCGACGTTGGCGGCCGCGAGCTGGAGCTCCTCGGGCAGGTACGGCGTCATGCCGATGATGTGGGCGAACTGCTGCTGGACGTTCCGGGTCAGCGCCTCGACGTCGGGCGAGTCGGGGACGATGTCCGGCAACTCCTCGAGCTCGGCGACGAGGTAGGGGTCCTCCTGCTGCGGCTTGACGAGGCGGACCCGCTGGAGGCCCTGAACGAGGATGCGCAGCGTCCCGTCGGGGACCTTGATCATCTTGTGGACCACCGCGACCGTGCCGACCGAGTAGAGGTCGTCCCAGCCCGGCGGGTCGGCCTCGGTGTTGCGAACGGTCATCAGGGCGAGCATCCGCTCGCCCGAGACCACGTCGTCGATCAGCTTGATCGAGCGCTCCTGCCCGACGGCGAGCGGGGTCATCGACTCCGGAAAGACCACCGTCTCCTTCAGCGGCAGAACCGGCAGCCGCAGCTGCTCCGCGCCCTTGGTGGGCTTGTCCTGCGCTCATCCGTTCCTGCGGACCACGATCGCGACCGTGCGGCCGCGCGCGGCTCGCTTCGCGATCGGCAGCGTGATGCGCAGCATCCCGGCCTCGTACGTCGCAGACGCCGATGCCGCGGCGACGTCGTGGCCGAGCGGGATCAGGCGCTCGAAGTGCCCGTACTCGATCTCGGCCTGCTGGTACACCTGTCCGCCGATCCGGGGCCGAGCGCGGTCGCCCGAGATGGTCATGGCCTGCTCGTCGACCGCGATCTCGATCGATGCGGGGTCGACGCCGGCCAGCTCGACCAGCAGGTTCAGCTGGTGCGGGTCGTCCGTGACGTAGCAATCGACGGCCGGCCGGAACCCGTGCCGGAGACCGGCGAAGCGCGGTACCTGCCACAGGTCGGCGAACAGCTCTTCGATCTCCCCTTGCAGGCGATCGATGTCTCGGCGCGCCATGTCGCTCACAGTACCCCGCCGCGTAGGATTGAGACATGACGCGCGTCCGGCGGATCTTCAGGCTCGTGCTCGCCGGACTCGCCTTCGGGACCTACGTCTGGTTCGCCGCGGTGCGCTACGTGCCGCTCGTGAAGGCCCGCAAGCGGCGGCGGCGCGCTTCGTTTACAGGATCCTGATGTGTCGGAAGCGTGGTGCCGGGGAACCCGGCTCCAATGCGCCTTCTTCTCGCAGCCCTGACGTTGTGCGCCGTGATCGGCCTCGGAGCCCCGGCAACGCAGGCCTCGAGCACCGTGCGCTACGGCATTCAGGACGACTCCTGGCTCATCCACGGCGCCGGCACGCTTGACGACCGCCTCGACCGGCTCGAGAGCCTCGGGGTCGAGATCGTCCGGTTCAACCTCCACTGGGACCGGATCGAGCGCCGTGCGCGGCGAACAGAACTGGGAGGAGAGCGATCTCGTCCTGAACGGCTTGCGCGACCGCGGCATCCCCGTGGTCGTCGGCCTCGTCGGCTCTCCCCGCTGGGCGAACGGCGGCAGGACGCCGAACTTCGCGCCGGGGGCGACCACGTTTGCAAGCGTTCGCGCGAACGGCCGCCAATCGCTACCGCTGGGTCGTCCAGTGGCTCGTCTGGAACGAGCCGAACCAGGCGCGATGGCTTCGCCCGACGACACCGGCCGTGTACGTCCGGCAGCTCCTGAACCCTGCCTACAAGGCGATCCACGCGGCGAATCCGCGGGCCAAGGTGGGCGGTGGCGTCACTGCCCCGCGCGGCTCGACGGCCGGCGTCTCGCCCGTGAACTGGATCCGCGGCATGCGCAAGGCCGGTGCACTGCTCGACGCGTACGCACACCATCCGTACCCGTCGACCAGCCGCGAGACGCCGTTCGCCGACGGCAGCTGCAAGTACTGCACCACGATCACGATGGCCACGCTCGAGCGCTTGCTCTCGGAGGTGAAGCGCGCGTTCGGCACGAAGCGCATCTGGCTGACGGAGTACGGCTACCAGACCGGCGCGTTCGGAGTCACCCAGCAGCGCCAGGCGGAGCTGATCGGCCAGTCCGGGATGCGGGTGCAGAAGGCTCCGCGCGTCGACATGCTGATCCACTACCTCGTGAAGGACGAGCCGGAGACAGCGCGCTTCCAGAGCGGGCTGTTCCAGAACTCGGGCCGTCCGAAGCTCGCGGCACTCGCCTTCCCGTTCCCGATCGCGCAGGCCGGCCGCAGCGGCGGGAACCTCGTCCTCTGGGGTCAGATCCGGCCCCGCTCGGGCGCACAGACCTACCGCGTGCAGGTGCGCACCACCGGCGCGTGGCGCTTCAGCGGCGGTGTGCGCAAGACGACCGCGCGCGGCTTCTTCAGCACCGCTGTCGCCGCCGGGCCGGGCACCCGGGTGCGGATCTACTCACCGCAGGACGCGGCGTACAGCATCACGATTCGCGCCCGCTGAACGGCATCTGAACGCCGGCGGCTAGGTTCCGACCCATGCAGGCGTCACCCCACCCTTCGCGGCGGCTTGGTGTCGCGGCTCGCCTGGCTCGTGCTCGGGCTCTTCCTCTGCTCCCTGGGGATCGTCTTCTTCCTCGAGTCGGAGCTCGGCCTGCCGCCGTGGGACGTGCTCCACCAGGGCCTCGCGGAGCAGCTCGGTATCTCCTTCGGCGTCGCGAACGTCCTCGTGTCCGTGCTCGTGCTCGCGTTGGTCTGGCGGCTCCGTGCGCACGTCGGGCTCGGCACCCTCCTGAACGCGCTGCTGGTGGGGACGTTCGTGATCCTCTTGACGGCGCTCGAGCCGGTGAGCGCGCTCTCGGAGGAGAGCCTCGGCGTCCGGATCTGTCTGATCGGAGTTGCGCTCCTCTGCTTCGGTGTCGGCTCCGCCTTCTACATCGCCGCGTCGATGGGCGCCGGGCCGCGAGACTCGCTGATGCTCGTCACCTCCAGGAGACTCGGCGTGCGGATCGGCGTCGCACGGACGGGGATCGAGGTCGCTGCGCTCGTGCTCGGGTTCGTTCTCGGCGGCACGGTCGGGATCGGCACCGTGGTGTTCGCGCTCGGCATCGGCCCGGCGGTCGAGCTGTCGTTCTGGGTGCTGGCCCGCACGCCGCTGGCTGGTCCCGCAGTAGCATCGGCCCCGGCATGAAGGCAAAGGGACTCATTGCGGCCGGCGGCGAGGCGACGCGGCTGGGAGAGCTGACGCGTGTCGTCAACAAGCACCTGCTGCCGGTCGGCGCCTGGCCGATGATCTTCTACCCGCTGCAGCTGCTCCAGCTCGCAGGTGTGCGCGAGGTGATGATCGTCACCGGCCAGGGCCATGCCGGCCAGCTGATCGACCTGCTCGGGAACGGGCGGATGAGCAACCGGGGGTCGTCCACGCCGCTCTTCGATCTCGATCTCACCTACAAGGTGCAGGTCGAGGCCGGCGGGATCGCACAGGTCGTCGGCATGGCCGAGAGCTTCACCGGCGACGACGATCTGATCGTCTGCCTCGGCGACAACATCTTCGAGTACGCGGAGGCGACCGCGATTCGCTCCTTCGTCGAGGGTGACGACGGGGCGGCGGTCTTCGTGAAGGAGGTTCCGGATCCGGAGCGCTTCGGGGTCGTTGTCTACGGTGACGACGGGCGTGTGGTCGACGTGGTCGAGAAGGCCGGCGTCGTCGACCTCCGGTATCCCTCGCCGCCGTCGAACGACGCGGTGGTCGGGCTGTACGCCTACTCGCCCGACGTCTTCGATGTGATTCGCGGGCTCGCGCCGTCGTCGCGCGGCGAGCTCGAGATCACGGACGTCAACCGCCACTACGCCGAACAGGGAACGCTTGCCTGCCATCGCGTCCGGGGCTGGTGGGAGGACGCCGGCACGCAGGAGTCGCTGCCCGAGATCGGCGCGCTGATCGGCCGCACGGGCGTGAACAAGGTCGAGCCGTGATCGACGGGCTGCTGCGGATCCCGCTCCAGCGCTTCGAGGACGAGCGAGGCTGGTTCATGGAGCTCCGGCGCGAGACCGCGCTGCCGAAGCCGACGAAGCAGACGAACGTCTCCTTCTCACGGCAGGGCGTGATTCGCGGCCTCCACTACCACGAGCGCGGCCAGGACGACCTGTTCGTCTGCCTGCAGGGGACGGCACGAGTCGTCGTGCTCGACCGCGAGAGCGGCGAGACGTTCACCGAGGACATCGGTGACGAGAATCCGGTCGCGATCTACGTCCCGGGACGCAACGCCCACGGCTTCGAGGCGCTCACCGATCTCTTCTTCTGTTACCACGTGACGGAGGAGTACGACCCGGCGAATCCGGACGAGCAGGGCATCTGCTGGGCAGATCCGCGCGTCAAGCACCTCTGGAGCACGGACTCGCCGACCCTCTCTCCTCGCGACCTGGCCGCGTGTACCTAGTCACGGGCGCCGGCGGCCAGCTCGGCCGCGCGCTGACCGAGGAGTTCGCCGGGGACGAGCTCGTCGCGCTCTCGCACGCCGACTGGGACGTCTCGCTCCCGCCGCCCCCGACGCTCGACCGGCCCGACCTCGTCCTGCACACGGCCGCCTGGACGGACGTCGACGGCGCCGAGGACGATCCGCAGGGTGCGTCCGCGGTCAATGTCGGCGGGACGCTGAACGCCGCCTCGCTCGGCGCCCCGATCGTCTACTACTCGACGGACTACGTCTTCGACGGCACGCAAGCGCGAGCCGTACGTCGAGTCCGACGGCCCGAATCCCGCAGTCCGCGTACGCGCGCTCGAAGCTCCACGGCGAGGCCGCCGCCGGCGAGCGAACGCCTGGATCGTCCGCTCGTCGTGGCTCTTCGGCCCGACCGGCAACAACTTCGTCCGCACGATGCTCCGGCTCGGAGCCGAGCGGGAGGAGGTGGCGGTCGTCGACGACCAGCGGGGCTCGCCGACGTTCGTCGGCCACCTCGCCGCCGCGACCCGCCAGCTGCTCGACCTCCCGTTCGGGATCTAGCACGTCGCCGCCGACGGAGACGTGCACGTGGGCCGAGTTCGCCGAGGCGATCTTCGAGGAGGCCGGGTCTCGAGCATGCCGTGTTCGCCGGATCACGACCGCGGAGCTCGGCCGGCCCGCGCCGCGACCTGCCTACTCGGTTCTCCGCAGCGAGAGGCCGGTGCGCCGACGCTGCCGCACTGGCGTGAGGGGTCTGCGCGAGACGCTTGCAGCCATCCGCTCCGGGGAGCCGGCCGAATAACGGCCGATGGCGAGCTACTCCTTCCTGACGACCTGGGTTCTCGACGCGCCGCGCGAAGCGGTCTGGGATGCGATCTACGAGATCGAGCGCTGGCCCGACTGGTGGCCGGGGGTCAAGCGGGTGGAGAAGCTCGAGCCGGGCAGCGGCAACGGCGGGGTGGGCGCGCTCTACCGCCATGAGTGGCGGAGCGTGATCCCCTATCCGGTGCGCTTCGAGACCCGGATCACGCGCGTCGAGCTGCCGCACCTGATCGAGGCCGACGCCGACGGCGAGCTCGCCGGGACCGGCCGCTGGCGCTTCTTCGAAGGGCGCGAGACCGCCGTGACGTACGAGTGGAACGTCCGGACGACGCGGGCGTGGATGAACCTGGTCGCGCCGGTCGCGCGTCCCGATCTTCCGCTGGAACCACAACGCGGTCATGCACCAGGGCGGCGAAGGACTGGCCAATTTGCTGGGGGCGCGCCTCCTCGCCGTGACGTAGCCTGTTGTCGATGCGCGTTCTCGTCACCGGCGGCGCCGGGTTCATCGGCTCTCACTTCGCCAAGCGGCTCCTGGCCGCGGGCGACGACGTGCGCGTGCTCGACGCGCTCACGTATTCCGGGAATCCGGCGAACCTGGAGGGAACCGGGATCGAGCTCGTCGTCGGCGACATCTGCGATCGCAGCCGACGTCGCCGAAGCCGCCGCGGGCGTGGACGCGATCGTCAACTTCGCGGCCGAGACGCACGTCGACCGCTCGATCCTCGGCGCGACCGACTTCGGCCGGACGGAGTTCTTCGGAACCCAGGTCCTGCTCGAGGAAGTGCGCCGCAGCGGCGCCCGCTTCGTTCAGGTCTCGACGGACGAGGTCTACGGCGACCTTGCCGGCGGCGGCTCCTCGGTGGAGACCGACCCGATCAAGCCCTCGAGCCCCTACAGCGTCGCGAAGGCCGCCGGTGACCTCCACATCCCGGCGTATGCGCGAACGTTCGGCGTCAACGCCTCGATCACGCGCGGCTCGAACACCTACGGGCCGAACCAGTACCCGGAGAAGCTGATCCCGCTGATGACCACCAACGCGATCGAGGGAGAGCCTCTGCCGGTCTACGGCGACGGAAAGCAGATTCGGGACTGGCTCTGGGTCGACGACCACTGCGCCGGAATCGAGACGGTCCTCCGCGAGGGCGCTCCGGGTGAGGTCTACAACGTGGGCGGCCGCGACGAGCTCGAGAACGTCGAGGTGGTCGGCCACATCCTCCGGCTCACCGGCGCCGACGAGTCGCTGATCCGGCACGTCGAAGACCGCGCCGGCCACGACCGCCGCTACTCGCTCGACACGAGCAAGCTGCGCGGGCTCGGCTGGGAGCCGCTGAAGCCCTTCGAGGAGGGGATCGCGGAGACGGTCGCCTGGTATCTCGCGAACCGCAGCTGGTGGGAGCCGATCAAGTCCGGCGAGTACAAGGCGTACTACGAAAAGCAGTACGCACAGCGGCTCGCCGCCTCCTAGCGCTCGTCGTCTCCCTCGCCGCAGATCTTCTCGGCCTCGCGGCGTACCTTGCGGATCTCCTTGCGGTCGCCCTGGACCTGCTCCGACCGGTCGAGCAACTCGGCGACGCCGTCGCACCGGCCGAGCGCCAGCCGTGTGACCGCGAGGTTGTAGCTCGCGTAGGCCTCCGCGGTCTCCCCGCTCCCTGACAGCCCGGCGACGGCCTGCTCGAGCAGCGGCAGCGCGCCTGCATAGTCGCCGGCGCGCATCAGCTCGAAGCCCTGGTCGTTCAGCTCCGCCGGATTGGCGGAGGGAGCCGTCGTCTCCGGCGCCGTCGTCGTCGGCGCGGCCTCGGTCGTCACGGTCTGCACGACCGTCGTCGCGGGGAGCGTGATCGTCTCCTTCACCGTGCGCGGGACGGTCTCGGCGGCTTCCTGCGGGTCGTCGCCGGTCAGGAGCGCTGCGGCGACGACACCGGCGAAGACCAGGGCGACCAGCGCGATCAGCGGCGCCACCCAACGGCGCCCTCGGCTGTGTGCGACCGGGGCGAGCGCACCGACGCTGGTGCGTCCCCGCGGCGTCGGCCACGGCGTCGCGAAGCGCGTGGACGAGGTCGGCAGCCGTTTCGTAGCGGTGCTCCGGCTCCTTCGCGAGCCCGCGGGCGAGGGCGTCGTCTACCTGTGACGGCAGCTCGGGATTGAGGCTCGACGCCGGCGGGATCGGCGCGCTCACGTGCGCCAGCGCCTCGGCGGTCGAGGAGTCGCGCTCGAAGGGTCTCGTACCCGTGAGCAGCTCGAACGCCACCACGGCCAGGGCGTAACGGTCGCTCGCCGGCGTCGCCTTCTCGCCACGCGCCTGCTCCGGGGCGAGGTAGCCGGCCGTGCCGACGACCGTTCCCACTTCGGTGAGCGAGCCGAGGCCGACCGCACTGGCGACGCCGAAGTCGGCGACCTTGACGCGGTCGTCGTTGTCCAGGAGCAGGTTCGCCGGCTTCACGTCGCGGTGGACGACTCCGCTCGCGTGCGCTGCGTCGAGAGCTGCAGCGGCCTGCCCGAGCCACTCGAGCGAGCGCCCCATCGGCTGTGCCCCGTCGCGGGCGAGCCGATCGGCGAGCGAGCCGCCGGGGAGGTACTCCATCACGATGTACGGGTGGTCGTCGTGCTCGCCGACGTCGAAGATCGTCACGGTGCTCGGCGCGTTCGAGAGGCGCGCAGCGGCCAGCGCTTCACGCGTGAACCGCGCTCGGATCGCTTCGTCGTTGGCGTAGCGGTCCGCGAGCACCTTGATCGCGACGATGCGCGCGAGGTCGGCGTCCTCGGCGCGAAAGATCTCTCCCATGCCGCCGCGCGCGATGCGCTCGGGATTTCGGTATCGGGGTGGTAGATGGCTGTCGTTCACTTTGACCGACTCCCCACGCTACCCCGGCCGGAAACGCCGTGCGCGAGTTGAAGGTTCGGTAAAGAGACCCGGAAATCGGCAGGTCTTCCGCTAGCCTCACCGGCGGAGGTCAACGATGCGGCGGATGCTTCTCGCTCTCACCTGTCTCGTTCTCGCGCTCGCGGCCTCCGCGCTCGCGGGTCCTCGCGCGCCCGTTCCTGCGAAACCCGCTGCGGTGACTGCGACCACCTTCGTCGTCAGCGGCCGCGGCTGGGGGCACGGCGTCGGCATGAGCCAGTACGGAGCGCTGGGCTTCGCCAACGACGGCTGGACGTACGACCAGATCCTCGCCCACTTCTACGTCGGCGCCACGCTCGGGCCTGCGCCCGTCGCTCGAGTCCGGGTGCTCGTCGGCGAGGCGAAGGGGGCAGTGAAGCTGCGCTCCAAGGTTCCGTTCCGCGTGCGCGACGTGTTCGGGAAGACCTATCCGCTCCCCGCGGGCGAGCTCGTGCTCGGGCCGAAGCTGTGGGTGACCGTGAACGGCGCGTCGACCGAGCTCGCCGGTCCGATCCTCTTCCTCCCCGGCACCGAGCCGCTCGAGCTCGACCGTCCTTACCGGGGCCAGATCGAGGTCGGGGTCACGGGCCAGAAGCTGAATGCCGTCAACGTGGTGGGGCTCGAGGACTACCTCCAGGGCGTCGTGCCGCGGGAGATGCCGAGCGCCTGGCCCGACGAGGCTCTGAAGGCACAGGCCGTTGCAGCGCGCTCGTACGCCCTCTCGCACCGCGTCAGCGGCAAGAGCTTCGATCTCTACGCCGACGTTCGCAGCCAGGTCTACGGCGGCATCGTCGGCGAGAGCCCGCGCACGACAGCCGCGGTGCAGGCGACGAAGGGAGAGGTGCTTCTCTGGGAGGGCAAGCCGATCGACGCGCTCTTCCATTCGACCTCGGGCGGCAAGACGCTGTCCGCGGTCGAGGTCTTCGGCAAGCCCGTTCCCTATCTCGTCTCGGTCGACGACCCGCACAGCAATCTCTCGCCGGTCAATCGCTGGGGGCCGACTCCCATTCCCGAGACGACGATCCGGAAGGGACTGAAGCTGCGGACGCCCCTGACCGCGCTCAAGCTCACACGCGGCGCCTCAGGCCGCGTGCTGAGCGTCGACGTCGCGACGTCGACCGGAACGTCGAAGGTCACCGGCGCCACGCTCCGCTCGGCCGCAGGGCTGCGCTCGACGTGGATCACCGGTCTGGCGACGCTCTCGCTCACGCGGCCGGGCGGGCCTGCGGTCTACGGCAAGCAGCTGAGCGTGACCGGGAAGGCGGCCGGCGTGAAAGGGGCGGTGCTCTCGCAGCGGATCGACGGCGTCTGGACGCAGGTCGCCGGCCCCGGCCCAACGCTGGCGTTCAAGGTGAAGCTCCTCGCGCCGGCGAGCTTCCGCATCTCGGCGGGCAAGCTGGTCAGCGCAGTGCTGAAGGTTCCCGTCGCGCCGGTCGTGACCGCGCGCGCGGACGCCACGTCGACCGTGTCCGGAGCGGTGAAGCCGCTCGCCCCCGGCACGACGGTCGAGCTGCAGGTCGACCGCGGGAGCGGCTGGTCGACGGCGGCACAGACGACGACCGGGCCGGCCGGCGAGTACACGATTGCGCCGCCCGAGCCCGGGTTGTACAGAGTGCGTGTGGCCCCTGCGCAGGGATTTGCCGAGGGACTTTCGGGACAGATCGAGCTCCGGTGAAGCGTTTCGCGCTCGTGGTCGTCGCGGCGGCGCTCTTTGCGCCCGCTGCGGATGCCGCGCGCTACGCGGTCGGTGTGCGGACGGTCGCCGAGCTTCCGCGCCTGCAGGCTGCTCTACCGAAAGCCGAGAGCCTCGCGCCGATTCCCGCGCTCGTCGTCGAGCAGGCGACACCGCCGCGGCTGGCCGACCTGCCCGGCGCCGTCTACGTCGAGCGGCTCGGCACACGCCGGCTCGCGTTTGTCCCGAACGACCCGCTGGCCGCCAAGCAGTGGCACCTCACCGCGACTCGGGCCTTCGACTTCTGGGACACGAGCGCGCTCGCCCTGGCGCTGCCGCCGGTCAGGGTTGCGATCATCGACTCGGGCATCGATGCGACCCATCCCGATCTCGTGAACAAGATCGTCGAAGGCGGCACGAAGAGCTTCGTCGGTGGCTCTGCGACGGTTGACGACGAAGGGCACGGAACCTTCGTCGCGGGGCTGATCGCCGCGACCGTGGACAACACGGCGGGGATCGCGGGGATGGCCGCGACGGCCGAGCTGCTGATCGCCAAGGTGGTCGTCGGCGGCGACGTGATCGACGTCGAGGCAGAGGCGAAGGCGATCAGGTGGGCGGTTCAGAACGACGCGAAGGTGATCAACCTGAGCCTCGGAGGCCTGCGCGACCCGCGCGACCCGGACCGCGACACGTTCTCGCCGCTCGAGGCGGCTGCTGTCGCCTATGCGTACGGGAAGGGAGTCGTGGTGATCGCGGCGGTCGGGAACGCCGAGCAGGGGGCGACCACGGCCTGGCCGTACGCGAGCTACCCGGCCGCGTTGCCGCACGTCCTCGGTGTCAGCGCGCTCGCCCGCGACGGCTCCGTCCCCCTGTTCTCGAACCGAGACAAGATCTACAACGACATCGCCGCGCCGGGGGCCGGAATCATCTCGACGGTGCCGCTCGAGCTGACCGCGCCGTTCAAGGAGTGTCTCGATCAGGGCTTTTCGAGCTGCGGGCCGGACGAGTGGCGCAAGGGTGAGGGGACGTCCTTCGCGGCTCCGCAGGTGACGGCTGCCGCGGCGGTCCTCCTCGCTGTGCGCCCGAACCTGCGGCCCGAGCAGGTGACTGCGCTGCTGACCGAGACCGCCCGGGACGTCAGCGCGGCGACGGGCTGCCAGATCTGCCCGACGCGCCGCGATGCCTTCACCGGGTGGGGCCGGCTCGACGTCACGGCCGCGCTGCGCCAGCTCGTCTTCGGCCTGATCCCTCCCAGGGACGGGTTCGAGCCGAACGACGACGCCGGCAAGGAGGCGGCTCAGCTCTGGGGGCCGACGAGGCGTCTCGAGGCGACTCTCGACTTCTGGGACGACCAGAACGACGTCTACGCGATCCGGCTTCGGCGCGGCCAGCCCATCTTCGTCAGCGTGCGAGGGCCGGCGGGAACCGACACGAACCTGATTCTCTGGCAGCCCGGCACGAAGCACGTCGACGACCTCGGCGTCGGTGGCGCTCGTCGCCCGCCAGTCGGCCCGTCCCGGCCCGCACGAGTGGCTCTCCAGTATCGAGCACCCAAGACCGGCACGTACTACGTCCAGGTGAAGCTCGGCTCGCGCGGCGCCGGCAAGTACAAGCTGGCGATCGTCAAAGCGTAAGCCGCTACTGGTTCTCGAGCAGCTCCTCGTCGGGCACGTCCCGGATGCGGCGGGCCGGGTTCCCGACCATCACGGCGCGTGCCGGGACGTCCTTCGTCACGACCGCGCCGGCGCCGACGAACGCTTCCTCGCCGATCTCGATTGCCGGACAGAGCGTGGCGCCGCCGCCGATGCGCGCGCCGCGGCGGATCGTCGGCCCCTTGATCTTCCCGTGCCGCTTCTCGGTTCGGCCCATCCAGTTGTCGTTCGTGGTCACGACGCACGGGGCGATGAAGACGTGCTCCTCGAGCGTCGAGTAGGCGGTGATGTAGGCGTCGGCCTGGATCTTCGTCATCGCGCCGATCGTCGTGTCGTTCTCGACGTACGAGCCGCGTCCGAGGACGACGTCGTCTCCGATCGCAACGCGCTCTCGCACGCAGGACTGGTCGCCGAGGATCACGCGCGCTCCGATCTGCGAGCCCGCGAAGACGATCGCGCCCGTCGAGACGACCGTCCCGTCACCGATCACGGTCGGTGAGAGCGGCTCGCGCTTCGCGGTCGAGCGGGGCGAGAGCGTCGGTTGCTTCCCGACGACGGCGCCCTCGAGCACCTTGACGCCCTCGCCGAGGACCGTGCCCTCGTAGACGATCGCGGTGGGGTGGATCTCAGGCACGGAGCGACTCGGTCAGCCGGTCGAGCGCCCGCACGACCATCGCACCGTCCTCGGCGACCTTCGCTCTGTCGCCCGTCGCCGGCGATCAGCTGGAGGAAGGCCTCGCACTCGAGCCGCAGCGGCTCCGACGTGTCGATCTTCGGGATGTGGATGTCGCCGGTCCGCGTCTGCCATTCCCCGTAGCCGGCCGACTGCTTCCACGGCCCCTTCTCGTACACCGTCACCTTCCGCTCGAACTCCATGTCGTCGAAGACGACCATCTTCTCGTTGCCGACGACGGTCATCCTCCGCATCTTGTGCGGGTCGAGCCACGACAGGTGCATGTGGGCGATCTTCCCGGACGGGAAGCGGAGGTAGCAGAAGACGACGTCCTCGACACCCTTGTTGAGGAAGTCGCGGCCGTGCGCGGCCACCTCGACCGGATCCTCGCCGATCAGCCAGAGGATGACCGAGAGGTCGTGGACGCCGAGCGACCAGAGCGCATTCTCGTTCGCGCGCACGATTCCGAGGTTCTGCCGGTTCGTGTAGACGCAGAGAACGTCGCCGAGCTCGCCGGCGTCGACGAGCTCCTTCAGCTTGCGCACGCCCGGGTGGTAGAGGAGGAGGTGGCCCGGCATCAGCACGAGGTCGCGCTCGGCGGCGAGCACGACGAGCTCGTCCATCTCGGAGCCCTTCATCGCCGGCGGCTTCTCGACGAGGACGTGCTTGCCGGCCTCGAGCGCCTGCTTCGCGAGCGCGTAGTGCGTCGGGACCGGCGTGGCGATCACAACGGCGTCGAGCTCGGGATCGGCGAGCATCTCGGCGTAGTCGACCGTCACGCGGGCTCGCGGGTAGCGCGCCGCGAACGGGGCGTGGTGCCCCTCATCGAGGTCGCAGAGCCACGTCAGGTCGGCGAGATTGTCGAAGTTCCTCGCCAGGTTCGGCCCCCAGTAGCCGAGCCCGACCAGGCCCACCCGCGGTCATAGCTTCCAGACTCGGTCGCTCGCTCGGCCCTTCGCGCCGGTCGCGTTGCGGAAGTCCACGATCACGGTGTCGCCGTCGACGAGCGCCTCGTAGTCGATCCCCTTGTGGTCGGTCACGATCGCGAGGCAGTCGAACTTGCTGGGCTCGAGCGGCACCGAGGTGAGGTCGAAGTCGCGCAGCTCGGGGACGTGCTCGTCGTGGTAGGAGACGTCGGCGCCCGCGGTCTGGAGCAGCTCGATCAGCTTCAGGGCCGGGCTCTCCCGCATGTCGCCGATCCCCGGCTTGTACGCGACTCCGAGCACGAGGATCTTCGAGCCCGAGAGCGACCGCTGCTTGCCGTGGTTGAGCGCCTGCGAGATGAGCGAGCGGCAGTACCACGGCATGTTCTCGTTCGTCTTGCCGGCGAGCTCGATGAACTCGGTGTAGAAGTCGTACTCGCGCGCCTTCCAGGTGAGGTAGAAGGGGTCGATCGGGATGCAGTGGCCGCCGAGCCCGGGGCCGGGCTTGAAGCTCATGAATCCGAACGGCTTGGTCGCGGCCGCGTCGACGACCTCCCAGAAGTCGATCTTCATCCGCTCGCACAGCTGCGCCAGCTCGTTGACGAGCGCGATGTTGACCGCCCGGAAGATGTTCTCGAGCAGCTTCGTCAGCTCGGCCGACTCGGGTGAGGTGACGCGGTGCACGGTGTCGACGGCGGAGCCGTAGAGCTCGGCGGCGCGGTCGGTGCACGCCTCGCGTCAGCCCGCCGACGACCTTCGGGACGTTCTTCGTCGTCCAGTCCTCGCGGCCGGGGTCGACGCGCTCGGGCGAGAAGGCGAGATTGAAGTCCTCGCCGACCTTGAGGCCGGAGGCCTCCAGCCGCGGCAGGATCTCCTCGCGCGTCGTGCCGGGATAGGTCGTCGACTCGAGGACGACCAGGTGGCCCTTGCGCAGCCGCTGTGCGACCTCCTCGGCCGCTCCGTTCACGATCGAGAGGTCCGGCTCGCGCTGCTTCGAGAGCGGCGTCGGCAGCGCGATCAGGATCGCGTCGGCGTCGCGCAGCTCGTCGTAGTCCGTCGTCGCGCGCAGCCCGTGGTCGTCAACGAGCCGCTTGAGCGTCTCGGAAGGGACGTCCTCGATGTAGCTCTCGCCGCGGTTCAGCATCTCCACCCGCTCGGCGTCGCGGTCGACGAGCAGCACGCTCCGGCCCGCCTCGGCGAATACCTGGGCGAGCGGGACGCCGACGTAGCCGGCTCCGATGATGGCGACGTCGGTCATCGGCGCGCAATCGTACAGAGAGGGCGACCTGGCCGGGCGAACGGCTTGCGCCGGCTGGCTACTATCCTTCGCCGCGGGGCCGTTAGCTCAGCTGGTAGAGCAGGGGACTCTTAATCCCAAGGTCGAAGGTTCGAATCCTTCACGGCCCACATTTGCTGCGCAGGATGGGAAATCCGCGGGAGCGGATTTCCCATCGCGCAAGACCCCTGAAGCTGCGTGGGTCGGATTGGGGGCTCGCTCAGCCGATCGGGCCACGGTGCGGCTGGTCCTAACTCGAAACGCCGGCCGCGGCAGGGATCGTCGCGTTGACTGCCGTCTGGATGAGCTCGGCAACGGCTTCAGGCTTCGAGACGTAGATCGAGTGGCTGCCCGCGACCTCGATCACGGTCGAACCCGCCCGCGCGGACATCTCGCGCTGGGCAGTTGGAGGGATCATCCGGTCTTCGGTCGTGACGAGGTACCAGCTTGGCTTGTTCTGCCACGCGGGCTCGCTGATCGTGCCACCCAGAGCGCCGACGCCCCACGGGACTTGCGAGTCGGCCATGAACACGGCCTCTTCCTCGCTCAGGTCACCCGCGAATGAAGCATGGAACTTCTCCCGGTCGAGGAGGAGAAACCCATCCTGCGGGGGCAGAATCGGCGGCTGCGGGCCATCGGTCGGGAAGCCCGCGATGAGGGTGTTCACCGACTCGCCCTTGTCCGGCACGAAGGCCGCGATGTAGACGAGTCCCGCAACGTTGGGATGGTTGCCCGCCTCGGTGATGACCGCCCCGCCGTACGAGTGGCCGACGAGGACGACAGGTTCGCTCTGCGCGTCGATGACGCGCTTGGTCACGGCAACGTCGTCGGCGTGCGAGATCGTCGGGTTTTGGACGACACTGACGTCGTAGCCGTCTTTGGTCAGGTGCTCGTAGACACCCTTCCAGCCGGAGCCATCCACGAATCCGCCGTGGACAAGAACGACTGTGGGAGTGGTGTCCGAGGTGCCTGATTCGTTCATGAGAAGTCCCCCTCTCTCGGGTCGCGGCGTTCTGTCGCAGCTTCGCGCTCGAGCCCGACTCGAGCGGAGTTGATCGGCGGCGGGGCTCCACGGCGAAAACCGCACGGTCGGTTAGTCCAACCACCATAACCCCCCTTGTGCACGCAACGAAAGTGGGTGAACCACTCCGTTACACCCGGCCGAACCACAGAATCCCTCTCGTGAAGAACTGGGCCGGGAACGTCACCTATTCGACGACGCGCATTCTCCGGCCGCGGTCGGTGGCCGAGGCGCAGGAGATGGTCGCCGACGCTGAGACGGTTCGGCCGCTCGGCACACGCCATTCCTTCAGCCTCGTCGGGGACTCTGCGGGCGCACTCCTCTCGACCGAGAACCTCAACCGCGTCGTCGAGATCGGGGACGAGACGGTCACGGTCGAAGCCGGGATCCGCTACGGCGACCTGAGCAGCGCGCTGGAGAACCACGGCCTCGCGTTGCCGAACCTGGCATCGCTGCCTCATGTCTCGGTCGGCGGTGCGATCGCCACGGGCACGCACGGCTCCGGAGCGAGGAAACCAGTCGTTGGCCGCCGGGATCGCATCGCTCGAGCTCGTCTGTGCGGACGGTTCGATCAGCCGGCTCCGTCGCGGCGACGAAGACTTCGACGGCGCCGTCGTGAGCCTCGGAGCACTCGGCCTCGTGACCCGCGCGTCGCTCGACGTCGTTCCGGCGTTCGAGCTCCGCCAGTACGTCTTCGAGGAGCTTGCCGTGGTCGACGGTCGAAGCTGACCTGGACGCGATCCTCGAGGGCGCCTACAGCGTCAGCTTGTTCACGAGTGGTCAGAGCCGGCGATCGGCCAGGTCTGGGTGAAGACGAAGGAGCAGCTGGACCCGCAGTCGTCGTACTTCGGCGCGGCTCCCGCACAGCAGCCGCGTCACCCGATTCCGGGGGCGGACTCGGAGAACTGCACCGAGCAACTGGGCGTACCAGGCCCCTCGGGCGAGCGGCTGCCGCACTTCCGCCTCGGCTTCACTCCCAGCGGCGGCGCCGAGCTCCAGTCGGAGTACGTCGTGGCGCGCAAGCACGGCGCCGACGCCGTGCGGGAGCTGCGGCGCCTCGCCGGAGCCGTATCACCGCTCCTGCTGACATCGGAGATCCGGACCGTCGCTGCAGACACGCTCTGGCTCAGTCCGTTCTACGAGCAGGACAGCATCGCGTTTCACTTCACGTGGAAGCCGCTGCTCGATGACGTTCTCACCGTCTTGCCGCAGATCGAGAGCGCACTCGCGCCGTTCGGCCCGCGGCCGCACTGGGGGAAGCTGTTCACGGCGTCAGCAGAGGACGTCGAAGCGGTCTACCCGAAGCTGCCGGACTTTCGGCGGCTTCTGCAGACGTTCGACGGCGACGGCAAGTTCCGCAACGAGTTCATTTCGCGCTACGTGTCGGGCGAAGCCGACTCTCAGCTGGGGATGTAGTCCATCGTGTCCGGGTGCAGCCCGTCCCGTCCCTCCTCGCCGCGGTCGAGCGCGTCGATCTTCCCGACGTCGTCAGGCTCGAGCTGGAAGTCGAACAGCTCGAAGTTCTCCTTCATCCGAGCGGGTGTAATCGACTTGGGAAAGACGATGTTGCCGCGCTGGATGTGCCAGCGCAGGGCGACCTGTACCGGTGACTTGCCGAGCCTGCCTGCGATCTCGTTCAGCGTCGGATCGTCGAGAACCTTCCCCTTCGCGATCGGCGCCCACGCCTCGGTCGCGATCCCGTGCGCCCGGCCGTAGGCGTCGACCTCCGTGTTGTGGAAGTACGGTTGGAGCTCGATCTGGTTCACCGCCGGCACGACGTCGCACTCGGCGGCAAGCCGTTCGAGGTGCGTCGACCTGGAAGTTCGAGACGCCGATCGATCGGGCGCGGCCGTCCTGACGGAACTCCTCGAGCGTCTTCCACGTCGAGACGTAGTCGCCGTCGTAGAGAGTCGGCAGGGGCCAGTGGATCAGGAACAGGTCGACGTAGTCGGTTCCCAACTCGCTGAGCGTCTGCGCGAATGCCCTGCGAGCGTCGTCCGGCCGGTGGAAGCCGTTGTTGAGCTTGCTGGTGATGAAGACGTCGGCTCGGTCGAGTCCCGAGGCGCGGACGGCCTCTCCGACCCCTTGCTCGTTGCCGTACATCTCGGCCGTGTCGATGTGCCGGTACCCGGCTTCCAGGGCGACGCTCACGGCCGACGCTGTGTCCTTGGGAGGAATCTGGAAGACCCCGAAACCGAGTTGTGGGATGGCGTGACCGTCGTTGAGGTCGATTGTCGGAACGGTGCTCGTGCGAACGTTGCTCATCGGTCATCCCTTCGGTTGGTTTCCTTGGCGCGGCCTTGCTGCTTTCTGATCCGAAGGCATTATTCAGAGCAATGCGTCCTGTCCGCGAGCCTGCGATCGACACGGGGCGGCCCGATGAGGTTCCGCTGTCGCCGGACGAGCTGGCCTCGATCCTCCGCACCGTCGGCGACGGGATCACCGCCCAGAGCGCGGACGGACGGCTCGTCTACGCCAACGATGCCGCCGCGCGCCTGTGTGGACTGGAGTCGAGCGAGGAGTTGCTCCGCCTCTCGATGCCGGAGCTGCTCGGGCGGTTCGAGATCATCGGCGAGGACGGGACGCCGATGCCGGTGGAGCAGCTGCCGAACCGGCTGGCATTCACGCAGCGCTCGCCGCAGGAAGCCGTTCTCGGCTATCGCATCCTCCCGCGAGGCGACGAGCGCTGGTCGGTCCTCCGCTCGACGCCGCTCCTGAACGATGCGGGCGAGGTGCACCTCGTGATCAACGTCTTTCACGACATCACCGACGAGCGGATCGCCGAGGCGCGCATCCGTTTCCTGGCCGAGGCGAGCACGCTCCTCGCCGCCTCGCTCGACTACGAGGCAACGCTCGCCGACCTGGGCCACCTGCTCGTCCCCCGGATCGCCGACTACTGCATCGTGGACACGATCGGCGAGGACGAGGCAAGCCTCCGGCAGGTCGTGATCTCGCACCGAAATCCCGAGCGCGAAGAGCTGCTCCGCGAGCTGCGGCGACGCTACCCGCCGGAGGAGAACGAGGCGCATCCGGTGTCGGAGGTGCTTGCGAGCGGCGAGCCGCTGCTGATCGAGGACGCGCGGGGTGAGGCGCTCGCGCACGCGGCCGTCGACGAAGAGCATCTCGCGCTCTATCACGCACTCGAGGCGATGTCCTACATCGTCGTGCCGCTGCAGGCGCGAGGCCGGCTGCTCGGGACGATCTCGCTCGGGACCGGCGAATCCGGGCGGCGGTTCGGGAAGACCGATCTCGAGCTCGCACACGAGATCGCGCGGCGGGCGGCTCTGGCGATCGACAACGCGCGTCTCTTCGGAGCCGCTCAGGAGTCGTACGCGCAGCTCGACACGCTGCTCGTGTCGGCGCCGGTGGGGATCGGCTTCTGGGATCGCGATCTCCGCTTCGTCCGCGTGAACGACGCACTCGCCGCCGTCAACCGCAAGACGCCGGAGGAGCATGTCGGCCGCACGCTCGAGGAGGTGATCCCGACGCTGGCGCCGGCCCTCCTGCCGCTCTACCGGCAGGTCCTCGAGTCGGGCGAGCCGCTCGTCCACACCGAGTCGACCGACGACGACGCGCTGATCATCGGCGAGCGGCGCCACTGGCTCTCGAGCTACTACCCGGTGCGCACAGGCGAGGGCGAGGTGATCGGAGTCGGCGCCGTGATCATGGAGATCACCGATCGCCGGCGCGCCGACGACCGGCTGCGCCTGCTCGCGGAGGCCGGGGAGCTCTTCTCGAGCTCGCTCGACCGCGACGAGATCGCGGCGCGGATCGCGCAGGTGACCGTGCCCCGGCTCGCCGACTCCTGCAACGTCTTCGTGGCCTCGGCCGACTCGCTCGTGCGTGTTGCCTGCGTGAACAACGACCCGAAGCTGCAACCGCATCCTCGAGTCGCTGCCGTCCAGGTACGCGCTCACCGGCGAGGGCACGGGACTGCTCGCGCACGCTTTCCGCTCGACCGAGTCCGTTCTGTTCAGCACCGTCGAGCCGGAGTACTTCGAGGAGCTCGAACGCCTCGGCGCCGACCCGAAGGCCTTCGAGCCCATCGGCACCCGCTCGCTGATGCTCGTCCCGATCGTCGCCCGGGGGCAGTCGCTCGGGATCCTGACGCTCGGCTCACGCCAGGAGAACCGCTTCGAGGAGCCCGACCTCGATCTGGCGCAGGAGGTGGCCCGCCGGGCCGCTGTGGCGATGGACAACGCGCGCCTCGTCGGCGAGCTGCAGCGGCGTGCTCAGGCCGCGCAGGCGCTCGAGTTCGTCGGCGACGGCGTCTTCCTCGTCGACCGGGACGGCGTCGTCCGGCTCTGGAATCCGGCGGCCGAGCGCATCACGGGTCTCGCGGAGCGCGTGATCGCGGGTGCGCGCGCGACAGACGTGCTCGGCGCGTGGCCGCTCGCAGCAGGCCGCCGAGCGGCAGCAGTCGTTCCCGCTCGAGGGGCCCGGCGGCGAGCTCTGGCTCTCGCTCACCGCCGCCGAGTTCCCGCAGGGCACGGTGTACGCGTTCCGGGATCTCACCGAGGAGCGGGCCGTCGAGCAGCTGAAGAGCGACTTCGTCTCGACCGTCTCGCACGAGCTTCGCACCCCGCTCGCAGCGATCTACGGCGCGGCGATGACGCTGCGGCGCGACGACGTCTCGCTCAGCGTCGACCAGGAGGAGGGGATGCTCGACGTGATCTCCGGCGAGTCGGAGCGGCTCGCGCGGATCGTCAACGACATTCTGCTGGCGAGCCGGCTCGATTCGGGTGCCGAAGAGGTCTTGATCGCTCGGACCGACGCGATCGAGATCGCCCGCGCCGTTCTTGCCGCCGCGGAGACCCACCTGCCGCCGGACATCGAGCTCGTGCTCTCCACCCCCGACGCAAACGTGCACGTCCAGGCGGATGCGGACGGACTGCGGCAGGTGCTCGTGAACCTGGTCGAGAACGCGGTCAAGTACTCACCGGGCGGCGGCCGCGTCGAGCTGGAGATCGCCTCTGCAGGACGGCCATGCCCGCTTCGCCGTCCGCGACCGCGGGCTCGGAATCCCGCCCTCCGAGCACGAGCGGATCTTCGAGAAGTTCTTCCGCATCGACCCGAACCTCTCGCGCGGCGTCGGCGGCACGGGGCTCGGCCTCTACATCTCGAGGGAGATCGTGCGGCGGATGGGCGGCAGGCTCCGGGTCGAGTCCGAGCCGGGGGCAGGCTCGACCTTCCTGTTCGAGCTGCCCGTCGCCTGAACGAGAAGAGGCGGCCGCAGGCCGCCTCTTCACGTGAGAGCTGGCCGCAGAAGCGCTTCGCTGCGCAGCGAAGACTAGTAGCGCGGACCGTCCTCGACGTACGTCGTCGTCCGGCGCCGCTCGCCGGCGACGCCGCCCCAGGACGACCAGAAGATCATCGAGAGCACGAGGCCGAGGGCCCCGACGACCATCAGGATGACGCCGATCGTTTGGAGCTCGAGACCCGATACGGTCGCGTTCACGGCCCACGTAAGGATCGCCCCGACGGCGATCAGAAAGATGCTGACTCCAAGACCCATTTCCCGTCCTCCTCGTAGAGGGTTGTGTGCTTCGTGGTGCCCCTGAATGCCGGGGCAGGTAAGAAACGTTGGGTGCGTCGGATCGGTTACGGCGTGATGTAGGCTCGCCGCGGATGCGCAGGGGCTCGATTGTCCGCATCACGATCTACGGCGTCCTCGCGGGAATCCTGGCGTCGGTGGTCGCCGTGCTCGTGCCCTGGCTGCCGACCTCGGCGTCCGAGGAGATGGACCGGATCGAGTTCACGTTCTGGTTCACGACAGTCATCTGCATCGCCGTCTTCGCCGTCGTGGCGGCCGCGATCGTCTACTCGGTGCTCAAGTTCCGCGTGCAGCCCGAGGACGAGTCGGATGGGCCGCCGATCCACGGTCACACGGGGCTCGAGATCGTCTGGACGGCGATCCCCGCGGTGCTCGTCACCGCGATCTCGATCGTCAGCGCGATCGTGCTCGCGAAGAACGACGACGCCGGCCCGAACCCGCTCCGGATCGCCGTCACCGCGCAGCAGTTCGCGTGGAAGTTCGAGTATCCCGGCGAGGCCAAGGTCACCTCCGGCCAGCTCGTGCTTCCCGTCGACCAGCCGGTCAAGCTGACCTTGCGCTCGGTGGACGTGATCCACGCCTTCTGGGTGCCGGAGTTCGGACAGAAGTCCGACGCCGTCCCCGGGATCGAGACGACGCTCGTGATCACGCCGACCAGAGTGGGCGAGTACGCCGTCGTGTGCACGGAGCTCTGCGGGCTCGGGCACTCGACGATGCGAGCTCATGTTCGCGTGGTGCAGCGCAGCGAGTACGACAGGTTCCTGGCAGACGCTTCGGCCGGCGCCAGCGAGAACCCCGGCGAGACGGTCTTCGCGTCCGCGGGCTGCGGGGCTTGTCACGACGTTCACGCCGGCCGGTACCGATTCTCAGGTCGGGCCGGGTCTCGACGCGATCAAACCGACGGGCGGGAAGCCGCTCGAGGAGTTCATCCGCGAGTCGATCGTCGAGCCGGACGCCGTGATCGCCGCCGGCTTTCAACCGAATGTGATGCCGAAGACCTTCAACCAGACGCTCTCCGACGAGCAGCTTGACGACCTGGTGCAGTATCTCGTCGACGGACAGAAGGGGAGCAAGTGACCGAGGTCGTCCATACGCACGAAGCCCCGCACGCGCCGGCGCCGCCGCGGCGCGGCATGCAGCGTCTGATGGGGCCGGGGTTCATCCGCGCAGCGTGGGTGACGCCGCTCTTCTGGGCGATCGGCGCCGGGATCGTCGTCTTCTTCCGCTGGCTCGGTCACTACGAGCCGCTCTGGGACTGGCCGGTGATCACCGTCGTCGCCTTCCTGACGACTGCGCCGATCGGCTTCCTCACCGGGATCGGAGCCTTCGACTACTGGCTGTACTACATCTCCGGGCGCCCGACGAAGGTCGACGACCACGCGAGCCACGGCGCCTACAGCTGGAAGGACTACTTCAAGGTCAACACCGACCACAAGGTGATCGGCGTCCAGTACCTCGTCGACGACGTTCTTCTTCTTCGTCTGCGGCGGGCTGATGGCGATGATCTTCCGCGCCGAGCTCGCCAACCCGGACATGCAGTACGTCGACACGCAGACCTTCAACGGGCTCGTGTCGGAGCACGCGGCGCTGATGATCTTCCTCTTCATCATCCCCGCGTTCGCCGGGCTCGCGAACTTCGCGGTGCCGCTGATGCTCGGTGCCCCGGACATGGCCTTCCCGCGCCTGAACGCGCTCTCCTTCTGGCTGCTGCCGATCGCGGGGATCATGTTCCTCGCCGCCTTCCTGGCGCCGGGCGGCGCGTTCGCCACCGGCTGGACGAGCTACGCGCCGCTCGCCGTCGATCAGCCGCTCGGCCAGGTGTTCTTCAACATGGGTGTCCAGTGGGCCGGTGCGTCGTCGATCATGACCGCGCTCAACTTCCTGGTCACGATCATCACGATGCGGGCGCCGGGGATGACCTTCTGGCGGATGCCGCTGCTCGTGTGGGCGAACTTCACGACCTCACTCCTCGTCGTGATCGCGACGCCGTTCATCGCCGGCTCGCAGTTCTTCGTGATGTTCGACCGGATCATGCACACGAACTTCTTCAACGTCGTCCGAGGGCGGCTACGTGCTCGGCTACCAGCACATCTTCTGGTTCTACTCGCATCCGGCGGTCTACATCATGATGCTGCCCGGGTTCGGGATCATCTCCGAGGTGCTGGCGGTGATGAGCCGCAAGCCGGTGTTCGGCTACCGGCTGATGGCGCTCTCGCTGATGGCGATCCTCGTGCTCGGCTTCTCGGTGTGGGCACACCACATGTTCGTGGCGGGGATGGCACCCTGGCTGCGCGTCCCGATGATGGTCACGTCGATGATCATCGCGGTCCCCACCGGGATCAAAGTGTTCTCCTGGTTAGCGACGATGTGGGAGGGGAAGCTCCACTTCAGAACGCCGATGCTCTTCGCGCTCGGCTTCCTCTCGATGTTCGTGCTCGGCGGCCTCTCGGGGATCTTCCTCGCGTCCGTGCCGATCGACATCGCCGCGTCGGACACGTACTTCATCGTCGCGCACATCCACTACGTGCTCTTCGGAGGCTCCGTCTTCACCATCTTCGCCGGGATCTACTACTGGTTCCCGAAGATGACCGGCCGGATGTACAACGAGCGGCTGGGGAAGCTTCACTTCTGGCTCACGTTCATCGGCTTCAACGGCACGTTCTTCCCGATGCACTGGGTCGGCCTGCAGGGAATGCCACGCCGTGTGGCCGACTACGCGGCCGAGTTCGGCGACTGGAACCTGGTCATCTCGATGTTCTCGTTCCTGCTCGGAGCGTCGACGATCGTCTTCTTCTACAACGTGATCGTCAGCTGGACGCGCGGCCCGATTGCGCCGTCGAATCCGTGGCGCGCGTTGACCCTCGAGTGGCAGGTGACCTCGCCGCCGCCGGTCTTCAACTTCGACGAGATTCCGCAGGTCGTCGGCAGTCCGTACGAGTACGGCGTCCCGGGCGCCAAGCACGCGGTGCTGAACGGTGGTGCGGCGCTGCGGCGAAGGAAGAGGAGGAGGTCGCACGGTGAGCGAGCAGCGCAAGATCCTCGTCGTCGCGAACGAGACGCTGAACGGCGAGGAACTGCTCGACGCGGTGCGCAAGCGCGTCGCGGGAAGCGACGCGCTCGTCCTCGTGATCGCACCCGTGAACGCTCCCCGTGAGGGCTACGTGGTGTACGAGAACACGCGTCGCGCAGCGGCAGGCCGACGGCTCGACAAGGCACTTCAGCAGCTTCGCGACGCGGGGATCCCGGCTTCGGGGCATGTCGTGGACAACGATCCCCTCTCGGCAGTGAAGGACGCGATCGCCATGGAGGAGCCCGACGAGCTCGTCGTCTCCACGCATCCCGAGGCCAAGTCCGGCTGGCGGCGCCGCAACCTGCTCGAGGAGATCCGGAAGGCGGCCGGCGAGCGTCCGGTCGAGCACGTGGTCTCGGACGTCGCCTCACGCACGGGTGCCCAGAACATCCTCGTGGTCGCGAACGAGACGGTGCTCGGCGCGCCGCTGCTCGACCGGATCCGCGAGAAGGCGCGCGCCGGCGGCGAGGGAACGAGCTTCCTGATCGTCTCGCCGCAGAGCGATCCAGACCAGGGCGCAGCACCCGGAGGCCGAACGTCGGCTGCGCCAGGTGCTCGCGCAGCTGCGGTCGGAGGGCATCGACGCGCACGGTCAGGTCGCGCATCCGGATCCGTTCACCGCGGCGATGCACGCCGTCCGCGACGAGAGCATCGACGCCATCCTCGTCTCCACCTTCCCGGAGCAACGTGGGTCGTCGTGGCTGCGCCGTGATCTCATCGGCCGGCTGACGAGCGAGGCGAACGTCCCGGTCGAGCATGTCGTCGTCGAGCCCTCGGAGGTAGGTGCGTGAGCGCGCACGCCGACGCACCGCATCACGGCCCTCCGATCGCGAACAAGAGCTCGCGGATCGAGGCGACGGTGCTCGGCATGTTCCTCTTCATCGCCTCGGAGGCGATGCTCTTCGGCGCGTTCTTCACGGCGTACTTCTTCGTCCGCGTCGTCAACCCGGACGCTCAGCCGTGGCCGCTCCCGCCCTTCCATCTGCCCGTGTTCGTGGCGGGTGTGAACACGGCGGTGCTGCTCACGTCGAGCTTCACGATGCACTGGGCGCTGCAGTCGATCAAGCGGGGCAACCGCGCGGGCATGCAAGCGGGGCTCGTGCTCACGCTCCTGATGGGCCTCGCGTTCCTGCTGACCCAGATGCTCGAGTACGCACGGATCGGCTTCAACCCCTCCGACGGCGCGTTCGGGACGATCTTCTTCGGCCTCACCGGCCTGCACGGGGCGCACGTCTTCGTCGGGCTGACGCTGCTGACGGTCGCGACCGTGCGCGCATTTCGCGGCCACTTCACCCCCGAGCATCACCACGGGGTCGAGATCCCTGGAATCTACTGGCACTTCGTCGACGTAATGTGGATCGTGGTGTACGCGACGATCTACCTGCTCTAGCCATGGCGCGAAATCCGTTCCGCAGCGAAGCCGAGGCCTACCGCTTCCTCCTGCTGACGGTCGGGTACTTCGCGCTGATCGTGGCTGCAGCGGCGATCGAGACGTGGCTCGGCCTGGTCGTCTTCGTCGGCCTGACGGCGGCCGCGATCTGGTTCTGGGTGCGGTCGCGTTCGACCGAGCCGGCAATGAAGGCGTCGGTGCCGCAGGTCGGGAGCGAGAACGAGCGCCGGATCCTCGTGATCGCGAACGAGACGGTCGGCGGCGACGAGCTGCTCACGATCCTGCGCCGAAAGGCGGAGGGCGTCAGTGAGCGGATCCTCGTCGTCTGCCCGGCTCTCAACTCGCAGGTGCGGCACTGGGCGTCGGACGAGGACGGTGCTCGCGCCGCCGCCCAGGAGCGGCTCGACGCAAGCCTCGCGCAGTTGCGGTTGGACGGCGTCCAGGCGGAGGGCGCGGTCGGGGACGGCGATCCGCTCCAGGCGATCGAGGACGCGCTCCGCACGTTCGGCGCCGACGAGATCGTGATCTCCACCCATCCGGAGGGCCGCTCGCACTGGCTCGAGCGAAACGTCGTCGGCGCGGCCCAGGAACGCTTCGACGTCCCGATCACGCATGTCGTGGTCGACCTCGAGGCGCGCTAACGGACACAGCCTGGCCGTTCCGGCCGCGTCGGGGTCAGACCCCGTCGTGTCCCGAACGGCCACTATCGCTAGCCGCGACCGCGCCGCTACCTTCGCAGCGTGCCGCGTCCGCTCGCGCGTCCACGTTGCGAACGGCGTCTTTCACGTCACGCAGACGCGCGACAGGGCACGAGACCCTCTTCATCGACGACGACCGACCACGACACGTTCGACCGAGCTTCTAGGCGCTCGCCGTCGAAGCGCGCCAGCTGGAAGCTCCATGCTCACTGCCACGATGTCGAACCACGTGCATCTGCTGATTCAGACGCCGGAGCCGACATTGCCGCTAGGCATGCAGTTCCTCGCCTCGCAGTACGTGCAGGAGTTCAACCTGCGCCACGGCCGGCGAGGGGCTCTCGTCCAGGGGACCGGTACAAGGCGGGCCTCGGTCGAGACGCCTGGAGCACTTTCCTGGATCCTGCCTGCAGTACTATCGCGCTGTCAATCCTGGTGGCGAGTCACGGCGGGCCTCTGCGACGGACGGCCCGAGGATTGGCGCGTGGAGCAGCTGAGCACGGCGCCTCGAGCGGATCCTGAAACGCGACGCTTCGACATAGACCTTCGTGTAGGCGCCGTGCGATGGACACGGCCGTTTCGGACACGACGGGGTCGTGGACCCCGGGACGTGGCCGTTTCGGCCAGGGTTGCCCGGTCGCGCTAGCCGCCGGCGTTCTGGGAGACGTAGTCGGCGACGGCTGCAATCTGCTCCGCCGAGTACGAGTCCTTGAACGCGGGCATCACGCCCTTGCCGTTCGTGACGCGGTCGATCACGAGCTCCTTGGACGGCTTCGCGTCGTCGAGGTTTGGCCCGACCGTCCCGGTCGCGCCCGCCGCCTCGAGCACGTGGCAGCCGCCGCAGCCGGCCTCGGCGAAGATCGCCTCGCCATCCGGTGCCTCGCCGCCGCCACCCCCGCCGCCGCCGCCCCCGGTCTCCGCTCCTGGCTGGGCGCGTACGGGCAGCGCAGCCACGGATGCGACGTACAACGCGACCGAGTCTGCGTCCTCGCCGGTGACGATGTCTGCGGGCATCCCCGGAGCGCCCGTCGTCGGGTCTTCGACCGGGTACGAGATCTGGCCGCGTACGACGGACTGGATCGTCCGGTCGCCGAGCCCGTCGGCCCGTGACTGGCGAAATGCGTCGTCGAGGTTCGGCCCGATCACTCCCCTGGTGCCGGCGTCGGCCAGCGTGTGGCACTGACCGCACTTCTCCTTGAAGAGCTCCTTGCCGCGCGTGGTGTCGCCGGCCTCGGGGAGACCCGTGGTGCCGCAGCCGGTCGCGGCGATTGCCGCGATCAGGACCGCGCAGGCACCGGCCAGCCCGCGCAACTGCACCCTAGGCGGCAGATCCCGTGCCGAGGGCAGCCTCGAGCGTCGGGTGAATCGCAAAGACGCGGTCGAGGCCGGTGATCTCGAAGATCTTCGTGATGTTCCGGTCGCTGCAGACGAGCGAGAGCTGTCCCTCGTTCGTCCGGAGCCTCTTCACGCCACCGACGAGCACGCCGAGCGTGGTCGAGTCGATGAACGTCGTATTGCTGAGGTCGACGATGACATCGCGGCCCCCCTGCTCGATCACCTCGAGCAGCTGCTGCTTGAACTCCGGGGCCGTGTAGAGATCGACCTCGCCCGAGAGAGAGATCACGTGCTGGCCCCCGCTCAGCTTCTCGGTCTTGACGTCGAAATTCATCTGATGTGTGCCCCCGCTGATCGCGAACAGGATGCGATTCTGTTTCCGCTAGCTGCTGAGTCTAACCGGACGACGGCGCAGCCTGTGCGGCCTTCAGCTGTGCGATCTGCTGTTTGACGATCCCCGCGCTCGGGTCGTCCGGGGCGAGCTTCAAAAACGCCTGATACGCGGCGATTGCCGTGGCGGAGTCGCCGCTCTGCTGCGCCGCCTGGGCGAGCTCGAGCTGGATGTTCGGATCCTTCGGTGCCAGCACGACGAGCCTCTGGTACGTCTGCTGTGCGCTCTGGAACGACGTCTGGGCTTTCGTGTACGCCGCGCTGACCACCTCGCTGGCCTCGGTCGCGATCGCCTGGTCGATGGGATCCGGCCCGATCGTCGCTCCCTTGCCGAGGTCGAGCGGCGAGCTGAACGTCGAACCGAAGGTGACATAGCTCGCGCGCAGCTGGGCAAGCTGCGCCTCCTGGGCGAACTTGCTGCCCTGCCCGAGGTGGAGACCGGCGAGCTCGCGCAGCGCGTCCTGATCCTTCGGCTTGAGGTCCAGGTACCCCGTGAGCGCGACGATCGCCTCGTCGGTGTTGCCTTCCGTTTCGAGCGCGGTTGCGAGGTTTCGGTGTGCCTGCGCGCTCGTCGGGCTCTTCTGCACCTGCGCGCGCGCCTCGGACACGGAGACGTTCCCGCCCGTGTTGCTGCCGTCGTTGCGGAGGAGCTCGCCGATGCCGCCGCCGCTTCCTGAGCCACCGACGTTGAAGACCACGAATCCGATCAGGAACGAGAGGGCCAGGAACACGAACACCCACTTCGCGTGGCTGCGGATCCGAGTGAAGAAGAGGGTGTCCTCTATGGCGGCGAGGTCGCTGTCGCGGCGTGGGGCGTTGGAGCCAGCATGCCCCTTCGCGCTGCGGCTGCGGCGTCTATCAGCTCGTGCCATTCGAATCCTCCTCTCTCGTACCGTGCCTCGCCGTCGACGAGGGTAGCCAGGACGCGCTCCGGGCTGCCGCCGTACACGACAGCGGCCGCCGGATCCTCCCATGGTAGATACGCCGAGCCCGAGAGGGTAAGAATCGCGAGATCCGCGCGCTTACCGGGGACGAGCGAGCCAATGTCGGCCTCGAGCCCGAGGGCCTGGGCGCCGCCCAGCGTGGCCAGGTGGAGCGCTTCGGACGGGGAAAGTGCGTCGGCACGCTCGCTGCGGGCGCGTGCAGCCGAGATCGCCGCGCGCAGCTCCTCGAACGGGTCGTGCGAAGGGACGGACGAGACGCCGTCGGTGCCGATGCCGACGCGAAGTCCTGCGCCGCGCAGCTCGGCGAGCGGTGCGACCCCGCACCCGAGCAGCCCGTTCGACCGCGGGCAGTGGACGACTGCGACGTCGTGGCGCGCGAGCATCGCGATCTCCTCCGCGTCCACCTTGACGCAGTGCGCCGCGACGATCCGCGGATCGAGAAGACCGGCGGCCGCGAGACGGCGGATCCCGCTCTGTCCGTCCGGGTCGACCAGCAACGGCTCCACCGGCTTCATCGGCCCCTCGCCGCGAAGCAGCCAGTCGAGCTCGTCCTGACTCTCGTTGAAGTGCGTCATCACCGGCACGCCGAGGGCCAGGCAGGCTTCGTACACCTCGGTCGAGCACGTGTAGGGGGCGTGCGGCGACACGCCGATCTGCACCCGGTCCGACAGAGCGGCAGCGACGTATTCGGCCTTCTCCTCGAATTGCTGCATCGCCTCGGAAGGGTCGCGGCCGAAGACCTCGAGGTAGACGATCGCTCGTAGGCCGAGCTCGGCGCACGCCTGCGCGGTCGCTCCGGTGAAGGCCGCATCCCCGACCGTCGTGATCCCGGACGCGAGGCACTGCGCGGCGCCGAGCCGGGCGATCGCCTCCATCTGCGGCCGGTCGATCCGCGCCTTCCGCTCGATGTGGGTCGCGAGCCACGGCGCGAACGAAAGCCCGTCCCCGAAGCCGGCGTACACCGCGTACTCCAGATGTGAGTGGGCGTTGACGATCCCCGGCACGATCGCACCCTCGGCGAAGTGATCGCCGGCACCGAGCTCGTCGATCGTCCCGACCGCTGCGATGCGTCCGTTCTCGATCGCCACCGCGCCGTTCTCGATCGGCGCTCCCTCGACCGGAAGCACCCAGTCGGCGGAGAGGACCCTCACTCGACCGCCCAGCGCGAGCGCTCCTCGGTGATCTCCCAGCGCTTCTCCATGTACGCCGCCAGCCAGATCGAGAATTCGAAGAGGAAGAGCAGAGGGAAGAACTCGAGCGCGAGCGAGACGGGGTCGACGGTGGGGAGGAGGATCGCGAAGACGAGCATCGCCGCGATCCCCACCCGGCGGTTGCGGCGGAGCTTCGCCGCCGTGAGGATCCGCAGCCGTACGAGCGCCAGGATGAACGTGGGCATCTGGAACGCGAGCCCGGTCGCGAGCATCGTCACCGTCACGAACGAGAAGTAGTAGCTCGCCCGGATCTCGACCTGAAAGACGTCGTCGTTGAAGTTGGTCAGGAAGTTGAGCGCACGCGGCATCACGACGAAATACGAGAAGGCAACGCCGCCGGCGAAGAGCAAGGTCGAAAAAGTGGCGAAGATGGCAACGGTCCGCTGGATGCTCGTCTCGAGCGCCGGCGCCAGGAAGGCCCACAGCTGGTAGAGCAAGACCGGCAGAGTCACGGCGATCGCGACCGCAAGACTCACCTTGACCGCGGTGGTGAACGGCTCGACGACGCCCAGCGTTACGAGGGTCTTGTCGTCGGGCAGCGGCTTGCTCAGCCACTCGATCAGGTCGTCCTGGAACGCGAAGGCAACGGCGAACGCAGGCGCCAGTGTGAGCAGGCTGATCAGGAGGCGGGTGCGCAGCTCGCCGAGGTGCTCGACCAGCGTTGCTTCCTCGCCGTGCTCCAGGCGCCGCGGCAGACGCTTCAGTGCCATACGCCGCCGGGGCTAGGAGACTTCGCGCTCGCGCGTCTGCTGCTGCGCGACCGGCTCATCTGCGGGCGGGAGCTCCTCCGCGAGCCGGTGGTGCACGGGCTCGTCGTCGTCGTCCTTGCCCGAGATCGAGTCCTTGAACTCGCGCATTCCCTTGCCGAGCGACCGGCCCATCTCGGGCAGGCGCTTCGGCCCGAAGATGATCAGCAGGGCGACCAGCAGGATGACGAGCTCGGTAACGCCGATTCCGAAGGGCATGTGTCCCACTGTACCACCGCTAGTCCATGTCGAACGCAGGGCGGGCGCGTGGATGGAGGCCCGCCTACGCCTAGGTAAGGTGAGGTCGACGGCCGCTCTGGCCATCCCCGCCATGGTGGCGTCGATCGGCTACGATGGGATCACGAAGCGGGGCGCAAAACCGCATTAACACGAGGAAAGAGGGATCACAAGCTTGGCGTTTCTGGAGATCAAAAACCTGCACGTCGCGCTCGAGGACGGCACCGAGATCATCAAGGGGGTCGACCTCCAGGTCGACCTGAACGAGAAGCACGCGATCATGGGCCCGAACGGCTCGGGCAAGTCCACGCTCGCGTATGCGCTCATGGGTCACCCGGCCTACGAGATCACCGAGGGCGAGATCCTGCTCGACGGTGTGAACATCGTCGAGGCCGGCGCCGACGAGCGCGCGCAGAGGGGGCTCTTCCTCGCCTTCCAGTACCCGCATGCGATCCCAGGCGTGACGGTCACCAACTTCCTGCGGAGCGCGATCAACGCGATTCGCAAGGCCAGGAACGGCGGCCAGGACGATCCGATCCCGGTCAAGGAGTTCCGGACGGAGATCCTCGCGGCGATGGAGCGGCTCAAGGTGCCTCGTGAGCTCGCGTCCCGCTACCTGAACGACGGTTTCTCCGGCGGCGAGAAGAAGCGCGTCGAGATCCTCCAGATGGCGCTCCTGCAGCCGAAGATCGCGATCCTCGACGAGACCGACTCCGGGCTCGACATCGATGCCCTGCGCATCGTCGCGAACGGCGTCAACGAGCTCGTGACCGCCGAAATGGGCGCGCTCGTGATCACGCACTACCAGCGCATCCTCAACTACGTCACCCCGGATCACGTGCACGTCTTCGTCGGCGGCAAGATCGTCGCGAGCGGCGGCCAGGAATTGGCCCACAAGCTCGAGGCCGAGGGTTACGATGCCTTCATCCCGAAGGAAGCAGAGGTGGCAGCGTGAGTGCTTCCGAAACCGATGTCGTCAAGGGCATCCGTTCCGAGTACCAGTACGGCTTCTCCAACTCGGACGAGGCGGAGAACTACTTCTTCAAGTCCGGCCGCGGCCTGTCGCACGAGCTCGTCGAGGCGATCTCCGAGCACAAGAACGAGCCCGACTGGATGCGGAAGTTCCGGCACAAGAGCCTGGACTACTTCCTGGCGCGCCCGCTACCAACGTGGGGCGGCAACGTCGGCGAGATCGACTTCGACAACATCTACTACTACATCAAGCCGACCGAGAAGCAGGCCTCGAAGTGGGAGGACCTGCCGGCCGACATCCTCGACACCTGGGACAAGCTCGGCATCCCCGAGGCGGAGAAGAAGTACCTCGCCGGGGTCGGCGCCCAGTACGAGTCGGAGGTCGTCTACCACAAGCTGCAGGCCGACCTCGAGGCGCAGGGCGTGCTCTTCCTCGACATGGACTCCGGCCTGCGCGAGCACGAGGACATCGTCAAGCAGTACATGGGGACGATCATCCCGCAGAACGACAACAAGTTCGCGGCGCTGAACTCCGCGGTCTGGTCGGGCGGCTCGTTCATCTACGTGCCACCCGGTGTCCGGATCGAGCTGCCGCTCCAGGCCTACTTCCGCATCAACGCGGAGAACATGGGCCAGTTCGAGCGCACGCTGATCATCGTCGACGAGGACGCGTACGTGCACTACGTCGAGGGCTGCACGGCGCCGATCTACTCGTCCGACTCGCTGCACTCGGCGGTCGTGGAGATCATCGTCAAGCCGCGCGGCCGCTGCCGGTACACGACGATCCAGAACTGGTCGAACAACGTCTTCAACCTCGTCACCAAGCGTGCCGTGGCCTACGAGGACGCGACGATGGAGTGGGTCGACGGCAACCTCGGCTCGAAGCTGACCATGAAGTATCCGGCGATCTGGCTGATGGGCGAAAGGGCTCACGGCGAGGTCCTCTCGATTGCGTTCGCGGGCAAGGGCCAGCACCAGGACGCGGGCGGCAAGGTCGTCCACGTCGCGCCCAAGACCACGTCGGTGATCACGTCCAAGTCGATCTCCAAGAACGGCGGGCGCGCGGGCTACCGCGGGCTGCTCGAGGTGGCCAAGGGCGCCGTCGGCGCGAAGTCGAAGGTCGTCTGCGACGCGCTGATCCTCGACGACGAGTCGCGCTCGGACACCTACCCGTACATCCGCGTCGACGAGAACGACGTCGACCTCGGCCACGAGGCGACGGTCTCCAAGATCGGCGAGGAGCAGCTCTTCTACCTCATGTCGCGCGGGCTCTCCGAGTCCGAGGCGAGCGCAATGATCGTCTCCGGCTTCGTCGAGCCGATCACCAAGGAGCTGCCGCTCGAGTATGCCGTCGAGATGAACAGGCTGATCCAGCTGCAGATGGAAGGGTCGGTTGGGTAGCACGATCCGCAAGGTCGACTCGGTCGGAATCCCGTCGACGAACACCGAGCGCTCGCGCGCGTTCTACGTGGAAACGCTCGGGCTGCGGCCGGACGAGCGCAGCGCGAACGAGTTCTGGATCGGCGAGACGTGCTTTGGCATCTGGGAGCCGGCGCGCATGGGAATGGAGTTCCAGCCGCAGCCGAACGGCATCGTCCTGCTCCACGTCGACGACGTCGCAGCGGCTCGCGCGGAGCTCGAGGGAAAGGGCGTGGAGTTCCTCGGCGACACGTTCGACACCGGCGTCTGCCACATGGCGAACTTCACCGATCCGGACGGCAACGTCCTGGTCCTGCACCACCGTTACGCGCCCTACTCCGACGGCTCGACCCCGTAGCCGTGCAGGTCGAGCACGTCGATTTCGTGTCGGTCCTGACGCAGGACCTCCAGCGCGCCAAGCGCTTCTACGTCGAGACGCTCGGGCTCGAGGTCGAGACCGAGGGCGACAGCGACATGGAGCTTCGTTGTGGCCAGGTCACGCTCGATGTCTTCGATCCGTCCAGCATCGGGCAGCCCTTCGCGCCCTCGCCGGCGGGGGTCGCGCTGCGTGTCGCCGACGTCGACGCCGCCCGCGCTGAGCTGGAGTCGAAGGGCGTCGTCTTCGACGGCGACACGATCGTCACAGGCGTGTGCAAGCAGGCCTGGTTCAAGGATCCGGACGGGAACGCGCTGATGCTCCACCGGAGGTTCGACGTATGACGCGCCCCGACCTGCTCGAGCGCTACCGCGCGCTGCCGCTGCCGACCACGAAAGACGAGTCGTGGCGCTTCACCGACCTGAAGGGCTTCGATCCCGAGACGTTCTCGGCGAACGGCGCGACCGAGGTCGCCGCGGCGCCGGGACTGCTCGAGCTCGAGGCGGCCGGCGTCGTCCGCGTCTCGGAGAGCAGCCTCGAGATCGACCGCGCGCCGGAAGGCATCCGCTTCGAGCCGCTTGCGGATCATCCGCTCCTCGGCGAGCTGGTCGGCTCCGACGAGAAGTTCGCCGCGCACAACGCCGCCGAGTGGGAGCACGGCCTGCTCGTGCACGTCCCGAAGGACGTCGTGCTCGAGCAGCCGCTGATGATCCGGATCGTCAACTCGGTCGAAGGCGGCTCGCTCTTCTGGCGGCTGCTGATCGTCGCGGACCCGGGCAGCCGCTTCTCGGTGATCGAGGAGTACGCATCGACGACGCCCGAGCTCTCCGGCTACGTGAATGCCGCGGTCGAGATCTTCGTCGCCGACGGCGCCAGGGTCGAGTACGTCTCCGTGCAGAACGTCTCGCAGGAGACCTGGCACTTCGGTACGCACCACGCGCGGGTCGAGCGCGACGCCGAGCTGGACTGGGTCGCGGCCGGCTTCGGCTCCAAGAAGGGCAAGATCCGGATTCAGAACGACCTCGCCGGCCAGGGCGCCACCTCGCGCGTCACCGGCGCGTACTTCGCAGACGGCGTCCAGCATCTGGACTACGACACCTTCCAGGAGCACATCGCGCCCAACACGACGAGCGACTTCGCGTTCAAGGGCGCGCTCCGCGACGAGTCGAGCTCGGTCTGGCGCGGGATGATCCGCGTCGAGGAGAACGCGCAGAAGACGAACGCCTATCAGGAGAACCGGAACCTGCTCCTCTCCAAGCAGGCACATGCCGACTCGATCCCGGGCCTCGAGATCCTCGCGAACGACGTGCGCTGCACGCACGGTGCGACGCTCGGGCAGGTCGATCGCGAGCAGCTCTTCTATCTGATGGCCCGCGGCCTCTCGCGTGGCGAGGCCGAGCGGATGATCGTGCGCGGCTTCTTCCAGGACGTGCTCGACCGGATCGAGCTCGAGCCGGTGCGCGAGGCGCTCGGCGCGGCGCTCGAAGCTCGCATCCCGCAGGCGTAGCGCTCGGAGGAGCGCGCGATCGCCGGCATCGCCTTCGACCCGCTGGATCCCACGCAGCGTGAGGATCCGTTTCCCGTCCTCGCCCGCGCTCGCGAGTCGCAGCCGGTGTTCTACGCGCCGCAGTTCGACCTCTGGGTCGTGACCAGGTACGAGGACGTCCTCGCCGTCGTCAAGGATCACGAGGCGTACTCGTCGGCCGGAGCGCTGAAGTCGTCGCCCGAGCCGTTTCCGCCTGAGGTCGAAGAGGTGCTCGCGCAGGGCTGGCCGGCGATGCCGTACATCATCGAGATCGACCCGCCGCTGCACGACCGGATCCGCGGGCTCGTCACGAAGGCCTTCACGCCGAGGCGGATCGCCGAGCTCGAGCCGCGGATCCAGGCGATCGCTGCGGAGCTCGTCGACGAGCTCGTGCCGCTCGGTCGCGCCGACGTGATCGAAAGGGTCGCGTGGCCGCTGCCGCTCCGGGTTCTCGGCGAGCTGCTCGGATTCCCGCGGGAGGACCTCGCCCAGCTGCACGAGTGGGGGACGGATTGGCTCCTGCTCCAGCAGCCGGGATCGACCGAGCAGCGTGTGCAGCACGCCCGCGGGCTCGTCGCGTTGCAGCAGTACATGATCGACGCCCTCGAAGAGCGTGAACGTGAGGCTCGCGACGACCTGCTCGGCGCGCTGATGGCGGCGCGGGCCGAGTCCGACGAGCCGCTGCCGCTGGAGGCCGTGGCGGGCCTTCCTCTCGATCTCGTCGTCGCCGGCCACGTCACTGTGACCCGCGCGATCGGCAGCGCGCTCGCGCTCGTCTTCCGCCATCCTGAGCTCCGTGAGCACCTGCTCGACCCGGAGCTCGCACCGCTCGCGATCGAGGAGATCCTCCGCCTCGAGTCACCGGCGCAGGGGCTCTTCCGCGTGACGACGCGGCCGACCGAGATCGGCGGCGTTGAGCTGCCGGAGGGTGCCCGTGTGATGGTGCACTTCGGCTCCTCGAACCGCGATGAGTGCGTCTTCGCCGGCGCCGATCGCGTCGATCCAACGCGGGAGGGGCTGGGGAAGCATCTCGCGTTCGGTAAGGGCATCCACTTCTGCATCGGAGCGCCGCTCGCGCGGCTCGAGCTGAAGATCGTGTTGCCGCTGCTGCTCGAGCGCCTGCCCGGGCTTCGCCCCGCCGGCGACTTCGAGCGGGAGCCCGTCTTCTTCGCGCGCGGCTTCCAGCGACTGGTGGTCGAGTGGGACGTCTAGAGCTTGCGCTCGCGATCAGCGCCCATTCAGGGGTGCGTGGGTCGATCACCTCGAAATGGCCGGCGCCGGGCAGCGTCAGGAGCTCCGCGCCCGAGGCCGACGCGTAGGCGACGCTGTAGTCGAACGGAACCCGGTCGTCCTCGGTGCCGTGCGCCAGCAGGGCGGGGACGGTGAGCGGCAGGCAGCGCATCGGATCGGCGTGCGCCGGCGGATCCGGGCCTGCGAACTCGATCGCCGCGTCGGCGCCGATGCCTTCGCGCGCAGCTCGTCCGAGATCGCTCACGCCGGCGAGCGAGACCGCCTTGTCGATCTTCCCCGTGCCGGCAGCCCAGAGCACGAGGTGACCACCGGCCGAGTGACCGATCGCGACCCCCGAACCCGTGACGTCGAGCACCGCGTCGATGTCGGCGAGCGTGTCGGCGAGGACCGGTGCGCCGGTACTCGACGTTCCACGTCGTCCAGCCGTTCAGTGCCAGCTCGATCGCGAGCGCACGAGTGTTCGCGCGGGTGAACGCCGGGCGCCAGAAGCCGCCGTGAACGACGATCGCGTTGCGTGCTCCGCCACGCCGCACGTCGACGACCTGGTCGGGGTGGTCGCCGTAGGAGACCGTCTCGAAGCCCGGGTCGCGCTCCTCCGCCCAGGCCGCAAGCTCGGCGAGGAAGGCGTCGAGGTCCACCGGAGGAGTCTATGAGCCGGGAAGTGGCGATCGTCACCGGAGGCGCCCGTGGACTCGGAGCCGCCTACGTCGAAGGCCTGAAGGGAGCCGGCTTCGACGTCGTCGTCGCCGACCTGAGCGAGAGCGACGCCGGCGACCTCTACGTGCGAGTGGACGTGAGCGATCCGGCCTCGACCGAGGCGATGGCGAAGGCGGTCGTCGAGCGCTTCGGGCGGATCGACGTGCTGATCAACAACGCCGGCTACTTCACGCAGATCGTCAAGAAGCCGTTCGAGGAGCTGACGGTCGAGGAGTGGGATCTCGCGTTCGCGGTCAACGTTCGCGGCACGTGGCTCTGCTGCCGCGCGGTGGCGCCGACGATGAAGGCGCAGCGCTCGGGCAAGATCGTCAACACCTCGTCGATGACCGTTCCGAGCGGCATCCCCGGCTTCCTCCACTACGTCTCGTCCAAGTCCGCGATCGTCGGGCTGACCCGCGCGCTTGCGCGCGAGCTCGGCGAGTGGGGAATCTCGGTGAACACGATCACGCCCGACTACGTGCCGCACGACGCGGAGTACGCCGGGCGCCAGCCGGAGATGGCTGCGTTGATCGCGAATCAGCGGGCCTTCAAGCGGGATCAGGTGCCGGAGGACCTCGTGGGGACGATCCTCTACCTCGCGGGGCACGGCTCCGACTTCGTCACCGGCCAGGACTTCTGGGTGAACGGCGGGCGGCTCTTCAACTAGGCCGAGCGGGATCTCGGCGTGCACGTGCGTGCCGGACCCCGGTTCGCTCTCGATCGTGAAGACGCCGTCGCGGGCGGCAACGCGGTCGGCGAGGCCGCGCAGGCCCGTGCCGGCGGACGCGTCCGCTCCGCCGACCCCGTCGTCCTCGACGTCCACGATCAGGCAATCGCCCACCGGAGCGATCCGCACGGTCGCCTTCGATGCCTGCGAGTACTTCGCGACGTTCGTGAGAGCTTCGGCGACGACGTAGTACGCCGTCGCCTCGACCGGCTCGGAGTAGCGGTCGGCCTGGACTGAGAGCTCGACGGGCAACGGCGCGCGGTCCGCCACGACGCGAACCGCCGCCGGGAGGCCACGCTTCGTCAGCGCGACGGGGTGGATGCCGCGGGCGAGCTCCCGCAGGTCCTGCAGCGCACCTGAGAGCTCCTCGATCAGCCCGTCGAGCAGCCGTTCGAGCTCTGCATCGTCCTCGGCGTTCTTGCGAGCCGCCCGCAGCGAGAGCAGCAGCACGACCAGCCGCTGCTGCGCGCCGTCGTGGAGGTTGCGCTCGAGGCGCCTGCGAGCATCGTCCGCGGCGGCGACGATCCGGCTGCGTGAGGTTCGCACCTCCTCCTCGTGCCGCTTTCGCTCGGTGATGTCGGTGCCGCAGATCAGGTACACCGGGCCGCTCTCGATCATCGGCAGCGGCGTGCAGGACCAGGCGACGTGAATCGCCTCGCCGCCCTTCGTCAGCCAGGTCCCGTCGCGCTCGGTGACCGTCCCGTCGCGGATCGTCTCCTCGATCGCCTCACGCACGGCAGCGGCGTCCTCGGCGGGCACGTAGAGCTCCCAGAAGACGTCACCGCCGCTCTCGCTCGGGTCGTACCCGAGTGTCCGCTCGAACGCGATGTTGGTCGCCAGCGGCCGGACCCGGCCGTCGGCGTCGACGAGGCAGAGGAGGCTCGGCGCGTGGTTCGCGATCGCATTCAGCAGCTCGCGTTCGCGCTCGAGCTCAGCGTTGCGCGCTCGAAGCTCGTCGGCACCGAGCTTCTTGGGGCGAGTGGCCATCCGGCCATCGTAGAAGCGTCATCGCTCCGCAGCGAGCCGGATTCCGAAGGCCACGAGGCACGTCCCGGTGAAAGCGTCGAGCGAGCGTCGAATCCGAGGTCGCCGCAACAGGTCGCCCGCGCGGGCGATCGCGAACGAGTACGCGGCCAGCCAGGCGAACGTGAGCGCGCAGAAGAGAAGTCCCAACGCGAGCAGGCTCGCGAACGAGCTCCCGAACTGGGGCAGCAGGCTGGTGAAGAAGATCGCCATCTTTGGGTTGCCGAGGTTGCTCAGGAGGCCCTGGCGAAACGCGCGCGGCGCAGCGAGCGACGGGCCGTCAGAGCGCTCCACAGACCGGGTGCCCGGACGAATCGCGTGGTGCAGCGCCTGGAGGCCGAGGAAGACCAGGTACGCAGCCCCGGCCAGCTTGAGGGCGACGAAGACCGGCTCCGAGGCGACGAGCAGCGCGGCCAGGCCGATGCTCGCCGCGGCCGTCCAGCACGCCTGGCCGGCGGCGACGCCTCCAGCGGTCGCGACGCCGGCGGGGCGCCCGCCGAGCATCGTGTTCCGGATCGTCAGCGCCGTGTCCTGGCCCGGGGTGACGATGACGAGGATCGCGATCCCCAGAAAGGCAGCGAGCTCGCCCATCGCGAGAGGCTAACCGAGCCAGCGGCGGCGTCTCGGCTGCGCTCCTGTGTCCTCCCCGAGCAGCCGTGCCGCCTCGACGAGGTCGTCCGCCTCGAGCGTCGTCACCTCGTCGCGTCCCAGCTCCTCGAGCGCGCGACCCTCGAGCCGCGCAAGCCGGAGCGCCTGCCGGTTGAGCGCCTGCTCGAAGATCGTGCGCGCGTAACGCGCGTTCCCGAAGCCCTCGCCACGCGCCGCGCCGGCGAAGATCCGCTCCAGAGCGTCATCCGCGCCGGCTCCGAGCTCGTACTCGTGCTCCGTTGCAAGCCGCCGAGTGATCTCCAGGAGGTCGGGCGTCGAATAGTCCGGGAACGAGATCTCCCGCGCGAAGCGCGAGCGAAGGCCGGGGTTCGAGTTGAGAAACGCCCGCATCAGCTTCGGGTAGCCGGCGACGATCACCACGAGCCGGTGCCGGAAGTCCTCCATCCGCTTGAGGATCGTCTCGACCGCCTCTGCGCCGAAGTCGATCCGGTCACCGCCGCCCGGCGTCAGCGAATAGGCCTCGTCGATGAAGAGGACGCCGTCGAGCGCGCGCCGAATCGCCCGGTCGGTCTTGATCGCCGTCTGGCCGACGTACTGGCCGACGAGCGAGGCGCGGTCGACTTCGACGAGGTGGCCCTTGTCGAGCAGTCCCATCGCCCCGTACATCTCAGCCAGCAGGCGGGCAACCGTGGTCTTCCCGGTGCCAGGGTTACCGAGGAAGACGAGATGCTGGCTCGTCGCCACCTCCGGGAGGTCGTGCTCCTTGCGGCGCGCCTGCACCTGCAGGAACGCGACGAGCCCCTGCACCTGCTCCTTGACGGTGTCCAGGCCCACGAGGCCGTCGAGCTCCGCCTGCACCTGGGCGAGTGATCGCGGCTCGGGCCGAGTGCCGAACCGGTCGGCGAGGAACTCCTCGACCTCAGGGCCTGCTGTTCGCCGCAGCTGGTCGCCGAGGTTCTTGATCGTGTCGCGCAGCTCGTCGAGCGGGTTCACGCGGGCAAGGTAGCGCCTAGGCGATCTCGCGCTGGCCGCCAGGCGAGCATCAGCACCTCGCTCAGCGCGACTGCAGCCAGGAAGACCGCAGCGGCGAGCGGGTGGTCGGCCAGTGCGAGCGCCGCTCCGGCGACGACGAACAGCAGCAGCTCGAGCGCAAGGCGTGCCGGATCGCGCAGCCGTCGCGTCGCCTTGGGTGCGATCCAGAGGCCCCAGACGACTGCCGCCGCGAGGGGAGCCGCGATGCCGAGCACGACGTTCTGCGAGAAGCCCCAGATCCCGAGGGCGACGAGCATGCAGAGCTCGAGCACGAACCGCAGTCCGAGGTTGAGCGGCTTCAACGCTCGTCGAGCCTGCGTTGCAGCTCGGCCACCTGCGCCTCGAGCCGGGCGACACGTTCCTCGAGGCCCGGTCGGTGCAGGCTCGGCTGGAAGCGGCTCCGCGCGACGCCGGCTTCAACGCTCCCCGCCGCCGAGCAGCTGGACATAGCGATCCTGGCTCTGCCCCGGCCTGCGGGGCAGGCGCTCCACGAGCTCCGCCTCGGCGAGGGCGTCGAGCGCCTTCTGGACGTCGTCGAGCGAGCCGTACGGATAGAGGCGCTCGACCCGCTGCTTCAGCTCTCCCGGCGTCTGCGGGCCGCGGAGCATGAGCACGGCCAGGAGCGCGATCTGCGACGGGACGCGGCCGAGGGCGTCCTCGAGCAGGTGCCTGTACTTGGCAACGCGGCTGCCGGGACCGCTCGCGAGGCGCACCCAGCCGCGGCGCGACAGCTTGTCGATCGCCGCGCGGATCGTCGCCTCGTCGTAGTCCACGACCGGCTCGCGGTTCGTCGCCTGGTTGCACGCCAGCCGCAAGCCGTTCAGTGAGAGCGGGTACTGGTCGGGCGTCGTCCGCTGCTTCTCGACCAGGCAGCCCAGCACCCGGATCTCGACGGGGTCTGCGTCCACACCCGAACGCTACCGCGGCGCCCCAGGGGGAGAGGAGAGGGGCGCCGCGGTAGCCGCCGGGCTAGTGGGCCGGTGTGATCGGATGGTTCGAGCGGATCAGGTCGGTCGGGTCGACGATCGCCTTGATCCGGCGCAGGCGGTGGTAGCTCGCGCTCGAGAAGAGCGAGGACGGCTTCCGCCTGGTCTCGGCGAAGTTCATGTACGTGTGCTCGCCCTCCCAGGGCGCGAGCATGTGGCGCAGCCGCGCAACCGCGCCGTCGACGACCTCGCGGGCCTCGGGCGTCGGCGCGATGCCCACCGCGTACATGATGTACGGCGCCTCGAACACGTCGACCGCCCCGTGCTGCAGCGAGCGCCGCGCGACCGCACCGCCGAGGTGGCGGATCTCGGCCGAGAGGATCGGCGTGCCGACCACGTGCTCGACGAAGAGGTCGATCAGGTGGCCGTCGACGTCGTCGAGCATGCCGCCGTCGCCCGTGCCGGGGGCCGGCCCTTCCGGATCCATGTGCAGCCGGCTCAGCTCCTCGACGGGGATCGTCGCGACCGTGTCCATGACCGGCCCGAGCGAGCGCAGCGGCTCGAGCAGCCGCTCGCCCTCGTCGGGCTCGCCGGACCAGATCGCCTCGACGACGACGAAGGACTGTCCGCGGACCGGCTCCGGGATCTCCGGGATCGGCGGGAACTGGAGGATCCGGCCGACGGAGGTCATCTCGTCCGGCAGGTCGTTCGTCCACGCACGCCAGACCTTCAGCACCTCGGCCGCGCGATCGACCGGGTACCAGAGGATGCCGGCGTAGACCTCGTCGAGCGGGAAGAGGTTGAACTCGATCGCGGTGACGATGCCGAACGCGCCGCCGCCGCCGCGAAGCGCCCAGAACAGGTCCGGCTCGTTCGCCCAGTCGGTGCGCACGAAGTCTCCCGAGGCGGTCACGACCTCGATTGCCGTCACCTGGTTGGCGCCGATGCCGTGCTTGCGCGCGAGCCAGGAGAGGCCACCGCCGAGCGTGTAGCCGACGACGCCGACATCGGGGGAGGAACCGGCGAGCGCGGCGAGGCCGTGCTCTGCGGCCGCCTCGACGACCTCGATCCAGATCACGCCCGCCTCGGCGCGAGCGATCCTGGTGTCCGGGTCGATCGTGACCTTGCGCATCCGCTCGGTCTTGAGCAGGATCGTCTCGTCCAGCCGGTCCATTGCTGCGGCGCCGTGGCCGGTGCCCTGGGGTGCGACGCGAAGGTCGTTGGCCTTCGCGAAGGCGACGATCGCCACGACGTCCTCGGGGCTTTCGGGCAGAGCGACGGCGGCGGGCCGCTGGTCGACGCTCAGGTTCCAGGCCTGGCGAACCTCGTCCCAGGCGTAGTCGCCCGGACCAACGACGTCGCCCTCGATCCGATCGCGCAGCGGAGTCAGGTCGAGGCCGGGCTGAAACGTTCTGGATCTCAGAATTTCGCTCATTCGTGTCACCTCCGGGTCAGTGCTCGAAATGGTGCGGTGCGGGAGGTGCCCGGCACATCGGCCAGCGGGCGGAAATCCGTTGTCCGGAGGGCGGATCCTGTGTCCGCCGCGAGGATGACCCCGCGTCGTCCGCAGGAGGAGCGCTAGCGCCTGGCCTGGACCGGCTCGAGCCGGTGTCGGAGCGGCTGCGAGCCGATCGCCAGCGCGATCGCGGCGGCAGCGAGTGCGGCGACTGCGCTGAGCGCGAACGTGAGCGTGAACGCCGACTCAGCGGGAATCGAGGAGTCGCCGATCGTCTGCGCGGTCAGCACTGCGGCGGCGACCTGGCCGCCGATCACCGAGCCGATCATGCGGACGACGGTGTTCATCCCGCTCGCGACGCCCATCTCGAGCGCATCCACGTTGTCCGCGATCAGGGCCGCCATCGCGGCGAATGCGGCGCCGACACCGAAGCCGAGCAGCGCGCTGGCGACGAGCACCGACAACGGATCGTCATGCGCAGTGGCAAAGAACAGCGCCGCGACGCTCACGATCAGCATCCCGCCCGCGAGCGGCCATTTCGAGCCGAGATGACGGCCGATCGTTCCCGCCAGCGGACCCGCAAAGAGCATCGCGATCGAACTTGGAAGCAGGAACAGCCCGGCCTTCGTCGCGCTCGCGCCGAACCCGTAGCCGTGCTCGGACGATGTCTCCACGAACGTCGGTAGCAGCACGAAGCAGCTGAAGAGCGCAAAGCCCGACATCAGCGTCGCGATGTTGGTCAGCAGCACGGGCCGATGCGCGAGCATCCTCATGTCGACCATCGGCGAGCTCGAGCGCAGTTCCACCATCCCCCAGAGGAGGAAGAACAGTGCCGCGACGACGATCAGTCCGAGCAGGCGCGGCGACGTCCAGCCCCAGGCTTCGCCCTCTGTGAGCGCCACCATCAGCGAGAGCAGGCCTCCGGAGAGGAGGAGGGCTCCGGGCACGTCGACCCGGGACGGCGACCGGATCGGCGACTCGGGTACGTAACGGTGGACGAGGGCGATCGACAGGGCGACGGGGATCGAGCCGAGCAGGAAGAGCAGCCGCCACGAGAAGTGGTCGACGATCACGCCCGAGAGGACGATTCCGAAGCCGCCGCCGACGCCGAACACGGCCGACAAGAGCCCGATCCCGACCTTCACCTTCTCGGGTGGGAACTCGTCCCGGATGATCGCGAAGCTGAGCGGGAAGAGCGCGCCTCCGGCGCCGGAGACGACGCGGAATGCGATCAGCGACCAGATGTCCCAGGCGAAGGCGGCCCCGAGGCACCCGGCGAGGAACAGCCCGAGGCTGACCAGCAGCATCCGCTCCTTGCCGAACTGGTCGCCGAGCTTGCCGAGGATCGGGGTGGTCACGGCGGCGGAGACGAGGAATCCGGTCAGCACCCAGGTCGTCCACGCCGTGCTGGCGCCGAACTCCTCCTGAAACGTCCCGAGCGCCGGGAAGACCATCGTCTGCTGGAGCGCGAACGCGGTGCCGGCGAGCGTCAGGATCCCGAGGGTGACGTTGTAGTGCTGGCGCTCGCCCTCCATCAGAGCTTCTGCCAGAGATCGACGCTCGGCACCTGCCGGTCGAAGCCGACGGACTCGTAGGCGCGGCGAGCCGGGATGTGCGCGTCGTCGAGGCCGGTGTCGACGTGGGCGAAGCCGAGGCCGAGCTCGCGGAAGCGCTCGAGCACGGCCCGGTACATGAAGCTCGCCCAGCCCTCGCCGACGCGGGCGGGGTCGACGCCGTTGTTGTCGATGTGGCCGTACCTCCGTTCCGGGAAGAGCCAGAAGGTGACGAAGCCGAAGATCCGGCCGTCGTCGTCGAGCACCCAGACCTGGTCGGGATGCTCGGCGAAGAGGCTTCGGTTCTGCTGTGCCTTCCGCTCTTGCCAGGTCTGGGTCGAGTCGGCCTGCACCGCCTCGTAGCAGTCCTCGCCCAGCTGCGCGACGAAGCTGTCCTGGATCGGCGCGTAACAGACGGCGGTGAGCGCGTCCACCGCAGGCAGGTCGTCCTCGTGCGCGGCGCGAAGCACGACCTCGCCGCGTTGGGCGATCACGGCGCTACGCGCGGACAAGGGGCTTGTACTTGATCCGGTGCGGCTCGAGCGCCTCGGCGCCGCGGGTCTCCTTGACCCACTCCGCGTACTCCTCGTAGCTGCCCTCGAACCACGTCACCTGGCTGTCGCCCTCGAACGCCAGGATGTGCGTCGCGATCCGGTCGAGGAACCAGCGATCATGGCTGATCACGACCGCGCAGCCGGCGAAGTCGAGCAGCGCCTCCTCCAGCGCGCGCAGCGTGTCGACGTCGAGGTCGTTCGTCGGCTCGTCGAGCAGGAGAACGTTGCCGCCGCTGCGGAGCAGCTTGGCGAGATGGACGCGGTTCCGCTCGCCGCCCGAGAGGTCGCTCACGCGCTTCTGCTGGTCGGAGCCTCTGAAGTTGAACCAGGAGACGTACTGGCGTGAGTTCACCTCCTTCTTGCCGAGCTCGATGATGTCCTGGTTGCCGGAGATCTCCTTCCAGACCGTGTTCTCGGGCGTCAGGTCGGCGCGCGCCTGGTCGACGTAGGCCAGCTCGACGGTCTCGCCGATCCGGAGAGCGCCGCTGTCGGGCTGCTCCTCGCCCGCGATCATCCGGAAGAGCGTCGTCTTGCCGGCGCCGTTCGGCCCGATCACGCCGACGATCCCGCCGGGTGGGAGCGAGAAGGTCATGTCCTCGACCAGGAGGCGGTCGCCGAACCCCTTCGCGATGTGGTCGGCGTCGACGACGACGTCGCCGAGCCGGGGGCCGGCGGGGATGTGGATCTCGACCTTGTCGAGCTTCACGTTCTGCTCGTCGGCGAGCAGCTTCTCGTAGGAGGTGACCCGCGCCTTCGCCTTCGCGTGCCGCGCCTTGGGGCTCATCCGCACCCACTCGAGCTCGCGCGCCAGCGTGCGCCGCCGCGCCGACTCCGTCTTCTCCTCGACGGCGAGCCGGGCCTGCTTCTGCTCGAGCCAGGAGGAGTAGTTGCCCTCGAACGGGAGTCCCTTGCCGCGGTCGAGCTCCAGGATCCAGCCGGCGACGTTGTCCAGGAAGTAGCGATCGTGGGTGACCGCGACGACGGTGCCCTTGTAGGACTCGAGGAAGCGCTCGAGCCAGGCGACCGATTCCGCGTCGAGATGGTTCGTCGGCTCGTCGAGCAGCAGCAGGTCGGGCGAGGAGAGCAGCACCCGCGCGAGTGCGACGCGGCGGCGCTCGCCACCCGACAGCGTGGTCACGTCGCGGTCGCCCTCCGGGAGGCGCAGCGCGTCCATCGCCCGGTCGAGCGTCGCGTCGAGGCTCCAGGCATCTGCCCGGTCGATCTGCTCCTGCACCTTCGACTGCTCGGCGAGGAGCGCATCGAAGTCCGCGTCGGGCTCGGCGAACTGCGCGGAGATGGTGTTGAAGCGATCGAGCAGGTCGCGCAGCTCGCGCACGCCGTCCTCGACGTTCTCGCGCACGTTCTTCTCCGGATCGAGCTCCGGCTCCTGGGCCAGCATGCCGACGGTCGCGCCCGGGGCGAGCTCTGCGATCCCGCTCGACGGCTCCTCGAGGCCGGCCATGATGCGCAGGACGGTCGACTTGCCGGCGCCGTTCGGCCCCAGCACGCCGATCTTCGCCCCGGGCAGGAACGACAGCGAGATGTTCGACAGCACCTGCCGGTCGGGGCCGTAGAACTTGTCGGCCCGGTACATCGTGAAGACGTAATCGCTCACCGTCCGGGCACCATAGCCATAGGCTGGCCGGGATGCCGGAACTGACCTTCGAGGACTTCGAGCCGGGCCAGGTCTACGAGCTCGGGAGCACGGTCGTCAGCGAGGACGAGATCGTCGCCTTCGCGCGGCAGTTCGACCCACAGCCGTTCCACCTCGATCCGGAGGCGGCGAAGGATTCGGTCTTCGGCGGCCTGATCGCGAGCGGCTGGCACACCGGCGCGATGTGGATGCGGCTGTACGTCGACTCGCTGCTCGGAGGCGTCGCCGGCCAGGGATCGTCGGGGATCGAGGAGCTTCGCTGGCTCGCGCCCGTGCGTCCCGGCGACACGCTGAGCGGCCGTCTGACGATCCTCGAGGCAACGGCCTCCGAGCGGCATCCGGATCGCGGCACCATCCGCATCCGCGGCGAGATGGTGAACCAGGACGGCGTGACGGTGATGTCGATGGTGTCGCGCGGCCGCTTCGCCCGGCGCAGCCCTCAGTAGGCTTCAGGAGATGAGCGAGCTCGGCCTCTTCCCCCTCGGGATCGTGCTGCTCCCGACGGAGCAGATCCCGCTGCACATCTTCGAGGATCGCTATCAGGAGCTGATCGGCGAGTGTCTCGACCTGGAACAGGAGTTCGGGCTCGTCTTCGCCGACGACGAAGGGCTGCGCGACGTCGGCACGCGGGCGCTCGTCACCGAAGTGCTCGACCGCTTCGACGACGGGCGGCTGAACATCGTCGTCGAAGGAGGAGAGCGGTTCCGTCTCCTGCAGCTGACCGAGGGCCGGTCGTTCCAGACGGGGCTCGTCGAGCCGGTGGAGGACGAGGCGGACGCAGCGGATCCGGAGGACGCCGACCACGCGCTCAAGCTCTTTCACCGCCTCGTGGAGCTGACGGGCGCCGAGGTCGAGGAGCCGAGCCTCGCGGCCGAGCAGCTCTCGTTCGAGCTCGCCGGCCGCTTCGAGTTCGCGCCGGAGTTGAAGCAGAAGCTGCTCCAGCTCACCTCGGAGCGGCAGCGCATGCATCTCCTGGCCGAGATCCTCGCCGGGGCGGCCGTCGCGGTCGAGCGCGAGCGCGACATCGCCAACCGCGCCCAGGGCAACGGCAAGGTCGACCCTCGCGGCTAGGCAAGGGCCGCCAGTACCATGACCTCATGGCCGTAACCGCCCAGCCGAAGCTCGACGTCCAGCGCGTCCGCGCCGACTTTGCGTATCTCGAGGAGCTCGTCAACGGCAAGCCCGTCGCCTACCTCGATTCGGCGTCCTCGACCCAGAAGCCGCGCCAGGTGCTCGACGCGATGCGCGACTTCTACGAGCACAGCTACGCGAACGTGCACCGCGGCGTCTACCGGCTCGCCGAGCGCGCGACCGAGGGCTACGAGGGGGCGCGGGAGAAGGTGCGCGGCCTGCTGAACGCCCCTGCGGCGCGCGAGGTGGTCTTCACGCGCAGCGCCACCGAGGCGATCAACCTGGTCGCGTACGCCTGGGGAACGGACAACCTCGGCCCCGGGGACGTCGTCGTGATCACCGAGCTCGAGCACCACTCCAACTTCGTCCCGTGGCAGTTCATCGCGAACCGGACCGGTGCGAGCTTCAAGCACATCCCGATCGACGACACGGGCGAGCTGCAGCTCGACGCGCTCGACGGGATCGCAGCCTCCGGCAACGTGAAGGTCGTCGCCAACAACCTCGTCTCCAACGCGCTCGGCACGATCAATCCGGTCGAGAAGCTCGCTGCCTGGGCGCACGAGCAGGGCGCGATCATGGTCGTCGACGCCGCCCAGGCCGCGCCGCACCGGGCGATCGACGTGCAGGCGCTGGGGTGCGACTTCATCGCGATCTCGTCGCACAAGCTCTGCGGCCCGAGCGGCGTCGGAGCGCTCTGGGGGAAGCCGGAGCTGCTCGAGCAGATGCAGCCGTTCAATCTGGGCGGCGAGATGATCCGCTCGGTCGCGCTCGACCGGACGAGCTGGAACGAGCTGCCGTACAAGTTCGAGGCCGGGACACCGGCGATCGCGGAGGCGTACGGCTTCGGCGCCGCGATCGACTACCTGAGCGAGATCGGCCTCCCGGCGATCGAGGCTCACGAGCACGAGCTGACCGGGTACGCGCTCGAGCGCCTCGCGGAGCTCGACTGGGTCCGCGTCTTCGGTCCTCCCGCCGACCGGCGCGCCGGCATCGTCTCGTTCGAGGTCGAGGGCATCCACCCGCACGACGTCGCTCAGATTCTCGACTGGGAGGGCGTGGCAGTGCGCGCCGGGCACCACTGCACGCAGCCGCTGATGTCGCGCCTCGGCGTCTCGGCGACGACCCGCGCCAGCTTCTACCTCTACACGATCCCCGAGGAGATCGACCGGCTGGTCGACGGCCTGCACAAGGTCAAGAAGAATCTCGGCTGATGTCTGAGTTCGACCAGCTGTACAGGGAGGTCATCCTCGACCACTACAAGAACCCGCGCGGGCACGGACTGCTCGAGGCGCCCGACGCACAGGCCGAGGGGCAGAACCCGTTGTGCGGCGACGAGATCACGGTCTCGCTTCGCTTCGACGGCGACACGATCTCGGATGTCGGCTTCGAGGGGCGGGGCTGCGCGATCTCGCAGGCTGCGACCTCGATGCTGACCGAGATCGTCGTCGGCAAGAACGCAGACGAGGTGGCGCGGATGCCGAAGGAGGAGCTGCTGGAGGAGATCGGAATCCCGTTGACGCCGGTTCGGCTCAAGTGCGCGATCCTCGGACTCGGAGTGCTCAAGGTCGCGTTGCACAAGTCGAAGGGGACGCCGCTCCCCGACGAATGGACCCAGGGCGACGACCTGACGATCACCTGAGAACGTGGCGACCGTCGACGTCTGCCCCGAGGCGGAGCTCCCGCCCGGGCACGTGAAGATCGTCTGGTCGGGGCCGATTGCGATCGGCGTCTACAACTGCAACGGCAGCCTGTACGCGATCGAGGATCGCTGCTCGCACGACGACGGCCCGCTCTGCGAAGGCGAGTGGGAGGACGACGAGTGCATCGTCATCTGCCCTCGCCACGGCGCGCGCTTCGACATCACGACCGGCGCGGCGCTCACCCTGCCTGCGTTTCAGCCGGTCGACACGTTCCCGGTTCGCGTCGAGGACGGCTGGGTGCGCGTCGAGGTCTAGCCACGGTCCGGCCTAGCCGCGGTCCGGCAGCCGCTCGCGCAGCTTCTGCACGAAGGGATCGGGGTCGTCCACGGTCAGGACGACGCGGCGGTACTCGTGGCCGGTGAGGTCGAGCACGACTGCTCGCTCCCGGTCGTCCACGTCGAAGAACGACCAGCGGCCGTGCTCGCGGAAGCGGCCGCGTTGGGTCATCCCGAACGGGGGCATCGACAGGCCGATCTTGAAGGCGAGCAGGCCGGGTGGGTCGGTCAGCCCGATCGAGGCGGAGCCGATCGCCGTGTACGGGATGCGCAGCTCTCGCGTCAGCGTCGTGAGCGCGTCGAGCCCGTCGAAGCGGAGGACGAAGGCGTCGTCCTCGAAGTCGATCCGGCGGCTCATGGCTGACATGCTACGTCGCTGCCGCCTGCTACATTCTGGCTATCCGCGGAAAGGAGGTGGTCCGGCAGTGGAGATTTCCAGTACGGGCAGTGGAGGTGCTAGTCGGTAGGGGCGTGTCCCTTGGACCTGCAAGGGGAACCGCCTAGCCCGCGTTGGGGACTCGCGCTTCGCGCCGCTGAGCAATCAGCCGGAAGCGTCCCTACCAATACAGGCTAGTACCGAAGGACAGAAGGGCCGCGAAAGCGGCCCTTCGTCTGCTGTCGCATGACCCATGATCCGCAGGAGCGGATCACGGGTCGCGCAAACCCCTGAAGGGTCGCTTCGCTCCCGGGCTCCCTCCCGGAAGGAGGCGTCGGCAGTTATTCCGTGCCGCGGCGCAGTTGCTCGTCGAGCGGGACGAGCTGGGATGCCGAACGTGTCGACGGCGTCCGTGTTCGAGACGACGTTGTCGCCGGCCGCGAGCATCTTCAGCTGGTCGCGCGTGACCGGCGGCTTGGGCAGCTTCTCGAGCACGACAGCCTGAGCCCGCATGAGGCCGAAGGGCAGATGGACTGCCGGCCGGCGGATTCCGAGCGCGCTCTTCAGGCGCGACCAGAACTCGTTCCAGGTGACCGTGTCCGGCCCGCCGAGCTCGAACGTTCGGTTCGCCGCCTCCGGCTTCTCGACGCCGGCCGCGAAGTACGCCGCGAGGTCGTCGATCCAGATGGGTTGAATCCGCTGCGTGCCGGGCCCGACGATCGGCGTGATCGGCGCACGCTTTGCGATCCGGGCGAACTGCTGCAGCGCCCCGCCGCCGGGGCCGAAGATGAAGCTCGGGCGGAAGATCACGTGCTCGAGCCCGGAGCCCTTCACGGTCTGCTCCATCTCCCACTTCGCGTGGTAGTAGGGCACGAGATCCTTCGTCTGCTCGTCCACTCCGAGCGCGGACATGAGCACGAACCGTCGTACGCCTGCATCCTTCGCCGCCGCGACGAGGTCGCGCGTCCCCTGCTCCATCACCTGCTGGAACTCCTCGGGCGGCCCGGCGAGAAGCGCGACGAGGTGCACGACGACTTCTTGGCCCTCGATCGCGCGCCGGAGGCTCGCAGGGTCGGTCACGTCGCCCTGCACCGCCTCCTGGCTCGGTAGCTCTGCGCTCCGTCCGGACTCGTGCTCCAGCACCCGAACCGTGTGCCCTGCGTCGACGAGCGCCTGCACGATCGACGGGCCGACGAACCCCGTGCCGCCTGTGACGAGGATCCTCATGTCTCGAAGTTCTTCCAGTAGCGGCTCGGCGTCGGGCCTTTCTGCCCCTGGTACTTCGATCCGAGCCCGCCGGAGCCGTACGGCTTCTCCGCCGGCTCGGACAGCTGCACGAACGACAGCTGTCCGATCTTCATCCCGAAATAGATCGTGATCGGGAGGTTCGCGACGTTCGAGAGCTCCAGCGTCACGTGACCGTCCCAGCCCGGGTCGATGAAGCCTGCCGTCGAGTGGATCAGGAGCCCGAGCCGCCCGAGAGAGCTCTTTCCCTCCAGTCTCGCGACGAGGTCGTCCGGCAGCTTCACTCGCTCGAGCGTCGAGCCGAGGACGAACTCTCCGGGGTGCAGGATGAACGCCGTCTCGTCCTCGATCTCGACGAGCTCCGTCAGTCCTTCCTGCTCCTGCTTCACGTCGATGAACGGGTAGCGGGAGTTGCGGAAGACCCTGAAATAGCGGTCGACGCGGACGTCGACGCTGGACGGTTGCATCAGCGAATCGTCGTACGGCTCGATCTCGATTCGCCCCTCGCCGAGCAGGCGTCTGATCGTCCGATCGGAGAGAACCACGCGCGAGATTCTACGGTCAGCCTGCCCGCGGGAGGTTTTCCACAACGGTTCCGCTTGCGAAAGAAGCGTTTTCCACATAGCGTTCCCGCGCCCGTGTCCATGTTGTTCGAGCAGATGGAGCCGAACGAGCGCTTCCGTAAGCGGCGTGAGGACGCGCGCCGAAGACGGAGGCGGCGTCGGGCTGTACTGGTCGGACTGCTGCTCGGAGTGACCGCCAGCCTCGCGGCCGGGGCACGGTTCGTGATCGGCGACGACGCAGCCTCGAACGCCGCCGTCCCCAACGGGCGAGCCTGCCACGGCGCAGTCGAAACCGACTCCGAAGGCAGCGCTGCCGACACCGCGTGCGCTGCCGGACGAGGTTCGCGGGATCCACGTGACCATGGCGCTCGCGTCGCTGGACGGGAAGATCGCGGAGTACCTGAAGCTCGTCGACGAAGGCATGAACACGTTGGAGCTCGACATCAAGGACGAGAACGGGGAGATCGGTTTCCTCCCGTCCTCGGTGCCGCTCGCGCGGGCGGTGGGCGCGGCGAAGCCGTACTACAAGCCCCGTGAGGCCGCCCGGCTCGCCCACAGGAAGGGCGTCTACCTGATCGGGCGCGTCGTCGTCTTCGAGGATCCGATCCTCGCGGCCGGGCGGCCGGAGCTCGCGATCAAGAATCCGGACGGCTCGGTCTGGCGGAACCAGGCCGGGCTCGGCTGGACGAACCCGTACGACAAGCGGGTGTGGGACTACAACGTCTCGATCGCCGAGGTCGCGGCGCGCGCCGGCTTCGACGAGATCCAGTTCGACTATGTCCGCTTCCCGACCGACGGTGACGTCGAATCGATCGTCTACCCGGGCAAGACCACGACGCCGCCCGGCTGGGTGATCGCCGAGTTCGTCCACTACGCGACGAAGCGGCTGAAGCCGCTCGGCGTTCGCGTCTCGACGGACCTCTTCGGGCTCGCCGCGACGCGCGACCTCGGGATCGGCCAGGTTCCGAAGCGGCTCGCGAAGTACGTGGATGCGATCTATCCGATGGTCTACCCGTCGCACTTCGGCTCCGGCGAGTACGGGCTCGCGGAGCCGAACAACGCGCCCGGTGCAACCGTCGAGTGGTCTCTGTCGGACTTCCGGCAGGAGCTCAAGAACGGAAAGGCCGAGCTGATCCCGTGGCTGCAGGACTTCTCGTACGGCCGGACGTACAAGCTCGCCGATGTGAAAGCGCAGATCGAAGCCGCCCGCCTGATGGGCGCGCGCGGCTACCTCCTCTGGAACCCGCTCGGCATCTACACGCCGGGTGCTCTAGCGCCGGCGTAAAGAGCGTTACACTCAGCACAAGGCATGGCGATCGGAGACGTCATGAGGACGCGGGTGGTGACGGTGAATACCGACGACTCCGCGCGGATTGCCGTGTTGCGAATGCTCGAGGAGGGCGTCGGCTCGGTCGCGGTCTGCGACAGCGGCAGGCTCGTCGGCATCTTCACCGAGCGCGACGTGCTCAGCCTCGCGGGAGACGGCACCGACCTCGAGGCGGTCAAGATCGGCGACGTGATGACGCGCGAGCCGCTCACGGTCGACGTCGGCGTCCCTGTGCTCGATGCCGCGCGGCTCATGGGCGAGCGGAAGATCAGGCACCTGCCGGTCGTCGAGGGCGACCACCTGCTCGGGATGGTCGGGATCCGTGACATCCTCGGCAGCCTCGTCGAGCGGCTCTGGCAGTCGAAGGATCCGGCCGCGCACGACACGGCCCGTTCGCTCTTCAAGAACTAGGCTCGCGGCACGACGAGGCCCGACTCGTACGCGACGACGACAGCTTGCGCCCGGTCGCGCAGCCCGAGCTTCCGCAGGACGTGGCTGACGTGGGTCTTGACGGTCTCGTCGCTGAGCACGAGCCGGCCGGCGATCTCGCGGTTGGAGAGACCTTCGGCGACGAGCCCCAGGATCTCGGTCTCGCGCGGCGTGAGCACCGCGAGCCCGTCGGGCCGAGTCTGCTGGCGTGGGCGGAGGCGGGCGAACTCGGCGATCAGACGACGCGTGATCGCGGGAGCGAGGAGCGCCTCCCCCGCGGCGATCACCCGCACGGCCTCGAAGAGCGTCTCGGCAGGGACGTCCTTGAGCAGGAATCCGCTCGCGCCGGAGTGAAGCGCGTCGTAGACGTACTCGTCGAGGTCGAACGTCGTCAGGATGAGGATGCGCGGGCCGTCGCCGTCGTCGCCTGCGCAGATCTGCCTCGTCGCCTCGATCCCGTCCATCACCGGCATGCGCACGTCCATCAGCACCACGTCCGGGCGGTGCTCGCCGCTCAGCCGCACCGCCTCGGCACCGTCGGCCGCGCTGGCGACGACGGTGATGTCCGACTGCGTGTCGAGCAGCGCCGAGAACCCGGCGCGCACGACCTCCTGGTCGTCGGCGACGAGCGCACGAATCACGCTGCTCCCTCTCCGATCGGCAGCGCGACGTCGACGACGAAGCCGCCGCCTTCCGCCGAGCCGCACGAGAACGTGCCGCCGGCAATCGTCGCGCGGTCACGCATTCCGACGAGCCCGTGGCCCGCGACCAGCTCACCGTCGGCAGGCCCGGGGCCGTAGTCCCTGATGCGCAGCTGCAGCGTGTCTGCTCGGTAGGACACCTCGACGTCGACGTCAGCGCCGGGCGCGTGCCGGCGCGCGTTCGTCAGCGCCTCCTGGACGATGCGGTAGGCGGCGAGATCGATTCCTGCCGGCAACGGAACGACCTTGCCTTGCAGGATCAGCCGGATGTTCGCACCGGCGTCGCGCGCGGTGTCGATCAGCTCGGCAAGCTGGTCGAGGCCCGGCTGCGGCGTGCGGTCGGCCTCGCCGCCGACGTCCTCGCGCAGCACACCGAGCAGCCGGCGAGTCTCGGTGAGCGCGTCCCGCGCGGTCGCCGCGATCGCCTCGAAGCGCCCGCGCGCGTCGGCGGAGAGCCGAGGCGACGTCAGTCGCGCGGTCTCGCTCTGGACGGCGATCACGGACAGGTGATGCGCCACGATGTCGTGCAGCTCGCGCGCGATCCGGGCGCGCTCCTCCATCGCGGTCTGCTCGCGAACGCTCTCCGCCATCGCCTCCTGCGTCGCGTCGAGCGCGGCGATCGCCTCCGAGCGCTTGCGCGTCGACTCGGCGATGAGCATCGCTGCGGCGACGAGCAGGAGAGGGCCCGACGCTGCCGGGACCGGCGTCGCTGCCGTCGATCGGAGCGACGGCGTGAACGAGGAACGGCAGGAGGAGCGGGAGCGCGAAGAGGAAGCCGCGCCGAACCACGAGCTGGCCGACCGTGTAGAGCAGGATGCCGAGCGCCGTCAGCGTGATCGGCGCTTCCGGGGCGGCGAGCAGCACGAGCGTGAAGAACGTCGAGCCCGCCGCCGCGAGCAGCGGGAATCGCTGCGCCGCGAGCGAGCGGCAGGACGGCGAGGACGTTGAGGAAGATCGGCCAGCGCCGGGTCCTCCTGCTCCTCGAACGGGAACTCGCCGTTCACGTTGGGCGCGTAGATGGCTCGCCTCGAGCGATGCGGTCAGCCCCAGGACGAGCGTCAGCGCGATGCGACCGTCACGGCCTGAGAACAGGCGCCGCGCCACGTCGAGCACGCGTTGGCCTCCGCGGGCAAGCTCCACGCCGTCATTGTCGTCGGCTCGACCGCGGCAGCGCATCACGCGGCGCCGCGATCTTCGCTCTCACCCCAGCGGGGGACGGCCGGGCTGCGTCTCACCGGCCGGTGGGGGCCGAAAGACACCGCTGCCGCGCGACGCGGCGGCTCGGCCGCGCTCCTAACGTCACGGGCATGGACGCGACGATCGAAACTCGGGCGCTGACGAAGCGATACGGCGGGACGGTTGCGGTCGACGAGCTCTCGATCGTCGGTGCGGCCGGGTCGCGTCACCGGGTTCGTCGGTCCCAACGGCGCCGGCAAGACGACGACGATGCAGCTCCTGCTCGGCCTCGCCGCGGCGGAGTCGGGCGAGGCGCTCATCGACGGGAGGCGCTACGCGACGATCGCGCGGCCGCTGACCGTCGTCGGTGCGCTGCTCGAGGCGAGCGGCGTCCATCCGAGCCGGTCGGCGCGAAGCCATCTGCGGTGGCTGGCTCAGAGCAACGGGATCCCGGCGAGGCGAGCCGACGAGGTGCTCGCAGTTCGTCGGGCTCTCGAACGTCGCCCGCCGGCGGGCGGGCGCGTTCTCGCTCGGAATGAGGCAGCGTCTCGGGGTCGCGGCGGCGCTCCTCGGCGATCCGCCGATCCTGATCCTCGACGAGCCGACGATCGGCCTCGATCCGGAGGGGATCCAGTGGATGCGGGAGACGCTCCGCGCGCTTCGCGGCCGAGGGCCGGACGGTGCTCATGTCGAGCCACCTGATGAGCGAGCTCGAAGGCACGGCCGACCAGCTGATCGTGATCGGCAAGGGGCGGTTGCTCGCGGACGTCTCGATCGGCGAGCTGATCGCCACCGTCTCGAGCAACCGCGTGGAGGTCAAGACGCCCGACGCTACGACTGCGATGACCGTCCTCGCGAACGCAGGCGCGACGGTCATCTCGAACGGCCGCGACCGGGTGGCCGTCGAGGGGATGCCGGCCACGCAGGTAGCGGAGCTGCTCGTCTCGCAGAACGTGCGGCTCGAAGGGCTCGCGTCGAGCAGGGGGACGCTGGAGGAGGCCTACTTCCAGCTCACGCGGGACGCGGGCCGGCACACGAGCGTCGCGGTCGCAGGGGAAGGGACGAGCGAATGACCGCGACGCTGCTCTCCGAGTGGACGAAGCTGCGCACGCAGCGCGGGACGCTCGTCGCGCTGGGCGCGATGTGCCTGCTGATGGTCGCGATGACGGCCTTCTTCGCGTCGCAGACCGAGACGGACGCGGTCTTCGGAGGTGACGACGACGTCGTGCAGTACGGCCTCGCAGGCATCGCCTTCGCCCAGATCGCGGCCGTGGTCGTGGGCGCCTCGCTGATCACGTCCGAGTTTGCGACGGGGATGATCCGGACGACATTCACGGCGACGCAGGGACGTCTCCGCGTCCTCGTCGCCAAGGCGGTCGTGCTGAGCGTTGTGACCTTCCCGCTGGCGTTGATCGCGTCAGCGGCCGGGTTCGTGATCGCGCAGTCGCTCCTCCACGACCGCGGTTACGTCGCGCCCGCGTACCCTCCGGTGTCGATCACCGATCCCGCGGCGGCACGGGCGGTGGTCGGAACCGGCCCTCCTGCTCACGATCTACTGCCTGATCGCGCTCGGCATCGGGACGATGCTGCGCCACTCCGGCGCCACGATCGCCACCGGCATCGGGCTCCTCTTCCTGCCGCTCCTGTTCCTGGGCGCGTTCCCGGAGCGCATCAGCACACGCGCATCGAGCAGTTCACGCCGCTCGCGGGCATGGCCATCCAGTCGACGACGGACCGCATGCTGGCCCCGTTCGACGGGCGCAGCGGCATGCCGATCAGCCCCTGGCAGGGTCTCGGCGTCGCCTTCGCCTGGGCGCTCGGCGCTCTCGCCCTCGGCTACGTGCTCCTGCGCCTTCGCGACGCCTAGGGCGCGAGTCGCTCCCGCCGCCAGGCTCCGTCCCTCGCGCTCGTAGCGCACGCGGTCGTGCAGCCGGTCGTCTCCGTGCTGCCAGAACTCGTACGACTCCGGCGCGAGGCGGAAGCCGCCCCAGTGCGGCGGTAGCGGCACGTCCGGACCCGGAAAGCGCTCCTCGGCGCCGGCGTACAGGCGCTCGAGCTCGTCTCGGCTCGCGAGCGGACGGCTCTGCGGCGAGGCCCACGCGGCCAGCCGGCTCTCGAGTGGCCGCGTGGCGAAGTACGCCTCCGACTCCTCCTCCGGGATGCGGGCGACCTCACCCTCGACGCGCACCTGGCGGCCGAGCGGCTGCCAGTGGAAGAGGAGCGCCGCGTGCGGGTTCGCCTCGAGCTCGCCGCCCTTCCGGCTCTCGTAGTGCGTGTAGAAGTCGAAGCCGCGCTCGTCGGAGCCCTTGAGCAGCACCATCCGCACAGACGGCCGCCCGTCGGGTGTCGCCGTCGCGAGCGCCATCGCCTCGGGCGCGGCGAGGCCGGCGTCGCGCGCCTCCGCGAACCACCGCTCGAACTGCCTCAGCGGGTCGGGATCGAGGTCGCGCTCGTCCATTGCGGCGAGAGTAACCCTCCCGGCCGATGCGGCCGATTGGTGAGCTAGTGTGGATCCGTGGCGACCACCAAGACGATCGACATCCGCACCGCGATTCCGGGCCCCCGCTCCGCGGCGATCCTCGAGCGCAAGGCGCGCGTGATCGCGAACGCGAAGACGATCGCGATCCCGATCGTGGCGCAGGAGGGTCGCGGCGCCACGCTCACCGACGTCGACGGCAACGTCTTCATCGACTTCACGGGCGGCGTCGGCTGCCTGAACGTGGGCCACGCGCACCCGCGCGTCCTCGAAGCCGCGTCCGAGCAGATGGCCCGCTTCATCCACACGGACTTCACGGTCGTCCCGTACGAGCCGTACATCGAGCTCGCCGAGCGGCTCCTGGCGCTCGCCCCGTTCCGCGGCCCCGCCAAGGCGGCATTCTTCAACGCGGGCACCGAGGCGGTCGAGAACGCGATCAAGTTCGCGCGCCTCTACACGAAGCGTCCTGCCGTGATCGCCTTCGAGGGCGCCTTTCACGGCCGCACGCTGCTCGCGATGACCCTGACCTCGCGTCCGCACCCGTACAAGCTCGGCATGGGCCCGTTGGCGCCCGAGGTCTACCGGGCCCCGTTCCCGCAGGACTATCGCGGCCCGGACGCCGAGACGGCGCTCGCGGAGCTTCGACAGCTGTTCCTCACGCAGGTCGCCGCCGAGCAGGTCGCGGCGATCATCGTCGAGCCGGTGCAGGGCGAAGCCGGCTTCCTGCCCGCGCCGCAGCAATTCATGGCCGGGCTGCGCGCGATCTGCGACGAGTACGGGATCTGCCTCATCGCCGACGAGGTGCAGACCGGCTTCGCCCGCACCGGCAAGCTGTTCGCGATCGAGCACTACGACGTCGAGCCCGACCTGATCACCGTCGCGAAGTCGATCGCCGGCGGCTTTCCGCTCTCGGGCGTGCTCGGCAAGGCCGAAGTCCTCGACGCCGCCCACGACGGCGCGATCGGCGGCACCTTTGTCGGCAACCCGGTCGCGCAGGCCGCGGCGCTCGCCGTTCTGGACGTGATCGACGAGGAAGGGCTGATCGAGCGCGCCTCGGCGATCGGCGAGACCGTGCGGGCCCGGATGCTCGCCTGGCAGGAGCGGTTTCCGGCAATCGGCGAGGTGCGCGGCCTCGGCGCGATGCTCGCGATCGAGCTGGTCGAGGACCGGGCGACGAAGCAGCCGGCGCCCAAGCTCGTCCAGGCAGTGATCGATGCGGCGATGCAGCGCGGGCTCCTGTTGCTCAAGGCAGGCGTGCACGGGAACGTGATCCGCGTGCTCTCGCCGCTCGTGATCACGGACTCCGAGCTGGACGAAGCGCTCGCGGCCTGGGAAGACGCGCTCGCGACGTGCTCTCGTAGCTTCGTTTTCGAAGCAGCGGGAACGGTAGTTTGATGGTGGTGCGGCAACAGACAATTGCGGGCCGGTACGAGCTCAAGCACGTCGTCGGGACCGGCGGGATGTCGAGCGTCTACTGCGCGTTCGACACGCTGCTCGAGCGCAACGTCGCGCTGAAGATCCTGCACGACCAGTACGGCGACGACGAGGAGTACGTCGAGCGCTTCCGGCGCGAGGCTCGCTCGGTCGCCCAGCTCTCGCACCCGAACATCGTCACGGTCATCGACCGCGGCGATGAGGACGGGAAGCAGTTCATCGTCTTCGAGCTGATCGAGGGCGACAACCTCAAGGAGCTCGTCGAGCGCGGCGGGCCGCTGCCCGTGCGACGCGCGCTCGAGCTCGGGCTCGAGGTCGGCCGGGCGCTCGCGTTCGCTCACGGCCAGGGGCTCGATCCACCGCGACGTGAAGCCGCAGAACGTGCTGCTGAACGACGAAGGCCGCGCCAAGGTGACCGACTTCGGGATCGCCCGCTCGCTCGACGCCGTCGGCCAGACGGAGACGGGCACCGTGCTCGGCACGAGCCACTACATCGCGCCCGAGCAGGCTCGCGGCGAGCAGGTCGACGCCCAGACGGACATCTACTCGTTCGGCGTCGTCCTCTACGAGCTGCTCACCGGCGAGCTGCCGTACCCGGGCGACAACTTCCTCACCGTTGCGATGAAGCACGTCAACGATCCCAGCCCGAGCGTGCTCGACCGCAGGCCGGACACTCCGTTGCGCCTCGCGTCGCTGATCGAGCGTTGCATGGCGAAGCTGCCGGCCGACCGGCCGGCCTCGATGGACGAGGTCGTCGCCGAGCTCGAGGCCTGTCTTGCGGAGCTCGACGCGAAGGACGGCGGCGAGGGGACGATGATCATGAAGCGGCCGAAGCCGGCGAAGCGGTCGCGACCGCCCAAGCAGCGGCAGCAGCGCTCGCGGCGCTTCCCGCTCCTGGCTGTTCTCGTCGGCGTGCTGTTGCTCGCGGCTGCGGCCGGCGGGATCTATCTCGCAGTCCGTGACGACGATCCCGGTGCAGGGGCCGCGACCGGCGACGCTGTGAGCGCTCAGCGGCGTCGGCGCGTTCGACCCAGACGGCGGCGACGGCGAGCACGACAGCGAAGCACCGCTGGCGACCGATGGCAATCCGGCGACGTTCTGGCGCACGTCCACCTACCGGTCGCAGCTCAGCTCGTTCAAGTCCGGGGTCGGGCTCGTGCTCGAGGCCTCAGGGACACCGAAGCAGATCGCGATCACGAGCGACACGCCCGGGTTCACCGCCGAGATTCGGGCGGGAGATTCAACGCAGGGCCCGTTCCGCACCGTGAGCGAGAGCAAGACCGTCGAGGCGACGACGACGTGGGATCTGGACGACTCCGAGGCGACGTACTACGTCGTCTGGATCACCGAGCTCGTCGGGAGTGCGCACGTCAACGAGGTGAAAGCGAACTAGCAACACGTCACAATGGGCGGGTGGAGGCCGCCGAGCGCAAGCTGGCCACTGTGCTCTTCGCCGACCTCGTCGGCTCGACGGCGCTCGCCGACCAGGAGGATCCGGAGCGGACGCGCGTCCTGCTCGAGCGCTTCTACGACGCGATGGCCGACGAGATCGGCCGTGCCGGGGGGACGGTCGAGAAGTTCGCCGGCGACGCGGTCATGGCCGTCTTCGGCGTCCCGGAGGCGCTCGAGGACCACGCCGAGCGCGCATTGCACGCCGCGCTCGCCATGCAGGAGCGCCTGCAGGCGGTCTTCGACGGGAGGCTCGAGCTCCGCATCGGCGTGAACACCGGTGAGGTCGTCGCAGGGCAGGCGCGCGTGGGCAGTTCGTTCGTCACCGGCGACGCGGTCAACGTTGCCGCGCGGCTCGAGCAGGCGGCGGAGCCCGGCGCGACCGTCGTCGGCGCCCGAACCGCCGAGGCGGTGCACGGCGCGTTCGAGCTCGGGCCTGCATTCGCGATCGACGCGAAGGGCAAGGCCGAGCCTGTGATGGCGCAGACGCTCGTGCGCGCGCTGACGCTGATGCGGCCGCGGGGCCTCCGAGGCGGCGCGCGAGCCTTCGTCGGCCGCGGCACCGAGCTCGAGCTGCTGCAGGCGATCTTCCACCACGCGGTCGAGCAAGGGGAGCCGCACGTCGTCACGCTGATCGGCGACGCGGGTGTCGGGAAGACGACGCTGGTGCAGGAGCTCTGGCGGTGGCTCGCCGATCAGGCGCCGCAGCCCGTTCAGCACACCGGGCGGTGCCTGGCCTACGGCCACCTCACCTACTGGGCGCTCGGTGAGATTCTGCGAGAGCACCTGGGAATCCTGGAGAGCGAGTCGCAGGAGGAGGTGCGCCGGCGGCTCGGCGAGCGGGAGATCCTCGGGCTCGCTCTCGGGCTCGACCTCACCGGCGACGCGCATCCGCTTGCCGTCCGCGACCGCTTCCAGGAGGCCTGGGTCGAGTTCCTCAGCGAGCTCGCGGCGGAAACGCCGACGGTTCTGCTCGTCGAGGACCTGCACTGGGCCGAGGATCCGCTGCTCGACCTGCTCGAGCGGGTTTGCCGCGAGGTTCGCGGCCCGCTGCTCGTGATCGGCACCGCGCGTCCCGAGTTGCTCGACCGCCGCCGTTCGTGGGGTGGCGGCCGCCGCAACGCCTCGCTCGTCTGGCTGGACGCCCTGTCGCCGCGTCGAGGCCGCAGCGATGCTCGACGAGCTGGTCCCCGGCGAGCTCTCGGACGGGACGCGACGCGCACTGGTCGAGCGGGCCGAGGGGAATCCGTTCTTTCTCGAGGAGCTGCTGGCTGCCTTCGTCGAGACCGGTGCGGTCGAGGAGCTGCCGGATTCGGTCCAGGCGATCCTCTCGGCGCGCGTCGACAGGCTCGAGAGCGGAGACAAGGCGGCGCTCCAGGCGGCGTCGGTGATCGGTCGCGTCTTCTGGAGCGGGCCGACCCTGGAGCTCGTCGGTGGGGAGCCCGTCGCGTGGACGGTCCTCGAGGATCGCGGTTTCGTCCGCCGCCGGCCGACCACGTCGATCGGAGGCGAGACGGAGTACGTCTTCAAGCACGCGCTGACACGCGAGGTGGTCTACGGCAGCGTTCCCAAGGCACGGCGCGCAAGGCTCCACGCCCTCATCGCCGCCTGGCTCGAGCGGACGGGCAGTGGGCGCGACGAGGACGCGGCTCTGCTCGCCCATCACTACGCGCAGGCCGCCAATCCCGCGGACGCCGATCTCGCGTGGTCGGACGAGCCGGAGGAGCTCGAGCGACTGCGCGCGCGCGCCGTGGGCTGGCTCCGACGCGCCGCGGAGCTTGCGATCAGGCGTTACGACCTCGACGAGGGCCTCGCCGGTCTGCAGCGTGCGCTCGAGCTCTGCGAGCCGCAGGAGCGCCTCGAGCTCTGGCGAGAGATCGGCCGCGCGAGCGCACTCAAGTTCGACGGTGAGCGCTTCTGGGAGGCGATGAAGTCCGCTCTGAAGCTGACCGAGCGATCCGACGGTGCAGGCGGAGATCCTGGCCGACCTCGCCTGCCAGACGTCGATCCGCTCGGGCATGTGGCCGCGCCGTCCCGACAGCGCGGAGGTCGAGGGTTGGATTCGGCAGGCGCTCGAGCTGGCGCAGCCGGACAGCACGGCGTACGCACGCGCGCTGGTCGCCCGCGCGTACTGGAATCCAGGGGAGGAGCATGCCGCTGCCCGTGAAGGGAGCGCGCTTGCCGAGCACTCGGGCGACGTCGCTCTCCGCTCCTTTGCCTGGGGCGCTCGTGCTTCTGCCGCCTTCGCCGAGCGCGACTACGAGCAATCCTTCGACTGGGCGCTACGACGGGTCGACCTGCTGCCCGAGATCGCAGATCCCGACCACCAGACAGAGATCTACGAGGAATTGATCCCGCCGTGCGCGTTCATCGGCCGCTTCCAGGAGGCGTTGCGGCTCGTCGGCACGCACGCAGAGCTCTCGCGGCGGCTCACTCCCCATCACCGAATCCACTCGATCGCGATGGAGCTCGAGGTGAAGGAGCTGATGGGCGAGTGGACGTCGATCCAGGAGCGCACGCGCGGTCGTCGAGCGCCTGGTCGCCGAGAACCTCGACACGCCGTGCATCCGGAACGCGCGCTCGCTGCTCGTCGAAGCGGTCGCGCACGCGTACGGAGGCGACCACGACAGTGCCCGCCGGCTCGAGGAGCGCGGACTGGAGCTCGCCTTCGAGGGCTTCGGCTTCCGGCTCTTCGGCCCGCGGGTCCGGCTCGCGCTGCTGCGGAACGAGCTCGACGCCGTCGAGGAGATGCTGGACGAGGACGTCGCCCGCCGCGGGCACGACTGGATGTTCACGTCGGCGATGGTCACGACCCGCCTCGACGCCCTGCTCGCACTCGGGCGTCACGAGGACGTCGAGCAGGAGGCTGCGCCGCTCGCGTCTGCCCGTTCGGTGCTGCGGCCCTTCGCGATGCGCGCGCTCGGTGTCGTCCGGGAGGATCCGGACGCTGCTGCAGGCCGCGGTCGAGCGCTTCGAGGCCTTCGGCCTCGGCTGGCACGCGGCCGAGACGAGGCGGCTAGTACTGCAGTCCTGAGCGGCGCTCGTGCCGCTCGAGCGCCAGCTGGATCAGCCGGTCGAGTAGCTCCGCGTACGGGATCCCGGAGGCCTCGAAGAGCCGTGCGTAGACGCTCGTGGCGGTGAAGCCCGGGATCGTGTTCAGCTCGTTCACCACGACCTCGCCGTCCTCGCGCACGAAGAAGTCGACCCGGGCCATGCCCTCGCAGTCGGTCGCGATGAACGAGTCGACGGCGAGCTCCTGGACGCGCGCCGCGGTCTCGTCCGGGATCCGGGCGGGGACGATGATGTCCGAGCCGTCGATGTCGTACTTCGCGGCGTAGTCGTACCACTCGCCGTGCGGGACGATCTCGCCGACGACGGACGCGATCGGTGCCGGCCGCAGGTTGCCGAGAACGCCGCACTCGACCTCGGTCCCCGCGACGAACTCCTCGACGAGCACCTTCTCGTCGTGTCGCCGGGCGAGCGCGACCGCCGTCTCGAGCTCGGCCTCGTCGTGCGCTTTCGAGATCCCGACCGACGAGCCGAGCCGCGCCGGCTTGACGAAGACGGGATAGCCGAACGGATTCTCGATCTCGTCGCCGAGCCGGATCGTCGCGTTCCGGGCGACGGGGATCCCGCGATCGCGGAGCACGGCCTTGAAGAGGTCCTTGTCCATGCAGAGCGCGGAGGCAGCGACGCCGGCTCCCACGTACGGCACGTTTGCCAGCTCCAGCAAGCCCTGCACGGTGCCGTCCTCGCCGAACGGGCCGTGCAGGACGGGCAGGACGACGTCGACGGAGCCGATCGCGGCCGCCGGCTTCGAGTCGGCGAGCACGGGGAGCGTCTCCGTCGGACGCTTGCCCTTGTAGCAGACTGTTACTTGGCCGCCTCGAGCGCCCACCGGCCGTCGCGGCCGATCGCGATCGTCGTCGTCTCGTACCGCTCCGGATCGAGCGCCTCCAGCACCGAGCGCGCCGACGCGAGCGAGATCTCGTGCTCGCTGGAGCGCCCACCGGCGAGGAGGGCCACCCTGATCCGTTTCGTCACGGGATCGTGGTCGCCGTCGTGGTCGTCGTGGTGTCGTGTCGGCGGCGGCGCCGCCTCGAAGCGGCCGACCACGATCACCACCGTCGTACCCTGCTCGGCGTCGCTGCCACCCTCCGGGTCCTGCGAGAGCACGCGTCCGTCGAGGCTCTCGTCATCGACGATCTCCTCGACCACCTGCACGTCGAAGCCCGACTGCTCCAGCTGCGCGCGGGCGTCCGCCTCGGTCTGGCTCGTCACGTCCGGAATCTGCGAGGTCTGCGGCCCCGAGGACACCTGGAGCGTGATCACGGATCCCTTGCTCTGCTGCGTCCCGGCGGCCGGGTTCTGGCCGACCACGGTGCCGGCGGCCGCGGGATCCTCGACCTCCTCGCGCGCGACCGCGAAGCCGGCGCCCTGGAGCATGGACTGGGCGGTCTCGAACGCGGACCCGATCACGTTCGGCACCGTGATCGGCTTCGGCCCCTTCGAGACGTTGACGCGGACCGTTGAGCCTTCGACGAGCTCCGTGCCGGCCTTCGGGGCCGTCGCGAGCACCGTGTTGACGGGCTGGAGCGAGTTGATCGACACGACGTTGGCCTTCAGGCCCGCACTGACGAGATCCGAGACGGCCTGGTCTCTGCTCTGGCCGACGACGTCCGGGACCCTGGTCTTCGGCGGGCCGGTCGAGACGACGATCGTGACGAAGTTGCCCTTCTCGGTCCGGTCGCCCGGCTGCGGGTCCTGCTCGGAGACGAGGCCGACCTTGACGTCTGCGTTCGGCTCGACGCTGGACGAGCTCCTTGAGGCCGGCCTCCTGGATGTTCGCGACCGCGAGCTGCTCCGTCAGGCCCTTCACGTCGGGCACGGCGACCGGCTTCGCCGCGCTGAGCTGATCCTGCAGCGCCTGGTAGGCGAACCAGCCGCCGACGAGGCGCGCCCGCGATCAGCGCGCACCGCGAGCAGCCACGGCCAGATCGTTCGCTTGCGCGGCGGCTCGTCGTATTCGTAGTACCGGCCCGGCGTGTAGGTCGTGCCCGTCACGGCCGCCGGCCCGATCGTCGTCGCCGCCTCTCCGACGTCCGTCTTCGAGAGGACCGTCGTCGCCGCTTCGGCAGTCTCGGCGGAGACGCCGATCCCGCGGGCGATCCGCTCGAGGTCGGAGTCCATCTCCTCGGCCGAGTGGTAGCGGTCGGCGGGATCCTTCGCGAGCGCTCGCAGGACGACGTAGTCGAGGTCGCGCGGGATCTCGGGCCGGTGGGCGGAGGGCGCCACGGGCGCCTGCGAGAGGTGCTTCATCGCGATCTCGACGGGCGTCTCGCCGGTGAACGGCACCGAGCCGGTGAGCAGCTCGTAGAGCACGATCCCGGTGGAGTAGAGGTCGGAGGTCTGGTCGACGGGGGCGCCGCGTGCCTGCTCGGGCGAGAGGTACTGCGCCGTGCCGATGATCGAGCCCGCCTCGGTCATCTGGCTCGCCGCGCCGGCGCGTGCGATGCCGAAGTCCATCACCTTCACGCGGCCCTCGCCGTCCACGATCACGTTGTGCGGCTTGATGTCGCGGTGGACGATCCCGTTCCGGTGCGCGAAGCGGAGCGCCGAGAGGATCTGGCGCGTGTAGTCGATCGCGATCCCGAGCGGCGACGGGCCGCGGGCGACGAGCAGCTCCTTCAGCGTCCGCCCCTCGACGTACTCCATCGCGATGTAGTACGTCCCCTCCGAGTCGCCGCGGTCGTAGATCGAGACGATGCTCGGGTGCGAGAGCCCGGCGGCGTTCTGTGCCTCTCGGCGGAAGCGCTCGACGAACTGCTCGTCGCGTGCGTGCCGGTCGTCGAGGATCTTGATCGCGACGCGCCTGCCGAGCTCCTGGTCCGCGGCGAGATAGACGTTTGCCATTCCACCGGAGCCCAGCTTCCGGATGATCAGGTAGCGCCCGTCGAAGAGCGTGTCGATGAGGGGATCGCCTGCGGCCATGCGTTTCCAGGTTAGGAGTTCGCGCTCTCCCCCAGGAGCGCCTGCAAGACGTCGCGGGCAACCGGTGCGGCGGTTTCGCCGCCGGTCGAGTTCTGCTCCTCGACGACGACTGCGATTGCGACCTCTGGCCGGTTGCGGCCCGCATAGCTGATGAACCAGGTCGTGTTCAAGCCCGCGATGCCGGTCTCCGCGGTGCCGGTCTTCCCGGCGACCGTGACGCCCGAGATGCGGGCGGCAGTGCCGGTGCCGCCCTCGACCGCTTCCTTCATCATCGCGCCCACCGCCTGGGCCGTCTCGGGCTTGACCGCTCGGCCGAGCTCCTGCGGCTTGGTGCGCACGACGACCGACCCGTCCGGCGCGACGATGCGTTCGACCACGTACGGCTTCATCACGACGCCGTTGTTCGCGATCGTCGCGGCGACCATCGCCATCTGCAGCGGTGTCACGAGCAGCCGCTCCTGCCCGAAGGCGAACCGGCCGGGATCGACGTCGGTGTCCTCCTGCGGGTCGAAGAGCTTTGTCCCCTTGTAGAGGCCGCTCGCGGCGCGCTCGTTCGCCGGCGTCTCGAGCGGCGGCAGGGAGTAGAAGCCGAAGCGCTTCGAGTACTCGACGAGCACCTTCGCGCCCAGTTCCTTGCCGATGTTGCAGAAGACCGAGTTGACCGAGTACTTCAGCGCCGACGCCAGGTCGAGGCGACCGAACGGCGAGGTGGTGTCGTAGTTGTTGACCCGCTTGCCGTAGACCTCGCAGTAGCCCGGGTCGACGAAGCTCGAGTCGGGCGTGAAACGGCCCGAATCGATCGCGGCGGACGCGGTGATCACCTTGAAGATCGAACCGGGGGCATAGAGCCCGGCGGTGGCGCGGTTGAGGAGCGCGTCCGGTCGCTTGCAGTCGGCGCGCACGCCCGTCACACGGTTGAAGTTGCCCTCGACGAGATTCGGGTCGTAGGTGGGGGACGACGCCATGACCCGCACCTTGCCGGTCCGCACCTCGAGCGCGACAACGGCACCGCAGCGGGTGCCGAGCGCGCTCGAGCGCCGCGCGCTGGGCCTTCGGGTCGAGCGTGAGCACGAGGTCGTTCCCCTTGATCGTCGCTCCCTTGAGCCGGTCGAGCGCCGTGTCGAGCACGGTCGAGAGGTTCGCGTTCTGGCCCGTCAGGTAGTCGTTCATCGAGCGCTCGAGCCCGGTGCGGAACCGCGACTGGGTCGAGTAGCCGTGAACGTGGGCTGCAAGCCCGCGCTGCGGGTACTCGCGGAAGTACAGCGTCCGCCCGCCGACCTTCTCCGCCCGGTTGATCGCGTAGTTGAGGCCCCGCGACCTGATGTCGCCGCGCTCGATCGTGAATTGGGCGACGAGCTTGATCTGGTTGTCCTGGCGGTCGGCGAGGTCGCCTGCTGCCCACGTCTGCCAGTAGGTGGTGGCGACGACGAGCGCGACGATCAGGCCCATGCCTGTCACTGCCAGGCGCGTGATCTGCCGGTTCACGAGAGCCCTCTGGTCTGCTCGTTCGCCCGGTTCGAGACGAGCATCAGCAGCGCGAGCAGGATGAAGTTCGCGACGACGCTCGAGCCGCCGTAGGAGACGAACGGGAGCGTGATCCCCGTCAGCGGGATCACGCGCAGGACACCGCCGACGATGATGAAGGTCTGCAGCGCGAAGCCGAACGTCAGCCCGGCGGCGAGCAGCTTCGAGAACCCGTCGTCCGCGAGCAGCGCAACGCGGAACCCGCGGGCGACGAAGAGCATGAAGACGAGCAGCAGCCCGGCGGCGCCGACGAGACCGAGCTCCTGCGCGATCGCGGCGTAGATGAAGTCCGTGTTGAGCGACGGGATGATCGGGTCGCCGCCCGTCGTCGTGAACGTGCCCCTGCCGAGCCCGGTCCCGCCGAAGCCGCCGTTTCCGATCGAGTAGAGGCTCTTCACGAGCTGGAAGGAGCCGCAGTCCTGCCGCAGCGCGAGCTCGCCGGTCTGTGCGCAGAAGACCGGGTCGTCCGTCCACGGGTTCAACCAGATCGTGACGCGCTCCCGGACGTGGCCGACGTACTGGTAGACCAGGGCGGAGCCGACGAGGAAGAGCCCGAGGCCGGCGGCGACGTAGGCGGCGCGTCCCGTCGCGACGTAGAGCATCGCCAGGAAGATCCCGAACTGGAGCAGGGCGCTGCCGAGATCGTTCGTCTGGACGAGCACGAGCATCGCTGCGCCCCAGATCAGGAGCAGCGGCCCGAAGTCCTTGAGCCGGCCTTGCGCGAGCACCTCGCGCTTGTCGCGCAGGTAGCCGGCCAGGAAGATGATCAGGAAGATCTTGGCGAGCTCGCCCGGCTGGAACTGGAACGAGCCCACCTTCACCCAGAGCCGGGCGCCGTTGATCGTCTGCCCGAAGCCGGGGAGCGCGGGCAGCAGCATCAGCACGAGCGCGCGCGATCCCGAACAGGTACTTGTAGGACTCGAGCACGCGGAAGTCGCGGCGCAGCAGGATGAGCGTGAGCGCGAAGAGCGTGACGCCGATCACCACCCACAGGCTCTGCCGGAACGCGTCGTCAGGGTTGAGCCGGTAGATCATCGTCACCCCGATCGCGGAGAGCAGCGCCGCCAGCGGCAGGAGCACCGGATCCGCCCACGGCACCGTGTAGCGCGCGACGAGGTGCGCGGAGAGGTAGAGCGCGACGAAGATGCCCGCGTAGGTCAGCGAGCCCGCGTCGACGAGCGACGAGCGGGCGATGTAGACGCTTGCAAAGCCGATCGCCGTGAGGAGGCCCACGGCGATCAGGTTCAGCAACTCACGGTTACGAAGGGTCAGCGCGAGAGCCCCCAGGCGGCGAGCACGATGAGCGCGACGATCAGCAGGACGAGCAGGATGAGCGGCAGGATGCGGCGTCGCGGCTTCGGGCGCACGCTGCTCCGGCGGTCGCCTCTGCCTCCACGCGCTGCAGGTGCTCCTCGACCACGGCCGCGGGAATCACCGCCGTATCGACGACGGGGACCGGATCGAGGCCGGAGAGCGTGTCCTCCTCGTCCTCGACCGGCTCGGGCTCGGTGGCAACAGGCATCTGCGCGGTCTGCTCGACCTCGCCGCGGTCTCCGATCTGGAAGAGCACGACGGTGATGTTGTCCTCGCCGCCGCCCGCGTTCGCCGCCTCGATCAGTGCGCGGCGCCGCCACCTCGAGGTCGTCGCTTCCGTCGAGGATGGAGAAGATCTCGTCCGCGGAGACCATGTCCGTCAACCCGTCCGAGCAGAGCAGGTAGAGGTCGTCCGGCCGGGCCTCGACCGTGAAGGTGTCCACGTCGACGTCCGGCTCGGTGCCGAGCGCCCGCGTGATCACCGAGCGCTGCGGGTGCGTCTCGGCCTCCTCCGGCGAGAGCTTGCCGCTGCGAACCAGCTCGCCGACGAGCGAATGGTCGTCCGTGAGCTGTTCGAGCGAGCCGTCGCGCACGCGGTAGGCGCGCGAGTCGCCGACGTGGCCGAAGGCGATCGTGCCGCCCGAGCTGTCCACGAGCGCCACGGTCATCGTGGTGCCCATTCCCGACGTGGCCGCGTCCTCGTTCGAGCGCTGGAAGACGCGCCGGTTGGCCTCCTGGATCAGCGAGGCGACCCGCTCTTCGCCGCGCTCGTCGCCGGCACCCTCCTCGAGCACCGCCGCCGCGAGGCCCGACGCCACCTCGCCGGCCTGGGCACCGCCCATCCCATCGGCGACGGCGAAGAGCGGCGGCGCGCAGACGAAGGCGTCCTCGTTACGCCGCCGGCGGCGCCCGGTATCCGAGACGACTGCCATGCGCCCGACCATCAGACGTCCACCCGAAAGTCGGTCTGGCCGACGCGCACGACGTCACCCTTCGTGAGGCGCCGCGGCGTCGTGACGCGTGCGCCGTTGACGAACGTGCCGTTCGTCGAGCCGATGTCCTCGACCCAGAGCCCGTCGCGCTTCGACTCGAAGCGGGCGTGCTGCGCGGAGGCGAACTCGTCACCGTCGAGCGGAATCTCGTTCTGGCCGCCTCGGCCGATCGCCACCGGCATCGAGTCGACCGGCACCTCCTCGCCGGCCGTGAGCGCAGGGCTCTTGATGACGACCAGCTTGGCGCGCTTCACGGACGCGAGGCCGAGGCTCGCAGCCTCCGTCGGCCGCATGAGCACGCTCTCCTGCGCCGGCAGCATCCCTGGGCCGGTGCGGAAGTCGCGGCTCGCGCTGCGCACGATCCGCCAGATGAAGAGGTAGAGCAGGACGATGAAGGCGATCTTGAGGATCAGCAGCGCTTCGTCGACGTCGACATTCACGAGCTCGCCTTTGCGAAGACGAGGTCCGTGGCGCCGAGCGTGATCGTGTCGCCCTCCGACAGCTTCGCTTTCTGGACGCGCTTGCCGTTCAACTCGGTGCCGTTCGTCGAGTCGAGGTCGACGAGCCACCACGTCGAGCCCTCGCGGCGAAGCTCGGCGTGCCTGCGCGACACGTTTGCGTCCTCGACCTGAACGTCGCAGTCCTTCGAGCGCCCCAGCACCGCCTTGCCGCCTTCGATCGCGTAGCTGCGGCCGTTCATCTTCAGCGAGAACGACTCCGGCTCGATCCCGAGCTCGACGGGAGAGGCAGCCTCGGTCGGCTGCGGCGCTTTCGCCTTGTAGATCATCGTTGCGCCCGGCTCGACCTGCGCCGCGGGCTCGTCGAGCTGCGGGCCGCGCTTGCCCTCGGGCTGCACCATCCGGGTCGCAATCCCGAACTCGCCGATCGAGAGGTCGGCATCGGTCTTCATCAGCACGGTCGGCGGCGTCAGCATCGCGTAGCTCTCGCGCCGGGCGTGCTCGACGAGATAGTCCTGCAGCTCCCCGATCAGGGAGCCCTCGTAGCCCGTGAACTGCTCGCGGTCGGCCTCGGAGAGGTAGACCGAGTACTCGTTCGGCACGTAGACGCGCGAGACCGAGATCGTCCGGTGCTCGTCCATCTCCTTCGCCAGCTTTCGCGCGAGCTCGACGGGCTGAACATGCGTCCTGAAGGCGCGACCGAACATCCCCTCGAAGAGGCCTTCGATCTTCTGTTCGATGGTGCGGAGGACGCTCATGCTGTCGGGGTCAAGTGTTACCCCCGCGGAGAACTCTAATGCTCGGCTCTAAGACCGAGACCGACGCAGGTGAGCCAAATGGCGACGATCGAGCGGCAACGCGGGAGCGGTTGGCACGGCGAGCACGGTAGCTGCCAGCGCGCCCGCGCCGAGGCCCGCGATCCGCCACGGCGTCCGGGCATACGGGACGGCGACGGCGATCGCAGCGAGAGCGAAGGCGCCGAGCACGAGGCCGACCGGGACGGCGCGCGCGACTGCGATCGCCGCGTCGACGGCGCTCTCGGTGCCGGCAACGTCGAGCTTTCCGGGAGCGCCCTGCCCGAACGGGAGCTCGCTGCCTCGTAGCCCGGCGACGAGCGCGGCGACGGCGACCGCCGCGAGCGCCTGGGCTCCGCGTCGGACCTGGCCCTTGACCGGCTGAACCGCGAGTGGCACGAGCGCGATCAGCCCGAGCGGGGCGAGCAGCGGTCCGGCCAGGAACGCGAGCCCGCTGCGCGCATCTCCCCACGAGAGGACGAGCCAGCCGAGCGCGATCGCGCCGTAGAGGAGCGCCAGCCCGAGTGCGACGTTCCCGAGCGGGAGGATCGGCGCTGCAAGCGCGAGCGCGAGACCGGCGCGAGGGAAGCGAAGCGCGAGCGCTCCCACAGCGAGGGCGAATGCGGGCGCCCAGAAGGCGGGGAAGAAGGGGAGCATCGTCGCGCCGACGAGCGTGGTCGCGAATGCGGCGGCCGCCGGCAGCCCTCGCTCGGCGAGCGAGGTGCGGTTCACGTCGACGTGAACTCTCTGCACGACACGGCGGCGATCCCCGAGCGCGCTCCGCAGCTCCTTGGCGAGCGCGGCGGCCGGAGGTCGCCTCTTCGGGTCGTTCGCGAGCGCGTGACCGATTGCGCTGACGAGCCGCTTGGGGAGGTCGGGACGCTCGACCTGGAGCGGTGGCGCTCCCGTCTCGATCGTTCCGGCCATCTGCTGCAGCGGCACGCCCCAGAACGGATGCTTGCCGGCGAGCGCCTCCCAGAGCAGGATGCCGACTCCCCAGATGTCGCTCGCGGGGCAGGCCTCCTCTCCGCGCAGCCGCTCGGGCGAGATGTAGGCGAGCGTGCCCGGCACGTCGCCGACCGCCGTCAGCGTCTCGGCCTCGTCGAACTGCGCGAGTCCGAAGTCGAGGAGCCGGACCGAGATGCCGTCACCCTCGGCCAGCAGCACGTTCGACGGCTTCACGTCGCGGTGGATGATCCCGCGCCCGTGCGCGTGTGCAAGGCCGTCGAGGATCTGCGCCGCCGCCTCGACCGCCTGGCCGTCACGCAGCTCGCCGGAGCGCATCGCCTCGCGCAGCGTGCGGCCGCCGACGTACTCGTAGGCGATGTAGACGTGGCCCGAATCGGAGCCGAAGCCGTACGCACGGAGACAGCGCTCGTGCCGCAGGCGTGACGCCGCCTCGGCCTCACGTTCGGCGCGATGTGCCGCCTTTCCCTCGCGCGGGATGATCTTCAGAGCGACCTCGAGCCCCGTTCGTTCGTCGCGCGCAAGCCAGACGGAGCCTGATCCGCCGCTTCCCAGGGGGCGCAGCGGGCGGTAGCGGTCGAGGACGAGCTCCTGGCGTGGGAGCGCTTGTGGAGCGGAAGACACGGCTTCCAGTGGGTTGGCCGCGGCTGGACCGATTCCTTCACGTCCTACACGGCCGAACCGATCGTTACAGTGGCGCAATTCGACCGTGTTTCGATCGCGTAGGACCCTGCGATGAGTGACCGCGAACCCGACATCGAGTTCGACTTCTTCGAGGAGCCCGAGACTCAGGAGGTTTCCGGTCGCAGCGACCGCACCCTGCGTCGGCCCCTCGGCCGCGGCGGCCGTGGTCCCCGTCCGCCGCGCGGCCCGGTCCGGCCGCGCACCGGCTTCACGCCGCTTCTGCGCCTGCTCGGCCTGATCGCGTTTGCGATTCTGATCGTCGTCCTGCTCCTGCTCTGGGCGCAGAGCTGTCAGGAGGATCAGAAGCGCGACGCCTACGGCGACTACATGAGCGACATGACCACCGTCGCGCGCGACTCGGAGCGCATCGGACGCGAGCTGAGCGACACGTTGACGACCCCTGGGATCAAGCCGGCGGACCTGCAGAAGCAGCTCAACGGCCTCGTCCAGCAGCAGGAGATCGGCACGACGCGGGCGCAGGGTTTCGATCCGCCGGGCCCGCTCCACGACGCACACGAGTCGGCGATCGAGGCGCTCGAGTTCCGTGTCGACGGGCTGGCCGGGCTGGCCGCGGCGTTCCAACGCACGCAGGGCTCGAAGGACGCTGCCGCGGCGGGAGCGCTGCTCGCCGCCGAGGCCGAGCGGCTGGTCGCGAGCGACGTGATCTGGGACGACCGGTTCAAGGACGTGTCGGTGGCCGTGCTCCAGCAGGAGGACGTGACGGGCGTCAACGTGCCCGACTCGAACTTCGTCCAGACGCCGGATCTCGCGAGCACACGGTCGATGGTGCCGATCTGGGAGCGGATCAACGGGTCCGCCGCCTCGGGCAGCGGCACGACGACGGGGCTGCACGGCACGAACATCGAGTCGGTCAAGGTCATCCCGGGCGGGCAGGTGCTCTCGGCGTCGACCGAGAACACCGTTGAGGCCTCCACCGACCTGGCATTCGCGGTCGCCGTCCTGAACTCCGGCGACAGCCAGGAGGTCAAGATCGAGGTGACGCTCACGATCCAGCAGAGCCCGACTCCGATCGTGAAGAAGCAGACGATCGAGATCATCAATCCGGATGAGACGAAGACCGTCGTCTTCCGCGACTTCCCCTCGGTCGACTTCGGCGAGCGCCGGATCATGCGCGTCGACGTCGACCCGGTGCCCGGTGAGACGAACACCGGCAACAACTCGGCCGAGTACCCGGTCATCTTCTCCCTCGGCGCCTGATGTCGGTAGAGCTGGCTGTAGCGATCGCTGCCGCGGCGGCTGCCGCAATCGCGCTCGGAGCCTGTGCGTGGCTCTTCGTGCGCGTCCGTCGGCTTGCGGGCCGCGCAGCGGGTGCTGCTCGGCGGCGGCCGCTCCGACCTGGTGGAGTTCGCCGTGTCGCTCCAGGGCCGCATCGACGATCTCCATCGCGCCGTCGACGAGATCGCCGCCGGGCTCTCACGCGTCGACCGCCGGGTCGACGGCTCGCTCACGAACACGGCCGTCATCCGCTACGACGCCTACGCGGGCACCGGCGGCCACCAGTCGGCGTCGTTCGCGTTCCTCGACTCGAACCGGACGGGCACGGTCGTCACGGCGATCCAGGGACGCGACTACGCACGGCTCTACGTGAAGGAGCTCGAGCGCGGCAAGGCGCCGATCGCGCTCTCGCCGGAGGAGTTCGAAGCCGTCGAGCGCGCAATGGCCAGATAAAGCCGAAAACGCCCTTACGCTGGTACTCTCCAGTTGAGTTGCAACAGGTTCTCGTCCTGAACGCAAGTTACGAGCCGCTCAACGTCTGTTCGGTGCGGCGTGCCCACGTGCTCGTGTGGAAGGGCAAGGCGGAGGTGATCGAGAGCCTTCCCAAGGGCCTCCGCTCCGCGACCGACACCTTCGTCTGGCCGCACGTGATCAGGCTCGTCCAGTACGTCCGCGTGCCACGGGCGATCCAGCGGAAGATCTCGCGGCGGGCGCTCTTCGCGCGCGACGGCTGGCGCTGTGTCTACTGCGGCGCCTCGAGCGGGCGCCTGACTCTCGATCACGTCGTCCCGCGCTCGCGCGGCGGTGAGTCGATCTGGGAGAACGTCGTCACGGCCTGCGCTCCGTGCAACCTGCGCAAGGGAGACCGCCTGCTCGAGGAGTCCGGGCTCCATCTGAAGCGACCACCGCGGCCGCCGGCACCGGTGCTCTTCATCCATCTCGCGACACCCACGATTCCGCAGGTCTGGCAGCAGTACCTACCGGGCTCGGCGACCGCCGCGTAGTGTCCTTCACCTGTGACGTCTGTGGCGAGACGCACGCGGGCGAGACGCGCGACATCCGCATGGGCCTGCCGCAGCCCATCTTCCTGCTCGACGAAGAGGAGCGCCTGAGCCGCGCCTACGTCGAGGACGACTTCGCCGTGCTGCACGGCCGAAACGGCGACCGCTACTTCGTGCGGGCGCTGCTCGAGCTGCCGATCGTCGACGACGAGGATGCGTACTTCGGCTACGGCGCCTGGGTCGAGGTGAGCGCCGCGGACGCAGCCGCGCTCGGAGAGCTCTGGCACGACGAGGAGGGCGAGCGGGCAGGCCCGTTCTCGGGCGAGCTCGCCAACGAGCTCAGTCCGTACGCGTTCACCGAGGGACTGCCGGTTCGCATCCGGCTGCGCGACGTGCAGCTGCTGCCGCACGTCGAGCTCGAGGACGGTGAGCACGAGCTCGTCCGCGCACAGCGGTACGGGATCTCGCCGCATCGCGCCCACCAGCTCGCTGCGACCGTCTCCTAGCCTGTCTCCACCGGGCCGATCGCGTACCACTCGCTCCACGAGCCGGGATAGAGCCGCGCGTCGGCACGTCCTGCGAGGTGAAGCTCGTGCAGAACGGCGCAGGCCGTGACGCCCGAGCCGCAGTAGACGACGAGCTCCTCGGCGTCGAGCAGGTCCTCCGGCAGCGGCGCCTCGTCCTGGAAGAAGCGGTTGCGGGCGCCGGGGATCCGCCCCGCGACAGGATCGATCGGCTCCACCTCGCCGCGCCAGCGCTCGGGGGCGCGGGCATCGACGAGCGTGAGAGTGGGATCGCCGAGCCGCTCGAGCAGCTCCGGTGAGCGGGCGACGTCGTCCGTTCGCGCGCGCGCCACGAACTCGGCGGGCTCGATCGACTCGGTATCCGGGCGCAGCGGACCGTGCCAGGCGTCGAACTGGATGACGGCGGCGTCGTCGTGTCCGAAGTGGCGCAGCAGCCACCAGAGGCGCGCAGCCCAGCCCGTGTCCGTCGTCGTAGGCGACGACGAGGGTCTCGGGGCCGATGCCGGCGAGCGAGGCCCAGGCAGCGAACGCGTCGGCGGTCGGAAGCGGGTGCCGGCCGCCGCCGTCCGTTCCGGTGAGATCGGTCTCCGGGTCGGCGTGCGCGGCTCCGGGCACATGACCGGCGAGATACGCGTCCCGCGGGCGGCAATCGACGAACCGGTAGTTCACGGCGCAAGCCTAGCGGCTGCATGAAATCCAATCTTTCGTGCATACTATGCAGAATGGCCAGGACCGCGGTAGTCGCCTTCTCGGGTGGGCTCGACACGAGCTGCATCGTGAGCTGGCTGAAAGAGGACTGGTACGGCTTCGACGAGGTCGTCGCCGTGCTCGTCGACGTCGGCCAGGAGTTCGACCTCGAGGCCTCGATCGAGCGGGGCCGCGCGGCCGGTGCGGACGACATCGTGCTCGTCGACCGGAAGGCGGCGTTCGCGGAGGAGCAGTGCGCCCGCGCGATCAAGACCAACGCGCTCTACGAGGGCAAGTATCCGCTCGTCTCGGCGCTCTCGCGCCCGGTGATCGCGCAGGCGGTCGCGGAGATCGCCGCCGAGCTCGGGGCCGAGGCCGTCGTGCACGGCTGCACCGGCAAGGGCAACGACCAGCTGCGCTTCGAGCTCTCGTTCAAGGCGAACGACCCCGGGCTGCACGTGATCGCACCGCTGCGCGACCGGATCTGGACCCGCGACGAGGAGATCGAGTACGCGATCGCCAACGGGATTCCCGTCGTCGCGACGCAGGCGTCGCCGTTCTCGATCGACGAGAACCTCTTCGGGCGCGCGATCGAGGCCGGAGCGCTCGAGGATCCGTGGGCGGCGCCGCCGGAGGAGCCCTACGCGCTCACCGCGGACCCCGCGACCGCGCCGGAGCCGGCCGAGGTCACGATCAGCTTCGAGGCGGGCATCCCCATCGCCCTCGACGGAGAGGAGCTGCCGCTCGCCGAGCTCATCGCCCAGCTGAACGCGCTTGCCGGCCCCTACGGGATCGGCCGGATCGACATGATCGAGAACCGCGCCGTCGGGATCAAGAGCCGCGAGGTCTACGAGGCACCCGCTGCGATCGTGCTGATCCAGGCTCACTCCGCGCTCGAGGACGTCGTGCTGACGAAGGACGAGGCGCGGATCAAGCGCGGCCTGGAGCAGCGCTGGACGGAGCTCGTCTACGAGGGTCTCTGGTTCAGCCCGGCACGAGAGGCGATCGACGCGTTCGTCGACCGGACGCAGGAGCTCATGGACGGCGAGGTCCGCGTCGAGCTGCGGCCGAACGCAGCGGTCGTCACGGGACGCCGCTCGCCGCACATGCTCTACGCCGAGACCCTGGCGTCCTACGGCACGGGCGAGACGTTCCCGCACGCGGCAGCCGAGGGGTTCATCAAGATCTCCTCGTTGGAGGTGGAGCTCGCAGCGGCCCGCGCGCGGGCCAAGACCGAAGCATGAGCTCTGTGGGCCGGGCGGGTCGGCCGCCCGCTCGACCCGCCGTGAGCGCATTCCTGCGCGGCGACGACGCGGAGCTCCTGCCGTACGACTGCGAGGCAACGGCCGTGCACGCCCGGCGACTGCACGCAGCAGGCTTGCTGGACGACGCCGAGCTCGCCGACGCCGAGGCGCGGCTCGCCGAGATAGCTAGTGGCACAGTCTCACTAAGTCCCGAGGACGAGGACGTCCACAGCGCGATCGAGCGGCTGCTCGGCGAGGTCGGGCGGAAGATCCACGCCGGGCGGTCCCGCAACGATCAGGTGGCGGCGGCGTTCCGGCTCTACGTCGTCGACGCGAGCGCCGAAGCCCGCGCCGCGATCGCGTCTCTGGCCGGGGCGGCGCTCGACCGGGCAGAGGCCGAGGCCGAGACGCCGATGCCGGGGTACACGCATCTTCAGCGCGCACAGCCGGTGACCGTCGGCCATCACCTGCTCGCGTGGGTGGAGATGCTGGAGCGCGACCTGAGGCGGTTCGCAGCGGCGGCCGAGGCTGCATCGGAGAGCCCGCTCGGCGCCGGTGCGCTCGCCGGCTCGACGCTGCCGCTGCCCGCGCCCGAGCGGCAGCTCCGCAACTCGCTCGACGCCGTCGCCGACCGGGATTTCGCGCTCGACTACCTCTACGCGGCCGCGACGTGCTTCGTCCATCTCTCACGGATCGGCGAGGAGCTCGTGCTCTGGACGACGGCCGAGTTCGGCTTCGCGTCTCTGCCGGAGGACGTGGCGACGGGCTCGTCGATGATGCCGCAGAAGCTGAACCCCGACGTCGCCGAGCTCGTGCGCGGCAAGGCGGGGACTGCGATCGGGCGGCTGACCGGCCTGCTCGCGACGGTCAAGGGGCTGCCGCTGGCGTACAACCGCGACCTCCAGGAGGACAAGCCGCCGGTCTTCGCAGCACGTCGCGACCTGAGTGGCGCGCTCGGAGCGCTGACGGCGCTCGTCCGCGGGCTCCAGCTCGACCGGGAGCGGCTTGCCGCTGCCGCCTCGGATCCGCTCCTGCTCGCGACCGACGCGGCCGAGGCGCTCGTGCGGCAGGGAGTGCCCTTCCGCGACGCGCACGAGCAGGTGGCCGGCACGGTCCGCGACGGCACCTTCGCGCCGCCGGAGCCGGCGCCGCGGGCCGCGCCGGGGCCGGGCGGCGTCCGCGAGGCGATCGCGGCCGCCCGCAGCCGGCTCGCGCTCATCGTCTGACCTTCCTTGTGCGCTTGACAACGAGTGTGGAGAGGCGTATGTTCGCCGGAACATCGTTCGGTAATGTCGAATGATGTTCTGAGCACTGATTCGAGTCACGTCGCTCAGCAACCCGCGGAACGGCCCGCGCGACCCCCGCTCCGGGCCGGAAGGAGGTCGTAGCGCCCATGGAAGAGCACTCTCTCGGGCAGAAGCTGGCTGCGGAGTTCATCGGCACCGCCCTGCTCGTCTTCGTCGGCGCGGGCTCGGTGCCCGCGATGATCCTGCTCTCGAGCGAAGCGTCGCCGTTCTCCGGTGCGGAGGTCGGGATGGTTGCGCTCGCGTTCGGGTTGATCGTGACCGCGATGGTCTACTCGATCGGCAAGGTGTCGGGCTGCCACATCAATCCGGCTGTGACGTTCGCGCTCGCGGCCACGAAGCGCTTTCCGTGGAGCGGTGTGCCGGCCTACTGGGCCGCGCAGGTCGCGGGCGGGATCGCCGGCGCGCTTGCGATCTGGGCGTCGTTCGGCAGCCGTGTGTTCGACTTCGGCGCCGGCTTCGGCGTCGTCGACTTCAACCATGACGTCACGAGCTGGGGCTCGGCGATGTTCGTCGAGGCGTCTCGGGACCGCGATCCTGATCTTCGCGATCCTCGGCATCGTCGATACGCGCTCGCCCGAGGGCTGGGCCGGACTCGTCATCGGCCTCACCGTCGTCGCGATCATCATCACGGTCGGCCCACTCACGAACGCGTCGATCAACCCGGCCCGCGCGCTTGGGCCGCTGCTCGTCTCGGACCTGAACGGGTCGTTCCACAACTGGACGGAGCAGCTCTTCGCGTACATCCCGGCCAACCTCGCCGGTGCTGCAATCGCGGCCTTCGCCTACGACTGGGTCGCGAAGCCCCGGATCGTTCAGCGCCCGATTCGGGCAGCCGTGACGGAGCCCGACCGGGCCGACGCGTACGAGACCCCCGCCCACGTTTAGGAAGAGAGGACGAGATGAGCAGCACGGACGTTGCGACCGTCAAGAAGTTCCTCAACAACCCGGACGACCTCGTCCCCGAGTCGCTCGCCGGGCTCGAGGCCGCACATTCTGATCTCCTGACCGTCGATCTCGAGAATCAGATCGTCGTCCGCAATGGAGCCCCGGTCAGCGGCAAGGTCGCCCTGGTCTCGGGCGGAGGGAGCGGGCACGAGCCGTTGCACGGCGGGTTCGTCGGGATCGGCATGCTCGACGCCGCCTGTCCCGGCGCTGTCTTCACCTCGCCCGTGCCCGACCAGATGCTCGCGGCGACGAAGGCCGTCGACGGCGGCGCGGGCGTCGTGCACATCGTCAAGAACTACACCGGCGACGTGCTCAACTTCCGCATGGCGGCCGAGCTGGCCGAGGACGAGGGGATCCAGGTCGAGTCGGTGCTCACGAACGACGACGTCGCCGTCGAGGACAGCCTCTACACGGCGGCCGTCGCGGCGTCGGTGTCACCGTTCTCGTCGAGAAGATCGCCGGCGCCAAGGCCGAGGCAGGCGGGACGCTCGCCGAGGTCGCCGGGATCGCCCGCAAGGTGAACGCGCAGGGGCGGAGCTTCGGCGTCGCGCTCACGTCCTGCGCCACGCCCACCTCCAACGGCCCGATCTTCGACATCGGAGCGGACGAGATGGAGTTCGGCGTCGGGATCCACGGCGAGCCCGGCCGCAAGCGGGACCGCGTCAAGCCCGCAGCGGAGATCGTCGAGCAGATGACGGCCGCGATCCTCAGCGACCTCGATCCGCCTTCGGGCTCGAACGTCCTCGCGTTCGTGAACGGGCTCGGCGGCACGCCGCTGATCGAGCTCTACGTCGTCTACAACGAGCTGACCAAGCAACTCGAGCAGCGCGGGCTCACCGCGACGCGAAACCTCGTCGGGAACTACATCACGAGCCTCGAGATGGCCGGTGTGTCGATCACGCTGCTCGCGCTCGACGACGAGCTGACCGCGCTGTGGGATGCTCCGGTGCACACTCCCGCGTTGCGGTGGGGCGTCTAGCGCGATGGAAGGAGAGGCGAGCGTGGATGCTGGCACGGTGAGAAGCTGGCTCGCCGCCTCGGCGGTGGCGATCCGCGAGCAGCGCGACTACCTGACCCAGCTCGACGCTGCGATCGGCGATGCCGATCACGGCGCGAACATGGACCGGGGCTTCGCCGCGGTTGTCGAGCGGCTCGACGGCGAGGCGTCGTCGGAGCCGCCCGGCAAGCTGCTGCTGACCGCCGGCTCCACGCTCGTCTCTACCGTCGGCGGTGCGAGCGGCCCACTCTGGGGCACCGCGCTCCGGCGGGCCGGTCGCGTGCTCGGCGAGACCGAGGCGTTCGGTCCGGAAGAGCTCGTCGCCGCGCTCGACGCGGCGCTCACGGGCGTCGTCGAGCTCGGCGCCGCAAGCGAGGGCGAGAAGACGATGGTCGACGCGCTCGCGCCCGCAGTGAGGGTGTTGCGCGAGCGGGTGGAGACCGGCGCCGGGCTCGCCGAGGCGCTCGCCGCAGCCCGCGAGGCGGGGGAGGAGGGAATGCGCGCGACCGTTCCGCTCCAGGCACGGAAGGGGCGCGCGTCGTACCTCGGCGAGCGCTCGATCGGCCATCAGGATCCGGGCGCCACCTCGACAGCTCTGATCCTCGCAGCGCTCGAACGTTCGGCCGCTGCGGAGGCGTGATGGCGCGAACCGTGCTCCAAGGCCTAGGCGCTGCGCCGGGGGTTACCGTCGGGCGCGCGATCGTCGTCCGCGAGGTCGAGTCCAGCGCTGCGCCACCCGACGAGGCCCTCGCCATCGCTGCGCTCGAACAGGCCGCCGTCGAGCTTGGACGCGCAGCCGAAGGGCCTCCGCAACGCCGGCCTGGCCGATGAGGCCGAGATTCTGGAGGCGAACCGCCTGATGGCCGAGGATCCCTCTCTGGCCGCCAGCGTGCGCGAGCTCGCCACGCGACTGGCGCCGGCTGAAGCCCTCCGCGCCGCAGCAGAGGGGTTCGCAGGCGTCCTCGCGGCGCTCCCAGACCCAGTGCTCGCCGGGCGGGCCTCGGACGTGCGCGAGCTCGGCCGCCGCGCGGCGCGAATCGCCGACGGGTCGGCTGCGCAGCCGCTGGTAGACGCGGACTCGATCCTTCTCGCGCGCGACCTCGGGCCGGCGGAGATCGCCGAGCTCGAGCTGGGCGCGGGCCGCATCGTCGGCGTCGCGCTGATCGAAGGGTCGGCCACTGCGCACGCCGCGATCGTCGCGCGCTCGCTAGGACTGCCGATGGCGGTCGCGTTCGGGAGCGATCTTGCCGCGATCGACGACGGCACGGTGCTCGTCCTCGACGGAGAGCAGGGCGTCCTCTCGGTGGATCCAGCTCGCGAGGAGCTCGAGGAGGCGCAGGAGGCCGTGCGCCACGGCTCGCGCCGGCGCCGTGCGCTCGCCGGCCTGCGGGGCCTGCCGTCGGAGACGCTCGACGGACGCCGAATCATGCTCCTCTGCAATGCCGCGTCGTTGGCGGAGATCGACGCGGGGCTCGCCGCCGGGGCTGCCGGCGTCGGCCTCCTGCGCACGGAGCTCGCGTTCCTCGAGGCGCCCGCCTGGCCCACCGAGCAGCAGCATCGTGCCGCGCTCGAACCGTTGCTCGCCGCGCTCCGCGGCCGCGTGGCGACGGTACGCACGCTCGACTTCGGCGGGGACAAGACGCCGCCCTTCCTCGATCAGACCCCGGAACGAGGCCTTGCGCTGACGCTCGCGCAGCCGGACGCGCTCGCGGCGCAGCTGCGCGCGATCGTCGGCTCGGGCGCCGCGACACGGCTACGGATCCTCCTACCGCTCGTCGAGTCGGCGGCAGCAGGTTCGTGCCGTGCGGTCGCTGCTGCGGGACTCGCTCGGCGAGGAGCAGCCTTTCGAGCTCGGAGCGATGATCGAGACGCCCGAGGGCGTGCGTCGCGCAACGGAGATCGCGCTCGAGGCGGAGTTTCTCTCGATCGGCACGAACGACCTCGTCTCGAGCACGCTCGGGCTTCACCGCGATCTGCCGCTTGCCTCGGCGGCGACAGCGGCCGATCCGGCCGTGCTCGCGCACGTCGTGTCGGTCGTGGCGGCCGCGCACGAGGTGGGGATCACGGTCGAGGTCTGTGGCGAGGCCGCCGGCGTGCCCGAGCTCGTCGTGCTCTTCGTCGGGCTCGGCGTCGACGAGCTCAGCGTCGCGCCGGCGCGCGTCGATCTCGTTCGCGGGGTCATCCGGGCGCTTTCCGCGGAGCGCTCTGCAGCGCTCGCGCGCGACGCACTCGCCGCTCCTTCGGCGGCCGCCGCGCTCGAGCTCGTTCGCTCAGGTGAGGCCGGAGACGAGCTCCGAGAGGCGCTCGAGGGCCTCGGCGGCGTCCGCGCCCGAGGCTGAGATGACGAGCTCGGTGCCGCCGGTGGCGCCGAGCCCGAGGACGTCGAGGATGCTCTTCGCGTTCGCGCTTCGCCCGTTCGCCTCGACGCGGATCTCGGCAGCGGCGCGTGCCGCCTCGCGGACGAACGCACCGGCCGGGCGGGCGTGCAGCGCCACGTTCTCAGGCAGCCGGACGAGCGTGGCGACCTCAGAGCTTGCGGGCATGTCTCGCCTCCTCGGCGGCTCGGAGCACTCCGTCCGCGTCGTCGCCGGTCGAGGCCGTGACCCCGGCAGCGATCGCGCCCTCGACGAGGGGCGCGTCGGCGACGCGAAGCCGCCCGCGCTCGTCGTCTTCGAGCTCGCCGAGCGCCGCCTTAACTGCCAGGACGCTGCTCCCGAGGTCCATCAACACGACAGAGCCCGGGCCTCGCGCGCCACGCCGCAGCGCCTCCAGTACGCGGCCGCCGTCGGTGCCGAGCGTCTCGCCGGCGCCTCCCCCGATCGCCTCGATCTGGACGTCGGGACCGGAGACCTGTCCAACCAGGTCGGCGAGGCCCTGTGCGAGCGGCGCGCTGTGGGAGACGATGACCAACCCGACGAATCCGTCATCCGACATGCGGGCATTCTACAATGTCGAACACCATTCGACAATGAGGATCTGATGATTCAGTCTGTCGATCGCGCAATTCGCATCCTGAAGGCCCTCAGTGGCGGCACCGGCCGCCTCGGCGTCAGCGAGCTCTCGGTTCGCCTGGGCCTGGCGAAGGGCACGGTGCATGGGCTGCTGCGCACGCTCCAGGCCCACGATCTCGTCGAGCAGCACGCAGACAGCGACAAGTACCAGCTCGGACCGGAGCTCCTGAACCTCAGCAACCGCTACCTCGACCTGAACGAGCTGCGCTCGCGGTCGCTTGCGTGGTCGGAGCTGCTGGCGCTGCGCACGCAGGAGGCGGTTCGGGTCGCAGTTCTCCACGGCAACGGTGCGCTCGTCGTCCATCACGTGTTTCGGCCCGACTCCACGCTCCAGATACTCGAGGTCGGCTCGGTGCTGCCGTTGCACGCCACGGCGCTCGGGAAGGCAGCGCTCGCGTATCTGGACGACGAGGTCGTCGAGGGCATGCTCACCTCCGAGCTGCCCCGGCTGACGGGCCACACGCTGACGGGACCGGCCGCGGTCCGGCGCGAGCTCGAGTTCGTGGTCGCACGCGGTTTCGCGCGCGAGCGTGAGGAGGCGATCCTCGGTGAGGGTGGGATCGCGGCGGCCATCTTCGCGCGAAGCGGCGAGCCGGTGGGCGCGATCGGGATCGCAGGGCCGCGCGCACGCATCCTGCGGGGGGGCCGCGAGCCGGAGCTCGCCACGCACGTGATCGAGGCTGCGCGCGGCGTCTCGCGCGATCTCGGCGCCCCGCGCTGGCCCGCGAGATCCTGATCCTCGTGTGACGACGCCGCTTCCGGCGGCGTATCCACGGTATGAACAGAAAAATGCTCCTCATCGCAGCACCACTTGTCGTCTCCCTCGGCCTCGCCGCCGCCACGCTTCCGAGGGCCGCCTCGAGTGCGGCTGCCGAGGCCGGGGGCATCACCGTCCAGGGGTCGGCGTCGGTGACGTCGGTGCCCGACCGCGCCGAGCTCTCGTTCGGCGTCGAGAGCAAGGGCTCCAGCGCTCGTTCGGCGCTCTCGGCGAACGCGGCCGAGATGCGGCGCGTGATCGCGGCGCTGAAGGCCGCCGGCGCGACCGACGTGAAGACCCAGTACGTCTCGCTCTCGCCGCAGTACAACGAGAAGTCCGAGGCGCAGGGCTTCGTGGCCACGAACACCGTCTCGGCGACGATCAAGGAGCTCGCGAAGGCCGGCGCCGTGATCGACGCGGCGGTCAATGCGGGAGCGAACCAGGTGAACGGGCCGTCGCTGTCGCACGGCGACCAGGACGCGCTCTACCGCCAGGCGCTGAAGGCCGCGGTCGCCAACGCCCGCGCGAATGCGCAGGTGCTCGCGTCCGCCGCCAACGTTTCGCTCGGTCGCGTGACGACGATCGTCGAGGGTGGCGGCGCTCCGCAGCCGATCCCGTTCGCCGCCGCCGACAAGGCGATGGCCGAGTCGACGCCGATCGAGGCGGGAACGCAGCAGACCACCGCGAACGTGACGGTCACCTTCTCGGTCAGCTGACGTAGATTCAGAGCCGGATGCGCCGGCTCTGGCTTGCTGGACTAGCGGCGGCCGCCCTCGTGGCGGTCGCCGTGTTCTGGCCGCGCGACACGCCGCCGACGCTCGACGCGACGGCGAGCGATCTCGTGGCGAGCGGCGTGCCGGGCGTGATCGTGCGGCTGCGCGACGGCGACGAGGTGCGCGAGCTGGCGAAGGGCGAGGCGTCCGTGGACGATCGCTTCCGCGTCGGCAGCGTCACCAAGACCTTCGTCGCAGCGTTGACGCTCGAACTGGCCGACCTCGGCCTCCTCTCGCTCGACGACACGGCCGCCGACTTCGAGCCTCGCCTCGTCAGCGATGCGGACGAGATCACGATCCGCGAGCTCCTCTCGCACCGGGCAGGACTGTTCGACTACACCTCCGATCCGGCGCTGCTGCGCGGCGAGCTCGATCCGCGCGCGCTGGTCGGCATCGCAGACGCCAAGCCGCGTGAAGCCGGGTACTCGTACTCGAGCACGAACTATCTCGCCCTCGGCTTCATCCTCCAGCGTGCCGGTCTCGCCGGTCTCGATCAGATGCTGCAGCGGCAGATCCTCGAAGCCCTACCGGCTCACCGACACGACCTTCGAGCCCGGCACGGTCGAGGGGCCGCACCTCCACGGTCACGAGCGTCCGCTGCGGGACGGAATCGCGACCGGGAGCCTGACGGACACGAGCGACCGCACGGCGCGGTCTGCCTGGGCGGCGGGAGCGATGGTGTCGACCGCGGCCGATCTCGACCGCTTCTTCACGCGCTTGCTCGGCAGCGACCTCGGGCGACGGATGCGCCCGCGCGGCGACGATCGCTACGGCCTCGGGCTGGCGCGGTTCGACACCCCGTGCGGTCCCGTGGTCGGCCATACGGGCAACCTGCTCGGGATGCTGACCGTGGTCTGGGCCCGCGACGACCGGCTGCTGGTCGTCGCGGCGAACGTGTTCCCGCTGACGCCCGAGCAGGAGGGCAAGTTGCAGCTCCTGCTCGGGCGTGCGTTCTGTTCCTAGCCCGCCGGGTCGAGCGCCGTTGTGGCCACGGTCGCGGGTGGCGCGGCCGCCGGCCGCGGCGCGGCGTGTGAGACGCCCAGGTGTCCGTGCGTGTCGGTGCCGTAGCCGCCGGGAACCGGGATGTAGAACTCGGGATAGCCCCACATGCCGTGCTCGGAGACGTCCAGGCCTGCGGTCTCCACGTCCTCGTCGGTGCGGATCCCGATCGTGACCTTGAAGAGCCAGAGGATGCCGAACGACGCGGCGAACGTGAACGCGCCGACGGCCACCAGGCCGAGCGCCTGGGTGCCGAGCTGGTGCAGCCCGCCGCCGTAGAAGAGGCCGCCCGTGCCGGTGGCGAGCTTCTCGGAGAGCGCCGGCACCGTGAGGAAGCCCAGCGAGAGCGTGCCCCAGACCCCGGCCATGCCGTGCGCGGCGAGCGCGCCGACCGGATCGTCGATGCCGATCCGCTCGACGAGCAGGACGCCGAAGACGACGATGACGCCGGCCACGAAGCCGATCACGATCGCGGCCCAGGGGGCCACGAACGCGCAGGCCGCGGTGATCGCGACGAGCGCCGCGATGGCGCCGTTCAGCATCATCGAGAGGTCGGGCTTCTTGATCACGAGCCACGAGGTGACGACCGCGCCGATGCACGCCGGCCGCTGCCGCGAGGTTCGTGTTCAGCGCGACGTAGGCGAAGAAGCCGACGCCGCCGAAGTCGACGCTGAGCGTCGAGCCCGCGTTGAAGCCGAACCAGCCGAACCAGAGGATGATCACGCCGAGCGTGGTGAACGCCATGTTGTGCCCCGGGATGGCGTTCGGCTTCCCGTCGTGCGCGAACTTGCCGATCCGCGGCCCGAGCAGCAGCGCCCCGGCGAGGCCGGCGAGCGCACCCTGGTAGTGGACGACGGTCGAGCCGGCGAAGTCCTGCATGCCCTTCGCGAACAGCCAGCCGTCGGGGCTCCAGATCCAGTGCGAGACGAGCGAGTAGATCAGCGTGTAGGCGACGCCGAACGCGAAGTAGACCCACAGCCGCGTCCGTTCCGCCATCGCGCCCCAGACGATCGCGAGCGAGACGGCGCAGAAGACGACCTCGAAGAGGTAGCCCGCGGCCGCCGGGATCGCCGCGAACCAGCTGAACGGAGACGGCGCCGATCGCCAGCAGCTCGTCGACGGACGGCAGGAAGCCGGAGCCGCCCCACAGCCCGTTGCCGCCGTCGCCGAAGGCGATGCCGAAGCCGACGACGTAGTAGACGAGCGACGCGATCGCCAGCACGAGGACGTTCTTCGCCGCGATGTGGCCGACGTTCTTCATCCGCGTCAGCCCGGCCTCCAGGAAGGCGAAGCCCGCCTGCATGAACATCACGAGGATCGCGGCCAGGACGACCCAGATCGTGCTCGTGGCGATTGCCAGTTCCTTTGTCGTCATGCGACCTCGACCTCCTCGAGCTTGGCGCCTGTGCGGTTGTGGGTGACGTCGAACACGGGGCTCGTCCAGACGATCCCGTCGCCCGACTCGTGACCGGTGCGCGCGGCGTCGACGATGGCCTCGACGACGCCGGCGGCGATCTCGTCCTTCACGACGAAGAAGAGGTACGCCTTCGGCAGGAACCTCGACTCGAAGATCCGGCCGCGGTACTCGTGTGTGATCCCACGCTGCCGGCCGTGACCGACGGCCTCGATCACGGTGACGCCGACGTGCCCGGTGTGCTCCTCGACGGCGTCCATCACCGTCTCCACCCGGTCTCGTACGACGATCGCTTCCACCTTCGTCATGAAGCCTCCTAGCAGTCGTAGTAGAGGGAGAACTCGGCCGGGTGAGGGCGGAGCCGGACGACGTCGATCTCGTTCTCGCGCTTCCAGTCGATCCAGGTCCGGATCAGGTCCTCGGTGAAGACGCCGCCGCGGAGCAGGAACTCGTGGTCCGCCTCGAGCGCGTCCAGCGACTCGGCGAGCGAGCCGGGAACCTGCGGCACGTCGTGGCCCGCTTCCTCGAAGAGGTCGTAGTCGGCCGGGGCGCCCGGGTCGAGCCCGCGCTGGATCCCGTCGATGCCCGCCATCAGCATCGCCGAGAACGCGAGGTACGGATTCGCCGCCGCGTCGGGGCAGCGGAACTCGATCCGCTTCGCCTTCGGCGAGTCGGAGTACATCGGGATCCGGATGCAGGCCGAGCGGTTGCGCTGCGAGTAGACGAGGTTCACCGGCGCCTCGTAGCCGGGCACGAGCCGGCGGTACGAGTTCGTCGTCGGTGCGCAGAACGCGAGCAGCGCCGGCGCGTGCGCGAGCAGGCCGCCGACGTACGAGCGCGCGAGCTCCGAGAGGCCCGCGTAGCCGGAGCTGTCCGCCATCAGCGGCGTGCCCTCCTTCCAGAGGGACTGGTGGCAGTGCATCCCGGAGCCGTTGTCGCCGAAGACCGGCTTCGGCATGAAGGTGACCGACTTGCCGTGCGCCCGGGCCACGTTCTTGACCACGTACTTGTAGGTCATGACCTGGTCGGCCATCCGCGTCAGGCTCTGGAAGCGGAGGTCGATCTCGCACTGGCCGCCGGATGCGACCTCGTGGTGATGGAACTCGCACGGAATGCCGAGCCGCTCGAGCGTCAGCACCATCGCGGTGCGGATGTCGTGCAGCGAATCGTGCGGCGCCGTCGGGAAGTAGCCCTCCTTCGGGCGCGACGTGTAGCCGAGGCCGGGCTTGCCGGAGTTCCAGAAGCCCTCGCCCGAGTCGACCGAGTAGTGCGCGGCGTTCGGGCCGAGGTCGTAGCTGACCTCGTCGAAGACGAAGAACTCACACTCGGGGCCGACGAAGCACGTGTCGGCGATCCCGGTCGAGCGGAGGTACTCCTCTGCGCGCTTCGCGACCTGGCGCGGATCGCGCGAGTACCCCTCCTTCGTGATCGGGTCGACGATCTCGCAGACGAGCGAGAGCGTCGGCGCCTCGGTGGCGGGATCGAGGATCGCGGACGTCGGATCGGGCATCAGCAGCATGTCCGACTCGGAGATCCCCTGCCAGCCGCGGATCGAGGAGCCGTCGAAGCCGAGGCCTTCCTCGAAGCTCTCCGCGCCGAAGGCCCGCAGCGGCAGCGTCATGTGCTGCCAGGTTCCGAGGAGGTCGCAGAACTTGAGGTCGACCATCGAGACGCGCGTCTCGGCCGCCCATTCGAGCGCCTCGCGGGCGTCGGGCAGCGTCTCGCCCCCGTTCATCAGGTAGTGCTTCGACTCCAGCTCCGACATCTCCGTCTCCTCTTCGCGTTGGACCACAAAAAAAGCGCCCGCAGCGAAAAGCTGCGAGGCGCCATTGCCTCGGAACCGCCTTCGGCGGCGGAACCTGCTCCCACCGTAGCCGAGGCTGCGGACGCAGGTCAAGGGGGAATTTCTGGCGGAGCGCCGGAGCCGCTGGTATTCTCGGCCCCGATGAGACTCCTCTTCCACGTCTAGGACACCCGTTGCCGCGGCCCGCCCGTAGTGCGGGCGTCGCGTGCTTGTGGTCCTTGAGTTTCGTGTGAATCGAAGGAGTAGGAAGTGAGTGAAGTCATCGAATTGCAACGTCTAGCGCCCGCCGTCGACGTGCGGGATCTCCGCAAGGAGTTCTCGCGCCGCGACAAGAAGGCGGGCCGGTTCGCGCGCAAGAAGCGCGCGGCGCTGCACGGCGTCACGTTCACGATGGAGCGGGGCGAGTGCGTCGCGATCCTGGGCCAGAACGGCTCGGGCAAGTCGACGCTGGTCCGCCTGCTCTCGACGCTGCTCTTCCACGACGGCGGCAGCGCCCACGTCTTCGGCCACGACGTCTTCACGAACCCGCGGCCGGTGCGCAGGCTCGTGAACCGCGTCTCGGTCGAGGCCAGCTTCTTCAAGAAGATGTCGGCGGGCGAGAACCTCCACTACGCGGCGCGGTACTACGGCATGGGGCCGCGGGAGACCCGCGTGAAGATCCCGGACATCCTCGGCAAGGTCGGCTTTCCGATCGACCGTCGCTCCGAGCCGATGGAGAACCTGTCCCGCGGGATGCAGCAGAAGGTCGCGCTGGCGCGCGCCCTCCTCACGTCGCCCGTGTTGCTGCTCCTGGACGAGCCGACGACCGGGCTCGACCCGCGTTCGAAGCTCGAAGTGCAGGAGTTCATCCGCGACCTGAGACGGACGCACGACTCGACGATCCTGCTCTGCACGCACGACCTCGCCGAAGCGGAGGCGCTCGCGGACCGGGTCGGGATCCTCGACCGCGGTGAGCTGCTCTTCCTCGAGACCGTCCCGGAGATCCTGGAGCGGTTCAAGGTCGAGACGCTCGAGCAGGCGTTCTTCGCCGCGACCGGCCGCGAGTTCGAGGCGGAGATCGACGAGGACGACGAGGACCGGGAGGTGTTCGCATGACCCGCGGCGCAGCAGCCACTCTGCGAGCCGAGCTGATCGGGCTCGGCGGCGTCGTCGAGCGCAACGTCTACCTGACCCGCCGCTACATCTGGTGGGACGTCGCCTTCATGGTCTGGACGATCGCGAACACGCTCACGATCGTCTTCATCGCGAAGGGGATCGAGGCGACGGGCGGCGAGATCGACGTCACCCGCACGACCACACAGCTCCTGATCGGCGCCGTCGTCTGGGCCTACCTCGGGATCCTGTTCGAGTTCATGACCGAGACGGTCGCGTGGGAGCGCTGGGAGGGGACGATCGAGTACACGTTCATGGCGCCGCTGTCGCGGGCGATGCACCTCGCCGGCGCCGGCTTCTTCGCCGTGCTCTACGGCCTGATCAGGGCGATCATCCTCTTCGTCGTCGTCGCGTTCTTCTTCGACCTGGCGCTGCCGAACGCGGACTTCGTCGCCGCCTTCGTCGTGCTCGTGGCGGGCTCGCTCGCCTTCATCGGGATCGGGATCATGACGGCGGTGCTGCCGCTGATCTCGCCCGAGAAGGGCGCTCAGCTGGGCTTCGTCGCGCAGGGGATGCTGCTCGTCGTCTCGGGGGTCTACTACCCGGTCGAGGTGCTGCCGCAGTGGATGCAGTGGCTCTCCGTCATCTCGCCGGCGACGTACGTGCTCGACGGGATCCGGGAGGCGATCCTCGACGGTGCTGGGCTCTCGACGATGTGGGACGAGATCTGGCCGCTGCTCCTGATCGGCGCGGTCGCGGCCCCGGTCGGGCTGTGGGTGTTCCGGCGTGGCGAGATCTACGCGAAGAAGCACGGCAAATTGAAGCGGAGCGGGTAGTGCGTTAGACTCGCCGAGGTTTTCGAGGCGACGGGGCCTCAGGCGGCTTCCGCCTGGGGCTCTTCGCGTTTTCTGGGACTTTCTGTTGACAAGGGTGACAAGGAGGAAGACGGCATGGGGATGATCGAGAGCAGGCATCGCGCGACGTCCGACCCGGATGCGCGGAAGCAGGTGCTGAAGGAGATCGAGAAGCAGAAGGTCGCGTACGTGCTCTTCTGGTTCACCGATCTCGAGGGGCACCTGAAGAGCTTCGCGATCACCCCGAGCGAGGTCGAAGCCGCGCTCGACGACGGGATGGGCTTCGACGGCTCGTCGATCACCGGCTTCAACGCGATCGAGGAGTCGGACATGGTTGCGATCCCGGATCCCGCGACGTTCCGGATCATGCCGTCGCGTCCGGGCGAGACGATCGTCGGCCGGATGATCTGCGACGTCGTCACGCCGAACGGCGAGCCGTACGAGGGCGACCCGCGCTACATGCTGCGCAAGGCGCTCGACCGGATGAGCAGCATGGGGTTCGACACCTTCAACATCGGGCCCGAGCTCGAGTACTTCCTCTTCAAGGACAACAAGGGCACCGAGACGCTCGACGAGGGCGGTTACTTCGCGATGACGGCGCTCGACGCCGCCACCGAGCTGCGGAACGAGACGATTCAGGCGCTCGAGAGCGTCGGCATCCCGATCGAGTACCACCACCACGAGGTCGCGCCCTCTCAGCACGAGATCGACATGCGCTACGCACCGGCGCTCGAGATGGCCGATGCCACGCTCACCTACCGGCTGATCGTCAAGGAGATCGCGGCGAAGAACGGGGTCTACGCGACCTTCATGCCGAAGCCGCTCTTCGGCGAGAACGGGTCGGGCATGCACACCCACATGTCGCTCTTCAAGGACGGCCGGAACCAGTTCTTCGACAGCGCCGACCCGCACCACCTGTCGCCGACGGCGAAGGCGTTCATCGCCGGCCTGCTCCGCCACGCACGTGAGCTCTCTGCAGTGTTCGCCCAGTGGGTCAACTCCTACAAGCGGCTGGTGCCGGGCTACGAGGCGCCGGTGTACGTCGCCTGGTCGCAGCGCAACCGTTCCGCTCTGATCAGGATCCCGCTCTACAAGCCGGGGTCGGAGCAGGCGACACGCGCCGAGATCCGCTGTCCCGACCCGGCGTGCAACCCGTATCTCACCTTCGCCGCCCTCCTGCACGCAGGGCTCGAGGGAATCGAGCGCGGCTACGAGCTCGAGGAGCCGATGGACTCGAACCTCTACCACCTCTCGGCGGCCGAGCGGCAGGAGCGCGGAATCGTGGCGCTGCCGGGCACGCTCGGGCGAGGCAATCGAGGCGCTCGCGGAGTCGGAGCTGATGAAGAAGGCGCTCGGCGAGCACATCCACGAGCGGTACGTCGAGATCAAGCGGCGAGAGTGGGACGACTATCGGATCCAGCTGACGCAGTGGGAGCTGGACCGCTACCTAGCCGTGCTTTAGCACAGACGTTTCTGGACTAGACATAAGCCTTCTCCGAGGGGCATAATTGTCCACAGGGCTGCGGCGCAAGGCGAGCGCCGCGACCTCAACTGACGGCCGATCGCGGGCTCCCTCGGGAGCCCGTGGTCGTTCTACGCAGGCGCTGCACGCGGAGTTGCGCATTGCTTGCGCAAACACTTGCGTGGAAGCGCGGCCGCGGTCAGAGGAAGGCGCTACAGGAACTTGCGGATCGACTCGCGCAACACGCTGAGACCGATCACGCGCGAGCCGACGTCGATCTCGCCGATCGCCTCGGCCGGCACGAGCCGGCGGCCGCGCAGGAAGCCCGAGCGGACAGCGAGAGCGTCCGGAACGTCGGGCTGGCTGCCGTACATCGGCGACTCGACCCGACCGATCACACGACCGCGCACGTCCGCGACGAGGAAACCCTTGACGCTGCGGAGATCGAGCTCGACGGCACTCATCTACCGAGAACCTATGCCCGCTGTTTGAAGTTTCTGGCATGACTTTCGTAAGAAGTTTGTTAAGGCCGGCCGGGCGACGCGCCTACACTCTGACGGTGGACGCGTCCGCAAGGCATCTCCGACTGCTGACCGAGACCATCGCTGCGGTCAACTCGACGCTCGACCTCGAGGAGGTGCTGGCGCTCGTCGCGAGCAAGGTCGCGGATGCGCTCGGAGCCGATGCGTGCTTCGTCTACCTCTACGACGAGCGCGCCGACGAGCTGGTGCTCCGCGCGACGCACGGAACGGCCGTCGACGAGATGACGCGGCGCCCGCGCCTGCACCTCGGCGAGGGGATCACGGGCACCGCGGCGGCGGAGCGTGCTCCGATCGCGATCGCCTCGTCCGCGCATCTCGACTCGCGCTTCAAGCAGTTCCCGAACCTGCCGGAGGACGAGTACGAGTCGATCCTCGCGGTGCCGATCCTGGCGCGGGAGAAGATGGAGGGGGCGCTGAACGTCCGCACGCGTGCAGCCCGCGACTACACCGAGGCCGAGATCGACCTGCTCGTCGCGATCGCGTCCCAGGTCGCGCAGACGATCGAGCACGCGAAGCTCTACGCCGACGCGCAGCGGCGGGTGCACGAGCTCGAGGCGCTGGCGCAGATCTCGGAGGCCGTCTCCGAGTCCCTCTATCTGGAGGAGTCGCTCGAGGCGATCGTGAAGACGACGATCACCGCGATGGGGGCGACCGGTGCAGCGCTCGTGCTCGAGGACGGCAAGGTCGCATGGCCCGAGGGCCGCGCCGGCACGCACGCGCTGCGCCTGCCGCTGAAGTGGAAGCGCCGGCAGATCGGCGAGCTCGTCTGCGACCGCGACACGCCCTTCAGCGACGACGATCGCGCCCTGCTCGAGGCGATCGCGCACCACGCCGCAGTCGCGCTCGAGCACGGACGCGCGGTGATGCGCGGCGTGCTCGCCCAGGAGATCCACCACCGGGTCAAGAACAACCTCCAGACCGTCGCGTCGCTGCTGCGGCTCCAGGCGCGTGCCACCGAGGTCGACCCGCGGCGCGCGCTGACCGACTCGGTCAACCGGATCCTCGCGATCGCGGCGGTGCACGAGGTGCTGACCGAGCACCGCGAGGACGACGTCGACCTCGCCGAGCTGATCGAGCGGCTGCGGGCGATGCTCGTGCAGGGCCTCGTCGTCGGGAAAGAGGTCGAGGCGAACCTCGAGTCGGTGTCTCTCGCCGGCCACCGCGCAACGGCGCTCGCTCTCGTCTTCAGCGAGCTCTTCCAGAACGCACTGGAGCACGGCGGCGGGACGGTCCGGATCGAGCTGGCGCAGCGCAACGGCTCGGTCTCCCTCGCGATCGGTGACGACGGCGGTGGGATCGCGGCCGGCGACGCCGAGAGCACCGGGCTCTCGATCGTGCGCGCGCTCGTGCGGGACGAGCTCGGCGGCACGATCGTGCTCACGAGCGACCCGGGCCTGCGCGCCGAGGTGGTCTTCCCGGCATGAGGATTCTGATCGCCGAGGACGAGACCATCATCCGGATGGACCTGCGGTCGCTGCTCGAGTCGGCCGGGTTCGAGGTGTGCGCGGAAGCGAAGGACGGCGAGGAGGCTGTGGAGCTGGCGCGGCAGGAGCAGCCCGACCTCGCGGTGCTCGACGTGAAGATGCCGCGGCTCGACGGAATCGAGGCAGCGCGCCGGATCCTCGACGACCGGCCGATCCCGATCGTGATGGTGACGGCCTACGGCGAGCGCGAGCTCGTGGCGCGGGCCGTGGAGGCCGGTGTCTTCGGCTACCTCGTGAAGCCGTTTCGCGAGACCGACCTGCTGCCGGCGATCGAGACCGCACGGGCACGGCACGACGAGCTGCAGGCGCTGCGCGAGGAAGCCGAGTCGCTCGCCGACGCGCTCGCCGCCCGCAAGGTGATCGAGCGGGCCAAGGGGCTGCTGATGACGAAGGAGGGCCTGTCCGAGCAGGACGCCTTCGCGCGCCTGCGCAAGGCGAGCCAGGTCTCCGGCCGCCCGCTGAAGGTCGTCGCCGAGGCCGTCGTCGCCACCCTGGACCCACCGTCCTGAGCGAGCACCCGAACGCCGCGATCGTCCGCGCCGGCTTCGAGCGCTTCGCCCGCGGCGACGTGAGCGGCTTGGTCAGTCTCTTCGCCGACGACGCCGTCTGGCGCGTGCCGGGCGCGAACGCGATGACCGGTGAGTACCGCGGCCGCGACGAGATCCTCGCGTTCCTCCGCCGCACCGCCGAGCTGACCGCCGGCACGTACCGCGTCGACCTGCTCTGGGTGGTCGCTGACGACGCGCACACGGTCGCGGTCTACCGCGCCCGCGGGGAGCGTGACGGCCGCGCGCCGCTCGACATCGAGCAGGCGCTCCTGGTCGAGCTCCGCGACGGCCTCTGGACTCGACATCCGCGCTCAGCCGCTCGACGAAGCAGGCGTTCGACGCCTTCTGGGCCTAGGAAGGTTCGGCGAGGACCTGTGCCAGCGCGTGCGAGGCCTGGCGGACCATGCCGGGATTGGTGTCCCAGTAGTACGGCAGCGCCGAGACGGCCTGGCACAGCGCCGAGCCGCGCCCGCGCAGCCACGACGCGTCGTCGACCCGGAGCTCGGCGCGGTACCGGGTGCGACTGCCACCGGCGAAGACGTTCCAGGCAGGCTGCAGGTCGCAGGCTGGATCGCCGACGTTGAGGCCTCCGAAGTCGATGACTGCGGACAGGCGGCCGTCGAGGACGAGCAGGTTGCCCGGCAGCAGGTCGCCGTGCACCCAGACGTCTTCGCCGTCCCATTTCGCACGCGTCGAGCGACTCCTCCCACGACCGGATGAGCGGACAGCGCCGTCGACGCGGTCGCCGAGCTCTGCGACCGATCGGCGAACCTGCTCGTCCAGCTCTGCGAGTGGTGAGCCTCGGGCGCCAGGCGGACGCTGGTGTGCGCCGGTCGTGTCGACCTGACGCAGCGCCCGTACGAACGCAGCGAGATCGACCGCCGCCCGATTCAGATCGTCGATCGTCCCGTTGGCGTTCTCGCCGGGCAACCACTCGTAGACCGACCATTCGAAGGGGTAGCCCTCAGCCGGCTGCCCCATCGCCAGCTGCACCGGAACCGCGAGCGGCAGGTGCGGCGCGAGCTTCGGCAGCCAACGCGCCTCCTTCGCCGCCTGTTCGGTGGCCCATCCGATGCGCGGCAGCCGTGCGGCCAGGGAGTCCCCGAGCCGATAGATGTCGTGATCCGTCCCGTACGACACGACGGGATCGATCGCCAGGTTGGCCCAGTGCGGGAACTGCCCGGCAAGCAGGCGACGCACCAGCGAGATGTCGGTCTCCACCTCGTCGGCGTGCATCTTGGGTGAGGCCATGGTCTCATCATTGCCGAGCGCCGTTCGGCCCTCTGTGGCGGTGCGTCTCGACGCGTGCGACGATTCGGCATGCCGCGAAACGAGGCCGACCTCCACCTGCTCCTCGCCGAGCAGGCGGCCTTGAAGCGCGTCGCGGTGACCGTCGCGACCGAGACGGCTGCGGAGCGGGTCTTCGACGTCGTGACCGAGGAGGTTGCTCGTCTGCTCGGCGCAGACGCCGCGAACCTCGTTCGCTTCGGTCCGAACCTGGACGAAGGGCTCATCGTCGGCAAATGGAGCGAGCCCGGCGTCCAGATTCCCGGCGCCGGCACGATCGTCGCAATCGAGGACGGCAGCGCGCTCACCAAGGTCGCGCGGACGGGGGCGCCGGCTCGCCAGGCCACGGACGATCCCGGCATTCCCGCGGAGCTCCATGGGCGGCTGACCGCGCTTGGTGTGACGTCCCTCGTCGCAGCGCCGATCGTCGTGTCTGGGCACATCTGGGGCGCCGTTGTCGTGTCGCTCACCGGCGACCTGCGGTTTCCGGCGAACGCCGAGGAGCGACTCGGGCAGTTCGCCGCGCTCGTCGCGGTGGCACTCGCGAACGCTCAGGCTCGTGAGGAGCTCGCGACCCTGGCCGAGGAGCAGGCTGCGCTCAGCCGCGTCGCGGTCGCTGTCGCGACCCAGGAGCACCCCGAGCGGCTCTTCAACGCCGTCTCGGAGGAGATCGGCCGGCTGTTCGGAGCACGCGCGGCCGCGACCATGCGCTACGTCGAGGATGCGGACGAAGCGGAGATCGTGGGCGGCTGGGAGCGGGACGGCCGGTTCGACGCCCCGCTCGGCGTTCGCCTGCCGTTTCAGGGCGGAGCGATCGCGCGTGTCCGGCACACGGGCGAAACGGCCCGGATCGACCTGGAGAACGAGCCGCCCGACGTCCAGGAGCACATGGTTGCGGCAGACGTGAGCTCAGCCGTGGCGGCTCCGATCGTGGTCTCTGGACGACTCTGGGGCGCCACCTCGATCTCGATCAGCGGCTCCGACCGATTCCCAGCGGACGTCGAGGCTCGCCTCGAGAAATTCACGAACCTCGTCGCGGTCGCGCTCGCGAACGCCGAGGCCCACGAGCAGCTGACCGCGTCGCGCGCACGCATCGTCCAGGCCGGCGACGCTGAGCGGCGGCGCCTCGAGCGGAACCTCCACGACGGCGCCCAGCAGCGCTTCGTCTCGCTCGCCCTCGGCCTTCGTCTCGCCCAGTCGCAGCTGACCGCCGACCCGGGGGCCGCCGCGGAGCTGCTCGCTCGAGCCGGCGAAGAGCTCGCGCTCGGTCTGGAGGAGCTTCGCGAGCTCGCCCGCGGGATCCATCCGGCGGTCCTCACGGACCGCGGTCTCGCGGCGGCCGTCGAGGCGCTTGCGGCGCGCGCCACGTTGCCGGTCGAGCTCAACAGTCTTCCGTCGGAGCGGCTGCCCGAGCCGATCGAGGCTGCCGCCTACTACGTGGTGTCGGAATCGCTCGCGAATGTGGCCAAGTACGCCGCGGCGAGCCAGGCCCAGGTCGACCTCGCTCGCGACGACGGCCTGCTCGTGGTCGAGGTCTCCGACGACGGCGTCGGCGGTGCCGACCCGGGCAAGGGATCGGGCCTCCGAGGGCTGACCGACCGGGTGGAAGCGCTCGGCGGGCGTCTGCAGGTCTCGAGCGAGCGTGGTCGCGGCACGACCGTGCGGGCCGAGCTGCCGCTCGACTAGTTCTGCTCGAGCAGGCGGGTGGTGACCTGCCTGCGCCGGAACCGAAGCGCGAGCCAGATCGAGGAAGCCGAGGATGAGGAACGGGCCGGCGACGACGACGAAGTAGAGGAGCCCGATCGCCTCCCACGCGAGCACGTCCTTGATGTTGTCGAGCGGGCCGCCGCCGACGGCACCGGGCTCGATCTTCTCGGTCGTCAGGGAGAGGTAGATCGTCGCCGTCTTCGCCTCGGCGCGCGTGCCGGCGAGCCCTTCGCGCAGGCCCTTCAGCTTGGCGCGGGCGTTCGCGAGCCGCGACTTCAGCACGGCGCGGTTCGCGTCGGAAAGGGTGGTGCTCTCGAGCTGTCCGAGGATCCCGGCGATCTGCCGCTGCGTCGCCTCGATCTGCGACTGGAGGCTGTCGGCCTGCACCTGCAGGTCCTCGATCCCGTAGCGCTGGCCGACGATCGTGCCGAGCGCGGAGAGCTGCGTCATCGCGCTCTGCACCCTGGAGATCGGGACGCGAAGCGTGATCTGCGCCGAGCCGATGCCCTCCGACGGCGCGTCGTACTGGAGCGAGGCGATGCTGCCGCCGTGCGAGAGCGCGATTTGCTGTGCGCTCTTCGTCGCTCCCGAGAGCGCCTCGACGTCGTCCACGCGCAGGCGCAGCTCCGCCTCGTAGCGCTGCAGCTGACCCGTCGCCGGCGGGATTGCCGAGCGGGTGGCATCCGGAGGAGCCGCCAGGCCCTTGAGCGCTCCTTCGGGCTGTGTCTGTGCGCTGTCGAATGCCGGAGCGGTGGTCGCAGCCTCACCTGCGCCGGAGGACGCGATCCGGTCGTCGCCTCCGCCGATCACGGCGTCGTCGCGCGTCAGGCCGATCACCGTCGCTGCGGAGAGCGCGAGGACCAGCGTCGCCGGTGCGACGAGCACGAGCTGCCGCCAGCGGAGCCGGGCGAGAAAGGGCTCACGTGCCGGCTCCTCGGCGGACAGCGCGCGCACGCGGTCGCGGAGCGTGGAGGGTGCGACGGGCTTCGCGGCGCGGATCTCGTTCAACAGCGACTCAGACATGGATGCTCACCTTCTCCTCGAGCTTCTTCAGGGCGCGCGACAGGCGGGTGGAAACCGCCGTCGGGCTGATACCGAGCACGCGCGCGGCCTCGTCGCCGTCGAGCTCCAGCAGAATCCGGAGTGCGATCACCTCGCGCTCGCCGGCACTGAGCTCGGCAAGGGCGGCTTCGAGGTCGGAGGACAGACCTTCGGCGAACGATGCGTCGACGCGCTCGGGCGTCGCGACACGCTCCTCGCGCCGCTTCCGGCGCTCCTCGGCGCGGAACCAGTCGAGCGCGGTCGTGCGGGCGATCTGGCAGAGCCAGGTGCGAGCGCTGCCGCGGCGGGCGTCGAAGCGGCGCCACGAGCGCAGCGCCTTCTCGAACGTGTCCGCGACGAGATCCTCGGCGAGCGAGCGGTCGCGGGTCAGATAGACGAGATAGGCGTACACGTCGTCGAGATGCTCCTCTGCGGTCGTGGCAAAAGACGCCGACAAGGTCGGCTGGCTCCGCGCGGAAAGCGTCATCGCTTGCACACCGTTCCTACGCCGCCGGACGACCATCGTCACAGCGGCACAGCGTCACACCTGCTGCGCGGACTCGAACAGCTGCTCCCAGCGCTCGAGCAGGCCCTGCAGCTCCTCGCGGGCCACCTTGTGCGCAGCGAGGATCTCCGCGTCACCCCAGTCTTCGGCCAGGCGGCGCTCGAGGTCGGCGATCTCGAGCTCGCGCTCCTGGATCGAGGACTCGACGAGCTCGAGCTCGCTCCGGCGCGGCGGCTTCGGCTTCTCGGGCTTCGGCTTCTCCTTGCGCTCCTTCGGCTTGCGGCGCCTCTGGAGCGTCCTCGCCGGCTCGGATGCGGGCGTAGTCGGCCCAGCCACCGGGGTACGAGCGGAGACCTCCGTCCTCCACGGCGACGATCCGCTCGGCGACGGCGTCGAGCACGGCGCGGTCGTGGGAGACGAGCAGGACCGTGCCGGGAAACGCCTCGAGCGCGGCCTCGAGGGCTTCGCGGCTCTCGAGATCGAGATGGTTGGTCGGCTCGTCGAGGACGAGGAAGTTCGCTCCGGACGCAACGACGAGCGCGAGCCCGAGCCTGCGCCGCTCGCCGCCGGAGAGCTGGTCGACGCGCTTCTCGTGCTCGTCCCAGCCGGAGAAGAGGAAGCGGCCGAGAAGCGCCTGCGCCTGCGGCCGCTGCAGGCCGGTCGCGCCCATCGTGCACTCGAGCACGCTGCCGCGCTCGTCGAGCTCGACCTCGTGCTGTGAGAAGTAGGCGAGCTCGACGCCGTGGCCGATCCGCCCGACCTCGCCGGCGACGATGCCTTCGAGCAGCGTCGACTTGCCGGAGCCGTTCGGCCCGATCAGGGCGACATGCTCGCCCCGCTCCAGCACGAGCTCTGCGTCCTCGAGGAGCTGCTTCGTGCCCGCGGCGAGGTCGAAGCCCTCGGCCTCGATCACCATCCGGCCGCTCCGCACCGGCTTCAGGAACTCGAAGCCGAGCGTGCGCCGGCCGGTGCGCGGCGCCTCGACGCGCTCCGCTTCGATCCGGGCGATCTGCTTCAGCTTCGCCTGCGCCTGCCGCGACTTCGTGCCGTAGCGGAAGCGGGCGACGAACCGCTCGAGCCGGGCGATGTCCTCGGCCTGCCGCTGCGCCCAGGTCGCCTGGTTGGCGAGCCGTGCCGCCTTCTCCTGGCGCCAGACGTGCCACTTGCCCGGGAAGAAGACGGAGCTGCCGCCCTCGAGCTCGAGGACGGATGTCGCCACCGACTCGAGGAACCAGCGATCGTGTGCGACCAGGACGACGGCGGCGTCGATCGTGTTCAGCTCCTGCTCGAGCCACTCCATCGACGCCATGTCGAGGTGGTTCGTGGGCTCGTCGAGGAGGAGCAGATCCGGGCCGCCGGCGAGCGCTCGCGCGAGCGAGGCGCGCGTCAGCTCTCCGCCGGAGAAGGTCTCGAGCCCACGGTCGAGGTCCGCATCCGCGAAGCCGAGGCCGCGCAGCACCGCAGTGGCGTGGTCGCGCCAGCCGTAGCCGCCCGCGTGCTCGAGCCGTGCCTGCGCCTCGCCGTAGCGCCGGAGCGTCTCGGGACCGTGATCGCCCGCGGCCATCGCCTCCTCGAGCCGGCGCAGCTCGCGCTCGGTCTCGATCAGGTCGGACGCGCCCGAGAGGGCGTATTCGCGCAGCGTGAAGCCGCCGAGCCTCGGCGGACGCTGGTCGTGGAGCGCGACGCGGGCGCCCTTCTCCCAGGCGAGCTCACCGCCCGCGAGCTCCGTCTCGCCCATCAGCGCACGCAGCAGCGTCGTCTTGCCGGCGCCGTTCGGGCCGGCGAGTGCGAGCCGGTCTCGGCGCTCGAGCTTGAACGAGACACCGTCGAAGAGGGCCTCGCCGGAGAACTCCTTGCGGAGCGCGGATGCGATCAGGACCGCCATGCTCAAGGGTAGTGCGCCGTTGACTCCGCGCTGGAAGCGGGCCGGGGCATATCGTTGAGGCGTGGGCCAAGACGCAGAGATCAGGAAGCTCTCGATCGACACGATCCGGGCGCTCGCGATGGACGCGGTCCAGAAGGCGAACGCGGGTCATCCGGGCACGGCGATGGCACTCGCGCCGCTCGCGTACGTGCTCTACCGAAACGTGATGCGCCACAATCCGGCGAACCCGGACTGGCCGAACCGCGACCGGTTCATCCTCTCCGCCGGCCACGCCTGCATCCTCCAGTACGCCACGCTGCACCTGACCGGCTACAACCTCTCGCTCGAGGAGCTGAAGCGCTTCCGGCAGTGGGAGTCGCGGACGCCGGGCCATCCGGAGCACTTCATGACCGAGGGCGTCGAGACGACGACCGGCCCGCTCGGCCAGGGCTTCGCGAACGGCGTCGGCTTCGCGATCGCCGACCGCTTCCTGGCGGAGCGCTACAACCGGCCGCACCACGACATCGTCGATCGCCGGGTCTACGCGATCTGCTCGGACGGCGACCTGATGGAGGGCGTCAGCTACGAGGCCGCGTCGCTCGCCGGCCACCTCGGTCTCGGCCGGCTCGTCTACTTCTACGACGACAACCACATCACGATCGACGGCACGACCGCGCTCACCTTCACGACGGAGGACAAGGCGAAGCGCTTCGAGGCCCAGGGCTGGCACGTTCAGTCGGTCGAGGACTCGGAGGACGTCGCCGCGCTCGAGCGAGCGATTCGCGCGGCGCAGGCCGAGGAGGAGCGGCCGTCGCTCGTGATCGTGCGCAGCCACATCGCCTACGGCGCGCCGAACGCGATCGACACCTCGAAGTCGCACGGCGCGCCGCTCGGCGAGGACGAGGTGCGGGCGGCAAAGGAGACGCTCGGGCTCGATCCGGACAAGCACTTCGACGTCGCCGATGCGGTCTACGAGCACATGGACATGAGGCCGGCCGGGATCGAGGCCGAGCAGGAGTGGCACGACCGCTTCGAGCTCTGGGCCGAGACGTTCCCGAAGCTCCGCGAGGAGTGGGAGGCGGACCGGACCGGCAAGCCGCGCCCCGGCTGGATCGAGGCGCTGCCGGAGTTCCCGGCCGGGGAGGGGGTGGCCACGCGCGACGCCGGCAAGAAGGTGATGCAGGCGATCAAGCCGTTCACGCCGACGATGGTCGGAGGAGCCGCCGATCTCGTCGAGTCGACGAAGACGGAGTTCGAGGGCGCCGGCGTGTTCTCGTCCACCCACGCCGGGCGCAACATCGCGTTCGGGATCCGCGAGCACGCGATGGGATCGATCGTGAACGGCATCTCGCTCACGCAGGGGATGCTGAAGCCGTACGGCTCGACGTTCCTCATCTTCTCGGACTACATGCGCCCCGCGGTCCGGCTCTCGGCGCTCGGCCACATGCAGTCGCTCTGGGTCTGGACGCACGACTCGGTCGGCCTCGGCGAGGACGGGCCGACGCACCAGCCGGTCGAGCACCACATGACGCTGCGGTCGATCCCGAACCTCTGGTACGTGCGGCCCGGCGACGCCAACGAGACGTCGATGGCGTGGCGGATCGCGCTCGAGCGCGAGGGCGGTCCCGTCGCGCTGGCGCTCTCACGCCAGAAGCTGCCGACGCTCGACCGCTCCGAGGTCGCCTCGGCCGAAGGAGCGCTTCGCGGCGCGTACACGCTCTGGCAGTCCGGCGACGGCCTGCCCGACATCGTGCTGCTGGCGACCGGCTCCGAGGTGAGTGTGGCCTACGAGGCCGCGCGCTCGATGGACGCCAACGTCCGCGTCGTCTCGATGCCGTGCTGGGAGCTCTTCTCCGAGCAGCCGCAGGACTACCGCGACGAGGTGATCCCGCCCGACGTCGGCGCGCGACTGTCGGTCGAGGCGGGGATCTCGCTCGGCTGGGAGCGCTGGATCGGCGATGCCGGCGCGTCGGTCGCGGTCGACCGCTTCGGCGCCTCTGCACCGGGCGACGAGGTGCTCGAACGGCTCGGCTTCACGGCCGAGAACGTGGCGACGCGGGCCGTGGCTCTGCTCGAGCGCGTCTCCTAGAGCAGCTCGGCGATCAGCTCGGCCGCACGCGTTGCGCCACCCGGCGCGACGTCCAGGTACTCGACGGGCTCCGAGAGAGCCGCCGCAATCGCGTCGGCGATCGTGTCCGGGTCCGCCGTCTCGATGTCCAGGCAGCGGTCGGCGCCGTAGCGCGTCAGGCGGTGGCGAACGTGGAAGTTCTGCTCGAAGTGATCCCGGAGCGGGAAGTAGAGGAACGGCGTCTTCGCCGCCACGAGCTCCATGCCCGTCGTGAGCCCGCCCTGGACGACCGCCACGTCGCAGACGGCAAGGTGCCGGTACAGCTCGTGGACGTACTGACGGACCTCGACTCCCTCCGGGGCCGAAAGGGAGCTCGGGTCGATCCTCGGCCCGCACACCACGACCATGCGGAGCGCGGGGATCCGGGCTTTCGCCCGGGGATAGCCTGCAAGCACCCGCCGGAGCAGGTCGACGCCGACGCCGGAACCGCCGACGGACACGATGCACACCCGCTCGTCCTCGCGGTAGCCGAGCTCGGCGCGCAGTCGCAGCACGGTCGAGCGGACCGGCCGCAGGCGTCACGTAGCCGCTGAACTGAAACTCCTGTGCGACCCAGTCGCGGATCAGCGGCAGACCGGGGCCGAACGACTCGGGGACGACGTCCTCCGGCTCGCCGATGAAGATCGACCGGTCGCGGACGTGCGGGAAGCGCGCGATCTGCTCGATCATCTCGGCGTTGTAGTCCGCGGTCAGAAACGCCTCGCGCTCGCCGCGTCCGGGCATCGGCAGCCAGCCGACGAAGTCGGTCAGCCAGCAGTACGGAGCGCTCTTCAGCTCGGGGTTCTCGTGCAGGAAGTAGTCGAGCTCCCACGCCTCGTCTCCGATCCAGAGGTCGTACTGCTCGGCCCGGGCGACGTCGTGAAAGACCATGAAGTTGGCGAGCAGGATCTCGTCCATCCGCCGGATCGCCTCGAACGCGTGCAGCTGCTGTCCGTCGGACTCGGCCACGATGTGGCGCGACTCGTTCGCCAGGTGGCGGCTGGCCGGATGGATGCGCTCGCCCGCCGCCTCGAGGACGCGTGTCACCGGATCCTGCGCGAGCCAGTCGATCGTCAGCCCGGGCTGGAGCCGGCGGAGCTCCTGCACGATCGCGACGTCGCGCCAGGCGTGGCCGAGGCCGATCGGTGACGAGATGTAGAGCGCCCGCTTCGACCGCGTGACCGCGCGACGCCAGACCTGCGGCTCCTGCGGGCGGCCCCAGCACGCGTTCGCGAAGTCGGAGAGGAGCAGGTTGAATCGGACCGGATCGCGTGCGTGCGGGGCTGTGCCCCGCTCCTTCCATCGTGACGAGCCTGCCGCCGGTCGCGGCCGCGAAGGCGGCGCCTCGGTCGGCGGGAATGAGGGCGTCCTCGTCGCCCTGGATCACGAGCACGGGGCAGCGGACGCTGGGACATCAGCTCGTGCGACGTCGCCTCGTCGAACCCGGACGGCCTCACCGTGAGCTCGAGCGTGTCCGGTGTCGTCTCGAGCGCCCAGCCGATGCCGTCCTCGATCTGCTTCGTGGAATGCGGCTCGGTGAAGCAGCGATCGAAGAAGAACTCCAGGAAGCCGGGATAGTCCCGCTGCCAGTAGTGGCGGTTCTGCTTCGCCCAGCCCTCGTCGGTCGGGAGCGGCTCGGTGAACGACATCACCCGCTCCGGTCGCGGCGGTGTGATCGGGAGCGCCGGCGACATGAAGACGGCGCCGACGAAGCGCTCCGGGTGGTGTGCTGTCAGCAACAGTCCCTTGTCCGCGCTGCCGCAGTGCACGACGAGGAAGACGCGGTCGAGGCCGAGCTCGTCGAGCAGCGCGAGCGCGTCCGCGGCGGTCACCTCCGCTCCGTACTCGTCCGGGGACTCGGGCCGGTCGGAGCGGCCGTTTCCGCGCGGGTCGAACGTCAGGACGCTGAAGTGGCGGGAGAGGTACGGCACCTGCCCCTTCCAGAAGCGCGAGTGGTTGATCGCCCAGGGCGGCAGGAACAGGATCGTCTCGGGGGCGTCGCCGAAGAGCTCGTAGAAGATGCGCACGCCGTCGCGGTCGAGGTACCCCTGTGCACGGGGCTCGACCGCCCGTCCGGCGGCGTGCGGTGTCGCGGACGGCGCGACAGCGGTCATCAGGCTGCGACGCTTTCCTTGATCTCGCGCACCGCCTCGGTCGTCAGCGCCTTCCCGCCGAGTCCCCACTCGCCGCTCTTGATCTCCTCGATCACGACCCAGGTCACTCCGCGCATGCTCTCACCTTCGATGCCCACCATCGTCTCGGTGAGCTGTTCGATCATCTCGTGCTTTTCCTCGGCGTCGAAGACGCCCTCGATCAGCTTGACAGTGATCAGCGGCATTTCCGCCTCCTTCAAGTAGTTGGTTGGTCGACCAACTAAGATAGTGGTAAGGTGAGTCCCATGTCAAGGGAGCTGAAGGACCGGCGCTCGGTCCGCGGTGACGCGACCAAGGAGTCGATCCTCGAGGCAGCGCGCGAGTCACTGCGCGAGCAGGGATATTCGGGCACCAGCATCCGGGCAGTCGCCGAGCGGGCCGGAGTCCAGCTGTCGCTCGTGCACTACCACTTCGGCAGCAAGCAGGCGGTGCTCGTCGCCGTGCTCGAGCGCGAGAACGCGAAGCTCCTCGAACGCCAGCAGGCGCTGTTCGCGGGTCCCGAGCCGTTGAGCGTGAAGTGGCGCGCGGCGTGCCGCTTCCTGGAAGACGACCTCGAGTCCGGCTATGTCCGGATCCTCTGGGAGCTGTGGGCGGCCGGGCTCGCGGACGAGGAGCTCGCAGCGCGCTGGCGCGACGCCACGGCCGGCTGGCGCCGGCTGATGGCCGAGGTCTTCGAGGAGTGGTCGCGCGAGATGAAGCTCGAGCTTCCGATCTCCGCGACGGCTGTTGCGACGCTCGTCGCCAATCTCTTCCAGGGTCTCGAGGTCGAGATCCTCGCCGGCGTCTCCGAGGATGAGTCGCCGCACCGGGAGGTGCTCGAAGCGGTGGCGCAGCTGATCGAAGGCATCGAGGCGCGCGCCACCCGCTGACCCCGCTCCTCTTCGCCATACTCACAGCCGATGCGTGTCGCAGTCGCCTTCGACCACCGCGGTGTGAAGCTCCGCGAGCGTCTGCTCGAGGAGCTCGACGGCCTCGGGCACGAGACGGTCGACCTCGGCACCGACACCGACGCGAAGCGGATCGACTATCCGGACAAGGCCAAGGAGCTCGGCGAGGCGATCCTGCGCGGCGACGCGGAGCGCGGCATCCTCGTCTGCGGCTCCGGAGTCGGCGCCTCGGTCGCCGCCTGCAAGATGGCCGGGATCCGCGCCGCGATCTGTCACGACGTGTATTCCGCGCACCAGGGTGTCGAGCACGACGACATGAACGTGCTCTGCCTCGGTTCGGAAGTTGTCGGCGCCGAGCTCGCGGTCGACCTCGTGCGCGCCTTCCTCGGCGCGCGCTTCGACGGCGGCGAGCGGTACGTGGCGCGATTGAGAAAAGTCGAAGCAATGGAGAAGGAGATGAAGGATGGCCAAGTCACGACTGCACGAGCTCTCTGAGCAAGGCGTCAGCGTCTGGATCGACTCGCTCTCGCGCGAGATGCTCGAGACGGGCGAGCTCGCCCGGCTGATGAAGGAGGACGCGGTCGTCGGCGTCACCTCCAATCCGACGATCTTCCAGAAGGCGCTCTCGTCGGGCGACTGGTACGACGAGCGGCTGGCCGAGGTGATGAAGACCGAGGACGATCCGACCGAGATCTTCCTCCACCTGGCGAAGCAGGACGTCCAGGACGCATGTGACCTCATGCGCCCGGTCTGGGACGAAGGCCAGGGACAGGACGGCTGGGTCTCGCTCGAGGTCGACCCGACGCTCGCCTACGACCGCGAGGCCACCTTCGAGCAGGCGATCCGCTTCCACGAGGAGGTCGAGCGGCCGAACCTGTTCGTCAAGATCCCGGCGACGCTGCCGGGGCTCGCCGCGATCGAGGACTGCATCGCGAAGGGCAAGCCGATCAACGTGACGCTGATCTTCTCGCTCGACCGCTACGCGGCGGTCGCCGAGGCCTACATCAAGGGCCTCGAGCGCCTCGTCGCGGCGGGCGGGGACCCGACGCTCGTCGCTTCCGTCGCCAGCTTCTTCGTCTCGCGCGTCGATACGGAGGCCGACCGGCGGCTCGACGAGATCGGCGGCCAGGCCACCCGCTTGCAGGGGAAGCTCGCGATCGCCAACGCGAAGCTCGCCTACCGCCACTGGCAGAAGACGTTCGCCGGGCCCCGCTGGGAGTTCCTCGCCGCGAAGGGCGCGACCGCTCAGCGCTGCCTGTGGGCGTCCACGTCGACGAAGAACCCGGAGTACCGCGACGTGATGTACGTCGAGGAGCTGATCGGGCCGAAGACGGTGAACACGATGCCGGCGGAGACGATCGTCGCCTTCCAGGATCACGGCAAGGTCGTCCCGAACACCATCACCGAGGGCGTCGCGGAGGCGCGGAAGCTGCTCGAGCGGCTGGCCGAGGTCGGTGTCGACTACGACGACGTCGTGGCGACGCTCGAGGCGGAAGGCGTGCAGAAGTTCGCCGACTCCTTCGAGGAGCTGCTCGACGGGATCCGAGCAAAGCGCAGCGAGCTCGCTGCGGCGTGACGCAGCATCGTCGACCGGATCTGGGCGTACGACGCGTCGCTCTGGACCGGCTCCGGCGAGGACCGCTGGCTCGGGTGGCTCGACGTCGTCGGCCGGGTCCGTCCGCGCATCCCCGAGCTGAACGCCTTCGCGGAGGCGGCGAGCGAGCAGTTCGACGACTTCGTCCTGCTCGGGATGGGCGGCTCGTCGCTCGCGCCGGAGGTCCTCCGGCGCGCGTTCGCGGTCGAGTCCTTCCACGTTCTCGACACGACGCATCCGGCCGCGATCAGGCGCCTCGAGAGCAGTCTCGATCTGGAGCGCACCCTCTTCATCGCCTCCTCGAAGTCGGGCTCCACGATCGAGACGCGCTCGCACCTGGAGTACTTCTGGGACCGCACCGGAGGCCGTGGCGCCCAGTTCGCGGCGATCACCGACCCCGGCTCCGAGCTCGAGCAGCTGGCGCAGGAGCGGGGCTTCCGCGCGACGTTCCCGGGCGAGCCGGAGATCGGCGGACGCTACTCGGCGCTCTCGCTGTTCGGGATGGTGCCCGCGTCGCTGATGGGCGTTGCGCTCGAGCGCTTCCTCGAACGCGCGGCGGAGATGATGGAGGCGCTGCTGCTGCAGGAAGGGAATCCGGGGCTCGAGCTGGGCCTGCAGCTCGGCGAGGGCTGGCAGTCCGGCCGCGACAAGGTCTGCATCGACTCGCATCCGTCGGACTTCGGATTGTGGGCCGAACAGCTGCTCGCGGAGTCGACCGGCAAGCAGGGCAAGGGGCTCGTGCCGGCGCCGGGCGAGCCGCCGGAGGGGCCGGACCGGCAGCGCGGCGAGGTGCGCCTCCCGGACGCGTACGAGCTCGGGCAGGAGTGGCTCCGGTGGGAGTTCGCGACCGCGGTCGCCGGCCACGTCCTCGGGATCAACCCGTTCGACCAGCCCGACGTGCAGGCGGCGAAGGACAAGACGAACGAGGTCCTCGCCGCCGGCGAGCCCGACGTCGCACCTCGCGGCTCGCTCGACGAGCTGCTGGCCGGGGCGAGCGACGGTGACTACGTCTGCATCCAGGCGTTCATCGACCCGGCCCGCGAAGGCGAGCTGGCTCCCCTCGCCGCCAGGGCGCACGAGACGGGCTGCGTCGTCACGAGCGGCCTCGGCCCGCGCTACCTGCACTCCACGGGGCAGCTGCACAAGGGTGGGCCGAACACCGGTCTCTTCATCCAGGTCGTCGACGACACCGGCGAGGAGCTGGCGATCCCCGGTCGCGACTTCGGCTTCGGGCGCCTGATCCGCTCGCAGGCGGCCGGCGACCTCGCGGCGCTCGAAGAGCGGGGCAGGCGTGTTGTGCGAATCCAACTGGAGGAAATCTGATGCAACTCGGCATGGTCGGCCTCGGGCGGATGGGGTCCGGGATGACGAAGCGGCTCGAGCGGGACGGGCACGAGGTCAAGACCTACGACCCGAAGGTCACGTCGACGGCGAAGACGCTCCGCGCGCTCGCGAAGCAGCTCGACGCACCCCGGCACGTCTGGATGATGGTGCCCTCCGGCGAGATCACCGAGGACACGTTCCAGAAGCTGCTCGGCATCCTCGAGCCCGGCGACACGATCGTCGACGGCGGCAACTCGAACTTCCGCGACTCGCAGCGCCGCTACAAGGAGGCCCGCAAGCGGAAGATCTCGTTCGCGGACGTCGGCGTGTCGGGCGGGATCTGGGGGCTCGAGGCCGGCTTCTGCCTGATGGCCGGCGGCGACAAGGCGCCGCTGAAGCGGCTGGCGCCGATCTTCGAGTCGCTCGCGCCCGAGAACGGGTGGGCACACGTTGGCCCGTCCGGTGCAGGCCACTTCACGAAGATGGTCCACAACGGGATCGAGTACGGGCTGATGCAGGCCTACGCCGAGGGGTTCGAGCTCATGTACCACTCCGAGTTCGAGCTCGACCTGAGCGAGGTTGCCGGCATCTGGCGCTACGGCTCGGTCGTCCGCTCCTGGCTGCTCGAGCTGCTGTGCGCGGCGATGGAGCAGCACGGCGACCACCTCGACGACATCGCGCCGTACGTCGAGGACTCCGGCGAGGGCCGCTGGACGATCAACGAGGCGATCCACGCGAACGTGCCCGTGCCGGCGATCACCGCCGCGCTCTTCGCCCGCTTCGCCTCGCGCCGCGAGATCGACTTCTCGGCCAAGGTGCAGGCCGCTCTCCGCAACCAGTTCGGCGGCCACGCCGTGAAGGCCGCCAAGGCGGCGAAGGCGAGGCCGTGAGCGAGGCCGAGAACCCGCTCCTCGAGGGCTTGCGGCTGCGTCGCAGCCCGGACCCGTGCGCGATCGTGATCTTCGGCGCCTCCGGCGACCTGACGCGACGCAAGATCTTCCCTGCGCTCTACTCGCTGGCGGTGCGTCGACTACTGCCGGAGCGCTTCGGGATCGTCGGCGTCGCGCGTACGGAGCACACGACCAAACAGTGGGTCGCCGAGATGAAGAAGGCGGTCAAGGAGTACGGCCGCGACGAGCTGCAGGCCGGCGTCTGGAACGAGCTTGCTGCCGGGATGCGCTACGTCTCGACCGACTTCTCCGACGATCGCGGCGAGGACGACGTCGTCGACGCACTCCGCGAGCTCGACGAGAAGCGAGGGTGCGGAGGGAACCGCATCTACTACCTCGCGGTTCCGCCCGTCGCGTTCGAGACGATCGTGAACGAGCTGGGGGAGCGCAGAAGCTCCGCGGGCTGGACGCGGTTGATCGTCGAGAAGCCGTTCGGTCACGATCGCGATTCTGCGCACCACCTGAACGAGATCCTGCGCGCGCACTTCTCCGAGAGCGAGATCTTCCGGATCGACCACTACCTCGGCAAGGAAACGGTCCAGAACATGCTCGCGCTCCGCTTCGCGAACGGCATCTTCGAGCCGATCTGGAACCGCCAGTTCATCGACCACATCCAGATCACGGTCGCGGAGTCGATCGGGATCGAGGGGCGCTCGGCGTTCTACGAGCAGGCCGGCGCGATCCGCGACATCTTCCAGAACCACCTGCTCCAGCTCGTGGCGCTGACGGCGATGGAGCCGCCGATCGACTTCACGGCCGACTCCGTCCGGAACGAGAAGGTGAAGGTGCTCCGCTCGCTGCACACGCCGGGGCCGAAGTCGGTCGTCCGCGGCCAGTACGGACGCGGCTTCATCGAGGGCGAGGAGGTGCCGGGCTATCGCGAGGAGGACGGGGTCGCAAGCGACTCGAACACCGAGACGTTCGTCGCCGCGAAGCTGTACGTCGACAACTGGCGCTGGGCGGACACGCCGTTCTACGTCCGCGCGGGCAAGCGGCTGCCGCGACGGGAGACGACGATCGCGATCCAGTTCCAGCGCGCACCGCACCCACCGTTCGCAGAGATCGCGGGCGAGGGCCTGCGGCCGAACGTGCTCCTGATCCACGTGCAGCCGGACGAGGGCGTCTCGCTGGCGATCGGAGCGAAGGTGCCCGGCGCGGGCATGTCGATCCGGACCGTGCACATGGACTTCCTCTACGGCGGCGCCTTTCGCACCGGGCTGCCGGAGGCGTACGAGCGGCTGATCCTGGACGCCATGCTCGGGGACGCGACGCTCTTCACGCGCGCCGACGAGGTCGACGAGCAGTGGGCGCTGGTCGACACGATCGTCGCCGCCTGGAAGCGCGATCGGCCGAACTTTCCCAACTACCCGGCCGGGACGTGGGGGCCCAAGCCGGCCGACGATCTGATCCACCGTGACGGCCGCAGCTGGAGGCGCCATTGAGCATCGTGGCCCAGGTGGAGCGGCAACTGGCCGAGCTCCGCGCGAAGCACGGGGAAGGGACGCGCACGAGCGTGATGACCCACGTGGCCTGGGCGCCGCCGCAGTGGGAAGCCGCGGCGCGCAAGACGCTCGCCGGGCTCGAGGAGCTGCATCCCTCGCGGACGATCCTGCTCTTCCCCGACCCGAAGCGGGCCGACGGGATCGACGTCCACGTCGACCTGAAGTGCTTCACGATCGACGGGTCGTCACGCGAGGTGTGCTCGGACGTGATCGAGCTTCGTCTGGGCGGAGAGCGCACGCGGGTGCCCGGCTCGATCGTCGAGCCGCTGCTCGTCACCGATCTGCCGACGTTCTGCCGCTGGCGTGGGCTGCCGCCGTGGGGCGAACCGGAGCTCGAGCAGCTCGTCGACGTCTGCGACCGGCTCGTTGTCGATTCGTCCGAGTGGCGCAACCTCCCGGCGGCGTACCGGAAGCTCGAGCAGCTCTACGACCGGATCGCCGTGTCGGACATCGCCTGGGGCCGCGGGCTCGGCTGGCGCGCGCGCCTCGCGGCGCTCTGGCCGGGCATCAGGACGGCCAAGACGCTGTCGGTCACAGGGCCGAAGGCGGACGCACTTCTGCTCGCAGGGTGGCTGCGGTCGCGGCTGAAGAAGCCGGTCAGGCTCAGCCATCGATCTGCCGGCGAGATCGAGCGCGTGGCCGTCGACGGCGAGCCGGTGGCGCGGCCGCGAGGCTGGCCGCCGAATCCGAGCGATCTCCTGTCGGCCGAGCTCGACATCTTCGGCCGCGATCCGATCTACGAGGCTGCGGTCAGCGCAGCCCGCTGAGATCGAGCCGGCCGTTCGACGAGACGGGATCGTCGAACCGACCGCCCGCCTCCTCGAGGATCACCCCGAGTGAGGCCGTGTCCCAGACGTGCGAGCCCGAGGGCGTCGACGGCCACCTCCGCCGCGCCCTCGGCGACGAGCATGTGGGCCCAGAAGTCGCCGAAGCCGCGGAGGTGCCACGCATCCCAGGCACGCTCCGGCACCGGCCGGTCGAGCGCGTAGAGGAGCGTCGCGTCCTCGAGGCGATCGATCGCCGAGACGTGGATCCGCTGCCCGTTCGCGTACGCCCCCTGGCCGCGCTTCGCCCACCAGCGGCGGCCGAGCGCAGGCGCCGAGACGACGGCGACGCGGTCCTCGAAGGCGATCAGCGTCGCCCAGATCGGGATCCCGCGCGTGTAGTTCCGCGTCCCGTCGATGGGATCGATGATCCAGCCGGCAGTACCGTCTGACTGCTGTCGCCGCCCTCCTCCTCGCCGAGCACGGCCTCGCCGGGGCGTTCGCGCTCGATCCGTGCCCGCAGCGTCGACTCGACGAGCCGGTCCGCCTCGGACACGGGCGTCAGGTCGGGCTTCGTCTCGACGTGGAGGTCGGCGGCGCGGAAGCGCGCCATGGAGATCGTGTCGGCGTCGTCGGCGAGGGAGAGCGCGAACGCGAGGTCGTCGTCGGGCTCCACTCGGGGAGCCTAACGACCACCCTTGACGACCGCGAAGGTGGGCTTCGAGACCTTCAGCGGCGGTCGGCGTCGACCACGCCATCTGCGGGCGCTTGAGGAGCGAGTGGTTGTAGCCGCGGACGCGGTAGTACCAGGTGCCGGGCTCGAGCGGGAGCAGCGACGAGGTGGCCCCGGTCACCAACGAGCCGAGCGGCCGCCACGGATTCGCGGACTTGCTCCACTGGATCTCGTACTCCTGGGCGCCGAGGACGGACTCCCAGGCCACGAGCGGCGTGCCGTAGAACGACGGCGTCGTGCGTGCGGCCGAGATCAGGCGGCCCTTGGGCGAGAGGCCGCTCGCAAAGGGACGGCTGGAGGAGGTGACGATCGGCGGCGTGGTCTTGCCGAAGCGCATCACGCGGCCGGACTGGCAGGCGTCCTGCGGCAGCTCGGTCTCGCGATACCGGATCGGAATGGGTGCCGGTACGCCTGGAACCGTTGCGGGGGGTGCCGGCATCGGTTCGAGGACGACGGGAACGACAGTCCAGTAGTACGCGCCCGTGGGCCAGGCGGTGTCGGGCAGGTCGACCTTTGCAGCGGTCGTCGCGGGCCGGGGCAGCGGTGGCAGCGCCGGGCGTTGCGGCTGGAGCGGCTACTTCCTCGTTCGTCACCGCAACGGTGCCGTCGACCATCAAGACTTTTCCCTCGGGGCCATGCTCGAGCGTGTTCCCCCGCGCCGACGCGACGCTCGATCTGAGTCCGTCGGCAGCTCGAGCGGCCCTGTCGTGCGAGGTGCATACGCCGGGCTGCCGACGACGGCGCCGCGGTAGACGATGTTGACGCAGTCCTCATCCGTCGCGATGTACACGCGGAACAGCTCGGCCGGCGCGCCGCCGTTGTAGTCCATCGGGCCGCCGCTGTCGCCGCTGAACACGAAACCGGGAGTGAGGGCATGCGCGAGACCGGGCGACGTGTCCGACTGGATGTCGGACACCGCGGCGACATTCCCGAGCGTGCCGAGTGAGAGCGGCGGCTGCACGTCGGTGTAGATCGGGCTCCACGGCCCATACGTCGTCACCGGCAGCCCGGAGACGACCTCGCCGTAGAGCTTGCGCTGGGCGCGAACGCGGAATTGGATCGAGCCCGTGAAGAAGGGGTTCGTGCGGTGGAACGTGTACAGATCGCGCGCGTCGGCGACATTCGTCGTCGTCATGAACGTCTTCTTGGCCCCGTAGAGCCACACCTGGTAGGCCGTCGCGCCTTCGACCGGCGACCAGCGGACGAGCCCCGGATGCGGGCTGTCGAGATCCTTCGGGATGCTCGACCAGCGGATGTTGAATCCGTAGGGCGCGCTCCAGGAGGTGACGCCCTTGCTCGTGATCGCGCGGACGTGCGCGTAGAGCGCGTACGGCGAGCCGGTGATCCAGGGCAACGCGAGATCGATGGACACGGTCGGCGAGCGCAGGTTCGCGTAGAGCTTTGCCAGCTTGGCGGCAGCCGTCTCCGCGGTCGGCGTCGTTGTCGCGGGGGTCGTGGTCGTTGTCGTCGTCGTCGGTGCAACGAATTCGTCGTTCGCGTTCGACCAGACGATCGAGCTTTCCGTGAACGACTTGCTGGTCGCAAGCTCGAACTCGTAGCGGATCGCGCCGCGGACGGGCAGCCACGCAAATGAGGGCGTGCGGTCGAATTCGTGCTTCACGGGCTCGTCGCTGCGCAGCAGGAACGCCTTGAGCCCCTGCGGCGTGATGGCCGGCCGGCCGGCCGGTCGATTCGCGCCTCGGCGACGCCGCTGAGGGCGAGCGCGAGCACGCCGAGAACGGCGAGCAGAAGAAGACGACGGACCGCAATCATCACCAGGCCTTCATCGGCCGCTGCGCCGTGAAGCTTTAGGTCGGACTTGGCTCCAGGAGACGTGCCGCAGCGAGGACGAGGGCGTCCGCGCCTGCGCGGCCGGCGATCTGAAGCGACGCCGGCAGACCGTCCTCAGCCGGGCCGCACGGAAGGGCGAGCGCGGGCCAGCCGAGCGCCGAGATGGGATACGTGAACCGGATCAGCGACAGGCGCACGTCCAGATCGCCCGGTCCGGCACCTCGATTGCAGAGGCGGCGCGACGATCGGGAGCGTCGGCGTGAGGACCAGGTCGAGGCCCTCGAGCGCCTGTCTCGACCCGCTCCCGGTACTCGAGCTCGGAGCGGTCTCGGCGCGCTCGACCTCGGAGTCGCGTACCGCGAGGCACTTCTCGACCTTGATCCGGACGTCCTCGCCGTACAGGTCGGCGTTCTCCGCGAAGAGCTCGCGGTGGACGTCGGCCACCTCGCGGTTGAAGACCGCGAGGATCCCAGCGTCCGGGAACGGGAGCTCGACCGGCCGGCGGCGTGGGAAGCGCGCGGTTGCGGCTTCGACACGCTCGCGAACCAGGGGATCGGCGAGCTCGGTCCAGGCGACGCCGACCTCGAGCTCCTCGAGCGACTCGAGCCGCACGGGCTCGAAGCCGGGCACGAGCGCGGCCAGCATCCGCTCGCAGCCCGTCGACGTCGAGGGCCATCGGCCCGCCGGTGTCGAAGCTCGCCGCGAGCGGCCAGCAGCCGTCGAGCGCGACGAGGCCGTGCGTCGGCTTGTGGCCGACGAGGCCGCAGCAGGCGGCCGGGATCCGGATCGAGCCGGCGGAGTCCGTGCCGAGCGCCGCATCGGCGAGCCCCGCGGCCACCGCTGCCGCGGAGCCTCCACTCGACCCGCCGGCGACTCGGCCCGGGAAGCGCGGATTCGGGACGTCGCCGAAGTGCGGGTTCTCGGAGGTCGTCCCGTACGCGAACTCGTGCAGGTTCGCCTTGCCGACGTTCACGTAGCCCGCATCCTCGAGCCGCAGCACGGCGGAGGCTGTCCGCTCCGGCACGTGCCCGGCGAAGATCCCCGAGCCGTAGGTCGTCTCCAGCCCGCCGGTGTCGAAGAGGTCCTTGACCGCCAGCCGGATGCCCGGTCCGGGCGACTCCGGTTGGGCGAGGAAAATGGTCAAGGTGATAACGGTGGCCGCGAAGCGGCCCTTTAGGGGTCTTAGCGCGATCGGGATCCGCTTTCGCGGATCCCGATCTTGCGCAGAAAACTCAGTCGAAGGCCAGGTAGAGGAGCGCGACGCCGACGGTGCCGGCGAAGAGGAGCAGGAAGAGGGCGAAGAGGGCCCAGCCCAGGATCAGGTTCTTCCGCTCGAGCTCGGGGGTCAGTTCCTTCACAGGATCACCGGATTCACCGCCGCTGCGACGAAGAGCAGCGCGAGGTAGAGGAGCGAGTAGTGGAAGAGGACGCCGGCGTTGCGCCGCGTCGGCTCTCGCCGGAGCTTCCACGCCAGGCCGAGGAAGACGCCGCCGAGGAGAGCGGCCGCGACCGAGTAGACCGGGCCGAGCCAGTACCCGACGCCGAGCGTGAACGCGACCAGCACCAGGGAGTAGAGGACGATCTGCCGTGTGGTCTCTGCGTCGCCGCGGACGACGGGGAGCATCGGCACCTTCGCCGCGGCGTAGTTCTCCTTGATCAGCAGCGCCAGCGCCCAGAAGTGCGGAGGCGTCCAGAGGAAGACGATCAGGAAGAGCCAGAGCGCCGGCAGCCCGAGGTTCCCGGTCGCGGCGGCGTAGCCGACGAGCGGAGGCACCGCGCCCGCAGCCCCGCCGATGACGATGTTCTGCGGTGTCGAGCGCTTCAACCACCGGGTGTAGACGAGGACGTAGAAGAGGTTGCCGACGAGGGCGAGCGTCGCGGTGAGCACGTTCACCGTGCTCGCGAGCAGCACGAAGGAGAGCGCCGAGAGGGCGAGCCCGAACTCGAGCCCGCGTGCGGGCGGGACGCGACCCGCGGCGACCGGCCGCTTCTCGGTGCGCTTCCCCATCAGGCGATCGATGTCCGCGTCGAGCACGTGGTTCAGCGCGCTCGCGCCGCCGCAGGCCAGCGCGAGGCCGGTCATCGCTGCGACGAAGAGCCACCCGTCGGGCACGCCCTGCGCGCCGACGAACATGCCGGCGGCGCCGGTGAGCAGCAGCAGCGACATGATCCGCGGCTTCGTCAGCGTGACGTAGTCCCGCCACGGGCCAGACGGGACCGGCTCGCCGCGGAAGCACTGGACGCAGAGCACGAGCGTGGCAGCGAACGCGAGCGCGGCGAGCGATACGTGGACGCCGGCGCCGTGACGAGGGCGGCGAGGCCGAAGAGGACGAGGGCCACGAGCGACGGGGCGAGCAGGCGCCGGTGCGCGACCCAGGCCGCGACGACGAGCGCGACGAGCGGCGGCAGCGCGAGCGCGGAGAGCAGCGAGTGCGCCGCGCCGGGACCGAAGGTGCCGGAGACGACCGCGACGAGGGTCGCGGCCGCGGCGCCGAGCGCGGTCAGGCGCAGCCAGGGTCCGGGGGCGGGACTAGAGCTCACCGCGCTCCTTCAACCGGCGCCTGAGGTCGTAGAGGGGCCGTGCGCTCGTCACGTAGGGGACGGTGTCGAAGTTGTGCGCCGGCGGGGGCGAGGTCGTGTACCACTCGAGCGTGTCGCCGAGCCAGGGGTCGTTGCCGGCGCGCCGGCCCTTCCGCGACTTCCACGCGTTCCAGACGAAGAGGAGGATGCCGAGCCCCATGATGTAGGAGCCGATGGTCGAGATCAGGTTGTACTCCTGGAGCAGTCCGGTGTCCTCGTACGTGTAGATCCGCCGGGGCATACCGAGCAGCCCGAGCATGTGCTGCGGGAAGAAGGTCACGTTGAAGCCGATGAACGTGAGCCAGAACTGGATCTTGCCGAGCCGCTCGTCGAGCAGCCGCCCGAAGAACTTCGGCCACCAGTAGTAGAGCCCGCCGAGGATCCCGAGGATCGAGCCGCCGAAGAGCACGTAGTGCAGGTGGGCGACGACGTAGTAGGTGTCGTGCACCTGCCAGTCGACCGGGAACGCCGCGGTGAAGATTCCCGACAGGCCGCCGATCGTGAACACCGAGAGGAATCCGAGCGCGTAGAGCATCGCGGTGTCGAAGTGCAGGTTGCCGCGCCAGAGCGTCGCGAGCCAGTTGAAGATCTTCACGCCCGTCGGCACGGCGATCACCATCGAGGCGACCATGAAGAAGCCGTTCAGGAAGCCGGGCATTCCGACCGTGAACATGTGGTGCGCCCACACGAGCATCGAGAAGAAGCCGATCGCGATCGTCGAGAAGGCGACCGCCTTGTAGCCGAAGATCGGCTTGCGCGCGAAGACGGGGAGGATCTCGGAGATGATCCCCATCACCGGCAGGATCATGATGTAGACCTCGGGGTGCCCGAAGAACCAGAAGGCGTGCTGGTAGAGGACGGGACTGCCGCCTTCGGTGGGGATGAAGAAGCCGGTGTCGAACTGTCGGTCGAGCAGCAGCAGCGTCAGTCCGGCCGACAGGGTCGGCAGGACGACGACCAGGAGCGCTGCGTAGACCTCGACCGTCCAGACGAACAGGGGCAGGCGCGTCCAGCTCATCCCGCGCGCCCGCAGATTGTGGATCGTGACGATGAAGTTGATCGCCCCCGCGAGCGACGCGACCGTGAGGATGTGGAGCGAGAGGATCCAGAGGTCCTGTCCGTTGCCTTCTGAGTAAACAGAGTTCGGCGGGTAGCTCGTCCAGCCGCCGCGCGCGGCACCGCCGTTCGCAAAGAACGAGAGCAGCAGCACGATGCCGCCGAAGAGGAAGAGCCAGTACGAGAGCGCGTTCAGGCGCGGGAACGCCATGTCGCGGGCGCCGATCATCAGCGGCACGAGGTAGTTGCCGAAGCCGGCGAGGATCGGCACGACGACGAGGAAGATCATCGTCGTGCCGTGCATCGTGAAGAGCTGGTTGTAGCCGTCGCGCTCGATGAAGTCGTTGTTCGCCTCTGCCAGCTGCGTGCGGATCAGCAGGGCCATGACGCCGCCCGCCAGGAAGAAGAAGCCGGACGTCGCGAGGTAGAGGATCCCGATCCGCTTGTGATCGGTGGTGACGAGCCAGCTCGCCACGCGGCCTCGCTGCCAGGCGGGGACGGGCGTCTCGGCGTTAACCGCCACGGAGGACGTCCTCCTGGAGGTAGTCGATCAGCGCGTCCATCTGCCGGTCCGTCCAGTCCTTGCCCACCGGCGGCATCAGGCCGCGGCCCTCCCGGACGACCTGTTCGATCGCGGCGTCGTCCTCGAGCAGGCTGTTTCCCTCGCAGCCGGGGCCCGACGTCGCCCTCGCCCGCGAGGCCGTGACACTTCGCGCAGGCGCCCGTGAACGTCTCCTTGCCGAGGCCGGAGGTTCCGGCCTCCTGGGCGCCGGCCTCGCGCTCGAGCCAGGCATCGAACTCCTCGCGCGGCATCGCTTCGACGGAACGCCCGCATGTTGGCGTGTTGGATCCCGCAGAACTCGGCGCACTGGCCGCGGTAGATGCCGGGAGCGTTGGCGTTGAACCACGTCACGTTCGTCGTGCCGGGGATCGCGTCGAACTTGCCGCCGAGCGCGGGGATCCACCACGAGTGGATCACGTCGAAGTCGGGCGCGGAGACGTCGAGCTTGACCGTCTGGCCGACCGGCGCGCGCAGGTTGTCGACCGCGATGACGCCGTTCGGGTACGTGAAGTTCCAGTAGTAGCGGTAGCCCTCGACCCGCACGTCGACGCGTCCGCCCTGCGCGCTCGCGCTCGGCACGTCCTGGATCCCGGGGAGCTTGTAGAAGACGAACGAGCCGATCGCCGCCAGAATCAACACCGGCGCGACCGTCCACGCGAGCTCGAGGTTCGTGTTGCCGTGCACCTGCGCGCCGTCCTCGGCGCGGGCGCGGTTGCGGGCGCGGTAGCGGACGATGAACCAGATCAGCGTGCCCTGCACCAGCAGGAAGATTGCTCCCGTGAAGATCGCGACCCAGAGGTAGCTCTCCCTGATGCCTTCGGCATTGGGCGAGGCCGGCTCGACCGGGGCGATGCCGCCGTTCCCTGCGAACGCAGCGCCGGAGAGCGCAAGCGCCCAGAGGACGACCACTGCGAGAGACCGGCGCACTGCGTGCCATTCTATGAACGTGACCAAGGCGCTGCGCAGCGGAACCCGCGTCGAGCTGCCAGCGTCGGTCGAGCGGCCCTTCGAGGTCTACGTGAACGGGGTCGTGCAGCGTGAGGGAGTCGACTTCCGCGTCAAGGAGGGAGGGCTCGTTTTCGCACGCGAGCTCCACCAGGAGGGCAAGCTCGGCTTCTGGCGCTGGGCGTCGATCACGTTCGGCATTGCGGGCACGTACCGGAAGAACGACGTCGTCGATGTGATCTACGAGCTCGGCGGGCGGCGCACGGTGGCGTCTGCCTTGCCGGTCGAGCCGGCCTGAGCAGGCAGCCGGCCGGCCGCTGCGGTCGCCACGCGCAGCCGCTCGGCGATCTCGTCCGTCAGCTGACCCGGCTCGAGTCGCCACGTCCAGTTCCCGTACCGCACGCCCGGCGTGTTCATGCGGCCCTCGCTGCCGAGGCCGAGCACGTCCTGGGCGGGAATCATGCAGAGAGCCGCCCGTGAGGAGAGCGCCAGCTCGATCAGCTCCCACGGCTCGTGGTCCGGCATGTGGCCGAGCAAGGTGTCCGTGTCGTGGGTCGTCGTGTAGATCACCTGGTGCACGCGGTGGTTCTCGAGCCGGTGCGGATTGCTCGCCGGTCCCTGGAATGCCCAGAGGAGAACGACCATGCCGGGGAAGCCGAGTGCGTCGCGGAGCACCTCGACGTCCTTCGTGATCACGCCGAGATCCTCGGCGATCACGGGCAGCTCGCCGAGCTCGGCCTCCACCGCGCGGAAGACCGACTCGCCGGGGCCGGGAAGCCAGCGGCCGGAGCGCGCGTCGAGCTCATCCGGTCCCTCCGGGATCGCCCAGAACGCCGCGAAGCCGCGGAAGTGATCGATCCTGGCGAGGTCGTACAGAGAGAAGGTCCGCCGCAGCCGCTCGATCCACCAGCGGTAGCCCTGCCCGGCAACCGCGTCCCAGTCGAAGAGCGGATTGCCCCAGTGCTGTCCCCTCGGGCCGAGCTTGTCCGGCGGCGCGCCTGCCAGGGCTCCCTTCAGAAAGAGCTCCGGATGGGTCACGTGGTCGACGCTGTCCTGAGCGACGTAGATCGGGACGTCGCCGATCAGCCTGACGCCGCGCTCTCCCGCGTACTCGCGCAAGGCCGACCACTCGCGGTCGAACCGAACCTGGTCGGCCGCGCTCCCGCCTGCCCGCTCCCAGTCTGCGATCCAGTAGGCGTTCGCGCGGCGGTACGCCGCGAGCTCACGCGCTCGAGACGGGAGCGTCGGGCTCGGCCAGGAAACCGTTCCAGCCGGCGAACGCAGAGGAGGCTGCGTAAGGTGAGCCGACGTCGTCGGGAGGGCCGAGCGGGAGGACCTGCCACCAGCTCTGTCCTGCGGCTGCGAGCCAGTCCACGAAAGCGTAGGCCTCGACGCCGAGCTTCCCGCCGGGTAGCGACGTGGGGTGCAGCACGATTCCGCTCGATCGTTGAAGCTCCATGTCCTGTTTACCGTTCGGCGTTCGCTGAAAGTCTCGGAACCGTGCCCTTACCCTCCCTCAAGCAACCCCCGGCCCGCATCCAGATCCAGGACGTGCGACCTCAGGTCGACTGCGGACGCTATCCCGTCAAGAGCACGCAGGGCGATCCCGTCGCGATCGCCGCGAACATCTTCAAGGACGGCCACGACATTCTTCGGGCCGTCGTCCGCTACCGCCACGAAGACACTCGCAAGTGGCTCGAACGCCCGCTCGAGCCGGTCGGGAACGACCACTGGGAGGGGCAGTTCGACGCGTCGGTCCTCGGACGCTGGCAGTTCACGATCGAGGCCTGGGTCGACCGCTACGCGACGCTGCTCGACGAGCTCGACCGGAAGCTCGCTGCCGGCCAGACCGACCTGAGCAGCGAGCTGAGCGAGGCCGAGGCTCTCTTCGGCCCCGGCACGGTCGACGACTGGCACGCCGCCGCGCCCAAGCTCGGCGCGAAGGACCGGCACAGCAAGGCGTCGCTTCCGCGTCCTCTCGAGGTCGACGTCGAGCGGGAGCGCGCCCGCTTCGGAGCGTGGTACGAGCTCTTCCCGCGCAGCTGGGGCGGGTTCAAGGGCGTCCAGAAGGTGCTGCCACAGCTCGCCGCGCTCGGCTTCGACGTGATCTACCTGCCGCCGGTCCATCCGATCGGGACGACCAATCGCAAGGGGCGCAACAACGCACTCGTGGCCGAGAAGGGCGATCCCGGGAGCCCGTGGGCGATCGGCGGGCCGGACGGCGGCCACGATGCGGTCCACGCCGAGCTGGGCACGCTGAAGGACTTCGACCGGCTCGTCGAGGAGGCGCGGAAGCACGGGCTCGAGATCGCGCTCGACTTCGCGATCCAGTGCTCACCCGACCACCCGTGGCTGAAGGCCCACCCGGAGTGGTTCAACCGGCGCCCGGACGGGACGCTCAAGTACGCCGAGAATCCGCCCAAGCGCTACCAGGACATCTACAACGTCAACTTCGACTCCGAAGACTGGCCCGGTCTGTGGGAGGCGCTGCGGGACGTCGTCCTCCACTGGTGCCGGCACGGTGTGCGGGCGTTTCGCGTCGACAATCCGCACACGAAGTCGGTGCCGTTCTGGGAGTGGCTGATCGGCGAGGTGCGCGACGAGTTCCCCGACACGGTCTTCTTCGCCGAGGCCTTCACCCGGCCGGCGATGATGACCACGCTCGCGAAGATCGGCTTCAGCCAGTCGTACACCTACTTCACGTGGAAGAACACGAAGGCCGAGCTCACGGAGTTCCTGCAGATGCTGCTCGAGTGGGCGCCGTACTACCGGCCGAACTTCTTCGCGAACACGCCGGACATCCTCCACGAGTACCTCCAGGAGGGCGGCCCGCCCGCCTTCGAGGCGCGGCTCGTGCTGGCCGCGACGCTCTCGCCCTCGTACGGGATCTACTCCGGCTACGAGCAGTTCGAGAACGTGCCGGTGACGGCCGGGAGCGAGGAGTACCTCGACTCGGAGAAGTACGAGATCAAGGAGCGCAAGCTCGACGGGCCGCTGCTGCCGCTCGTGCAGAAGCTGAACGCGATTCGCCGCGCCGAGCCCGCGTTGCAGCGATTCGAGAACCTGCGCCTCCTCGGTACGCACGGCGAGCACGTCTTCGCCTACGCGAAAGGAACGGAGATCGCGGTCGCGGTCAATCTCGACCCGCGCGCGCCCCGCGAGGACGTCGTCGTCGTCCCGCCGGACATCGGCCTGCCCGACGAGTTCCCGGTCCGCGACCTGCTGACCGGCGAGCGCTACCGCTGGCGGATCGGCCGGAACTACGTTGGACTCGGCCCAGGACAGTCGCATCTGATGAAAATCGGCGCATGAGCGAGCCTAAGCAACCCGTCCCGGGCAGACATGCCGGGGCCAGGACCCGTCACGTCCGCGCAGGACATGGCGGGGCCAGGACCCGTCATGTCCCAGGAGGACGTGTCCGTTGAGCGAGCCCGGGCACTGGTTCGAGTCGAATCCGCTGTGGTTCAAGACCGCGGTCTTCTACGAGATCCACACGCGCGCGTTCTTCGACGGCAACGACGACGGCTCGGGCGACTTTCGCGGCCTGATGCAGAAGCTCGACTACCTCCAGTGGCTGGGAATCGACTGCATCTGGCTGCTGCCGTTCTTTCCCTCGCCGCTGAAGGACGGCGGCTACGACATCGCCGACTTCTACGGCATCAATCCCGACTACGGCACCGTCGAGGACTTCCGCGTCTTCGTCGAGGCGGCGCACGAGCGGGGGATGAGGGTGATCGCCGACCTCGTCATGAACCACACCTCCGCGGATCACCCCTGGTTCCAGGAGTCCCGCTCCGATCGGAACGGGCCGAAGGGCGACTGGTATGTCTGGTCGGACACGGACGAGTCGTATCGCGATGCGCGGATCATCTTCATCGACACCGAGGTCTCGAACTGGACGTTCGATCCCGTGCGGGAGCAGTTCTACTGGCACCGCTTCTTCAGCCACCAGCCCGACCTCAACTACGAGAACCCCGAGGTGCGGGACGCGATGCTCGAGGTGCTTCGCTTCTGGCTCGACGTCGGGCTCGACGGCTTCCGGCTCGACGCCGTGCCGTACCTCTTCGAGGAGGAGGGCACGAACTGCGAGAACCTGCCCCGCACGCACGAGTACCTCAGGCGAGTGCGGGCGGAGATCGACGAGCACTACCCGGACCGGGTGCTGCTCGCCGAGGCGAACCAGTGGCCGGAGGACGTTGTCGCCTATTTTGGCAACGGCGACGAGTGTCACATGGCGTTCCACTTCCCGGTGATGCCGCGGATGTTCATGTCGCTTCGGCGGGAGGAGGCGAAGCCGATGATCGAGATCCTCGACCGCACGCCGGCGATCCCGAACACGACGCAGTGGGGCCTCTTCCTGCGCAATCACGACGAGCTGACGCTCGAGATGGTCACCGACGAGGAACGCGACTACATGTACAGCGAGTACGCGAACGACCCGCGGATGAAGCTCAATGTCGGCATTCGGCGCCGTCTCGCGCCGCTTCTCGACGGCGGTCGCGACGAGATCGAGCTGATGCACGCGATTCTCTTCTCGCTCCCAGGTTCGCCCGTGCTCTATTACGGAGACGAGATAGCCATGGGCGACAACGTGTACCTCGGCGACCGCGACGGTGTCCGCACGCCGATGCAGTGGACAGGCGACCGGAACGGCGGTTTCTCGCGTGCCGACTTTGCGCAGCTCTACCTGCCGCCGCTGATGGATCCCGTGTACGGCTTCCAGGCGGTCAACGTCGAGGCGCAGCTTCGGACGCCGACGTCACTCCTCCGCTGGCTGCGCCGATTCGTGGAGCTGCGCAAGCAGCACCCGGTGTTCGGGCTCGGGGACTATCGCGTCCTGCGGCCCGAGAACCCGAAGATCTTCGCCCACATCCGCTCGTTCTCGGAGGACATCGTCCTCTGCGTCCACAATCTCGCCCGCTCGGCGCAGGCGGTCGAGCTCGATCTCTCTGCGTTCGACGGGCCGCGTGCCGGTCGAGCTCTTCGGCAACACCGAGTTCCCCAGGATCGGCGAGCTGCCGTACCTGCTCACGCTCGGCCCGCGCGGCTTCTTCTGGTTCCAACTCCAGGACCCTGCTGATGAACGCTGACCTCAGGGACCGCATCGAGCAGGGCGACCTGCACTTCCTCGACGGGCTCGTCCTGCTCGGGACGATCGCCTCGCAGCGCTGGTTCGGGGGCAAGTCGCGGGACGTGCTGGACGCGCGTGTCCTCGACGCGGGCGTCGTCCCCGGCGACTCGCCGCTCCTGGCCTTCGCGATCGTCGAGGTGCGCTACGGGCTTCAGAGCCACGATCTGTACCACCTGCCGCTCGGCTTCCGGCCCGAGGCGGACAACTGGAAGACCTCGATCATCGCCGCGACAGACGGGTGGACGGTCTATGACGCGATTGCGGATCCCGACCTCGTCCGGGGGATCGTCGACCTGGTCGCGGACGACCGGACGCTCGACATCGGCGAAGCAACGCTCCTGTTCCGCAGCACCGGCGACCTCCGCGACAGTCTCGGCGAGAGCTCCGAGGTCCGGCCGATGGGCGCCGAGCAGTCGAACAGCTCGCTGGTGATCGACGAGCGGCTGGCGCTCAAGGTCTACCGCCGGATCGAGGCCGGGATGAACCCGGAGCTCGAGATCCTCCGCTTCCTCACCGAGCGAGGGTTCGAGCACATCGCCTCGCTCGAGGGCTACATCTCCTACGAGGGAAGGCCGCTCGAGGCGACGCTCGCGATCCTGCAGCAGTTCATTCCGGCCAACGGGGACGGGTGGGAGCTTGCGCTCGACACGATCGGGTCCGACCCGGGGTGGCTCCCGGCCCACACCCGCCGCCTCGGTGAGGTCACGGCGGAGCTCCACAACGCTCTCGCCTCCGATCCCGTCGACCCGCACTTCGCGCCCGAGGAGCCCAGCACCGAGGCGCTTGCGCTCATCTCGGCCTCGATCGACGAGGAGATCGAGCAGGTGTTCGCGGCCCTCCCGGACATCCCGGCAGTGGCACCCGTCCGGGGCCGCGGCGAGGAGGTTCGCGACCGGCTGCGTTCGCTCACCCACATCGGGTCCGTCGGCCGGGTGATCCGCCACCACGGCGACTACCACCTGGGCCAGGCGCTCTGGACGAACGACGAGGACTGGCTGATCCTCGACTTCGAGGGCGAGCCCGCCCGTTCGGTGCCGGAGCGGCGTCGCAAGCGCTCGCCGCTGCGCGACGTCGCCGGGATGCTGCGCTCCTTCGCCTACGCCGCGTCGGCTTCGGTCATCCAGCGGGATACGGAACCACCCGAGGGCTGGGAGGAGGAGTGCCGCTCGGAGTTCGTCGAGGGCTACCTCGCCACGGTCGACGCGGCACTGCTGCCACCCGACCGCAAGTCGATCGAGCGGCTGTTGACCGTCTTCGAGCTCGAGAAGGCGGTCTACGAGCTCCGCTACGAGCTCGGCAACAGGCCGGACTGGATCTCGATTCCGGTCGCCGGAATTCTGCGGATGCTGGAGCAGGATCTATGAGGATCGGCGAGCTCGATCTCCACCTCGCGGGCGAGGGACGCCATGAGCGGATCTACGAGCGCCTCGGCGCCCACGTCGTCGACGAGGGCGTCTCGTTCGCCGTCTGGGCTCCCAACGCGCGCGCGGTCTCGGTCGTCGGCGACTGGAACCGGTGGGACGGGCGGGTGAACTCCCTCGAGCTGCTCGGCTCCTCCGGGATCTGGGCGGCGACCGTGCCCGAGGCCTCGGAGGGCGACGGCTACAAGTTCGAGGTGCACGGCGCGGACGGGCAGCTGCGCCTGAAGGCCGACCCCTTCGCCTTCTACGCCGAGGTGCCGCCGAAGACCGCGTCCAGGGTCTATCAGTCGCGCTACGAATGGAGCGACAGCGCCTGGATGGCGCGCCGCCAGGCCTCCGAGCCGCTGAAGGAGCCGCTCTCGATCTACGAGGTGCACGCCGAGTCGTGGCGGCTCGGCCTCGGCTGGAAGGGCCTCGCGGAGCAGCTCGTCTCCTACGCCGACGAGCTCGGCTTCACGCACGTCGAGTTCATGCCGGTCATGCACCACCCGTTCTCCGGCTCCTGGGGCTATCAGGTGACGGGCTTCTACGCCCCGGTCTCGACGATGGGCGAGCCGGACGACTTCCGGGCGCTCGTCGACGCGCTGCACATGGCCGGAATCGGCGTGATCCTGGACTGGGTGCCGGCGCACTTCCCGCGCGACGAGTTCGCGCTCGGCCGGTTCGACGGCACCGCTCTGTACGAGCACGAGGATCCGCGCCGCGGCTCGCATCCCGACTGGGGCACCCTCGTCTTCAACCTCGGGCGCAACGAGGTGCGGAACTTCCTGCTCGCGAACGCGCTCTACTGGACGCGCGAGTTCCACGCCGACGGCATCCGCGTCGACGCCGTCGCGTCGATGCTCTACCTCGACTACTCACGGAAGCCGGGCGAATGGGTGCCGAACGCCTTCGGCGGCCGGGAGGATCTCGACGCGGTCTCCTTCCTGCGCGAGCTGAACGAGGTGCTCCACGACCGCGAGCCGGGGATCCTCTCGATCGCCGAGGAGTCCACGGCCTGGCCGGGCGTGTCGCGCCCGACCCACCTCGGCGGCCTCGGCTTCGGCTTCAAGTGGAACATGGGCTGGATGCACGACACCCTCGAGTACTTCTCGAAGGAGCCGGTGCACCGCCGCTTCCACCACCACGAGCTCACCTTCTCGATGGTCTACGCCTGGAACGAGAACTTCGTGCTGCCCCTCTCGCACGACGAGGTCGTTCACGGCAAGCGCTCGCTGCTCGGCCGGATGCCCGGCGACCGCTGGCAGCGGTTCGCGAACCTGCGCGCTCTCTACGGCTACATGTGGGCTCACCCCGGCAAGCAGCTCCTGTTCATGGGCTGCGAGTTCGCACAGGAGAAGGAGTGGAGCGAGCCGGCCGGCTCCCTCGACTGGCACCTGCTCGACGAGGCCGACCATCACGGAGTGCTCGACCTGATTCGCGATCTCAACCGCGTCTACGACGAGGAGCCCGCGCTCTGGGAGCTCGACCACTCGCACGAGGGCTTCCGCTGGCTCGAGCCGAACGCGGCGAACGAGAACGTCCTCGCGTTCGCGCGCGTCTCGGAGGACCGGAAGCACTGGCTCGTGTGCGCGTGCAACTTCTCGCCGGTCGTCCGCGAGGGGTGGCGGCTGGGGCTGCCGGCGGGAGGCAGGTGGCGCGAGGCGCTGAACACCGACTCCCGCTTCTACGGGGGCTCCGACGTCGGCAACGGCCTCGGACTGGAGGCGGAGAAGGTGCCGTGGAACGAGCAGGAGTACTCGGTCGAGGTCACGCTGCCGCCGATCGGAGTCGTCTGGCTCGTCCCCGACCGCGCCGCTCCGAAAGACGCGCGAACTGACCTTGTGTTTCTGAAACACAAGCTCTCCTCGGCCCGCTGCCGCGCTTCGCTGAGCCATCCGCCGCGGTTTTCCACTTGTGTTTCTGAAACACAAGCGTCTTTCGGCGCGTCGCTAGGGTGCCGGGGTGGAAGCGACGAACAGCATCGAGGTCGAAGGGCTCGTGCGCGAGTTCAAGAAGGGGCCCCGCGCGGTCGACGGAATCGACCTGCGCGTCGAGCCGGGCGAGATCTACGGCTTCCTCGGGCCGAACGGCGCCGGCAAGTCGACCACGGTCCTGATGCTCACGACGCTGCTGCCGCCCACGGCCGGCACGGCCCGGGTCGGCGGCTACGACGTCGTCAAGGAAGGCCCGAAGGTGCGCTCCGTGATCGGCGCGGCGCTCCAGGAGGCGGCGCTCGATCCGATGCTGACGGGGCGCGACCACCTGCGCCTGCAGTCGACGCTGCAGGGGATCTCCCGCGCGGAGCGCAAGCCGCGCGCGCAGGAGCTGCTCGACCGCGTCGGCCTGACCGAGGCGGCCGATCGCAAGGTCGGCGGCTACTCGGGCGGGATGAAGCGCCGGCTCGATCTGGCGCTCGCGCTCGTGCACCGGCCGCGGATCCTCTTCCTCGACGAGCCGACGACGGGGCTCGACATCCAGAGCCGCACCGCCCTGTGGGACGAGGTCGCGCGTCTCGCCCACGAGGAGGGTGTGACCGTCTTCCTGACCACCCAGTACCTCGAGGAGGCGGACGTGCTCGCGGACCGGGTCGGGATCATCGACCACGGCCACATCGTCGCCGAGGGAACGCCGACGGCGCTCAAGGCCGAGATCGGGCTGCCGAGCGTGCACGCGATCCCCGCGAACGAAGCCGATCGCGAGCAGCTCGTCGCCGCGCTCGCCCCGTACGGCGAGGCGCTCGGCACGGGCTCCGGCGAAGTCGCCGTCCGGCTGCGCGAGGGGCTTGCGGGACTCCCGGCCGTCGTCCGCGCAGTCGACGACGCCGGCCTCACTCTCGCCAGCCTGGAGATCCAGGCGCCCTCGCTCGACGATGTCTTCCTCGCCAAGACCGGCCGGTCGCTGGAGGGCGCCGCGGAGGCTGAATCCGACGCAGCCGAGCCGGCTCCGTGACCGACGTCTGGCCACAGATCGGAGCGCTCGCGTGGCGCTCGGTCGTCCGCACGAGCCGCCAGCCAGCTGCGGTCGTCTTCCCTCTGATCTTCCCGATGCTGCTGCTGCTCGTGAACTCGGGCGGGCTGCAAGCCTCGACGGAGCTCCCCGGCTTCCCCACCGACTCCTTTCTCGCGTTCGCGCTCGCCGTCCCCTTCATCCAGGGCGCGCTCTTTTCGACCATGAACGCGGGCACCGACCTCGCGAAGGACATCCAGACGGGCTTCCTGAACCGGCTCTCGCTGACGTCGATGCGCGGGTCCGCGCTGATCGCCGGCCAGCTCGGCGGCGTGGTGATCCTCGGCCTCATCCAGGCCGCGTTCTACATCGCGGTGGGTCTGATCGTCGGCGTCCACTTCGCCGCCGGTCCGCTCGGGATCCTGACCCTCTTCGGCTTCGCCGCCGTGATCTCGGTCAGCTTCGGCGCGCTCGGCGTCTTCCTGGCACTGCGCACCGGCTCGGGCGAGGCGATCCAGGGCCTCTTCCCACTGCTCTTCGTCTTCCTCTTTCTCTCCTCGATGAACACGCCGCGGAACCTGATCGGCGTCGACTGGTTCCGCTTCGTCGCAACCGTGAATCCGGTCTCGTACCTGATCGAATGCGTTCGCAGCCTGATCATCACGGGCTGGAACGCGGACGCGCTCGCGCTCGGCTTCGGCTTCGCCGTCCTGATCGGGATCGTCTCGACGACGGCCGCGACGCTGGCGCTCAAGCAGAGGCTGGTGCGGACGTGAGGATCTGGCCTGTCGCGACTGGGGTCGCGTGGCGGACGCTGAAGAACGTCTTCACGAACCCGTCGCTCTTCTTCCCGTCGCTCATCTTCCCGCTCTTCTTCTTCACCGCGTTCGCAGGCGGGCTCTCGCAGGTCTCGGAGGTCCCGGGGTTCGACTTCCAGCCGGGCTACACGGCGTTCCAGTTCTGCTTCGTCCTGGTCCAGTCGGCCGCGTTCGGCGGCGTCTTCACCGGCTTCGGGATCGCGCGGGACTTCGAGTCCGGTTTCGCGCGGCGGCTCCTGCTCGCGGCCCCCAACCGAACGGGGATCGTGCTCGGTTACGCGGTGGCCGCCGTCCTCCGCTGGACCGTGACAGCGACCGTGCTCACCGTCGTCGCGCTCCTCGCCGGGATGAACGTCTTCGGCGGGCCGGTCGACGTCTTCGGCATGTACGCGCTCGCGCTCCTGATCAACATCACCGGATTGCTGTGGGCCAGCGGCGTGGCGATGCGCTTCCGGACGATGCAGGCCGGGCCCGTCATGCAGATGCCCGTCTTCCTGACGCTGTTCTTCGCGCCCGTCTACGTTCCGCTCGCTCTCCTGACGGGCTGGATCGAGGCAGTGGCGACGCTGAACCCGATCACGTACGTCCTCGAGGCGGTGCGGAGCATGCTCGCCGGCGACGAAGTGCACGTGGCACTCGCGTTCGGGCTCGCGGTCGTGTTGGTCCTGGGCTTCTCGTTCTGGGCCCTGCGCGGGCTGCGTTCGGCGGAGGCGGCCGGCTAGGTCGGGTACCGTCGCGCCGTGTCTCTCGCCACCAAGTCGTCCTTCGGCGCGGTTCCGGTCGAGCCCGGAACGGTTGAGCTGCGCACCTGGGCTCCGAAGGCGCGCACCGTGGCCGTTCGTCTCGAGAGCGGCGATCACCCGCTGACCGAGACGGAGGACGGTGTCTGGGACGGTCACGCGCCGGCTGCGCCCGGCGATGACTACCGGTTCGTGCTCGACGGCGGCGACGCCTGGCCCGACCCATGCTCGCGCTGGCAGCCCGAGGGCGTTCGCGGTCCGTCCCGGGTTCTCGACACGAGCGCCTTCGAGATCGAGCCGGGGCCGGCGCTCGCGCTCGAGGAGCTCGTTCTCTACGAGCTCCACGTCGGCACGTTCTCGCGCGACGGCACCTTCGAGGGCGTGATCCCGCGCCTCGCCGGGCTGCGGGAGCTCGGCGTCACGGCGATCGAGCTGATGCCGGTGGCGACCTTCCCGGGTGATCGCGGCTGGGGGTACGACGGGCTCTATCCGTTCGCACCGCACCCGGTCTACGGCGGCCCGGAAGGGCTGGCGCGGCTCGTCGACGCCGCGCACCGTGAGGGCCTCGGAGTCGTGCTCGACGTCGTCTACAACCACATCGGGCCGGGAAATGAGGCGCTGCGCGCATTCGGGCCGTACTTCACGGACCGCTTCGGCGAGACGCCGTGGGGCGAGGCGCTCGACTTCTCACAGGTCGGCGTGCGCGAGTGGGCGATCCAGAACGCCGAGCTCTGGGTGCGCGACTACGGCATCGACGGCCTCCGGCTCGATGCGGTTCACGCGGTCGAGGACGACTCCGACCGCCACGTGCTCGCCGAGCTCGCCGACCGCGTCCATGCCGTGCATCCGGGCGCGCTCGTGATCAGCGAGATGGGGCCGCCCGACTTCCGCCCGCTGCGGGAGTGGGGGCACGACGCGATGTGGCTCGACAGCCTCCACCACGCGCTGCACGTGGCGCTGACCGGGGAGCAGGACGGGTACTACGCGGACTTCGACGGCTCCATGTCCCGCATCGCCGCCGAGCTCTCCCGGCCGGAGGGCTCGAGGATCGTGGCCTGCGCTCAGAATCACGACCAGGTCGGCAACCGCGCGATCGGCGACAGGCTCCCGCCGGCCAAGCGGCGGGTGGCGGCGGCCGTCGTGCTCTTCAGCCTCTACACGCCGCTTCTCTTCCAGGGCGAGGAGTACGGCGAGGCGGCGCCGTTCCAGTACTTCACCGATCACCTCGACCCCGTCATCGCAGCTGCGACGCGTGAGGGCCGGCGGCGTGAGTTCGCGCACTTCGCCGGCTTCTCGGGCGAGGTGCCCGACCCGCAGGACGAGTCGACCTTCGAGCGGTCGAGGCTGGAGCCCGCGGCGCCGGAAGAGCTGTACGTTCGGCTGCTTCGCCTGCGGCGGGAGCTCCCGCGCGAGCTGGAGATCGCCGTGGACGAAGCGGCGCGCACACTCGAGCTCCGCCGCGGCCGGGTGACGCTGCGCGCGGACTTCGCGAACGAGACCGTGGAGCTGGAGACGTGAGGGTCTGGCCGGGGCATCCCTTCCCGCTCGGCCCGGTGTGGGACGGCGAGGGAACCAACTTCTCGCTCTTCTCCGAGAACGCCGAGAAGGTCGAGCTCTGCCTCTTCGACGAGGAGGACCGGGAGACGCGCTACGAGCTGACCGAGCGCACGGCCTTCAACTGGCACGGCTATCTCGCAGGGGTCGGGCCCGGCCAGCGCTACGGGTTCCGCGTGTACGGCCCCTGGGCGCCGGAGCACGGGCACCGCTTCAACCCGAGCAAGCTCCTGATCGACCCGTATGCGAAGTCGATCGAAGGGCCGATCCTCTGGGACCGCGGCAACACGCTTCCCTACCGTCCCGACGGCGAGGACGCCGATCTGGAGCGGGACGACGAGGACGACTCCGCCGCGATCCCGAAGTCGATCGTGATCGACGCCTCCTTCGACTGGCAGGACGACCTCCCCCCTCAGCGGCCCTGGAACGAGACCGTGATCTACGAGGTGCACACCAAGGGGTTCACGAAGCTGATGGAAGGCGTGCGCGAGGAGCTGCGCGGCACCTACGCGGGGCTCGCGTCGGAGCCGGCGCTCGAGTACCTCTCCTCACTCGGCATCACCGCCGTCGAGCTCCTGCCGATCCACCACATCGCAGACGAGCACCAGCTCGTCGCCAAGGGCCTCCGGAACTACTGGGGCTACAGCTCGATCGGCTACCTCGCGCCGCACGCGCTCTACGCCGCCACCGGGCGGCGCGGCGAGCAGGTGAAGGAGTTCAAGGGGATGGTCAAGGCCCTGCACTCGGCCGGGATCGAGGTGATCCTCGACGTCGTCTACAACCACACCGCCGAGGGCAACCACCTCGGGCCGATGCTGGCGTTCAAGGGGATCGACAACCTCTCCTACTACCGCACCCTCCCCGGCGACCCGCGCTTCTACATGGACTACACGGGCACCGGCAACTCGCTCAACCCGGTGCACCCGTCGGTGCTGCGGCTGATCATGGACTCGCTCCGCTACTTCGTGATCGAGTGCCACGTCGACGGCTTCCGCTTCGACCTCGCCTCGGCGCTCGCCCGCGAGTTCCACGAAGTCGACCGGCTCTCGGCGTTCTTCGACATCATCCACCAGGATCCGATCCTGTCCCAGGTGAAGCTGATCGCGGAGCCGTGGGACGTCGGCGAGGGCGGCTACCAGGTCGGCAACTTCCCGGTCCTCTGGACCGAGTGGAACGGGATGTACCGCGACACGATGCGCGACTTCTGGCGCGGCCAGAGCAACGTCGGCGAGTTCGCCTCGCGCTTCACGGGCTCGAGCGACCTCTACGAGACGGACGGCCGCAAGCCGTTCGCGTCGATCAACTTCATCACCGCGCACGACGGCTTCACGTTGCGCGACCTCGTCACCTACAACGACAAGCACAACGAGGCGAACCTCGAGGACAACAAGGACGGCGACAACCACAACCGGAGCTGGAACCACGGCGTCGAGGGCGAGACGGACGACCCCGAGATCAACGCCCTCCGCGAGCGGCAGATGCGCAACTTCCTGGCGACGCTCTTCCTCTCGCAGGGCGTGCCGATGCTGCTCGGCGGCGACGAGATCGCGCGGACGCAGCGGGGCAACAACAACGCGTACTGCCAGGACAACGAGATCTCGTGGATCGACTGGCGGCTCGACGGACGCGCGGAGCGGATGCTTGCGTTCACCAGGCGGCTGATCGAGCTGCGGGCGAAGCACCCCGTCTTCCATCGCGCCGACTTCCTCACCGGGGAGGAGCGGATGGGCTCGGGCGCGCCGGATGTGTGGTGGTTCCGGTACGACGGCCGGAAGATGACGCAGCGCAACTGGCGCGACGGCAACGCGCTCACGCTCGGCGTCTTTCTGAACGGCTCCGAGATCCCGACCCACAGCGCCCAGGGTGCGCCGGTGATCGACGACACGTTCCTGATCCTGTTCAACGCCTGGGATGGGTCGATCGTGTTCACCCTGCCGGCCGTCTCGTTCGGCCGCCGCTGGACGCACGAGCTGTCGACGGCCGAGCCCGAGAAGGAGGCCGGCTCCGACGTGCATCCCGCTCGAGGCGTCGTGCCGGTCGAGAGTCGCTCGCTCGTCGTCCTCCGCCGGGTCGGTTAGTGGACGACCATGCGCGCGACCTACCGGCTCCAGCTGGGGCCGGGGCTCGGATTCCGCGAGGCGAGGGAGCTCGTGCCGTACCTGCGCGAGCTCGGCGTCTCGCACCTCTACCTCTCGCCGTCGCTCCAGGCGCGGGCCGGCTCGACGCACGGGTACGACGTCGTCGATCCGACCAGGATCTCCGAGGATCTCGGCGGCGAGGAGGAGTTCCGCGCGCTCTGCTCCGCGGGTCTGGGCGTCGTGCTGGACATCGTCCCGAACCACATGGCGACCGGCGACGAGAACCCGTTCTGGCGCGACCCGCTCTGGCGCGCGAAGTTCTTCGACCTCGACTGGCGCACGGGCCTGCACCGCCGGTTCTTCGACGTCGGCGGTCTCGCGGGCGTGCGGATGGAGGATCCCGAGGTCTGGGAGGTGACGCACGCGAAGGTCGTCGAGCTCGCGCAGGCGGGTCTGATCGACGGCGTGCGCATCGATCATCCCGACGGGCTCGCGAACCCGCGCCGCTACCTCGAGCGGCTGCGCGAGGCCGGGATCGAGCGGGCCTGGGTCGAGAAGATCCTCGAGCCGGGAGAGCGGCTGCGCCCTGAGTGGCCGGTCGAAGGGACGACCGGCTACGAGTTCCTGAACGACGTCACCGCGCTCTTCGTCGACCCGGCCGGCGAGGAGCCTCTGACGCGGCTCTACGAGGAGCTGACCGGGGAGCGGCGGCCGTTCGCCGACGTTGCAGCCGACGCGAAGCTCGAGCAGGCGCGCACGACCTTCGAGCGAAGAGGCGGCGCAGCTCGCCGCCAAGCTGCCCTTCGAAGCCGACGTCGCGGCGGCGCTCGCCGCTTTCCACGTCTATCGCACCTACGTCGAGCCGGACGCGGGGCTCGTCACCGAGGACGACCGCGCGGCGATCGAGGACGCGCGCCTGCCCGAGGAGCTGGCAAGGATCCTCCTGCTCGAGGAGCGCGGGCACGATGCGTTCGTCGTCCGGTTCCAGCAGACGACGCCGCCCGTGCACGCCAAGGGCGTCGAGGACACGGCCTTCTACCGCTGGAACCGCTTCGTGGCGCTGAACGAGGTGGGCGGCGACCCCGGCCGCTTCTCGCTCTCGGTCGACGGCTTCCACGAGGCGAATCTCGCGCGTCCGCCCGGCGGCCTGCTCGCGACGACGACCCACGACACGAAGCGGAGCGCAGACGTCCGCGCGCGCCTCGCCTGCATCGCCTCCGATCCCGCCGGCTGGGAGCGCGTGGTGCGACAGCGGATCGCAGGCTGGCGCGATCCGAACGAGGCGTACCTGATTCTCCAGACCGTCGTCGGTGCCTGGCCGCTGGACGCTGATCGGCTCGGCCTCTACCTGGAGAAGGCGCTGCGCGAGGCGAAGGTGAACACGAACTGGATCGACCAGGATCACGAGTGGGAGGAAGGAGCGAAGCGCTTCGCGGCCGGCCTCCTCGACGACGTGGAGCTCGGCGACTACGCAGAGCGGCTGGCGGAGCAGGGCGACCGCGCGTCACTCGCGCTGACGCTCCTCAAGCTCACCTCGCCGGGCGTGCCGGACATCTACCAGGGTGACGAGCTGCCCTTCCTGGCCCTCGTCGACCCGGACAATCGCCGCCCGGTCGACTGGGAGCTACGCCGCCGGCTGCTCGCCTCGGCGGAGCCGCCCGCCAAGCTCGACCTGATCAGTCGCGCCCTCGCCCTCCGCGAGCGCCGGCCGGCGGCGTTCGCCTCGACGTACGAGCCCGTCGAGGCGGGCGCGGACGTGTGCGCGTTCCTGCGCGGCGGCGAGGTGCTCGTCGCCGTCGCGGTGCGCGGCGACCTCTCGGGGTTCCAGCCGCCGAGCGGCACCTGGGACGACGTCGTCCGGACGCCACACCTGCTCCTGGCCGAACGCACCTAGCAACAGACTGTTACTTGGGATCGTCTCGGCCCGGCAGTGTGCCGCGCAGCGTCCACCGAGCCTTGTAACAGACTGTTACTTGGCTTAGTTCGGCGGCGTGTCGAGCACGCGCAGGCAGACGTCGACGACCCGCGGGTCGAACTGCGAGCCGGCGTTCTGCTGCAGCCGGCGCAGCGCTTCGTCCGAAGGCAGAGCGCGGCGGTAGGGCCGGTCGGTCGTCATCGCGTGGAAGGCATCGCACGCGAAGATGATCCGCGCCTCGAGCGGGATCTCCTCGCCGGCCTTCCGGTCCGGATAGCCCTGGCCGTCCCAGCGCTCGTGACAGGCGCGGACGATGCCGCAGACATCCTGGAGCTGGTCGATCGGGGCGATGATCCTTTCACCGAGCTCGGGGTGCGTCTCGATCAGGAGGCGCTCCTCCTCGGTCAGCGGGCCGGGCTTGAGCAGCACCGAGTTCGGGATGCCGATCTTGCCGATGTCGTGGAAGAGCGCACCGAGCTCGAGCCGCTTCAGCGTGTCGCCGTCGAGGCCCAGCTCACTGCCGACGCGGATCGCCATGTCGGTGATCCAGCGCGCGTGCGACGAGGTGTACTCGTCTCGCGCCTCGAGCGCGTTCGCGAGCGCCTCGACGGTCGAGAGGAACGTGCGCTCGAGGCCCGCGAAGCTGGACGCGTTCGCAATCGCGAGCTTTGCCTGGTGGGCGAGCCCGCCGAGCAGCTCCAGCTCGCGGTCGCCGTACTCAGCGTCGAGAGCGAAGGCGACCGCGATCGCACCCCAGCGTCCCTCGAGGGTGAACGGCGCGACGACGTACGAGCCCGAGCTCTCGGCCGGTGGGTCGCTGAGCGCCGCGTACTCCTCCGGGGAGATGACGTAGGGCCCTGTTCGGGCGAGATACGGCTTGCATCGCCTCCGCCGCAAAGCGGCGGCCGACGACCGGTGCCCCGAGCTCGTAGCCGTGCGCTGCCTGGCCGACGACGTCGCCGCCGGTCGATTCCTGGAGCCAGAGCGAGGCGTGGGGCGCACCCATCAGCTGCTGCGCGCCCTCGACGATCCGCTCGAGCACTTGCTCGAGGCCTTCGGCAGCGGCAAGGTCGCGGCCGAACTCGAGCAGAGCCTTGGCGCTCTCGGCCTCGCGGCGCTGGACCTCGTAGAGCCTGGCGTTCTCGACCGCGGCCGCGGTGTGGCCGGCGAGCACCTCGAGCAGTCGCAGGTCGTCGGTGTCGAACTGATTCAGGCCGAGCTTCGAGACGACGATGACGCCGATCACGCGGGCGCCGTAGTGCATCGGCACGGCGATGATCGACTCCTCGATCTGCGCGGTGCCCTCGATCTTGATCGCGAACTCGCAGGTCGAGGCGTCGTCGAGGAGCAGCGACTCGCCGGTCTCGACCACCCGGCCGGTGAAGCCCTCGCCGACCCGGGTGCGGAAGATGTCGGCCACGGGGCGGTCCGGAGCAGTCAGCTCGCCCTGGAAGGCGATCGGCTGCAGCTCCTCGCCGTCGCGGACGAAGATTCGGCAGTTGTGGTAATCGATCAGCTGGCGGAGCTCGTTTGCGATCGCCATGCCGATCTCGCGCACGTCGGTCGAGCGGTTGAGCTTGCCCGCGAGCGTCTGGAGCATCTTCAGGTGCGCGATCGAGCGGACGTCCTCGCGGCTCTCGTCCGTCTCCGGCCGCTCGGTCGCAGAGTCGTCGAAGAAGACGACCTGGCTCTTGCCGCGCGCCTTCGCCGTCATCATCGCGGCCTCGGCGCAGGCGACGAGCTCGCGCGGATTGGCAGCGTGTTGCGGCCCCTGGGCGATGCCGATCGAAACGGAGATCTTGCCGGCGAGGTCGCGAGCGACCGCATCCAGCCGCGTCACGAGGCGGGTCGCGAGCGCGACGGCCTGCTCCTCGTGGCTGCCGGGAAGGATCACGGCGAACTCCTCGCCGCCGATCCGGCAGACGACGTCGCTGGTCCTGACGGTGGCGCGCAGATGGTCGGCGAGCTCGGCCAGCACGTCGTCGCCGACCGCGTGGCCGAAGACGTCGTTCACCTTCTTGAAGTCGTCGATGTCGAGCATCACGAGCGCGACGTTCTCGTGCTCGCTCGCCGCCCGGGTCAGCTCGCGGCGGAGGCGCTCGTGGAAGTAACGGTGGTTGTAGAGCCCGGTGAGCGAGTCGGTCTGGGCTTCACGCTCGAGCCGCGCACGGATGTGCGCGTTGTCGAGCGCGAGCGCGGCTGCGTCGCCGAGGCGCTTCGCCAGCTCGAACTCCTCCTGGGTGAAGAACGCGTCCTCGCCGATCCGGTAGACGTTGAGCGTGCCCTTCAGCGCGCCGCGCGCGATCAGCGGCACGACGATCAGCGCTTCCGGCTCGAGCGGGGTCCCGGGCACGAACTCGACGCGCGGGTCGAGGTGCGCCTGGTTCGAGAGCACGGGCTCACGGTGCTCGACCGCCCAGCCGGTGATGCCGACGCCGAAGGGGAAGACGTCCTCGTAGATCTCCTGCGACCACTCGCTCCGCACGAGCGCCGGCACGAGCTGCCGCTTCGGCTCGTCGGCCTCGTAGATGTGCAGCGCCTCGTACGGGACGATCTCGTCGAGCGTGTCCGCGATCCGGACGAGCAGCGAGTCGAGGCTCTGCTCCGAGAGAAGGTCGTGGAAGACGTCTGCGAGGCGGCGGTAGGAGTCGAGGGACGGGGTTGCAGCGGGGGTGCCCGAGACGAGCCGAATACGCGGCTCGCCGTTGCTGGGGGAAAGGCGTGCGGGTTCGTCCATATCTGAGCGTTCGCAGGGCCACGGCTCTCGCCGCGGGCTCCTCTTCGATCATCGAGCCTTTCCGGCTCTCCGGCTTCCCTCGAATGGGGGAGGCCAGGGTTGCCCTCGACCGCCGTCCGAAGCCGATACGCTTGTCTCCGAGTGGTAACGGGGACCCTCGCCGAGCAGCAGGGCACTGCCTGCGACGACGGAGCCCGTCGTCCGGCTCGACGGCGTCCACAAGAGCTTCGGCGACAACGAGGTCCTGAACGGGATCGACCTCGAGGTCGCGAGCGGCGAGGTGCTGACGATCGTCGGCCCGAGCGGAAGCGGCAAGAGCACGCTCCTGCGCTGCGTCAACCTGCTCGAGCCGCTGAACGCCGGGCGGATCTTCTTCGAGGGTGAGGAGATCACCCGCAAGGGGACGGACGTCTCGGCCGTGCGCCAGCGGATCGGGATGGTCTTCCAGCAGTTCAACCTCTTCCCGCACCTGACCGTGATGGACAACCTGACGCTCGCGG
>CAWJYW010000027.1:0-55330 GCA_963847255.1 uncultured Gaiellaceae bacterium
GGCGGTTACTTGAACTTGAAGTCGGCGACGTACACGGTTCCGTCGACGAGTCGCAGCTCGAGCCGCCGGCACCCTGTGGCCCAGATCTTCTTCGTCGTCCAGCGATACTCGTACCGGTCCGAGTTGCTGTCGTACACGAGGCCGGCGCTGCCCGCGGGAGTCGCGCTCTCGCTTGGCCCGGTCGGCAACTTGGTGGTGCAGTTGATCGTGACGACCCGTGGATTGCCCGGAGCGAAGATGCCGAAGCCGCGGAATCCACCGAGGCTGAACCTGACCGGAACGATGCTGCCCGCGTTCACGAGGTTCAGGTTCGGCGGGTTCTTGACCGGCGAGAAGAAGCCGGTGAAGGCCGAGACGAGCAGCACGCTGGGGCGAATCGCCGCCGTGTAGGTGGCGTCGCCGGCGAACGATGCGGTCACCACGTACAGACCCGGACTGAGACCCGTCGGCGGGAGCGTCGCCCGCCCGAGGTAGTCGGTGATCGTGGAGAACGTCTTCGTCACACCGGGACGGAAGAGAGTGAACGTCACCGTCTGCTGGAGCAGCGGCTGCTTCTTCCCGCCGATCGATGCCGTCAGCGTCGTGTCCATCCCGGTGGCGCCGCCCGGCGTGACGACGAGGAACGGCAGGAACACCGACAGGCTCGTTGTCGCCTTGGCGATCGCGAACGGCTCGGCGTCGGACGAGGGCAGGTACCCGGCGTCGCCTCCGAACGAGGCGACGAGCTGATGGCTTCCCGGCACCGTCGAGAGAGGCACCTTGATCGTGACTCGACCGTCGGCACCGGTCGTGCCGACCGCGGCCGAGCCGCCGATCGCGATCGTCACCGTCCGGCCGGCGATTGCGGCGCCGCCGGCGGTCTCGGTGAGTGCGGCAGTGACGGTCGGGCTGTCGCCGAAGGTTCCGCTGACCGGCGGCGACACGAGCGTCAGCGTCGTCGCGTTCTGCACCGTGCCGGCGAGGCGGTAGTACGCCCCTCGGTTGTCGTCGAGCGAGACGAGGCCGAGGCCGTTGGCCGCCTGGACGACGTACTGCAGGTCGGCGGGCGCGACCGCGAGCCGCCCCGTCCAGAGCCTCGAGTCCTCCTCGGTTCCGCATGCCGCCGGCAGCGGCGCCACGCACTGCGCGAGGTCGAGCGGCGCCCACGTGCCCGCGCCTGCCGCATAGGTGACCCAGACCGACTGGATCGCCGCGGCCGGATCGCCCACGACCTGCGCGGTGAAGTCGACGCCGCCCGACGCGGGCTGCGCGTCGATGCTCACGATCGACGGCGCGTCGGAGAGGGCCGCGCTCGTCAGGTTGCCGCTGTAGAAGAGCCGCAGATCGAGGTTCGAGTACTTGCGCAGCGTGCTCGTCCCGAGCGTTGCGTCCGCAACGCGGTGCTGCGCGGGAGTCACGAGCAGGTTCGTGCCGCCGAAGCCGCCGAGCGCACCGAAGTAGCTGACGCTCGAGAGCCGCATCGGGAAGAAGACCGGTGAGACGAACGGCGCATGGACGCCGCGCAATTCCGTCGTCGGAGCTCCGGTCAGCGGCACGACCGTGGAGTCCGTGAACGTCCCACCGCGGAAACCGACGCCGCGGAGGACGACGCTCGCGTCGGTGGGCGTGACGTTCACGGCAGCCAGCGGCAGCGCCGGCTCCGCGGGGTTCGACACGACACCGTTCGGGCCTGAGAGCCACGTTGCCGTCAGCTGAGAGTTGTTCTGGACGTTCGTCAGCGTCGTCGTGTTCGTCGTCAGGCTCGGCGCGACCGCGAGATCGAAGGTCCGCAGCCCAAGGGTTGCAGCCGGGCCGGGCGGGACCGGGACGGGCGTGATCGCGCCTCCCGGAGCCGGCGGGGAGCCTCGTCCGGCCGGCATGTTCACGCCGAGCATCGGCAGGCCGAAGACGGCCGTCTCGAGCAGTGCCTTCTCGTGCAGGCCGCGAAGATCCGGCGTCGTCGCCAGGTAGTCGAGCTTCGCCCGCACGAGCGCCTCGCCGACCGAGACGACGCCCGTTCCGGCTCGCAGTCGGCGCGCAAAGTCGCGGTACAGGCGCTCGCTGTACTCGAGGAAGTCGGTGTCGCCGTACTGGTAGCCGGTCCCGGCGATCAGCGTCGCGCGCTTCCGGGCGAACGCCTGCGCCCAGTCGAGCGGCTGCGTCACGCCCGTGACGGCGTCGCCGTCGACGAGGTTGTAGCCCGCGTGGCAGCCGGCGCTGAAGACGATCGAGTTGACCAGATTGACGGGCGAGGCCGCCAGATCGGTCGTGAGCAGGCTCGTCGTGAAGTCGGCCGCGAGGGCGCTGTTGGCGCTGAAGTGGCCGGCGAGGAAGATCACGTCGTGGCGGCTGCCGAGCAGCTTCGTCGAGAGCTGAGCGGCGGTCCAGGACGCGGGATCCTGAGGTGACTTGTCGGCCGGGGTGACGAGCAGGTCGGCGCCTGCGCCCGTTCCCGCCTCGAGCTCTGTGCGCACCGCGGCGGCAGCGTCGGCGAGGAAGTCGTAGCCCGTCACCAGCGACGAGCCCGGCGCGACGACGCCGCCTGCGAGGGTGTAGGCGTCCAGGAGCCCGGCGATCTCGGACGGCGTCTCCACGAGCCGGCCGACGGCCAGCCCGGGCACCGGGAACGCGCTCGTGCGCACCGAGATCAGCGTCTCGGCTCCGTAGGCGTCCTGGCTGAGGACGAAGTCGTTGCGCAGGCTCGCGTCGGACGGCGAGTCGCTCCTGACCGGCGGGACGTAGCCCGACTCCTGGCCGAGGAGGCTCTGGTCCGGGTAGCGGAAGAACGGGATCGCGTTGTCGCCGCCGGCGATGACGACGTACCGGAGGCCGGGATTCGCCGGGCGGTACGAGTCGACGATGCCCTTGATCTCCTCGGCGACCAGATTCTGGGCGAACGGGCAGGCCGCGTTGCTCGCCGCCTGCTGCTTCAGCGCCGTGACGCGCGGGTCGCCCGCAACGTCGACGACGACACCGTCGATCTCGGGCCTGGCGGCGAACGAGGCGAGCTTGCTCCCGAGCGTGCCGCCGCCCGGCACCGTCGTCCCGAGCGCAAGCCTCGAGGAGTCGGTGAGGATCACGGTCGCGAGCCCGGCGCCGGGAGCGGCCGCCCGCGGCGTCAGCGTCGTGTCCGTCACGCCGGCGCAGCTCGTCGCACCCTTCGAGACGGACACCGTGAACTGGCTGCCCGTGTCGAACGCGCCGCCCTTGCTGCCGACCCGCACGTAGAAGCTGCCGGTGTTGTTCCAGGAGTTGACGACGACCGACTCGTCGCCCGTGCCCTGCGTCGCCGAGACGCCGATGATGCTCCGTGTCTGCGCGCTCGAGAACGCCCGCGCGATCTCGTCCGGGCTGAACACGCTCGGGCTGAAGACCGAGGGGGAGAAGACCGAGGGGCTGAAGACGCTCGGACTGAACACCGACGGTGAGAACACCGAGGGGCTGAAGACGCTCGGACTGAAGACCGAGGGCGAGAAGACGGACGGCGAGAAGACCGAGGGGCTGAAGACGCTCGGACTGAAGACGGATGGTGAGAACACCGATGGCGCGTACGCGTCGGGGCTGAACACCGACGGCGAGAAGACCGAGGGCGAGAAGACCGAGGGGGAGAAGACGGACGGCGCGTATTCCGCGCTCAGCTTCGTCAGATCGGCGGCGTCGGCCGGGACGAGCTGGGCGGCGAACGCCTGGCCGATGTCCTTGAACACGGCCAGGTCGTAGTCGGCTGGAAGGCCGGAGAGCCCGATCTGGATGCGCTGGCCGGGAGTGACGGCGAACTTGTACCAACGTGCCTTGCCGGGCGAGTCGACGAAGTCGCGTGCCGTCGCGTCGAGCCGGTGAGCGCGAGGGCCTTCGGCCAGAAGTCGTTGTCGCCGGAGCTGACGAGGCACGGGGACGGCCCTGTCGCGGACGGCGCGGTGACCTCAACGGTCACGAAGTCGCCGGGCGTCACGCCGGTAACGGCGGCGCTGAAGTAGCCGGCCGCATCCGTCGTCACCGAGACCGGCCCGCCGGTGGGCGTCCCGCCACCCGGGAGCGCGCCTGCGGTGCAGGTCGCGGCTGTGGACGCGGTCAGCGTCAGCGGGAGGTTCGAGGCGCCGTCGACGCGCCCGATCACGAACGCACCGGTCCCGCCGGTGGAGACGACCTGGATCAGGCTCGGCACGGCGAGCGCCGCGGTGTACTCCACGATCAGCCGCGGGGCATTCAGAAGCGATTGCTCCTTGCTGTAGTAGCGGAGGAAGTAGGACTGCTCGAGCTGCCCGTTCTGACAAACGACCGCGAACGGCGTCCCGCAGGCGATCGTGAAGACCTCCACGGAGAGCTTGCCGTCGCCGGCCCGCTCGGCACCGACGCGCGTCCCGAGGTTCGCCGAGGTGAAGGTGCGATTGGTGGATGTGGTTCCGAAGCAGCCCGTGCTGTCGAATGCCGATGCTGCGCCGAGGTTTGCCGGCGAGGTGCTGAGCGGGCTGCCGAAGAGCAGCCACTCTGCCGGAGGCGCCTGCGGCACCAGGCCGTCCGCCGGCCGTGTGTTCCACGTCACGGAGCCTTCCGCCCAGGAGTCGTCCGGGACGAAGCTCGCGTGATGCTCGGGGTCGCCGTCGAAGGCGAAGCCCGTGAAGCTCGTCAGCTCCAGCTTCGCGCTGGTGATCGTGGCTCCGGCCGGGATCGACGAGAGATCGAAGCGGAGGAGACCGACCGAGGGCCCGGTGCCACAACCGTAGAACGAGGCGCCGCCGTGGACGTCGAAGGAGGTTTCGACGCCGTGCGAGGCGTCCGGATCCGACGCGCGCACGAACGTGTCGGCCTCGGGCGTCAGCGTGATGTTCGCGCCGAGAGCTCCGGGCGCGGCCGCGAGGCAGGCAGCAGCGGCAACCGAAGCTGCCAGAACGTTACGAACCATTCGGCAACCTTACTCCTCGGCGGGTCCCGGATCGCAAGCGCGAAACGCCAGTTCGTACACGTCCGGCAGCGTGAGCGCCCGTCCACGAGCACGCGCTTCGGCCGCGGCCGGCTCGCCGAGCGTGGCCTTCGCAGGAGCGAGATGAAGGTCCAGCTCCTCCTCCGGCCCAGGAGCCCGAGGGGTGCCGATCTCCTCGCGGAGCGTGTCCGCGGCGCCGACGAGCTCGAAGGCGCGCGCAGGCTCGCCGCACATCGCCGCGAGCTGGCCGATGTCTTCGACGAGAAACGCGAGCGCCCACTTGTCGTCGTACTCGCGATAGGAACGGAGGCTCTCTGCGTAGTGGTGTTGCGCCGCGCGAACGTCGCCGAGCCCGCGCGTCGCGTTGCCGAGGTTGTTGTCGCTGTTGGCAACCATCCAGGGGTCACCGACTTCGCGGCTCAGGCGCATCGCCTCCTCGAAGTACCCCCGCGCCTGCTCGTAGTCGTGCTCCAGCACGGCGATCGTGCCGAGGTTCGTCATCGAGACTGCGACCGCCCGGCGATCGTCGAGCTGCGCCCGGAGCGCGAGGGCGCGCTCGTGGTACTCGCGCGAGGCGCTGTAGTCGCCGCGGTACTCGGCGACAATGCCGAGGTTCGAGAGCAGGCCGGCCATGCCCGCCTTGTCGTCGAGGCGCTCGCGAAGCACCAGGCTCGCCTCGTAGCTCTCGACGGCCTTCGGGTAGTCGCCCTGCTGAGCGGCGAGCGTGCCCATCAGGTGCTGGACCTGTCCGACGCCGCTGTCGTCGCCGACGGACTCGAAGGTCCCGACCGCCTGCTCGAGCAGGCTCAGCGCGTCGTCGTATCGACCCTGCTTCCGCGCCACCTCGGCGAGCGCCGTCTCGCACCAGGCGCTGGCCCGCGCGTCGTCGAGCATCCCGGCCGTGGCGAGTGCCTCGCGCTCGACCTCCTCGGCACGGCGCCAGTCACCCACGAGCTCTACGACCCTGCCCAGCCTGAGCATGAGGTCGACTCGCTCCTCCGGTGCAACGAGCGGTGCGGCCCGCTCGAGATAGTCGATTGCGGCCGCATTCGCGTAGCTCGCCTCGGCCGCCTCGCCGGCCCGCACGAGGTACTCGCGCTTCTTCTCCAGGTTCTCGCTGTGCCAGAAGTGGTGTGCGAGCAGATCGAGCTGAAGGCCGATGCTGTCCGCCTCCGTCTCCTCGATGTAGCCGCCGACGCGCTCGTGCAGCATCGCGCGGATCGAGAACGGCATGCTCTCGTACGCGACCTCCTGGGTGACGACGTGCTTGAAGATGTAGGACTGCTCGTCGTCCCGGTCGAGCGCGATCAGGTCGAGCGCGCGCAAGGTGGCGAGGTGCGCGCCGACGTCCGTCGGTGTCCCCAGCTCGGGATAGATGGTCGGGAGCGCCGGTGCGAGGAACGATCTTCCGACCACGCTCGCGACCTTCAGCGTCCGGCGGGGCGCCTCGCCCAGGGTGTCCACCCGGCTCAGGATCAGGCTGTGCAGGCTCTCCGGCAGCTCCAGATCGCGAAGCGCCGCCTCATCCTGGGGGTCGACGCCGTGTCCGTGGACGTAGTTGAGGAGCTCCTCGACGTAGAACGGGTTGCCCTGCGAGCGCGCCAGGACGAGCTCCAGGAGTGCAGGCGACGCGTCAGCTCCGGCGCCGAAGAGTTGCGCCAGCTTGGAGCGGACGAGCTGCTCTCCCTCGTCCGGCTCGAGCTCGCCGAGCTGGAGCTCGACGAACTCCGGCAGTTGCTCGAGCCCGAGGCCGCCGCCCGGTGCGGCCGCCGGCCGGTAGGCGAGCACGAACAGCACCGGCAGCGCTGCACTGGCGCGGACGAGGGCGGTCAGCAGGTCGTGCGCCAGCGGGCCGATCCAGTGACAGTCCTCGAGCGCGATCACGACGAACTCCTCGGCTGCGCGAGCCCTCAGGCAGTCCGCGAGCAGGCCTTCGAGCGACGTCTTGCGCAGCTTGGCGTCGAACGAGCTCGTGAGGTCGTTCTCGGGAATCGTGATCCCGAGCAGCGGTCCGAGCAGCGGCGCGCGTTGCACGAGCGCTGGGTCGACCTGCTCGAGCGCACGCTCGACGGCGACCCTCTGCTCCGCCTCGGTTCCCCGCTCGTCGACGCCGAGCAGGCTGCGCCAGATCTCCTGCCAGACGAAGTAGTCCGCGTTCGTGCCGAACGCGGGGCACTCGCCGAACGCGACGAAGCCGCCGCCGGCGCGGACCGCGCGGACGAACTCCGCAACGAGACGCGACTTGCCGAGCCCCGCCTCCGCTGAGATGCCGACGACATTCCGGCTCCGCTCCAGCGTGCGCTCGAGCGCGGCCGCGAGGGCCGCGAGCTCATCCTGACGCCCGACGATCTCGAGCTCGTAACGCTTTTGCCGCCGCGAGGTGCGCCCGCTCGTTCCGGTCAGCTCGTACACGGCGACCGGCTCGGCTTTGCCCTTCACCGTCAGCTTGGGCATCGACTCCCAGGTGAAGGACGCGCCGGCGAGCTCCTTCGCCGACTCGGAGACGTACACCTGTCCGGCAGCCGCACGGGACATCAGGCGGGCGGCGAGGTTCACGGCGTCCCCCAGGCAGACGAAGGTGCGCCGCATCTCGTGGCCGTAGGTGCCGCTGCGCAGGCGGCCGTGTGCGATTCCGATCTTCAGCTCCGACACGGCGGTCACACCGTCCAGCGCGCGCAGATCGAGCGCGGCCGCGGCGGCTCGTGCGCCGTCGTCCTCGTGGGCGTGCGGCGAGCCGAAGACCGCGTACAGATAGGCACCCTTGTCCCCGATCGTCATCTGGAGGAGATTGCCGCCGTACTCCGCGCAGATCCGCTGAGCGCGGCGCACGAAGTCATCGAGCTTTGCGGCGGCGTCGTCGTCCTCGTCGAAGTCGATGCCCGCGAAGTGCACGAAGACCGGGATTGCCGGACGCAACTCGGCGAGAAACTCACCTCGGCCGGTGCTGAGCCGTTCGTAGACGGCCGGCAGAATCCAGGGGCGGACGAGCTCCTCCGGGAGGGGGTCGTCGGGCCGGCGAACGGGAGGCGCGGCAGCTGGACTGGGCAGCCCTGAGACGACGCCGATCGTCCGTCCGCTCTCGCTGTCCAGGCGCCGCTCAGCGATCTCGACGCGGTCGCCAAGCGACTCGAGCGCCGATTGCTCGAGCACGACCTCGCCCTCGCCGGCGTGATGCTCGGCCGCAGCGAGCTGGTCGACGAGGCGGCCGGCGAGAACGTCGATCAGCTGGAGCTCCGGGTCGCCGACGACGAAGCGCCGGGCTGCACCCACCGCAACCGCCACCTTCATTCCGAGCCGCACGGGGGTCGCCGCGGGCGTGACCACCTCACTGACACGTTCCATCGTCTGCTGCATTGCCAGTGCGCAGGCCGTCGCGCGCGAGCCGTCGTCTCCGTCGAGCCAGCACGTGATCGCGTCGCCGCTGAAGGAGATGACGTCGCCGCCCATGCGGTCGAGCTCGTCGATGATCGCGTGGAAGACGAGATTCAGGCGCGCGGTCAACTCCTCGGCGCCCCGCTGTGGCCCAAGTTCCTCGGCCAGCGCCTCGGTCAGCTGCGTGAACCCGGAGATGTCGGCGAACAGGGCGGCGCCGCGAACGCGGTCCGGCAGCTCGACGCCCTCGAACAGCGCCCGCCGCCGGTCGCGGGAGATGTAGGCCTCCGGGTTGTCGAACGCCAATCCGGGGCCGGTCGTCGAAGCGACCGCGGTCCGAACGTCGGTCATCCATCTCCTGGGCAGCGGGTCGACGGCTCTGCCTTTCCGATTGTGACAGCCTCGGCGTCCCGGTTACAACGGGGATTTGGGCGAGGGAACCCCCAACCGCCGAGTGGTGTAGGACCCACGAGTGGTGAGCCGACCACCGACAGAGGATGAGCTCGTCGAGCGTGCACGTGACGGTGACGCCACCGCCTTCGCCGCGCTTGTCCGCGACCACCAGGAGATCGCTTTCCGCACCGCATACCTGATCACCCGCAACGCGGCCGATGCCGAGGATGCAGCCCAGGTCGGGCTGACGAAGGCCTGGCGGGCGCTGCCGCGCTTCCGCCGCGGCGCGCCGCTGCGTCCGTGGCTGCTCGCGATCGTGGCGAACGAGGCGCGCAACCGGCGACGCGCCGAAGGCCGCCGCGAAGGGCTCACGCTCCGCGCGGCCCACGAGCTTCCCTCGGGGGACGCGGCTCCGTCTCCCGAGGGGAGGGCTATCGCCGCCGAGGAGCGCGCGACGCTGCTGGCGGCGCTGGAGCAGCTGAGCGACGACGACCGGCTCGTCCTCTCGTGCCGCTACCTCCTCGACCTGGGCGAGGAAGAGACCGGCGAGGTGCTGTCGCTGCGACGTGGCACCGTCAAGTCGCGCACCTCGCGTGCCCTCGGACGGCTGCGCGAGCAGCTGGAGGCGACCGGTGTCTGAGCTCGAGCTCCGCCTCAACGCGCTCCGGGACGAGATCGCCTGGCCCGAGACGCCGGTGCTCGAGCCCACTTTCGAACGGCGGCCGGCCCGCCGCTGGCCGGTGCGGCAGCTCGCGCTCGGCTTCGCGATTCTGCTGGCCGTGCTCGCCGGCGTGCTCGCGCTCTCTCCGGGCGCCCGCAGCGCCTTCCTCGAGATCTTCCACATCCGCGGCGCGACGGTCGAGCAGGTCGAGACGCTGCCGGACGTCCAGGCGCAGCGGATCGACTTCGGCGAGAGCGTGAGCCGCGAGGAGGCCGAGCGCCGCTCCGGCTTCCGCGTGCTCGACCTGGGCAGCGAGCCCGACGAGATCTTCATCCGGCCGGACGGGCTGGTGTCGGTCATCTACGGCGATCCGTCGCGGCCACGGCTCGTGCTGTCGCAGGCGCGCGGCGCGATCTACGAGGGATTCATCAAGAAGACCGGCGGCCGCGGCACGATCGTTCGGCAGGTGTCCATCGACGGCGAGCCGCGGCCTCTTCGTCACCGGTGACGAGCACTTCGTCATGTTCCGGGACCAGAACGGCGCGATCCGGGACGAGCTGACCTACCTCGCGGGCACCGTGCTGCTCTGGAACCGCGGGCCGATGCTGCTGCGGCTCGAGGGCGACATGACCCTGGGCGAGGCGGTCGCGCTCGCCAAGTCCGTCGAGTAGGGAACCGATCCGCGACGTGCGGTGTATTCGCATCGTCACCCCACTCTGGAGGACCGCATGAAGAAGCTCCTGCTCGTGCTCACCGTGGCCGCCGCTGTCGCCGTACCGGCCGCGAGTGCCGGCGGCTGGGCGACCGTGGGCCTCAGCTCCCTGCCACCGTCCGGCCTCGAACCGAACCAGGCCTGGCCGGTCGACATCACCGTGCTCCAGCACGGTGAGACGCCGCTCGCCGGCGTCGTGCCGATCGTCCGGATCCGGGACGGCGGCGGCAAGGTCGTCAAGAGCTTCACGGCCACGCCGACCGGCAAGACCGGCGTCTACCGCGCCGTCGTCAAGTTCCCGGCTTCCGGCACGTTCTCGTACGAGGTCTACGACGGCTTTGGCACCTACGGCGGTGCTCAGACGCACACGTTCAAGCCGGTCGAGATCGGCGCGCCCAGCGATTCGTTCCCGTACCTGCCCCTCGGGATCGCCGCCGCGCTCGCACTCGCCCTCGCTACCGCGACCGTCGCCGTCTGGCGTCGCCGGGCACCCGAGCCGGCCACGGTCACGAATCTGAGGGAGGCCGCATGAAGAAGCTCTTCGTCCTGGTCGCGACGGTCGTCACCGGACTCGCGCTCGCAGGCGTCGCGCAGGCCGGTTGCATGGCGACCGTCGGACTCGACTCGAGGCCGAAGGCCGGGCATCCCGCGGGGAAGGCGTGGGTCGTCACGATCCGCGTGCTCCAGCACGGCCGCACGCCGATGTCCGATGCGAAGCCTGAGGTCAGGATCCGCAACGCCGCCGGCAAGCTCTTCGTCTTCAAGGCGAACAAGACCGCGCGCGTCGGCTCCTACCGCGCTCGGGTCGTCTTCCCGAAGGCCGGCCGGTACTCGCTCGGCGTCTACGACGGCTTCCCGTACACGGACTGCGCGAGGGTGCACACCTTCAAGTCCGTCCTGATCGTCGCCGTCTGAAGCTGTGGAGTGCGGCGCCGGTCTAGTGGCCGGCGCCGCAAGCCCGGCCGACGCCGAGGCGGACGGTCGTGCTGCGCCCGCCGACCCGGATGTCGAGCGGCACGCAATCCGAGCGCGAGCGGAGGTGGAACCCGCCCGCATACGCGTTCCACGGCTTCGAGACGGATACTCCGCAGGACGCGATCTGCAGCGAGCTGACGGCAGGCGTGTTGCCCCAGGAGATCGCGACGCGGTCGCGCCAGCCCTCGGGCACGCTGATCGTGACCGGGGAGGTGCCGCCGCGAACGACGAGCCCGACCCGGCGGAAGTACGGCCACGCGGGGTCGCGCTTGCGGGAAGCGCGTCGGCTCGTGTGCTCCTCGTCAGGAATACCGACCCTTCCCAGCACGATCCGGTAGCCGTCTTCGCTGCCGGAACGGAGGTGGAGTGCGATCTGCTCGCACGTTGCCGTGGGTGCCGTTGCCGGGGAAGCCGGCTGCGCCGCGGCGACGAGGACCGTGACAGCAAGCGCCACAGGGACGATCAGCGATCGGAATCGCAGAAGTCTCATCACCCTCTACATCGTGGGCTCGCATCGGCGATCCCACCACTGGCCGGGCGAGCAGGCTGATGGGCTAGGTCACGATGCCGATCGCGATCGTCCCGACGTATCCCTTCAAGCCGCCGGAGCGCTTCGCCAGCTTCACCTCCGCGGCCGAGCCACCCGCCTGCTCGTAGATGTTGTCGCGCGAGTGCGGCGTGTCGTACGTGCCGCGGCCGGCGTAGGGAGCCTGCTTGTACACGGCCGCCGTGATCCTCTCGTTGAAGAAGATCTGCCCGGTGTGGACCTCCTTGCCGCCGACGTAGACCTTCATGTGGATGTGCGGCGTGCGGCCGCGGTACCAGCCGGGGAAGATCGTCAGGAACTCCGCCTTCCCGCTCGCATTCGACTTCTGGTGGCCGCGGAGGAAGCGGCTCGAGGCGCCGTTCACGGCCGAGTAGTTGCCGAGGGCGTCGCAGTGCCAGATCTCCACGTCGGCGTTCTTGATCACCTTGCACGTCTTCGCGTTCAGGATCGTGAAGCGCAGAACGAGCGGGAGGCCCGCCTTCCCCGAACGAACGTCGCGGCGGGTGAGGGAGGTCTCGACCCAGTACGGCCCCTCGGTCACCTCGGGTGTGAGGAGGCAGGTGGTCGCCGCCTGCGCGTCGTCGCCGAGGAAGTCCAGCGCACGGGCGCCGAAGACGGCGGCGAGGCCGGCGCCTCCGATCGTCTTCAGCACGTCTCTTCGGTTCAGCTCGGTATGCATGTCGGCTCCTTTCGAGTGAGTGATGAACCGACGGTAGGGGCCGAACCTGATCGTGCCCTAAGAGTCGCTTCTGAAGAGAGTAAGAGTCCGGGGCGCTGCCTACGCCCCGGACCTCTGACCGGCGGTTAGAAGTCGCTCGAGCTCGTACCGCTCGAGTCGGAACTGCCGCCGGAGCTGCCGGAGCCACTGCCGTCGTTCGGGCAGTCGCCCGGAGTGGCTGCGTTGCCGTTGTCGTCCTGGACGTAGGCGGCGACCGGGTCGTTGCTCGCCGCCGGCTCGCTCGCTGGGGACGAGCCGCCGGCGGCCAGTGCGGTCGCCGCCCAGATCGAGGCTGCTGCGAAGATCGCCGCGAGGGCAACGAGCAGCAGTCGCGGGTTGAAGTCGCGGGCCTTCTCCTCCATGTTCATCACCTCCCTTCGGGTCGTGGGCTAGGGGATTCGTCCGAACCAGAGCGTCGAGAGCGCACCGCCGAGAAGCAGGAGGGCAGCGCCGGCGGCGGTGAAGAACACGGTCAGCTCACGCTGCTCGTGCTCGACCCCGACCTGCGAGCCGATCTCGTCGTAGACGCTCTCGAGGGCGTCCTGGTCGGCGGCCTCGAAGAACTTGCCGCCGGTCAGCTCCGCCACCTGGGAGAGGGTCTCCGGGTCGGGCGGGACGCGGATCGTCCGGATGCCGCCGTAGCCGTCGGGGCCCTGGACGGTGCCCGCATCGGTGCCGAGGGCAACGGTGTAGACCGGGACGCCGGCATCCTTTGCCTTCTGCGCGGCCTCGAGCGGCTCGTAGTCACCGGTCGTGTTCGCGCCGTCGGAGAGCAGCAGGACGACGACGGGCGTCTCGCTCGCTGTTCGCGGCCAGCTGCTCGTCGAGGCTCGTGACGCCGAGGTCGACCGAGCGGGCGATGGCGTCGCCGAGAGCGGTGCCGTTGTCGGCCCGGAGCGCGCTGAGGCCGCGCAGGGCTTCGTCGCGGTCGTCGGTCGGCGGGACGACGACGTCGGCCTCGTTGGAGAAGGAGACGACGCCGACGCGGAAGCCGTCGGGCAGCCCGTCGACGAACGAGCTCGCAGCCTCCCGCGCAGCCGTCATCCGGTCGGGCTCGACGTCGGTCGCAGTCATCGAGCCCGAGCTGTCCATCGCCAGGATCACGGTCGCCTCTTCACGCGGCACCGCCACGGCGACCTGAGGCCGGGCCATGCCGACCACCAGGGCGCTGAGCGCGAGCAACGTGAGCGCTGCCGGGATGTGGCGTCGCCAGCGCGGTGAGTCGGCGACCACGTTCTCGAGCAGGTCGAGGTTGGTGAAGCGGACGACGTAACGCCTGCGCCGCCGCTGCGCGACGAGGTAGGCGATCAGGGCCAGCGCCACGAGCGCGAGGCCGGTGAGGGCAATCGGCCAGGCGAAGCTCATCGTCGCCTCCCTTCGGTCTGCAGGAACCCGACGAGGCGTCGCAGCCAGTCGCCGGAGGTGGAGAGGGTCAGGTGGGCGACTCCGAGCGAGCGCAGCTCTCGGGCGAGCTCTTCGCGTTCGGCCGCGGCGTCGGCGCCGAAGCGCTCCCGCAGCTTCCGGCTGCGCGTATCGACCCGGAGTTGCTTGCCCGACTCCGGGTCGACGAGCCAGAGGTCGCCGACGTCCGGGAGTTCCTGCTCGCGCGGGTCGCGGATCTCGATCGCGACCACGTCGTGGCGTGACGCGAGCTGGAGCAGGCGAGGGCGCCAGTCGCGCGGGCCTCGGAAGTCGGAGACGACGACGATCACCGCGCGGCGACGAGCCAGCCGACCGAGGCGGCTGAGCGCGGTCCCGAGTGACGTCGGCCCGGCGGGCTCGAGATCGGGCTCTCGCCTCAGGGCGAGGAGGAGGGCCAGGAGCCCGCGGTTACCCTGCCGGGCCGGCGAGGCGAAGGGGTTCCGGTCGCCGAAGGTGGTGACTGCGAGACGGTTGCCTCGGCGGACGGCGAAGTTGCCGACTGCGAGCGAGACGCCTTCCGCGACGTCCCACTTCCGCCGGTCGGCCGTCCCGAAGGTCATCGACGCGGAGGTGTCGAGCAGCAGCCACGTCTCGACTGCCCGCTCGGCCACGTTGACGCGAACGTGCGGCTCGCCGGTCCGAGCCGTCACGTTCCAGTCGATGAGTCGCACGTCGTCACCGGACACGTACGGCCTCACCTGGGCGAGCTCGGCGCCGTCGCCGAGCGCCCACGAGCGGTGGTCGCCCGCCAGCAGGCCGTCGATCCGCCGCCGCACGACGAGGTTCACCTTCCGCAACAGCGCACCCGGAAGTGGGCCGGGGCCAGGACGGCCCGGCGTGCGGGCCGGACCAAGGGCGTGTGCGGTGCTCATGCGACGTCCTGCCGCGCCAGATCGAGCTGCGGCACCGCGATCGTCTCGAGCACGCGGTCGAGGATCCGATCGGCGTCGACGCCTTCGGCGAGCGCCTCGTAGCTCAGCACCATCCGGTGCCGGAGCACGTCCTTGGCGAGCTCGCGGACGTCCTGCGGCAGGACGTAGCGGCGGCCGCGCAGGAGCGCGAGGGCACGCGCGCCGACGACGAGGTTGATCGGACCGCGCGGGCTGGCTCCGTAGTCGACGTAGGAGGCGAGCTCCTCCAGGCCGGCCTCGGCCAGCCGCCGCGTGGCCAGGGCGATCGAGAGCGCGTACCGCGAGCACGCCGGATCGACGTAGATCCGCCGGGCAGCAGCCTGCAGCTCCGCGAGCTGCTCGACCGAGAGCAGCTGCTCGACCGTGACCGGATCGGCGAGCGCGCGCTCGATCACCGTCAGCTCGTCGGCCGGCTCCGGATAGTCGACCAGCACCTTCAGCATGAAGCGGTCGACCTGGGCCTCGGGGAGCGGATAGGTGCCCTCGGACTCGATCGGATTCTGTGTCGCCATGACGAGGAACGGCGACGGCACGGCGTGTGTCTCCTTGCCGATCGTCACCTGCCGCTCCTGCATCACCTCCAGGAGGGCCGACTGCACCTTGGCCGGGGCACGGTTGATCTCGTCCGCGAGCAGGAAGTTGCAGAACACCGGCCCCAGCTCGGTGTCGAACTCGTCCTTGCCGGAGCGGTACATCCGCGTGCCGACGAGGTCGGACGGCACGAGATCCGGAGTGAACTGGACCCGCTGGAAGGTTCCACCGATCACCTCCGCGACGGTCTTGATGGTCAGCGTCTTCGCGAGGCCGGGGACTCCCTCGATCAGGAGATGTCCGCCTGCGAGGAGGCAGACGAAGACCCGCTCCAGCATCTCGTCCTGCCCGGCGATGACGCGCTTGATCTCGAAGACCGCGCTCTCGACCGCATCACGGTCGGTGCCGGCTTCGACGGCTTTCAAACGGCTTGAATCGGCCACTCTGCAACTCCTTGGTCTGGTAGAGGCAACTGCTGACCAGGGTTGCGGCTCGGCCTAAGAGCGTTCTGAGAGGAACCTGAGAAAAACTTAAGACCCGATACGGCTTTTCAAAAGCCTTACTGAAGCTTCATCCCAATCCCCTTTCAGGGGGACAACCTCTTGGCTCTAGTGGACGAAGTAGGGGTAACACGACCGGAGGGCACCATGGCTGCGGCTGAACTCACCAGAACTGAGACGGAGCAAGAGCGGATCGCTCGCTGGCGCTCCGAGGAGCTCGAGCGGGCAGGGTACGAGGCGACGGCCGCCTCGCTGCTGGCGGCTCGGGCGGACGTGGACCTGCACTACGCGATCGATCTACTGCGGAACGGCTGTTCCCCTGAGCTAGCGCTCCAGATACTGCTCTAGCGCGCTCCGTCTGCGAGTCTCGGCAGAATGCGGTCTGCCTTGACGTTCCTTGCCTCCATCCCTTCGCCTTCGTCCGGCACGATCGACCTCGGGCCGCTGACGATCCACATGTACGGCCTGATGCTGCTGGCCGGCATCGCCGCGTGCATCTGGATCACCGGGCGCCGCTGGGTTGCGCGCGGTGGTGACTGGGATCTCATCTTCCGCGTCGCCGTCTGGGGCGTCGGCGCCGGCATCGTCGGCGCGCGCCTCTACCACCTGGCCACGAGCTGGAGCGAGGTGCCGGACGAGTGGTGGGGCCCCTTTGCAGTGTGGGAAGGCGGTCTTGGGATCTGGGGTGGCATCGCCGGCGGCGTTCTCGTCGGCGGGTTCATCGCCCACCGAGCCGGGGCGAGCGTGGCTGCGCTGCTGGACGCGGCAGCCCCGGGCCTCCTCGTCGCCCAGGCGATCGGCCGCGTCGGCAACTGGTGGAACCAGGAGCTCTTCGGCGAGCCGACCAGCCGGCCGTGGGGCCTCGAGATCGACTCTGCGCGCCGGCCCGACGAATTCCTCTTCAACGAGACCTTTCACCCCACGTTCCTCTACGAGGCACTGTGGTGCCTCGGCGCTGCGGCTCTGCTGCTGATCCTCGACCGCCGTTTCCGCTTTCGCCCGCCGGCGCTCTTCGCCCTGTACATCGTGCTGTACACAGGCTTCCGCTTCTATCTCGAGACGCTTCGGATCGATCCCTCGGAGGAGATCGCCGGCCTGCGTGTGAACGCCTGGGTGGCTGCGATCCTCTTCGTCCTCTCCCTCGCGTTCTTCATCTGGTGGCAGCTGCTCCGCGGCGGTGACCGCCGCCGGCGTCGTCGTCGCCGCGAGCCCAAAGCGGAGCCACGGCCGACGATGGCTGTCCCGCGCGGCCGCGTCCGACCACGCCGCTAGCCTCGGGCGAGGCAATGGTTGTCGTCCGCGAACTCGAGCTGGACCTCGATGCGTTCGAGGGTCCCTTCGATCTGCTGCTCACGCTGCTCCTGAAGGAGGAGCTGGAGCCCGCCGACGTGGACATGGCGGCGATCGTCATCGCCTTCGTCGAGCGGCTGGCCGAGCGGGAGGAGCTCGACCTCGAGGCCTGCGGCGAGTTCCTCGTCCTGATCGCCGCACTGCTCGAGCTCAAGGCGCGAGCGCTCTTCCCGGACGAGGATGCCGAGCTCGCCGAGCTCGAGCCGGAGGAGGCAGCGGAGGAGCTTGCGCGCCGGCTCGCCGAGTACCGCCGGATGAAAGAGGCGGCAACCTGGCTGGCAGAACGGCTGGCAGGCGAGCGCGACCGCTTCTTCCGCGTCGGTCCTGCACCGCTCGCACCACAGCCGGAGCGGAAGCTCGCCGCGCAGGACCCGCAGCAGCTCGCGGCCACCCTCCGGCTGCTCGCCGAGCCGCCTGCGCAGGTCTCTCTCGCCCACATGGCGCTTCGGTTCCCGCCGGTCGCGCAGTTCCTCGAGCGATTCCGCGCCGTGCTGCGACGCCGCAGCCGTTTCGACTTCGACACCGAGGTCGGCTCGCTGTCGCGCGTCGACCAGGCCGTCGCCTTCCTCGCGCTGCTCGAGCTGCGCAAGACGGGGGAGATCGCTCTGGAGCAAGCAGCGCCGTTCAGCCCGATAAGGGTTTCGCGTCCCGACAACGAAAGAGGTAGCGAATGGATCGCCCGCTCCGCCTGATCACCGCGAATCCGCTCGACCAGCTCGCCCGGACCGTCGAGGCGCTGCTCGTCGTCGCCTCCGCGCCGCTGTCGGCCGAGGAGCTGGCACAGGCCGCGGACGACGACTCGGAGCGGGTCGAGCTCGCGCTCGGCCTCCTCTCGGATCGCTTCCGTGAGGGGCGGAGTGGGATCGTGCTCGAGCACGTCGCGGGCGGCTACGCGTTCCGCGCGTCGCGCGAGGCTGCGGCCGCGTGCGCGCGTCTGTTCGAGCGGCCGGTGGAGCGAGGGCTCTCGCAGGCCGCGCTCGAGACGCTTTCGATCGTCGCCTATCTCGGCCCGTGCAGCCGGCCGGAGATCGCCCGAATCCGCGGTGTCGCCGCCGATTCGGCCGTCGCCGGCCTGCTCGAGCGAGGGCTGATCGCGGAAGCCGGCCGTGACGACGGTCCCGGCGGGGCCGTGCGTTACCGCACGACTCCGCTCTTCGAGCGCGTCTTCGGGCTCGAGAGCGTCGCCGAGCTGCCGCGCCTCGACGACCTCGGCGACTCCGCGGCGGAGATTCGCGAGCGACTGCACGCGGTCGCAGTCGGCAAGACGGCCTAGATCACGCCGCGTCTCGTCGTCTTCGCGAAAGACAGTGATCTCTTTCGCGTACGCGGAGTCGCTGCGTGAGCGTGCCATCCCTTGCGGGCTGTTCGAAGGTCCCTGAGCGCATCCGGCGAGCTCAGCGGCCGATCTGAGAGCGCGAGGTAAACCGAACTCAGAGCGTTACCGGCGTCATCCGAGATTCGCAGTGGCGAGTCTACGAATGAGCCGATGATTCGGTGCGTCAGGCCACTTGCGCGGAGCCAGTCTTTGCCCGCCGGGAGCGCAGCAGTCGGCTTACGCGTGCAAGCGAAGAAGGAGGGGCTCGTGGGGGAACCAGTGGGTTCCCCACGTCCTAGATCTGCCACGCCCCGCCGCGCAGCACCGGTACTCGGTCGCCGTCGCGCGTGATCCCGTCCACGTCGAGCTCGTTCGAGCCGATCATGAAGTCGACATGGATGCCGCTCTTGTTCACGCGCTCGCGGTCGGCCTCGTCCTCGACCGGGAACGTGTAGGCGTTCCCGAGCGCAATGTGGCTGGCGGCGTTCTCGTCCAGCAGCGTCTCGTAGAAGACCGTGCGAAGCGGCCCGATCCGGCCTTCCTTGTCGACGAGGGCGATTTCGCCGAGCCGTGAGGCACCGTCGTCCTTCGCAACGGTGGCCCGAAGCGCGTCCGCGCCCTCGTCGGCGTCGACCTTGACGGCGCGTCCACCCTCGAACTCGATCCGGATCCCGTTCATGTACGAGCCGTAGAGCTCGAGCGGCATCGTCGCCGAGACGTGGCCGTCGACCCGCTCCGGATCGGGAGTCGTGAAGACCTCCTCGGTCGGAAGGTTCGGGTAGTGCGTGATCCCGTCGGCCGTCGAGAAGTCGGCTCCGAGCCACTTCGAGCTCGGCATCAGGCCGATCGTCAGGTCGGTGCCGTCGCCCTTCAGGTGCAGCGAGTCGAAGCGGCGATCCGTCATTCGGTCCGCGCTCGCGACGATGAGCTTTCATCCGCTCGCGCCAGGCCGCGACCGGATCCTCCGTGTCCAGCCGAAGCACGTACGTGACTTCCTCCCAGAGCTTGTCCAGCGCTGCCTCGGGCTCGAGCTCCGGGTGCACGCGCTCGGCCCAGCCGGGATTCGGGCACGGGCCCGCGGTCCAGTTCGTCGTCCGGTCGTTCACGATGCGCGGGACGGCGGAGACGTACGGGAGCGAGTCACGGCCCGTTCGCGCCGGGTCGATGCCGTCGAAGACGCCTGCGCTCGTCCCGGTCAGCGTCACGCGCGCGGCTCGTTCGTCCGAGAGCCACTGCATGCGCTGCTCGATCCACGGCGGGATGTAGTCGAGCGTCTCGTCGTCCGCGAACTCCAGTCGCTGCGCGCTTGACGAGCTGGTCCCACCAGAAGACGTCGACGTACTTCGCGCCGTGCTTGTAGCCGGCGCGTGCGACGGCGCGCGCCGCGTCCTCCATCCCGAGGTAGGCGGTGACTCCGAGGATCTGACCGGGCTGCAGGTTCGCGCCGAAGCCGACCAGGAGGTCGGCCAGGCGGTCGACGTCGGCGGAGTGGTCGCGCACCGCGCGGCACACTACACAGGTCATGCGCCTGAACGCATTCCTCGCCCGAGCCGGTGTCGCTTCGCGCCGCAAGGCGGACGAGCTGATCAAGGCCGGCCGCGTGCGTGTGAACGGCGAGCCGGGCGAGCTGAACACCTTCGTGGAGTCACGCGACGTCGTCGAGGTGGACGGAGAGCAGGTCGCGAAGCAGGAGCTGGGCTACGTGCTCCTGCACAAGCCCGCCGGCGTGGTCACGACGGCGAGCGATCCGCAGGGCCGGCCCACCGTCGTCTCGCTCGTCGGCCACGAGTCCCGCGTCGTCCCGGTCGGGAGGCTCGACGTCGACACCACCGGCGCCCTACTGCTGACGAACGACGGCCCGCTCGCGCACCGGCTCGCACATCCCCGCTACGGCGTCGAGAAGGTCTACGAGGTCGAGACCTGGAAGGAGCCGACCGACGACGCGCTGCGGCGGCTCGCCGAGGGCGTCGAGCTCGAGGACGGGCCGACGTCACCGGCGCGCGTCCGCAGGCTCGGTGCGGCGCGCTTCGAGCTCGTCCTCCACGAGGGCCGGAACCGCCAGGTGCGGCGGATGTGCGACGCGGTCGGCTACCGCGTCCGGCGGCTGCACCGGAGCATCTACGCGGGTCTTGGCGTCGACGGGCTCGCACCGGGCGAATGGCGCGAGCTCTCGGCCGACGAGGTCGAGCAGCTCCGACTCAGCGGTCCGTCTCGCTCCTGACGAAGCCCATCCGCTCGTACATCTGCTCGAGCGTCGGCGCCGACACTTCCCGTGCCTTCTCGGCTCCGCGCGCCAGCAGCCGCTGGAGCTCGCCCGGGTCGGCGCGCAGCTCGCGGTAGCGCTCCTGGATCGGGGTCACGGCCTCGACGACCGCCTCGGCGACGTCGGTCTTGAACTGGCCGTAGCCGGCGCCCTCGTAGCGCGATTCGATCGCCTCCGCGGTCTCGCCCGTGAGCGAGGAGAGGATGTCGATCAGGTTGGTGACGCCGGGCTTGTCTTGCGGCGCGGCGGACCTCGGAACCCGAGTCCGTCACCGCAGACTTGAACTTCTTCCGGATCACGTCGAGGTCGTCGAGGATCCGGACCGTGCCCTGCGGCGTGCCCGAGGTCGTCGACATCTTCTTCGTCGGCTCCTGCAGGTCCATGATCCGCGCACCGACCTCGGGGTAGACGCCCTCCGGGATCTTGAACGTCTCGCCGAACCGCGAGTTGAAGCGCGCGGCCACGTCACGGGCGAGCTCGAGATGCTGGCGCTGGTCGTCGCCGATCGGGACGATGTCGGTCTGGTACAGCAGGATGTCACCGGCCATCAGCACCGGATACGTGAAGAGCGCGGCGGAGACGAACTCGTGCGCGTCGGCCTTGTCCTTGAACTGCGTCATCCGGCCGAGCTGGCCGTAGCTCGTGACCGAGCCGAGCAGCCACGCGGCCTCGGCGTGCGCGGCCACGTGGCTCTGCACGAACACGCTGGCGCGGTCGGGATCGAGGCCGGTTGCGAACAGGATCGCCGCCAGGTCGAGCGTCTGCTCATGGAAGTCCTGGGGGTCGTAGTCTGACGCTGATCGAGTGCAGGTCGACGATGCAGAAGAAGCCCTCGCCGCGCTCCTGTGTGGCGGCGTACTGGCGGAAGCCGCCGATCAGGTTGCCGAGCGTCTTGTCGCCCGTGGGCTGGATGCCGGAGAAGATGCGCATGGGTGGCGGAACGATAGGGACCGGCCTGGATACCCGCAACTACACTGGCGCGATGGCCGTGACCCCCGCCACCTGGACGCCTTCGAGCTGGCGTGGACACCCCGCATTGCATCAGCCCGAGTGGCCCGATGCTGCCGACGCCGAGGCCGCGCTCGAGCGGCTTCGTGCTCTGCCGCCGCTCGTCTTCGCGGGCGAGGCGCGCGACCTGCAGGCGGCGCTCGGCGAGGTCGCCGCCGGCCGGGCTTTCCTGCTCCAGGCGGGCGATTGTGCCGAGTCGTTCCGCGACTTCACGGCGGTCTCGATTCGCGAGAAGCTGAAGATCCTGCTGCAGATGTCGGTGGTGATGATCTACGGGTCGGCGCTGCCGCTCGTGAAGGTCGGCCGGATCGCCGGGCAGTTCGCAAAGCCGAGATCCGAGCCGGTCGAGCGCGTCGGAGACGACGAGTTGCCGTCCTTCTTCGGGCACATGGTGAACGACGACCAGCCGTCGCCGGAGGCGCGAACCTCCGACCCGGCGCGGATGGTCCAGGCCTACCACCAGTCCGCCGCGACGCTCAATCTGCTTCGCGCGTTCACGAAGGGCGGCTTCGCCGACCTGACGCAGGTGCAGATGTGGAACCAGGAGTTCGTGGCGAGCGCCCCGGAAGGACAGCGCTACGAGGTCGTCGCCGCGGAGATCGAGCGGGCGATCAGCTTCATGCGGGCCTGCGGCATCGATCTCGCGCACGCGCCTCAGCTCCACCAGGTCGATGTCTGGACGAGCCACGAGGGCCTCGTGCTCGACTACGAGGAAGGCTTGACGCGGCGCGATTCGCTCACCGGGGACTGGTACGACTGCTCCGCGCACATGCTCTGGATCGGCGAGCGCACGCGGCAGCCCGACGGCGCCCACGCCGAGTTCTTCGCGGGCGTGCACAACCCGCTCGGAGTCAAGGTCGGGCCGACCGCGACCCCCGAGGAGATCCTCGAGCTCGCCGAGAAGCTGAACCCGCTCCGCATCCCCGGCCGGCTGACACTCATCGTCCGGATGGGCGCCGAGTCGCTCCCGGAGGCCTTGCCGCCGATCCTGCGCGCCGTGCGCGACGCGGAGCAGCCCGTCGTCTGGGCGTGCGACCCGATGCACGCGAACATCTTCCGGACGGCGTCCGGGATCAAGACGCGGAGCTTCGACGCGATCATGGACGAGGTCGTCGCCTTCTTCGCCGTCTGTCGTGAAGAAGACGTCTGGCCCGGCGGCGTCCATCTCGAGTTCACCGGCGAAGACGTGACCGAGTGCCTCGGCGGCTCGGCGGCCGTGCTCGAGGAAGAGCTGACGACCCGCTACGAGAGCCTCTGCGACCCGCGCCTCAACGCACGGCAGTCGCTCGACCTCGCATTTCGCGTGGCCGAGCTGATGCGAAGGTAGGAGTCCATGGCCGTCGTCCGCTCTCTGGCCGTTGTCGGCACGGGCCTGATCGGCGCGTCGATTGGGCTTGCCGCGCGCCGCGCGGGGGTCGAACGTGTCGTCGGCTGGGATCTCGACCCGGCGCACCTGGCCACGGCGGCCGAGCGCGGCGCCGTCGAAGCCTCTTCCGATCTCGAGGCAGCCCTCGCCGGCGCGGAGCTCGCCGTCGTCGCTGCACCGGTCACCGCGCTGCCGGCGCAGGTGCGCGCGGTGCTCGCTGCGAGCGGGCCGGACTGCACGGTCACCGATGTCGGCTCGACGAAGGGCGGCGTGTGCGAGGCGGTGACGGGCGTCGGCAGGTTCGTGGGCGGGCACCCGATCTGCGGCTCCGAGGCGCGCGGGCCGGAGTGGGCGACGGCCGAGCTGTTCGACGGGGCGACGTGGTTCCTCACTCCGGTCGCCTCGACCGACCCGAACAGCTTCAAGGTGCTGCACGGGTTCGTCTCGGCGCTCGGCGCGGTGCCCGTCGCGATCGACCCCGAGGCGCACGATCGCCTCGTCGCGGTTACGAGCCATCTGCCGCACGCGTTGGCGAACGTGCTTCTGAACCAGGCCGGGGACTCCCGCATCGACGGGCACGAGCCGCTGGCGGCGGCGGGAGGTTCGCTGCGCGACATGACGCGGGTCGCGGGTGCGAACCCGCGCATCTGGGTCGACATCTTCCTCGAGAATCGTGAGGCACTCGCCGCCTCGCTCGCCGAGCACCGGCGCCGCGTGGAGCAGGTCGAAGCGGCGCTGGCGGCCGGCGACGCAGGCTTCCTCGCGCGCTGGATCGGCGAAGCCTCCGTCAATCGGCGCCGACTCCTGGAAACCGCCTACGAGGATGCCGGCCAGCTCCAGCGGCTGCGTGTTCACATACCCGACCGGCCGGGTGTGATCGCGGGAATCGCGCAGGCGCTCGGCGCCGAGCGGATCAACATCGCCGATTTCGACCTCCAGCACCTCTCCAGCGAGCGCGGCGGCACCGTCGCGATCCTCGTCGCCGGGGAGGAGGAGGCAGCCCGCGCGGCGGCGCTCCTCGAGCAGCAGGGCTACGGCGTCGTCGTCGCGCCCGTGCTCGAGGACGAGCTGTGAAGATCGCGCCCACGGCGGCCGTCCACGGGCACATCGGCGTCCCCGGAGACAAGTCGCTGTCCCACCGCGCGCTGCTGCTCGGGGCGATCTCCGACGGCGAGACGCGAATCGCCGGCTTCGGTCGCTCGAACGACACGGAGGCGACGCTGGCCGCGATCCGCGCGCTGGGAATCCGGGTCTACGAGGCCGACACGGACACGCTGCGTGTCTTCGGCGGCGGGCTCCGCGGCCTCGTCGCGCCGAAAGAGGCGATCGACTGCGGCAACGCCGGCACGCTGATGCGACTCCTCCCGGGGATCCTCGCCGGCCAGCAGGGCCGCTTCGAGCTGACCGGCGACGAGTCGCTGCGCTCGCGTCCGATGGAGCGCGTCGCGGAGCCTCTCCGCCGGATGGGCGCCTCGATCGAGACGGAAGACGGCCATGCCCCGATCGTGATCGAGGGAACGTCGCTGAAGCCGATCTCGTACGAGCTGCCGGTCGCGAGCGCGCAGGTCAAGTCGGCGGTGCTGCTCGCGGGGCTCTACGCGGAGGGCGGCGAGACGACCGTCGAGGAGCCGCTGCCGACGCGCGACCACACGGAGAACATGCTGGCGCAGGCGGGCGTGCCGATCCGTCGCAAGCCGAAGAGCGTCAGCGTTCAGCCGGTCGAGCGGTTCGAGCTCGGGGATGTCGAGATCCCGGGCGATTTCTCCTCGGCGGCGCCGTTCCTCGTCGCCGCCACCCTGCTCGCCGGCTCGGACCTGACCGTCCACGGCGTCAACCTGAACCCGCGGCGCACCGGCCTGCTCGATGTGCTCGAGCGCATGGGCGCCAACGTCACCGTCTTCAACCGGCGGCGGATCGGCGGCGAGCCGGCCGGCGACCTCGACGTGCGCTCGGCGGAGCTCGTCGCGACGACGATCGGAGCGGGGGAGGTGCCGCTGCTCGTCGACGAGCTGCCGCTCTTCGCGCTGCTCGCGGTGCACGCGCACGGCGACAGCCTCCTGCGGGGCGCGGCGGAGCTGCGCGCGAAGGAGACGGACCGGATCGAGGCCGTCGTCGACGGCCTGCGACGGCTCGGCGCCCACATCCGCGCCACGCCGGACGGCTTCACCGTCCGCGGCGTGCCGTCGCGATTGCGAGGCGGCTCGATCGACGCTCGCGGCGACCACAGGATCGCGATGCTCGGCGCCGTCGCCGGCCTCGTCTCGCGCGAGGGTGTGGAGGTCGAGGGCGCGGAGGTGGCGGCGGTAAGCTTCCCCGGCTTCTTCGACCTCCTCGACTCGCTGCGAGCGCCCACGACCTGATGATCGTTGCCATCGACGGGCCCGCAGGGGCCGGCAAGAGCACGGTCGCACGGCATCTCGCCGAGCGGCTCGGCTTCCGCTACCTCGACACCGGCGCGATGTACCGCGCGCTCACCTGGCTCGCGCGGCGCCGCGGTCTGGCGCTCGACCTCGCGGCCGAGCTCGCCGAGCTCGCGGCCGAGAACCCGGTGGGCTTCGACGAGGCGGGGCGTGTCTTCATCGACGGCAGCGACGTGACCTCCTCGATCCGCAGGCCCGACATCGACAAGCTCGTCCCGGTCGTCGCGCGCCATCCGCAGGTGCGCGAGGTGATGCGTGAGCGCCAGCGGGCACTCGCCGAGGAGGGGGACGTCGTGATCGAAGGGCGGGACATCGGTACCGTCGTCGCACCTCAAGCTCAGGTAAAGGTTTACCTCATCGCCGACGAGTCGGTGCGGGCCGCGCGCCGCAGCTCGGAGCGTCCCGGCATCGGCGCGGACGCGCTCGCGACCGACCTCCGCCTGCGCGACGAGAAGGACGCGATCAACATGCGACCGGCCGAGGACGCGATCCAGATCGACACGACTGCCCTCGACGTGGACGAGGTCGTCGATCGCATCGAGGCGCTCGTCCACTCTCGGCAGACGCAGTGAATCGAGTCGACGCAGTCTGGGCCGTCGGCCGCCTGACGATCGGCTCCGTCGTGCGGCTGCTGACGCCGCTACGGAACTACGGCGCGGATCGAGTGCCGCGCACCGGCGGCGTCGTGCTCGCGTTCAACCACTTCCACTGGATCGATCCGCCCGTCTTCGGCTATTGCTCGCCACGCACGATGTACTTCCTCGCCAAGGTCGAGGCCCATCGCGTGCCGGGACTCGGGCAGCTGATCCGGAGCTTCGGGACGATCTCCGTCCGGCGCGGGGAGTCCGACCGCGAGGCGGTGCGGCAGATGCGCGAGGTCGTCCGCGACGGTCATGCGCTCGGTCTGTTCGCCGAGGGAACGCGCCAGCGCTCAGGCCGCCCGGGACCGGTTCAGCCCGGCGCCGCGATGGTCGCGGTGCAGGAGCAGGTGCCCGTCGTTCCTGCAGCGATCTACGGCTCGCACGAGTGGAAGCCCGGCAACTTCCACCCGATCTCGGTCGCCTGGGGCGAGCCGGTTCGCTTCGACGGGCTGCCGAAGGGCGCGAAGGGCTATCGCGAAGCATCCGCGGAGATCGAGCGCCGCATCCACGCGCTCCACGACTGGCTGGCCGAGATGCACGCAGCCGGCAGGCCCAAGCAGGCGGTGCCGCCGCGATGAGCGAGACCGAGAACCCTCCCCAGAGCCCCGAGACGCCGGAGATCATCGGCACCGTCGCGATCGTCGGCTTCCCGAACGTCGGCAAGTCGACGCTGATCAACCGGCTGACCGAGACCCGCCAGGCCGTGGTGCACGAGACACCCGGCGTGACACGCGACCGCAAGGAGCTGCTTGCCGACTGGAACGGGAAGCACTTCCTGCTGATCGACACGGGTGGCGTCGACGACCTCGCCACCGACGCCTTCAGTCCGAAGATCGCGAAGCAGGCACGCGCGGCGATCGCGGAGGCGGACCTCGTGCTGTTCGTCGTCGACGCGCGACACGGGATCACGCCCGGCGACGAGGAGCTCGCAGTCACCCTGCGCGCCTCGAAGAAGCCCGTGATCGTGCTGGCGAACAAGATCGACGACCCCCGGCGCGATCTCGACGCGATCGAGTTCCACAAGCTCGGGCTCGGCGATCCGTTTCCGCTCTCCGCCCTGCACGGGCACGGCACCGGAGACCTGCTCGACCAGATCGTCGAGCAGCTGCCGGGAGTCGGGCCGGCGCAGGTCGGCGAAGAGGCGATCCGCGTCGCCATCCTCGGGCGGCCGAACGTGGGCAAGTCGTCGCTCCTGAACGCCCTGGTCGGCGCCGAGCGCGTGATCGTCTCCGACGTGCCCGGTACGACGCGCGACACGATCGACACCATCCTCGAGCGCGACGGCCGCACCTACCAGCTCGTCGACACCGCGGGCCTGCGACGCAAGCGAAAGCAGCGTCAGGGGATCGACTACTACTCGGAGCTCCGCGCGCTCGAGGCCGCCGAGCGGGCCGACATCGCCCTCGTCCTGATCGACGCGAGCGAAGGGATCGTCGACCAGGACCTTGCTGTCGCTGACGTCGCGCGCAAGGCCGGGCAACTCGACGCTCGTCGTGCTCGCCAAGTGGGACGAGACCGAGATCACGATCGAGGACGTCCGGCCGAGGATCGAGACCAAGCTGCGACAGCGGCCGCCGTTGATCGCCGTCTCCTCGAAGACCGGGCGCGGGCTCGACCGGTTGCTCGAGTACATCGCCGAGCTCTTCGAGAAGCACACGGGCCGGATTCCGACGCCGGCGCTCAACAACGCGCTCGCCGAGTTGAGGCAAGCGCGTCAGGCCCCGTCGTCGAAGGGGAAGCGGCTGAACCTCCTCTACGGCACCCAGGTCTCGACCCGGCCGCCGCGGATCCGGATCCACGTGAACGATCCGGGGCTCGTCACGCGCGACTATGCGTACTGGGTCGAGAACGAGCTGCGCAAACGCTTTAACCTCGCGGGCGTGCCCGTGTCGATCGACTTCGTCAAGCGTTCGTGAACATCACCATCGTGGGCGGCGGGTCCTGGGGGACCGCGTTCGCACGCGTCCTGCAGAACCGCGAGCACGACGTGACGCTTGCCTGCCGGGACGCGGAGCAGGCGCGCGTGATCGCCGAGACGGGCCGGAACCCGCGCTATCTCCCGCACTGCAACCTCCGCGGCGTCAACGCGACGACGATCGAGGAGGCTCCGCTCGCCGAGGCGGATCTGATCGTTCTCGCCGTGCCCGAGCGCCGTCTACGGCGCGGTCGTCGAGTCGCTCGGAGGTGACGCGCCGGTCCTGTCGCTGACGAAGGGCCTCGACCCGGCGACGGGCGCCCGGCTCTCGACGCTCGTGCAGAGGCGGCCGGTCGCGGTGCTCACGGGGCCCAACATCGCGGACGAGATCTCTCGCGACCTCCCGGCCGCCGCAGTGATCGCGAGCGAGGACGAGCAGCTCGCGCTCGAGCTGCAGGCGGCGATCAGCTCGATCACGTTCCGCGTCTATGTCAGCGACGACGTCGTCGGCGCCGAGCTCTGCGCGGCTGTCGAAGAACGTGATCGCGCTGGCAGCCGGCGGTGCGGACGGTCTCCAGCTCGGCGACAACGCCAAGGCGGCGCTCGTCGCCCGCGGCCTCGCCGAGATGGCGCGCCTTGCGGAAGCCGCCGGCGGCAAGCAGGGCACGTTCGCGGGCCTCGCAGGCATGGGCGACCTCGTCGTCACCTGCTGGTCGAAGTCCGGCCGCAACCGGAGGGCGGGCGAGCTGATCGCGCAGGGGGTCGATCCCGACGAGGCCGTCCGCCAGATCGGGATGGTCGTCGAGGGCCTGACGACGGCCCCGGTGCTGCGTGAGCTCTCGCACCGGCTGGGGATCGAGCTGCCGATCACGGAAGGCGTCTGTGCAGTGCTCGACGGCGAGCCGCTGCACGAGCTCGTCGGCACTTTGATGCGGCGAGAGCCGACAACGGAGTAGGTACGCTTCCGGCCGATGGCAGCCCGCTCGTTCTCGTTCACCTCGGAATCGGTCACCGAAGGCCACCCGGACAAGATTGCCGACCAGGTCTCGGATGCGGTCCTGGACGCCGTCCTCAAGGGTGATCCGACGGGCCGTGTCGCCTGCGAGACGCTGATCACGACCGGCCTCGTCGTCGTCGCCGGCGAGATCACCACCGAGATCTACGTGGACATCCCGCGGCTCGTCCGCAAGACGATCTCGGAGATCGGCTACACCCGTGCGAAGTACGGCTTCGACGCCGAGACGTGCGGCGTGATCGTCGCGATCGACGAGCAGTCCTCGGACATCGCGCAGGGTGTCGACGACTCCTTCGAAGCGCAGCACGGTGATGACGACCCGCTCGACCGCGTCGGCGCCGGCGACCAGGGAATGATGTTCGGCTACGCCTCTCGCGAGACCGACGAGCTGATGCCGCTGCCAATCCAACTCGCGCACAAGATCTGCAAGCGGCTCTCCGAAGTACGCAAGGCCGACGTGCTCCCGTACCTCCGTCCTGACGGCAAGGCGCAGGTCACGGTCCGCTACGAGGTCGACGAGCGCGGCCACCAGCGGCCGGTGGAGATCGAGCGGATTCTGATCTCGACCCAGCACCGCGACGGGCTCGACTCGGAGACGCTCATCAAGCCCGACCTGATCGAGCACGTCCTCCACCCGATCCTCCCGCACTCGCTCTACGACGAGAAGCGGCTCGAGGAGAAGGACTTCGTCTTCGTCAACCCGACCGGGAAGTTCGTGATCGGCGGCCCGATGGGCGATACGGGCCTGACGGGGCGCAAGATCATCGTCGACACCTACGGTGGCGCGGCTCCGCACGGCGGCGGCGCGTTCTCCGGGAAGGACCCGACGAAGGTCGACCGCTCGGCGGCGTATGCCGCCCGCTATGTGGCGAAGAACATCGTCGCGGCGGGCATCGCCGACCGCTGTCAGATTCAGGTGGCATACGCGATCGGCGTCGCGCACCCGCTCTCAGTGCTGGTCGACACGTTCGGCACCGAGGCGGAGGGGATGACGCAGGAACGGATCGAGGAGCTCGTCCGCGAGCACTTCGACCTGCGGCCGGCCGCGATCCTGCGCGACCTCGACCTGCGTCGCCCGATCTACGAGAAGACGGCGGCGTACGGCCACTTCGGCCGTGACGACCGCGACTTCACGTGGGAGCGAACGGACAAGGCCGAGGCGCTCCGCCAGGCCGCCGGGCTCGCCACCCCCGCGACCGTCTAGTCCTCAGGCGCGCGCCGGCACGACGAGCGGGGAGTCGCCGCAAGGACTCCGCGTGACGACGACCGGGTGGTCGAAGACGCTCCCCAGCAGATCCTCGCGTAGTACCGCCCACGGCGGCCCGAGCCCGGCCAGCCGCCCCTCGTCGAGGAGCGCGATCCGGTCGGCGTAGGCGGCTGCGAGGTTGAGGTCGTGCAGCACCGCGATCACCGCGCCGCCCGAGTCGGCGTAGGAGCGGGCGACCGTCATCGCCCGCTCCTGGTGGCGGATGTCGAGCGCCGCCGTGGGCTCGTCGAGAAGCAGGACCGGCGACTCCTGCGCCAGCACGCGGGCAAGTGTCGTCCGGCCGCGCTCCCCACCCGAGAGCGTCGGATACATGCGCCGACGGAGGTCGAGGGTCTCCGTCCAGCGCATCGCGCTCTCGACCGCCTCGCCGTCGCGCTCGCTGCCGTTGCGGCGATGAGGATGTCGACCCATCGCCACGACCTCACGGACCGTGAACGCGAACTGAAGCACGGTCTCCTGCGGCATCACTGCTCGGAGCCGTGCGCACTCGTCGTGGCGCAGCCGCCCGAGCGGCCTGCCGTTCAGCTCGACCGCACCGCGCGTTGGCGCGAGCTCGCCGGCAAGCAGCCTCAGGAGCGTCGACTTGCCGGCCCCGTTCGGGCCGGTCAGGGCAAGGACCTCGCCCGCGGTGAGCTCGACGTCAATGCCGTCGACGAGTGGTGTGCCGTCCACCTCGAACGCCAGGTCGGTGCCGCGGAGGAGGACGCTCAACCCCAGCCTCCGTGCGCGCGTCTCGTCCGCCAGAGCAGCCAGAGGAAGAAGGGTCCGCCCGCGAGCGACGTGATGACCCCGAGCGGCAGCTCGACCGGCGCCGCCGCGGTCCGGGCGACGACGTCTGCGAGCACCACGAGCGCGGCTCCGCCGAGCGCGCTGGCGGGGAGCACGATCGCGTGCGCAGGCCCGGCCGCGAGCCGGACGAGGTGGGGGACGACGAGGCCGACGAAGGCGATCACGCCCGCTGCGGCCACGGCTGCTCCCGTCGCGAGCGCGAGGGCCAACACGAGGATCAGCCTGGCCCGCTCGGTGTCGACGCCGAGGTGCGCGGCCTCGCGCTCGCCGAGCGTGAGCAGATCGAGCTCTCGCGCCCGCGCGCACGCGACGGCGACGCCGATCGCGACGCACGGCGCCGTCGCGCCGACGACGGGCCAGGTCGCGCCGCCGAGGCTGCCCATCGACCAGAAGACGATGTCTCGCAGCTGGGCATCGTCGGCCCGTGCGATCAGGAGGCCGATCGCCGCGCTGACGATCGCCGTGACGGCGACGCCGGTCAGGATGAGCGTCACTGTCTCGGTCCGGCCCTCGTAGCGCGCGAGCGCGTAGACGGCGAGCGAGGCAACGACGCCGCCGGCGAAGGCCGACAGCTGCAGCCCCGCGGGGATGACTGCGGTGAGCCCGAACACGATCGCTGCGACGGCGCCGAGCGAGGCGCCGCTCGCGACGCCGATCAGGCCCGGATCGGCGAGCGGGTTGCGGAAGACGCCCTGCAGCGTCGCGCCGGCGACCGCAAGGGCGCCGCCGACGAGCGCGCCGAGGAGGACCCGCGGCAGCCGAATGATCCAGAGGATCGCGTCGTCCTGAGGATCGACGCGAGCGCCCGTGCCGAGGCCGAGATGGTTGAGCACGATCGCGAGCGTGTCGCCCGGCCAGATCCGGACGGCGCCCACGCCGACGCCGAGCAGCAGGGCCGCAGCCAGCAGTGCGATCAGGCCGGCGAGAAGGGCAGCGGGCCGGACGAGCCGGCCCGCCGCAACACGCTGCCCTCTTCGCACAGCCAGCTCGGCCATCCGCTAGCGGAGCTCCGGGTGCAGCCCGCGCACGAGCCGCCGCAGCGCCGACCCGGTCCGCGGCCCGAGGCCGAGGAGGAGCGCGTCGTCGTAGTCGAGCACGCGCCGGTTCTTGCCGGCGGGCGTCTGGGCGACTCCCGGGATTCGCAGCAGGCCGTCGATGCCGCCGACGGACTGGAGCCCGAGCGTGGGTACGAGGATCACGTCCGGCTGCGCGCTCACGAGCGACTCCGCGGTGATCGGGCGGAAGCCCTCGATCCCGATCTCGGAGCCGGCGTCGCGGCCGCCTGCGGCGGCGATCATCGTGTCCGCGCGCGTGCCCTTGCCTCCGATCATCTGCACCGGCGCGCCGCGGACGTAGAGGAACGCGACGCGGGGCTTGGTCGTCGTCGTCGCCGCCTCGCGCTTGGCGGTTGCGATCTGGCCTTCGACCTGCTTCGCGAGCCGCTCGCCCCGCTTGGGGACGCCGAGCGCCCGGCCGAGCAGGCGCAGCTTCCGCGGGCCTGCGTTGAGGGTCACGATCTCCGGGATCACGAGCACGGTCACGCCCGCCGCCCGGAGCTGCTCGAGTACCTGCGGTGGGCCGGCCTCCGTCGAGCCGATCACCACCGTCGGCCGCAGCGAGAGGATCCCCTCCGCGGAGAGGGTCCGCTGGTAGCCGATCTTCGGGAGCTTGTCGACGGTCTGCTTCGGATAGAGGGCGCTGGTGTCGACGCCGACGACGCGGCTGGTCAGGCCGAGCGTGAAGATCGTCTCGGCGATGTCGCCGTTCAGCGGCACGATCCGGCTCACGTTCCGGATCACGACCGTCTTGCCGTTCACGTCCTGGACGCGGGTGGGGAGGACCGGGGCCGACTCGACCGGAGCCGGCTTGGCATCGATGCGGGCGCTGGCCCCGCCTGCGACGGCGAGCGCGAGCACGAAGGCGGCCGCGAGGGCCAGCCGGGCCTTCACGACCCCACTCCGACGGTGACCGGAGCATGCTCCGAGAGGATGAGCCTGCGGACGCTGAGGCCGTCGCCGTCGGCGCGGACAACCGTCCGGCTCGCCGGCACGAGCACGCCGTCGAACTCCACGTAGGTGTCTGTGTACGCCTCGCTCGCCGAGAGCGTCCCATCGGCGGCCCAGAAGGCGACACAGAACGTCGTCGGAACGGACGTGCCGTCGCCCGCCGGCGTGCGGCCCTGGACGACGATCGTGAACCGCGAGCCGTGCGCCGTCCGAGTGACAGCGGCGATCTGGCCGTTGCCGACGAGGTACGACGAGCTCATCTCGTCGTCGAGCTCGATCTTGCTGCCGAGCGTGTGAGCGTCGTCGGTGACCCGCTTCGCGATCGCGCCGTCGCCCTCCTCGTACGGTCGCGGCGAGCGGTGCGCGACCATCGAGCGCAGCTGGCGGTCCGCCCAGTCGTCGATCTCGCGTGTCTCGACCGGCGTCTCGCTTCCGAGGCGAACCTCGGCCGATCCCTCGCCCGAGCCGGCAGGTGTCTCCCACCCGATCCGGGCCGTGAAGCCGTCGAACTCCGTGGGGAAGCGATACCCACGCTCATGCGCCTCGCGCAGGAGCGCGTCGGCGGTCGTGGTCGATGGTGCCATGCGATCCTCCTTCGCCTTACATTGAAAGTAAGGGTGACCTTACAACAGATCAAAGGGACACCGAACAGTTCTCGCAGAAGTAGGGTCGCGCTGTGCGCTCGCTCGACGCGATCTGCGAGACGTTCGCGCCCGGAGCAGTCGAGCAGGGCGTCCCGGACGCAGTGCTCGATGCGATCGAGCACGACCTCTCACGCCGCGAGCGGCAGCGGCTGCTGCTCCTTCTGAGGACGTGGTTGCCCGGGTACTCGCGGCTCCCGCAGTCGCGGCGGGAAGCCGTCCTGCGCGGCTGGCGTGACAGTCCCGTCCCCCTGATGCGAACGGGCTTCCAGGCTCTCCGGAAGGCCGCGCTCGCGTTCGCGTACATGCTTCCCGGCCGCTGGGAGGCGATTGGCTACCCGGGGCCGCTCGGGCCGCAAGCTGATGCGCCCGGACCGCGGCTCGAGCCGATCCAGCCGCGCGGCCAGCTCGAGCTCGAGTGCGATGTCTGCGTCGTCGGATCGGGCGCCGGTGGCGGTGTCGCGGCCGCAGTGCTCGCCGCGGCCGGACTGGACGTGGTCGTGCTGGAGGCCGGCGGCTACTGGTCGGAGCGCGACTTCGACGGAGCCGAACGGGCCGGCCTGCGCCGGCTCTTCCGCGGCGGCGGCGCCTCGGCGACCGACGATCAGGGCGTCGGGTTGATCGCAGGTGCCTGCCTCGGCGGCGGCACGGTCGTCAACTACTCGACCTCGTTTCGCACTCCCGCCGAGGTGCTGGAGGAGTGGGAGGGGCTCGGCTTCCCGTCCGCGGAGCTCGGGTCGAGCCTGGATGCGGTCTGCGACCGGCTCGGCGTCAACACCGATCACAACCTCCCCTCGCGCCGCGACGAGGTGATGCGGCGCGGCCTCGAGTCGCTGGGGTGGCACGTCGACGCGATGCCGCGCAACGTCCTCGGCTGCGAGCAGGGCGTCGTGTGCGGCTCATGCGGCTACGGCTGTCCGCTCGGCGCGAAGCAGTCGACGCTGCGGACCTGGCTCGAAGATGCGGCTGCCGCCGGCGCCCGGATCGTGGTCGGGACGAAGGCGAGGCGTGTGCTCGTCGAGAACGGCCGAATCGTGGGCGTCGACGCCGGGACGGTGCATGTGCGCACATGCACCGTCGTGGTTGCCGCCGGCGCAATCGAGACTCCAGCCTTGTTGCTTCGCTCGGGCCTGCGCAACCCGAACGTCGGCCGTGGGCTTCGACTCCACCCGGCTACGGCGGTCTTCGGGATCTTCGATGAAGAGATCCGCCCGTGGGAAGGGACGATGCAGGCGCTCTACTCCGACCAGCACCGTCATCTCGACGACGGCTACGGGGTCAAGTACGAGACCGTCCCGGCTCATCCGGCGCTGCTGACAGCGGCGGTGCCGTGGGACGGGGCGGCGGAGCACGCTCGGCTGATGGCGAGCCTGCCGCGCCTGTCGGGGATCGCCGTGATCCCACGCGACCGCGGGTCGGGGCGCGTCCGGATCGGTCGCGACGGCGAGCCGATCGTGACCTATCGCCTCGCGCCCGACGACGCGCGCCGGCTGGCGACCGGTGTCGACGGGGCGGGAAGGATCATGGCCGCAGCGGGTGCGCGTGAGGTCTTCAGCGCGAACGCGCGTCTGCAGCGGTTCACGGACGGCTTCCCCGCCGGCGCATTCCGCTTCGGCCCAGGCCGCGGTGCCCTCTACTCGTTCCACATCATGGGCTCAGCCCGCATGGGCGGCTCGCCGGCGATGTCAGCGGCGAATGCGGCGGGTGAGACCTGGGAGGTGCCGAACCTCGTCGTCGCGGACGGCTCGGCGTTTCCGACCGCCTCCGGCGTCAATCCGATGATCACGATCGAGGCGATCGCGCACCTGAACGCGAGCCGCCTGGCGGAGAAGCTGGCCTAGACGGGTGCCGCGGGGCGCACATACAGGCCGCCGGCCGCCTTCTCGCCGATCGCCCGCTCGTCCTTGCCGCCCAGCAGCACCTTGAACTGGGCTGCGGCGGGCTGGGCCTCGCGGATCACGACCTGCGTTCCCGGCGTGAAGCCCTCGTCGTAGAACCAGTGCAGAAGCTCGCCGTCGTGCTCTGCGAGCCGGACGATCTCCGCCTGCTGGCCGACCTTCAGATCGGTGAGCGGCGCCAGCTCCTTGTTCTCGGCCTGCTCGAACGCGGGATCGACGGGCCAGCCGTGCGGGCACCGCTCGGGGTTGCCGAGCCGCACCTCGATCCGCTCGACCATGTCCTCGGAGAACGTGTCGCCGAGCTCGTCGGCGTGCACGTGCGCCTCGGCGGCGGTGTAGCCCAGGAAGTCGGTGAGGAAGCGCTCGATGAGCCGGTGCTTCCGCACGACGCGCTCTGCCCGCACGGTCCCGGCGGCGGTCAGAATCGCCTCCTTCTGCTCACCGCGCTCGACGAGCCCTTCGGCCTCGAGCCGCTTCAGCATCTCGCCGGCCGACGCGCGCGAGACGCCGAGCATCTCGGCCACGCGCGACGCGATCGCGGAGGAGTTGGCGGGGTCGGGTCGGTACTCGCCGATCGGGAAGGCGAGGAAGTAGATCGTCTCCAGGTACTCGTCGACTGAGTGACCGGCCACGGCTCCACTCTATCCATGCTCCGGGCAGCGCGTCCGCCGGCTCACGCCGGGGTCGCAGCTAGCCTCGACCGCGTGCCGCTCGCCTCCGTCTATCCGCTCGTCTCGTCGCGATCGGTCGCGCGGCCGTTCACCTACGAGGTGCCGGAAGGCGTCGAGAAGGGTGCGGTCGTCGCGATCCGCTTCGGACGCGGTGCCGCGCGTGGCGTCGTCGTCGAGACCGGGGTCGACGCGCCGCCGGGGATCGAGACGGCGCCGATCGAGTCGGTCCTCTACGAGCTGCCTCCGGCACTCGTCGATCTCGCGCTCTGGGTCGGCGACTACTACGGCTCGACCCCGGCGAGAGCCCTCGAGCTCGTGGCACCGAAGTTGCGTGTCCGCCGCGGCGAGCGCCGCGTGACCGGAGCTGGGCTCGCCGGCGAGGCGGAGCCGGCGCAGCTGACGGAGCCTCAGGAGAAAGCGATTGCCCGGATCGTCGAGGCGCTCGACGCGGGCGGCGCCCATCTCCTGCTGGCCGGGGAGACCGGCAGCGGCAAGACCGAGGTCTATCTCCAGGCCTGTGCGGCGGCACTCGAGCGCGGGCGCGGAGCGATCGTTCTCGTGCCCGAGATCGCACTCACGCCGCAGACCCTGGGCCGCTTTCAGGCCCGCTTCGGCGACCGGATCGCCGTCCTCCATTCGGGCCTGACGGAGGCGGAGCGCCGGGACGAGCGCGAGCGGATCGTCTCGGGCGAGGCGTCAGTGGTCGTCGGAGCACGCTCGGCCGTCTTCGCGCCGGTGCCGCGCCTCGGCCTGATCTGCATCGACGAGGAGCACGACTCCTCCTACAAGCAGGAGTCCGACCCGCGCTACGACGCCCGCACGGTCGCGGCGAAGCGGGCCGCGCTGGAGGGTGCCGTCGCGGTCTACGGGAGCGCAACGCCGCGGCCGGAGAGCTGGGAGCGGCTCGAGCGTCTCCAGCTCGGCGCTCGTCTCGGTGCTCCGATGCCGTCGGTGAAGATCGTCGACCTGCGCCGCGAGGCGGGCTACCCGCTCTCGGCGCCGCTCCTGGCCGAGCTCGGCCGGATCTCGGAGCACGGGGGCAAGGCGATCCTGCTCCTGAACCGGCGCGGGCTCGTGCCGGCGATCCATTGCCGCGCGTGTGGCGTCTCCCGCCGCTGCGAGCTCTGCGACGTCTCGCTGACGTTGCACCGGGACCAGCGCCTCCACTGTCACCACTGCGGGTACTCGGAGGCCGTCCCGGAGGCGTGTCCCGCCTGCGGCTCGTCGGAGCTGGCGCGCATCGGCGCCGGCACGCAGCGGCTCGAAGCCGAACTGGAGAAGCGCGTGCCGGAGCTCGAGCGCATCCGGCTCGATGCGGACACCGCTTCGAAGCCGGGGGCACTGCGCGAGGCGCTGGACCGATTCGTCGCGTCCGATCGCGCCGTCCTCGTCGGCACGCAGATGGTCGCAAAGGGCCATCACTTTCCCGGCGTCTCGCTCGCAGCAGTTGTCGACGCCGACACGGGTCTCGCGCTTCCCGACTTCCGCGCCGACGAGCGCACCTTCCAGCTCGTCACCCAGCTGGCCGGACGCAGCGGTCGCGACGCGCCGGGGAAAGTGATCGTGCAGACGTTCCAGCCCGACGCGACTCCGCTCCGGTATGCGGCGCGCCACGACGTCGCCGGCTTCCTCGCCGAGGAGCTCTCGCGCCGGCGCGAGCTCGGCTACCCACCCTTCCGGCATCTGATCTCGATCGTCGCCTCCGGCGCCGACGCCGATGCGCCGGCGCGCCTGCTCCGCGAGCTGAACACGGAGCTCACCGGCGCTGACCTGCTCGGGCCTGCGCCGTTGCTGCGTCTCCGCGGCCGCCATCGGGCGCAACTGGTCGCCAAGACCGATCAGCCGCGCGCGCTTGCGTCGCGTGCCGCGCAGCTCCTCGCCGCAGCCGCGCCCGCGATGCGCCGGGCGGGCGTCAGCGCGGTCGTCGACGTCGACCCGCAGTCCCTCTGATCCCTCTGTTGAGGGACGCCGCCGCGTACAGCGACACTAGACTCGTGTCATGGCGTCGGAGGGCGGCGGACCCCCGGAAGAGGTAGACAGCGGCGACGAGCGGGACGAGCGAGAGCTCGACGCGCAGGAGAGAGCGCGCCGTCGTGTCGCCCTCGCGCAGATTCGTCAGTACCCGGACGCGGTGCTGCGGATGCGCGCCAACGAGGTCGAGCAGTTCGACGACGACCTGGCCCGTCTCGCTGACAAGATGGCGCACCTGATGCGCGACGCCCACGGCGTCGGCCTGGCCGCGACCCAGGTGGGTGTGCTCCAGCGTCTGTTCGTCTTCCAGGCGCGGGACGAGGAGGACGTCACGGCGATCGTCAATCCGCGGATCACCAAGCGCTCGGACGGGGTCGCGGTCGCCGACGAAGGCTGCCTGTCGCTCCAGGGAGTGCTGGTGCCGGTCGAGCGCGCGCTGGACGTGACGGTCGAGGGCCAGGACCTCGCCGGCGCGCCGCTTCGGCTCGAGCTGGACGAGATGGACGCCCGCGTCGTCCAGCATGAGATCGACCACCTCGACGGGGTGCTGATGCTCGAGCGCACGACCGACGAGGCGCGCCGCGAAGCGCTCGGCACGCTGCGCAAGACGCTCTAGGACGTAGCCTCTCTACGTGAAGATCGCGGTTGCCGCCACGGCCCCGTTCGGCGCGGACGTGCTCGAGCGGCTCGCCGCCCGCCACGACGTCGCGGCGCTGCTGACACGCCCCGACCGGCCCGCCGGCCGGGGCCGCAAGGTCGCCGCTCCGCCCGCGAAGCTCGCCGCCGAGCGGCTCGGGATTCCCGTCCTGCAGCCCGAGCGGCCGACGGCCGAGCTCGAGCTACCGGCCGAGACGATCGTCGTCGTCGCCTACGGACTGCTGATCCCCGACGATCTGCTCGAGCGCGGCATGTGGCTGAACGTGCACCCGTCGCTGCTGCCGCGCTGGCGCGGGGCGGCCCCCGTCGAGCGCGCCCTGCTTGCGGGCGACGCCGAGACCGGCGTCACGATCCACGAGACGGTCAAGGAGCTCGACGCCGGCCCGATCGCTGCGCAGCGCGCGTTTCTCGTGACGCCGGAGGACGATGCGGGGACCGTCTACGACCGTGCCGCAGAGCTCGCGGTCGAGCTGCTGGACGAGGTGCTGCCCGAGCCCGGTGTTCCGGCCGCAGGAGGGCGAGGCGACCTACGCCGCGAAGATCGAGCCCGACGACCGCCTGCTCGACCTCTCCCGTCCTGTCGAGAGCCTGAACAGGATTCGCGCGCTCTCGCCGCACATCGGGGCGCGCGGCGAGCTGCACGGACGGCCGGTCACGATCTGGCGCGCGCGGCTCGAGGACGGGGAGCTCGTGCCGGAGGTCGTGCAGCCCGAGGGCGGCAAGCGGATGGACTACGACGCCTTCCTGCGCGGCCTGCGCTGATGGAGGTCGCGCCCGCCCGCAAGGCGGCCTACGACGTCCTCCGCCGCGTCGCCGAGGAAGGCGCCTACGCCGACCGTGCGCTGCGGTCGGCCTCGGAGGGCCTCGACGATCGCGACCGGGCACTCGCACGCCAGCTGGCGTTCGGCTCGGTACAGCGCCTGCGGACGCTCGATCATGCGATCGAGACGCTCGGGAAGCGCCCGGTGCGAAAGCTCGACCCACCCGTGCTCGCCGCGCTGCGCCTCGGCGCGTACCAGCTCGGCTACCTCGGCGGCGTCCCGCAGTACGCCGCCGTGAACGAGTCGGTAGAGCTCGTGCGCCGAGCGAACCTCGAGCGGGCCGTTCCGTTCACGAACGCGGTCCTGCGGCGAGTCTCCGAGGGAATCGCGCTGCTCCTCTTCGAGTTGCCGGAGGGACCGCTCAAGCACTCCTATCCCGACTGGATCTGGGACGTCTGGCGCCGAGATCTCGGTGAGGAGGAAGCGCTCGCGCTGATGCGAGCCCAGAACGAGCCGCCACCCGTCGTTGTCAGACACGTCCGGGGACAGTCCCCGGACGGGGCCGAAACGGACATCCCGAACGCCTACGCCGTCGACCGCGTCGACGAGCAGGCGCTCGCCGAGGGCCGGATCTGGCCGCAGAGCCGCGGCTCGCAGCTCGCCGGGCTCGTCGTCGGATCGCGGGAGGGGGAGCGGACGCTCGATCTCTGCGCTGCGCCCGGCGGCAAGGCGACGATGCTCGCAGGCGACGTCACGGCCGTCGAGGTGAACGAGGCGCGTGCACGGGAGCTCGAGGAGAACGTCGCCCGGCTCGGTGCCACGAACGTGCGCGTCGTCCACGCCGACGGGCTCGCGCTGCCGCCGGAGCTGACCGGCTACGACCGGGCCCTCGTCGACGCCCCGTGCTCGGGCCTGGGAGTCCTCGCTGCGCGGCCCGACCTGCGCTGGCGCTCGGCGCCGCTCCCCGAGCTTCAGCTCGACCTCCTCCGCGCGGCGGCCGAGCGCACTCGAGCCGGCGGCACGATCGTCTACTCGGTCTGCACGATCAACGCCGACGAGTCCGAGGCCGTGGTCGACGCGTCCGGCCTCACGGTCGATCCGATCGAGGAATGGCCGGAGTTCCGCCACCGGTCGAGACCGGAGTTCCTGCAGACACTGCCGCACGTCCACGGCACGAGCGGCTTTTTCATCGCGCGCTTGCGCGTGCCCGCCTAAGATCGGCAGGTGGCGTGGCGGGAGTGGGTTCGCACGGTCGAGATCGAGCCGTCCATCTACGCGGCGGATTTCACGCGCCTCGGCGACCAGATCCAGTTCTTGCTCAACGCCGGCGTCCGGGTCTTCCATTTCGACGTCGGCGACGGTCACTTCATCCCGCCGGTGACGATCGGGCCGATCGTCCTGCGTTCGATTGCGCCGATGATCCACCGGATGGACGGCCGGATCGACTGCCACCTGATGGTCGACAACCCGCCGCACCACTTCGAGGAGATCGCTGCCTCCGGTGGCGACAGCGTCACCTTCCACGTCGAGGTGGTGGACGACGTCGGTGCAGTCCTTGCGGAGGCTCGCGAGCACGGGCTCGGCGTCGGCGTCGCCTTCAATCCGGGAACGCCCGTCGAGGTGGGGGCCGAGGCTGCGAACCTCGGCGCCGATCTCTGCCTCTGCATGTCGATCGAGCCCGGGTATTCCGGCCAGGAGTTCCTGGAGGGGTCCTACGAGCGGATCGCGCGAACACGTGAGCTGGTCGACTGCTTCGTCCAGGTGGATGGCGGCGTCAACCTGGACAACGTCCGGAAGGTGCACGAGGCCGGAGCGGATCTGATGATCGTCGGGAACGGCATCTTCTCGCACGAGGATCTACCGCGGGCCTACAGACGGCTGGTACAAGCACTCGCATGAGCTTGGAGCGGGCGTTGGAGCTCGCGGCAGAGGCGAACGGCAGGGCCTATCCGAAGCCGACGGTCGGCGCGGTGATCGTCGCGGACGGCCAGGTCGTCGGCGAGGGCGCGACCGAGGAGACCGGCCGGCACGGCGAGATCGTGGCGCTGGAAGCCGCCGGCGAGCTCGCGCGTGGCGCGACGCTCTTCGTGACGATGGAGCCGTGCGCCCACCACGGCACGACGCCGCCCTGCGTCGACGCCGTGCTTTCGGCCGGGGTCTCGCGGGTGGTCGCCGGGTCGCTCGACCCGAACCCGGAGGCGCAGGGTGGGCTCGAGCGGCTGCGGGCGAGCGGGGTCGAGGTCGAACACGCCGACAGCTTCGAAGCGCGGCGCCAGAACGAGGCCTGGCGAACCTGGGTCGCGCTCGGCCGCCCGTTCGTCACCTACAAGGCAGCGATGACGCTCGACGGGCGGCTCACCGTGCCGGGCGAGCGCTGGGTCTCGGGGGAGGCATCGCGCCGCCTCGTGCACGAGCTGCGTGCGTCCTCCGACGCTGTAGCGGTCGGGATGGGGACGGTGCGGCTCGAGAATCCGCGACTCGACGCGCGCGACGTCGATGCGAAGCGGCAGCCCAGGCGGCTGGCCTTCGGGAGTGGGCCGCTGCCGGAGGGCTCCGAGCTCGAGCTGCGCTCCGGCCCGCTCGAGGAGGAACTGCGCGCGCTCGCCGCGGAGGGCGTCCAGTCGCTGCTGCTCGAAGGAGGCCCGACGCTGGCCCGAGCGTTCCTGGAGGCGGGACTCGTCGACAAGCTGCTCCTGTTCGTCGCGCCGACCCTGTCGGGCGTGGGGCCGGGCCTCGTGGAGAGCCTGAGCGAGCCGCTCGGCCTCACGCGACTGTCGAGCCGGCAGGTCGCCGAGGACGTTCTCCTCGAGGGGTACCTCCGCGAGCCGTAACCTCTGATCATGTTCACGGGGCTCGTGCGAGAAGTGGGAAGGGTCGCGTCCTTCGCGGACGGGAGGCTCGTGGTCGAGGCGCAGACCGAGGCCGAGATCGGCGATTCGATCGCGATCGACGGTGTCTGCCTGACAGTCGTCGAGCGGTCGGCCGGGTCGCTCGCGTTCGACGTCGTGCCGGAGACGTTGTCGCGCGTCAAGTCGTTCGGAAACCGCGTCAACTTGGAACCGGCGCTCCGGGCGGGAGACCCACTCGGGGGCCACCAGGTGCAAGGCCACGTGGACGGGACCGGAACGGTTGCCTCGGTCGAAACGACGGCGGACGGCGTCCGCGTCCGGATCGAGGCAGCACCCGAGCTGCTCCGGTACTGCGTGGAGAAGGGATCGATCACCGTCGACGGCGTCTCGCTCACCGTTGCTGCGGTCGACGAGACCGGCTTCGAGGTGGCGCTGATCCCGCACACGCTCGAGGTCACGACGCTCGGCGAGCTGACCGCCGGGGACGACGTGAACCTCGAAACTGACGTGCTTGCCAAATATGTCGAAAAGCTGCTCCCGGGTAGCATGCGGCCGTGACGATGGCAGTCGAGCCCCGCACCGAGAGCCCCTTCGCGACCGTCGAGGAGGCGATCGAGGAGATCCGCGAGGGCCGCTTCGTCGTGGTCGTCGACGACGAGGATCGCGAGAACGAGGGCGACCTCACGATCGCGGCTCAGTTCGCGACGCCGGATGCGGTCAACTTCATGGTCACCCACGCCCGGGGCCTGGTCTGCCTCTGCCTGACAGAGGAGCGCTGCGACGAGCTCGGGCTGCGGCAGATGACCGATCAGAACGAGACGCCGTTCGGCACCGCGTTCACCGTGACCGTCGAAGCGCGCGAGGGTGTCACCACGGGCATCTCCGCGCAGGACCGCGCCAGGACGATTCAGGTCGCAGTCGACCCTTCGTCCGGCCCGCGCGACCTCGTCCAGCCGGGTCACGTCTTCCCGCTCCGCGCTCGCCGCGGCGGCGTGCTTCAGCGCTCGGGCCAGACCGAAGCGGCCGTCGACCTCGCGCGGCTCGCGGGCCTGATCCCGGCCGGCGTCGTCTGCGAGATCATGAAGGACGACGGCACGATGGCCCGCGTGCCCGACCTGATCGACTACTGCGCGACCCACGAGCTGAAGATGATCACGGTCGCCGATCTGATCGAGTACCGGCGCCGGCACGAGAAGCTCGTCGAGCGGATCACGTCCGTCAACCTGCCGACCGCCTACGGGAAGTTCACGGCGGTCGCCTTCCGCGAGACGCTCACCGGCAAGCACCACGTCGCGCTGGTCAAGGGCGACGTCGCCGGCGAGCAGGAGGTCCTCGTGCGCGTCCATTCCGAGTGCCTGACAGGCGATGTCTTCCACTCCCTGCGCTGCGACTGCGGCGAGCAGCTCGAGCTTGCGTTGCGCCGGATCGAGCTGGAGGGCAAGGGCGTCGTCCTCTACCTCTCGCAGGAGGGCCGTGGAATCGGCCTGCTCAGCAAGCTGAAGGCGTACGAGCTGCAGGAGCAAGGGCTCGACACGGTCGAGGCGAACCTGCGCCTCGGCTTCGCCGCCGACCAGCGCGAGTACGGGATCGGCTCGCAGATCCTCGCCGACCTCGGCCTCTCGACGATCCGCGTGCTGACGAACAACCCGAAGAAGATCTCCGGCATCGCCGGCTTCGGGCTCGAGGTCGTCGCCCAGGAGCCGATCGAGGTCGTCCCGAACGACGAGAACCGCCGCTATCTGGAGGCGAAGCGCGAGAAGCTCGGCCACACGCTCCATCACCAGGATCTGCGCTTCGACCCTGAGCTCTACGACGGAGCCGAGGCGTGACCGACGGCGACCGCTGGCCAGACGCGCCGGAGCTCGACGACCCACCGGAGACCGAGGAGCCCGACGTCGAAGCCGCAGTGGAGGAAGAAGCGGCGGTCGAGGACGAAGCCGCGGTCGAGGAAGAGGTGGCAGAGACCGAGCCAGAGGCGGCGCCCGCTGCGGAGCACGCCGAGGGCGACTTCTCGGTCCCGGACGGCTACGTCGCGCTGCAGGGCAGCGCCGAGGGCGCCCGCCGCGCGGTCGGGATCGTCGTCAGCCGGTTCAACGGCGCCGTGACCTCGAAGCTGCTCGAGGGTGCTCTTGCCGAGCTCGAGAGTGCCGGGGTCGCGCGCGAGGCGATCACCGTCATGCCGGTGCCAGGCGCATTCGAGCTGCCGATCGCGGCCATGGCGCTCGCCAAGACGCGCCGCTACGCCTGCATCGTCGCGCTCGGCTGTGTGATCCGCGGCGACACGCCGCACTTCGACTTCGTTGCCGGGGAAGCCGCGTCGGGGCTCCAGCTGGCGGCGCTCGAGACGGGCGTCCCGGTCGCCTTCGGTGTGCTCACGCTCGAACAGGCGGAGCAGGCAGACGAGCGGCTCGACAAGGGCGCCGAAGCCGTCCGCACCGGCCTCGAGATGGCGGACGTCTTCGCTCAGCTAAGAGCAGCGGCCCAGCGCTAGCAGCCGGGGTAGCCGTACTCGACAGCCTTCGCGCAGAACTCGGCTTCGTCGGCCGTGAAGAAGTGGCGGATGCTGTTCGGCTTGCGGACGTAGTAGAGGTAGTCGACCTTTGCCGGCTTCGCGGCCGCACGCAGCGAAGGCAACCCCGGATTCGTGATCGGCGTCGGTGGCAGACCCTTGAAGCGGTGGGTGTTGTACGGCGTGCTGCTCCGGAGGTGCGACTGCTTGAGGGGCCGGGTGCCCTCGACGCCGAGGCCGTAGCGCAGCGACGCGTCGATCCCCAGCGGCATGCCCTGCTCGAGCCGGTTCTCGATCACCGCGGCGACGAGCGCGCGCTCGTTGGGCGCGACGGTCTCCTTTTCGATCAACGACGCGATGACCAACACGTCGTACGGCGTCCGCTTGCGTGCCTTCGCGCCGCGAAGGTCGATTGACCTCCACTCCCGCTGAAACGTCTCGATCTGCCGCGCGACGAGGCTCGCCGCGCTCGACGAGGGCTGGAAGAAGTACGTCGACGGGAAGAGGAAGCCCTCGATGCTGCGGCGCTTCAGGAACGGCCTGAACGAGGCCGGAGCCCTCGCGGCACGGGTCGCGGCGGCATAGCTCGCGCCGCTCAGGCGCGGCGTGACACCGCGCTTCCGAATCGCGATCTGCCGCACCTCCGCGGCCCGGTCGGCCATCTGCCCGGCCGACCAGCCCTCCGGGAAGAGGATCTTCAGCTCCGGCTCAGGCGCGGCGGGAGCCGTTGTCGAGGCGAGCCCCGCGGCGACAACTGCCAGGAGGAAGAACAGACGGCGCATACCCGTCAAGGTAGCGGCGGGCTCGTAACAGACTGTTACTTGGCCGGTGCTACACTCCGCGGCCGATGTCCAAGGTCTGCGCATCCTGCGGCAAGAAGCCGTCTTTCGGGAACAACCGGAGCCATTCGATGGTGGCCACCCGCCGCCGGTTCAACCCGAACCTCCAGAAGGTGCGCGTCCTCATCGACGGCGTTGCCAAGCGCGCCTACATCTGCACCCGGTGCCTCAAGGCCGGCAAAGTGCAAAAAGCCGTCTAGCCCGCGCGCAACCTTTCGCGTGATCCGCAGCGTCTAAGCTCGCGCATCGTGGAGCAGGACCCCCTCACAGAGCAATCCCATCTCGGGAAGATCAGAATCGCGCCGGACGCGATCGCACAGATCGTCGGGCACACCGCAGCGGAGTGCTACGGCGTCGTCGGCATGGCCGGCAAGGGGATCAAGCGGCTGCTCACACGCGACAAGCTGACGCAGGGGATCGGCGTCTCGGCGGACGCGGACGGGCTCAGGCTCGACCTCCACGTCGTCGTCGAGTACGGGCTGAACCTCGCCGAGGTCGCCGCTACCGTCCGGTCGCGCGTCGCCTACGAGGTCGAACGGCTGACCGGCCTTCAGGTCGCCGCCGTCGAGGTACATATCGAGGACGTCCGGAGAAGCGCGTGACGGACTTGCTTTTCCACCTTCATGTGATGCCGCATGGCTCGCGGCCGGAGCCGGGCTTTGCCCGGCGGGAGGCCCGACCGCCATTGGTGAGGCAGCGAAGAAGGAGGGGGCTCATGGGGGAACCATGGGTTCCCCCATGCTTCAGACGTGCGGAGGAGCGCGTGACGGAACTCGAGCGCGCCCGCGAGCTCGGGCGGGCGGCGCTCCAGACACTCGAGGCGAACCGCCGCCGCATCGACGACCTGAACGTGTATCCCGTGCCGGACGGCGACACGGGCACGAACCTGACGGAGACCGCGCGCGCGATCATGGATGTGCTCGAGGTCTCGACGGCCGACGACCGCGCCGTGCTCGCGAAGGAGCTCACGCGGGCGGCGCTCATGGGCGCCCGCGGGAACTCGGGCGTCATCTTCTCCCAGATCCTGCGCGGTGCCGCCGAAGCTCTGGGCGAGGCCGGGCTGCTCGATGCCGCCACGATCCGCCGCGCCTTCCGCGCCGCGAGCGACGCCGCCTACCGCGCGGTGCGGCGTCCGGTGGAGGGAACGATGCTGTCGGTGATCCGCGAGCTCGCCGAGGAGGCCGAGGACCCCCGCAACGCAGATCTCGAGCCCGCGGCGCTGCTGAAGAAGCTGATCGAGCGCGGCGAAGACGCGCTCGCGCGCACGCCTGACCAGCTCGCCGTTCTCAAGGAGGCGGGGGTCGTCGACGCGGGTGGCGCGGGCCTGCTCGAGATCGTTCGCGGCGTCTCCGCGGCGTTGTCCGGCGAGCCTCTTCCCGACGCCCCCGGCGAGGACGCTCACGAGGCCGGGATCGACGCGGTCCACCAGGAGCTGTCGGAGTTCCGGTACTGCACCGTCTTCGTGATCGAGGGAGAGGACCTCGACGCCGACTCGCTCGAAGCCGAGCTCGAGCAGCTGGGCGACTCGCTCCTCGTCGTCGGCGACTCGAGCGCGCTCAAGGTTCACGTCCACACCGACGAGCCCGGCACTGCGCTCGCGCTGGGGACGGCGGTCGGAACGATCGAAGGAGTCGAGATCGCGAACATGCACAAGCAGGCCGCGGAGCGCACCGAGCGGATCCTCGAAGCCGTCCCCGACCCCGAGCTGACGCTGGAGACCGGTGTCGTCGCCGTCGTGCCCGGGGCCGGCAATCGCCGACTCTTCGAGAGCTACGGCGCGACGCGCGTGATCGAGGGCGGCCAGACGATGAACCCGTCGACGGCCGACATCGTCGCTGCGATCGAGTCGACTCCCGCGACGGAGGTGCTCGTGCTCCCGAACAACTCGAACGTCATTCTCTCCGCGGAGCAGGCGGCGAAGCTCACGGACAAGCTCGTGCGCGTGATTCCGTCGCGCTCGGTTCCGGCGGGCCTCGCCGCGATCGTGCGTTACCTACCGTCGCTCGACGCCGCCCAGAACGAAGCGTCGATGCTCGAGGCGCTCGAGCAGGTCGCCACCGGCGAGGTCACGCTCGCCTCGCGGGACGTCGAGCTCGACGGAGTCGACGTGCGCAAGGGCGCCTGGCTCGGGCTTGCGGACGGCGCCGCAGTCGCATCCTCTTCCGACTTCGAGGAGGTCGCGTTCGCGGTCGCCGAGCGGTTGCTGGGCGACGGGCGCGAGGTGCTGACGCTGCTGACCGGCGAAGAGGAGCAGGATCTCGAGGGGTTCCTGCTGCGGGTGCAGAAGGAGCATCCCGACGTCGAGCTCGACGTGCAGCCCGGCGGCCAGCCCCACTATCCGCTGCTCCTGTCGGCCGAGTAGGGCTTTAAGGTGCCGAGCGTGGAGGCTGGCCCCCCGCCAATCCGCGTCCTCCTCGTCGAAGACAACGACGTGTTCCGGCAGGCGCTCATCCTGCTGCTCGAGCTCCAGCACGGGATCGACGTCGTCGCCGCCGTCTCCGAGGGGGACCGCGCCGTCGCTGCCTGCCGCGAGCATGATCCGCACGTCTGCGTGATGGACTTCCGGCTGCCGGGCATGGACGGGGTCGAGACGACGATCGCCCTCACCGAAGCCTGCCCGGACGTGGCCGTCGTGTGCTTGACCGCGTCAGCGAGCCCGAGAGAGCTCGAGGCGCTGACGGCCGCCGGCGCCGTCGACTGCCTGCGCAAGGACCAGCCGCTCGAGGAGATCGTGGCCGCGATCCGCAAGGCGGGTAACTCGCACAAATGAATCTGACGACCGAGAACACCGCGATCGTCCTCGACTCGACCGCCGACTTCCCCGACGCCCAGATCCGCTTCCCGAACATGCGGGTCGTGCCGCTCTACGTCCGCTTCGGCGAGGAGAGCTTCCGCGACTACGTCGAGCTCGACCCGCACGACTTCTACCGGCGGCTGCGAACCGCGTCCGAGCTGCCCACGACCTCGCAGCCGACCCCGCAGGACTTCATCTCGACCTACCACGCGCTCTCGAGCTACGAGCGGATCTACTCGCTTCACATCTCGTCGAAGCTCTCCGGCACCTTCCAGAGCGCGACGCTCGCGGCATCCGAGGACGGCGGCGACCACATCCGCCTCGTCGACACCGAGTCGGCGTCGGTCGGAATCGGAATGCTCGCGCTCGCGATCCAGGAGCTGCTCGTCCGCGGCACGACCGATGAGGAGATCGAGGCACTCGTCGAACGCCACCGCGAGCATGCCGGCATCCTCTTCACCGTCGACACGCTCGAGTTCCTCGCGAAGGGCGGGCGCATCGGACGCGCCCGGGCGCTGATGGGCAGCCTGCTGAACGTGAAGCCGATCCTGGCGATCGAGGCCGGGGAGGTCGTCCCAGTCGGCCGGGTGCGCGGACGGGCGAAGGCCTTCGAGGAGTTCCGCAAGCGTTTCGAGGAAGCGACGACCGACGGTCCCGGGCTCGGCGTCGCGATCGCCCACGCCGAGGCCGAGGACGCGGTCGAGCAGCTGCAGAAGATCGTGCTCACCAGCCGCCCGCAGGCCGAGGTCAAGCTGGTGACGAGCCTCGGCGCGGTCGTGGGTACGCACGCCGGACCCGGGACCGTCGGCTTCTTCTGGTTCCAGGACCGCTAGCCGGACCCACTGCAATACTCGACCGATGAGCCGGCCGCTGACCGGTTTCGCCGCCGTGGACCCGCCTGACCGCTGGACGGCCACGCGCGGCCGTTTCCGCCCCGAGCGGCTCGAGGCGCCGATCGACTCGCTCACCGGTGTCGGCCCGACGCTGAAGAAGCGGCTCGCGAAGCTCGGGCTCGAGCGCGTCGGCGACCTGCTCGACCACCGCCCGCGCCGGTACGAACGACCTGCGCCCGAGAAGCGGATCGCGGACCTGTTCGGAGACGAGGAAGTGTTGATCGAGGGCGACGTGGTCAAGACCTCACTGCGCCGCGGCCGCGGCCGGCTCCAGATCCTCACGGCCCAGGTCTCGGACGGCAGCGGCCAGATCTCCGCGACCTGGTTCAACCAGCCGTGGCTGAAGGACAAGCTGACGCCGGGGACGCACGTGCGCCTGCGAGGCCAGCAGAACCGGTTCGGCTTCGCGGTCCGCTCTTTCGATCTCAACGGCGGCTCGGCGACCGCAGACTTCGCGCCCGTCTATCCGGCCAGCGAGGAGGTCTCGGCGGTGAAGCTGCGGGAGCTCGTCGAGTCGGCGCTTCCGCTCGCCACCGACCGGCCGGACCCGCTACCGGCCTCGCTGAAGGCAGAGCGGGGGCTGCCGCTCCGGGGCGACGCACTCGCTGCGCTTCACCGGCCGCGTTCGCTCGACGAGGCCGAGTGCGGCAGGCAGAGGCTTGCGTTCGACGAGCTGCTCGTCCTCCAGCTGGCGCTCGCCCGCCGGGCGGCGGAGCGGGAGGAGCAGGTCGCTGCGGCGCTGCCCGGGCCTGGAGAGCTGATCGACCGCTACCGCGCCGTGCTGCCGTTCGAGCTGACGGAGCATCAGGAAGGGGCGATCGCGGAGATCGACGGCGATCTCGCGCGGACGACGCCGATGCAGCGGCTGCTCCAGGGCGATGTGGGCTCCGGCAAGACGGTCGTCGCGCTCTACGCCCTGCTGCGGGCGGTCGAGGTCGGGCGCCAGGGCGCGCTGATGGCGCCCACCGAGACGCTTGCCGAGCAGCACTTCCTGACGATCGAGGGCATCTGCGCCGAGCTCGGCGTCAGCTGTGCGCTCGTCACCGGCTCGGTCAAGTCGAAGATCGGCGGGCAGGCGGACGTCGTCGTCGGCACGCACGCGCTGATCCAGAAGGGGTTCGAGTTCCGCGACCTCGCGGTGGCGGTCGTCGACGAACAACACCGCTTCGGCGTCGAGCAGCGCTCCGCGCTGACGGAAGGGCGCGCGCCGCACGTCCTCCACATGACCGCGACGCCGATCCCGCGCACGCTCGCGCTCACCGTCTACGGCGATCTCTCCGTCAGCGAGATCGCAAAGCCGCCCGCGAGTCGCAAGCCGATCGTGACCGCGTGGGTGACCGACGAGCGCAGCTCCGAGGCGTACACGCGCCTGCGGGCGCACCTCGCGGAGGGCAGGCAGGCGTACGTCGTCTGCCCGCTGATCGAGGAGTCGGCCACGTCGACGGCCCGCGCCGCCGAGCAGGAGGCCGAGGCGCTTCGCGCCGGCGAGCTGCAAGGCTTCCGCGTCGGCTGCATGCACGGGCGCCTCAAGCCGGCGGAGCGCCGCGAGCTGATGGCGCGGTTCAACGCCCGCGAGCTCGACGTGCTCGTGGCGACGACCGTGATCGAGGTCGGCGTGGACGTCCCGAACGCGACGATCATGATCGTCCAGGAGGCCGACCGCTTCGGCCTCGCCCAGCTGCACCAGCTTCGCGGACGGGTCGGGCGCGGGGCGGAGCAGTCGTACTGCCTGCTCATCTCCGGCCCGAAAGAGGAGCTGACCGAGAGTGCCCACGACCGGCTCGAGGCGCTGGTGGCCTCGACCGACGGCTTCGAGCTCGCCGAGAAGGATCTCGAGATCCGCGGCGGCGGTGCGCTGCTCGGCGCCCGCCAGTCGGGGCTCTCCGACCTTCGCTTCGCGCGGATCACAAAGGACCGCGAGTTGCTCGAGGAAGCGCGCGACACGGCGCGCTCGCTCCCCGCCGAGACGATGGCGGTGGAAGTCGAGGCCCTGCTCGGCGGCGCCGAGCACCTGGGCCAGTCCTAGCTGACGGAACCGACCAGCGTCGACGGGGTTAGAAGCGTGCATGAGGCTCGCCGCGATCGTCCTGGCCGTCCCTGCGCTCGCAGCGGGCGGCGCGGCTCCTTCCCCGGCCGCGCCGAACGTTCCGCGCGCGGTGCACACGGCCACACTGCTTGCTTCGGGAGACGTCCTCCTCGTCGGCGGCTGCGCCGTTGACGGGTGCGAGCTCGACGAGCGAGGCGCGACAACCGAGATCTTCGACGCGAAGACGCATCTCTTCCGGCCCGGGCCACCGCTCAGGCGCCCGCGCGACGGCCACGGAGCAGTCCGGCTCGCCGACGCGTCGGTGCTCGTCTTCGGGGGCTGGACCGGCAACATCCCAACGACGAGCGCCGAACGCTGGCGGCCGGGCGCCGATCGTTTCGACTCGGCCGCGCCGATGCGCACGCCGCGAGGTGGGTTCACGCTCACGAAGCTGCGGGACGGACGTGTCCTCGTCACCGGCGGCACCGACGGCACGCGGACGCTTCGCAGCGCCGAGCTCTTCGACCCGGCTCGCGGCCGCTTCGTCGCAACCGGATCGATGCGCGCCGCTCGCGCAGCCCACTCGGCGACGCTCCTCCCTGACGGTCGAGTCCTCGTCGCGGGCGGCGGCGCCGATGAGGCTGGCGTGCTTTCCTCGGTCGAGATCTGGAGCCCACGCACGGGACGCTTCACGCCGGCTGCGCCGCTACACGACCGGCGCCACAAGCACGCGGCCGTCGCCGTTCGCGGTGGTGTTCTCGTTCTCGGCGGCTCCGACGATCGCGACTTTGCCGGCCGCCGCTCTTCGGCCGAGCTCTACCAGCCTGCGTTGCGCCGCTGGGTTCGCGTCGGCTCGCTTTCGGCGCCGCGCTTCAAGCTCGGCGACGCCGTCGTCGCGCTTCCCGACGGCGGCGCGCTCGTGGCCGGAGGAGCCCCGGCCGCGGATCGTTACGACCCGCAGGCCCGACGCTTCCGGGCGGAAGCCGGCACGGGGCGAACTCTCTCGTTCACGACCGCAACGCGCCTGAAGGACGGACAGGTGCTCGTCGTCGGCGGCTACGACGACCGGATCGCCGTGGCCGGCGACGCCTGGCTCCTTCGCTCCTAGCAGAGCTCGCGCAGCTGAGCCTCGACGCTTGCAGCCAGGTTTTCGGCCTCGGCCGATTCGCGAAGCAGCCCTGCCACGGCGCTCGCGAGTGCACGACGTAGCTCCTCGGGCTGCAGCGAGCGCACGAGCGCGTCGTCGAACGGCGCAAGGACCTCCAGCGGCAGGTCATCGAAGCCACGGCCGTGCGCGACCGAAAACCCTCGGCGACGGCAGGCGAGCGCCAGGGCCTGGTCGCGGACGCCGCTGATCCAGTACTCCGCCTGCCAGCGGCGGTTGCGCTCGATGCAGAACCGCGCGCGAACGGCGTGGTGCACGCCGAGTCCGAAGAGCTCGCTTGCCGAGGTCGGCGATGCCTGCGCCACGTCGACCGCGTTGCCGAACAGCAACCTGAACTTCGGGCCGCGCGCGCCGAACTCGGACGCCGGCGTGAACGACAGGTCGACCTGAAGGCAACCCGGCAGCAGAAACACTCGATAGATCGAGGCCGCGGTAGGAAGGTCGAACAGGTGGGCTGCGTCGAACTCGGCCGCGAACTCCCGCGTCCAGTCGCCCAGGACGTCGCTCACCGGCACAGCGTCGGCGACGGCGAAGGTCAGGTCGAGATCCGACCAGCGGTCTCCACCGCCATCCGCGAGCCCGCCGACGACGGCCGCGGCGACCACTCGCGGATCGGCCTCCGCCAGCTCGAGCACGCGGTCGCGCACCCGATTGCGGTCGTCGACGCTGAACACCTGCGCATGCTGGCAGAACCGCCGCATGAATTTGGCCGATCAAGCCGCGAATGCAAAACTAGCGCTGTGACCGCTGTAACCGACGCGATCCAGATCGACGAAACTGCGTTCCGCGGGTCCGTCGTGCCGCCGGGCGCTCCGGACTACGACGTGCATCGCAAGATCTGGAACGGCTCCTTCGACCGGTATCCGGCGGTGATCGTTCGCTGCGCGGGCGTCTCTGACGTGATCGGCGCGGTGAAGTTCGGGCGCGAGAGCGGATTGCCGGTTGCGGTGCGGAGCGGTGGGCACTCGTTCCCGGGCCTCTCGGTTGCGGACGATGCGCTGATGATCGACCTCTCGCCGATGAAGGGCGTCCGTGTCGATCCCGAGAAACGAACCGCGCGCGTTCAGGCGGGCGTCCTCCTGGGCGAGCTCGACAAGGAGACGCAGGCGTTCGGACTGGCGGTGCCGTCCGGCATCGTCACGCACACCGGCGTGGCCGGTCTCACCCTCGGCGGCGGGATCGGCTGGATCATGCGCAAGCACGGGCTCTCGGTCGACCAGCTCATCTCCGTGGACCTCGTCACGGCGGACGGCGAGTTCGTGAAGGCGAGCGCGGACGAGAACGCGGATCTCTTCTGGGGCGTGCGCGGCGGCGGCGGCAACTTCGGGATCGTCACGGAGTTCGAGTTCAACTGCGTACCGTTGGGACCACAGATCCTGGCCGGTCCGGTGATCTGGCCGATGGACCAATCCGGCGAGGTCCTCCGCTTCTACCGCGAGTGGGTGGCGGACGCGCCCGACGACCTGATGACGATCGTCGTCCACCGCAAGGCTCCGCCGCTCCCGATCATCCCGACCGAGCTGCACGGAAAGCCCGTGGTGATGGTCATCCCCTGCTGGGTCGGAGACATCGAGGAGGGGGAGAAGTTCATCCAGCCGCTGAAGGACTTCGGCCCGCCTGTCGCCGACGTCTGCGTTCCGAAGCCCTACCTCACGCACCAGGCGATGCTCGACCCGAGCTTCGTGCCGGGCCGCTGGTACTACTTCAAGAGTTGCGACATCGCCGAGCTCAGCGACGAGATCATCGACATCACGGTTGAGCGCTCACTGCAGATCAAGTCGCCGCTGACCTCGTTCCCGATCTGGCAGATGGGCGGTGCGGTCAGCCGGGTGGGGGACGACGAGACGGCGTTCAACGGGCGAACGGCAACCTTTACGTACAACATCGGCGCGAGCACCGAGACGGGCGAAGGCTTTGACGAGGAACGCGAGTGGGTGCAGAGCTTCTGGTCGGCTCTCGAGCCGTGGCACCAGGGTGTGTACGTCAACTTCCTGGGCGACGAGGGTGCCGACAGGGTTCGTCAGTCGTACGGGCCCGAGAAGTACGACCGGCTACGTGGCCTGAAGCAGAAGTACGACCCGGACAACTTCTTCCGGATCAACCAGAACATCTCGCCGGCTAGCCTCTAGGGCGTGCGACACGCAATCAGGTCGCGGGGCACCCCTAATGCACAGGGAGGCCCATCGGAGGCGCTGTAGATGAACGGACACCTCCCGCCATCAGCCGCTGGGGGTTCCGCGTCAACCGTTGCCCGGGCCGGCATCTGGGAATCTCACGCCTACGACGAGAGCGAGACGCCGAGGATGATGACCACGCCGGCTGCCGCGACGGCTCCAGCAACGATCCAGCCAGGGCCCGCTGCCGAGGAGACGGCGCCACAGCAAGACCGGGATCAAGACGGATGCGACAAACCCGAGAGCTAGCTCGACGACGTTCCTGATCGCGGGCCTTGGTCGCGGGGGCCACCGAAACCTTGGATCTCGAACAGGGCCGCGAGGAGGCACCCGAACGCGGCGAGTGCCCCGAGCGCGAATGCCACTGCGACAGCGATGGTCTTCGGTAGGCGCTGAACCGACACGGCCGGAGTCTTACCAACCGGCGATTGCAGACCTGGAGCTCCCCCTATCGAGGGATGCCCGGTAGGCGAGCAACCTCGGGG
>CAWJYW010000028.1:0-83579 GCA_963847255.1 uncultured Gaiellaceae bacterium
CGTAGGCCCGCACCTTCTCGGGATCCTTGATTCCGGGCTCAGTTTCCAGGCGGGAGCTCGCGTCGACCGCCCAGGGCCGCACGCGGCGGATTGCATCGGCGACGTTGTCCGCCGCGAGCTTGCCGGCGAGCACGACCCGACCGGGCTCCGAGGCAGCTCGGTCCCAGTGGCCCGGATCGTCCTGTTGCCAGGGGAGGTCGAGCAGGCGCGCAACCTCCTCACCGTCCCGCAGGAGCACCGCGTCGCGGCCGCGGACGGCGCCTTCGCTGTGCTCGTGCACCTGGTCGATTTGGGCGCCGCTCGGACCGGCCTGGCCGACCCACACGGCGACGGCCAACAGCTCGTCGGGGACCGGCAGGACGTCCCGTGCCGCGCGCGGGCTCTCGGGGACGAGGATGAAGCCCGCAAGGTCGGCACCCGCCTCGGCCGCGACGGCCACGTCCTCCTCACGCGTCAGGCCGCAGACCTTCACGAGCGGCCGCGTGAGGAGGTCGCGCAGCTTCTCCGCCGGATCGGGTGCCTGCATCAGTGCCGAGCCGACCAGGATTGCGTCTGCGCCTGCGAGCTCGGCGGCTGCTCCCTGCGCCCGGGTCCTCACGCCGCTCTCGGCGATCGCGACGCGGTCGGGCGGAATTCGCGCCACCAGCGCCAGCTGCGTCTCGCGGTCGATCTCGAAGGTCGAGAGGTCACGGGCGTTGACGCCGATCACGGGCGCGCCGAGGGCGACCGCGCGCTCCAGCTCGTCGGCATCGTGCGCCTCGACGAGCGTGTCGAGGCCGAGCTCCCCCGCCAGGCGGAGCAGCGTCCGCACCTGAGCGTCGTCGAGGTCGCGGAGCAGCAGCAAGACGGCGTCGGCGCCCGCCTCCTTCGCCGTGCGCAGGTGCTCCTCGGTCGAGAAGAAGCCCTTCGCGAGCAGGGGGACGCCGGTCGCCGCCCGGGCGGCCCGCAGGTCGTCCCAGTCGCCGCCGAAGAGCTCGTCCACGAGCACCGACACGGCGGCTGCGCCGGCGCGGGCATACGCGGCTGCGAGCTGAGTGGGATCGGCGTCCGGACGGATGTCCCCGAGCGAGGGCGAGCGCCGCTTGATCTCGGCGATCGCGCCGAGCCCCGGGCCGGCGAGCGCGTCGTTAAATCGCATGCGAGAACCTCGCCAGCTCGTCGACCCGCTCGGCCGCGGCGCCCGAGTCGACCGCCGCGCGCGCCAGCTCGAGCCCGTCGCGCAGGTCTTCCGCGTGGCCGGAGGCTGCGATTGCGCCGGCCGCGTTCAGCAGGATCGCGTCGCGGCGGCCGCCGTCGGCTCCCCCGAAGACCTCGCGGATCGCCTGGGCGTTCTCGGCCGGCGTTCCTCCACGCAGCTCAGCCGGGTCGCAGCGTCGAATTCCGAGGTCGATCGGGTCGATCACGCGCTCCCGCACCTCGCCGTCGACGACCTCGCACACGTCGTTCGGGCCGGCGGGCGAGAGCTCGTCGATGCCGTGCGCGCCGTGCACCACGTACGCGCGCCGCGCACCGAGCTGCGCGAGCACCTCGGCGAGCGTCCGCACGAGCGACGGCGAGTAGACGCCGATCACCTGCGCACGTGCGCCGGCGGGGTTCGTGAGCGGGCCGAGCACGTTGAACACGGTACGCGCGGCGAGCTCCCGCCGCACCGGTGCCGCGTGGCGCATCGCCGGGTGGTGCGCCGGCGCGAACATGAAGCCGAAGCCGAGCTCGTCGATCGACTGCGCGATTCGCTCCGGCGGCTGCTCGAGCTCGAACCCGAGCGCCTCGAGCACGTCGGCCGACCCGGAGGCGGACGACACCGCACGGTTGCCGTGCTTCGCGACGCCCGCGCCGGCGGCCGCGGCGACGATCGCGGCCGCGGTCGAGATGTTGATCGTGCTGGCGCCGTCGCCGCCCGTTCCGGCCGTGTCCACGAGGTCGTCTCGCTGAGGCCGGACCGGGAGGACGTGAGCTCGCATCGCCTCGGCACAGCCGGCGATCTCGTCCGAGCTCTCGCCTTTCAACCGCAGAGCAACGAGGAAGCCGCCGATCTGCGCCTGCGTCGCGTCGCCGCGCATGATCTCGTCCATCACCTCGCGTGCCTGCTCGCGCGAGAGTGAGCGGCCTTCGAGGAGCTCGGCGAGGGCGGCCTGGATCATCGGGCGAGGAAGTTCTCCGCGAGCTCGTTCCCCAGCGGCGTCAGGACGCTCTCGGGGTGGAACTGGACGCCCTCGATCGGGAGCTCGCGATGACGGACGCCCATCACCTCGCCGTCCGGTGTCCGTGCGGTCACCTCGAGCTCGGCCGGGACGGTCATCGCGGCGAGGGAGTGGTACCGGCCGGCTTCGAAGTTCGCCGGCAGCCCGGCGAAGATCCCCTTGCCGTCGTGGTCGATCGGTGAGGACTTGCCGTGCAGGAGCGCGCGCGCCTGGCCGATCTCGCCCGCCGAACGCCGCCACGATGGCCTGGTGGCCGAGACAGACGCCGAGTGTGGGGACGTGCGGCCCGAGCCGGCGGATCACCTCGACCGAGACGCCCGCATCGGCCGGGCGGCCGGGACCGGGGGAGATGACGACGTGCGACGGCGCGAGCTGCTCAGCCTCGTCAGGCGTGATCGCGTCGTTCCGGAACACGCGCACCTCGGTGCCGAGCTCCTGGAAGAGGTGCACGAGGTTGTAGGTGAACGAGTCGTAGTTGTCGATCATCAGCAGCATCTAGGCGCCCTTCTCGGCGAGGTCGATCGCGGCTTCGAGCGCGGCGAGCTTGTTCAGGCACTCCTGGTGCTCGGCGGCTGGATCCGAGTCTGCCACGATCCCGGCTCCCGCCTGCAGCCGCGCCACTCCGTCGCTGAGCGCGATCGACCGGATCGCGATGCACGTGTCCATCGTTCCGCCCGGAAGGACGTAGCCGACCGCGCCGGCGTAGGTGCCGCGGCGATGTCCCTCGAGCTCCGAGACGATCTGCATCGCTCGCACCTTCGGCGCTCCCGACACGGTGCCCGCCGGGAAGCAGGCGCGCAGCAGGTCGAACGGCGTCACGCCTTCACGGAGCTCGCCGGTCACCTCCGAGACCAGGTGCGTGACGTGCGAGAACCGCTCCGGTTCGAGATAGCGCGCCACCTGGACACTGCCGGCTTTGCAGACGCGGGAGAGGTCGTTGCGGCCGAGGTCGACGAGCATCACGTGCTCGGCGCGGTCCTTCTCGGACGCGAGCAGCCGCTCGGCGTCGCCCTCGCCGGGCTCGGTCGTCCCCGCGATCGGGTTCAGGCTCGCCGTCCCGTTCTCGCACTTGACCAGCGTCTCGGGCGAGGAGCCGATCAGCGCGAGCTCCTCGAGCTCGAGCAGGAAGAGGTACGGCGAGGGGTTGACGCGGCGGAGCGCACGGTAGAGCTCGACCGCCGACGCTGACGTCGTCCGCTCGGCGCGCTGCGAGAGGACGACCTGGAAGGCGTCGCCGGCCCGGATCAGCTCCTTGATCCGCCGCACACCGGCCTCGTACGTGGCCTGGTCCGGCTCGCGCCGCACCTCGGTGCCGGGCGAAACTTTGTGTTCCTGTAACACAATGTCCGTCTCGAGCCGGCTCGCGATCCCGTCCTGGTCGCCGGCCAGCACCTCGGCCGTGCCGCTGCCGTGGTCGAAGCGGACGAGCGTCTCGGCGACGACGAACCGGCTTTCCGGGAGCCCGGGGCCGTCGGCAGGGAGCGGGACCGTCGGCTCGAGCTTCGCCACGTGGTCGTAGGCGAGGTAGCCGACGACCGGCGCGTCGAGGCTCTCCGCCTCCTCGAACGTGACGAGCCGCGTGCCGGAGCCGATGAAGGAGTGACGGCCGAGCCGGCCCTGCTCGACCGACTCGAGCAGGAAGCTCGCCGAGGCACCCGCGCGCAGGCGGAGGTACGCGCCGAGCGGGGTGAGCAAGTCGGTCGGGATCGGTGACGACGTCACGGCCATAGACTGCCCGCAAATGCCGTTGCCAGATGTCCTCGCTGCACTTCTCCGCGCTCACGGCCCTTCCGGGCACGAGCAGCTCGCGTTCGACGTCGTCCGCGAAGCGGTCGGCGATCTCGCCGAGGTGGAGACCGATTCGATCGGCAACATCGTCGCGCGCCGGCGGGCCGAAGGCCCGCTGCTCGCCTTCGTCGCGCACCTCGACGTGATCGGCCTCGCCGTCGCACACGTCCCGGACGACGCGCTGATCGCCGCGCACCGGCTCGGAAGCTGGCGGGCGAACGTCGCCTACGGGCAGCGGGTCGAGATCCGGACGAAGAACGGCACCGTCCACGGCGTGATCGCGCGGAAGGTCAAGGACAACGAGAAGGTCGAGTGGGAGCAGCTCTACGTCGACATCGGCGCGCGGAACGGGGAGGAGGCTCGCTCGCTCGTCGAGATCGGCGACCCGATCGTCGTCGTGGCGCCGCCGCTCGAGCTCGCCAATGGGCGCGTCGCGTCGCGAAGCCTCGACAACCGCGCGGGCGTCTACGTCGCGCTGGAGGCGCTGCGACGGATCGAGGGCGTGAACGTCGCCGTCGTCGGCGCCGCCCAGGAGGAGCTCGGGGCGCAGGGCGCGCAGGCGGCCGCGCACGCGCTCCGGCCCGATGTCGCGATCGCGCTCGACGTCACGTACGCGACCGATGTGCCGGGCGACGACGCGGCGACCGGGGGCCACCACGCGCTCGGCGGCGGGCCGGCGATCTTCCGTGGCCCGGCCGTCAACCCGCGGGTGTTCGCGCTGCTGCTGGAGGCGGCGAAGGACGAGGGCATCGACTACACGGTCGAGGCGGGGATGAAGACCTACACGGACGCCGACGTCACCTTCGCCTCGCGCGACGGCGTCCCCACCGGGCTCGTCTCGGTCCCGCTTCGGAACATGCACTCGCCGATCGAGATCGTCGAGCTCGCCGATCTCGAGGCGTGCGTCCGGCTGCTCGTCGCCTTTGCGGCGCGGGTGCGTCCCGGCGACTCGTACTCTCGCTAGATTCACTGCATGACCCGCGCAGTCATCGTCTCCGCCGTCCGCACGCCCTTCGGCAAGCTGGGCGGCGGCCTCGCCGGCTACCAGGCGACCGAGCTGGGGTCGATCGTGATCAAGGCGGCGCTCGAGCGCATCGGGATCGAGCCGAGCGAGCCCGAGTACGTGATCATGGGGCAGGTGCTGCAGGCGGGCGCGGGGCAGGCTCCCGGCGCGCCAGGCCGCGATCGGCGCCGGGTTGCCGAAGGAGACGCCGGCGGACACGATCAACAAGGTCTGCGCCTCGTCGATCCGCGCCGTCCAGATCGCGGACACGATGATCCGCGCCGGTGACCACGAGGTGATCGTCACGGGCGGGATGGAGTCGATGTCGAACGCGCCGTACCTGCTCAAGAAGGCGCGCTTCGGCTACCGGCTCGGTCACGGCGAGCTGATCGACTCGATGATCTTCGACGGGCTCACTGACGCCTACGACTCGCTGCACATGGTGCAGCACAACTCGATGGTCTCCCGCGAGCTCGGCATCAGCCGCGAGGAGCAGGACGCGTGGGCGTTCCGGTCGCAGCAGCGCGCCGCCGCGGCACAGGAGGCCGGCCGCTACGAGGACGAGATCGTTGCCGTCGAACGGCGTACAGCCGACGAGAGCATCCGCCCGGACACGACGCTCGAGTCGCTCGCGAAGCTGAAGCCGGTGTTCGATCCCGAGGGGACGACGACGGCCGGCAATGCGCCCGGAGTGAACGACGGCGCCTCCTGCGTGGTCGTCACGTCCGAGGAGTTCGCGGAACGGCGCGGCCTCGAGATCCTGGGGACGATCGTCTCGCAGGGCTACGTCGCCGACGACTTCGCCTATCTGGTGCGCACGCCGGCCAACGCCGCGGCGATCGCCTTCGAGAAGGCGGGAAAGAGCATCGACGACGTCAAGCGGGTCGAGATCAACGAGGCGTTCGCGTCGGTCGCGCTCAACTCGGCGCGGCTGCTCGGCGCCGACGAGGAGATCGTGAACGTGAACGGTGGCGCGGTCGCGCTCGGGCACCCGATCGGCGCCTCGGGCGGGCGGATCGTCGGGACGATGGTGCACGAGCTCCGTCGCAACGGCGGCGGCCTCGGCCTCGCCGCGATCTGCTCCGGCGGCGGCCAGGGCGACGCGCTCCTGATCGAGGTCTGAGGCTCGGCCTGGCCGTTCCCGACGTCGCGCGGACCGTCCGGGGACTGTCCCCGGACAGTCCCGGGTGGACGTGTCCGAGGTCAAACAATTCAGCAACTCTTTCTCCACAGGCGCGGAGCTCGCCTGCGCGCGCGCGGCCGCGGTGTGTGCCTCCCCGCCGCGCTCGCTGCAGCTGTCTGCGCGTCGACCTCGTCCGCGACCTGCCGCGCGCCGACGCGGCCTTCGTCGGCTCGGTGCTCGAGCGTCGCGTCGAGGGGCAGACGGCGATCTACCTCTTCCGCGTCGAGCAGGTCTACAAGGGCGACATCGACAACCGGGTCGAGGTCGTGACCGCGTCCAACAGCGCGGCGTGCGGGTTGGAGCTTGCAGGTCGACCAGCGAGTCGGGCTGCTCCTCGCTCGCGAAGGCGGCAAGTGGCAGTCGAGTCTCTGCTCTCAGGTCGAGCCGTCGGCGTTCCTCGCGCTGACGAACGTCGAGGAAAGCACGCCGCCGATCAACTGGGGCGGGATCGTGGTCGGCGTGCTCGTGCTCGGTGCCGGCACGTTCTTCCTCGTCCGGAAGCTGCGTCGCTACAGAGCCTTGCGGTAACGCAGCTCGGCGACCTCGGCACCCTGGAACGTGTCGACCTTGCGGCCGTCGCTCTCCCAGCCGGCGGCGCGGTAGAAGCGCTCGCCGCGCTCGTTTCCCTCCATCACCCACAGGACGGCCCGCTCGAAGCCGAAGGCGCGCATCGACTCCTCGGCCCGTTCGAGCAGCGCGCGGCCGATGCCGCGGTCCCAGCGGGACGGGTGGAGGTAGATCGCGTACAGCTCGCCCTCGTTCTCCGCCTCGTCGTCGCGTGACCGGCCGACGCTCGCGAAGCCGACGACCTCGCCGTCGAGCTCGGCGACGAAGGTCGCGCTGCCCGGCCTCGGCTCGCGGGCGAGCCCTTCGCGCCACAGTCGCTGGCGATCCTCGACGTCGAAGCCCGCGATCGCCTCGTCGGGCATCAGGCCGCGGTAGGCGACGCGCCAGGTCTCGACCTGCACCCGGCCGATCGCGTCCGCGTCCTCCGCCGAGCGGGGCGCACCACGAACGCCGTGCTCATGGACGCGAGTCTAGGGCGTCAGGACGGTGACCGGCTGGACGACTGCGCGTGCCCGGTCACAACGCCGCGGACGACGTCGACGATGGTGAAGCGCGTGCTGTTGCCGCTGCCGACGTAGGCGTAGCGACCGGCGACCTGGATGTAGCCCGTGTCCTCGCCGGCGAGCAGCTCGAAGCGAGGCGTGCCGTCGAGCGCGAAGCCGCGGAGCGGCCCCGCGCCGTGAAGGAGGAGCGTCGTCCCCGCCCGCGTCACGGACGTCGCCGCGGCGTCGAACACCCGGGTCGCGCCTGTCTTCACGTCCACGACGCGGACTCCGGTCGTCGTGTGCTCTCCGGCGGCGTCCATCGACCAACCCGAATACGCGATCGTGTCTCCGCGCAACCAAACGGCGCCACGTCCCCAGCCCTCGACGCGCTTTGCCGCGCGGGCCGTCGTCCGCGTGTCGAGCTGCTGCGTGCGCACCGCGAGGGTCTCCAGATCGATCTCGACGAGCCGATCCAGGCCGAGCACGATCGCCCGGGAGCCCTCCGCAACGAGCGCCGGCGATGCGAACCTCGCGGTTCCTTCCGGATCCAACGGATGCTCTGCTCCGCCGGTGATGCCAGGGACTGCGACGGTCCGGACCGACCCGTCGGCGGCGATCACCGCGAGCCGCACCGGACCGATTCGGTCCGGCGACGTCAGTAGCGTCACGAGGCGATTGCCGGCCCGCAGGGCACCCATCGTGACGCCGCTGAGCTGCTGGCGACGGACGACCTTGCGTGTCGAGGGGTCGACGACCACCACCTCGGGAGGAGCGTTTCCGAGCAGGACGACGAGACGGCGGGGAGACGACCAGATGCCCTTCAAGACACTGCGGCCACGCAGCCAGAGCAGTCCCTCCTGCCGGAGCGGGCCGAGCCGGACGAAGCGCAGCCTTCCCTCGACGCCGCCGCCGATCGCCGCCAGCTTCCTGTCGGGCGAGACGGCGACGATGTTCGCGGGCCCGCCGCCGACGTTGAGCGCTGCAGGCCCGGCCGGCCGCAACGTGGTCGGCGAGACCCAGCGAAGCTTGCCGCCGCCGGCGTCCCACTCGACCGCGAGCACGCGCGCCGGCTGCGCAGCGGCTGCCGTGCCGACGAGCACGGCGGCGAGGAACAGACCGGTGAGCAGGCGCCTCATGTGAGGTGTACACCGGAACCCCGTCCGAGGGTCCCGGATAGGCTCATCGAAGTATGGACTTCGAGCACGTTCTTGTCGTCGGCGCGGGCCAGATGGGCGGCGGCATCGCGCAGGTGGTGGCCGCCTCCGGCCGCCGCGTCTCGCTCTACGACGCCGTTCCCGGCGCGACCGAACGCGGTCTGGCGGCGATGCGCAAGAGCCTCGAGAAGCTGGCCGAGAAGGGCGGCGCCGATCCGGACGAGGTGCTCGCCCGGGTCGCGGCGGTCGACGAGCTCGTGTCCGCCGACCTGATGATCGAGGCAGTCGTCGAGGACGCTGCCGTGAAGGAGGATCTCTTCCGGCGCGCGGACGGGATTCTTCCCGACGGCGCGATCCTCGCCTCGAACACCTCGTCGATCCCGATCACGTCGCTGGCGGCTGTGACCGGCCGGCCGGACCGCGTGATCGGGATGCACTTCTTCAATCCCGTGCCGGTGCTGAAGCTCGTGGAGGTGATCCGCGCCGTCCAGACCTCCGACGAGACGGCCGCGGCGATCACGAAGCTCGCCGAGGACCTCGGCAAGGTGCCCGCGCAGGCCAACGACTTCCCCGGCTTCGTCTCGAACCGGATCCTGATGCCGTTCATCAACGAGGCCGCGTACGCCTTGCTGGAGGGAGTCGCGGAGCCCGAGGCGATCGACACGATCGCGAAGCTCGGCTTCGCGCATCCGATGGGGCCGCTCGCGCTCGCCGACCTGATCGGGCTGGACACGTGCGTCGCGATCATGGACGTGCTGCACGAAGGCCTCGGGAACCCGAAGTACGCGCCGTGCCCGTTGCTGCGCCAGTACGTCCAGGCCGGCCGGCTCGGCCGCAAGTCGGGCCGCGGCTTCTACGAGTACGGCTAGACAATGGACGAAGCACTGCGCGCCTGGCTCGAGGCGGCCGACGAGGACGACGAGACGTTCGTCGACGCGGCCTTCCGGGCGGTTCTCCGGCGTCCGCCGGACGAGGAAGCGCGCGCACGGGCACTCGAGAAGCTCGCCGCGGGAACGCTCTCGCGGACGACGCTCCTCCACGAGCTCGCGACCGCGCCGGAGGCAGAGCGCGTGCGCGTGCTCGACGACGGCATCGCATTCGCTCGTGGCGCGCGGGAGCGCGGCGAGCGTCCTCGCTGGCTGCAGGGGCCGGCGGGCACCGACGAGCGCGTGATCGAGCTGCCCTGGGTGCTGGCTCGGCTTCGGGGCGGCCGGGCGCTCGAGGTCGGCTACGCGTTCGCGGAGGCTCCGTATCTCGCTGCGCTGCTGCAGGCCGGGTTCGACGAGCTGACCGGCGTCGACCTGGCCGAGGCGGAGATCCCGGGAATGACGACCGTGCGCGCGGACGTCCGCGAGCTTCCGTTCGACAGCAAGAGCTTCGACCTCGTCCTCTGCGTCTCGACGCTCGAGCATGTGGGCGCGGACAACACCGGGTACGGGCTCGAGGCCGAGGACGATGCGGCCTCGCGCCTGACGGCGCTCCGCGAGCTTCGGCGAGTGCTCGCAGGGAGTGGCAGGCTGCTGATCACGGTGCCGTGCGGTGAGCCCGAAGACTACGGCTGGTTCCACCAGGACGATGTGCGCGGCTGGACACGTCTCTTCACCCGGGCCGGGTTCTTCGTCGAGGAGCAGGAGGTCTACGAGCTGACCGATGAAGGCTGGCGCGCTTCGCCGGAGCTCGTGTCGGCGGGCCTCCGCTACGGGGATCGCGGCCCTGCGGCATCCGCAGTCCTCTGCGCGGAGCTGTCACCGCGCCGCCTGCGACGGCTGCTCACGCCGAGCGGAATCGAGCGCACGGCGCGCCGCCGGGCTCCACGTTCCGTTGCGCCGACGGCTCGGAGTCACCCGTACGGGGTAGGTCCCGCTAAAGCATCGGACCTAGCTGCCGATATCACGTGTCGAAGGCATTCGATCCGGGGGGAACGATGCGACTGTTGCTGGTAGACGACGATTCGGGATTCCGCGCCCTGCTGCGCACGACGTTCGAAGACGTCGAGGTCGACGTGGACGAGGCCGGAAGCGCGGCCGAGGCCGAACAGCGGATCTCCGCCCAGCGGCCGGACGTGATCGTGCTCGACGTCGGGATGCCCGGCATGGACGGTCTCGCCTTCTGCCGCGAGCTGAAGGAGAGCCCCGACACGAGCGCGATCCGCATCGTCCTGCTGACCGGGATGGACGACGTGGAGGACGTGGCCGGCGCCGCCGGCGCGGACGCGCTGCTCCTGAAGCCCTTCCGGCCGCTCGAGCTGCTCGGCGTCGTCGAGCGCCTCGCCGGCACGGTCGCCGGCGCTCCGATGCGGAGCTCGAACGGTCGCTCCGGCGAGGAGCAGCTCGTTCTGTACGCGCGCGACCTCCGCCATCTCGTCGAGATCGAGCGCGCGCAGCGCGGCCTGCTCGAGAGTGCCTACAAGGAAACGGTCTCGGCTCTCGCGAGTGCGCTGGGGACGAAGGACACCGGCACGCGCCAGCACTCGCAGCGGGTGCAGCGGTACGCGCTGGAGCTCGCCGCCGCGATCGATCCGGCGCTCGCCGCCGACCCCGCGCTCGAGTACGGCTTTCTCCTGCACGACATCGGCAAGATCGGCGTGCCCGACCAGATCCTGCTGAAGCCGAGCAGCCTCAACGAGGCCGAGTGGCGCGTGATGAAGGCGCACACCGTCCTCGGCGCGCAGATGATCAGCGGCGTCGCCTTCCTCCAGGAGGCCGGAGTCGAGATCGTCCGGTCGCACCACGAGCGCTGGGACGGGAACGGCTATCCGGACGGGCTCGTCGGCGAGGAGATCCCGATCGGCGCACGGATCTTCGCCGTCGCGGACGCGATCGACGCGATCACGAACCACCGGCCGTATCGCGAGGCGCGCAGCTGGCGCGACTCCCGCCGGGAGATCGTCGAGCAGAGGGGAAAGCAGTTCGACCCGCAGGTGGTCGACGCGTTCTGCGACCGCGAGCACGTGCTGCACGAGATCCGCAGAGAGTTCCTCGCCGCCGCCTGAGAGCTTGTGTTTCTGTAACACAAGCTCCTCTCGCCCACGTAACCAAGCCGCTCGACGGGCGCTTGTGTTACAGGAACACTAAGTCTCCTCGTCCCGGCCGGACGGTAGACTCGCGCCCGATGGACTTCTCCCTGACGGCCGACCAGCGGGAGATCCAGGCGCTCGCGCGCGAGGTCGCGCAGGCCGAGATCGAGCCGAACGCGGCCGCCTGGGACCGCGAGCATCGCTTCCCCGCCGAGCTGTACGTGAAGCTCGCCGAGCTCGGGCTGATGGGCGTCTGCGTCCCGGAGGAGCTCGGCGGCGCCGGCGCTGACTTCCTCTCGTACATCCTGGTTCTCGAGGAGCTCTCGCGCGCCGATGCCGGTGTCGGAGTCACGGTCGCCGTGCACACGAGCGCCTGCACGCTGCCGATCCTCACGTTCGGCACCGAGGAGCAGCGCGAGCGCTTCGTGCCCCCGCTTGCGAGCGGCGAGAAGATCGGCGCCTTCGCGCTGACCGAGCCCGAGGCCGGCTCCGACGCGGGCGCGCTGCGCACGCGAGCCGATGCGGACGGCGACGGCTGGACGATCACCGGCGCCAAGCAATGGATCACGAACGGCAGCCATGCCGGCACGTTCCTCACGTTCGCCCGGAGCGAGCCCGAGATCGAGGGAGCGCGCGGCGTCTCCGCGTTCCTGCTCGATGCCGAGCACGTTCGCGTGACGAGGGAGGAGGAGAAGCTCGGGCTCAACTCCTCCTCGACGGCCGACCTCGTGCTGGAGGGCTCGCGCGTCGGGCGCGACCGGTTGCTGCACGAGGAAGGACGCGGCTTTGCGGTCGCGATGGCGACACTCGACGGCGGCCGGATCGGAATCGGGGCGCAGGCTCTCGGGATCGCGCAGGCCGCGTACGACGTCGCCCGCGAGTACGCCAAGGAGCGCCGCACGTTCGGAAAGCGGATCGCCGAGCACCAGGCGATCCAGTGGAAGCTCGCCGACATGTCGACCGAGATCGACGCCGCGCGGCTGCTCGTCTATCGCGCCGCCTGGCTCAAGGAGCAGGGGGAGCCGCACACCGAGGCGGGCGCGAAGGCGAAGCTCTTCGCGTCGGAGATGGCTCGCCGCCAGACAGGTGAGGCGATCCAGATCCTCGGCGGCTACGGCTACACGAAGGAGTTCCCCGTCGAGCGCTACTACCGCGACGCGAAGATCACGGAGATCTACGAGGGGACGAGCGAGATCCAGCGCCTCGTGATTGCGCGGAGCATCCTCGAGCTGCAGCGCGAACCGGCGCCCACGGGATGAGAAGCCGTGACGAGCCGGTTCGGCTGACGCGGATCTACACGCGCGGCGGCGACGCGGGCGAGACGTCGCTCGGCGACGGATCGCGCGTCTCGAAGCTCGACTGCCGGATCGGTGCTTTCGGCACGGTCGACGAGCTCAACTCGGCGATCGGCGTCGTGCTGGCGGGTGACGTGCCCGGAGCGGTCCGCGACGCGCTCGAGCTCGTCCAGAACGAGCTCTTCGACGTCGGCGCGGATCTGTCGGTGCCGTGGGGGGTGACCGACCGTCTGCGCGTCGAGCACGGGATGATCGAGCGCCTCGAGGAGCTCTGCGACGCTTTCAACGGCGACCTGCCCGAGCTCAAGAGCTTCATCCTGCCCGGTGGGACGGAGACAGCTGCCAGGCTTCACGTCGCGCGGACGATCTGTCGCCGGGCGGAGCGCGACGTCCTGCTCGGCTCCCAGGAGCTGGAGCTGAACCCGCAGGTGCTCGTGTATCTGAACCGGCTCTCCGACCTGCTCTTCATCCTCGCCCGACTGGCGAACGCCGGCCGCGACGAGCCTTTGTGGAAGCCTGGGAGCTCGCGCTAGCCCCTCGCACTCCTGGCCGGGCTTGCCTCCCGGCCGGCGAAGCCGGCCTCCGGCAAGCCCTCGCGCCGCTCGCGGCGCTCCAGCCGGCGCCCCGTATTCACATACTGTGACCCCGGCCTACGCACCGCGAGCGACGCGCCAGGTGTCCGAGGGGCGGCCATGAGCTGGGAGCTCGTGGCCGCGTTCGCCGGCTCGTTCGTCGCCGGCTACGTGGGTTCGATGCTGGGGCTCGTGCTCGGGACGCTGCGGCTGCCGCTCATCGTCGCGATCAGCGGCAACCCGCTCGCGGCCGCGGGGACGAACATCGCAATCTCCGCCGCTGCGGCGGCGTCCGGCGCCGTGAGCCATGCGCGCGAGCGGCGGGTCGACTGGCGTCTCGTCGCGTGGATGGCGCCGCCGTCGATCGTCGGTGCGATCGTCGGGGCGCTCGTCGCCGACGACGTTTCCGAGAGCCTGCTCTACGCCGCGATCGCAGCCGTCCTCGTCTGGTCCGGCGTCGACCTGGCCTTGCGGCCCGTCCACGCCATGACGCGCGAGCGTCTCCGGCTCTGGCCGGCAGTCGCCGGCGGCTTCGGCATCGGCGCTCTCGGCGGGGCAGTCGGCGTCATCCTCGGAACACTCCGGATGCCGACGCTGGTGCGCCTCGTCGGGATGGACGTGAAGCGAGCCGCGGGAACCAACCTCGTTGTCGGCTTTCTCCTCGGCCTCGCCGGCTTCGCCGCGCATGCGGGCTCGCTCGGCGTCGACTGGTCGACACTGCTCGCCGGCCTGGCCGGTGCGATACCGGGCGGCTGGTTCGGCGCCCGAGCGACGGGGAAGATCGACGAGAACGTGCTTCGGATCGCGCTCGGCACCGTCCTGGTGCTCGTCGGCGCGGTCTTCGCCGCGCAGGCCGCTGCTCTAGCGCGACGAGATCGCGGCGATCGCCTTGGCGAGCTGACGCGACGTCGTGTTGCGCGGGAGCGCCCTGACGGCACCGGCGCGGAGCGCGCGGACGCGGTCGGCCGGCTGGGACGCGATCGCGATCACGCGGATCGCGGGGAAGACCGTACGAAGATCCTTGACGAAGCCGACTCCGTGGACTTGTCCACGTCGACGACGACGATCTTGACGTCGCGCGAGGCGGACGCCGCGAGGGCGAAGGTCTGGTCGATCCCGGCCTGAGCGACGACGCGCGCGCGGCTGCCCTCGAGAGCCGACTGGACGACGTTCTTCGGGTGCTGCTCGCCGGCGAGCACGACCTCGATCTCGCCGCGGCTCGCTTTGATCTGCGCGATCTTCTTGCCGACGAGCTTCAGCTTGATCGTGCGGCTGACCGTTTCCGTGCCGGAGCGGGCGATCCAGGTCAGCGTGTACGTGCCGGGCCGGCGGATCTGCTTCGGCAGGGTCAGCTTCACGACGTTGGCACCGGCCTTGAGGCGCCGCACCTTCCAGGTGTAGAGCCGCTTCTTCCCCGTCGTCGAGAGCATGGCGGTCAGCGACGCGGGCTTGGAGACGCTGACCCGCGCGGCGATCGTCGTCCGCTTCTTCAGCGTGAGCGTCTTCGAGGCGGCGACCGAGAAGACGAGCTGCGTCTGCGGCGCGACGAAGGCGCTCGAGACGACCAGATCGATCTTGGTCGACAGGACCGCGTGCCGCGGTGCCGTCGGCCCGACGACGGTGCCGGGCGCAACCGCCGCGACCGGCTGCTCGCGCACGGTGCCGAGCTCGAAGCCGGCGGCGGCGAGGGCGGCGACCGCCTGGTCGAGGCTCTTGCCGACGAGCGGCGGGACGGCGCGGAGCATCTCGCCGACTGCGGGCTGAGGTTTCCGGCCGCGTCGTACTGCGCGAGCGTGAAGGTGCGGGTGTCGCCGGGCGTGAACGGCCCCATCTTCGTCTCGAACTGGCGCTGGCCGAAGGTGCGGTAGCGCTCGCCGTTGACGTAGAGGACGACGTTGCCGAGCTGGCCGTCGCGTCGATGCCGGGGATCCAGCGGATCGTGAGGCCGTCGGCTGCGACGACGCCTGCGATGTGGCGCGGTGCCGATGGAGGACCGTCGTCGAGCATCAGCCCGAAGAAGGTGAGGTGGCGGGTCAGCACGTGCACGTTCTGCGGGTCGCCGTGGAAGCCATCGCGCTGAGCGGCCGGAAGGGTCGAGTCTCGAGGCGGCCCATGTGTTCCACGCATCGGCCGGGTGCGTGCCGATCTGCGACCAGCGCGGGGATCACCGGAACGCCGGTCGGGTTCGAGAAGTTGATCTCGATCGGGACGTTGAACTCGGTCACGTAGGTGCCTGCGAGCGCCCAGCGTGCGGTCACTTCGACGATCTGGCGTGCCCGGCACGAAGCCTGGGCCTGCCGGGACCGGCGTCGACGCGAAGAACGAGGATGTAGTCCTGGGGGGTGGGGGGCGTCGGCCACGCGCCCGCCGGCATGTTGACCGTGACGAGACCGCCGGGGAGCGTCACCGTGAAGTCGCCGCCGGCGGTGATGCTGCGCTCGACCGGCGGCGGATCGGACGTCGGGATGTTCTGGATCGAGACGGCGACACGGAACTGCGAGCGAGCGCCGCTGGCGTCCTCGAGCTCGCCCGAGAGGACGTGGATGCCGTCCGGGAGCGGGCCTGTCGAGAACGTGAGCGTCGAGCCCGAGATGGTCGGTGCCGGGGCGGCGACACCGTTGAGCAGCGCGCCCGGCGCGGTCACCGGCTCGTTCGCGGTCAGCACGATCTGGTTGGCCGACGTCGAGACCGTGCCGTCGGCGGGCGCGGACGAGACGAGGATCGGCGCCGTGTTGTCGAAGCGGACGTTCGTGCGCAGCGCGGGCGCGGAGGCGTTGTCGAGCGCGTCGAAGCCGACGGCGCGGAGGTCGTAGAGGGCGTCGGGAAGGGTCGACGTGTCGAACGGGAGTGCCGAACGGGGCGCTCGTGTCGTTCGCAATCTCCGTCCAGGTCCCGGCTGCCGGCCGGGGCGACGGAGAAGACGACGCGCGCAGCGCCGCCGCCGGTGGTCGCGCTCAGCGCGATCGTCCCGCCGACGATGGCGCCCGGATCGGCGAGCGAGACGCTCGGGCCGGTCGAGTCGAGCGAGAACGACACGGCGGCGGTGGTGCTCGTGTTGCCGGCCGCGTCGGTGATCACGGCACGAATGGAGGTTGCGCCGTCCGGCGAGCTCGTCGAGTTCCAGGTGGTCGAGTAGGGCGCGGAGGTGTCGGTCGCGACCGGGGTGAAGACGGCCGAGCCGAACTCCATGACCTCCCAGACGACGGACGTGACACCGGAGCCCGCGAGATCCGCGGCGTTCGCGGCGATGGCGACCGTCGGGCCACCGGTGGTGTCGCCGTTGGCGGGTGCCGTGACGCTGCCGGTCGGCTGCGTCCGGTCGACCAGGACGACCCGCGGTGCGCTCGTCGTCACGTTGCCGCCGGCGTCGGTGGCGACCGCGATCAGCTCCCACTGCGTCTCAGCTGCGGGTGCAGTCGTCCAGGTGACGGCGAACGGTGCGGTGCCGTCGGACGCGATCAGTGTGCCGGCGCCGCCGCTCCCGACCGTGCGATAGCGGAACGTGACGTCGGTGGTATCGGGCGAGGCGGTGGCGGTGAGGCCGACGCTCGAGCCGACGACGGCGCCCGGGTCGTCGAGGGTCACGGTGGGGGCGAGGTTGTCGATGTTGATCGTGTGCGTCGCGGACGTCGTCTCGTTGCCGGCGACGTCGGTGACGACGACCTGGAGGTCTGCGGGACCGTCGGCGAGCGCGCCGGTCGCGAGCGACTCGCTGTAGGTCGAGCCGGCCGTCGGCGCCGTCTGCGTGCCGAAGACGGTGAAGGCGCCGGCGCCGCTCGGCTTGATCTCGAAGCGGACGGCCGAGACGCCCGAGGCGGGCGGGACGGGCCCGTCGGACGCGTTCGCCGTGACGGTGACGGTGCCGGCGACGTACGAGGCCGCGGCGGGTGAGGTGATCGATCCGCTGGCCGGAGTGTTGTCGACCGTCTTCGGGAGGCCGGGCAGCAGCTCGTTCGCGACGTTGCCGGTGGTGTCGGTGACGACCGCGCGGAGGTCGTATTCGCCATCGGCGACGAGCGTCGTGCTCCACGAGGCCTCATACGGCGGAGAGATGTCGGCGGCGCCGATGTTCGCCCAGCTGTTGGCTCCCGCGGGTGAGAACTGGAACTGAACGGAGCTGACGTCGCCGGCTCCGGTCGAGTAGCTGAGGTTCGCGATCCCGCGCAGGTAGTCGCCGGGGTCGCCGCCGGAGCCGCTCGGTGCGGTGGTGTCGATGACGACGTTGACCGTGTTGGCCGGTGTCTCGACATTGCCGACGTCGTCCGTCGAGAAGAACGCGACGCTGTGTGCGCCGTCGTTCGAGTGGTCGCCCGGCGCCGGGATCACGACAGAGGTGCCCTGAAGCAGCGGGCCGCCGTCGACGCTGTACTCGGTCTTGGCGACGCCGGAGCCGGTGCCGTCGGCCGCGGAGAAGCTGACCGTGACGGGCGCGTTGCTCGGGCTCCCCGGAGCAAGAAGGGCTGAAGTGGTCGGTGCCGTGTGGTCGACGAGGACGGTGACCGCCGGGGAGGTGAAGGCGTTGCCGGCGAGGTCGGTCGTGACGACCCGCAGGTCGTACTGGCCGTCGGCGACGGCGTCCGCTCCGGCGGCCGTGTCCCAGGTCGAGGGCGTTGCCGTCCAGGTTCCGGCGCCGGCGGGGGAGCGCTGGAAGACGACGGTGTCGAGGCCCGAGCCGGCATCGGCGGAGTTGCTCGTGAGCGAGACCGGCGCCACGCCGATCTCGGCGCCGTTGGCAGGCGCTGTGACCGAACCGGTCGGGAGAGTGTTGTCGACGCGCACGGTGATCGTCGCGGAAGTGAAGGTGTTGCCGGCGTTGTCGGTCGTCACGACGCGGAGGTCGTACTGGCCGTCGCCGACACCGTTCGTGTCCCAGCCGGCGGCCTGGTTCGTCCAGGTGCCTGCACCGATCGGCGAGCGCTGGAACTGGACGGTTGCGACGCCCGAGCCTGCGTCGGCCGAGCTGCTCGTCAGCGCCACGGTGTCGCTGAGATTCGCTCCGGCAGCCGGAGCGGTGACCGATCCGGACGGAAGCGTGTTGTCGACCCGAACCGTGATCGCCGCGGAGGTGAAGGTGTTGCCGGCGTTGTCCGTCGTCACGACGCGGAGGTCGTACTGGCCGTCGGTCTGCGCAGTGGTGTCCCAGCTCGCGGGCTGGTTCGTCCAGGTGCCGGCACCGGCGGGCGAGCGCTCGAACTGGACGGTGTCGACGCCCGAGCCGCCGGCATCGGCGGAGTTGCTCGTCAGCGCGACTGTGCCGCGGATGGCGGCTGCGTCGGCCGGGAACGTGACGCTGCCCGTCGGGAGCGTGTTGTCGATCCGGACCTGCACCGTGGCGGGCGTCGTCTCGGCGTTTCCGGCGGCGTCGGTCGTGAAGACGCGGAGGTCGTAGAGGCCGTCGCCGAGTGCGCTGGTGTCGAGCGTGGCGCTGTACGGCGCCGACGAATCGGTCGAGACGTCGGTCCACGTGCCCGCTCCTGCGGGCGAGCGCTGGAAGGTGACGGTGTTGACCGACCCCGGCGAGGTGTCCGAGGCGATGGCGCTCAGAGCGACGCTGGTGCCGCTCAGGTTCGCGCCGGCGACCGGGACGGTCACCGAGCCGGTCGGGCGCGTCCGGTCGACCGTCGTCAGGACGAGCTCCGTCGTCTGACGGCCGGCATTGTCGGTGGCGCGGACGCGGAGGAGGCGCGTCCCGTCGGCCGGGATCGTCCAGGAGACGCCGTAGGGAGAGGTGGTGTCGACGCCGAGTGACGTCCACGTGTCCACGGCGCACGAGTCGTCGTTCGCGACGGTGCACTGCTCGAAGCTGACGTCGGCGATGCCGCTACCCGCGTCCGTCGCGATCGCGACCAGCGGTGTCGGATCGGCCGTCGCCGCGTTGACGGGGTTCGCCACGTTGACCGAGAGCGTCGGGACCGTGTTGTCGACCGTGACCGTGATCGGGGCCGAGGCGAAGGAGTTGCCGGCGTTGTCGGTCGTCACGACGCGGAGGTCGTAGTCCCCGTCCAACTCGACGGTCGTGTTCCAGCTCGCTGCCTGGTTCGTCCAGGTGTTCGCGCCCGCCGGGGAGCTCTGGAACGTGACGGTCGCGACGCCGCTGCCTGCGTCGGCCGAGTTGCTCGTCAGCGCGACCGTGCCGGCGATGTCGGCGCCGTCGGCCGGTGAGGTCACGGAGCCCGTCGGGTTCGTGCTGTCGACGAGCCAGGTGTAGGCAGCGGGAGTGGCGTCCTGGTTGCCGACGATGTCGCTCGCGCGCACCTGCAGCGTGTGCGAGCCGTCCGAGAGAGCCGGGGCGATCGTCAGGGGCGTCGAGGCGGCAACCCAACCGCCGCCGTCGAGGTTGACCTCGTAGGTCGCGGGCGCCTCGGTCGACGCGAAGCCGAACGTCGGCGTCGTGTCGCTGCTCGGGTCGGCCGGGGTCGACGCGAAGGACGAGTTCGGCGCCGTCGTGTCGACGGTCCAGGTGTAGCTCGCCTGAGTCGCGTCCTGGTTGCCGGCGGCGTCGGTCGCGCGTACCTGGAACGTGTGCGAGCCCTCGCTCAGGCCGCTGTAGGCCGTCGGGCTCGTGCCGGCGCTCCAGGCGCTGCCGTCGAGGCGAACCTCGAAGCTCGAGCCGACTTCGGTCGAGGTGAACGCGAAGGACGCGCTGGTCGAGCTCGTCGGGTCGGCGGGCTGCGAGGTGATGTCTGTGTTCGGGGCCGCTGTGTCGACCGTCCAGGTGAAGGCGGCCGGCGTTGCGTCGACGTTGCCGGCGAGATCGGTGGCCCGTACCTCGAAGGTGTGCGAGCCCTCGGCCAGGCCGCTGTAGCTCGCCGGGCTCGCGCTCGGGCTCCACGCGCCACCGTCGAGGCGAACCTCGAAGGACGCGCCCGCCTCGGACGAGAAGGAGAACGACGCGCCCGGTTGCGTTCGTCGGGTCGGCCGGCTGCGACGTGATGGTCGTGTTCGGAGGCGTGTTGTCGACCGTGACGGTGATCGTCCCCGACACCGTGACGTTGCCCGCCACATCGGAGGTCACGACGCGCAGGTCGTAGTCCCCGTCGGCGACGAGCGTCGTGTCCCAGCTCGTCGGCGTCGCGGTCCAGGTGCCTGCGCCGGCGGGCGAGCGCTCGAAGACGACCGACGCGATGCCCGAGCCGCCGTCGGCCGAGTTGCTGGCGAGCAAGATCGTGGCCCGGACGCGCGCGCCGTCGGCAGGCGAGGTGATCGATCCGGTCGGGCTCGTGAAGTCGATCGACCAGGTGAAGGTCGCGGGCGTCGCGTCCGTGTTCGACGCGGCGTCGGTCGCGCGCACCTCGAAGGTGTGGGAGCCCTCGGCGAGAGAGCCGTAGAAGCTCGGCGTCGTGCACGAGCCCCAGGCGCCGCCGTCGAGGCGACATTCGAATGTCGAGGAGCCCTCGCTCGAGGTGAACGAGAAGGTGGCGCCCGTCGCATTCGTCGGGTTCGACGGGTTGCCGGTGATCGTCGTGTTCGGCGCGGTCGTGTCGACCGTCCACGCGAATGTGGCGGGGGAGAGGTCGGTGTTGCCGGCGGCGTCTGTGGCGCGGACGTCGAAGGTGTGGGGGCCGTCGCTGAGGCCGCTGTAGAGCTTGGGGCTGGTGTCTGGTGATCCAGGTGCCGCCGTCGAGGCGGACCTCGTAGGTGACGCCGCTTTCGTTGGAGCTGAAGGTGAAGGTCGCGCCGGTCTGGTTGGTGATCGACGCCGGATTCGAGTCGATCGCCGTCTGCGGGCGCGTGCGCTCGACCGTGACGGTCTCGATGTCGCTCATCGTGTTCAAGGCGTTGTCGGTGGCGACGACCTTGAGCGTCCAGGAGCCGTCGGCCGGGATCGCGCGCGAGACCGAGTACGGGGCGTTCGTGTCGACGCCGATCGAGGTCTGCGAGCCGCAGGCCGGGGTCGGGCACTCGAAGAACTCGACCTGCGTCAGGTCGGCGTCGGGGCTGGAGGCGGTGATCGTGAAGGGATCTGCGGCGGAGGCGTTGACGATCCCGACCGGCGCGGTGATCTCGATTGCCGGCGCGTTGTTGTCGACGCGGCGATCCTCGACGACGGCGGAGGTGGTGGAGTTGCCGGCGTTGTCGACCGCGATCACGCGCAGGTCGTAGAGCCCGTCGGGGCTGCCCGTCGTGTCCCAGCTCGCAGCCTGATTCGTCCAGGTGCCCGCGTTCGCCGGCGAGAGCTGGTAGGTGACCGAGGCGAGGCCCGAGCCGCCGTCGTTCGTCGTCGAGGTGAGGATCACGGTGCCGGAGAGATCCGCTCCCGGGTTGCCCATCGTCGCGGTCGGCGCCGTGTTGTCGACGCGGACGGTGATTGTCGCGGAGGTGAAGGTGTTGCCGGCGTTGTCGGTGGTGAGGACGCGGAGGTCGTACTGGCCGTCGGCCTGTGCGGTGGTGTCCCAGCTGGCGGTCTGGTTCGTCCAGCTGCCGGCGCCGATCGGCGAGCGCTGGAACTGGACGGTGTCGACGCCCGAGCCGCCGGTGTCGGCGGAGTTGCTGGTCAGGCCGATCGTGCCGCGGACGTTGGCTGCGTCGGCCGGAGCGGTGATCGAGCCGGTCGGGTTGGTGCCGTCGACGAGCCAGGTGTAGCTGGCCGGTGAGGCGTCGAGGTTGCCCGCCGCGTCGGTGGCGCGGACCTGGAAGGTGTGCGAGCCGTCGGCGAGCGAGCCGTAGCTCTCGGGGCTGGAGCAGGCGCCCCAGGCGCCGCCGTCGATGCGGCACTCGAAGGTCGAGCCGCCCTCGCTCGAGCTGAAGGAGAAGGAGGCGCTCGCGGAGCTCGTCGGGTCGGCAGGCTGCGACGTGATCGACGTGTTGGGTGCTGCGGTGTCGACCGTCCAGGCGAACGAGGCGGGGGAGAGGTCGGTGTTGCCGGCGGCGTCTGTGGCGCGGACGTCGAAGGTGTGGGGGCCGTCGCTGAGGCCGCTGTAGAGCTTGGGGCTGGCACTGGGGATCCAGGCGCCGCCGTCGAGACGGACCTCGAAGGTCGCGCCGCCGTCATTTGAGCTGAAGCTGAAGGTTGCGCCGGTCTGGTTCGTGATCGAGGCCGGGTTGGTGTCGATCGTCGTCTGCGGGCGTGTCCGGTCGACGGCAACTGTCTCGATGTCGCTGGTCGTGTTGAGGGCGTTGTCGGTGGCGACGGCCTTGAGCGTCCAGTTGCCGTCGGCCGGGATCGCGCGTGAGACCGAGTAGGGAGCGTTCGTGTCGACGCCGATCGAGGTCTGGGAGCCGCAGGCCGGGGTCGGGCACTCGAAGAACTCGACCTGGTTCAGGTCGGCGTCGGGGCTGGAGGCGGTGATCGTGAAGGGATCTGCGGCGGAGGCGTTGACGATCCCGACCGGGGCGGTGATGTCGATCGCGGGCGCGTTGTTGTCGACGCGGCGGTCCTCGACGACGGCGGAGGTGGTGGAGTTGCCGGCGTTGTCGACCGCGATCACACGCAGGTCGTAGAGCCCGTCGGGCTGCCCGTCGTGTCCCAGCTCGCGGCCTGGTTCGTCCAGGTGCCCGCGTTCGCCGGCGAGAGCTGGTAGGTGACCGAGGCGAGACCCGAGCCGCCGTCGTTCGTCGTCGAGGTGAGGATGATGGTGCCGGAGAGGTCGGCTCCCGGGTTGTTCATCGTCGCCGTCGGCGCCGTGTTGTCGACACGGACTGTGATGCTCGCCGAGGTGTGGGCGTTGCCGGCGTTGTCGGTCGTCAGGACGCGGAGGTCGTACTGCCCGTCGCCCTGCGCGGTCGTATCCCAGCTCGCCGTCTGGTTCGTCCAGGTGCCCGCAGCGATCGGCGAGCGCTGGAACTGAACGGTCGCGACGCCCGAACCGGCGTCGGCGGAGTTGCTGGTCAGCGAGATCGTGTTGCGGACGTTGGCCGCGTCGGCCGGAGCCGTGATCGAGCCGGTCGGGTTCGTGTTGTCGACGCGCACGGTGATCGTCGCGGAGGTGAAGGAGTTGCCGGCGTCGTCGGTGGTGACGACGCGGAGGTCGTACTGGCCGTCTGCCTGCGCGGTGGTGTCCCAGCTCGCAGCCTGGTTCGTCCAGGTGCCGGCGCCCACGGGGGAGCGCTGGAAGGTGACGGTGTCGACGCCCGAGCCGCCGGTGTCGGCGGAGCTGCTCGTCAGGCCGATCGTGCCGCGCACGTTGGCGCTGTCGGCGGGGGCGGTGATCGAGCCGGTCGGATTCGTGTTGTCGACGCGCACGGTGATCGTCGCGGAGGTGAAGGAGTTGCCGGCGAAGTCGGTCGTGACGACGCGGAGGTCGTACTGGCCGTCGGCCTGCGGGTTCGTGTTCCAGCTCGCGGCCTGGTTCGTCCAGGTGCCTGCGCCCGCGGGGGAGCGCTGGAAGGTGACGGTGTCGACGCCCGAGCCGCCGAGGTCGGCGGAGTTGCTCGCGAGCACGACGGTGTCGCGAATGTCGGCCGCGTCGGCCGGGTTCGTGACCGAGCCCGTCGGGTTCGTGTTGTCGACGAGGACGGTGATCGTCGCGGAGGTGAAGGTGTTGCCGGCGTTGTCGGTGGTGACGACGCGGAGGTCGTACTGGCCGTCGGCCTGTGCGGTGGTGTCCCAGCTCGCGGCCTGGTTCGTCCAGGTGCCGGCGCCCGCGGGGGAGCGCTGGAAGGTGACGGTGTCGACGCCGGAGCCGCCGGCATCGGCGGAGTTGCTGGTCAGGCGCGACGGTGTTGCGGACGTTGGCGGCGTCGGCCGGAGCGGTGATCGAGCCGGTCGGGTTCGTGTTGTCGACGCGGACGGTGATTGTCGCGGAGGTGAAGGTGTTGCCGGCGTTGTCGGTGGTGAGGACGCGGAGGTCGTACTGGCCGTCGGCCTGTGCGGTGGTGTCCCAGCTGGCGGCCTGGTTCGTCCAGCTGCCGGCGCCGATCGGCGAGCGCTGGAACTGGACGGTGTCGACGCCCGAGCCGCCGGTGTCGGCGGAGTTGCTGGTCAGGCCGATCGTGCCGCGGACGTTGGCTGCGTCGGCCGGAGCGGTGATCGGAGCCGGTCGGGTTGGTGCCGTCGACGAGCCAGGTGTAGCTGGCCGGTGAGGCGTCGAGGTTGCCCGCCGCGTCGGTGGCGCGGACCTGGAAGGTGTGCGAGCCGTCGGCGAGCGAGCCGTAGCTCTCGGGGCTGGAGCAGGCGCCCCAGGCGCCGCCGTCGATGCGGCACTCGAAGGTCGAGCCGCCCTCGCTCGAGCTGAAGGAGAAGGAGGCGCTCGCGGAGCTCGTCGGGTCGGCAGGCTGCGACGTGATCGACGTGTTCGGCACGGTGTTGTCGACCGTGACCGAGACGAGCGCCGGACGTGAACGAGTTGCCGGCGAGGTCGGACGTGACTGCGCGCAGGTCGTACTGGCCGTCGCCGACAGCGGTGGTGTCGAAGGCGACCGAGTACGGCGCGAGCGTGTCGGAGTCGATCGTCGTCCAGCTGCCGAGCCCGAGGGGCGAGCGCTGGAACACGACGGTGCCGACGCCGGAGCCGCCGGCGTCGGTCGAGTTCGAGGTCACGGCGATCGAGGCGCGGACGCTCGCGCGCGTCCGCGGGGGCGGTGATCGAGCCGGTCGGATCGGTGTTGTCGACGCGCACCGTGATCGCCGCGGAGGTGAAGGAGTTGCCGGCGTTGTCGGTCGTCACGACGCGAAGGTCGTAGAGGCCGTCGGAGACGCCCGTCGTCGCCCAAGGCGAGCCCTGGTTCGTCCAGGTGCCGGCGCCCGCGGGCGAGCGCTGGAACACGATCGTGTCGACGCCCGAGCCCGCATCGGCGGAGCTGCTCGCCAGGGCGGTCGAGCCACTGACGTTCGCGCCGCCGGCGGGGGAGGTCACCGCGCCGGTCGGGTTCGTGTTGTCGATCCGGCGGTTCGCGACCACGTCCGCGCTCGTGTTCCCGACGTCGTCGGTCGCCAGCGCGCGCAGGTCGTAGAGACCGTCGGCCAGGCCCGTCGTGTCGAAGCTCGCCGAGAAGCCGTCGCCCGGCGTCGAGTCCGTGGAGATCGTCGTCCAGGTGCCGGCGCCGGCGGGGGAGCGCTGGAAGGCGACACTGACGACGCCTGCGTCGGGGTCGGTCGCCGTGGCGGTCAGGCCGACGGTGCCGCGCAGGTTCGCGCCGGGATCCGTCAGCGTCGTCGCCGGGCCGTTGCCGTCCTCGACGATCAGGTACGAGCCGTTGCTCGAGACGACGCCGGCCGCGTTGGAAGCGGTGACGGTCCGCCCGGTGCTCGGCGCGGTCGTCGTGCCGTCGAACGTGTAGTCGAAGTGGTCGCCGGTCTGCGAGCCGCTGAAGTTCGTGCCGCCGTTCGTGTTCAGCGGGGCGAACGTGTACGACGCGACGCCGGTGTGCGGGTCGGTCGAGGTCGCGGTGACGCGGAACGTTCCGCCCGCCGACGGGCGGATGAAGAGCGTGCCCGCGGCGTAGTGCGCGTTCGCAGAGAGATTGGAGAGGGCGAGGGTCGGCGCGGTCGGCGCGGAGGTATCGACCTTGACGATCGCGCTCTGGACGCTGGACTGGTTACCGACGTTGTCGGTGCCGGTGAGCGTGTAGCGGTAGCAGCCCGTGGTGAGGGTGTCGGCATCGTTGCCGGCGGTGATCGTGACCGGGTCGCTGCCGGAGAAGCTGCCGCACGCATCGGCCGCGAGTGTCGCGCTCTCGCGCGTCAAGGTGTGACCGGCGATGCCGGCGCTGCCGTCAGTGAAGTCGACCTGAGCGAGCGCGACGGTGCCGTCACCGTCGTAGGCGCCGCCGCCGTTCGCGGTGATCGACCCACCTGTCGGACCCGTCGTGTCGTTGGAGACGGTGAAGGTGCCGTTGGCGGATCCGCTCCCGGCGCCATTGGTTGCCGTGACGTTGCTCGCACCCGGTGTCGCTGCCGCGTCGGCGTACGTGTAGGTGCGCGTCGCGCCGCTGCCGGACAGCGACCAGCCTGCGCCGAGGGCGGGGAAGGAGTAGGAGGCGATGCCGGTCTGCGCGTCGGTCGAGCTCGCGGTGACGTCGAAGCTGCCACCCGCGCCGGCGGCGGAGCGGAACCAGATCGTCGAGCCGCTCCCCGGGTAGTGCGCGTCGCCGGTCGCGTTCGAGAGCGTCAGGGTCGGAGCCGTCGGCGCTGTCGCATCGACCTTCACGATCGTGCTCTGCGTGCTCACCTGGTTGCCGACGTTGTCGGTGGCGGCAAGCGTGTAGCGGTAGCAGCCGGAGCTCAGGGTGTCAGCGTCGTTGCCGGCGAGAATCGTCACCGGATCGGTGCCGGCGAAGCTGCCGCACACGTCGTTGACGAGCGTTGCGGTGGCGCGCGTGAACGTCTGCGAGGCGATGCCGGAGCCGCCGTCGGAGTGGTCGGTCTTCGCGAGCGCGACGGTGCCGTCGGTGTCGTAGGCGCCGCCGCCATTCGCCGTGATCGAACCGCCGGCCGGAGCCGTCGTGTCGGCGGTGAGGGTGAAGGTGGAGTTGTTGGTGCGGCCGGCGTTGTTGGTTGCGGTGACCGTCTTGGCGCCGTCCGCCTCGGTCGGGGTCGCGAGGGTGTAGGTGCGCGCGCCGCCGGTGCCGGAGAGGGTGAAGCCGGTGAGGGTGGGGAAGGTGTAGGAGGCGATGCCGGACTGGCCGTCGGTGGAGCTGGCGGTGACGTCGAAGGAGCCGCTGCCGGCGGGGCGGTAGAAGGCGGTGGTGCCGGTGGTGTGCACGTCGGCGCTCGAGTCGGCGAGCACCAGGCTGGGGGCGGTCGGGTCGGTTGTGTCGACCTTGACGACGGTGGTGATCGTCGTCGAGTTGCCGACGTTGTCGGTGCCGGTGAGGGTGTAGCGGTAGCAGCCGGTGGCGAGGCCGCTCTGGGCGGGGGTGCCGACGAGGGTGGTGGGGGCGCCGTAGGCCGAGCAGGCGTCAGCGTTGAGCGTGCCCTGCTCGCGGGTCAGGATCGAGGTGTTGACACCGGCGCCTGCGTCGGCGTTGTAGTCGGTGCGCAGGCCGATGGTGAACGCGCCGTCGCCGTCGTAGCTGTTGGTTCCGCCGCCGTTCGCGCCGGTCCCGTTCACGGTCAGCGCGCCGCCGGTCGGCGCGGTCGAGTCGGACGTCAGCGTGAAGTTCGTCGCGCTCGAATTGAGCAGCGCCTGGTTGCGGGCGGTGACCGGCTTGTTGCCGTTCGGCTCGGTCGGCGTGGCGAGGGTGTAGGTGCGGGTGGCGCCGGCGCCGGAGCCGGTGAAGCCGGCGAGGGCGGGGAAGGTGTAGTCGAGGACGCCGGACTGCGCATCGCTCGAGCTGGCGGTGACGTCGAAGGAGCCGCTGCCGGCGGGCCGGTAGAAGGCGGTGGTGCCGGTGGTGTGGACGTCGGCGCTGGAGTCGTTGAGCGTCAGGCCGGGTGCGGCGGGCGCGCTCGTGTCGACCTTGACGACGGTGGTGATCGTCGTGGTGTTGCCGACGTTGTCGGTGCCGGTGAGCACGTAGCGGTAGCAGCCGGTCGCGAGTCCGCTCTGCGCCGGTGCGCCGACGATCGTCGCGGGCGCGCCGTAACTCGAGCAGGCATCGCCGGCGAGCGTGCCGTCTTCACGGGTGAGCACGGAGGTGGCGAAGCCGGAGAGTGCGTCGGCGTTGTAGTTCGTCCTGACGTCGATCGGGAAGCTGCCGTCGCCGTCGTAGCTCTGCGAGCCGCCACCGTTGGCCGCCGCTCCGTTGACGGTCAGGGCGCCACCGGTCGGGCCCGTCGCGTCGGAGGTGAGCGTGAAGTTCGAGCCGGCGGTCAGCAGGGCGTTGTTGCGCGCGTTGACCGTCTTGGCACCGTTCGGCTCCGTCGGCGTCGCGAGCGTGTACGTGCGCGTCGCACCGGAGCCGGAGGTCGTGAAGCCGGTGAGCGTGGGGAAGAGGTAGTCGAGGATCCCGGACTGCGCATCGCTCGAGCTGGCGGTGACGTCGAAGGAGCCGCTGCCGGCGGGCCGGTAGAAGGCGGTGGTGCCGGTGGTGTGGACGTCGGCGCTGGAGTCGGCGAGCGTCAGGCCGGGCGCGGCGGGCGCGCTCGTGTCGACCTTGACGACAGTGGCGATCGAGACGACGTTGCCGACCTGATCGGTGCCGGTGAGGGTGTAGCGGTAGCAGCCGGTCGCGAGCCCGTTCTGCGCCGGGGAGCCGACAAGCGTGCTCGGGGCGCCGTAGGCCGAGCAGGCGTCGGCGCTGAGCGTGCCGTCCTCGCGCGTCAGCGTCGAGGTCGCGATGCCGGAGAGCGCGTCGGTGTAGTCGGTGCGCAAGCCGATCGTGAAGGTGCCGTCGTTGTCGTAGCTCTGCGAACCGCCGCCGCTCGCGATGCCGCCGTTCACCGTCAAGGCCCCGCCGGCGGGAGCCGTCGAGTCGGCGGTGAGGGTGAAGGTGGAGTTGTTGGTGCGGCCGGCGTTGTTGGTTGCGGTGACCGTCTTGGCGCCGTCGGGCTCGGTCGGGGTCGCGAGGGTGTAGGTGCGCGCGCCGCCGGTGCCGGAGAGGGTGAAGCCGGTGAGGGTGGGGAAGGTGTAGGAGGCGATGCCGGACTGGCCGTCGGTCGACGAGGCGGTGACGTCGAAGGAGCCGCTGCCGGCGGGGCGGTAGAAGGCGGTGGTGCCGGTGGTGTGCACGTCGGCGCTCGAGTCGGCGAGCACGAGGCTGACGGCGCGGTCGGATCGGTGAGATCGACCTTGACGACCGTCGTGATCGTGCTGGCGTTGCCGACGTTGTCGGTGCCGGTCAGCGTGTAGCGGTAGCAGCCGGTGGCGAGGCCGCTCTGGGCGGGGGTGCCGACGAGGGTGGTGGGGGCGCCGTAGGCCGAGCAGGTGTCGGCGTTGAGCGTGCCGTCCTCGCGCGTGAGGGTCGACGTGTTGACGCCGGAGCCGCCGTCCGCGTTGTAGTCGGTGCGCAGACCGATCGTGACGCTGCCGTCGCTGTCGTAGCTCGCGGAGCCGCCACCCGTTGCGACCGTGCCGTTGACGGTCAGCGCGCCGCCGGTCGGACCGGCCGAGTCGGAGGTGAGGGTGAAGTTGGTCGCGCTCGAGCTGAGGAGCGCCTGGTTGCGGGCGGTGACCGGCTTGTTGCCGTTCGGCTCGGTCGGCGTGGCCAGTGTGTAGGTGCGGGTGGCGCCGGCGCCGGAGCCGGTGAAGCCGGCGAGGACCGGGAAGCCGTAGTCGAGGATCCCGGACTGGGCGTCGGTCGAGCGAGGCGGTGACGTCGAAGGAGCCGCTGCCGGCGGGGCGGTAGAAGGCGGTGGTGCCGGTGGTGTGGACGTCGGCGCTGGAGTCGGCGAGCACCAGGCCGGGGGCGGCCGGCGCGCTCGTGTCGACCTTGACGATCGTGGTGATCGTCGACGGTGTTGCCGACGTTGTCGGTGCCGGTGAGGACGTAGCGGTAGCAGCCGGTGGCGAGGCCGCTCTGGGCGGGGGTGCCGACGAGGGTGGTCGGGGCGCCGTAGGCCGAGCAGGCGTCGGCGTTGAGCGTGCCCTGCTCCCGCGTCAGCGTCGAGGTCGAAATGCCGGAGAGCGCATCCGTGTAGTCGGTGCGCGTGCCGATCGTGAACGTGCCGTCGCCGTCGTAGCTCTGCGTGCCGCCGGCGCTCGCCGCGACGGTGTTGACCGTCAGCGCGCCGCCGGTGGGCGCGGCCGAGTCGGAGGTGAGGGTGAAGTTGGTGGCGGCCGAGCTGAGCAGCGCCTGGTTGCGGGCGGTGACCGGCTTGTTGCCGTTGGGCTCGGTCGGCGTGGCCAGTGTGTAGGTGCGGGTGGCGCCGGCGCCGGAGCCGGTGAAGCCGGCGAGGACCGGGAAGCTGTAGTCGAGGATCCCGGACTGGCCGTCGGTCGAGGAGGCGGTGACGTCGAAGGAGCCGCTGCCGGCGGGCCGGTAGAAGGCGGTGGTGCCGGTGGTGTGGACGTCGGCGCTGGAGTCGGCGAGCACGAGGCTCGGGGCAGCCGGCGCGCTCGTGTCGACCTTGACGATCGTGGTGATCGATGACGGTGTTGCCGACGTTGTCGGTGCCGGTGAGGACGTAGCGGTAGCAGCCGGTGGCGAGACCGCTCTGGGCCGGGGTGCCGACGAGCGTGGTCGGGGCGCCGTAGGCCGAGCAGGCGTCGGCGTTCAGCGTGCCCTGCTCACGCGTCAGCGTCGAGGTAGCGAGACCCGAGATCGCATCGGTGTAGTCGGTGCGGAGACCGATCGTGAAGGTGCCGTCGTTGTCGTAGCTCTGCGTGCCGCCGGCGCGACGCCGCGACGGTGTTGACCGTCAGCGCGCCGCCGGTGGGTGCGGCGGCGTCGGAGGTGAGGGTGAAGTTGGTGGCGGTCGAGCTGAGGAGCGCCTGGTTGCGGGCGGTGACCGGCTTGGCGCCGTTCGGCTCCGTCGGCGTGGCGAGTGTGTAGGTGCGGGTGGCGCCGGCGCCGGAGCCGGTGAAGCCGGCGAGGACCGGGAAGCTGTAGTCGAGGATCCCGGACTGCGCCGTCGGTCGAGCGAGGCGGTGACGTCGAAGGAGCCGGTGCCGGCGGGCCGGTAGAAGGCGGTGGTGCCGGTGGTGTGGACGTCGGCGCTGGAGTCGGCGAGCACCAGGCCCGGGGCGGCCGGCGCGCGTCGTGTCGACCTTGACGATCGTCGTGATCGAGACGGTGTTGCCGACGTTGTCGGTGCCGGTGAGGACGTAGCGGTAGCAGCCGGTGGCGAGACCGCTCTGGGCCGGCGTGCCGACGAGCGTGGTCGGGGCGCCGTAGGCCGAGCAGGCGTCGGCGTTCAGCGTGCCCTGCTCACGGGTCAGCGTCGAGGAGGCAAGACCCGAGGCGGCGTCGGTGTAGTCGGTGCGGACACCGATCGTGAAGGTGCCGTCGCTGTCGTAGCTCTGCGTGCCGCCGCCGCGAGCGGCGACGGTGTTGACCGTCAGCGCGCCGCTGACCGGCACGGCCGAGTCGGCAGTGAGGGTGAAGTTGGTGGCGGTCGAGCTGAGCAGCGCCTGGTTGCGGGCGGTGACCGGCTTGGCGCCGTTCGGCTCCGTCGGCGTGGCGAGTGTGTAGGTGCGGGTGGCGCCGGCGCCGGAGCCGGTGAAGCCGGCGAGCACCGGGAAGCTGTAGTCCAGAACTCCGGACTCGGCGTCGGTCGAGCTGGCGGTGACGTCGAAGGAACCTGTGCCGGCCGGGCGGTAGAAGGCGGTGGTGCCGGTGGTGTGCACGTCGGCGCTGGAGTCGGTGAGCACGAGGCCCGGGGCAGCCGGTGCGCTCGTGTCGACCTTGACGATCGTCGTGATCGACGACGGTGTTGCCGACGTTGTCGGTGCCGGTGAGGACGTAGCGGTAGCAGCCGGTGGCGAGGCCGCTCTGGGCCGGGGTGCCGACGATCGTGGTCGGGGCGCCGTAGGCCGAGCAGGCGTCCGCGTTGAGCAGTGCCCTGCTCGCGCGTCAGCGTCGATGCTGCGAGACCCGAGATCGCGTCGGTGTAGTCGGTGCGGAGTGCCGATCGTGAAGGCGCCGTCGCCGTCGTAGCTCTGCGTGCCGCCGCCGGAAGCAGCGACCGTGTTGACGGTCAGCGCGCCGCTGACCGGCACGGCGGAGTCGGAGGTGAGGGTGAAGTTGGTGGCGGCCGAGCTGAGCAGCGCCTGGTTGCGGGCGGTGACCGGCTTGGCGCCGTTCGGCTCGGTCGGCGTCGCCAGTGTGTAGGTGCGGGTGGCGCCGGCGCCGGAGCCGGTGAAGCCGGCGAGGACCGGGAAGCTGTAGTCGAGGATCCCGGACTGGCGCGTCGGTCGAGGAGGCGGTGACGTCGAAGGAGCCGCTGCCGGCGGGCCGGTAGAAGGCGGTGGTGCCGGTGGTGTGCACGTCGGCGCTGGAGTCGGCGAGCACCAGGCCCGGGGCGGCCGGCGCGCTGGTGTCGACCTTGACGATCGTGGTGATCGATCGACGGTGTTGCCGACGTTGTCGGTGCCGGTGAGGACGTAGCGGTAGCAGCCGGTGGCGAGACCGCTCTGGGCCGGGGTGCCGACGAGCGTGGTCGGGGCGCCGTAGGCCGAGCAGGCGTCGGCGTTGAGCGTGCCCTGCTCGCGCGTCAGCGTCGAGGTCGCGATCCCGGAGATCGCATCGGTGTAGTCGGTGCGGAGCACCGATCGTGAAGGCGCCGTCGTTGTCGTAGCTCTGCGTGCCGCCGCCGATGCGGCGACGGTGTTGACCGTCAGCGCGCCACCGGTCGGCGCGGCGGCGTCGGAGGTCAGAGTGAAGTTGGAGCCGGTCGTCAGCAGCGCCTGGTTGCGCGCGGTCACCGTCTTGTTGCCGTTCGGCTCGGTCGGCGAGTTCAGCGTGTAGGTCACGGTGGAGCTGACGCTCGTCTCGTCGAATCCGACCAGGTCGGGGAAGACGTAGTCGAGGATCCCGGACTGCGCGTCCGTCGCCGTTGCGGTGACGTCGAAGGAGCCGCTGCCGGCGGGGCGGTAGAAGGCGGTGGTGCCGGTGGTGTGGACGTCGGCGCTGGAGTCGGCGAGCACCAGGCCCGGGGCGGCCGGCGCGGTCGTGTCGACCTTGACGACCGTCGTGACGGTCGAGGTGTTGCCGACGTTGTCGGTGCCGGTGAGGACGTAGCGGTAGCAGCCGGTGGCGAGACCGCTCTGGGCCGGGGTGCCGACGAGGGTGGTCGGGGCGCCGTAGGCCGAGCAGGCGTCGGCGTTGAGCGTGCCTTGCTCGCGTGTCAGCGTCGAGGTGGCGAAGCCGGACGCGGCGTCGGCGTTGTAGTCGGTGCGGGCGCCGATCGTGAAGGCGCCGTCGCCGTCGTAGCTCTGCGTGCCACCGCCGGACGCGGCGACGCTATTCACCGTGAGTGCGCCGCCGGTCGGGCCGGTCGCGTCGGAGGTGAGGGTGAAGTTGGTGGCGGCCGAGCTGAGCAGCGCCTGGTTGCGGGCGGTGACGGGCTTGGCGCCGTTCGGCTCGGTCGGCGTCGCCAGTGTGTAGGTGCGGGTGGCGCCGGCGCCGGAGCCGGTGAAGCCGGCGAGGACCGGGAAGCTGTAGTCGAGGATCCCGGACTGGCCGTCGGTCGACGAGGCGGTGACGTCGAAGGAGCCTGTGCCGGCGGGCCGGTAGAAGGCGGTGGTGCCGGTGGTGTGCACGTCGGCGCTGGAGTCGGCGAGCACCAGGCCCGGGGCAGCCGGCGCGGAGGTGTCGACCTTGACGACAGTGGTGACGGTCGAGGTGTTGCCGACGTTGTCGGTGCCGGTGAGGACATAGCGGTAGCAGCCGGTGGCGAGACCGCTCTGGGCCGGGGTGCCGACGAGCGTGGTCGGGAGCGCCGTAGGCCGAGCAGGCGTCGGCGTTGAGCGTGCCCTGCTCGCGCGTCAGCGTGGAGGTCGCGAAGCCGGAGGTCGCGTCGGCGCTGTAGTCGGTGCGGAGGCCGATCGTGAAGGCGCCGTCGCCGTCGTAGCTCTGCGTGCCGCCGCCCGATGCGGCGACAGCGTTGACGGTGAGCGCACCGCCTGTGGGGCCGACCGCGTCGGAGGTGAGAGTGAAGTTGGTAGCGGTCGAGCTGAGGAGCGCCTGGTTGCGAGCAGTGACCGCCTTGGTGCCGTTGGGCTCGGTCGGCGTGGCCAGTGTGTAGGTGCGAGTCGCGCGCGGCGCCGGAGCCGGTGAAGCCGGCGAGGACCGGGAAGCCGTAGTCCAGGATTCCGGACTGGCCGTCGGTCGATGAGGCGGTGACGTCGAAGGAGCCCGAGCCGGCAGGCCGGTAGAAGGCGGTGGTGCCGGTGGTGTGCACGTCGGCGCTGGAGTCGGCGAGCACCAGGCCAGGGGCGGCCGGCGCCGTCGTGTCGACCTTGACGACCGTCGTGATCGTCACGGCGTTGCCGACGTTGTCGGTGCCGGTGAGGACATAGCGGTAGCAGCCGGTGACGAGGCCGCTCTGGGCCGGCGTGCCGACCAGGGTGGTGGGGGCGCCGTAGGCCGAGCAGGCGTCGGCGTTCAGCGTCCCCTGCTCACGGGTCAGCGTCGAGCTGGCCAGACCGGAGAGCGCGTCGGTGTAGTCGGTGCGCGTGCCGATCGTGAAGGCGCCGTCGCCGTCGTAGCTCTGCGAGCCGCCGCCGGTCGCCGCAACGGTGTTCACCGTCAGCGCCCCGCCGGTCGGCACGGCCGAGTCGTCCGCGATCGTGATCGTGTCGTTGCCCGTCCGGCCGACCGTGTCCGTCGCGATGACGGTCACCGAGCCCGGAGCTGCCGCCGCGTTCCAGCTGTACGAGGTCGAGACATACGGGGAGCCGTTGTCCGTGTTGCCGGTCCCCGTCCAGCCCGAGAACCCGGAGAGGTTCGGGGAAGGTGACGCCCGTGACGAGCGTGGCGACGTCGGACGCAGTCGCGTTCAACGTGAACGAGCCGGAGGTGCCTGCACGGAAGTAGTGCGTGTCCGTGCCGACGACGTAGAACTGGTTGCCGGGGTTGGTGCCCTCGGTGGGCGCCGTGGCGGTCGCGGTCGGGTTGCTCGTATCGACCTTCACGACGGTCGTGACGGAGACGGTGTTGCCGACGTTGTCGGTGCCCGTGAGGATGTAGCGGTAGCAGCCGGTGGCGAGCCCGGTCTCGGCCGGGGCCCCGACGATGGTGGTCGGCGCGCCGTAGGCGGAGCAGACGTCGGCGAGCAGCGTGCCGTTCTCGCGCGTCAGCGTCGAGGTTGCGATGCCGGACGCGGCGTCCGTGTAGTCGGTGCGCGTGCCGATCGTGAAGCTGCCGTCGGTGTCGTAGCTCTGCGTGCCGCCGGCGCTCGCCGCGACGCTGTTGACGGTCAGGGCGCCGCCGGCCGGTGCCGTCGTGTCGCGGTTGAAGGTGACGGTGTCGGTCGTCGCGTTGCCGACGTTGTCGGTGGAGACGATGGTCGCGTTCGGCGGCGCGGCCACGTTCGTGTTCGTGAAGGTGTAGGTATTGGAGAGATACGGAGCGCCGGCGTCGGTCAGGGTGGTGCCGGTGAAGCCGGTCGTCGCGAGCGTCGGGAAGACGACGTTCAGCGTGCCGGCAGCGGCGTCGGTCGCGACGGCCGAGAAGGTGAAGGTGCCGTTCGCGGTCGGCCGGTAGTAGAGCGTGTAGGCATTGGCGCCGGTGTTGACGAAGTGCTGAAGGCCCGCGCTCGTGCCCTCGTTCGTCGTCACCGTCGTCGGCGGGGCGGCCGAGTCGGACGTGAGCGTAAAGGTGTTCGTGTTCGTATTGGTCGCGTTGTCCTGTGCGGTGACCGTCTTCGCGCCGGTATCCGTCGCGCCCGCCGTCCAGGTGTAGGTCTGCGCGTACGGGGAGGTCGTGTCGTTGGTGACAGTCAGCGGCGTGAACCCGCCGACGAGGCCCGGGAACGAGATGTGCTGGACGCCGGAGCCGGTCTCGGTCGTCGTCGCAGTGACGTCGAACGTGCCGCCGTTGCCGCCGGGACGGTAGAAGAGGGTCGTGCCGCTGGCATACGTGTCGGCGTCCGCCTCGCCTAGCACCAGAGCCGGCGCCGTCGGCGGCGTGATGTCGACTCTCCAGCCGACGAGCTGGCCGATGTTGACCGCGGCGGCCCCAGCCGTGGCGGCCCTGTTCCCTGTCGAGCCTGCCACGGTCGCGATCCCGCCGGCGAGCTCCGAGGTCGTCCGTCCGGCGGCAACTCCGGTCGAGGGGACATCCCAGATCTCCATGAGCGTCGGGGTGGTACCTGGGGGTGCGGTGAACGTCGTGCCGGCCGCGGTGCCGTAGAAGCCGACGACCCCGTCGCCGACCCCGACCGTGATCGCGGGCGCGGTGACCGTGACGCTCGATGCGTTCGCCTGGCCGGCGGCCGCGACGATCGGCGCCGAGTTGTCGATGCCGTAGGCGGCGATGATTCCGCCGGACGCCTGCTGCGCGAGGGGCGAGCCGCAGCCCGCCGTATCGTCGAGCGTGAAGGTGTAGCTCGCCACGACGACGTCGGCCGCGACGGCGGTCTTGCGGAAGATCTCCTGCATCAGCGCCGTACCGCTGTTTTGGCGGTTGACCGATGTCCACCCGGCAGGGGGACAGACGAACGTATTCGTGCGGGCGGTCACCTGCGCGAGCATCGCGTCGTTGACCGCGAGGCCGGCGGGCCTCGGGATCACGAGGGTCGTGGCGGACGCGTTCCCGACGAAGGAGACATTCCGCAGCGCGATCGTCGCCGGGTCGATCACGTAGGGGAGCGGCAGCTTCGGCGTCGTCGACGTCGAGCGCGAGGAACCAGTCGCCGTCGCGACGCTCGAGATCCCACCGTGTGCCGGCGGGGCTGATGTCCCGCCCGCGGCGGTCGAGAATCGCGGCCGGAAGAATGCGAAAGCCGGCAACGATGTTGCCGGCGGAGATGAGGACGCTGCCGTCAGGCCTCAAGTGAGGCTTGAGGGTTCCGGTTTCCAGCTTCCACCGCCACCGCTTCAAGCCCGTTCGCTTCTCGACGGTCAGGAACTGCTCGACGACGTTGCCGTCGAGGACGACCGCCTCGGAGCCGAACGGGGTGGAGCGGGCGGCGCCCGACTCGAACTGGTGCCACGAGTCGCCGTCCTGATCCTCGGAGCGCAGCGCCAGCGTGTCCGTGCCGGCCTCGAGCTCGTAGCCGGAGCGCGGCAGGCTGACGACCTCGCCGGCGTCGGTCAGGCGCTCGGGCGTGCCCTCGACATCGGTGCCGAGGGCGCTCGCCAGGAAGGCGGGCGGACGCGGTGTCGCGGAGTCGCTCGGGAGCAGGCAGGCGGCGCCGCCGGCGATCGCGGCGACGAGAGCGAGGACGATGAGTCGCAGCGTTCGCACGGGCATCATCCCGGCGTGTGCCGGGCGATTCGAAGGCCGCAGTTCTTCGTTAGTCGCCAAGAGGGTGTTTTCCGCTTTCAATCGCGCGCGTAGAGGGGAGAGTGCGCGCACCAGAGGCATCGACCCTCGCAGGGGCATACTTGAGCAGAAATACCCATTTGAACTGCGAAAATCTGCTCAAGATCACCCTCTTGGGGTACGGCCCCGGCCTGAGTGGGGTACGGGCGCTCCGCCGCATGTCCAGGCCGAAAGCGACATCTGACGACGGGGGTCTCGCCAAAACCGAGCAAACGCGACGCAAGACCGGGGTCCTGGTCGGGCGTCAGGAGCGTAGCCGAGCGCCCCAAACGCCGCGGGCTGAGTCTCAACCTCTACTTGAGGTCAATCACTGAATCGAGGGAGGCGTTGGTTGGCGTTCGGGCCGCGTTCTAACCCGTCAGCGTGGCGGCGCGTGCCAGCTCTCCGGCGTGCTTGACGTCGGCCGCAACGACCAGTGAGGTGTGGACGCCGAGGCGGTCGAAGGCGATCGTCCGGCCGCTCAGAATCCGGCACGCACTGGCTGCGCATTCGGTCAGAGTTCCGTCGCCGAACGCGGCCTCCACGTAGGCGGTCGCGGCCGTCTCCCACTGGGCGGCGTTGGCCTCCGAGTCCCAGGCGAGCGACACCAGCACCGCCTCCGTCGCCGCGTCCCGGTAGACGGCAGAGCGACCGCCGCCCCAGCCCGCGGCGGCGGCGTCCAACCCCGGCACACCGAACACGGCCAGCAGGGCGCGCACGTCCAGCTCCCCGAACGTGCCCGTGCTTCCGAGCCGCAGACCCTCGACCTCAGCGGGGAGGACGATCGGCAGTGCACGCTCCCGCTGGAGGAACTTGTCGAGATGGAAGACCTGCTCGGTGGTCGCCGGGAACCTGCGCAGCGCGCTCCTCACGGCGGGCGTGCCGCCGAGGTTGCGAAGGTCGGCGGCGAGCCGGAGCCCGACGGGCGGACCGAAAGCCCTGCTCGAGGACGAGGAAGCGATTGAGCGTGCTCCCGACGCCGGGTTTGGGGGTTGGGAGTGCGCCGAGAAGCAGTGACGCATGACCCTCGATCGCAGCCGTCGCGGCGACCGTTGCATCACGGCTGCCCGCCAGCCGGCGGACGCGATTCAGGTCGAAGTGCTGATCCTGGAGCGCATGCACGATTTGCCTGAGGGCGGCGGCGCGCTCTCCCTTGCCGGACTGGACGTACGCGACCCCGGCGACCGGGTCGTACACCCCGGAGCGGGTATCGAGCGCCAGTAGCGCCTTCCGGAGCGTTCCGTTCCCGCCCGAGAGGAGCCCGAGCGCGCGGTAGACCTTCTCGTCGTGGGCCTGCGCGGCGCGCGGGTAGGCGAGGTCGAAGAGCGCCACCCGCCGCTGCCGAAACCGTACGGCCGGCTCGGAGACGATCCGGACCGGCTCTCGTGCGGTGAGCCCGGTCGCCTTGACGGCGAGGCGGAGCAGCGCCTGCGCCTGCTTGGCGTCGATCGCCACCGCCCCTGGAGCGGCGACGAGCGCGGCCACGAGGATCGCGAGCAACGGTCTGATCATCTACCCCTCTATCGTCGGGTTCGCGCAGAGCGTAAACCCCGTCCCTACAATCTTCTCCATGGCCACGACCGAGGACCGCGGCTCGCTGAACGCGACGGAGGCGTGGCGCGAGGAGCTGTACGGGCGCACACCGGAGCGGCAGGGAGAGCTCTTCTCCACGATCTCGGGGGTCGAGAACGAACCGCTGGCGACGCCGGACACGGTCGACGATCGACTACGACCGCGACCTCGGCTATCCCGGTGTCCATCCGTTCACGCGCGGTGTCTATCCCTCGATGTACCGCGGCAAGCTCTGGACGATGCGCCAGTTCGCGGGCTTCGGCACCGCGGCAGAGACGAACGAGCGCTTCCGCTATCTGCTCGAGCACGGCCAGACCGGGCTCTCGACCGCCTTCGACATGCCGACGCTGATGGGCTACGACTCGGACCACGAGCGGTCGCTCGGCGAGGTCGGCCGCGAGGGCGTGGCGATCGATTCGCTCGCGGACATGGAGACCCTCTTCGACGGCATCCCGCTCGGCGAGGTGTCGACGTCGATGACCATCAACTCGCCGGCGGCGATCCTGCTCGCGTACTACGTCGCTGTCGGCGAACAGCAGGGCGTGCCGGCGGCCGAGCTGCGCGGGACGATCCAGACGGACATTCTGAAGGAGTACATCGCGCAGAAGGAGTACATCTTCCCGCCCGAGCCGTCGATGCGGCTCGTGACGGACATGGTCGAGTGGTGTGCGAAGGAGATGCCGAAGTGGCACCCGATCTCGATCTCCGGCTACCACATCCGCGAGGCCGGCTCGACAGCGGCGCAGGAGCTCGCGTTCACGCTCGCGGACGGCTTCACCTACGTCGAGTGGGCGGTGGAGCGCGGCCTCGATGTCGATGACTTCGCGCCGCGACTCTCGTTCTTCTTCAACGCGCATCTGGACTTCTTCGAGGAGATCGCGAAGTACCGGGCCGCCCGCAGGATCTGGGCGCGGGAGCTGCGCGACCGGTTCGGCGCCCGCAATCCGCGCTCGTGGCTGATGCGCTTCCACACGCAGACCGCCGGTGTCTCGCTCACCGCCCAGCAGCCGGAGGTGAACATCGTCCGGACGGCGATCGAGGCGCTCGCAGCAGTGCTCGGCGGGACGCAGAGCCTGCACACGAACTCCTTCGACGAGGCGCTCGCGCTGCCGACGGAGGACGCGGTCCGGATCGCGCTGCGCACACAGCAGGTGATCGCGCACGAGACCGGAGTGGTGAACTCGATCGACCCGCTCGGTGGCTCGTACTACGTCGAGGAGCTGACGAACAAGATCGAGGCGCAGGCGTACGAGTACTTCGACCGGATCGAGAAGCTGGGCGGAATGGTCGAGGCGATCAAACAGAACTTCCCGCAAAGAGAGATAGCAGATGCGGCGTTTCGCTATCAGGAGGAGGTCGAGCGGGGAGAGCGTGTCGTCGTCGGCGTCAACCGCTACCAGCTCCTCGACGAGCCGCCGCCCGAGCTCCTGAAGATCGATCCCGCGCTCGAGCCGCAGCAGATCGAGCGGGTGAAGGCGCTCAAGGGCCGCCGCGACTCGGCCAAGGTGGAGCAACGGCTTGCCGCGCTGAAGGCCGCGGCCACGCGCGACGAGGTGAACCTGATGCCCACGATTCTCGACGCCGCCCGGGACTACGTGACGATGGGCGAGATGTGCGACGCCTGGCGCGAGGTGTGGGGCATCTGGCGCGAGACGCCGGTGTTCTAAAACTCGAGCTCGAGCCCGTCGTAGGCGAGCTCGAAGCCGGGCGGCGCAGGTCGTTCGTCCGGACGGTGCGTGAGCACGATCCGTTTCACATGCGCGGCAGTCGCCGCCGCTTCCACCTCGTCCACGGCGAGATGCCCCCGCTCGGGGCCGTCGAGCTCGCCGGTCGCGAGCGTCGCTTCGCAGAGGAGAAGGTCGGCGTCGCGCGCGACCTCGGCGAGCGCGGGGCACGGGCCGCTGTCGCCGGAGTACGCGAGGACGCGGTCGCCTTCGACGCGGAAGCTGTGCGCCGGGACGTCGTAGTGCACGACCGGCACGGCCGTCACCCGGAGCCCCGCGGCGGTGAACGGCGTCCGCGATTCGTACTCGGCGACGTCGAAGGCGCGCTCGAACATGTCCTCGCTGCCGAGGAGCGCCAGGACCGGCCTCAGCGCGTCGCCGCTACCCGGAGGCAGCCAGAGTTGCGGCCGTGGAACGGACTCGCCAGGCCCGTAGAGACTTCCCCAGACCCAGGGGATCAGGTCGCCCCAGTGGTCGAGGTGCAGGTGGGTGATCGCGATCGCCTCGACCGTCGGCCAGGGCTCTCGCTCCCGCAGCTTGGCGAGCACGCCGGGCCCGCAGTCGAGCAGCAGCTTGTCGTCGACGAGGTAGCCCGAACATGCCCCGCCGGGGTTGGGCCATGCCGGCGACGAGCCGATAACTGACAGGCGCACCGCCATATACTTGCCGACCGATGGCCCGGAAGATCAGAGTAGTGATCGCGAAGCCCGGCCTCGACGGTCACGACCGTGGCGCAAAGATCATCGCCCGTGCCCTTCGCGACGCCGGCATGGAGGTCATCTACACCGGTCTCCACCAGACGCCGGAGCAGATCGTCGAGACCGCGATTCAGGAGGACGCCGACGCCGTCGGCATCTCGATCCTCTCCGGTGCGCACATGACGCTCGTGCCGAGGATCCTCGACGGGCTGAAGGAGAACGGGATCGACGACGTGGTCGTCGTCGTCGGCGGCACGATCCCGACCGACGACGCGGAGGAGCTCAGAGGGAAGGGCGTTGCTGCTGTCTTCACGCCGGGTGCGCCGACGAGCGAGATCGTCGACTTCCTGAAGGCGAAGATTCCCGTCTAGGGCTTGACGACGACGCGCGACGCGGCGAGCGAGCCCTTCGCGCCGACCTGTGCTGCGAGCGTGACCTTGGCCGGCGCGGTCCAGATCGTCACCGGCAGTCCCTTGGTGAGCAACTCGAGCGCGGAGTAGGCAAGACCCGCCGGCGCGGTGGTCATCCCCTCGACGGTCGCCGTCTCGGGAACCGAGACCGCAACCTTCTGGCCGGCCTGCTTGATCCGGCGGCCGCCGGGCCACGAGCGGACCTGGTCGATGCTCATCGACACGTCCTGGCCGGCCGCCGTCACCACCGTGCCTGTGAGCGCGAGCGTGAAGGTCGTCCCGACTCGAGCCGCGAAGAGCAGCCGCTTCGCCTTGCGGAGGTAGGGGTACGGGCTGACCGCGCCGCCGCCGTTCGGGTGCACCTCGAAGTGGAGGTGGGGATGGATCCCGTCCGCGTCGCCGGAGTCGCCGACGTAAGCGATCGGCTCGCCGGCAAGCACCTTCGCTCCGCTCTTCAACCCCTTCATGAAGGCGACGCCGGGCACGCACTGACCCTGGTTGTCGTTCTCCGACGTGAGGTCGTTGTTCAGGTGGATGTAGAGGTACTCGGTGCCGCTCTCGCCGCTGAGGTAGAGCATGCAGCCCGCGCGCGAGGACGTGACGTGGAACTTGACCGTGCCGGCCTCAGCGGCCAGCGCGAGTGCGCGCCGCGGCGCCATGATGTCGTTGCCTTCGTGGGCGCCCTGGCCGCGCGCGTCACCGAAGTCGTCGATGTAGGTCGCCTGGCCGAGCACCGGGAACACGAGCGTGGGCACCTTGGCCGACGCCGATGCCGCCGCCGCACCTGCGGTGAGCAGGAACGTAAGAAGAGTGAGGAGGGCTCCTCGGGCTGTCGTCCGGGCGAGGGTCATAGGTACCGGTTCGAGCTCGAAGCGCCGGAGCCTAGCAGGGCGATCGGAGACAATGGTGTGCAAAAGGGGGATATCGCCAGCGGTGACGTTCCCCTGAAGGAGGACGGCGGCTCATCGTTAGAGTCCGCGCGATGAAGATCGCCGTCTGCGTGAAAGAGGTCCCGGACGCCACCGCACACAAGCGGCTCGATCCCGGCACGAAGCGGCTCGACCGGTCCGGCGAGGGCGCGCTGAATGCCTTCGACGCCAACGCGGTCGAGGAGGCACTGCGGCTGAAGGACGCGACCGGCGAGGGCGAGGTCGTCGTCGTCTCCATGGGGCCCGAGCGCGCGCTCAACTCGCTGCGCAAGGCGCTCGCGATGGGCGCCGACCGCGCCGTGCTGATCTCCGACCCCGCCGCTGCGGGCTCCGACCTCGTCGCCACGAGCCTGACGCTGGCGAAGGCGCTCGAACGTGAGCAGCCGGATCTCGTCCTCTTCGGCCAGCAGTCTTCCGATTCGGACGGCGCCGTCCTCTGGGGTGCCGTCGCGGAACGGTTGCGCCGCCCCGTCATCTCCCAGGTCGCCGAGCTCGAGCTCGACGGCGGCTCGCTCACGGGCAAGCGCCAGACGGAGTTCGGCTACGACGTGATTCGCGCGCCGCTGCCGGCGGTCGTGGCCGTGGCCGACTCGATCAACGAGCCGCGCTACCCGTCGCTCAAGGGGATCATGGGCGCGAAGTCGAAGCCGCAGGAGACGCTCTCGCTCGCCGACCTCGGCGTCGACGCGGGCCAGGCCGGGGAGGAAGGCTCACGCACCGAGGTGCTCGCGCTCTCCGATCCGCCGCCGCGCGGCGACACCCGCAAGATCGAGGACGACGGCAGCGGCGCGGAGCAGATCGTCGCGTTCCTCGTCGAGAAGCGGCTGATCTAGTTGAGCACCCTCGTCTTCCTCGAGCACCACGGCGGCGAGCTCCAGAAGGGCTCTCTCGCGGTTCTCTCGAAAGCAGCATCGCTGGGCGGCGACGTCGCGGGCGTGATCGTCGGCGCGGGCCTCGACGGCCTCGCCGACCAGGCTGCCGCGCACGGCGCCGCGACGGTCTACGTCGCCGACGACCCGAAGCTCGAGGCGCCGCTCCCGCAGCCGCGCGTGGATGCGATCGCGCAGCTCGTCGGGGACAAGGGAATCGAGACCGTGCTCTTCGCCCAGTCGATTCTCGCCTCCGACATCGCGTCGGGACTCGCGGCACGGCTCGAGGCCGGGCTCAACTGGCAGCTGACCGACATCGCGAGCGGCGACGGCGGCCTCGTCGGCAAGCAGTCCGCGCTCGGGGACTCCGTGGTCGTGGACGTCGGCTGGAAGTCGACGCCTCGGATCGGCCTCTTCCGCGCCGGCGCGTTCGATCCGTCGGAGCAGCCTGCGGCCGGAACGGTCGAGCCGTTCGAGGTGCAGTTGCAGGAGCACTCCCTCGCGGCGGAGATGGTCGAGCAGGCACATGCGGAAGAGAGCGGCCCGTCGATCGAGGACGCGAACGTGATCGTCGCCGGCGGCCGGGGCCTCGGCGAGCCGGAGAAGTTCTCGCTCGTCGAGGACCTCGCGAAGGCGCTCGGCGGAGCGGTCGCCGCGACCCGAGCGGTCGTCGACGCCGGCTGGTATCCGTACTCGGCCCAGGTCGGGCAGACCGGCAAGTCGGTCTCGCCGACGCTCTACGTCGCGTGTGGCATCTCCGGCGCCATCCAGCACAAGGTCGGCATGCAGAGCTCGAAGACGATCGTCGCGATCAACAAGGATCCGAACGCGCCGATCTTCGAGTTCGCGGATCTCGGGGTCGTCGGCGACCTGCACCAGATCCTGCCGAAGCTGACCGAGCTGGTCCAGGCGCGGCGAAATGGGTGAGAACGGCGTGAAGATCCGTCCGGCCGACTATCCGCCGCCGTTCGCCCCGTCGGATGCGATCGCTACGCCGACCGACCCCGTCGAGGAACGGATCGAGGTGGGTGTGCTGATCGTCGGTGCGGGTCCCGCCGGACTCGCGTGCGCGATCCGGCTCGGCCAGCTGCTCGAGGAGTCGCCGGAGACCGCCGCCCGCCTGGGCGACGTGCCGGTCGCGGTGGTGGAGAAGGGGAAGGCGCCGGGATCGCACCTGCTCTCGGGCGCGGTCGTCAATCCCCGTGCGCTGCGCCGGCTCTTCAGGGGCCGGCTGACGATGAACGACGTGCCGAGCTACGGCGAGGTGCACGGCGAGGCCGTCTACCTGCTGACGAAGGGCGCCGCCATCCGCATCCCGCCGCCGCCGACGATGCGCAACCACGGCAACTGGGTCGTCTCCGTCTCGCAGCTCGGCCGCTTCCTCGCCGAGCAGGCGGAGGCGGGCGGCGCGGCGGTGCTGCCGGAGACGGACGCGCAGAAGCTGCTCGTCGCCGACGGTCGCGTGCAGGGGATCCGCACCGGCGACAAGGGGCTCGGCCGCGACGGGAAGCCTCTTGCCACCCACGAGCCGGGGTCGGACATCGTCGCGAAGCTGACCGTCCTCGCCGAGGGGACTCAGGGCCACCTCACCGGCGCCGCGATCTCGCGCTTCGGCCTCGAGGGAGAGCAGCCGCAGATCTGGGCGCTCGGTGTGAAGGAGGTCTGGAAGGTGCCGAGGCCGCTCGGGCACATCGTGCACACGATGGGCTGGCCCCTCCGCAAGAGCTCGAAGTACGGCGAGTTCGGCGGCTCCTTCATCTACCCGATGGGCGACGACATGGTCTCGCTCGGCTTCGTCGCCGGGCTCGAGTACCGCGACGTCGAGTTCTCGGTCCACGACGTGCTGCAGGAGTTCAAGACCCACAAGCTCGTGCGCAAGATCCTTCGCGACGGCGAGCGGATCGCCTGGGGCGCGAAGACGATCACCGAGGGCGGCTACCACGCGCTCCCGACGCGCTTCAACGCGCCGGGCCTGCTGCTGGCGGGCGAGAGCGCCGGCCTCGTCAACGTCCCGACGCTGAAGGGGATCCACTACGCGATCGAGTCCGGGATCATGGCCGCCGAAGCCGCCTTCCGCTCGCTCCAGCGCGGCGAGTCACCGACGCGCGTGGGAGCGCTCGACTCGTACGACGACGAGCTCCGCGCGAGCTACGTCCTCAAGGACCTGCACGAGGTACGGAACATGCGGCAGGTCTTCGACAAGGGCTTCTTCATGGGCGGCGCGCTCGCGAGCGCGATGACCGTGACCAAGGGGAACCTGCCGCCGAAGGAGTTCAAGATCGAGCCGAACGCCGAGCGGACGCTGATTCGCACCGGCCGCGCGCAGCGCTACCCGGCTCCCGACGGGAAGCTGACGTTCGACAAGCTCTCGTCCGTCTTCCTCTCGGGCAACCGGACGCGCGACGACCAGCCCAACCACATCCGGATCCAGCGCACTGTCCCGAAAGACCTAGCTGATGCATGGGTACACATGTGCCCCGCGCAGGTCTACGAGGCGGGCGCCGCCGACGGCGAGGGGATGGTGCAGGTCGAGGTGAACCCCTCGAACTGCGTCCAGTGCGGCGCGATCAGCGCCAAGGGCGGCCGCCTCACGCCGCCCGAGGGCGGCAGCGGCCCCGAGTACACGCTTACCTAGACCGGGCTTTCCACGCCTCGGCCATCGCGATCCTCTTCTCGACGGAGGGGTGGCTGTCGAAGAGCAGGTAGGACCAGGTCGGCGGATCGGGGTCGTTCAGCGACTGGATCGTGAACTGCTTGAAGAGGGCTTCCGCGGCTGCCGGATCGCGGGTGGTCTCGAGCGCTTTCCAGTCGGCCTCGGCCTCCATGTGGCGCGAGATCAGGTTGTAGACGGGAGTCGAGAGAAGGTTGAGCACGACGATCACGAGCAATGAGACCGGCACCGCGGCCGGGTTCGCCATGCCGCCGCGTCGCCGGGTCGCGACCGCGATCAGCCAGGCCCCCGGCAGGGCGAAGAGCGCGTACCACTCGATGCCCTCGATCAGGTGGTTGCTCGAGTGATGGCCGATCTCGTGCGCGAGCACCGTCTTCACCTCGTTGTCGGTGAAGCTGCCGTCGAGGAGCGTGTTCCAGAAGACGATCCGCTTGGTCGGCCCGAGGCCGGCCGCATACGCGTTCGGGGCGCTGGTGAAGTCCGTGACGTCCTCGACCCTCAGCGGGATCGGGTCGATTCCCTGCTTCTCCGCGTACTCGCGGCCGGCGGCGACCAGCTCGCTGCGGCGGAGCGGCTCGGTCGGAGTCAGGTACGGATAGATGAAGCTGAAGAGAGTTGCGAGCGCGATGAAGAACGGTGCCGCTGCGAGCCACCAGCGGCGCGGGAACGCCCCCGCGAGCGCCATCACCACGACGAGCGCGAAGCTGATGAACAGGAACTCGGCGCCGAGCTCGATCCAGTTCGCGAAGAGCGTCTCGAGGTAACCGCTGTCGGTCTGGTCGTAGCGGCGGTCCCACCAGACCTCCGCGAGCCGGAACGGCACCTGCGAGAGCCACACGAACGCGAGCCCGAGCATCCCGAGCAGCATTCCCGTGCCGATCCTGCCGGCCGCCGACTCCTTTGCGAAGCGAGCGCCATGCTTCGCGTAGAGCAGCAGGACGCCGATCAGGACGAGCTGGGAGACGACGAACTCGATTCGAAAGAAGCGTTCGTAGCGGTCGGCGCGGGCGAGGATGTCCTGCGAGATCCCCTCGATCCGCACGTCGGGAAGGGAGAGGTCGTTCGGCACCGCGCTGTCCCACAGGGACCACGCCGCGGCCGCCCAGATCCCACCGAGGACCAGGAAGAGGATGAGGCGGAGCACAGGGCTCCGCGCGCTCAGATCGGTTCCACGAGTGGTTCCGGCGCTGAGCCCCATTCCGGCTCAGGCTCGGGCGGCGGCCGCAGGGCCGGGCTCGAATACGGATAGCGGTCGCTCAGGACGAACCAGTACACATCCGTCTGGGCCTGGTAGCGGATCGCCATCGCGCCGAGGTTCCGCAAGCCGGTCGGCATCCGTCCCGTGACGAGTGCGGCAAACCAACCGAGGAATCCCACGATGAAGAGGGCGCCGCCCAGCGCGCTCGAGATGAGGAACGCCGGCAGCGCGAGGAACGTCCGGAAGAACGTGATCCACCGGTTCTGCCGCTCGGGCGGCGCAATTGCGATGTCGACGGGATAGCCGGGCACCCCCACGAAGCCGGGAAACGGGTTGGCGATGAGGAACACGAACGCGGTCAGGTGGATCGTGTAGCGGATGTACGCGGCGAGGAAGCGGTGGAGCGGCCCGGCGGAGCGGCCTCGGACGAGCGCGACGAACCAGTTCGCGATCGCCGCGAGGATCGCTGCGATCGTCCACAGCGCCAGCCAGACGAAGTGCGGGAGCGCGAGCAGGAGCCGGAAGAGGACGGTCAGGCGCGAGCGGCGGCCGTCGTCCTGGAGCTCGAGGCCGACCGGGTGCGGCGGCAGGCTCCAGGCCGGGCCAAGCTCGTCCGGGTCGGAATTCGGATACCGGTCGGTGAGCAGCAGCGCATACGCATAGGCCTGCGCCGTGTAGCCGAGGCCGTAGGCGCCGAGATCGCGGAGGCCGTTCGGCATGCGGCCGCGTGCGAGCGACGCGAACCAGCCGAGGAACGCGCAGACGGCCGCGACACCTCCGACTCCGGTCGAGGTGACGAACGTGCCGCCCTCCTCGCGCGACGCCGCGGAGCCTCCGCCTCCGCTCAGCCCGGATCCAAGCGCTGCGGCCAGAAGCAGGGCCGGAACGGCGAGCAGGATCCGAATGGCGATCGTCCCGCGCGACTGGGTCTGAGGCGGGGGAATCTGGACGTCGACCGGATAGCCGGGCGAACCGGTGAAGCCCGGGTAGGGGTTCGCGGTGAGCCCGAGGTAGGCGCCGAGGTGGGTCGCGTAACGGACGTACATCGCGAAGAAGTCGTGCAGGCCGTCCGGAAGCCGCCCGCGTATCAGCGCAGCCACCCAGCCGATGATGCCGACGATGATCACCGCAATCGTCCAGAGCGCGAGCCAGATGAAGTGCGGGATCGCAAGCAGCAGGCGGAAGAAGACAGTCACCCGCGAGCGGATGAGGTCGTCGTCGACAATGAGTCGTACGGGGTGGTCGGCCACGAGCGGCAGTCTACGATGCCTTGATGCCGGTGACCCGCGACGACGTGCTCGCTGCGGCGGAGCGGATCCGCGGCCGCGTTCATCGGACGCCGACGTTCACCTCGCACACTCTCGGCGACAACATCTGGCTGAAGGCCGAGCTCTTCCAGAAGACGGGCTCGTTCAAGGCGCGGGGAGTGCTGAACAAGCTCGCCTCGCTGAGCCCGGACGAGAAGGCGCGTGGCGTGATCGGAATCTCGGCCGGCAACCACGCCCAGGCCCTCGCCTGGGGAGCGGCCGCCGAGGGAATCGACTGCCTCGTCGTGATGTATGCGAGCGCGAGCGCCGCGAAGGTGGCGGCCACGCGGGGGTACGGCGCCTCCGTCGACCTCGAAGCCGCCGACGCGGTCGAGGCGTTCGCCCGGCTCGACCAGCACATCCGGGAGACGGGTCGGACGCTCGTGCACCCTTTCGACGACCCGCTCGTCATCGCCGGCCAGGGCACGCTCGCACTCGAGCTACTCGAGGACGCACCCGAGGTCGAGACGATCCTCGTGCCGACGGGCGGCGGCGGCCTCGTCGCCGGGATCGCCGCCGCGGCACCCGACCGGCGCGTGATCGCGGTCGAGCCGGAGCGCTCGACGGCGGTGCACGACGCCCTCGCAGCCGGGAAGTCCGTGCCCGTGACGCCGGACTCGATCGCGGACGGACTCTCAGGCCCCTTCGCGGGCGAGACGGCGCTCGCCGTGCTTCAGGCGCACGATGTCGAGAGCATGCTCGTCACGGAGGAGGAGATCGAGGACGCGTTTCGGTTCCTCTACATGCGGGCGAAGCTCGCGTGCGAACCCGCTGGAGCGGTGGCCGTCGCGGCGGTTCTGGCCGGCCGCGTGGGCGACGAGGCTGTTCGGCGTCGTTGTCTCAGGAGGCAACGTAGCGGCCGAAACTACCTCTGCTATTCTGGCTCGGCGATGAAGGCCGGAATCCATCCCGAGTACGTTTCCACACACGTTCGCTGCTCCTGCGGCGCCGAGTTCGAGACCCGTTCGACGCAGCCGGAAATCCACGTCGACGTTTGCTCGGCCTGCCACCCGTTCTACACGGGCAAGCAGAAGCTGATGGACGCCGGCGGCCGAGTCGAGCGCTTCCAGCGTCGGCTGGAGAAGGCCGGCGGCCCCCGCCGCGGCTAGCGCGCCTTGGCCAACATCGGAGGACAGGCAGTCCTGGAGGGCGTGATGATGCGCAGCCCTTCGAGTTGGGCTGTCGCCGTCCGCAAGCCTGACGGTCAGATCGCGCAGGTCGTCACCGCCATCAGCTCGCCGATGGCGCGCAACAGGATCTTCCGGCTGCCCGTGATCCGCGGCGTCGTCGCGCTCGGCGAGTCGCTGGCGATCGGCTTCCGCGCGCTCGCGATCTCCGCGAACTACGCCGCCCAGGACCCGGAGGCGACGCAGGATCCGGAGGCGAAGGAGCAGGCGGTTCAGACCGAGATCCCGCGCGGCCAGATCATCTTCTCGTTCGCGATCGCGATCGGATTCGCGCTGATGCTCTTCAAGGTGACGCCTGCCCTGATCACGAGCTGGCTCCCGATCGACACGACGGGTTCCTTCGTCGTCATCGAAGGCGTGATCCGCGTCGCGATCTTCCTCGTCTATCTGCTCCTGATCTCGCTCATTCCCGACCTGCGCCGCGTCTTTCAGTACCACGCTGCCGAGCACAAGGCGATCAATGCGTACGAGGCGGGCGAGGAGCTCACGCCGGAGACCGTGCAGAAATTCAGCTTGCTCCACCCGCGTTGCGGAACAGCCTTTTTGCTCTGGGTGATGGTGATCGGGATCTTCGTCTTCGCGTTCGTCGGCCAGCCGGCGTGGTACTGGCTGATCACGAGCCGGATCCTGCTGCTGCCGGTGATCGCCGGCCTCGCGTACGAGCTGATCCGGTTTGCCGGCAAGAACCAGCAGAACGCGATTCTGATGATGCTGCTCGCGCCGGGCCTCTGGCTCCAGCGGCTGACCACGCGGCAGCCGTCGCTCGATCAGATCGAGGTCTCGATCCGTGCGCTCCAGGAGGTGCTCCGCCGCGAGGGCGGGATCACGCCGGAGGAGCGCAAAGTCGAGGTCATGGCGTAAGTGCCGCGGATCGTCCGCACGGCCGACGTTGCCTGGGAGGGGTCGCTCTCGCGCGGTTCCGGGATCGCGACAGCGGGATCGGGCGCGTTCGAGCTGCCGATCGACCTGCCGTCGCGGATCGCAGACAAGCCGGGGAAGACCAGCCCGGAGGAGCTTCTGGCGGCGGCGCACGCCGGCTGCTACTCGACCTCCATCGCGGGTGAGATCGCGCGAGCCGGCGGAACGGTTGAGCGCCTGGACGTCTCCTGCACCGTGACGCTCGACGAGGTCGGCGACAAGGGGCACCTGATCGTTTCCTCGGAGCTCGACGTGCGGGCGCGGGCCGAGGGCATCGACGCGGCCGGGTTCGAAGCCGCAGTGCAGGCCGCCGATGCGGGTTGCACGTTCTCCTCGCTGATCCGGGCGAGCGCTTCCGTTAGCGTTCGAGCCGAACTCGAGTCGGACTAGGAGGAGCGACATGGCTGCTGAACGCCGGGCATCGGTGACATGGAAGGGCGACCTGATGAGCGGGTCGGGGACGATCGACGAGGTCGGCTCGGGCGCCTTCGGGCCGCTCGACGTAAGCTGGGCGGCGCGCTCGGAGGAGGCGTCCGGCGGCAAGACGAGCCCGGAGGAGCTGATCGCGGCCGCGCACGCCTCGTGCTTCTCGATGGCGCTCTCGCTCGGACTCGCAAAGGCGGGCACGCCGCCGGAGCAGCTTCGGACGTCCGCCGTGGTCACCTTTGTGCCGGGTACCGGGATCACGAAGAGCGCGCTCACCGTGCGCGGCCGCGTGCCGGGCCTCGACGCGGACGGCTTCCGCGAGGCGGCGGAGGCGGCGAAGAAGGGCTGCCCGGTCTCGCAGGCGCTGGCCGGCGTCCCGGAGATCACGCTCGACGCCGCGCTCGACGAGTAGCGGCTCCAGGCCCACGGCCAGTCGATCGCACGCTCGCACAGCCCGGCGCGAACCGGGTTCGCCAGCACGTACTCGCAGGCCGCGCGCAGGTGCTCGTCGTCGCGCACCTGCCACAGCGCGAAGCGGTCACCCCAGAGATGGCCGCTGCGCGTGTACTTCGCGTTGAAGTCCTGGGCGTAGACGCCGTTGACGCGGTGGAGCGCTTGCGAGAGGCTGATCGCGCAGGCACTGGACGACCAGGTGGTAGTGGTTCGGCATCAGGCAGAGAGCGTGGACGTGGAGGCCGAGGCGTTCGACGGCCTGCCAGAGTTGGGCGAGGAAGCGGCGGCCGTCGTCGCGGTCGAGGTAGACGGCGCGGCGTTCGACGCCGCGCGTCGTCGCGTGCCAGACGCCGTAGGCGGGAAACGTCGAGCGCGGCAACCGTGGCATGCAGAAAAAACTAGAGGCGAAAGAGCCGTACGGCGCCCGTGTGGAAACATTGGCACACAACTTTGACCCTCGGACATGCCCCGCCGAGACCCGTCCGGGGACAGTCCCCGGACGGGTGCGCTGCGGTCACGTCTCTTCGGGGCGGGGGTTGGTGAGTTGGAGCACGAGGCCCCATTCGTGGCTCGCGTCGGGATCGTCGTGCTGGCGCTCGCCGACGACGCGGGCGCCGTGGCGCTCGTACAGCCGGTGCGCGTCCGTGAACCGCTTGTCCGACCAGATCTCGAGCTGCACGTGGCCGCGGCGGCGCGCCTCTGCCGCAACCGCCGTGAGAAGAGCCGACCCCGCGCCACTTCCGCGCGCCTCCGACAAGACGTAGAGCCGCTCCAGCGATCCGTGGCTCGTCAGCCCTGCCGTCCCGACGATCCGTCCGTCGCGCTCGGCGACGAAGAACGCCGCGTACGACGCCTCCACATCGCGAAGGTCGGCGTGATAGCCGTCCTCGTCCCAGGTGAAGCCGAACTCCTCGTAGACGGCGCGGACGATCGCGGCCGCGGCGGCCGAGTCGCTCGCGACTGCACGCCGGACCCTCATGTGAGCGGCCGGAGCAGTCCGCGGCCGGCGAAGCCGACGGTCCGGTCGAGCGTGAGCGCGAATCGTCCAGCCGTCAGCGGGAGATCACGCAGCGCCCACAGGGTCTCTGCGTTCGTCCACGCGGCCGCCCGCGCCTTGCGAACGTTCCACATCGCGAGGACGTCGTCGAGCTCGCCGAGCGCCTCGTCCGCCCAGCCGACCAGTCCGGTCGCGAACTCCGTCTTCACTCGCGACTCCGTTTCCGCGAGCACACCATCGATCCGGCGGAAGTCGGCGTGCTGCGGCCCACCGCGCATCGGAGCGACCTTGCGCGCCCCGCACGTCGTGACGAGCGCGAGCGGCAGGTCGCGATTGATGTGCGCGTTCATGCCGGCGAGCGCGAACTGGATCGGCGCCACACCTCGCCGCGCCCGGGCCTCGAAGAGCGGAGCCCACGCCCGCGGCGGCCGCTTCGGCCCGAGAACATGCGCGCGGAGCGCGCGGAAGTAGAGATTCGCGAAGACGACGTCGAGCCAGCGGGCGAACGGCGCATCGGCGAAGGTGCCGGGTCTGACGGTCCTGTCCACGTCCTCCGTGACCGCACGGTAGAGGCTCGTGAAAGCGCGCACACCGTCGCGCCGCGGAAGCGCCTTCTCGATTGAGCGCATCCGCTCGGCGACCTCGTCGACACGGTCGGGCAGCGGGGCGCGGAGCACGTCCTCCAGAGTCATCGCTGCACTACCCTACGACCCGTGTCGAACACATTCGAAAACCTGGTCGACGAGCTCGAGCGGTCGTACACCGAGGTGCAGGAACGCATGTCGGACCCGTCGGTCTACAACGACCACCGGGAGGCCGCCGAGGTCGGGCGCCGCCTGAAGGAGCTCGAGACGCCCTACAAGCTGGCGCAGGAGTGGCGCTCGATGCGGGAGGACGTCACGGCGTCGCTCGCCGATCCCGAGCTGAAGGAGCTCGTTGCCGAGTCGGAAACACGGCTCGCCGAGATCGAGGAGGAGCTCAAGCTCGCGCTCGTCGAGAACGATCCTGCCGACCAGAGGGACGTGATCGTCGAGATCCGGCAGGGCGTCGGCGGCGACGAGGCGGCGATCTGGGCGGGCGACGTGTACCGCATGCTCACCCGCTACGCGGAGAGCCGCGGCTTCAAGACCGAGCTGCTCTCGGCGAACGAGAGCGAGACGGGAGGCTTCAAGGAGGTCGTCTTCGCGATCAAGGGAGACGGTGCCTTCTCGATCTTCAAGTACGAGGGCGGTACGCACCGTGTCCAGCGCGTGCCGGAGACCGAATCGCAGGGTCGGATCCATACCTCGACCGCGACCGTCGCGGTGATGCCCGAGGTCGAGGAGGTCGACGTCGAGATGGACGAGAACGACCTCAAGATCGACGTGTACCGCTCCACCGGGCCCGGCGGTCAGAGCGTCAACACGACCGACTCTGCCGTCCGCATCACGCACCTGCCGACGGGGATCGTCGTCGCGATGCAGGACGAGAAGTCGCAGCTGCAGAACAAGGCGAAGGCGCTGCGGGTGCTGCGTGCCCGGATCTACGAGGCCGAGCGCGAACGCCAGCAGGCAGCACTCTCCGCGGCCCGGAAGCTGCAGATCGGGTCGGGCGACCGGGCGGAGAAGATCCGCACCTACAACTATCCCGACAGCCGCGCCACCGATCACCGCGTGAAGGTGACGGTGAATCTCGAGAAGGTGCTTCCCGGCGGGCTCGACGCCTTCACTGAGGCGCTCCAGGCAGAGGACAGGCGCCGGGCGCTCGAGGCGTGACCGTCGGGGAGGTGCTCCGGCGCGCGACCGAGCATCTCGGCAAGACGTCGGAGACGGCTCGGCTCGACGCGGAGCTGCTGCTCGCCCACACGCTCGGCCGGCAGCGGATCGACCTGTACACCGACTTCGACCGGCCGCTCGAGAGCGGCGAGCTCGACGGGTATCGCGAGCTCGTCGCGCGCCGCGCGCGCCGGGAGCCGGTCGCCTACATCCTCGGCGAGTGGGGCTTCCGCCGGCTGACGCTCGCCACCGACGCTCGGGCGCTGATCCCGCGGCCCGAGACCGAGATCGTCGTCGAGCGCGCGCTCGCCCATCTGCGCGGGCTCGAGGCTCCACGGGTGCTCGACGTCGGCACGGGGAGCGGTGCGATCGCGCTCGCGATCGCGGACGAGCAGCCGGACGCCCAGGTGACCGCGATCGACGTCTCTCCCGATGCACTCGCGCTGGCACGTGAGAACGCCGCGCGGACCGGCCTGACGATCGAGCTGCTCGAGCACGACCTGCGGGCGGGCCTGCCGGGTGGCCCGTACGACCTCGTCGTCTCGAACCCGCCGTACGTCGAGCCGGACGAGCTGCCGACGCTGATGCCGGACGTGCGTGAGTTCGAGCCCCATCTCGCGCTCGTCGGCAGCGGCGCCACGGAAGCGGTCGCCCGGACGGCGCTGGCGGCGCTCGCGCCCGAGGGCTGGCTCGTGCTGGAGGTCGGGGACGGGCAGGCGTCCGTGACCTCGGCGTTGCTCGGCGGGCTCGGCTACGCCGATGTCTCCACGACTCCGGACCTGACGGGCCGCGACCGGGTGGTCGAGGGACGCCGTGTCTGACGTCGATGCCGCCGTCGACGCGATCCGCGGCGGGCGGCTCGCGATTGTCCCCACCGACACCGTCTACGGCCTCGCCGCGAGCGCGTACTCAGAGGGGCCTGTGCGCCGGCTGTACAGGGCGAAGGGCCGCGAGGAGATCCAGCCGACGGCGCTCGTCTTCGACAGCGTCGACATGCTGCTGGAGTGCGTGCCCGAGCTGCGCGGACGCGTGGCGCTGATCGCGCGGGCGCTCCTGCCGGGGCCGCTCACGCTCGTTCTGCCGAACCCCGCCCGACGCTTTCGCTGGCTCGCAGGCGACCGGCCCGACACGATCGGCGTGCGCGTTCCGGTGCTCGACGGCAAGGCGCACGACCTCCTGTCCCGTCTCGGCGCGATGGTCGCGACGAGCGCGAACCTGCCGGGCGGACCCGATCCGGCAACGATCGACGAGGTGCCCGAGGAGATCCGCGCAGCCGCCGACGCGATCGTCGACGTGGGTCCGCTGCCCGGGAACGCCTTCAACGGTGATCGACTTCACCGGCCCGGAGCCGGTGGTCCTGCGCGAGGGTGCCGTCTCGACGGACGAAGCGCTCCGGCTCGTCGGGTCGGTGCTCTAGCATCGAGTCATCCCGCAGCCGAGGAGGAACAGGCATGGCCGTCGCCCAGGCAACGCTCGACCAGCTTCGCACCGCCGGCCTCGCCGACGTCGATCCGGAAATCGCTTCGCTCCTCGGCCAGGAGCTCGAGCGGCAGCGTTCGCAGATCGAGCTGATCGCATCCGAGAACTTCACGTGGCCGAGCGTCCTCGAGGCGGTCGGCTCGGTGCCGACGAACAAGTACGCCGAGGGCTATCCGGGCCGCCGCTACTACGGCGGCTGCGAGGTCGTCGACGAGATGGAGCAGCTGGCGATCGACCGCGCCAAGGAGCTCTTCGGAGCCGAGCACGCAAACGTGCAACCGCATGCCGGCGCGCAGGCGAACATGGCCGCGTACTTCGCGCTCCTTCAGCCCGGGGACACGATTCTCGGTCTCCGGCTCGACCACGGCGGGCATCTCACGCACGGGCTGAAGGTCAACTTCTCGGGGCGGCTCTACACGATCGCCTCGTACGGTGTCTCGCGCCGCACGGACATGGTCGACTACGACGAGGTGCTCGAGGTCGCGAAGGAGCACCGGCCGAAGCTGATCGTCTGCGGCGGCTCCGCGTATCCGCGCACGGTCGACACGGCCGAGTTCCGCAAGATCGCGGACGAGGTCGGCGCACTGCTGATGTGCGACATGGCCCACTTCTCCGGCCTCGTCGCGGCCGGCCTGCATCCGAACCCGGTCGAGCACTGCGACATCGTCACCTCGACGACCCACAAGACCCTCGCGGGGCCGCGCGCCGGCTTCGTGCTCTGCCGCGAGGAGCACGCCCAGGCGGTCGACCGAGCGGTCTTCCCGGGGATGCAGGGCGGGCCGCTGATGCACGTGATCGCGGCGAAGGCGGCGTGCTTCAAGATCGCCGGCTCCGAGGCCTTCCGCTCCTACCAGGAGCAGGTGCGCGCGAACGCCGATGCGCTGGCGGAGGAGCTGATGACGAACGGCCTCGACGTTCTCACCGGCGGCACCGACACGCACCTCCTCCAGCTCGACCTGCGGAAGACGGACTGGACCGGGAAGGACGCCGAGGAGCGGCTGCACGAGGTGAAGCTGACCGTGAACCGGAACACCGTCCCCTTCGACGAGCGCCCCCCGACCGTCGCCTCCGGCGTCCGCATCGGCACTCCCGCGGCGACGATGCGCGGCTTCGACGAGGAGGACTTCCGCGAGGTCGGCCGGATCATCGCCGGTGCTCTCGGTGACGCCGAGCTCGGCGAGCTCGCCGACCGCGCCGAGGCGCTGTGCGCGAAGCGGCCCCTCTACCCGGGGTTCCGCGGCTACACCGGCCTACGCATGAGCGCCGGGAAGGTCACGCAGGTCGATCATCCGCTGGTCCAGCACAAGCTCTCCTACCTTCGTGACCGGGAGACGCCGACCGTCCACTTCCGGAAGCTCGTGAACGAGGTGACGCTGCTCCTCACGTACGAGGCAACGAAGGACTTCCCGACCGAGCCGGTCGAGATCGAGACCCCGCTCGAACGCATGCACGCGCAGCGGATCTCGGGCAAGAAGGTCGCCGTGAACCCCGTCCTGCGAGCGGGCCTGGGGATGCTCGAGGGCGTCCTCTCGCTGATCTCGAGCGCGCGGGTCGGGTTCATCGGGCTCTACCGCGACGAGGAGACGCTGCAGCCGGTCGAGTACTACGTGAAGCTCCCCGAGGACCTAGAGGAGCGGGACGCGATCGTCCTCGACCCGATGCTCGCTACCGGCAACTCGAGCGCCGCCGCGATCGCCGCGGTGAAAGGGGCAGGAGCACGCTCGGTGACGCTCGTCTGCCTCGTCGCCGCGCCGGAGGGGATCGAGCGCGTGCACGAGGAGCATCCCGACGTGCACATCGTGTGCGCCGCGATCGACCGCGAGCTGAACGAGAAGGGCTACATCGTCCCGGGCCTGGGCGACGCAGGCGACCGGCTGTACGGGACGAAGTAGGGATGGCATGAACGCGCTTCGGGAGACCCCCGAGGTCATCTACGGCGCGGTCGTCGCGCTCGTGATCGTGATCCTGCTCACTCCTGCGGTGGGCGGCATGGCGCGGCTTCTCGGCGTCGTCGACCGGCCGGACAGCAGGCGGCTGAACGTCAACCCGGTCCCGCGGCTCGGCGGGCTCGCGCTCTTCTTCGGGATCTTCGTCCCGGCGCTCGCGTTCCTCGAGCTCGGCCGGGAGACGCGGGGTGTGCTGCTCGGCGCAGCGGTGGCGACCGTCGTCGGCGCGATCGACGACTTCCGCGTCCTCCGTCCGGCCCCGAAGCTGGCCGGACAGATCGTCGCCGCCGCCATTCCTCCGCTCTTCGGCGTGTGGATCGACCACTTCACGTTTCCGTTCTTCGGCGCCGTCGACCTGCCGGCAGCCGTGGGTGTGCCGTTGACGATGCTCTGGATCGTCGCCGTGATGAACATGGTCAACTTCCTCGACGGGATGGACGGCCTTGCCGCGGGCGTTTGTGGAATCGCCGGCGTCACCTTCGCCGTGCTCTCACTCTCGCTCGGGAAGACCGATCCGGCGATCCTCTCGGCCATCGTCGCCGGAGCCTGCATCGGCTTTCTCCGCCACAACTTCTTTCCCGCCCGGATCTTCATGGGCGACTCGGGCGCACTCGTCCTCGGCTTCCTCCTCGCGGCCGTGTCGGTCCAGGGGCTCCTGAAGACGGCCTCGACGGTCGTGCTGCTCCTGCCGCTGCTCGTTCTCGCCGTGCCGATCATCGACACGTCGTTCGTCGTTGCCCGCCGGCTCAAGCACGGCCAGCGGGTGTCTGAGCCGGACCAGGCCCACCTGCACTTCCGCTTTCTCCGGCGGGGCTTCTCGCAGCGCCGCGCCGCGGTGACGATGTGGGCGTGGTGCGCCGCGCTGGCCGGGGCCGCACTCGCGACCCGCTTCATCCCGTTCCGCGAAGGCGGTGTGTGGCACGTCTGGGAGTCGGTGGCGGTCGCGGCGATCGCCCTCGTCGCAATCGCGATGTCGCTGTACGTCGTCTACGTGCTCGAGATCGTGAAGCTCACCAACCCGCGCCGCTTCCGCCGCCGCGAGGAGCCGGCCGAGGAAAGACGGTCCGCGTAGCGCTCGACGGTTCGTGGTTTGCGTGTACAAAGTCGGCGGTTTTGCCCGGAAGAACGCGGCTTTCAGCTGTCACAAGCTCTGCTATGCTCGCGGCGCAGATGGAGCGTCAGCCGACCCCGAAGCTCAACCTCGCCGGCGCCGGCTCCGTCCTGATCGGTACGACGGCTGCGGTGATCGTGGTCGGTATTCTGATCGGCTGGCTGGCCGGCTCGCCTGCCTGGGGCTTCCTCATCGGCGCGATCCTCGGCATCCCGATCGGCGTCTTCATGACCTACACGCGCTACAAGGACGCGCTCTGATGCCCGGTGTCTTCGCGACCCCGCGCCCGATGCCGGATCAGAAGCTGCCGTTCATCGCCGGCGCCGCCGTGATCGTGCTCGCGCTGCCCGTCTTCCTCGCGGCCGGCTGGGATCTCCGCGGCTGGGTGATCGGCGCGACCCTCTGGGCGGCCTCGCGCGCCCTCGCTGCGCTACTGACGCACCTGCGCTCGGGCATGGGTAACCTCGCCGGCTCAGGCGTGGTGGGCTTCGGAATGACCTTTCGAGCGCTGGCGGTGATGGTTGTCGTCGTCGCGCTCGCAGCAACGGACGCGCAGCTCGCGCTTGCCGTCGTCCTGCTGTACGGACTCGCCTACACGCTCGAGCTGGCCGTTTCGCTCGCGCTCTACTTCTCCGGCCAGCCAAAGGGAGGGCCTCGTGAAGCGGCTTAGCGCTCTCGTTCTGACGCTCTGGCTGGTGTTGCCGTCGCTCGCGCTCGCCTCCACGACGGAGGGCGCTGAGGAGGAGTTCAACCCGGAGCACGACTTCGATCCCGGCGAGTGGATTCCGATCCACATTGGCCCGCTCGACCTCTCGATCAACAAGACGGTCGCGTATCTCATCCTGGGCACGATCCTGACGATCGCGCTCGGCCTCTTCCTGATGCGCGCGCGCATCGGCTCGAAGAACGAGGTCGGCAGGAGACAGGCCGTGGGAGAGATGATCTACGACATCGCCCAGACGCAGGTCGCCGAGCAGGGCCTGCCGCACAAGGCGATCGGGCGCTGGTTCCCGTACGTCACCTCGCTGATGCTCTTCATCTGGGTGATCAACATGATCGGCTTCATTCCCCTGCCGCTCTCGAACGAGAAGTTCACCGTGCCGGGCACGAGTCTGGAGTTGCCGACACTCGCCATCTACGCGGCCACCTCGTCGATCAGCGTCACTCTGGCGCTCGCGCTGATGACCTGGACCTTCACGCACATCGAGGGGATCCGGTACAACGGCGCGCGCAAGTACTTCAGGAGCTGGATTCCCGATGTGCCGAAGGCGATCCTGCCGCTCATCGTGCCGCTCGAGATCCTCGGCCAGTTCATGCGCCTGATCAGCCTGTCCGTCCGTCTCTACGCGAACATGCTCGCCGGCCATATGCTGATCCTGACCTTCATCGGCCTGATCTTCGTGCTCGAAAGCCTCGCCGTCGCAGTCGTCGCCGTTCCGGCGGCCGCGGCCTTCTATCTCTTCGAGGTCGTGATCGTGGTCTCGATCCAGGCGTTCATCTTCGCCGCACTCTCTGCCATCTACATCGGCTCGGCGATCGAGCCCGAGCACTAATTTTCTGCCAGGCTAAGCGGGCAAAGCCCGCCCTAGCCGGCCAAGACCCCTAAAGAGGAGGACTCGTGTTCCATTTGCTTGCGCAGGACGCCGCCGCCGCGGCGGGCAACACCGACGCCGGGAAGGCGATCGCGCTCGCGCTCGGCATCGGCCTCGGCTCGCTCGGGGCCGGCATCGGCATCGGCAACATCTTCGGCTCGATGATCCAGGCGGTCGCGCGCCAGCCCGAGCTCCGGGGTGAGCTGACGGGCATCCAGTGGCTCGGCTTCGCGCTCACCGAGGCAGTCGTCTTCTACGGCCTGATCGGCGGCCTGCTCGCCTACGTCCTGGTCTAAGGGAAGAAGGAGACACACCTGATGCTGCTCGCAGCCTCACCGTTGATCGACGTCGTCCCGGGCCTGATGATCTGGACGCTCGTCTGCTTCGCGATCACGTTCTTCGTCCTGAGGAAGTTCGCGTTCGGCCCGATCCAGAAGACGATCGACGAGCGCCGCGAGCGCATCCGTTCGGCGGTCGAGGAGGCGGAGCATGCGCGCGCCGAGGCCCGCCGGCTGCTCGAGGAGCACAAGGCGCTGATCGGCCAGGCCAAGGGCGAGGCGGGGGAGATCCTCGCCGAGGCGCGGAAGGTCGCCGATTCGCAGCGTGAGCGTGCCAAGGAGGAGATCGAAGCCGACCGGCAGCGCAGGATGGAGGAGACGCGCAAGCAGATCGAGGCCGAGACGGTCCGTGCGCTCGAGCAGATTCGCGCGGAGGTCGCCGAGCTCGCGCTCGTCGCGACCGCCAAGGTGACCGGCAAGGTGCTCGACCGCGACGATCACCGCAAGCTGATCGAGGACGCGATCGGCGACCTCGACTTCTCGGTTCTGGAGCGTGATCGGGGCTAGTGGCCGTCGCCGCCCGCCTGTACGCACGGTCGCTCTTCGAAGCGGCGAAGGAGGAGAAACGGCTCGAGCCCGTCCTCGAGGAGCTCGGCGACTTCGTTGCTGCGCTCGAACAGGTGCCCGAGCTGCGCAGCCTGCTCACGAATCCGGAGCTCGACCCGGTCGAGCGGGCGGCAGCACTCGACGAGATCCTCGGCGGCGCCGACGAGTTGATCCGCAACTTCCTGCGCCTGCTGTCGGAGAAGGGTCGAACGGCGCAGATCGACGAGATCTACCGCGAATTCGAAGAGCTCGTCGCGGCCGACCAGAAGCGCCTGACTGTTGAGCTGACGACGGCGTACGAGCTCTCGGACGACGAAGCCGCCGACCATCCTGAAGAAGATTGAGAAGTCCTCCGGCCGCTCGGTCGAGGCGACCCGCAAGGTCGATTCCGCCCTGATCGGCGGGATCATCCTCCAGGTCGGTTCGCGCCGGCTCGACGCGAGCATTCGCGGCCGCATCGACCGACTACGCCATGAACTCGTGACAAGGAGCTGACGTTGAAGCTACGCCCAGAAGAGATCACCTCGATCCTCAAGTCCCGGATCGAGCACTACGACGTCCAGACCGACCTCTCTGAGGTCGGCACGGTGCTCCAGGTCGGTGACGGCATCGCCCGCGTGCACGGGCTCGACAACTGCGTCTCGCTCGAGCGGCTCGAGTTCGAGCACGGCGTCGCCGGGATTGCGCTCAACCTCGAGGAGGACAACGTCGGGGTCGCGCTCTTCGGCGAGTGGCAAGAGGTCAAGGAGGGCGAGCCGGTCAAGCGGACCGGCGCCGTCGTCGACGTTCCCGTCGGCGACGCCCTGCTCGGACGCGTCGTCGACCCGCTCGGCAACGCCGTGGACGGTGGCGGCCCGGTCGAGTCGAGCGAGCGCCGCCCGCTGGAGTTCAAGGCACCGGGCGTGATCGAGCGCCAGCCGGTGAAGGAGCCGCTCCAGACCGGCATCAAGGCAATCGACTCGATGACGAACGTCGGCCGGGGCCAGCGCGAGCTGATCATCGGCGACCGCGGCACGGGGAAGACGGCGGTCGCGATCGACGCGATCATCAACCAGAGGGACACCGACGTGATCTGCATCTACGTCGCGATCGGGCAGAAGGGCTCGACCGTTGCGCAGGTGTACGAGCGCCTGAAGGACGAGGGCGCGATGGACTACACGATCATCGTCACCGCCGCGGCGCACGAGGCCGCGCCGATCAAGTGGATGGCACCCTTCTCCGGCGCGGCGATGGCCGAGCACTTCCTCTACAGCGGCAAGCACGCGCTGGTCATCTACGACGACCTCTCAAAGCACGCGGACGCGTACCGGCAGCTCTCGCTGCTGCTCCGCCGGCCCCCGGGTCGCGAGGCCTATCCCGGCGACGTCTTCTACCTCCACTCGCGGCTGCTCGAGCGGGCCTGCAAGCTGAACGACGACCTGGGCGGCGGCTCGCTGACGGCACTGCCGATCGTCGAGACACAGGCGGGCGACATCGCGGGCTACATCCCGACGAACGTGATCTCGATCACCGACGGGCAGATCTTCCTCGAGGCCGACCTCTTCTACTCCGGCATCCGGCCGGCGATCAACGTCGGCACCTCCGTGTCGCGCGTCGGTGGCTCGGCGCAGACCAAGGCGATGCGGAAAGTGGCCGGCCGCCTCCGGCTCGAGCTGGCCCAGTACCGCGAGCTCGAGGCGTTCTCGCAGTTCGGCTCCGAGCTCGACCAGGCGACGCAGAACACGCTCGCCCGGGGCGAGCGGATGGTGGCGACGCTGAACCAGCCGCAGTACAAGCCGTGGCCTCACGCCGAGCAGGTCGTCGCTCTGTACGCCGGGATCAACGGCCACCTCGACGACATTCCGGTTGCCCAGGTCCCGCGCTTCCACGACGAGCTGCGTGAGTACCTGCGCACGGAGGGCACGGTCTACAAGTCGATCGACGAGACGAAGGATCTCACCGACGAGACGACCGAGAAGCTCGACGAGGAGCTCGGGAAGTTCAAGAAGAGCTTCAACGTCGAGGAGGACAAGGGGCTCGTGGCCTAGATGGCATCCGTTCAGGACCTGAAGCGGCGCGTCCGTTCAGTCAAGAACACGAGCAAGATCACGAAGGCGATGGAGCTCGTCGCCTCCGCCCGGCTTCGCCGTGCGCAGACCCGGATCGAGGCGATGCGGCCGTACGCCGAGACGATGCGCGAGTTGATCGCCGGCGTCGGGCGCGCGAGCGCTTCCGTCCGCGGATTGCCGCTGCTGCAGCAGCGCGAGGAGGTCAAGAAGGTGGCCGTGGTGGCGCTCACCGGCGACCGCGGCCTCGCCGGCCCCTTCAACGCGCAGATCATCCGGCGGGCGTTCGCGCTCGAACGGCAGCTGCGCGGGGAGGGAAAGCAGGCGCACTTCATCGTGATCGGCAAGCGTGGCCGCTCGACCCTGGCCTTCCGCGGCTACGAGGTGCTGGGCGAGTACACCGGCTTCACCGACCGGCCGGCCTACGGCGACGCGCAGGCGATCGCCCACAAGGTCGCCGAGCTCTATACGACAGCCGAGATCGACAGCGCCGTCCTCGTCTACAACGCCTTCGTCTCGCCGCTCGTGCAGATCGTGACCGAGCAGGAGCTGCTGCCGATCTCGGCCGACATCCTCGAGACCGACGAGCAGGAGCGGCGCGACGACGCGATGCGCGGCGACTTCATCTTCGAGCCCGAGCCGGAGGAAATCCTCGCCAGGCTGCTGCCGGTCTATCTCGAGACACAGGTCTACCGGGCCTTGCTCGAGTCGGCGGCCTCGGAGCAGGGAGCGCGGATGACGGCGATGCGGAACGCGTCGAAGAACGCGGGGGAGCTGATCGACACGCTGACCCTGCAGATGAACCGCGCCCGCCAGGCGGAGATCACGCAGGAGATGCTGGAGATCGTCGCCGGGGCCGAAGCGCTCACGTAGTCGTAAACCCAGGCTTAACACTCCTTACCGCAGGTCCGACTAGGATCGGCGCCATGGAGCCGGTGGAAGTTGGGCGCGCCGACGACGGACGAGAGCACGTACAGGAGCGCTTTTCCAGCGCTATCGACGTCGCGTCTCGCCTCCTCGACAACATCGAGACCGTCGTCTACGGCAAGCGCGAAGAGCTGAAGCTCGTCGTCGCGGCGCTGATGTGTGGCGGCCACGTGCTGCTCGAAGACGTGCCCGGCACCGCGAAGACCGTGCTCGCGCGCGCGATCGGCGGCAGCATCCACGGGGTCACGATCTCGCGGATCCAGTGCACGCCGGACCTGCAGCCGACGGATGTGACGGGAATGTCCGTCTTCGACCAGAAGACACGCGACTTCGAGTTCCGGCCCGGCCCGATCTTCACGAACGTCCTGCTCGTGGACGAGATCAACCGCGCGACGCCCAAGACCCAGTCGGCGTTGCTCGAGGCGATGGCCGAGGGACAGGTGACCGTCGACGGGGTGACGATGCAGCTCCCGAACCCGTTCCTCCTGCTCGCCACTGAGAACCCCATCGAGTACGAGGGCACATTTCCGCTACCGGAGGCGCAGCTCGACCGCTTCCTGTTGCGCACCGCGCTCGGCTATCCCGGCGTCCTCGAGGAACGCCGCATCCTGGAGGAGCAGCGCTTCGGGCACCCCCTTGCGCACCTCGAGCCGGTCGTCGGAGTGGAGGATGTCCAGGAGCTGCGGGAGGCTGCGCAGCACGTGTACGTGAACGAGGTTCTGCACAACTGGATCGTCGACCTCGTCCGTGCGACCCGCGAGCTCGATGTCGTCTCGATCGGCAGCTCGGTGCGCGGCAGTCTCGCCGTGGAGCGTGTCGCGCGCGCGTGGGCGCTCCTCAACGGCCGCGACTTCGTGGTCCCCGACGACGTCGAGCGGCTCTTCGTGCCTGTGCTCGTTCACAGGCTTGTCTTCCGGCCGAGCTTCCTGGTGGAGACGCGGAAGGCCGGTTGGGCAAGCGCGGTCGAGCAGCTCCGCGAGCGGTGCCTCGAAGCCGCTCCGAGACCCGGGTCCGACGCGGACGGGCTGCTGCTGACCTTCGCCCCCGGGTCGTGACGTGTCGACGTCGGAACAGACGTTTCCGCTCATTCCCCGGCGAAAGCTGATCGGGCACGCGTTCGGCTCGCTGCGCAGTGCGCGGCGAGGTGCCGGCTACGACGTCGCCGGTTCCCGTCCCTATCGGAGCGGCGATGCGATGGACACGATCGACTGGAACGCCTCCGCGCGCGTGTCGTCCGCCCTTGGCCGCGACGAGTTCATCGTCCGCGCGCACTTTGCCGAAGAAGCGCCTCGCGTGGTGATCGTCTGCGATCGCCGCCCGGAGATGGCGCTCTATCCGCCGCCGTTCCCCTGGCTCTCGAAGCGGCTCGCGATGCGCGCCGCCGCCATGTTGATCAAGGAGAGTGCGGCGCACGTTCACGCGCTCATCGGCTACCTCGACTTCGCCGGCGAGGAGGCCTACTGGCGCCGTCCGGAGAGCGAGCGGAGAATCCTCGCCGCGATCGACGAGCGGCTCGAGGACGGGGGGTTCACGGCGACGCAGGACACCGTCGAGCGAGCGCTCGAGCAACTCACTGCCTACCACTTCTCGCTGCCGCAGGGGACGTTCGTGTTCGTCCTGTCGGACTTCCTGTCTCCACCGCCGCCTGACGCGTGGCTTGCGGCGCTCGCGCACCGTTGGGACATCGTCCCCGTCGTGATCCAGGATCCCGTCTGGGAGCAGAGCTTTCCGGCCGTCGGCGGGATTGCGTTTCCATTTGCGGATCCAGTCACGGGTCGCGTTCACGAGGTGCACCTGACCGAGGCTGAAGCCGACGCGAGAAGGCGCGAGAACGAGGAGCGCCTGAGGACGTGTCTCGAGGGGTTTGCCGAGCTGGGCGTGGAACCTGTCTTGCTCGCTTCCGCCGCTCCGGACGACATCCTCGCCCGCTTCGTCGCCTGGGCGGATGAGCGGGTTTATACGGCGGTCGTGGCGTGACCCAACGTCCCCGGCTCCTGTTCGTCCTGGGGCTTTCGGCGGTCGGCGTGATCACGACACTGGCGATCGTCGCGATCGCCGGTCTCGGCGGCGCGGTGATTCGACCGGGCAGGCGGTACCGGGACGAGCTGCAGTCACCGCCAAGGCGGACGTCACGCCCCGCACCCACCTGTTCGGGGACACTCTCGTCGCGCGACTCGACATCGTCGTCGATCGCGACGCGGTGGCGCCGGCGCTTCCGAGGGTCGTGCGTTCGTTCGCTCCCTACGACATCGAGCGGGTGACAACCGCCCGCCGCGACACGGGACGCTTCAGCCAGCTCCGCTACACGTACCGCCTCCGCTGCCTCCGCGAGACCTGCCTCTCGACGTCAGGCCGCGCGCGAGTTCGTTTCGATCCAGTGCGTGTGCACTACCGGTCGGCCGCCGGCGAACCGCGCGTGGTGCGCGCCTCGTGGCCGCCCGTCGAGCTGTACTCGCGTCTCGCCTCGGTGCCAAAGCAGGAGCAGAGCTCGCAGACCTCGAGTCGTTTCAACACCCCGGTCATGGCACCGTGGCGGGCCGACCTCACCGCGCTTCCGGCCGTGTCGCACCGCTCGTCGCCGACGCTCCTCATCGCGCTGCTCCTCCTTGCTGCCGGCCTGCTCGTCCTACCCGCCTGCGTCCTCATCTACCTGGCGCTGCCGTGGCGTGCATCGCCGTCGTGGGAGTCGTGGCTCGCGCAGCTGCCGCCCATCGAGCGTGCGCTGGCAGTCCTCGAACGTGCACGAACCCAGGGCGACGCCACAGCGCGCCGACGTGCGCTCGAGCGGCTCGGGATGGAGCTGCGAGTCCGGGGGGCAGACGAGCTCGCGCGCGAGGCCCTCGAGCTCGCCTGGACCGAGGCAGCGCCGACGTCCGAGGCGATCCTGCGCCTCGAGCAGCACATTCGCCTCGCCGGCGAGGACGGGAGGCGTCGTGCTGCGTAAACGCTTCCTGCAGCCGGTGTCCGCCGTTCCGTCGGCCGACATCGACGCGCTTGCACCGTACGCGCGGCGCACCCGCCGCTTGCGCGCAGCGCTGGCGGCAGTGATGGTCGGCCTCCTCGTCGCTGCCGCTGCTGCTCGCTCGCGGCTCGGACGACGCGCCGTCGCGACTGCTGCCGCCGGGGACGTCGGGAATCGTCGTGATCGACGTCTCGCGCAGCGTCGACGGGCAGACGTACGAGCCGATCGCAGACGTCCTCCTGCAGCTGATCGCCCTCCGCGAGCCGGTCGGCGTCGTCGCGTTCTCGGACGTCGCCTACCAGCTGCTGCCGCCGGGTTCGCCGTCACGCGAGCTTCGGCCGCTGCTGCGCCTCTTCACGCCCGAGCAGAGTGGCGTGGAGGAGAGTCCCTGGAGCCCCGCGTTTACGGCAGGCACGCGGATCTCTACCGGCCTCGAGTTGACGCGCGCGATCATCGAGCGCCAGCAGGTCGGGAACGGCGCCGTGCTCCTCGTCAGCGATCTCCAGACCGCAAGCAGCGATATCACAGACATGACGGAGGCGATCATCGGGTACCGCAGGGCCGAGATCCCACTACGAATCGCCGCGCTCGGGGCCCAGCCACAGAATCGCCGCCTGTTCGAGCGGCTGGTCGGGAAGGACGCGTTTGCGGACGTTGAGCGGTCGGGCGTGTCGGCGGCCGCGGCCGCCGACACGGATGGCGGCCGTGGACCTCTCCCGCGCGCGTTCCTCCTCGTCGGCGCGCTGCTCCTCCTCGCGCTCGCCGTCCACGAGCGGTGGTGCTCGCGCGTCGACATCCGCGAGGCAACTGCAGGAGGCGGCGCGTGAGGCGCGCCGCGATGCTCGCCGGAGCGGCCGCCTGCCTCGCGCTCGCGGTGCTCGTGTCGCTGCTTGCGTTCGATGTCCACCGCCGCGACCGCAGTTTCCAGACAGACGACGTCCTCTTCCGGGTCGGGTCTCTGCGGGACGATCGCTGGCAGCCGACCGAGATCGTTCCGTTCGGTGCGGCGCGCGCGCTGCTCGGCGTGGAGGACGACCTGGCGTACCGGCGGGCGCTCCAGCTCGTGCGCCGCGCGCATCCGCGGAATGTCACCTACGAGCAGTCGAAGCTCGTCGGTCTCCGCGCGGTCGCCCAGATCCAGCTCGGCGTCGTCGTACGGCGGGACGACAACGCCGCGCGCCGCTCGGCGGCGGCGAACCTCCTCGGGGTGCTCGCACTCTCCCTCGCGGCCATCGACGACTCGCTGCGTCCGACCCTGCTCACCAACGCCGCCGCCGACTTTCGGCGCGCTGTCAGATTCGATCCCGAGAGCGACGACGCCAAGTACAACCTCGAGCTCGCTCTGGACACCTTGGTGGCGTCGGGTGGTGGCGGTACGCAACGGACGTCGGGCGGCCGCACCTTCAACCAGGGCGCAGGCGCGGGGAGCGGACGCGAGGGCTCGGGGTACTGACGTGGAGATCACATTCCTGGCTCCGCTGGCGGGCGCGATCGCCGTCCTCGGAGTGGTTCCGCTCATGGCGTCGCTCGGAGTCGTCCTCCGCGCGAGCCGTGTTCGCTCGCGTCTCGGCCTCCGCTCGCCCACCCGGCGGTCGCGACTACCCGTGCTCGCCGCGCTCGTCCTCGTCCCGGTCCTCGTCGGTCTCGCCGCGGCCGAGCCCGTCGTCGCGCGCGGGCACGATCGACAGATTCGGGTGGGCGCCGAGGCGCTCTTCGTGGTCGACACGTCCCGCTCGATGCTCGCCCGGCGCAACCGAGCGCGGGCCGACACGCCTCGCGCGCGCGAGGCAGAGTGCGCTTGCGCTCCGCTCGTCGCTCAGCGACGTCCGCGTCGGGCTCGCGTCGCTGACCGACCGGACGCTTCCCCACCTGCTCCCCTCAGCGGATCCGGACGTCTTCGCCTCGGTCCTCGCTCGGTCGATCGAGATCGACGCGCCGCCCCCGTCCGGGCTCTTTACGGACCGCGCGACCGATTTCGGCGCGCTCGCAGTGATCCCCACGCACGGGTACTTCTCCGCTTCGTCGCGACGGCGGCTCGTCGTCGTCTTCACCGACGGTGAGTCGCGCGAGTTCGATTCCCTGCGCCTCAGATCGGTCTTCGGCACGCCGCCGGCAACCGAGACGATCGTCGTTCGGTTCTGGGGCGATCAGGAGCGCGTCTACACGCGTGGGCTGCCTGACGCCGCATACCGTGCCGACTCGCAGTCGGCGAAGGCGGTGGCGAGGCTGGCTGCGGCGACAGGTGGAGAGGCCTACGATGAGAGTGATCTCGGTGGGGCGACGGCGCGGGCGCGTGAGATCGTCGAAGGGGCGCGTGCGACCGCGGTCGATCGCGATACCACTCAAACCCCCCTCGCGCCCTACTTCGTCGCCTCGGTTCTCGTCCCGCTCTCGTTCCTGCTCTTCCGTCGCAGCCGCTAGAGCCGCTAGAACGGTTTGGCGGGAGACGGAACGAGGTCGGCGAATGCCATCTCGTCCGCGTACGACACGAGCCGGCTCGCAAGCCAAAGGAGCGCAGCGGGGTCGGCGGTCTCGAGCACGGCTCGGACGGCATCGTCGCCGGCCTCGGGCCCACCTCCTACCCCCGCGGCCGCACGCCGTAACCGGCAGAGCGTCGCGACCGCGACGTCGGCGGCATTGCCCGGCTCCGTGTACCACGATGCGGACGCTGCAGCGTCGACGAGCTCCACGGCGACCCCGGCGAGGAACACGGCATCCTCGGTCGCCGGCGTCCCCTCACGCTGTGGAGCGTCGCGTTGAGCATCGCGCCAGCCTCTTCTTCGTGGAACCTCCACGTTTCTCTCACTTCCTGCGGTTGTGCGATCTACCTGCAACCCGTGCTGAAAGTGTGCCTAACTTCGCCAGCAGCGCGACGTCTCAAGCTGAGACCCACCCCCAATACGACGTTACACACTTGGGGGGCAAATGGTGGACTAAGGAGGAACAGTATGAATCTACGGCGACGCACTCTCGTCGCGGGCTGCACGCTCGCGACGGCGATCGTGGCCGGTGTCCTCGGCGGAACGACTGCGGCAAGCACCGGTGCAACCGGTGGAACCGTGGTCTTCGGCGCTGAGCAGGAGCCGCCGTGTCTCAATGGCGTCCTGGCCGGATGCAACAACACGTGGACTTCGTGGACCGTCGGGATCTGCGTTCCCCGGTCTCTACAGGATCCAGCCGAACGGCGATCTTGTCCCGGACCTGCTTGAAGGCGAGGCGAAGCTCACGAAGAAGCCTTTCACGGTCACCTACAAGATCAAGAAGAACGCCAACTGGAGCGACGGCAAGCCGGTCACTGCACAGGACGTCATCTTCACGTTGCAGACGATCCTGAACCCGAAGAACGACGTCGCGGGTCGCGCAGGCTACGAGGACGTCGCTCGCGCGAGGGCGATCGACTCCAAGACGCTGCGGCTGACGTTCAAGAAGCCGTACGCGGCCTGGAAGCTCCTCTTCTACGGGCAGTTCGGCGTTCTGCCGAAGCACGCCCTTCAGGGCAAGGACTTCAACGAGGTCTGGAACACGAACGTGAACAGCCAGACCACCGGCAAGCCGATCGGTAGCGGCCCCTTCATTCTCGAGAGCTACACGAAGGGTCAGTCGATGACGATGGTCCGCAACACGCGCTACCACGGCACGCGGCCGAAGCTCGACAAGATCGTCTTCCGCTTCATCACCAACACCGACTCGGAGATCCAGGCGATCAAGGGCGGCGAGGTAGACGCGATCTACCCGCAGCCGCAGCTCCAGCTCGGCGACCTCCGGCGGACGAGCGGGCTCAAGGTCCTCTCGAGCGCAGGTGCGACGTACGAGCACATCGACTTCAACGCCGGCAAGAAGGGCTTCCCGCTGGCAAGGGCTCCGTGGTTCCGGCAGGCATTCGCCTACTCGATCGACCGCACCGCCCTGACGAAGCAGCTGTTCGGCAACTTGAAGCCTGATCTCAAGCCGCTGGACAGCCTCACGTACCAGAACACCCAGAAGCAGTACCAGCCCCACTTCGCGCAGTACACGTACAACCCGACGAAGGCTGGGCAGATCATGACCAGCAAGGGCTGCAGGAAGGGTGGCGACGGGATCTTCGTGTGTGGCGGGATCCGCGCTTCGGTCAAGTACGGGACGACCGCGGGCAACAGGCTCCGCGAGCTCTCGCAGGAGATCGTGCAGGCTCAGGCCAAGAAGTCCGGGATCGAAGTTGTCATCGACAACACGCCCTCGCGGATCTTCTTCCCGCAGGTCGCCAACGAGGACTACCAGCTGGCGCTGTTCGCGTGGGTCGGCACGGGCGATCCGTCCGGCATCACCGACATCTACAGCTGTGGTGGCGAGTCCAACTGGATGGGCTACTGCTCGAAGAAGGTCACCGACCTTCTGAAGGCTGCCGACCAGGAGCTCGATCCGGCGACCCGCGTCAAGCTCGTGAACGCGGCGGGGAAGATCATGGGACTGAACGTCCCGTCGCTCCCGCTCTACCAGAAGCCGACGTTCCTGGTCTACAAGTCGAAGCTCCAGGGACTGGCCGACAACCCGACCACGGGTGGTCCGCTCTGGAACGTGCAGAACTGGAGCATCAGCGGCTAATCAGCTGACGCGACGGTAGAGTAGTTCGTCCGAAATAGGAGTCCCGCCCCGCCGAGGGGCGGGACTCCAGTCTTCCTCAGCGAACGAAGCGAGGAGCTCCCCATGTTCACCTTCATTCTTCGCCGCCTCCTCTACTCGATTCCCGTCCTGTTGGCGTCGAGCTTCCTGATCTTCGTCGGCGTCTCGGCGGTCGGGGACCCCATCCAGGCGCTGCGGGTCAACCCGCTGATCTCGGAGCAGACGCTCCAGAACATCTCCGAGCGCAAGCACCTCGACGAGCCGATCCCCGTGCGCTACGTCTACTGGCTGAAGGAAGCCGTAACGGACAAGTTCGGGACGCCGCTCTTCGTCCAGACGCCGATCTGGGACGATCTGACGCGCGTCATCCCGCACACCCTTCAGCTCGTGATCGTGGCCGAGCTGCTCGCACTCCTGATCGGGGTGCTGATAGGCGTCTATTCCGCCATTCGCCAGTACTCGATCTTCGACTACTCCGCGACGATGGCGAGCTTCCTCGGTTTCGCGATGCCGGTCTTCTGGCTCGCCCTCATGCTTCAGATCCTCTTCACCGAGATCTTCCTCAGGACGGACGTCCGCATTTTCTACACCTCCGGCCTCAACTCGGTCGACAACACGTGCACGTTCTGCGTCGACCGAGCCCAGCACCTCGCGATCCCGGTGATGACGCTCGCGGTGCTGTCGGTCGCGCAGTACAGCCGTTACATGCGTGCGTCGATGCTCGAGGTGATCAACTCGGATTACATCCGGACGGCACGCGCAAAGGGTCTCCCCGAGGCGAAGGTCACCGTGAGACACGCGCTGCGCAACGCCCTGATCCCCGTCGTCACCGTGTCGGCGATCAACTTCGGCGTGTTGATCGGCGGCGCCATCATCACCGAGACGATCTTCGGGCTCGACGGGATGGGGCCGTACTTCCTCAACAACCTGGCCAGCCAGGACGTGTATCCAGTCATGGCGTGGCTGATGATCACCGCGACGATGATCATCGTCTTCAACCTGATCGCCGACATCACGTACGGCTTCCTGGACCCGCGCATCCGCTATGAGTGACCTGAAGCACGACCCGGCGCTCGAGCCGGAGCTCACGGCCCCGCCCGCGCAGCCCGTCGAACCGGTGGTGTCGGATGAGCTCGAGCTCACCTATGCGACCGGCCTCGAGGTGCAGGCGCGTAGCCAGTGGGCGTATGCGCGGCGGCGGTTCTTCCGCCACCGCCTCGCGATGATCAGCCTCGTCGTGCTGCTGATCGTCCTCGGCGCCGGCCTCGCGGCCGACTGGGTCGCGCCGTATGCCTACGACGAGATCGACCTGGAGAACTCCGGCGTCGGTCCGACGCTGGAGGACAAGCACTTCTTCGGCACCGACGTGCTCGGGCGCGACTACTTCAGCCGGGTCGTCTACGGCATTCAGACCTCCGAGCGCGTCGCGTTCATCGTCGCGGGCCTGTCGACGCTGATCGGTGTGATCGTCGGTGCGTTCGCCGGGTACTACGGACGCTGGGCCGACAACCTGCTCATGCGCTTGACCGACCTTGTGCTCACGCTACCCGGCCTCGCGGTGCTGCTCACGCTGTCCGCGTTTCTCGGGGACGGCAGCCAGTACCGCGTCGCGATCATACTCGCGCTCTTGTTCTGGACGACCCTGGCGCGGATCGTCCGCGGCTCCTTCCTCTCCCTGCGCGAGAAGGAGTACGTCGAGGCTGCGCGTGCGGCCGGGTCCGGCGACGCACGAATCATGTTCCGCCACATCCTCCCCAACGCGATCGGGCCGATCATCGTCAACGCAACGCTGATCGTTGGCCTGGCGATCCTCGTCGAGGCGGCGCTCTCGTTCCTCGGCTTCGGCATTCAGCCGCCGACGCCCGCGCTCGGGAAGCTGATCGCCGACGGTCAAGACACGGCTTCCACGTACTGGTGGCTCGTCACGTTCCCCGGCTTGACGATCGTGCTGATCGTGCTCTGCATCAACTTCGTCGGCGACGGGCTGCGCGATGCGCTCGATCCGACCCAGCGGAGGACCCGTGCCTGAGCCCGTCCTGTCGCTCCGCGACCTCGTCGTCGAGTTCTCGACCGACGACGGCGTCGTCCACGCCGTCAACGACATCTCCTACGATGTCCACGCCGGTGAGACGCTCGGGATCGTCGGCGAGTCAGGTTCGGGCAAGAGCGTCAGCCAGCTCGCGATCCTCGGGCTGATCCCGCAGCCGCCCGGGTCGGATCGTGCAGGGCGAGGCAATCCTGAGCGGACGCGATCTGCTGAAGATGCGCAAGAAGCAGCTGCGCGATGTTCGGGGTGGCGAGGTCGCGATGATCTTTCAGGATCCGATGACCTCGCTCAACCCGGTGCTGAAGATCGGGTACCAGCTCGCCGAGGCGGTGCGGGCGCACCAGAATGTGAGCAGCAAGGCGGCGCGCGAGCGGGGTATCTACCTCCTCGACCTCGTCGGCGTGCCCAACCCGGAACGCCGGTTCGACCAGTATCCGCACGAGTTCTCGGGCGGAATGCGCCAGCGGGCGATGATCGCGATGGCGATCGCCAACGAGCCGAAGCTGCTGATCGCCGACGAGCCGACGACCGCGCTCGACGTCACGATCCAGGCGCAGATCATCGAGGTCCTGAAGGCGGCGCAGCACGAGACGAACGCGGCGATCATCCTGATCACGCACGACCTGGGGCTCGTTGCCGAGCTCGCCGACCGCGTGGCGGTGATGTACGCCGGCCGCGTCGTCGAGATGGGAGACGTTCACACGATCTTCGCCGCGCCCCGGCACCCCTATACCGTCGGCCTGATGCTTTCGGTGCCGCGGATCGAGCTCGACCGAGGTGTACTCGAGCCCATTCCAGGACAACCGCCGAGCATGATCACGCCGCCGCCGGGCTGCGCATTCCACCCTCGGTGCTACCTCTCGGAAGCGCGGTCGATCTGTCGGACTGACATCCCGGAGCAGAAGAGGGTGGGCACCAGCGATCACTTGTCGGCGTGCCACTTCGCCTCCGAGCTCGAGGAGAAGCAGGTCGCTCCGCTCGCGGAGGGGGTGCCTTCGTGACCGAGGTGCAGACGTCGACGGTCGAGACGAGCGCGAGCTCGAACGGCTCGTCCGGCGACAACATCCTCGAGGTCCGGGGCCTCGTGAAGCACTTCCCGATCAAGGCGGGTCTGCTCAAGCGCACGATCGGCGCGGTGCGCGCCGTCGACGGCGTCGACCTCACGGTCAAGCGCGGCGAGACGCTCGGCGTCGTCGGCGAGTCGGGCTGCGGAAAGACGACGCTCGGCCGCACGATCATCCGGCTCCTCGACCCGACCGAAGGCAGCATCGTCTTCCAGGGAAACGACATCACCCGCTTGTCGCGGCGGGAGCTGCGGCCCGTGCGGCGCGACATCCAGATCGTCTTCCAGGATCCCTACGCCTCGCTCAACCCGCGCATGACCGTGCGCGACATCGTGAGCGAGCCGCTGCGCGTCCACCGCAACTTCCGTGGTCGAGAGGGAAAGTTGCGCGTCGACCAGTTGCTGCGGGTGGTCGGCCTGAGCCCGGAGCACGGAAACCGCTTCCCACACGAGTTCTCGGGCGGACAGCGGCAGCGAATCGGCTTTGCCCGCGCACTGGCGCTCAACCCGAACTTCGTCGTGCTCGACGAGCCGGTGTCCGCGCTCGACGTCTCGATTCAGGCGCAGGTGATCAACCTGCTCGCGAATCTCCAGCGGGAGTTCCAGCTCACCTATCTCTTCATCGCGCACGACCTGGCTGTGGTCCGCCATATCTCGGATCGCGTCGCGGTGATGTACCTCGGCAAGATCGTCGAGGTGGGGCCACGCGACGCGATCTACGAGTCGCCGACACACCCGTACACCCAGGCACTTCTCTCAGCCGTCCCGATCGAGTCACCGGCGCTCCGCGGCAAGCGGAAGCGGATCGTGCTCGAGGGGGACGTGCCGAGCCCCGCCAATCCTCCCTCGGGCTGCCGCTTCCGGACCCGCTGTTGGAAGGCGCAGGAGATCTGCGCGCAGGTGGAGCCACCGCTCGTGCCGCCGGCGTTCGGCGGCCATCCGAGCGCCTGTCATTTCCCCGAGGTCCCGCGCCCGATCAACAGCAGCTAACTTTTATTGTTAAAGCGCTAACTTGGCTCCCCCGGCGACGTCATAACGGGGTACCGATGGAAAATGTAAGGAATCTGAGGGCCTCATCGTGCGAGCGTACGCGCGCGGCCGCGGCACTCGAGGTCGACGGCGCGCTGTCGCAGCTCGAGCTCGCGGTCCTCGACGCGCACGTCGCCCGCTGCGCTGATTGCAACACGTTCCGGCGCGAGATCGCCGAGCTGACTTCGGTGCTTCGCGAGGCTCCGGCCGAGCCCTTTCGAGCACATCTGATCCTCCCGCACCGATGGCGCGTTCGCGCCGTCGCGACGCGCGCCTCGGCCGTCGCCGCGACCTTCGCCGTGGCGGTGATGGCGCTGTCGACGGCGACCGACGTCGAGCGGTCCGCCAGCCCCGAGCGGCTGACGACCGCCAGCGGCACGTACCACCAGTCGATCGACTACGAGCTCTACCTGATGCGCGCGATGATCGATCGCCAGCAGGGCACGCGCATGCGCGTCGCCATCTGACGCGCCCGGCACGGGCGCGTGGCTAGACTGGCCGTCGCCGCGCTCGGCGGCGTAGCCACGCCAACCGCGACCTCCAGGAGACCAATGGCGAACGTCGGCAGAATTATCGAGATCAAGGGCGTCGTCATCGACGCCGTCTTCCCGGAGACACTGCCCGGGATCTACACCGCACTCGCGATCGAAGTCCCCACGGAGGACGGCAGCAGCCGCACGTTGATCGCGGAGGTGCAGCAGCACCTCGGCGACGATCGCGTCCGCGCGGTGGCGATGGACACCACCGACGGCCTCTCGCGCGGCGTCGACGTGGTCGACACGGGCGCACCGATCTCCGTGCCGGTCGGCGACGCCACACTGGGCAGGATCTGGAACGTGATCGGCGAGCCGGTGGACAACAAGCCTCCGGCCGGCAAGGACGTCGAGCGCTGGTCGATCCACCGTGACCCGCCGACGTTCCGCGAGCTCTCGCCGACGATCGAGATCTTCGAGACCGGGCTCAAGGTCGTCGACCTGATCGCCCCCTACGTGAAGGGCGGCAAGATCGGTCTCTTCGGCGGCGCCGGCACAGGCAAGACCGTGCTGATCCAGGAGCTGATCCACAACGTCGCCCAGCAGCACGGCGGCGTCTCCGTCTTCGCAGGCGTCGGCGAGCGCACCCGTGAGGGCAACGACCTCTTCCTCGAGATGACCGAGTCCGAGGTGATCGACAAGGTCGCCCTCGTCTACGGACAGATGAACGAGCCGCCGGGCGCGCGCCTTCGGGTCGGCCTCTCCGGCCTGACGATGGCGGAGTACTTCCGCGACCAGGGTCAGGACACGCTGCTCTTCATCGACAACATCTTCCGCTTCGTGCAGGCGGGGTCGGAGGTCTCGGCCCTGCTCGGCCGCATGCCGAGCGCCGTCGGCTACCAGCCGACGCTCGCCACCGAGATGGGGCAGCTGCAGGAGCGGATCACGTCGACGAAGACCGGCTCGGTCACGTCGGTGCAGGCGATCTACGTGCCGGCCGACGACCTCACCGACCCGGCGCCGGCGAACACGTTCGCGCACCTCGACGCGACGACCGTGCTCTCGCGCGCGATCGTCGAGAAGGGCATCTACCCGGCCGTCGACCCGCTCGACTCGACCTCCCGCGCCCTTCAGCCGGGGATCGTCTCGGACGAGCACTACGCGGTCGCGACGCAGGTGCAGCAGGTGCTGCAGCGCTACAAGGACCTGCAGGACATCATCGCCATCCTCGGCATGGACGAGCTGACCGACGAGGACAAGCTCGTGGTCTCGCGCGCCCGCAAGGTCGAGCGCTTCCTTTCGCAGCCGAACTTCGTCGCCGAGCAGTTCACCGGCACTCCGGGCGAGTACGTCAAGCTGGAGGACACGATCAAGGGCTTCCGCGAGATCATCGAAGGCAAGCACGACGACATGCCCGAGGCGGCCTTCTACATGGTCGGCACGATCGAGGGCGCCGTCGCCAAGGCCGAGAAGACCGCGGCGGCAGCGGCCTAGAGATGGCCGAGACGACCCCGAAGTTCGACGTCGCGCTCGTCACGCCGGAGGGCGAGGTCTTCCGCGGCGAGGCCGAGATGCTGGTCGTGCCCGGAGCCGCCGGCGAGATCGGCGTGCTCGCGCGGCACGCGCCGCTCGTGGCGACGCTGAAGGCCGGGTCGACCCGGGTCTACCGCGACCGCGCGAACGAGGACATCCTCGAGTTCGCGACCGGTCCCGGATTCTTCAAGGTCGAGCTCGACAACGCGATCGCGCTCGTCGACGACGCAGTCGACGTGAAGGAGATCGACGACGCTCGCGCCAAGGAGCAGCTCGAGGCCGCGAAGGCGGAGCTGGAGAAGGTCGAGCAGGGCGAGTCGACCGCCGACCGCTGGCAGCTCGAGCAGCGGATCAAGCACGCCGAGAATCAGCTCACGGTCGCCGGCAGGAACTAACGCTTGCGGGTAGCGGCGCTCGCGGACGTGCACGGCAACGCGACGGCCCTCGAGGCCGTTCTCGCCGAGCTCGAGCGGGAGCAGCCGGACCTGATCGTCTCCTGCGGCGACCTGACGTGGGGCTCGCTCCCGCGGGAGACCGTGGCGCTGCTCGAGCCGTGGCGCGGGCGGGTGCTCTACGTCCGCGGCAACTCGGAGCGCGAGCTCCAGGAGCGCAAGCTGCTCGACTCGGACGTGGCGCGGTGGGAGTTCGAGCAGCACGACGACCCGGTGCTCGACGCCTACGTGCGCAGCACCCAAGCTCAGGTCGCCGTGGACGTCGACGGGCTCGGCCCGACGCTCTTCTGCCACGGCTCACCGCGCAGCGACGAGGAGTGTGTGACCAGGGCGACGCCGGCCGAACGGGTCGCGGAGTTCACGGTCGACGTGCGAGAGGCGTGCATCGTCACGGCGCACACGCACATGCAGTACGACCGGCGCGTGGGGGAGACACGGCTGCTGAACCCGGGCAGCGTCGGGTTACCGTACGAGCTCGAGCCCGGGAACGCCTACTGGGCGATGCTCGGCCCGGAGGTCGAGCTCCGGCGCACATCGTTCGACCTCGACGCCGCGATCGAGCGGATGCGGGCTGCGGGCATGCCCAAGTTCGACCAGATCGAGGAGCTGATGCGGAATCCGCCGCCGCAGGCCGAAGTGATCGAGCACACAGAGCGGCTGGTCTTCTCGGGCTAGACTCGCGCCATGAAAGCGACCGTCGCCGAGAAGCGGGAGGTCGCGAAGGGAACGCTGCTCGTCCTCTTCGCTGTCGACAGCTATCCCGCGTACCGGCCCGGCCATTACTTCTGGGTGGAGCTGCCCGACCGCGGCTACCAGGACGAGAAGGGCCTCCGGCGCCACATCTCCCTCGTCACCTCGCCGACCGAGGCCGGGGTGGTCGGGCTCGCGACCCGGATCCGCGACACCGCGTTCAAGCGCACACTGTCCGAGCTCGAAGTCGGCGACGAGGTTCAGGTCGAGGAGCCGAAGGGCTCGTTCCTGCTGCCCGAGGACACGAGCGTCGAGTACGTCTTCATCGCAGGGGGAATCGGGATCACCGTCTTTCGCTCGATGCTGCGCTATATCGCGGACGAGGATCTGCCCTACCGCGTGACGCTCGTCTACTCGAACCGTGACCGCGAATCGGCGGCCTTCCTCGACGAGCTCGAGGTGCTCGAGCAGCGGATCGACGGGTTGCACATGATCCTGACGATGACCGAGGAGGAGGGCTGGGAGGGAGAGACGCGCCAGCTCGACGCCGACGTGCTGCGCGAGCTGCTCGGCGGTCTGGACGACAGGCAATTCCTCGTCGCCGGGCCGGCGCCGATGGCCGAGGCCGTGTCCGGGTCGCTGCTCGCCGCAGGGCTCCCGGAGGACAGTGTGCTCGCGGACGGGTTTTCGGGCTACTGATACCCTGCAAATACCTGGAAAACTTTGAAGGCAGCTTGGCGACCAGGATAAAAAACGCCTAAAGAGCCCGCGAGCTCCGGCTCCCAACCTCTTTAGGCACGGGAGCAGACGATGAGCGACACGCGCGACAGACTCGAAGCACTTCTCCGCGAGCGGATTCTCGTGCTCGACGGCGCCTGGGGCACCATGCTCCAGGGTGCCGGTCTCGAGCCGGAGGACTACCGCGGAACGCGGTTCGCAGACCATCCGCGTGAGGTCGCCGGCGACCCCGACCTGCTGAACCTGACCAGGCCGGACGTCGTCCTCGACATCCACCGGCAGTACCTCGCCGCGGGCGCCGACATCACGACGACGAACACCTTCACGGCGACCTCGATCGGGCAGGCCGACTACGGGCTCGAGGACGCCGTGTACGAGATGAACGTCGAGGGCGCGCGCCTCGCCCGGCAGGCCGTTGACGAGGTGGCTGACCGCTTCGTCGCCGGCTCGCTCGGGCCACTGAACGTGACGCTCTCGCTCTCGCCGAAGGTGGACGATCCGTCCTACCGCCCGGTGTCGTTCGACGAGGTCGCGCAGTCGTACGCCGAGCAGATCAAGGGGCTGCGCGAAGGCGGCGTCGACCTGCTCCTGATCGAGACGATCTTCGACACCTTGAACGCGAAGGCGGCGATCGCGGCGGCGCGCGACGTCGCGCCCGAGCTGCCGCTCTGGATCTCCGTCACGATCGTCGACCTCTCCGGCCGCACTCTTTCCGGCCAGACGGTCGAGGCGTTCTGGGCCTCCATCGAGCACGCCAAGCCCTTCATCGTCGGTGTCAACTGCTCGCTCGGCGCGAAGGAGATGCGCCCGCACGTCGCCGACCTGGCCCGGATCGCCGACACGTATACGAGCTCCCACCCGAACGCGGGTCTCCCGAACGCGTTCGGCGGCTACGACGAGCGGCCGCACGAGACGGCGGGCCTCTTGCAGTCGTTCGCCGAGGAGGGCTTCGTGAACATCGTGGGCGGTTGTTGCGGCACCACGCCGGATCACACGCGCGAGATCGCCGAGGCGGTACAGGGGCTCGCGCCGCGCGCGGTGCCCTCGCACGATTCGCGGCCCCACTTCAGCGGCCTCGAGCCGTTCGAGATCGGCCCGGACACCGGCTTCGTGATGATCGGCGAGCGCACCAACGTGACCGGATCGGCGCGCTTCCGCCGGCTGATCGAGTCGAACGACTACCAGGGCGCCGTCTCCGTCGCGCTCGAGCAGGTGCGAGGCGGCGCGAACGTGCTCGACGTGAACATGGACGCCGACCTGCTGGACGCCGAGCAGGCGATGACCACCTTCCTCAACCTGCTCGCGACCGAGCCCGAGGTGGCGCGGATCCCGATCATGGTCGACAGCTCGCGCTTCTCGGCGCTCGAGGCAGGCCTCAAGTGCGTCCAGGGCAAGGGGATCGTCAATTCGATCAGCCTCAAGGAGGGGGAGGAGCCGTTCCTCCAGGCGGCGCGAACGATCAGACGCTACGGCGCGGGCGTCGTCGTGATGGCGTTCGACGAGCTTGGGCAGGCCGACACCGTCGAGCGCAAGGTCGAGATCTGCGGGCGCGCCTACGACCTGCTGACGGCCGACGGCTGGGCGCCGGAGGACCTCATCTTCGACCCGAACGTTCTCGCCGTCGCGACCGGGATCGAGGAGCACAACGGCTTCGCGAAGGCGTTCATCGAATCGTTGCCGCTGATCAAGCAGCGCTGCCCGGGCTCCCGCACGAGCGGCGGCATCTCCAATCTCTCGTTCTCGTTCCGCGGCAACGACGTCGTGCGCGAGGCGATGCACTCGGCGTTCCTCTACGACGCGATCAAGGCCGGGCTCGACATGGGAATCGTCAACGCCGGCCAGCTCGTGGTCTACGAGGACATTCCGCCCGACCTGCTCGAGCACGTCGAGGACGTCCTCTACGACCGCAGGCCGGACGCCACCGACCGCCTCGTCAGCTTCGCCGCGACCGTCGAGGGATCGGCGACGAAGCGTGAGCTGGACCTGTCCTGGCGCGAGGCGCCCGTCGGCAAGCGGCTCGAGCACGCGCTCGTGCACGGGATCGTCGACTTCATCGAGGAGGACACCGAGGAGGCGCGCGCCGAGGCAGCGCGACCGCTCGACGTGATCGAGGGGCCGCTGATGGACGGGATGAAGGTCGTCGGCGACCTCTTCGGCTCGGGCCGGATGTTCCTCCCGCAGGTGGTGAAGAGCGCGAGAGCGATGAAGCGGGCCGTCGCGTACCTGGAGCCGTACATGGAGGAGGAGAAGGAGCGCACCGGCAGCAACGGGCGCGCCCAGGGAAAGATCGTCCTCGCCACCGTCAAGGGCGACGTGCACGACATCGGGAAGAACATCGTCGGCGTCGTGCTCGGCTGCAACAACTACGAGGTGATCGACCTCGGCGTGATGGTCCCGGGCGACACGATCCTCGACACCGCCGTCACCGAGGGGGCGCACGCGGTCGGCCTCTCCGGGTTGATCACGCCGTCACTCGACGAGATGGTGCACGTCGCGAAGGAGATGGAGCGGCGCGGCCTCGAGCTGCCGCTGCTGATCGGCGGGGCAACGACGTCACGCCAGCACACCGCGGTGCGGATCGCACCCGCATACGGTCGCGAGACGGTGCACGTGCTGGACGCTTCTCGCGTCGTCGGCGTCGTCTCCGATCTCCTGGATCCCGTGCGGCGCGGCGAGCTCGACCTCGAGAATCGCGGCGACCAGGAACGTCTGCGCGAGCTGCACGCTGAGAAGGAGCGCCGGCCGCTGCTCCCGATCGATGCCGCTCGTTCGAATCGTGAGCCGCTCGGCTACGACGACCTCGCGGTCCCTGCCTTCACCGGCACGCGCTCTGTCGAGCCGGAGCTCTCCGAGCTGCGCACGTTCATCGACTGGCAGTTCTTCTTCCACGCCTGGGAGCTGAAGGGGAAGTTCCCGGCGATCCTCGAGCAGCCTGCGGCGCGCGAGCTCTACGACGAGGCGATCGAGCTGCTCGACGAGATCGTGCGGGACGAGCTCTTGCACGCGAAGGGTGTCTACGGCTTCTGGCCGGCGCACTCCGAGGGCGACGACGTCGTCCTCGAGAGCGGCGTGCGCTTCCCGATGCTGCGCCAGCAAGCCGCCTGGGGCGACTCCCGGCCCAACCGCTGCCTGGCCGACTACGTCGCCGCCGCCGGAGATCATGTCGGCGCTTTCGCCGTCGCCGTGCACGGGGCGGACAAGCTCGCGGCCCGCTTCGAGGCGGAGCAGGACGACTACCGCGCGATCATGGTCAAGGCGCTCGCCGACCGGCTGGCAGAGGCGTCGGCCGAGTACCTCCACCTGCAGGCCCGGCGCGAGTGGTACGAGCCGGATGCGGCTCCCACGAGCGAGGAGCTGATCGCCGAGAGCTACCGCGGCATCCGGCCGGCCTTCGGCTACCCGGCCTGCCCGGACCACTCCGAGAAAGGGAAGCTCTTCGAGCTGCTCGGCGCCGGGTCGGCAGGGCTCGCGCTCACAGAGAGCTACGCGATGACTCCCGCCGCGGCCGTGAGCGGGCTCTATTTCGGCCATCCAGACGCGAAGTACTTCGCCGTCGGGCGCATCCAGCGTGACCAGGTCGTCGATTACGCGGCACGCAAGGGCGTGGACGTCGAGGAAGCGGAGCGCTGGCTCCGGCCGAACCTGGGCTACGATCCCGACGCGTGAACCGCCTCCTCGCAGCTCTCCTCGTCCTGTGCATCGCCGTCCCGGCGGTCGCGCTCGCAGCCGACACGGATCCGAAGAAGAAGATCACGCGCCGCCGACCAGGCGAAGGCGCGCTCGATGCGTGTTCAAGCGCACCGACTTCGCCGCCGGCTGGAAGAAGGTTCCTCCGTCTCCGGATTCCGATCTCGTTTGTCCCGGCTTCAATCCGGACGAGTCCGACCTGACGCTGACCGGCGAGG
>CAWJYW010000029.1:0-32782 GCA_963847255.1 uncultured Gaiellaceae bacterium
TCCGAAGCCCGGGGGCTTCTCTACATCATTCCGCCCATGCCGCCCATGTCGGGCATGCCGGCCGCGGCGCCGGCCTTCTCGGGCGCCTCGGCCACGATGGCCTCGGTGGTGAGGATGTTCTTCGCGATCGAGGCTGCGTTCTGCAGCGCCGAGCGCGTCACCATCGTCGGGTCGATGATCCCGGCCTTGACCAGGTCCTCGATCTCGCCCGTGTCGACGTTCAGACCCTGGCCCTTGGTGGCCAGGCGAACGGCGTTGACGACGACCGAGCCCTCGAGCCCGGCGTTCGCGGCGAGCTGGCGAAGCGGCTCCTCGAGCGCGCGCACGATGATCGATGCGCCCGTCTTCTCGTCGCCCTCGAACGTGTCGAGCTTGATCGCTCCGACGGACTGCAGCAGCGCGACGCCGCCGCCCGGCACGATGCCCTCCTCGAGGGCTGCGCGGGTGGCCTGAAGCGCGTCCTCGACGCGATGCTTCTTCTCCTTCATCTCCGTCTCGGTGGCAGCGCCGACCTTGACGACGGCGACGCCGCCGGCCAGCTTGGCGAGCCGCTCCTGGAGCTTCTCGCGGTCGAAGTCGGAGTCGGTGTTCTCGATCTCCGCCTTCAGCTGCTTGATCCGAGCCTTGATCCCGTCGGGATCGCCGGCACCGTCGATGATCGTGGTCGTGTCCTTCGTGATCACGACGCGGCGAGCACGGCCGAGCTGCGAGAGCTTCGTGTTCTCGAGCTTGAGGCCCATCTCCTCGGTGATCACCTCGGCGCCGGAGAGGATCGCGATGTCCTCCAGCATGCGCTTGCGGCGGTCGCCGAAGCCCGGTGCCTTGACCGCGACGGCCGTGAAGGTGCCGCGGAGCTTGTCGACGACGATCGTCGCGAGCGCCTCGCCCTCGACGTCCTCCGACACGATCAGCAGCGGCCGACCGGCCTGGATGACCTGCTCGAGAATCGGCAGGAGATCCTTGACGGAGCTGATCTTCTGGTTCGCGACCAGGATGAACGGATCGTCGAGCACGGCTTCCATGCGCTCGGCGTCGGTGACCATGTACGGCGACAGGTAGCCCTTGTCGAACTGCATGCCCTCCGTGAACTCGAGCTCGAGGCCGAACGTCTGGCCCTCCTCGACGTTCACGACGCCGTCCTTGCCGACCTTCTCGATTGCGTCGGCGATCACGTCGCCGATCTCGCGCTCGCGCGCCGAGATGGTGGCGACCCGGGCGATGTCCTCCTTGCCCGAGACCTCCTTCGACTGCTTCTTCAGATCCGCGACGACGGCCTCGACGGCCGCCTCGATGCCGCGCTTGATCCCCATCGGGTTGGCGCCCGCGGCGACGTTCTTCAGGCCCTCGCGCACGATTGCCTGGGCCAGCACTGTCGCGGTCGTCGTGCCGTCACCGGCGACGTCGTTGGTCGCCGTGGCGACCTCGCGGACGAGCTGTGCGCCCTGGTTCTCGAACGGGTCCTCGACCTCGATCTCACGGGCGATGGTGACACCGTCGTTGGTGATCGTCGGCGCGCCGTACTTCTTGTCCAGCACGACGTAGCGGCCCTTCGGGCCGAGCGTCACCTTGACGGCATCCGCGAGGATGTTCACACCGCGTTCGAGTGAACGCCGTGCGTCCTCGCTGAACTTGAGCTCCTTGTGAGCCATATTCCGTATTCCTCCTGTTTCCCTAGACTGCGGCGCGGTCGCCGACGACCTTGGCCAGGACGTCGGTCTCGCGCAGGATCAGAACGTCGTCGGCGCCGACCTTGATCTCGGTCCCGCCGTACTTGGAGAAGATGATCTCGTCACCCTCCTCGACGTCCATCTTGATGTATTCCCCGTCCTCGTCGCGAGCGCCGGGACCGACTGCGAGGACGCGGCCGCGCTGCGGCTTTTCCTTCGCGGTGTCGGGCAGCACGATGCCGCTGACGGTAGTCTCCTCTTCTTCGAGGATCTCCACGATCAGGCGGTCACCAAGAGGCTGCAGATCCATTGAGTTGCCTCCTATTAGTCAGACTTTGTGACACGGACTGGCACTCTCACAGCGAGAGTGCCAGGGCCACTATACCAGTATCGATGCCGCGAGCAAACGGTAGGCGCAGCCGCCGGCGCCAGTCTGTTACAAAGTGGTGATGGTGCGGGAGTTCTCGGCCGGCGGGGTGCTCGTGCGCCGGCTGCGGGGACGCTGGTGGCTGGCGGCGATCCGCCCGAACGGCAAGCCGGAGGGAGTCTGGGCGCTTCCGAAAGGGTTGATCGACCCCGGTGAGAAGGGCGCCGAGACGGCGCGCCGCGAGGTGGCGGAGGAGACGGGCGTCGAGGGGACGCTGATCGAGAAGCTGGGCGACGTGCGCTATGTCTACAGCCGCGGCGGCGAGCGCATCTTCAAGGTCGTCAGCTTCTTCCTGTTCCGCTACCGGAGCGGCCGGATCGGTGCGCTGCCGCCCGGGATGGAGCTCGAAGTCGCCGAAGCTCGCTGGCTGCCACTGGACGACGCGCCCCGCCTGCTGGCCTACGGAGGCGAGCGACAGATGGCCGAGAAGGCTGCCGCGCGGCTCGCGACTCTATGATCCTTCGGCCGTGGCCATGTACGCGCTCAACTTCTACTCACCGCTCGTCGCCGACCAGCTTCGCACCCATCGCAAGACGGCGACGATCCGGCTCGGCGACAAGTCGGGCAAGTACAAGAAGGGGATGATCGTCACGGTGCTCGTGGGCGTGCGCTACGGGCAGCGGGAGAAGATCTTCGACGCGGTGATCGACAAGGTCGAGGTGAAGCAGATCAGCGAGCTCTCGCCGCGCGAGATCGAGCACGACAACCCCGAGATCCGCCGTCCCGACGAGATGACCCGCTTCCTCGGCCAGCTGTACAACCGCGAGGTTTCGGAGGACGAAACCGTGACGGTGATCCGCTTCTCGCAGATCATCGGCTCGATGTTCTAGCCTCGCCTTCCGTCAGCCGCTCGGCGGCGGCCAGGGACGTCGCCTGGCGCGTTGACGGGTAGACCCGGCTCGCCGGGTCCGCGGGAGTGGCCTCATGGCGCGCCCGGCGTAGGATTGGCGCAGAAGCGCCGTGACCACCTCGATTCGCAAGCCGCTGCTCGTGGTCGCCGACGACGACCCGGCCGACCGCGCCCGCGTCATCGATGAGCTCAGCCGGCGCTACAGCGGCGACTACGCGGTCGGGGGCTGCTCGATCGCCGACCTGGAGACGACGCTCGACCGGGCCGCGGCAGACGGCGACGACGTGGCGGTCTGCCTGGCCGTTGGCGAGCGCGGGGCGGAGCTGCTGGCAGGCGTCCGGGCGCGCTTCCCGGCCGCACGGCGCGGCCTGCTGATCCCGTGGCTCGGCTGGACCGACCGCGCGCTCGGCGACCTCGTGTTGCGGGCGATGTCGCACGGCTGGATCGACCTGTACGTCGTCCGCCCCACGCGGACTCCCGACGAGGTCTTCCACCGGACGATCTCGGAGCTCTTGCAGGAGTCGGCCAGGCTGAAGGGCGAGGGCCCCGCCGGTGCAATCGTGATCGCCGACCCGCGCTCGCCGCGCGCGCACGAGCTGCAATCGACGCTCGCCGGACTGGGGATTCCGCATCGAGTCGAGGCGCCCGAGGGAGACGCCCCGCCGTCGGTCTCGCTCGCCGACGGCACCGTCCTCGTCGACCCGACCGCCGCCGAGCTCGCACGAGCGTGCGGCTTCCCGACCGAGCTCGAGGCAGACGACGCCGACCTCGTCGTCGTCGGCGCCGGCCCGGCCGGGCTGGGCGCCGCCGTCTACGCAGCCTCTGAGGGACTCAGGACGACCGTGCTCGACGCGGGCGGTGTCGGTGGCCAGGCGGGCTCGAGCTCGCTGATCCGCAACTACCTCGGCTTTCCGCGTGGGCTGGGCGGCGGCGAGCTCGCCCAGCGGGCCTACCAGCAGGCGTGGCTCTTCGGCACCCGATCGCAGGTTGCTCGCCGAGTCGTCGCGCTCGAGCCCGGCGAGGAAGGATTCGTCTTGCGCACCGCAGGCGGCGGAGCGGCGGTCTCCGCTCGTGCCGTCGTCCTCGCTCTCGGCGTCGAGTACCGGCGGCTCGAGGCCCCGGGCTGCGTCGACCTCGAAGGCGCCGGCATCTACTACGGCGCGTCGATGTCAGAAGCGCAGGCGTTTGCCGGTGAGGACGTCTACGTCGTCGGCGGTGGAAACTCGGCCGGGCAGGCCGCCCTCCACCTCGCCCGCTACGCCCGGCGCGTCGCGATCCTCGTTCGGTCGCAATCGCTCGCTGCGAGCATGTCCCAGTACCTGATCGACACGATCGGCAACACGCCGAACCTGGACGTCCGTTACACGACGGAGGTCAGTCGAGCCCACGGCGAGGGCCGCCTGGAGCGGCTCGAGCTTCTGGACACGAGCTCAGGCAAGACGGAGACGGTCGACGCTGCGGCACTCGTCGTGCTGATCGGCGCCGTGCCCCACACCGCGTGGCTCCCGGACGAGATCGTGCGAGACGACTGGGGCTACGTGCTCACGGGCCAAGCGGCCGGAGCTGTCCGGCCCCTCGAGACCAGCCTTCCCGGCATCTTCGCCGCCGGCGACGTGCGCGCGGCATCCGTCCAGCGCGTCGCCGCGGCGGTCGGCGACGGTGCCCTGGCCGTATCGGGAGTGCATGCGTATCTGGCCGAACTCCTCTAACGACCGGGCTTGCGGATCCGGACGCCGAGCACCTCGGGCGGTCTCACCGCGGCGCCGCACTCCTCGCACTCGATCGCGAATGCGGAAGGGAACGGCGCCGCGCACGCCGGGCAGCGGTGACGCGTCTCGCCGCCGCAGTGAGGGCACGCAGCGGGAAGATCGGCCTCGCCCTCGAGGAAGTAGCGCCAGACCGAGCCGCACGAGAGGCAGAAGCAGGTGTAGTCGCCGAGGGTCTTGCGACGCTCTTCCTGGATCCAGTTCCGCTTCGGCTTCGGCTTGCCGGTCATGACTGGGCCTAGCGCGACTGCAGGGCGTCGAGCGCGATGCCGAGCGTGACGGCGAGCCGGCGGTCGATCGTCCGCTCGACGTCGCCGCTGACGTCCAGGTCGTACGTGTCGCGGAAGCCGAGGCGCCTGTTCAGGTCGCCGATCGTGGCGCGTCACCGGCGTCGATCGTGAAGTGGAACGGAATCGGGACGAAGTCGCCGTACGGCACCATGTCGATCACCCGGCGCAGGATGCGCGATCGACGGCGACCGCTCCTGGGCGATCGCGAGCTCCTGGCTCGGTCGCGTCGAGGATCTGCCAGGTCGAGCGAAGCAGGGACTTGCCGAAGACTTTCCCGAGGACGCCGATCTTCTCGCCCTCCGGTGTCGTGACGTCGTAGCGGCCGCTGAACTCCATCATCGAGCGCGCCTTGATCCGCCAGAGCTCGCGCGTCTCGCTCTCGTCCGCGAAGAAGCGGATGTCCTCCTTGATCGCCATTCGCTTCTGTCGCACGAACGCGACCGGCGTCGGTCCCGCCGAGATCCGATAGAGGTTGACCATCGGCTTGATCAGCTGGTCGATCACGAATTTGTCCTCGGAGAGCCAGTCGGTCATGCGCCGCCGGATAGTACGTGCGCTCGTTAGAGTGGGGCCGTCCTTTCGAACCCGACGGGGGTAGATGCGCATGGCGGTACGCGAGGCAGAGCCGCTCGGCTCGCTGAATGAAGTGAGAGAGGCGGGCCTCGACCGTGAGGACCTGCTCGGCATCTACCGCAACCTGATGATCACGCGGGGGATCGAGGAGCGCGGCCACATCCTCTACAAGCAGGGGAAGATCCCGGGCTCGTTCTACACGGGCCGCGGCAACGAAGGCGCAGCCGTCGGTGTCGCGACCGCGATGGGCCCGAACGACGTCGGGACGCCGCTCCACCGCGACATGGGCGTGCACGTGACGCGCGGTGTCGAGGCCTGGCGGATCTTCGCCCAGTACATGGGCCGCGAGGACGGCCCGACCCGCGGCCGCGACGGCAACGTGCACATGGCCGACGCGAAGCTCGGACTGATCGCGATGGTCAGCCACCTGCCGGCGATGCTCCCCGTCGCCGTCGGCTGCGCGCTCGCCTTCCGGATCCGCGACGAGAAGCGCGTCTCGGTCGGCTGGTTCGGAGAGGGCTCCTCCTCGCGCGGCGACGCGCACGAGGCGATGAACCTCGCCGCCGTCCGCAATCTTCCGATGGTCTTCATCTGCGACAACAACCAGTGGGCGTACTCGACGCCGACCCACCTCGGCTACGCCGTCGAGCACCTCGCCGACCGCGCCGCCGCCTACGGCTTCGAGGGCGTCGTCGTCGACGGCACCGACGTGCTCGCCGTCTACCGCGAGGCGAAGAATGCGATCGAGAAGGCGCGCGCCGGCGGTGGCCCGACGCTGATCGAGTGCCTGACCCTGCGCATGGAGGGCCATGCCGTCCACGACGACGCGTTCTACGTTCCGAAGGAGCTCTTCGAGGAGTGGGCGAAGCGCGACCCGATCGAGCGGTTCCGCGGCTGGCTCCGCGACAACGCGGATCTCAGCAACGAGGAGGAGGAAGAGATCTCCGGCCGGGTCAAGAAGCTCTTGAACGACGCTCTCGCCCGCGCCGAGGAATCGCCGCAGCCCGATCCGGCGACGCTGATGGAGGGTGTCTACGCGACGCCCGAGGACCTCGACACGCCCCACCACAAGTAATGCCCGAGAAGACCTATCTCCAGGCGATCAGCGACGGGCTCCGCGAGGAGATGCGCCGCGACGACCGCGTCTTCGTCTTCGGCCAGGACGTCGGCGTCTACGGCGGCGCCTTCAAGGTGACACTCGGCTTCCAGGAGGAGTTCGGGCCCTGGCGCGTGATCGACGCGCCGCTCGCCGAGACCGCGATCGTCGGCGCCTGCACCGGCGCGGCGATGATGGGCATGCGCCCGGTCGCCGAGATGCAGTTCGCCGACTTCGTCTCCTGCGCCTGGGACCATCTCGTCACCGTCGCCGCCAAGCAGCGCTTCCGCGTCGGCACGCCGGTGCCGATCGTCGTCCGGCTCCCTTCGGGCGGAGGCTTCTCCGGCGGACCGTTCCACTCGCAGAATCCGGAGAGCTCGTTCGCACACATCCCGGGCCTCAAGTGCGTCTGCCCGGCGACCCCGGAGGACGCGAAGGGCCTGCTCGTGGCCGCGATCGAGGACCCGAACCCCGTCCTCTACTTCGAGCACAAGCACCTCTACCGCCGGATCAAGGGCGAGGTGCCCGACGAGCGCTACGTCACGCCGATCGGGAAGGCGCGCACGCACCGCGAGGGTGACGACGTCTCCGTGATCACCTGGGGCGCGATGGTCTACACCGCCGACGAGGCAGCGAAGCAGCTCGAGGAGAACGACATCTCGGTCGAGGTGATCGACCTTCGCACGGTGATGCCGTGGGACAAGGAAGCGGTGCTGGAGAGCGTCCGCAAGACGTCGAAGGTGCTGGTGCTGCACGAGGACAACCGGACCGGCGGCTTCGGCGGCGAGATCGCCGCGACGATCGCCGAGGAGGCGTTCGAGGATCTGGACGCCCCCGTGCGGCGGATTGCAGCGCCGGACTGCCCGGTACCGTTCTCACCGGTGCTCGAGAAGGCGTTCATCCCGCAGGTCGAGGACGTCGTGAAGGGACTCAGAGCGTTGGCGGAGTACTAGGAGAGAGATGGCCACCGAAACTCAGGTCGAAGTCGTCATGCCGCAGATGGGCGTCTCCGTCTCGGAGGGGACGATCACGAAGTGGCTGAAGTCCGAAGGTGAGCCGATCGCGCGGGACGAGTCACTGCTGGAGATCTCCACGGACAAGGTGGACACCGAGATTCCCAGTCCGGCCGAAGGTGTCCTCGCGCAGATCCTCGTCCAGGAAGGCGCAACGGTCGAGGTCGGCACGGTGCTCGCAGTGATCGCACCTCAGGGTGCCGCGGTATCCGCTCCCGAAGCACCCGCTCCTCCCGAGCCTGCGACCGAGGAAGCGGCCGAGGAGGTCGCGGCCGTCTCGAGCTCCGAGGGCGACGCACCCGTGGCTCCGGCTCCAGCCGCCGAGGCTCCCGCGCCGCCCCGCCGCCCGCCGCCGCCGCCGCGCCGGAGTCGGGCAACGGCCGCACCTTCGTCTCACCGGTCGTCGCGCGGATCGCGTCCGAGCACGGCGTCGATCCGAACGCGGTGCAGGGGACGGGGACGGGCGGCCGCGTGACGAAGAAGGACATCCTGGCGTTCGTCGAGGGCGGCGGGCAGGCCGAGGCGGCAGCAGCAGCCCGCCCGAGCCCGTACCCGCACCCGAGCCCGCAGCGGCGAGCCCGCTCCGGCGGCGGCCGCGCCGCCGCCGGCGCCCGCACCGTCCAGGCACCCCCGCCGGAGCCCGCGGCGCCTCCGCCGACCGGCCGCGCCACCACCCGCGCCGTGGCTCCTCCGGCTCCCGCACCCGCAGCCGCGCAGCCTCCGCCTCGCCGCTCCCGCTCCGGCGCCCGCCGCCGAGACGGAGGCGCAGCCCGGCGAGACGTTCGAGCCGATGACCGCGATGCGCAAGGGCATCGCCGAGCACATGCGCCGCTCGCTCGACACCTCGGCGCACGTCACGAGCGCGATCGAGGTCGACATGTCCAGAGTGGTCGCGATCCGCGCGAAGCTGAAGAAGGAGTACGAGGAGGCCTACGGGGTCAACCCGACCTATCTCTCCTTCGTCGCCCGAGCCGTCGTCGAGACGCTGCGCGAGTACCCCTGGATCAACGGCGAGATCCGCGGCGACAAGATCGTGACGCGGAACTACGTCAACCTCGGCTTCGCGGTCGAGCTCGCCGACGGCAAGGGGCTGATCGTCCCGGTCGTGAAGCACACCGAGGGCCTGAACCTGCTCGGGATGGCGCGCGGGGTCGCCGAGATCGCCCAGCGCGCCCGGGAGAAGAAGCTCATGCCCGACGACGTCCAGGGCGGCACGTTCACGATCACGAACCCCGGCGGCTACGGCACGTTCCACGGCACACCGGTGATCAGCCAGCCGCAGGCCGCGATCCTCGGCACCTACGCGGTCGTGAAGCGCGCGTGGGTCGTCCAGGACGAGCTCGGGAAGGACGTGATCGCGATCCGGCCGATCATGAACCTCACGCTCACGTACGACCACCGCCTGGTCGACGGCGCGCTCGCCGGCCGCTTCCTGCGCGATCTGAAGGCGAAGCTCGAGAGCTGGGGCGAGAGCGACTACTAGCGTCCTCACAACCGTCTCCACCGCGCCAGGAGGCGGAGATGATCTGCGGGCTGCTCCGGACGGCCGAGATCGTGTGCGACCACCGAGCAACGCAGGCTGGGGTGAAGTTCGGCGGCGCACACGAGGTGCTCGTTCGTCCCGAGGACCTGGAGGCGGCACGATCGATGCTCCCAGCGGAATCGTGAAGGGCGCCTACGTGATGAACCTCGGCCTCGTCCCGTACGGCGAGGCGTGGGAGCTGCAGCGTTCGCTTGCCGGAGCCGTCTCGCAGGGCGCGATCCCCGACACGATCCTGCTGCTCGAGCACCCGCCGACCGTCACGACGGGACGGCGCACCGAGGAGGGGGAGCTGCACATCCCCGACGGCGCGGAGGTCGAGATCGTGGAGACCGATCGCGGCGGCAAGTCGACCTTCCACGGGCCAGGGCAGCTCGTCTGCTACCCGATCTTCGATCTGAAGCGGCACGGGCAGGACGTGAAGCGCTACTGCCGCGACCTCGAGGAGGCGCTGATCCTCACGCTCGCCAAGCTCGGCCTCGAGGGCGAGCGGATCGACGGGCTCACCGGCGTCTGGCTGACGAAGCCCTCCGCAGGAAGATCGCTTCGATCGGGATCCATATCGCCAAGTGGGTGACGACGCACGGTTATGCGCTCAACGTCGATCTCGATCCGGCACCGTTCACGCAGTGGATCACCGCCTGCGGGCTCGAGGACGCGGCCTTCACGACCGTCGCCCGCGAGCTCGGCCGGCCGGTGACGGTGGACGAGACGCGCGGCCCGGCGCTCGAGGCGCTCGCCGAGGTGTTCGAGCTCGAGCTGGAGGAGATCCCGGCCGACGCCGGCCACGGCCTCTGGCCACAGCCGGTGCACGCCCAGCTCGCAGCGCGCTAGCAGGACCTCCGCGAAAGCCGCGGCGCTACCGCGGACCAACGAACTTTGTGTTTCTGAAACACAAGGGGGTTCTCACGCCGCGAGAACGGCTTGGTTCCGAGGGGCGAGGATCGCTTGTGTTTCTGAAACACAAAGTCTCCTCCGCTCGACCCGTCCTCTTGCAGCGCATCTAGACTCGACGCGATGGAGACGTCGCTTCCCGTCGCCGAACGGCCCCGCCGGCCCGAGTGGATGAAAGTCCGCGCGCCGAGCGCGGACGGCCGCTACTTCGACGTCAAGAAGCTGCTGCACGGGCTCTCGCTGAACACCGTCTGCGAGGAGGCCCGCTGCCCGAACATCTCCGAGTGCTGGGGGCGCGGCACCGCGACCTTCCAGATTCTCGGCGACACGTGCACTCGCGCCTGCCGCTACTGCTACGTCCACTCCGGCAGGCCGGAGAGCGCGCCGGACGCGCTGGAGCCGCTCCGCGTCGGCCAGGCCGCGGCGCAGATGGAGCTCAAGCACGTCGTCGTCACCTCGGTCGACCGCGACGACATCCCCGACCGTGGCGCCGGCCACTTCGCAGCGACGATCCGGGCGATCAAGGCCAAGCTGCCGAACGCGAGCGTCGAGGTGCTGACACCGGACTTCCTCGGCGTCGAGGAGGAGGCGCTCCACACCGTGCTGGCCGCGCGGCCCGAGGTGTTCAACCACAACATCGAGACGGTGCGGCGGCTGCACCGGAGCATGCGCGGCGCGAAGGCGAGCTACGACAAGGCGCTCTGGCTACTCGGCCGCGCGAAGGAGCTGGCGGACTATCCGGTCCTGACGAAGTCCGGGATCATCGTCGGCCTCGGAGAGACGAACGACGAGATCGTCGACACGATGCGTGACCTCCGCGCGCACGGCGTCGACGTCGTCACGATCGGCCAGTACCTGCAGCCGAGCCCGAAGCACGCTGCGATCGACCGCTGGGTGCATCCGGACGAGTTCCGCTGGCTGCGCGAGCAGGGCGAGGCGCTCGGGTTCGGCTCCGTCTTCGCCGGCCCGCTCGTTCGCTCGAGCTACCGGGCGGACGAGCAGCGACACGCTGCCGAGACCGGCCGCGGCGCAGTCGCCTACTAGACAGGCCGCCCGTTAAGAGCTTGTAATGATCCGCACGTAAGCGGTGTATTCGGCCCGGAGATCGGGCACTCTCCGGGTATGCGCACGCTAGCCGCACTGATCGTGCTCATTGCCTGCGGGACGATGGCGACGTCCATCTCCGCCGGAAGCTCGGGGAAGGCCTATCTGCGCCTGGTGGACCGCGATCCGCTCACGGTCCAGGGTCGCGCGTTCAAGTCACGGGAACTGGTCCGCGTCGTCGCGTCCGTGCCGGAGTCGGCTCAGACGCTGGGATCTGGATCCGAGATCGTGCGAAAGACGGTCCGCGCGACGGCCACCGGCTCGTTTCGCGCCGTGTTCTCCGAGATCTCCGTCGACCGCTGTAGCTTGGTGCGTGTCACCTCGGTCGGAGCCCGAGGCAGCATGGCTGTCATGAAGGTGCTCCCGTCGCCGATGTGCACGCCGGCGAACAGCGCCGTAGGCAACTCGACCGCGTCCGGTCGGAAACCCCCCGTTTGCGGGGTGTATCGGCGTGCGCCGCATGTCTTCATGTGCTGCAGGAGGAAGAAATGCGCGCCGCTGCCGCCGTTGGTTTTCTGCTCGTGCTCGTGCTGGCGCTCCCTGCACTCGGAGCGCAGCCAAGGCGTGCGTCGCTGCAGCTCCTCTCAACCGAGCCGGTCGTCGTCCTCGGTCGCGGCTTCACCTCTCGTGAGCCGGTCCTCCTGACGGCGACCGCAGGCACCATCCGGCGGATCGTCCCGCTGATCGCGCGACGCAACGGAACATTCAAGGCGCGCTTCAAGCGACTGCGGCTCGGGCCTTGCGCGCCGGTGACCGTCCTTGCCGTCGGCACGCGCGGAAGCCGCGCGATCCTGCAGTTCGAGCCGGACTGTCGAAGGCCGCGAGGGCCCGGCTGACCGGGCCCTCGCGCTTCGGCTTGGGTCAACCTCCGGGCTGAAGGACGCCGTTGACCTTGAGCGAGTACGGGGCGTACCGAGCAATCGACTCGGTCGGCTCGTCGTACATCACGAGCATCGCCACCGTCTCGGCATCTCTTCCGAGCAGGAAGCGGAACAGGAACTTCGCGTCGAGCGAGTACGTGCGCCCGCTCTTCACCGGCACCTGAACGAGCGTCGCCTGCTTGCCGTGCCTCGCACCGATGCTGACGAGCTGGAGCGTGTAGCCGGAGATCGGCGGCGCGTCCGTGCCCCAGCCGGCAAGCGTTCCGTCCGAGACGAGCAGGCCGCCGACCTTGACGTCGTCGACCAGCCAGCCGGCCTCGATCGGCCCGCCGTTTCCGAGCGTCGCGCCGTCGGTCATCAACCGGAACCGAAGCAGGACGGTCCGGCCGGAGTACGCCGAGAGGTCGAACGACTCGGCGTGCCAGTCGGCGTCGCCGTTCAAGCCCGGCAGCTGGCCGACGATCGCCGGGTCTGCCGCCGGGTCGTGCTCGTCGGTCGTGCTCGCGTTCGCGAGGCTCGTCCAGCTGAGGCCGTCGTCGGTCGAGACCTGGACGAACGAGAAGTCCCAGCCCGTCTCCAGCCCGTAGCGGGTGTCGAACGTGAGCGTGCGATCGCCGCTCGCGGGCACCGTCACCGGGCGGACGATCGAGCGGTCGGCGTTGTCCACGGCGCCTGCGGAGAGCACCGCGTCACCAGCGACGGAAACGGACTGCCACTCCATCGGGGCCGGCGCGTGCCTCGCCGGGCTCGAGAACTGAATCGAGCGCACTTTCGACGACGACAGCGGCTTGCCCGTCGCGTCGCGTAGCTGGACGTAGTCCGAGCCGTTCGGCGGAGCGCCCGGCGACGAGTACGACTCCGGGTTCGCCCAGTAGATGGACGAGCTCAGCGTCTTCGTCTGGTAGCGCGACTCCCGCAGGAAGCCGAGCAGCTTGGCGCCCTCGTCGATCGACTTGTCGAGGGCGACCATCGCAGCCCAGTCGTGGATCACCTGCATCGCCTTGTCGCCCGTCAGGTACTTGTCGAGCACGGCCTGGAGGCCCTTCATCCCGTTGCCGTCCTCGTTGTGCAGGTCGGTCATGAACCGGGTGCCGTACCGGCCGGCGATGAACTCCATGAACGTCCACGCGGCGCCGTAGTCGGAGAGTGTCTCGAGGCCGCCCTGATCGTCCCAGAGCGTGAGTGAGTTCTCCGCGCCGCCGTTCGGCTGCGGGATCTGGTTCGCAGGCGTCTGCAGGGCACGCCAGCCGAGGAAGGTCTGGATGTGGCCCTCGTAGCCCGTCTCGAAGATCGAGCGGGCCGGGAAGCCGTACCCCGTGACCGTGATCGCGTAGTCCGCGAGCCCCTCGTCGATCCAGTTGAGCTCGCCGGGGCTCGCCCAGAACTCGAGCAGGTGCTGGTACTCGTGCGCGAAGACGGCCTCGTACTTCAGCGGCTGCGCGGGCCGGTTGCTGCAGAGATCGGTCGACGGCTCGTTCGGCGGGTTCGCGCCGGTGCGGTGCGCCCAGTCGAACGAGTCCACCGACATGACGTTCCGCTCGACGAAGGAGTTGATGTCGCTCGAGTGGTACCCCGCGACGTAGGACGGGAACTCGATGTCCGCGTAGTTCTCGTCGTGGAAGTTCGCGATCAGGGAGACGATCTTGTCGCCGGGCCCTGCGTAGTAGCCGGGCGGGACGACCCCGGCCTGCTCGAGCAGACCGCCGATGCCGTCGCGCGAGGGCGGCGAGCTGAAGGCGGCCGACATCTTCGGGTACATGTTCCCGTCGAACTGCCCGGCGAAGTACGTCGACTGCGTGTCGGTGATCACGTTGCGGACGCCGTCGTTGCGGCAGTCGGCGGCCGGGAAGTCGAGGCTGTCCGAGACCCAGATCTCGATCTTCGCGCCGACAGCCCGCAGGGTGAACTGCTCGAAGTACGCACCACCCGTGTCGAAGTCGATCAGCGGCCAGAACTTCTTCGTGCCGACCGGCGGGCTCTCGGCGGCAGCAGCCGCAACTCCCGCGCGAGCGGTCGCGCCCTTGGTCCCCGCGACCGGGCTCGTGGTCGGCAGCTTGACCTTCGCGTTGCCGACCTCGATCACGTCACCGCTCGACGCACCGGCGAGCGCGGCGGTCGGGACGATGAGTGCAAGCGCCGCAACCGCGAGCGCTATCGCTGCTCTGCTCACTGCTTCCTCCCCCTTCGAGTGATCCGCGCGGGTCGCGGCTCGGCTCAGCGTACCCAGAAAAAGGAGGAATGCAAATGCCTTTTGGATGTTTGCAGTGCTTCCTCGACCAGAAGACCGCAGACGAGCGAGAGGGCCGCACGCAGGCGGCCCTCTCGTTTCCGGTCTCAGCTACGACCTAGTCGGTATCCACCGGGCAGGGCGTCACGAGGAACGCCGCGTCGCTGCTCGACGGCCGGTCCTGACCATCAGCATCGTCGTCCGAGTCCCAGCTGTCGTAGAAGACATCCGACTGCTCACAGGCAGGATTGCGGCCCGGCTGCGACGGGAACGTCGCTCCGCCGGCCGGTCCGCCCGACGAGCGGCCGTTCCGCGCGTCGGTCATCAGCGTGTGGGCACGGTGCCGGGTCACCGCCACCGACTCGTAGTCCCCGGCGAAGATTCCCGCCCGGAACGTGTAGTCCCAGTTCGACGGCACGTCGGACACTCCGAAGTTGTCGAGTGGGCCAACGGACGAAGGCCCGGCACCCGGGAACGGGCCGGACGGATTGAAGAGGCCGGTCGGCTGCGGAATCACCGCTGCCGTCGGAGCGAGGCACTCGCTCGCCTTGCTCCGCTTGACCTCGCACTGCGCCCCCCACGTCCAGACCAGGTAGTTCCCCGGCCGCACGCGGCTCGTCGGCCATTCGTGCGCCATCGAGTCGACATCGAGGCGGCGATCCTTGAACACGATGTTCAGATCCCCACGGTCGTTGATGTCGACCCACGGCCAGAACTGGTCGTTGCCGGTATGGACTCCGGCCGGGCACGCGGGCTGGCCGGCACGACCGCAGTCACGGTTCGCCGGTGCAGTCGACGAGTCGTCGTTCACACGGGTCGGGCCGATCCAGTTCGAGCCGCCGTCGAGCGACTTGAAGAGGAAGACGTCCGAGTTCGTGCTGTCCCGCGTCCCGTTGCGGTTGTCCGACATCACGAGATAGAGGTCGTCGGCGAAGTCGCCACCGCGCTTGTCCGTCACGATCGCACCCGTCATCGGAATGCGGAAGCAGCTGTTCGTCAGGTGGACGCGAGTCGCCCCGCGCGCGTTGCAGTCGGCCCGGAGGCGCAGATTGACATCGAAGGTCGGGGTGACGAAGAACGGGCCTTCGAACGTCGCACCGCCGTCCTTCGAGCGGACGACGAGCCACTGGTTCTCGTCCTCGGTGTTGAAGTTCTCGAACGCCACGTAGAGGTGGCCCGTGGTCGGGCTCACGGTCGGCACCGAGAACTGATTGTCGTCGCATGCCGTCCCGCCTGCGAAGGAGAACGCGCAGAACGGGGCGCTGCCGTTGATCACCTGCTGCGCCGACCACGAGTGGCCGCGATCGTCCGAGTAGCTCATGACGATCTTCGAGTCGGTGATGAAGCCCGGCGTCCCGGCCGGGTTCGTGAATCGCGACCAGGTCACGTAGATCCGGTCCGGGCCGATGTTCGCCGTCGGACAGCCCGGGTCACCGGGATTCATGGGCGTCTTCGACACGGGCCTGAAACAGCGCGGGGCAACGCCGGCGGGTCGCGGCCCGGCAGCGATGAACTCCTTGTCGTTGAAGGTCACGCTGAAGTTCGCCGAGCTCCCGAACGGGGGCGTCGTCTGGTTCTCCGGCGTGAACGCCACCGTGCCGTCGCCGGGCTGGCGCGGATCACCCGGGCCGCCGCACGCCGCCTGTGTCGGTGAGCACCACGCAAGGCCGGCTCCAGGTGAAGCCGCCGTTCGTCGAGCGGCTGACCCAGACGCCGTTCGTGTCGTCGGTCCGGTTGAAGTTGATGTCCGCGTAGTAGGCGGTGCCGGCGCGGTCGTACACGAGCGCCGGATCGCCGCCGCCGTCGAGGTTGTCGCCGTTCGGCAGCGACGGGAACGGAATCCACCCGTCGTACCAGTGCTCGCCGCCGTCGGTCGAGGCATAGAACCCCGACGACGCCCAGCCGAGCCGGTAGTCGTTGGCACCGCTGACGATGTTCTTGCTGTTCGTCGGATTGACGGCGATGCTCGTCTCGTTCTGCGGGAAGCAACTGAACTCGGTGTTCGCGCGGGTGTCGTCACCGCGGTCGCTTCGCTTCTCGACGTCGTCCTTCTTCCGCCGGTCGACCGGGTCCGGCTCGGTGTTCATCCCGGCCTGCGGGCACTCGGTGATGTTCGTGCCGAGTACGACGTCCTTGAACTCGTAGGCACCCGACGGTGTCGCAACCTGCTCGAGCTTGAGCACCTTGGGAGAGCCGCCGATGTCGGCTCCCGCCGGGCCCAGGCCCAAGACGAGCAGACCTGCGAGCGCTGCCAGGGCAATAGAGGCTCGTTTCATCCTCGCCTTCCCCCTCCGCCACAGATCGTTGTCGGCGCTCGAAGCGCCGCTGATCGAGGCGAATATACGACCCTCTGGTAACGACTGCAACAAGGGAGACGAAGCGGCGATTACGACGCGGCGCGGGCGATCCGCCGCTCTTGCGCGCGCGCCAGATCGAGAGCCTGCGCGAGCGTGAACTTTCCCTCGAAGCCGTTGACGAAGATCCTCGCGACGACGTTCTCCTGCCGCCAGGAGATCAGGTAGAAGCGAACGTTCGCGATCCCGCCGCCGCCGCTCCGTTGCAGGATCGTGGCCGCAAACGCCTCCTCCCCGACGGCCGGATCATCGAGCGGCTCGGTCGGGGTCTGCGACCCGATCGCGGTTCCGACCTCGCTCTTCGCTGCGGCGAGCTCGTCGGCGGCGCCGTCGGCGGATTCGAAGAGATCGGCGCGTGACTCGATCACGAGCGGGCCTGCCGTCGCCTGCGATCCCGGACGCCGGAAGCGCGCGATCCACCCGTCCACTCGGCCGAAACGCTCTGGGTCGGAGCGCGCCCCGGCCGGGGCATCCGCTCTCACCTGCCTGCCGCTGTTGAACGGCACCCAGATGTCGGAGAGATCGCCGGGCTGCAACACGAGCGTGCGCAGCGCGTCTGGCTCGATTTGCTTCTGCTCGTCGCCGACGACGCAGCCCCCCAGCAGGAGGGTCAGCACGAGGGCGAGCAGGAGAAGCGCGCTAGCTCGAGCCCGCACCGTCGTGCGGCTTGGCCATCTTGCGGTAGTCGAGCGCCTCGTCGAGAGTCGCGTCGTCGACGCCCTCCTCGCGGGCGACCTCGCGCAGGGAACGGCCCGACGCCGCGGCCTTCTTCACGATCTCCGCAGCCTTGTCGTAGCCGATGTACGGGTTGAGAGCGGTCGCCGCCGACAGCGTCAGCTCGGCGTAGCGCTCGTTCTGCTCGCGGTTGGCCTCGATCCCGTCGACGCACTTCTCGGCCAGGAGCCGCGACGCCGACGCGAGCAGCTTGATCGAGTCGAGCAGGTTGCGGGCCATCATCGGCACGAAGACGTTCAGCTCGAAATGGCCCTGCAAACCGCCGACGGTGATCGCCTGGTCATTCCCGATCACCTGCGCCGCCACCTGCGTGACGACCTCGGGAATGACCGGATTCACCTTGCCGGGCATGATCGAGCTGCCCTTCTGGAGCTCGGGCAGGAAGATCTCTGCGAGTCCGGCCCGCGGGCCGGACCCCATCAGCCGCAGGTCGTTCGCGATCTTCGTCAGGCTGACGGCGACCACCTTGAGCGTTCCGGAGGTCTCGACGAGGCCGTCGCGCGCCGCCTGCGCCTCGAAGGGATCGGCGGGCGGGGAGATCGTGAGGCCGGTCTCGGCGGTGAGAAGGTCGCGCACCTTGGCGGCGAAGTCCGGGTGTGTGTTGAGCCCGGTGCCGACGGCGGTGCCCCCGAGCGGGATCTGGCCGAGCCGCTTGCGACGTGTCCTTGATCCGCTCGATCCCTTGCCGCACCTGCGCGGCGTAACCGCCGAACTCCTGGCCGAGAGTGATCGGAACGGCGTCCATCAGGTGCGTCCGCCCTGACTTGACGACGTCGTCGAACTGCGCTGCCTTCCGTTCCAGGGCCGCGGCGAGGGTTTCGAGTGCGGGGAGCAGGTCGTGCTCGAGCTCGCCGAGCGCGGCGAGATGGACCGCGGACGGGAAGACATCGTTCGAGCTCTGCCCCATGTTGACGTCGTCGTTCGCGTGCACGTCCTCGCCGGCCAGAGCCGCGATGACCTCGTTGGCATTCATGTTCGAGCTCGTGCCCGAGCCCGTCTGGAAGACGTCGATCGGGAACTGGTCGTCGTGCTCGCCACGCGCGATCGCATCGCCGGCTACGGCAATCCGCTCCGCCTTCTCCGCGTCGAGCAGTCCGAGCTCCGCATTGGCGCGGGCAGCGGCGGCCTTGATCCGGCCGAGCCAGCGCGCCACGGGGACCGGAATGGGCTCACCGGAAACCTGGAAGTTGACAACCGCTTTGCGCGTTTCGCCTCCCCACAGTTCCCGCTCGATCTCGGTGCTCACGGGGCCGAAGTGTACCCCCGCGACCCGCGACCATCGCGGCTACGCTGGAGGGCTTCATGTCGCTGTCTCCTGACATGACGCTCGTACAACGCGTCCGTCTCGTCCTCCTCGCCCTCGCCGCAGCCCTCGCCGGAACGGCCGGCGAAGCCTCGGCCTCGGAGCTGCTCGACCGCAACGCGAGCAACGCGTCACTGAGCGTGAACGGCAGCGGTCAGGCGCTCGTCAGCTGGCGTGCGAGCGGCGTCACGCGACAGGTGATCGCGTCCGGCGCGATCAACGCGCGCGCGCCGCGGCAAGGAGTGCCGCAGGTCTCGTTCAACCTCCGGTACGGAGGCAAGAGCATCCTCTCCGGCGGCTGCCTGCGCTACGACGGGCCGCCGCTCGCGTGGCTCGTTCGCGCCTGCAAGGCGCCCGACGGCTCCTACTGGGCGCTGCAGAGCTGGCAGCGGACCAAGCCCAACTACGGCGGCAGCCGCGGCATATGGGACCTCCGGCTCTCACACTGGTCCGGCCCGCTGCCGCAGCTCGAGATCTGGACCGACTGGGCCTACCGGCGCTTCGACCACCTGTACGGACGCTATTCCTACGGCGGCCAGCCCGTGTTCGGCTTCCGGACGAGCAGCCAGGGCAACCCGCTCGACACGTACGGCCGGAACATCTATGTCGACACGTACAACTCGCGCTACGGCAGCGGTTGGCACCGCGAGAACGGCTTCCTCGCCCAGAGGCCGATCGGCGTCTTCTGCTACGGCTTCTACCCGCACGGCTCGCGGCCGGCCGGGAAGGGAACGCGCTACCGCGCCACCGTGATCGGGCCGGGGGTCGCGCCCGACGTGATGTGGGAAGGCCCTGCCCCAGGTCCGTACCACCAGGCGCGTGAGGCGCAGGCGAACCAGCACCAGCGCGGCCTCTTCGCCGGCGTCGGCCCGGGCGGCTGCCGGCCTCGCTAGATCTTCTTCCAGAAGACGGTCGTGTCGCAGAGCCGTCCGTCCGGGTAGAGGGCGTAGTCCGGGATCACGCCGACCGTTGTCCACCCCAGGCGCGCGTAGAGCCGTGCGGCGTCGCCTTCGGTGACGGCGTCCAGAACGAGCAGCGACTTCCCCTCCGCTCGCGCCTCCGCCTCGGCGCGCTCCATGAGCAACTCGGCGATGCCGCGCCTGCGGGCCGAGCGGTGGACGAGGAGCTTCGCGATCTCGCCGCGATGAGGTTGGTTGGGCGGTACCGCGAGGATCACCTGCACCGTTCCCACCAGCTCCCCGTCGGCGAACGCAGCCACGATGAGCCGGCGGCCCTGCTCAGCCTCGGCGGCGAAGCCTTCGAACGCGCTGCGCGCCTGCTCCTGCGAGAACGGCGCCATGTAGCTGACGGACGCGCCGCCCGCCACGCAGTCGTGGAGGACCGCCGCGAGCGCGTCGAGCTGCGCGCGCAGCTCGGTCACCTCGAGCCGGCGGACCTCGATCTGCTCGGTCGTGGACATCCGGTGAAGGTTACGAGCGGTCGCTGACGACCGTCAGGACGACGTTTCCCGTCTTCTGCTGCGTCTCGACGTACCTCGTCGCCTCGAGCACGTCGTCCAGCGGATAGCGCCGGTCGATCACCGCCCGGTACTCGCCGGTCTCGATCAGCTCCTTCAGGAAGAGGACGTCCTCCTTCGTGTACTTGGTGATCCCCATCGCCACCCGCTTGTCTCCGATCCACCGGGTCAACAAGGCCAGGGCGAAGGTGTGCCACATGAGCCCCGGGTCGGTTGCGACGTAGGTCCCACCCGGCCTCAGCGAGCGTCTGCAGCGCCGGAACGAGTGCTTGCCGACCGCGTCGAAGATCACGTCGTAGGTCTCGCCGTTCCTGGTGAAGTCGTCCTGGGTGTAGTCGATCACGCGGTCGGCTCCGAGCGAGCGCACGAGCTCGAGGTTCTTCGTGTTGCAGACGGCGGTGACGTCGGCGCCGAAGTACCTGGCCAGCTGCACCGCCGCGGTGCCGACGGATCCCGAGGCGCCGTAGATCAGAACGCTGCGCCCCTTCAGAGACCCAGCCTTTCTCAGGCAGGCAAGCGCGAGGGCGGCGCCGTCGCAGACCGCCGCAGCCTCTTCGAAGCTGATGCCCGCAGGCTTGTGCGCCAGCGGTGCGGTCTCGCTCAGGCAGACGTACTCCGCATGCGCGCCGTAGCCCTTGACCCCGAACACCTCGTCACCGACCGCGAACTCCGTCACGGCCGCGCCGACCGCCTCGACCTCGCCGGCCAGCTCCATGCCGAGGATCTTTCGCTTTGGACGACGGAGACCGGTGATGAAGCGGCTGACGAAGTACTCGGCGCTGCGAAGCCCGCAGTCCGTCCGGTTGACGGTCGTGGCGTGGATCCTGACCAAGATCTCATCGTCGGCGGGCACGGGCCGTTCAACGTCCTCGACCCGAAGAACCTCCGGCGGTCCGTACCGGTCGTGGACCACCGCCCTCACCGGTTCACGTCCGCTTCTCCGAGCGCTGAAAGCGATGGATCGGGCCGCCGTGGCTCCACGCGCGTCCGGCGCGATAGAGCTCCGCGGGCCTGCCGCCGGACGGGCCGGGCCGAGCTCGGCGGCCGGTCGGGATCACCCAACCGTCCTCGGCGACGATGCTGCGCCGGAAGTTCGCGGCGTCGAGGTGCACGCCCCAGAGGGCCTCGTACACCGCCCGCAGCTCGGCCAACGTGAAGGTCGGTCCGACGAATGCGGTCGCGATGCCCGTCACCTCGAGCTCGAACCGCACACGCTCGATTGCGTCGCGCACGATCGCCAGGTGGTCGAACGCGAGGTCGACCTTTCCGCTCAGGACGTCGGACACCGGAATCAGGGCCGCCGCGGCTGCATCCGTGCCGCCCTCGATCTCCCCGACGTCGCGAATCACCGCCAGATAGCCGACCGTGACGACGTTCATGCGCGGGTCGCGCCCGGGATCGCCGTAGGCGCCGAACTGGGTGAGCGGGTGGCAGCGTCGACGCCGGTCTCCTCGCGGAGCTCCCGCTTCGCCGCCTCGTCCAGGGTCTCGCCGGGACGCTTGAAGCCGCCCGGCATCGCCCACATCCCCTCGAACGGCGCCTCTCCGCGACAGACGAGCAGCACGTGCAGGAGGCCCTCGGACATCGTCAGGATCACGACGTCGACCGTCACCGCAAAGGCCGGGAACTCCGAAGGGTCGTAGTCGACCGGCACGGTCACGTTCCTGGTTCTGGTCGTCATGACTCTTACCCTAGCAGACAGTTCTAGTCTTGTCGACCACAACTCGACGCGACGGGGAGCGGGCGAGGCCGCGGAGCGGCCCCCTTCAGGGGTTTGCGCGACGCTCGAGCCGCTCCCGCGGTCGAGCGTCATGCGACGGAAGACATGGCGAGAGCCGGACTTGAACCGGCGACACCACGGTTTTCAGCCGTGTGCTCTACCAACTGAGCTACCTCGCCTCAGGCGGCAACCAGTCTAGCCAGTAGGGTTTCGCGTCGTGGCTCGGGACAAGCAGGTGGCGATCATCGGAGCCGCGCTCGACCTCGGCGCGGGCCGCCGAGGTGTCGACATGGGGCCATCCGCCATCCGCTACGCGGGGCTGCACGACCGGCTCAACGGGATCGGCTACGACGTCCTCGACTGGGGCGACGTCGAGACGGCCGTGCAGGAGGCGACCGAGGAGTCGGACGCGAACGCCCGCTACCTGCCGGAGATCAAGGCGGCCTGTGGCCGCGTCGCCCGGCTCGTCGGACTCGCGCTCGAGCAGGGGTCGCTGCCGCTCGTGCTCGGTGGCGACCACTCCGTCGCGCTGGGAACGCTCGGCGGGCTCGCGCGTGCCCGCGGCGTCGGCGGCGTGCTCTGGCTCGACGCGCACGGCGACCTGAACACGCCCGAGACCTCTCCGACCGGCAACGTGCACGGGATGCCGCTCGCCGCGGCGCTCGGCCTCACGGACGGCCGCTTCGCGAGCGAGATGTGGACGCTGCCGGCGGTCGAGCCGAGCCGCGTCGCACTCGTCGGGCTGCGGTCGCTCGACACGCGCGAGCGCGAGCGGATTCGAGAGCTCGGCATCCGCGCGTACACGATGAGCGACATCGACCGGATCGGGATCGAGCGGGCAATCCGCGAGTCGCTGACACAGATCGCCGGCCCCGGCTTCGTGCACGTCTCGCTCGACATGGACGCGCTCGATCCGGAGGTGGCGCCCGGCGTCGGGACACCCGTCCGCGGCGGCCTCTCCTACCGCGAGGCCCACCTCGCACTCGAGCTCGTCGCGGAGTCGGGCCTCGCCGGCTCGCTCGAGGTGGTCGAGGTGAACCCGATCCTCGACCGGGCCAATGCGACGGCCGCGCTCGCGGTGGAGCTCGTCGCCAGCGCGCTCGGCAAGACGATTCTCTAGCGGGCGCTCGTCACGAGCGAGACGCCGGGGAGGACGTAGCCGTCGCCGCTGCGGAACCGCTCGATCCGAGCGCGCGCCCCGGCGTCGACGTCGGCCCTCGTGGCCTCGTCCAGCGTCCCGAGCAGCGCGTGGAGCGAGGCCGCCGAGCGCGGTCACCACGCGCACGTACTCCGGCCAGTCGCCGAAGCGGTACTCGACCGGCACTTCCGATGACGGTGATCTCGCTGAAGCCTGCCTCGCGGACCAGCGGCTCGATCTCCTCGTCCGACGACAGCGAGAACTGGCCCGGCTCGCCGGGTTTCGGCGGCTCCTGCAGCCCGCGTTCGATCAGCACCGGCCCGTACGCCGTCGCCCACGGGTTGCGGTTCGCCGGAGCCCAGGTCGCGAACGCCAATGCGCCCCCGTCGCGGAGCACGCGACGGGTCTCGCGCAGCGCACGAGCAGGATCTGGCACGAGCATGTAGCCGAAGCGGGAGACGACGGCGTCGACACTCGAGTCCGGGAGGTCGATCTGCTGCATGTCCATCACGCGATGCTCCGCGTTGGCGACCCCGCGGCGTCGCGCCGCCTCGACCATCACCGCCGAGAGGTCGGTCGAGATCACGCGCGCCACCAGGCCGGCGACCGCCTCGGTGATGTCGCCCGTCCCGGAGGCGAGGTCGAGCACGACGTCCGTCGGCTGCGGGCGAAGCGCCGCGAGCAGCGCGTCGGTGACAGGCGCGGTGACCCGCGTGACAAGCTCTCGCTCGGCCTCCCAGCCGGCTGCGGCGGCGTCCCAGCGCCGCCGGACTTCGTCGGTCGTCTCTACGCCGTGACCCCGCTGAACTGCGGCAGGATGTCGCGGCCGTACGTCTCGAGCGTCTCCTCCTGCCCGTGGGTCATCAGGTAGATGTTGAACTGGTCGACGCCGATCGACTCGAGCTCCCGGAGCTTCGCGATCGCCTGCTCGGTGGTGCCGAGCACGCAGAAGCGGTCGCAGATCTCGTCGCTGACGAACTCACCGTGCTTCGCGCCGACGCGGGAGTGCTCGTTGTAGTCGTAGAACTTCCGTGCCTCGACGTAGTCCGTCAGCACCTTCGGCACGACTGAGCCGTCGGTGCCGTAGCGGTCGATCAGGTCCTGGACGTGGTTCGAGACCATGGCCGGGAACCAGCGCACCTGCTCGCGCGCGTCGGCGAGGTCGTCGGAGATGTGGCTCGGCGCGCTGACGATGCACTTGAGCGCGGCCGGATCCCGGCCGGCTTCCTCGGCCGCCTTCCGGGCCGTGTCCATGATCCACTGGATGATGTCCGGGTCGGCGAGCTGGATGATCACGCCGTCGCCCTGGCGGCCGGCGACCGCGAGCGCCTTCGGCCCGTAGCCGGCGACGTGCATCTCGATCTCCGGCAGCTCGGGGCGGACCCACTTCAGCTGGAGCTGCTTGTCGTTCCAGGTCACCTCCTTGCCGTTCATGAACGGCTTGACCATCTCCAGCGCTTCCTCGAACTCGGCGACCTTCATCGGCTTGCGGCCGACGTAGCGCACCGACGAGTCGCCACGGCCGACACCCATGATCATCCGGCCGTTCGAGATGTCCTGAAGGGTGGCGTACGCGCTCGCGAGCACCGTCGGGTCGCGGATCGCGGGGTTGGTGACCATGTGGCCGAGCTTGATCTTCGACGTCTGGTCGGCGAGAAGCGCCATCACGGGCATCGACTCCTGCCAGAGCACATGCGAGTCGTAGGTCCAGCCGTACTCGAAGCCCTGGTCCTCGGCCAGCTTCGTGAGCTCGATCAGGCGCTGATAGGGCGGGTCTGGCAGGACGGTGACGCCGAAGCTGAGCATGCGACCCCCAGTTCTGGTCCGAGAGGCTGGTTGGCAGGGAAAGAGGCATTCTCGCGCGAATTCGAGCGCGTGGCAACGTGGCCCTACTACCTCTTCGCAATCGCGGCAGGAGCGATGCTTCCGATCCAGTTCGGGATCAACGCGCAGCTCGCGAGCTGGGTCGACAGCCCGGTGCGCGCCACCTTCGTCTCCTTCGCCGTCGGCGCCGCGGTGCTGCTCGTGGCGACGCTGCTCTTCGCACGAGGCTGGCCCGGAGCGGAGAGGCTCGGAGCAGCGCCGTGGTGGGTCTGGGTGGGCGGCTGCTTCGGCGCGTTCTACGTGCTCGGCTCCGTGGTCACCGCGCCGAAGCTCGGGGCAGCGGCGCTCTTCGCCTTCATCCTGGCGGGCCAGGCGGTGGCCTCGCTCGCAGTCGACCACTTCGGCTGGGTCGGGTTCGAGGAGAACCCCGTGACGCCGGGACGGCTGCTCGGGCTGGCGCTCGTCGGCGCCGGCGTGGCGGCGGTCCGCTTCCTCTGAGCGTCAGCGCGTGCGGGACGCGGCGAAAAGCCGGGCCCACTGTTCGGCGTCGAGATCGCGCGCGCGGGCATCGGGCGCGGAAGCCGAGCACCGGCGCGAGCCGCTTCACCTGGAGCGGCGACAGCAGCGGGCGGAGCTCCGCTGCGGATCGGACTGCGAAGAGCGAAAGCGGCGGTGAGGAAGGCCCAGGTACGGCTCGTGCAGCTCGGCGGGAACGCGGGGCCGGTCACGGCGGGTGAGGCGGAGCACCGCCGCGTCGACGCTGGGCGGAGGCGCGAAGGCGGTCCGGTCCAGGCGGCGGACGAGCGAGACGTCGTACCAGGCGCGCCAGTAGGTCGAGCGCAGGGTCGCGGGCCAGATTGCGCCGTGCTTCGCCGCGAACTCCCACTGGACGATCACCTCGGCTCGACGAAGCGGCAGTCGCGGGTCGCGGAGCAGGTGCGCGAGAATCGCACCGGAGCGCGCGAACGGAAGGTTCGCGACGACGGAGAACGGCACCTCCGGCCACGCGTGCGTCCGCGGCGTCACAGGTCACGATCTCGACCTCCCTGAACCGCTCGCGGAGACCGGCTGCAAGAACCGGATCGCGTTCGATCGCGATCACGACCGCTCCTGCGCGGACGAGGGCCTGGGTGAGGACGCCCGTGCCGCCGCCGATCTCGACGATCAGATCGTCCGCGGCGACCTCGGCCTCGGAGACGAGATCGGCTGCGAGCCGGCTACTGCGGAGGAAGTGCTGGCCGGATGCTCCCCTTGCGGAGCGCGTCCGAACGACCACGGAACGTCACCGTACCCATGGACTGAGTCTACTCGAGGCCGAGCGCTGCTCGGACGCGAGGATCGTCCAGCGAGCCGCCGACGAGGTCGGCTTCGTCGAGCAGGACTCCCGGAAACGACGGGATGCCGATCACGAACATGCCGGCGGCGCGGGCGGCGGCGACGCCGGTCGGCGAGTCCTCGAGCCCGATCGAGCGGGACGGCGCCGCGCCGAGCAGCTCGCAGGCCCGGAGGTAGACGTCGGGCGACGGCTTCGGCTCGACCACCTGGTCGGCCGTGACCACGACGTCGAAGTACTGCGCGAGACCGGCGCAGGCCAGAGCGCCGCGGACGAGACGCTGGGGCGTGTTCGAGGCCACCGCGACCGGCACGCGATCCTTCAGCTCCTGCACGAGCTCCTCGGCGCCCGGAAAGGCTGTCGCCTCCTCGAGCAGCCGCCGCTCGACGAGCTCCAGCAGCTCCAGCCCCAGCGGCTCCGCGCGGCCGGGCTGCTCGAGCAGCCGCTCGAGCACGCGGGAGCCTGCGTAGGCCGAGGTGCCGATCAGGACGCGCTTCTCGTCGTCGCCGAACACCTTGCCGTAGCGGGCGAACAGCTCCGCCTCGGCGAGCGACCAGCAGCTCTCCGTCTCGAGCAGGAGGCCGTCGCAGTCGAAGACGACGGCGGCGGGCGGCGAGGGCGCTGCGCTCAGGCGGACGCGACCTGGGCGATCGTCTTGTCGGCGAGGCGGTCGAGCGCCTGGACTGCCAGCTCGAGATGCTCGGGCTTCGTGTCCTCGAGCTTCGTGTGCGAGAGGCCGCGGAGGCTCTGGACGAAGATCATCACCGTCGGAACTCCGGCGCGCGAGACCTCGGCGGCGTCGTGCAGTGGCCCGCTCGGCAGCTTGTGCGACGTGCCCGCCACCTCGCGGATCGCCTCGTCCGCGAAGCCGACGAGCGTCTCGTCGAAGAGGATCGGCTCGATCTCCCAGATCCGCTCGTACTCGACCATCGAGCTGCTCCTCCTGCGCGAAGCGCTCGCAGGCCTCGCGCACCTGCTCCCACATCGAGGCGAGCTTCGCCGCGTCGAGGTGGCGCATGTCGAGGAGCTGCTCGGCGGTTTCGACGACCGAGGTCACGATCCCCGGCTTGCAGACGACGCCACCGCTCGTCAGGACGGCACCGCCTCCGACCCGTTTTGCGATCTCCCGCAGCTCCAGCGCGAGCTTGGCCGCGCCCGCGAGCGCATCGCGTCGCTGGTCCATCGGGGTCGAGCCGGCGTGCGCAGCCTGGCCGTGCCAGATGATCCGGTATCGCTCGACGCCGAAGGTGCCGAGCACGGCGCCGAGCGGGAGATCCATCGACTCCAGCACCGGGCCCTGCTCGATGTGCAGCTCGAGATAGGCCGCGGCTCCCTCCAGTTGCGAGCGCGCCGCGAGCGCGTTGTCGAGATCGACATCGTGCTCCGCCAGCGCATCCGGAAGCGCGACGCCGTCGCGGTCGTGCAGGGCGCGCAGGTCGTCCTGGTCGGCCATCGAGCCCGCCGCCGCCGAGGAGCCGAAGAGCGACCGCCCGAAGCGGGCGCCTTCCTCGTCGGCCCAGTTGACGAGGCGCACGGTGACGGGAGGCGTCCCCTCTTCGGCGATCCGCCTCAGCACCTCGACCGCGGCCACGACGTTGAGGCAGCCGTCGAGCCAGCCGCCGTTCGGAACCGAGTCGATGTGGCCGCCCAGCAGCACGGCGCGCTCGGACTCGCCGCGGAGCGTCCACCACTGGTTGCCTGCCTCGTCGACCTCGTAGTCGAGCGGCAGCCCCTCGAGCTTGGAGCCGAGCCAATCCCTGGCCTGCACCCAGATCGGCGTCCAGGCAACACGTTGGGCGCCGTTCTCGTCCCCGGTCAGCTCACGCAGCTCGCGCAGCTCTGCGACCGTCCGTGCAGGGTCGAGCGGCATGGCGGCGACTCTAACTTGCGGCGAGGTTCGGCGAGCAGCTCGCCGCGACCGGAGCGAATGCTCCGGCCGCGGCGTGGCGCCCTCAGCCGTTGTTGAAGGGACGGATGAGCGGGTTCATCCCCGCGTAGACGCCGTCCGGGTTCGGGTACCAGGCCCAGAGGTGCAGCGTCACGAAGTCCGGGTGCCAGAACCCGAACGCCGCGCCGCTCTGCGGGCTCGTCTTCGGGCAGTCCGCCTCGGCGGCTGCCGGGACGAACGTTCCGTCGGCGTAGTGGCAGGCCGCAGCGAAGGAGCCGTACTTCGCTCCCGGCAGCGGCGCCTTCTTCGGCTTCTCGGTGAACACCCACTCGAACGCGACGAGCTGCCACGCGTTGCCGCGCTTTGCGTAGACGAGGATCGGCGGCTTGTTCGGGTCGAAGCCGGTGATCTTCGGGTTCAGGAAGTGCCAGCCCATGTCCGGGATCATCTGCGTGACGTTGACGGTGTAGCCGGCCTTGCGGGCCTTCTCGAGGCTCGTCGCGAACTTCGCGGTCGCGAGGCGGGCTTCGGCGATGATCGGCGCGAGCGCCTTCGGTGTCGAGGTCGCCGGGATGCGTCGCCGGGTGCACGTGCAGCACCGGCTTGCGGGCTTCTCGGACTTGCCCGCCCAGGCGGCGAGCGGGACCCGGCGGCGCACAGGAGCCGACGATGGACAGCAGGTGCAATGACCGCGCATCACTTCTCCCCTGGACTGCGACGGTTGCCGGCACGGGATCGGGCCGGACGATGACCGTGTCCGAGACCGCGATGATTTCCGTCGCCGGCAGATCGGCGGCGTCGGCGTGGCGCAGGATCGCCTCGGGACTCGACGCCTGGTAGACGCAGACGGTGCCGAGCGTGCCGTCCGCCTCCGCGATCACGTAGCTGCGGATCCAACGGATCTCGTCTGACGCCTTCTCTCCCTCGAGCGTCGACCGCTCGGCCGCCGCGCCGAGATCTGCGCCGTCCCGCCAGCCGTTCCGTCGCAGAATCACGTAGGTCTCCATCTGGAAGAACCTCCCTCTCTCGTTGACGGTCCGATCGTGCTCCCGCCACCGTCAACCGACCGTCACGGGGATCGTCAAAGCCGCGTGACCGCAGTACGCTCCACGAATGCTCCGCATCCACGCGATCGGGGGCTTTCGTGTCGAGGTCGGCGACGAGGACCGCACGCCGGCCGCCTTCGACCGCGCGGCCGCGCTGCTCGCCTGGCTCGCGCTGAACCCCGGCCTGCACCCGCGCTCTGCGGTCGCGGCGCGCTTCTGGCCCGACGTGCTCGACGAGAGCGCCCGAGCGAGCCTACGGAGCGCGCTCTGGGCGCTGCGGAGGCAGCTCGGCGAGGAGGCCAACGGGGTGCTCGTCGCCACCCGCGACCGCGTCGGTCTGGGCGACGGCGTCTGGGTCGACGTGAGCGAGGCCGAGCGGCTGCGCGCGGCCGGGCAGTTCGAGGAGGCGCTTGCGCTCGCCGACGGCGAGCTCCTGCCGGGGCTCGAGGACGAGTGGGCGTTCGAAGCCCGCGACGAGCACCGCGCCCGCACGGCGGCCGTGCTCGAGCAGCTCGCCGCGGCCTCGGAGGCAGCGGGCGACCTGCGCCGGGCCGCCGATCTGTCGCGGCGCGCCGCCGCGCTCGAGCCGCTCTCGGAGGAGGCTCACCGCTCGCTGATGCGGCGCCTCGCGGCAGCGGGCGATCGCGCCGCGGCGCTGACAGCGTTCTCGGAGCTTCGGACGCGGCTCCTGCAGACCTTGCGCGTGGGGCCGTCGGAGGAGACGCGACGCATTGCGGAGTCGCTTCGCGCGGACGCACCCGCCGAGCGTGTTCCTGCACAGCTTCGCCGGATCGACACGCAGCTCTTCGTCGGGCGGACGAGCGAGCTCGAACGCCTCGCGCACCTCCGCGGCCGTCAAGGCGAGGGCGTGGGCATCGGCCTGATCGCAGGCGAGGCCGGCAGCGGCAAGACGCGGCTGGCCGCGCGGTTCGCAGTCGACTCTGCGGCCCTGGGCGCGACGGTGCTCTACGGCTGTTGCGGCGAGGAGGCACTTGTTCCCTACGAGCCCTTCGCCGACGCGGTCGGCGAGAGCGGGCTCGATGCCGCGGCGCTCGAGGAGCGACTCGCGGGTGTGCCCGGCGAGCGGCTCGTCCTCGTGCTGGACGATCTCCAGTGGGCCGACCGGGCGACGCTGGCGCTGCTGGGCCGGCTCGTGCGCGGCCACCTCGCGGAGCGGCTTCTCGTCATCGGCGCGTTTCGCGAGGACGAGGCGCGCGAGCCGCTCTTCGCGGCATTGGCCGACCTGCGCCGCAACTGCGTCGTCGAGCGGATCGAGCTCTTCGGCCTCGGCGTCGAGGAAATGGCGGCGCTGATCGGCGGAGCCTTCGAGACGAGTGCCGCGGCGGCGCAGGCACGCGCGATCCACGCCCGCACTGGCGGCAACCCCTTCTACGCCCGCGAGCTTGCACGTCACGTCGCCGAGCAGCCGCGGACCTCGTTCGGCGACGTTCCGGAGGGGATTCGCGACGTGGTGCGGGCCCGGGTCGAGCGCCTTTCGGACGACTGCGCGAGCGTGCTCGCCGCGGCGGCGGTACTGGGCGAGACGCTTCGGAACCCCGGAGCTCGAGGTGGTCTCAGGACGGAGCCCCGAGATCCTGGAGCAGACGCTCGACGAGGCGGCCGCGGCCGGGCTGATCGAGGATCTGGGCGCAGGACGGCACCGCTTCGCCCACGCGCTGACGCGCGATGCGGTCTATGCCGGACTCGGTGCGAGCCGCCGCGCCCGTCTCCACCGAGCGGCTGCGGACGCGCTCGCGACCCGTCACGGCCTCGACACGGGACCGCGGCTCGCCGAGATCGCATTGCATCGCTGCGCCGGCGCCGCAGACGGGAGCGACGTCGAAGCGGCGGTCGATCTCGCGGAGCGCGCAGCCGACTGGGCGCTCGAGCGGGACGCCTACGAGCAGGCGGTGACGCTCCTCACCCGCGCCCTCAAGCTCCTCACGGACGCCGAGGTCGAACGGCGTCGCCGGATCACGCGTACCCGCGCCATCGCCTACGCGCGGCTGACGCACGTCCTCTGGGACAGCTGGCTAGGACTGCGCTGCAGCAGCCCGGCGGCGGACTTCCACCGGCGTGACGTCGTCGACGAGCTCGTAGAGATTCGTGATCGAGTGAGAGCCGAACGCCTCGGCGTGCTCGCGGATCATCTCCTCGCTCGGAGCGCCGTAGATGCAGAACGTGACGATCTCCCCGTCGTCGGTCGCGACGATGTGGCTGTGCTCCCAGACGATCTCCGGAAAGCGGGCGGAAATCAGCTCGTCGGACAGCGCGGACGCGGCAAGCATGTCCTCGTCGCTGATCGTTCCGAAGTTGCGCTCGATCACGTAACGCGGCATGGGCCGATGCTACTACTCCCCTAGCGGGTCTGCGGGAACCCCAGATCGACCTTCGAGGTGGCCGGATCCGGCCAGCGCGAGGTGACGACCTTGCCCCGGGTGTAGAAGTTGATCCCCTCGGGCCCGTAGATGTGGGTGTCCCCGAAGAGCGATGCCTTCCAGCCCCCGAAGGAGTAGTAGGCGACCGGGACCGGGATCGGCACGTTGATTCCCACCATTCCGGCCTCGACCTCGAACTGGAACTGACGTGCGGCGCCGCCGTCGCGGGTGAAGATCGCCGTCCCGTTGCCGTACGGGTTCTCGTTCACGAGCTTGACGGCCTCGTCGTAGGTGCCGACACGCGTGATCCCGAGCACGGGGCCGAAGATCTCGTCCTTGTAGGCGTCCATGCTCGGGGTGACGTCGTCGAGGAGCGTGACGCCGAGGAAGAAGCCGTCGCTCTCGGGAGCGGTCTCGCGGCCGTCGACGACCACCGTCGCTCCCTGCTCCGCACCGCCCTCGATGTACGAGGCGACCTTGTCGCGGTGCTCGCGTGTGACGAGCGGGCCCATCTCGACGCCTTCCTCGAGGCCGTTGCCGACCTTGATCTTCGGCAGGCGCAGCTTGATCGCCTCGACGAGCTTGTCGCCCGCGTCGCCGACCGCGACCACCTGGGAGATCGCCATGCAACGCTCGCCGGCGGAGCCGTACGCGGCGCTGACGGCCGCATCGGCAGCCATGTCGATGTCGGCATCCGGGAGGACGATCATGTGGTTCTTCGCCCCGCCGAGCGCCTGCACGCGCTTGCCGTGCTTGGTTCCGGTCTCGTAGATGTAGCGCGCGATCGGGGTCGAGCCGACAAAGCTGACGCCGGCGACGTCCTCGTGCTCGAGGATCGCATCGACCGCGACCTTGTCGTCTGCGGGAAGCCCAGGTCGACCTTCGAGCGTCGCCGGGTCCGGCCAGCGCGAGGTGACGACCTTGCCGCGGGTGTAGAAGGTGATCCCCTCCGGCCCGTACATGTGCGAGTCGCCGAAGAGGCGACGCCTTCCAGCCGCCGAACGAGTAGTAGGCGACCGGCACCGGGATCGGGACGTTGATCCCGACCATCCCGACGCTCGACCTCGAACTGGAACTGGCGGGCCGACGCCGCCGTCGCGGGTGAAGATCGCGGTCCCGTTGCCGTACGGGTTCTCGTTCACGAGCTGGACCGCGTCGTCGTAGGTGCCGACGCGGGCGACCCCGAGCACGGGGCCGAAGATCTCGTCCTTGTAGGCATCGATGCTCGGCGTCGACGTCGTCGAGCAGCGTCACGCCG